>NZ_JARVWW010000015.1 GCF_029846715.1 Bradyrhizobium nivariense
GGGAGAGGTCGGCGCGCTCGCTCGAGCGCGGCCGGTGAGGGTTCTTTCCTCTCGCGAGATATCGCTGGTGGAGAGACCCCCTCCCCAACCCTCCCCCGCATCCGCCTTCGCCAAGGCTTCGGCGGACAAGGGCGGGAGAGGGCGCGCACCTTCCTCTCGGTGAGTGATGAGGCCCAAATTCATTCAGCGTTAGCCGCGCACCGCTTCCACCAGCGGCCTCGCCGTGCTGGTCGCGACCTTGGCGGCGGCGCTTTGGATGAAGCCGCCGCCGAGCACGCGGGCCTGGCCGCCAGGTGCGTCGTAGAACACGCAGGCCTGGCCCGGCGAGACGCCCTCTTCGCCGGCGACGAGCTCGACCTCGTAATGGCCGTTGGCGCCGCGCAGCCACGCCGGCTGGGGGCTGCGGGTCGAGCGCACGCGCACGAACATTTCGAGGCCACTGCCGATGGCGCGGTCGATGTCGCCATCGCCGATCCAGTTGACGTCGCGCAAGCTGATGCGGTGCATCTTCAGCGCCTCGCGCGGGCCGACGATGACGCGGCGGTTGGCCGCCTCCAGCCGCACCACGAACAGCGGCGCGGCGGCTGCGATGCCGAGGCCGCGGCGCTGGCCGATGGTGAAATTGGCGATGCCGTTGTGCCGGCCGAGCACGCGGCCGTCGAGATCGACGATCTCGCCGGGATCCATCGCGTTCGGCCGCAGGCGCGTGATGATGTCGGTGTAGCGCCCGGTGGGCACGAAGCAGATGTCCTGGCTGTCGTGCTTGTCGGCGACGGCAAGGCCGAAGCGCCGCGCCAGCTCGCGCGTCTCGGGCTTGGTCATGTCGCCGAGCGGAAAGCGCAAGTAATCGAGCTGCTCCTGCGTGGTCGCGAACAGAAAGTAGCTCTGGTCGCGATCGGCATCGGCGGCACACACCAGCGCGCGCGAGCCGTCGTCGCGGCGGCGCGAGGCGACGTAATGGCCGGTGGCGAGCGCGGTGGCGCCGAGCTCGCGCGCGGTCTTCAAGAGGTCGCGGAACTTGACCGAGCGGTTGCACTCGATGCACGGCACCGGCGTCTCGCCGAGCGCGTAGCTGTCGGCGAAATTGTCGATGACGGACTCGCGAAAGCGGTCCTCGTAGTCGAGCACGTAATGGGGAATGCCGAGCTTGGCCGCGACGTCGCGGGCGTCGTGGATGTCCTGGCCGGCGCAGCAGGCGCCCTTGCGGTGGGTCGCAGCACCATGGTCGTAGAGCTGCAGCGTGATGCCGACGACGTCGTAGCCTTCCGCCTTCAAGAGCGCAGCCGTCGTCGATGAATCGACGCCGCCCGACATGGCAACGACGACCCTGGTATCCTCAGGACGGCCTTCGAGATCCAGACTGTTGAGCATGGGCCTTAAAGCGTTGTGACGGCGGCGTTGCGGCGATCCGCTGGGTGCTTCCGGCGGGACACCGGCGATCCCCGGGAACTTGCGAGTTCCCGAAGGGCGCGGCTGGCCCGGTCGAAAGCGGCTGAGAGCTGTCTCTTTAATATAGGCGGCCTTGCGGTGAAGCAATCACGCACGCCGCCAGGTTAGGGCAATTCTTGCCGGGGAGGCAGAAATGGCGGGGCCTTGAAAGGCCCCGGGGTGGGGCGCCAAAATCATCAGGCCATTGATTTTACTTGATAAAATACCACTGCGCGGGGCTGGCCCGCTCCTTGCTACCCCTTAAGCCGAAGATGTTTCGAAGGGGTTGCCTGTGGTCGGTCGTACGTCAGATGTCGCGGCAAGCGTGCAAGTCCAGGGCGCGCAGCAAAAGCCTGCCCGGTCGCAAGCGCCGAAAGACACGTCCAACGACTCCTTCGGCTCGCTGGTCGACAGCAACACCCAGGCCATCAGCAACAGCGCGTCGTCGCAGGACACCCCGCGCCGGACCGATTCCTCCTCCGCCTCGGACAAGAGCTCGCACGATACCTCCTCGACCGACCCGTCCTCGCAGAGCAGGGCCAGCGACGACAGCGACAATTCCGCGCCGGCCAAAAACGACACCAGCAACGACACCAACAGCGACGCGACGGCCGATCCGGCCAAGGCTGTTAGCAAGGCTGATAGCAAGACCAAGGACAAGTCCGAGACCTCCGACGCCAAATCGGCCGACAAGTCTGCGGACAAGTCCGACGAGACCAAAGGGGACAAGGCCGACGGCACCGATGGCCTTGCCGCCGCCGTCGATGCCGCCGCAGCCGCGCAGATCAACGCGACGCCTGCCGCCGTGCCCGATCCCAGCATCGTGGTGGCCACGCCGGTCGTGCCGGTCGATCCGAACGCGGCCGCGAACCAGGCCGCCGGCTCCGCCTCCTCGCCGCTGACGATCGCCGCCGCCGGCATCGCCGCCAGCGCGTCCACCGCGGCGCAGATCGCCGGCACCAAGACCGATACCGCGACGCCGGGCGACAAGAGCGCCAGGACCGCAAGCGCTAAGGTCGATGCCGAGACCTCGGCGACGCTGGCCGACGCCGCGACCGGGACGACCGATTCGACCGCGACCGATGCCAAGACCAATGGCGGCCTGATCGCCGCCGTCGACCAGGGCACGCCAAAAACCTCGTTCAAGGCCGCAGCCACCGCGCAAGGCGCGAGCGACGTCTCCAATATCGGCCAGGACACCGGCAAGGCCAACGCCACGCAGGCTCCGGCGACGGCAGCGTCCGCCAACGCGGCGCATCCGCAAGCCGACAAGCCGCCGATCGACGCGAACGCCGCCGACGCCAAGGCCGCTACCTCCGACCGTACGGCGGATGCGGCACCAGGCGCGCCGGCCACGCACGCTCATGCGGGCGCGCAGACCGTCGCAACGCAAACCGACACCAGCGCGCAGGCGGCCTCGGCCGTGCAGGCGCCGCTGACCAATACGACTTCGGCTGCGACCGCATCGACCGCGACGCTGACCGCGACCGCGGCCACCAATACGGCGATTCCGATCAGCGGCGTCCCCATCGAGATCGCGGCCGCCGCGCGCGCCGGCAAGACCCGGTTCGACATCAGCCTCGATCCGCTCGACCTCGGCCGCATCGACGTCCGCATCAATGTCGACCGCAACGGCCAGGTCACCTCGCATCTCACCGTCGAGAAGCCGGAGACGCTGCAGATGCTGCGGCAGGACGCACCGCAATTGCAGCGCGCGCTCGACGATGCCGGCCTCAAGACCGGCAGCAACGGGCTGTCCTTCAGCCTGCGCGACCAGAATTCGTCGGGCCAGAACTCCGGCCAGAACAACGACAATGGCGGCAATGCCCGCCGGCTGATCATCAGCGACGAGGACGCAGTTGCCACGGCCCCGGTCGGGCGCAGCTACGGCCGCATGCTCGGATCGAGCAGCGGCGTCGACATCAGAGTGTGAGGAGTATCGAGACATGACCACCACGACTGGCGCCACCGCTCCCTCGGTCGTCTCCGGCACGACCGACCTGCCGAAATCCTCCACGTCGAGCTCGAGCCTGGGCTCGACCACCGGCGCGACGCTGGCCGGCAACTTCCAGACCTTCCTGACGCTGCTGACGACGCAGCTGCAGAACCAGAACCCGCTCGATCCGCTCGACACCAACCAGTTCACCCAGCAGCTGGTGCAGTTCGCCGGCGTCGAGCAGCAGCTCAAGACCAACGACTCGCTGTCCCAGCTCGTCACCCTGCAACAGACCACGCAGGCGACCCAGGCGCTCGGCTTCGTCGGCAAGACCGCCCTGGTCGACGGCACGACCGCAACCATGACGAAGTCGTCGGCAACCTGGCATCTCAACGTGCCCAGCGACGCGACGGTCGACATCACCCTCGCCAATGCCAGCGGCCAGACCGTGTTTACCGGAAAATATACCGCCGGCGCCGGCACCGACGTTCCGTTCACCTGGAACGGAATGGGCAATGACGGCACGCAATGGCCCGACGGCAAGTACACGATCTCGGCCACGGGCAAGGATGTCGCCAACAACAATGTCGGCATCGCCGCGCAGGTGCAGGGCACGGTGTCGTCCGTCGACCTGACCCAGTCGCCGCCGCTGCTCACCATCGACGGCGCCAGCTACACCCTGAGCCAGGTCAAGAGCATCATCGCCACCGCCAGCAATTAGCGTGGGTTGAGAGGCCTTGCGACACCGCCCGCAGGCCTCGTTCGTTAGTAAAGTATTTACAAAGACCCCCTCGGCCCGCCTGGACGCACCGTCCCGCCGGTCGAGACGGCTGTGTTCCAGCCATTTTCAACGAGAATTGTATTGAAGCCTTAGGCTTAGCGGATTTTTAAGTCGGCATGCGTAGGGTTACTGAGTGAGTTCAGTGGTTGAGAGTTTGTGAGTACGCCATGACAGAACCCCATCGCCCGAGGGTAAAATACGTCATCGGGCCGGACGGCAGTCCGTTGACGATTGCGGATCTGCCTGCACCCGGTACCAAACGCTGGGTCATTCGCCGCAAGGCCGAAGTCGTCGCCGCCGTCCGTGGCGGCCTTCTCTCCCTCGAGGAGGCCTGTAGCCGTTATACCCTGACGGTTGACGAATTCCTCTCCTGGCAGTTTTCGATCGACCAGCACGGTCTGGCGGGGCTTCGCACCACCCGCATCCAGCAATATCGCCAGTAGGCAATCCGGAAATCTGCGGCTTTTGACGAAAATCGGCCTCGCCCAGCGAGGCCGATTTTTTTCATGAGGCGACTTTTGTCGCAGCTCTTAACCTTCGTTAACCATATCGAAACCATCACCTAGGCAATAATTGCCCAGTCGGCCTTTCCTGTGAAAGCAGCCGAATCTGTCGGGGCGGTTGCTTGCAAGGTCTTGCGGACTTTCTGAAGGGTATCGGAGCCGCCCGGTTCGGGGCGATGATCGCGGTCACCGCCGCGCTCGTCGGCTTCTTTGCGTTCGTCATCATGCGCGTCACCACGCCGCAGATGACGACGCTGTTCACCGACCTCAGCGTCGAGGATTCCTCGGGCATCATCAAGGACCTGGAGCGCCAGGGCATCCAGTTCGAGCTGCGCAACGAGGGCAGCATCATCATGGTGCCCAAGGACAAGGTCACCCGCCTGCGGATGAAGCTCGCCGAGGGCGGCCTGCCCAAGGGCGGCGGCGTCGGCTACGAGGTGTTCGACAAGTCGGATGCGCTCGGCACCACCTCTTTCGTCCAGAACATCAACCACCTCCGCGCGCTGGAAGGCGAGCTCGCCCGCACCATCCGCGCCATCGACCGCATCCAGGCCGCCCGCGTCCATCTGGTGCTGCCCGAGCGCCCGCTGTTCTCGCGCGAGGCGCCGGAGCCGTCGGCCTCGATCGTGGTGCGGGTCCGCGGCGCGCTGGAAGCCCAGCAGATCCGCGCCGTCCGCCACCTCGTCGCCTCGGCCGTGAACGGGCTGAAGCCGCAGCGGGTCTCGATCGTCGACGAGACCGGCCAGCTGCTCGCCGACGGCGCCCAGACCGATCCGGACCAGCAGATCGGCGACGAGCGCCGCACCGCCTTCGAGAAACGGATGCGCAAGCAGGTCGAGGACATCGTCTCCTCCGTGGTGGGGACGGGACGCGCCCGGGTCCAGCTCTCCGCCGATTTCGACTTCAACAAGATCACCCAGACCTCGGACAAGTTCGATCCCGAAGGCCGCGTGCTGCGCTCGAGCCAGACCCGCGAAGAGCAGAGCATGACCGCCGACAACAACGGCCAGGTCACCGTCAACAACGAACTGCCGGGCAACCAGCAGAACAGCGGCGTCGCGGCCAAGGACCAGAGCAAGAAGAGCGAAGAGACCAACAATTACGAGATCTCCCGCACCACCAAGACCGAAGTGACCGAGGCCGGCCGGGTCAACCGCATCTCGGTCGCGGTGCTGGTCGACGGCATCTACTCCAAGAACGAGAAGGGCGATCTGGCCTACCAGGACCGCACCAAGGAGCAGCTCGACCGCATCGCCACGCTGGTGCGCTCGGCGATCGGCTTCGACCAGAAGCGCGGCGACCAGGTCGAGGTCGTCAATTTGCGCTTTGCCGACGCCCCCTCCACCACCCCGATCGCCGAACCCTCCGGCCTGCTCGGCATGCTGCAGTTCACCAAGGACGACGTCATGTACTTCGTCGAGCTCGGCGTGATGATGCTGCTCGGCCTGATCGTGCTGTTCCTGGTGATCCGCCCGCTGGTCAAGCGCATCCTGGCATCCGACGAAGTCGCAGCCGCCATCGCCGGCGTCCTCACCGGCCCGGCCGCCTCGGAAGAGGCCGCCCCGTCCGGACAGCCGCTCCTGCCGAGCGGCGCCGCCAGCGCGATCGACGTCGCCACCGTCCAGGGCCAGGTCCACGCCCAATCCGTCCATCGCGTCGGCGAACTCGCCGAGCGCAATCCCAACGAGACCGTCGCCATCATCCGGCAATGGCTGACCGAACCCGCGAAATAATCGAGAAGTGATCTGACATGGCCGCTGCCCTGCAAAACGCCAACTCCAACGACATCACCAGCGTGATCTCCACGCTCGGTCAGCGTGCCGGCAGCCGCGGAGGCGCAAAGGTCGATGCGGTGGCGGGGCCGAAGCGCGCCGCGATCCTGATGCTGGCGCTCGGCGAGCAATATGGCGGCAAGATCTGGTCGCTGCTCGACGACGACGAGGTGCGCCAGCTCTCGCTGGAGATGTCGACGCTCGGCACCGTCGAGGTCGACACCGTGGAGGACATGCTGCTCGAATTCGTCTCGCGGATGTCGGCCTCCGGGGCGCTCATGGGCAATTTCGACGCTACCGAGCGGCTACTCCAGCAATATCTGGCACCCGAGCGCGTCAACGGCATCATGGACGAAATCCGCGGCCCGGCCGGCCGCAACATGTGGGAGAAGCTCTCCAACGTGCAGGAAGAGGTGCTCGCCAACTATCTCAAGAACGAATATCCGCAGACCATCGCGGTCGTGCTGTCGAAGCTGAAGCCGGAACACGCCGCGCGCGTGCTCGGCATCTTCCCCGAGGATCTGGCGCTCGACGTCGTCAACCGCATGCTGAAGATGGAGGCGGTGCAGAAGGAGGTGATCGAGAGCGTGGAGAAGACGCTGCGCACCGAATTCATGTCCAATTTATCACAGACCCGCCGCCGCGACGCCCACGAGGTGATGGCGGAAATCTTCAACAATTTCGACCGTCAGACCGAAACCCGCTTCATCACCTCGCTGGAAGAGGACAACCGCGAATCGGCCGAGCGCATCAAGGCGCTGATGTTCACCTTCGACGATCTCGTGAAGCTGGATTCCGGCTCCGCCCAGACCTTGATGCGCAACGTCGACAAGGACAAGCTCGGCGTCGCGCTCAAGAGCGCCAACGAGGACGTCCGCAACTTCTTCTTCGGCAACATGTCCTCGCGTGCGGCAAAAATGCTCCAGGACGACATGGCGGCGATGGGTCCGGTCCGCCTGCGCGACGTCGACGAGGCCCAGGCGCTGCTGGTCAACCTCGCCAAGGACCTCGCCGCCAAGGGCGAGATCATGCTGACCAAGAACCGCGCCGACGACGAGCTGGTGTATTGATGGCCGCTCCGGCAAAATTCCTGTTCGATAACGACTTCGCCGCACCCGACCGGACGCGCGAGAAGGCCGCAACTGCGGCCGAAATCGTCCAGAAGGTCGCGGAAGCCGAGGCGCGCGCCTATCAGGACGGCTTTGCCGCCGGCCAGCGCGAGGCCAAGGCCGAGAGCGACCGCCGCGTCGCGCTCGCGATGGAAGAGATCAACATCGCCATCCGGGGCATCGCCTCGGGCATCGGCAACATCGAATCCAAGATGGAGACCGAGGCGGTCGACGTGGCGGTGGCGGTGGCGCGCAAGCTGTGCGCCGATCTGGTCGCCGCCGAGCCGCTCGGCGAGATCGTCGCGCTGGTCAAGGACTGCTTCTCGCATCTGGTCGCGACGCCGCACCTCGTCGTCCGCATCAACGACGCGCTCTACGACGCCGCGCGCGAGAACATCGAGCGGCTGGCCAAGCAGAGCGGCTTCGAAGGCCGGCTGGTGATTCTGGCCGAGCCCGAGATTGCCACCGGCGACTGCCGGATCGAATGGGCCGATGGCGGCGTCGTGCTGGAGCGCGGCGCCATCGCGGCCAAGATCGACGAAATGGTGGGACGCTATGTTGCGTCCCGCAGGGGGAGCTAAGCCATGAGCGACACCGACGGACACATCCCGCTGCCCGATCTCAACGGCCCGATGCCGCCTGCCGGCACCGACGTCGGCTACAACGAGGACGAATATGCAACGCGCGCCGCCGCCGACCTCGAGGCCGTGTTCGACGTGCCGGTGCAGGTCTCGGCCGTGCTCGGCCGCTCCAAGATGGACGTCAGCGAGCTGTTGAAGCTCGGGCCCGGGACCGTGCTCGAGCTCGACCGGCGCGTCGGCGAGGCCATCGACATCTACGTCAACAACAAGCTGGTCGCCCGCGGCGAAGTTGTCCTGGTCGAGGACAAGCTCGGCGTGACCATGACCGAAATCATCAAGACTGAACGCGCCTAAAGCGATGACGCGCGGCAGCGCGACCAGACGAACAGGAGACTGACATGCGGCTTCTCATCGTTGGCACATTGAAGGGCCAGCTCACCACCGCCACCAAGATCGCGATGGAGAACGGCGCCACCGTGACCCATGCCGAGGATCACGAGCAGGCGATGCGCGTGCTGCGCGGCGGCAAGGGCGCCGACCTCCTGCTGGTCGACGTCGCCCTCGACATCCGCGATCTCGTGATGCGGCTCGAGGCCGAGCACATCCACGCGCCGATCGTCGCCTGCGGCATTACCAACGACGCCCGCGCCGCGGTCGCGGCGATCCATGCCGGCGCCAAGGAATACATCCCGCTGCCGCCGGACCCGGAACTGATCGCAGCGGTGCTGGCCGCGGTCGCCAACGATTCCCGCGAGCTGGTCTATCGCGACGAGGCGATGGCCAAGGTGATCAAGCTCGCCCAGCAGATCGCGGGCTCGGACGCTTCCGTGATGATCACCGGCGAATCCGGTACGGGCAAGGAAGTGCTGGCCCGCTACGTCCACACCCGCTCGGGCCGCGCCAAGCGCCCGTTCATCTCGATCAACTGCGCCGCGATCCCCGAGCATCTGCTGGAGTCCGAGCTGTTCGGCCACGAGAAGGGCGCCTTCACCGGCGCGATCGCCCGCCGCATCGGCAAGTTCGAGGAGGCAACCGGCGGCACGCTGCTGCTCGACGAAATCTCGGAGATGGACGTCCGCCTGCAATCGAAACTGCTCCGCGCCATCCAGGAGCGCGTGATCGATCGTGTCGGCGGCACCAAGCCCGTCCCGGTGGACATCCGCATCATCGCGACCTCGAACCGCAATCTGGTTGAGGCCGTACGCGAAGGCACGTTCCGCGAGGACCTCTTGTTCCGGCTCAACGTCGTGAATTTGAAGATCCCGCCGCTGCGCGAGCGTCCCGCCGACATTCTTGAGCTCGCCCAGCACTTCGTGAAGAAATACGCCGAAGCCAACGGCGTGCCGATGCGCCCGATCTCGGCGGAAGCGCGTCGGGTTCTTTCCACCAATCGCTGGCAGGGCAACGTCCGCGAACTCGAAAACACCATGCACCGTTCGGTCCTGATGGCGCAGGGCGACGAGATCGGCGCCGATGCGATCCTCACGCCCGACGGCGACCGCCTCGACCTCGCCAAGATCGCGCCGGCCGTGGCGCATGCCACCATGGCCGCCGAGCAGGTGACGCGGGCGCTGGTCGGCCGCACTGTCGCAGATGTCGAGCGCGACCTTATCCTGGAGACACTGAAGCACTGCCTCGGCAACCGGACCCATGCCGCCAACATCCTGGGCATCTCGATCCGCACGCTGCGCAACAAGCTCAACGAATATTCCGACGGCGGCATTCCGATCACCCCCGCCGGCACGCCCGGTGAATATCCGCGCATGCCGATGGTGGGGGCGTAGGACTTCGGCGAAAATCTGAGGATGCGAATGCCCGGGATCAAACCCGGGCATTTTCGTTGTAAGTGAAGTGAAGACAGCTCCAGACTCTCGATGTCGTCCCGGCGAAGGCCAGGACCCATTACCCCAAGGAGGAGTTTGGCGAAGATTCGTCGTTCGGTACTCCTACCGCCTTCCGTCGATAGATTCCGCGGTATGGGTCCTCTTTCGCCAGGACGACGTTGGGGAGGCAGCGTAGGTCAAAACCCGCAGACCGCAGCATGGCCGCACCGCATCCGGCGACTAGGTCAAGCTCCCGCAAGGCCGTATAACCCCGCACGAGAACCACGCGAGGATAAACATGTCTGAAGCTCAAATCACGGACTGGCTGGCGACGCAGCGGCAGGCGATGATCGATCTGCTGCGCGATGTCGTGAACATCGATTCCGGATCCTATGACAAGGAAGGCGTCGATGCGGTCGGGGCGCGGTTCGAGCGGCATTTTGCCGAGCACGGCATTCCGTTCCGGCGCGAAAACCACGCCACATTCGGCGATGCGATCCATGCCGACGTCGCGAAGCCCGGCAGCAACGAGAAGCCGGTGCTGTTGATGGGACATCGCGACACCGTGTTCGGCAAGGGCGAGGCCGGGCGGCGTCCGTTCACGATTCAAGACAAGCGCGCCTATGGGCCCGGCGTTGCCGACATGAAGTCCGGCGTCGTCATGAACATATTCGTGGCAACCGCCTTCCACAAATTCGGCGGCAGCCCGCACCCGATCAAGGTGCTGATCACCTCGGACGAAGAGATCGGCTCGCCCTCCTCGCGGCCGGTGATCGAGCGCGAAGGACGCGCCGCGCGCGCCGTGTTCAATTCCGAGCCGGGCCGCCCGACCGGCAATATCGTCACCGGCCGCAAGGGCGGCATCTTCATGCATGTCGCCATCACCGGCAAAGCCGCGCATTCCGGCGCCAATTTCGCCGCCGGCGTCAGCGCCATCGGCGAGCTCGCGCACAAGATCGTGCATATCCACGCGCTGACCGATCTGGACAAGGGCATCACGCTCAATGTCGGCCTCGTCTCGGGCGGGCAGTCCGTCAACACGACGGCGCCTTACGCAGAAGGGCAGATCGACATGCGCTACGTCGATCCGGCGGATCGCGCGAGGGTGATGGCCGCGATCGAGACAATCATCGCGACACCTTACGTGCCGGGCACGAGTGCGACGCTGACGGTCAAAGGCGAGTTCGTCCCGGTGGTGCAGAGCGCGGATTCGAAGGCGCTTTTCGAAAATTATCAAGCCGCCGCAAAGCAGGCCGGCCTCACCACGCTCCAAGGCGAGTTCTCCGGCGGCTGCGCCGATTCCGGCTTCACCGCCGCGGTCGGAACGCCGACCATCTGCGGCCTCGGACCCGTCGGCGGCCTCGCGCACACGCCGGAGGAATATCTCGAGCTCGACAGCATCGTGCCGCGCGCGCAGGCACTGGCGCTGGCGATTTTGCGGGGGTGAATTCGTGGACGTCGTAGGGTGGGTTAGCCTCGCGGATGCGCAAAGCGCAATCCGCTAGGCGTAACCCACCTCTTCTCGCGCGGCGACAAAGGTGGTGGGTTACGCTTCGCTAACCCACCCTACAAATCTTTTCACGAATAGCTCGGCGCATCCGGCTTGCGGAAGATGCGGATGGGGTCGCCCGGCACGATCGGCTGGCCGCTGAACATCGCATAGGCGTAGAGCGCGAGATAGGCGATCGCGAGCGCGCCGACCGCATAGAAGGCCCAGGTCACGACGCGTTTCATCATTGCGCTCCAATGCCGTCCCGGCGGGAGGCCGAGGTGCTTCTAGAGCGATGGAAGCGAAAAGGCCAGCCTGCACGGCCTGTGGCCGGCGGCGATCAAATGCCGCGCCGGACGTGCGTGGGAACGCTGACGTCCGCAAGCCTGGCCGCGTCTTCGTCCTGGTCGACCGCCACGTACTGGCCGTGCCAATAGGCCAGCGCGGCGTTGCGGGTCGAATTCCTGATGTCCCTGACACGGCCGATGACGATGCCGTGCGAATGGCGCTCGACGATCTCCTCGACCTCGCAATCGACGGCGGACAATGCGCCAACCAGCAGCGGAACACCCGAGATCGCCGTTACCCATCTGGCACCCGCGAAACGATCGACACCCTTGAGCCCGCCCTTGCCGGCAAAGCGCTCGGCGACGTCGAGCTGATCGGCCGCGAGGATGTTCACGCCGAAGGCGCCGTGGCGGCGGATCAGCGGGAAGGACGAGGCATCGCGGTTGATGCTGACGATCAGCGTCGGCGGATCGACCGACAGCGAGGCGACGGAGGTCACCGTCATGCCGGTGATGTCCTTGCCCCGTCCGGCGGTGATGACGCTGACGCCGCCGGTGAGGTGGCGCATGGCGCCGCGGAAATCGGCGGAGGAGACGGCAATTTCGGTCATGAGATCGCGAGGCACTACATTCATGGCATCGTCCCCAAGCCGGGGTCCCTCTCTATTTAGGTACGATCGTCCGCCGACAAAAGGTGGCTCAGGATCGAGCCTTCGAGACCCGCGAGCTCGGCCGAGCCGCGTTCGCGGGGCCGGGCCGTGTTAACCACGACGTCATGGGCGATCCGCCCTTCCTCGATCACCAGCACCCGATCGGCCAGCGCGACCGCCTCGGCGACATCGTGGGTCACCAGGATCGCGGTAAAGCCCTGGTCGCGCCAGACGCGCTCCAGCAACCGCTGCATCGAGATGCGGGTCAGCGCATCCAGCGCGCCAAGCGGCTCGTCAAAGGCGAGCACACGGGGGCGCGAGACCAGCGCGCGGGCGAGGGCAACGCGCTGCTTCTGGCCGCCCGATAGCACCGAGGGCCACTGGTCGCGCTTATCGGTCAGCCCGACCTCGGTCAGCGCCTTCTCCGCGCGTGAATGCGCGTCGGACGAGGCACGATCGCGACCGAGACCGACTTCGACATTGGAGAGAACGCGGGCCCAGGGCAACAGCCGAGGCTCCTGGAACATCACGCGGATATCTACGGGCTTCACCGTGTCGCCGAGCGAGATGCTGCCGGCGTCGATCTTCTCCAGGCCGGCGATGAGGCGCAGCAGCGTGCTCTTGCCGCAGCCGCTTTTGCCCACGATCGCGACGAACTGGCCGGCGGGGATGTGCAAATCGATCCCGCGCAGCACCTCGTTGTCGCCGTAGGATTTGCGTAAAGCCCGGATGCTGAGCGGCAGGCCGCTGTTATGCGCTTGGCGTTCTTGGCGCTCCTCGCGCAGCACACGGGCCTGCGGCGCGAAATTGGCGCGGGTGGCGAGCTCGGTTTCCGGGAGGGAAGTACGAAGGGCTGTCTGCATGTCACTCTCAACGTTTCTGGAAAGCGGGGTGCCAGGAGAGCGTCAGGCGCTCCAGCACGCGGGAGGCGCTGTCGGCGAGCTTGCCGAGCAGCGCGTAAATCAGGATCGAGAGCACCACGACGTCGATCAGCATGAACTCGCGCGCCTGCATCGCCATGTAGCCGAGGCCCGAAGACGCTGCGATGGTCTCGGCGACGATCAGGGTCAGCCACATGATGCCGAGCGCGAAGCGGATGCCGACGAAGATCGAGGGCAGCGCGCCCGGGAAGATCACCCGGCGGAACAGCTCGCCATCGGTCATGCCGTAGATGCGGCCCATCTCGATCAGCTGCGGGTCGACGGTGCGGATGCCGTGCAGCGTGTTGAGGTAGATCGGGAAGAACACGCCGAGTGCCACCAGGAACAGCTTCGCGCTCTCGTCGATGCCGAACCACAGGATGACCAGCGGGATCAGCGCCAGATGCGGCACGTTGCGCACCATCTGGAGCGTGGTGTCGGTGAGCTTTGACGACAGCTGCGACAGGCCGTTGGCAAGACCGAACGCGAAGCCGATGCTGCCGCCGATCAGGAAGCCGATCGAGGCACGCCAGAACGAGACCCAGATGTTGCGAACGAGCTCGCCGGAGAGCAGCAGCTTCCAGCCTGCGAGCAAGACGTCGCTCGGCGCCGGCAGCACCCGCGTCGGCACGAATCCGGTGACGCTCGCCACCTGCCAGATCGCGATGATGGCGAGCGGCACGACCCACTGAATCAGGCCATCGAGGCGCGGCAGGCGGAAGCCGCGGGGAAGCGAAACGCTGTCGATCAGGCTCATGACTGCGACACCTTATGCTGCGGACGGAAGTCGCTGCCGACGGTTTCACCAAAGGGACCGCCGTTGAAATGAAGCTTGGTCACGTTGCTGGGCTGCTCCAGCGAGAGCAGCGGGAACACCAGCTCGGCGAAGCGATAGGCTTCCTCCAGATGCGGGTAGCCCGACATGATGAAGGTATCGATGCCGATGTCCTGATACTCCTTGATACGGGCCGCAACGGTCTGAGCGTCGCCGACCAGTGCCGTGCCGGCGCCGCCACGCACGAGGCCGACACCGGCCCACAGGTTCGGGGCGATCTCGAGCTTGTCACGCTTGCCGCCATGCAGCTGCGCCATGCGCTGCTGGCCAACCGAATCCATCCGCGCAAAATTCTTCTGCGCGGTGGCGATGGTCTCGTCGCTGACATGCTTGATCAGCTCGTTGGCAGCCTGCCAGGCCGCTTCATTGGTCTCGCGGACAATCACGTGGAGCCGGATGCCGAAGGACAATTTTCGGCCACGTGCTGCTGCGACCTCCCTCACCTTCGCGATCTTCTCCGCGACCAGCGCCGGCGGCTCGCCCCAGGTGAGGTATTTGTCGACGGTGTCGACAGCGACGTCGATGCCGGCATCCGACGAGCCGCCGAAATAAAGCGGCGGACGCGGCGCCTGCACCGGCGGGAACAGCAGCTTGCCACCCTCGACATGAATGTGCTTGCCCTCGACATTGACGGTCTTGCCCGCGAGCAGGTCGCCATAGACGTTGAGGAACTCGCGGGTGACCTCGTAGCGCTCGTCATGGGCGAGGAAGATACCGTCGCCCTTGTTCTCGACGGGATCGCCGCCAGTGACGACGTTGACAAGAAGCCGGCCGTTGCTGATGCGGTCGAGCGTCGCCGTCATGCGCGCGGCCACGCTCGGCGATTGCAGGCCGGGGCGAACAGCCACCAGATAGCGCAGCCGCTCGGTGAACGGCGCGACCGAGGAGGCGACGACCCAGGAATCCTCGCAAGATCGCCCGGTAGGCAGCAGCACGCCGAAATAGCCGAGCTGGTCGGCGGCCTGCGCGATCTGGCGCAAATAGTTGAAGTTGACCTCGCGGCCGCCGATGCCGGTGCCGAGATAGCGGCCGTCGCCATGGGTCGGCAGGAACCAGAGGATGTTGGCGTTCGATTGCTTGCTCATGTGCCTGCTCATGATCCTGGCCTCCGTGCCACGTCGGAAATCTTGATGGATTTGGGGATCAGGTTGAGCGCGAGGAACGCGTCCGCAACCTGCTGCTGGTCGGCGATGACGGCATCAGTCAGCGGCTTGATGCCGTAGGCCTGCCGCTTCAGCGCGACCTCGACCACCGGGACCGACAGGCCGATCGCCGGCGCCAGCTGCTCGGCGACCGCATGGATGTCGCCCTTGGCCCAATCGTCGACTGCGCTCAGCTCAGTGAGCACGGCGTCGACAATCTTCGGATTGGCTTCGAGGAATTTCTTCGAGGCGAAATAGAACTGGTAATTCGCGACGATGCCGGTGCCGTCGGCGAGCGTGCGCGCACTGGTGGCCGCTTCCGCCGCGGCCTGGAACGGATCCCAGATCACCCAGGCATCGACCGCGCCGCGCTCGAAGGCGGCACGCGCATCGGCCGGAGCGAGGAACACAGGCTCGATCTCGGAGTATTTGACGCCGGCCTTCTCCAGCGCCTTGACCAGGAGATAGTGAACGTTGGATCCCTTGTTCAGCGCGACCTTCTTGCCTTTGAGGTCGGCGACCGATTTCAGCGGACTGTCCTTCGGCACCAGGATCGCCTCGCCCTTCGGCGCCGGCGGCTCATAGGCGACATACTGGATCGGCGCACCCGCGGCCTGCGCGAAGATCGGCGGGGCTTCGCCGGTGTTGCCGAAATCGATCGCGCCGACATTGAGCGCCTCGAGCAGCGGCGGGCCGGAGGGGAATTCGGTCCACACCACCTTGTAGCCGTCCGCGGCAAGCTTCGGCTCCAGCGTGCCCTTGCTCTTGAGCAGCACCAGCTTGCCGTATTTCTGGTAGCCGATGCGGACCACCTTGTCCTGACCGTAGGAGGTGCCGACCGCGGCGGCGACGATACCGATCGACAGCACGATGGCCGCGATCAGACGCTGGATGATACGCCTCATGTTCAAACCCTTTTGGATGGGAAGGCTGGTGGGCACGATCAGGCTGCCGGGTTGCGCCAGACGATGTCGCGGATCACGATCGGCTTCGGGATCAGGCCGAGCTTGTGGAAGCGGTCGGCGACGCCCTGCTGGGTTGCGACGATGTCGTCGGTGACGGGGCCGACCACGAAGGACGAGCGGTTGGCCGCAATGGTCTGGATGTCGAGCGGAATGCCGGTGACTGCGGCCAGCGATTTCGCGACCTCGTCGCGATGCTGTTCGGCCCATTTTGCGGTCGCGCTGGTGACGTCGACGATCTGTTGCAGGATGGCGCCGTGGTTCTTGGCGAAATCGCGGTTGGCGATGTAGAAGGAATTGGTCTTGGTGACCTCGCGGGCATTGATCAGGATGCGGCTGTTCTGCTTGGTCTCGCCGATCGCAAAGTACGGATCCCAGATCGCCCAGGCCTCGATGCTGCCATTGGCAAACGCCGGGCCGGCGTCCGGCGGTGTCAGATAGACCGGGATGATGTCGGCATAGGTCAGGCCCGCCTTCTCCAGCGTCTGCACCACGATGTTGTGCGCGCTGGAGCCCTTGGTGAAACCGACCCGCTTGCCCTTTAATTCAGCGATGACGCGGATCGGCGAATCCTTCGGCACCAGGATGCCCTGGCCGTTGGTGATGGGCTGGCCGGCGGCATAGACGATCGCAGCACCCGCGGCCTGCGCGAACACCGGCGGGGAATCGCCGACCGCGCCGTAATCGACGCTGCCGACATTCATCGCCTCCATCATCGGCGGCCCCGAGGAGAACTCGACCCACTTCACCTCGATGCCTTGCGGGGTGAAATGTTTTTCCAACGCCGCCTGCTGGCGCGTGATAACCAGCACGCCGTTCTTCTGATAGCCGATACGAATTTCCTTCACCGCGCCTTGCGCATTTGCGCGCGAAGCGAACGCAGCCGCGGCCGCAGTTCCGGCGGAAAGTTTCAGAAAGTCCCGACGCAGCATTCCACACTCCCGGCCGCGTGCGGCCGTCATCATTCATCGTTCGGGAATGATGGTGCGCCTTATCCGAGGTGTCGAGACGCGCGAAAAAATAGCGATGCGCGCACTGCGCTCGGCGCCGCGCGCATGATTAATCTTTCAAGCGGCGGAGCGAATGCAGGGATATTTTTCCGCACGCGAATGTGAAAAACGCACGCAACCCGGCCGAGATTCAAAAAATCGCGAAAACAACCCCATGCACAGTAGCCGGGGCGTGCGAAAACAATGGCTTACGTCTTATCCGAAATTGGCTTTGACCCGTCGGGCAAAACAGGAGCAGGATGGCATCATGGCGGACTGGGAGCTGTCGTGGCGCGGAGCGTCTTCCATCTCCACTGTCATTCCCCGCGAAGGCGGGGAATCCGGTATCCCAGAGACGTCAATGCGTCACACGACCGCCGCGGCGTACTGGATCGCCCGCCCCAGTGCGCAATTGCGCACAAGGCGGTCGATGACACCGAAACTGCTAAGACCACCTCACCGGTAGATTTTGCAGCCCTCGGAACGCCCAGCCGCCGATCCGCACCGGCTCGTCGTCGGCGATCTCGAGCCGGCGGCTACGGGCGAACAATGTCGGCAGCGCGACGTCGGCGATCATGGCGCGCGAGGCCCAGGCGCCGGCGCAGAAATGCGGACCAGCGCCGAACGCGACGCTCTTGGCCGTATCCCGTCTCACATCAAACTCGTCGGCGCGTTCAAAATGCTTCTCGTCGCGGTTGGCGGAGCCGAACATCAGGAATACACGCTCATCAAGCTCGAAGGACACGTCGCGGATCGACCAGGGCTTTGCGATGCGCCGCGGCGACATGCCGATCGGCGAGATCCAGCGGGCATATTCCTCGAAGGCCTGGAGCCAGGTCACCTCGCCCTTGCGCACGAGATCGAGCTGCTCCGGATGGGTCAGCAGCGCCCACACCGTGCCGGCAATCGCCTTGCGCGGCTCGTTCTGGCCGCCGGAGATCGCGAGTTTGACATTTGCGCGCACGCTCTCCATCGACATGCCCGAAGCGAGCAGCACGCCGAGGATGCTCTGGTCGGGATGCTTGCGCATCACCGGCAGGATGTCGTCGATCGCCGCATCGATGCCCGATGTCGCCGCATGGCAGCGCGCCTCGACGGCGGTGTCGCCGGTGTAGTTGGCGATGCCTTCGATCATGCCTTGCGACCAGGCATCCATATCGCCAAAGCCGATATTGGTGAGGCCGGTAATCGACTTCAGGCATTCGCCGGAGAACGGCAACGCGAAGTCGCGCATGAGGTCGATCCGGCCCGGCTCGATCGCATCGATGATGCGATCGGCATGGGCCTGGAACAGCGCGGTCCAGTGCGCCTTCACCGTCTTCGGCGACACCGTCGGAAACATCGCACGGCGCTCGATTTGATGCGCCTCGCCGTCCTTTCGCATCATGTTGTGGCCCATCAGCCGGTTCATCAGTCCGGCCGGCTGGTGTGAGGAGAACACGTCGATCTGCTTCTCGGAGATCGAGATGTCGTCGCGGCTCGTCAGCAGCGTCGAGCCGAGCTGCGGCACGAAGGCGATCGGCGCCTCTTTCCGCATTGTCGCGAGCACCGGGTAGGGGTCGGCCCAGAATGAGGCCGGGTCGATGTCGATGCGCGGTGCGGTGCTCAAGCTTCGCTCCCTTGCTGGTCGCCGCCAAGGCTAGCGGCTTCAGGAGGCGCCGTCTGTCCCCAGCGATTGGGACAGCCTCAGTTCAGGCCGCGCGGGCCGCCGAGCAGGCGCAGCACGATTGCGAACAATTCGTTCTGTGAGGAAATGCCGAGCCGCTCATAGGCGCGCTTGCGGTAGGTCAGGGTCGAATGCAGGCTGATGCCGAGCGCCTGCGAGATCGCCTCGGAGCTGAAGCCGAGCAGGATGCGGCGGCAGACCTCCTGCTCGCGCGGCGAGAGCTCGGCGAGCGGCTTGCGCGTCGCGAACAGCGCGGCGAGGTTCTGGTCGAGCGGGGCGGTCGCAGCCTGCTGGAAATGGCGCGCGACGCTGGCGCCGATCGCCGGTGCGATGGCCTGTAACCGCGCACGCTCGATGGCGGCAAAGCGGCCCTGGGCGGTGATGCGATAGAAGTTGACATAGAAGCAGGTGTCGCCAGTCCAGATCGCGGTGGCGCATTTGTCGACGATGCCGGACTCCTGAAAGAATATCTTCCGGTAGCGCGCACCATACATGCGCGGCGCGAACGCCGGCAGCACGATCGGCACGCTGCCCTCACCCTCGAACATTGCATCGCGATTGGGATCGGACTCGTGGAACTGTCCGGCATAGGCCGCGCCGAGATCGCCGCCGCTCGGGATGTTGCCGACATCGAGCAGGCAGCTTGCCGCGCCGGTGCGGTTGAGCGCGAACACCATGCAATGGCCGACGCCGGCCTCCCGGCGCAGCGTGTCGATCAGGATCTTTGGAAAGTCAGGCCGGCCGATGGCCAGCACCGCGGGCGTGATGTCGCCGGCTGCGGGATTTGCGCGCACCACCCGAGACCGCATCATTTCCTCCGCAACAGGTTGTTTTGCGGAAGGATAGCAGCAACCCCAGCGCTCCGGAAGTCGCCGGCGTCTGCATGTGCCGCTTCCGGGCTCCGGCTCGACGCGGCTCTGCAGCGCCTCGTTGGCGGTGCGCTGCAGAACCGGGGCTCATGTACAAGTTATGGAGCGTGATGTTCAGCCTACCGGCCCTAGTGTCCAATTGTCTCCTGAAAGCGGGCTGACTTTTACGTCTTCGATGACTCCGAGCTCCAGGCTCGGATCGAAATGGCGCATCGTCCGCTCGTTGAAGTCAATGATGCGGCCAGGCCTGAGTGGTCCGACATCATTTATCTTGACGATGACCTTCTTGCCGACGGCCTCGACGAGCGCATATCTCGGCCTCGCACCAAATTGGACCCCACCAAATTTCCGACGCAAACTCGTCTTGATGGCAGCCGTCCAGAGAGAGGGATCGTAACGCTCGCCGGACGCCGTGCTCGGACCGCCCTCCTCCTTGCCGGGCTTGAACGGATTATACATGGATGCAGCGCCAACGACTGCATTCCCGGAGGCGGCATCAACGACGGCGTTTGAGTGAACTCCACGCATTTCACTTCGAGCAGCAGTGACAGAAACGGCAAGCGCAATCAGGGCGCCGCAAAGTGCGGCGCTCGAGCGGAACGGCATCATAACTCCTGTGATTTTTTCGATCGCCGGTTCCAAACACCGCGAACAGGGCAAGCGAACGCGGAAGCGTTCATGAAGCTTGCGCCGGTCCTTTGCGGATTCGAGCCAACCCCTTTGGCTATGGAACCGTTGTGCGAACCAGGGCGGTTCCCACGCAGCGTCTTAAGTTGTCACCGACTAAGACAGAGATTGCGTCAGCAGCATGACTGAACGAACAGCTTATTCCGCCGCCGCCTTCGCGGGCGCGACATTGATCGCGAGCTTGCCGTAGCGATCCGTAAACGCCTCGGTGTCGATCTCTTCCAGCTTGATCTCGCCGCTCATCACGCTCCTCTTCCAGGCCGCCTGGGCCGGGTCGTTCTGGAATTCCGGCATCACCTCGCGGCCGAACAGCTCGAGCGATTCGCAGATGTGCTCGTGGCTGTTCTTGCCCGCTTGATTCAGCAGGATCACCTGGTCGATATGCGAGCTCTGGAAACGCTTGAGCTTCCTGCGGATGGTCTCGGGCGAGCCGATCAGGCCGCCACGCAGCGCGGCCTCCTGCGCTTCCGGATTGTCGTGCTTCCACTTGTTGTACTCGTCCCACATGTTGACAGTGTAGGGCGCGGGACGCTGGCGGTTCTGCGAGGCGCCGTAGAAGCGCAGCGCGAACTGGAAGAAGGTGGCGCCGTCGGCGCGGGCGCGAGCCTCTTCATCCGTCTTGGCGCACATGAAGAACGACACCAGCGCCATGTTCGGGTTGATCTCGTAGTCGGCGAGCTTGGTGAGACGCTTGGTCATGGCGTTGTAATAGGCGTGCACCCAGGCATGCGCCGCGTCGGCGCTGACGAACTGGAAGCCGAGCGCGCCAAAACCGTGGCGGCCGGCACGCTCGATGGTCGGCAGTTGCGAGCAGGCCATCCACAGCGGCGGATGCGGCTTCTGCACGGGCTTCGGCACCACATTGCGCAACGGGATGTCAAAGTATTTGCCGTGATGCTCGGAGCCCGCATCCCTGAACATCGGGAAGATCGCAGCTACGGCTTCCTCGAAC
The DNA here is from genome assembly GCF_029846715.1 of Bradyrhizobium nivariense. Classification (GTDB taxonomy): domain Bacteria; phylum Pseudomonadota; class Alphaproteobacteria; order Rhizobiales; family Xanthobacteraceae; genus Bradyrhizobium. Next base: position 21,382 of record NZ_JARVWW010000015.1, read on the forward strand.
ACCTCCTTCTTCGTCTCCATGTCGCGACCGAACGGCGTGAGCTCGGTGATGGACGCGCTCTCGCCCATGCCGAATTCGCAGCGGCCGTTGGAGAGCAGGTCGAGCACCGCAACGCGCTCGGCGACACGCGCCGGATGGTTGGTGGTGAGCTGGAGGATGCCGTGGCCGAGCCTGATGTTCCTGGTGCGCTGGCTCGCCGCGGCGAGGAACGATTCCGGCGAGGGCGAATGCGAATATTCTTCGAGGAAGTGATGCTCGACCACCCAGGCATGGTCGTAGCCGAGCTTGTCGGCAAGTTCCATCTGCGAGAGCGCGTTCTGGTAGAGGCGGAGCTCGTCGCCGGCGGCCCAGGGTCGCGGCAGTTGCAGCTCATAGAAGATGCCGAACTTCATGACGCCTCTCCCGCATTTTTTTCTTGCGCTCATCTTAGTGGGTGAGGCCGCGATGTCTACGCAGTCGCAATTCCGCCTTGCGGGAGAAGACGCCTTGTGGCGCGACGGCCATTCAGCACCACGCCGATGAAGGTGAAGCGCACCAGCAGATGATAGCTCGCCAGCATCGGGGGAATCGCGACGACGAGAATGATCGCGAACTTGATCAGCCCGGGCCAATCGAGCTGCGACAGCGCGACCTGCAGCGCCATCACGATCGGCATATGGATCAGATAGAGCCAATACGACGCATCGGCGAGGTAGCGTCGCGTCGGGCTGAAGCCGGACATGAACCGGAGCGCGAGGCCGATGACCGCGAAGGTCGAGATCCATATCGCCGGTGCATACAGGATGACGGAGACCAGCCGGAGCGTGGTGGCGCTGAGGGGTAGTTTCGGCGCACCCGGCGCCGACAGGATCACACCTGAGAGGACGAAGCCGATCAGGATCAGGCCAAGCGCGAGCACAAGATGAGGAAGCCAGCGTCGCTCGAGAAGCCGCAGCAGATCGACCTGCCGATGCAACAGCCAGCCGACGCCGAAGGCGGTGCCGAAACCGATCCAGGCCTGCGCATTGGTGACGAGGGAATGATCCGGCGTCCTCACGCCCATCACGTTGATCCATCGCTGGTCGAGGCTGAAAGCGATGCCGATCGGGATCGCCAGAACCAGCGGCGCCAGCGGGTTTCGCATGATCCGCGCGAAGACACGGTCAAGCACCATTCGCAGTGTGCCGGACGCATCGAGCCAGACGATGGCGCCGCGCAGCAGCAGCATGGCGACGTAGAGCTCCAGCAGCACATAGAGAAACCAGAGGTGGGTCAGGGGGAAATTCGGCAACGCCGGCGGCCAATTGCGCACGCCGTGGATCGAACCGCCATTCGGCAAATAAGATGCCCAGATCACGATCAGGCTTATGGGCGTGAAGATGATCGGCCAGCCGATCGCGAGCGGCAGTCCGATCCTCTGCAGCCTGTCCCTGACGAAGTCCCAGGTGCTCCGGCGATGAAAGCTCATGCGGGCAAAGAAGCCGGCCATCAGGAAGAAGGTCGTCATCCTGAAGACGTGGATGGTGAAGGAGAGCAGGCCGAGGAGCAGGCTTGGATGGCTGTCCGTGACGAGCCAGAACTGGGCCGAGCCGGGCAGAAATGACAATGTCGCGTGCAGGACGATCCCGAGCAGCAGGGCGCTACCCCTGAGCGCGTCGAGGGCGTGCAAGCGTTCCGATGCGGGTGCGGCGATGGTCGAATGGGACATGGATGGGCTCTTGCTGACTGGCGAGGGGTTTATCGCGGGACAGTCTGCCCAATCGGAGCGCCGCCCTCTCGCCCGATCCAAAAATCGGCTAGCCGATTTCTCGGCGCGGCTGGTTGATCTCGGGATCGCAGTCAGTTTCCGGCCGGCTCAGCGCTTCGCGCCGGAATTCGGTCGGGGTCATGCTGGTTTCGGCCTTGAAGGCCCGATTAAAGGGCCCGATCGACTGGAAGCCTGCATCCATGGCGATGGTCAGCACCGGGACCTCCTGTTGCGTCACATCGGACAGCGCCAGCTTGGCATCCTCAATGCGATAGCGATTGAGGAACGCATTGAAGTTGCGATAACCCAGCCCTTCGTTGATCGCCTGGCGCAGCCGATGTTCGGGAACGTCGAGCCGTGCCGCGAGCACTCCGATCGCAAGACCTTCCTGCCGGTAGGTTCGCTCCACGGTCATCAGATGGTCGAGGCGCCGCAGCAAGACGGGGTCGACAGCGCCCCGCCCCGCGGTGGTACGGCCGGCGACCCCGGGAGCTTGGCCACGCGCGTCGCCGTAGGCGATCGCTGCCGTGGCGTCGCTGACGGCCACAGTCGCCTGGGCGCCGAAGACACCCAAGCCGGCGAGCATCGCCGCTGCGAACAGGCTCAGAGCGGTCGAAAGACTGCCGGTTCCACCGGGCGCGGCGACGGGCATTTCGGCGAAGCCCGCGCCGGCGACGAGCCCGATGGACACGACATTGATGGCGAGTATCGCCAGCCGCAACCGGCGCCGCCGGATCACCAGATCGACACGCCAGGTCTTGACCGTCTGGACCGCAGCCGCGAGCGCCAGCACCAGCGCCACCAACGAGAGGGCTCTACCACCGTCCCGGGCCAAGGCGGGCCACCTCGTCCAGCCAAGCGACACCGCAAATCCGACGGCCACGATGGTCAGCCACAAGGCGCCATGCCATCGCCTGAGCACGAAATCGTCGTCGAACGCCGCGCGCGCCCACAACCAGAAGACGGCGGGCAGCGAGGACATGATCGGCAACGTCCACCACCATGAGGACTTGGGAAAGAACGGCGCGGTCACGATCGCATAGAACGCGCCGCTGGCGCACATGGCGATGCCCAGCAAAACGTTCTGATTGATGGCACGACGCTGCAGCACCACGACAGCGATCAGCAGGAACATGCCGCTCGCCGCGCCGCGAAACCCGAGATCAATGGCCGCGAACCCCATCCCGTTCACTATCTGCATTCCCCCGTTCGAGCGCCAAGTTTCGCACCGGCCCCGCACGGGTACAACCCAAACTTGTGGCTACGGCCGCAGCGATCGTCGCAAATTCACGGATTGATCCAGATCAACGCGTCGGCCGGCCTACTGAAGGCCAAGCTTGCGCTCGAACTCTGGCAGGTGCTGATCCGGCCGAGCTCGGTGTTCGGGCTCGGCGTGCTGGTGCTGGCGGGCTTCATGGCCGGCGTGATCTTCTGGGGCGGCTTCAACACCGCGCTGGAATTGACCAACACCGAAAGATTCTGCACCGGCTGCCACGAGATGAAGGACAACGTCTTCGCCGAGCTGAAGTCGACCATCCACTTCACCAATCGCTCCGGCGTACGCGCGACCTGTCCGGACTGCCACGTTCCGCACAACTGGACCGACAAGATCGCGCGCAAGATGCAGGCCTCCAAGGAGGTCTGGGGCAAGATTTTCGGTATGATCGACACCCGCGAGAAATTTAGGGATCACCGGCTCGAGCTGGCGGCGCATGAATGGGCGCGCTTCAAGGCCAACGATTCGCTGGAATGCCGCAACTGCCACAGCGCCGATTCCATGGACATCACGAAGCAGTCGCCGCGGGCCTCGGTCGCGCACCAGCGCTTCCTGTTCACGAAGGAAAAAACCTGCATCGACTGCCACAAGGGCATCGCCCACCATCTGCCCGACATGCGCGGCGTTCCCGGCTGGCAGTAGGGGCGGCGCCTGAGCGAGCGCCTCGTCCTTCGAGACGACCGCTTTGCGGTCTCCTCAGGATGAGGCTCAGCGGCATCTTTGCCCGTCGAAATTGCCGCCGCACACTCCGCCTCATCCTGAGGGCCCGCCAAAAGGCGGGCGTCTCGAAGGATGGGCCGCGGAGAACGACCTTGAAATGCAATTGCCCTGCGCTTGAACCGGCGGTGCGAATGGTTAGTTTTGGGGGTGGCGAATCGCTCCGTTTCGCCCTCCTCAAGACAGACATGGCGACATTCACCCCGCATCAGGACGCCGCGCTCAAAGCCGTTGGTGACTGGCTCAAGGCCAAACCCGGCCGCAACGGCACGCCGCCGGTGTTCCGCCTGTTCGGCTTTGCCGGCACCGGCAAGACCACGCTGGCGCGGCACATCGCCGACGGCGTCGACGGCGAGGTGAAGTTTGCCGCCTTCACCGGCAAGGCGGCGCTGGTCATGCGCAACAAGGGGTGCGACGACGCCTCCACCATCCATTCGCTGATCTACCGCACCCGCGAATCCGGCGAGGAGCAGCCCAGCTTCGAGCTGTGGGACGACGCCCCGGCCTCCAAAGCCAAGCTGATCGTGATCGACGAATGCTCGATGGTCGATGCCGAATTGGGCCGCGACCTGATGTCGTTCGACTGCCCGCTGCTGGTGCTCGGCGATCCCGCCCAGTTGCCCCCGATCCAGGGCGGCGGCTTCTTCACCAATACCGAGCCCGACGCGATGCTGACCGAGGTGCATCGCCAGGCCCAGGACGATCCGATCGTCCGGATGTCGATGGACGTCCGCGAGGGGCGCGAGCTCGACATCGGCCGCTACGGCGAGAGCGAGGTGGTGTCGCGCAAGGAGCTCGACCCTGATCGCGTCATGGCCGCCGACCAGGTCCTGGTCGGCCGCAACAACACGCGGCGCGCGTACAATATGCGGGTGCGTCAGCGCCAGAACATCGAGGACACTTTCCCCGTCGCCGGCGACAAGCTGGTCTGCCTGCGCAACAACCGCAAGAAGGGCCTGTTCAACGGCGGGCTGTGGCGCGTGAAGTCGCGCAACACCTCGCGCTCGAAGTCGCGCATTCTCAGCATGCGGCTGTCGCCGGACGAGGATCTTGGCCACAAGGTGACGAAGGTTTCGGTGCGGGCCGATTGCTTCGAGGGCGGCGTCGAGGCGATCGCCTGGGAGCAGCGCAAGCCCTATGACGAGTTCGACTACGGCTACGTGCTGACCGTGCACAAGTCGCAGGGCTCGCAATGGGACGACGTCGTGCTGTTCGACGAGAGTTTTGCGTTTCAGGAGAGCCGCGCGAGGTGGCTCTACACCGGGATCACGCGGGCGGCGAAACGGCTGAGCATTGTGGTGTGACGCTGCTGTAGGGTGGGTTGCGCTTCGCTAACCACCCTGCGATCTCTTACTTCCCTGCGACGAAATAAAAATCCTCGCGCCCCGGCGGGGAGCCGTACGAAAACGGCTGCTGCTCGTGCTTGGTTACGACCCAGACGTCGTCGCGGACGATGTCGAACAGCTTCCGGATCTCGACGCGCGGCATCTTGATTTCGCGGGCGAGCGCGGTGGCGAACGGGCTGTCGGCGCCGCCGTCGCCATCCATCGCGGTCTCGCCGTGCTTGGCAGCGTAGACCACCATGAAGCCGGCGCCGGGCTCGATGTTGGAAAAGCCCTTGTCGACAAGCTTGAGCGACAGCGTGCGCTGCATGGTCGGCGCGAACGGATTGTCGCGGCAGGCATCCAGCATGACCAAACGCACCTTTCGCGCGGCGCCGACGGCGGCAATTACCTGCTCCAGCGCAACCGCCTGTGTCTCGGCGTCCCTGTCCGCGGCGAGCTTGGCGTCGACGGGAACGAGATAGTTGACGCCGCCGATCTCGAAACCGTGGCCGGCGTAATAGACCACCGCCCAATCCGACTTCTCTGCCTCGGCAGCAAACGTCTGCAACGCCTCGAAGAACTTGTCGCGGGTCAGATCGCTGACGGATATCACGGTCTGGAAGCCGACATCGCGCAGCACGCCTGCGATCATTTTCGAGTCGCGGGGCGGATTGGGCAAGGCGTGGACGTTCTTGTAGGCGCCGTTGCCGATCACAAGCGCCACACGTCGCCCCGTGGATCCGGCCGGCGCCTGCGGTGTCAGCGCGGCGAGCCGCTCCTGCGCGATGGCGCGGGCGCGCGCGACGTCGAGCTCGTCGAACTTCGTCAGCGAATAGGCCGCCGCACGATAGTCGGCACGGGCCTGGGCAAGGTCTTTCCTGCGCTCGTAGATCTGGCCGCGACCGGAATGGGCGCGCACATTGTTCGGGTTGATCTGGATGGCCGTATTGTAGTCCTTCAGCGCGGCGTCGAGGTCGCCCTTCGTCATGTTGACGTCGGCGCGATTGTTGATCGCGAACACGTTTTTCGGCTGCTTCTCGATCAGGCCGTCGCAGTCGGCGAAGGCCTGATCGTACTTGCCCATCATGCCGTAAGTGATGCAGCGGTTGCCGGCGATCTGCGGTGCGTTCGGATCGATCTTCCCAGCTTCCTCGAAATCGGCAACCGCGCCGTCAAAATCCTTTATCAGCGTGCGCACGCGGGCGCGGTTGGTGTAGCCGAGCAAGAACCTGGGCGCGTATTTGATCGACAGGTTGAAATCGTCGAGCGCGCTTTGCAGCGCACCCCGGCGCAACTGGATGATGCCGCGATTGTTGTAGGGCACACCGTAGGTCGGGCGCTTCTGGAGCGCGAGGTTGTAGTCCGCCATCGCACGGTCGTCCTGGCCCGTCCGCTCGTAGGCGAGGCCGCGCAGGTTGAGCGTGACGACGTTGTCGGGATCGAGGTCGACGGCCATCGACAAGGTCTCGATCGCGTGGACGTAGTCGCGCTTGTTGATCAGCGTGTTGCCGCGCACGGAAAGCGCGGTCGCCTTGTCCTTGCCGGTGAGCCGGTCGGCGTTGAGCAGATTGTCGCAGGCCTGCGCCCTGGCCTGCGCATCCGCCTGGCGGTCGCGGCAAATGGCGAGGTCGTCGCCGAGTTGCGGATCGGCCACCGCAATCGAGCAGCAGGCGGCGAAGACGGCGAGAACGACGATGAGGGTCAGGGATGCGACGCGCAGCATGTTGTCAGGTCAGCTCCAGCCACCATTCTTTAAGTCGATCACCGATCGCGCCGGTTCATCTAGCGCGGAGTTCCGGTCCTCGCCAAGCCGGGCTGTCCCAAGCGGCGTTTTTCACAGACTCGTGTCCGTCCGGCCGTAACAATCGCCCGGCCGGCCCGTATCTCGAATGTCCGAAAATGCCGGGCAGGCTGTTCGCCCGGCTCCAACCGCCCTAGACTGTCAGACCTTTCGAAAGAGGATCGCCATGCGCCGACCTGCCGTCCTGTCCCTGCTCGCCGCAACCACCGCCCTGACGCTGGCTTTTGCCGCGCCGACCCGGGCCGCAGAGGATGCGGTCGTGATCCCCGCTCCCGCCGTGGATGCGGCGCCCGCAAGCGGGATCCAGACCGCCGTGATCGCCGGCGGCTGCTTCTGGGGCGTGCAGGGCGTGTTCCAGCACACCGCGGGCGTCGTCAACGCGGTCTCCGGCTATGCCGGCGGCACCAAGGCGACCGCCGACTACCAGACTGTCTCGAGCGGCCGGACCGGCCACGCCGAGTCGGTCGAGATCAAATACGACCCGAAGAAGATCTCCTATGGCAAGATCCTCCAGATCTACTTCTCGGTGGCGCACGACCCGACCCAGCTCAACCGGCAGGGCCCCGACACCGGCACGCAATATCGCTCGGCGATCTTCACCACCTCCGACGAGCAGAAGAAGGTGGCCGAGGCCTATATCGCCCAGCTCAACGGCGCCAAGGTCTTCAGCAAGCCGATCGCGACCAAGGTCGGCGCGCTGGAGGCGTTCTATCCGGCGGAGGCCTATCACCAGGACTATCTGACGCTGCACCCGAACCAGCCCTATATCGCCTACAACGATCTTCCGAAGGTCGAGAACCTGAAAAAGCTGTTCGCGGATAATTACATCGAGAAGCCGACGCTGGTGAGTGCCAGCAAGGCTACCAACTGATCGCGAGATCACCGAAACAAACGGGAGACCCATGCCCGACGCCAGGACGAAAACCACGGACGACAAGGTCATCAAGAGCGAAGAGCAATGGCGCAGCGAGTTGTCGCCGATGCAATACGCGGTGCTGCGCGAGAAGGCGACCGAGCGTCCCTTCTCCGGCGAATATGAACACGACCAGCGCGCCGGCACCTATCGCTGCGCCGGCTGCGGCAACGAGCTGTTCGAGTCCGACGCCAAGTTCGATTCCGGCTGCGGCTGGCCGAGCTTCACCCAGCCCGCCGTCGAGGGCCACATCGACGAGGAGCGGGATGTCAGCCACGGCATGATCCGCACCGAGGTGCTGTGCGCCAAGTGCAGCGGCCATCTCGGCCATGTCTTCCCCGACGGCCCGGGGCCGACGGGCTTGCGCTACTGCATCAATTCCGCAGCGCTGAAGCTCGACCCCAAATAAACCTCGCGCGCCGCCGGGTTCCACCATGGAACCGGGCGGCGCGATGTGCTTTTCTTCCTTGGCGGTGCGGCTGACCATGGCGTTGCGGCGGCCGCCAGGGAGGATGCCATGACGCTTGGGACCATCCTGATCATCCTGGTGATCATTTATCTCGTCGGCGGCCTGTGGGGCCGCGTCGGTGGCTACGGCTACGGAATGGGTCATTCCGGCATGGGGATCGGCGGCCTCGTTCTCGTGGTGCTGCTCGTGCTGCTGCTCCTTGGCAAACTGTAAACCATTCAAGCTACTGATATTATTACGATTTTCTCAGTTGCGGAGCTGCCATGCGCGGATTCATCATCTCGCATCGCGGGGGTCGCAATTTTGTCAAAACCGACTATATTAGAGGACGAAAATGACATGTGCGGCGGGCCCACCCGATCGTGGCCTCTGCCCGCCCAAACCCCACGCGCTTAAAGCCCCAGAGAGATCACGAGGTCTTTGACCATGCGTCCACTGCGTCCGTTCAACTTCAACACTTCCGCCGAACTCTTCCCCGCCGCGATCCGCAAGAAGAAGCGCGCGGGCTTCACCTATCGGCGGTTCGGCACCGCGGCCGAAGCCGTCCAGTTCGCGATGGAGCAGTTGCCGACGGATTCGCTGAATGGCGCCTATCTCCAAGTCGAGGAAGCGCGCTTCGACCAGAACGGCATCCGCTCGCTCTACGAGAGCGAAGCCTTCCCGCTGCCCCGTCACCGCAAGCCGGTGGAGACCAGCACCGACGCCGCCGACGCGGCATAATTTCGTAAAGCAACGCGATGTGCGCTGAAGGCGCGATGGCCGAAAAGGCCGTCGTGCTTTTTGCGTTTTGGGGGTGTCAGATGCGCGGCTGCTTGTCGAGCCAGCGGCGGAGCAGGCGCACGTTGCGCATATTGGCACGGAACATGACGTCGAAGGCGTCGCCCGCGAACGGGACCATGCCGACGACGCCGTCGACCGCGACATTACCGAGCATACGCGCGGTAATGTACCAGGGCGCCCCGAGTGCCCTCGCCTCGCGCACCAGCCACAGCGAGATCGCGGTGGTGATGATGTCGCCGACGACGGGGATCAGTCCGATCAGCCCGTCGATGCCGTAGCGGATATTGGTGCCGGGCAGGACGAAGGCAACGTCGAGCAGCTTTGCGATCGCCTCGAGCCGCGCGATCCGCTGCTCGCGCGTCAGATTGCCGAACGGGTTGCCTTGACCGAATTCGAAACGAAACTCGCGAAAGCCCTGCTCCAGCGTTTCGGGCCGGATCTCGTGACCGTCCTGGTCGATGATCGGCCCACGCCCCTCGGTGCCCGAAGAGGCCGCGCCCGAACGGTTTCCCGAACGGGATCGACGCGGAGCAAGAATATCGTCATCGGACATCGTCATGGCCTCTGGAGAACGCGCCAGCGCGGCGGAGGTTGCTGCGGCGCGATCGAAGGTCGCGCCCTCAGCTCGGTGCCGCCGCCGGCTGCGGCTCCGCGACATATCTATGCACGAGCCAGGATGACATCACCGCCGGCACGAACCCGACGAGGCCGTACAAGATGAACTGCACCGCGCCCGAATCCGGCCCGCGCGAGCTGTAGGTCAGCGAGGCCAGGACGAAGGCGAACACGCCGACCAACAGCATCCGCAGCACCGGGCCGATCCGGCGGATGTGGACCAGGATGTCGTCGACCGCGCCGATCATCAGCGAGGGCAGGAAGCCAAACAGATAACTGTATTGCAGGGATTTGAAAAACACTGCGAACAGCTTGCCGACCTCGCCGAGATTGGTCTGGGTCCAATAGCCGGACTGATAGGTCGTCGTCAGCAGCAGCAGGAACCCGCCCACGAACGGGCCAACCAGCGCAAACACGAAATAGCGTTTCATCAGGCACCCTCATCCTTCGCCCCGTTATAGCAGCGCCGCGGGAACCTTGAATAGCGGGGTGCGGGCACTGCCTGGGGGAACAAGCGGCACAGCGACGAGTTCAGACAGGACTTGAAACTCACCCGTCAGATTTTGGAGCCGCCGATGTCCCGCAAACTGTTCTTTCTGGCGACGATCACGCTGACGGTCCTGAGCAGTCTGTCGAGCCTGCCTGCTCGCGCGCAAGGTCATGGCGGCACCTCGCAGGAGCAGCAGGCCTGTTCGCGCGATGCCCAGCGGCTGTGCCGCAAGGACCTCGGCAATGACAGTGCGGTGCAGGCTTGCCTGCAAGCCAACCGGGCCAAGCTGTCGCGCTCTTGCAGCAAGGTCTTTCAGAGCCACGGCATGTGAGGACCGGAACCATCCCGGGCGAACGGAGAGTGAAGCCATGTTGCGCGACGAACAGCTCTCGATCCTGCGGGACATCAGCCAATCGGTCGCCTTCGCCGATGATCGGCAAGGCAAGGTGGGACAATTGATCGCCGAGGGTTACGTGATGAAGGACGGCGATCTGTTCGAGCTCACGGCCAAGGGCGTTACGGCGGTCGAGGAACACGCCGCAGCGCTTGGCGCGAGCGACGCGGAACAAGCGAGCGTATCCTCCGATCGGTTGATCTGATCGCACGCGCCCGCATTGTGCGTGACGTGCGCGCAACAATTGCGAATTCCTTTTTGCTTGCCATTGCGGCCGCGTAACAATGGCGCATACTTGGCTCGGGCGGCGCAGCACTTTTCGATTCGAACATCACGAGAGATCGAGCGACCACATGCGGGATTGAGGTCCCGGCGTGAAGGCTGTGACATGCGGCAGATCAAGCCACGTGCAGCGCCCCAAAACCAAGTGGCTCAAGCCCACGGAACTCGGGGACGCATCTGCATGACACGCTACCAGACAATCGCAACTCTCTTCGCCGTCGCAACCACAGCCATCGCATTCCAGACATCGCCCGGCCTCGCCTTCTCGTCCGAAGCGCAACAGATGTGCTCGGGCGATGCGATGCGGCTGTGCTCGAGTGAAATCCCCGACATTCCCAGGATCAGGGCCTGCATGGTCCAGAAAAAGGCGCAGGTCAGCCCAGGCTGTCGCGCCGTGATGGACCGCGAGCACGCAGCAGCATCGCGCAAGCGGGAAGCCACTGCGCAATAGGCGCCGATTCAATTTCGGTTGGATCGTTGAAAACTTGGTTCACCTCTCCGGAAGGGAGAGGTGAACCAACAGTCAGGCACGACCCTGGAGCATTATCGGTTCTGATTGAATCAGAACCGAAGCTCGAGATTCCTGTTTTGACGCGTTTTCTTCACGCGAACCGGCATCCACTTCGCCCGAAAACGCCCTAAAGCGCGATGAGATGAGGATGAATCATCATCGCGCTTTATGTTGTTGTTTGAGCATGATCTTTTCGGAAAACCGCATCGCACTTTTCCGGATCATGCTTTAGTCGCCCCACTGTGCAAACGCGTCGTTGAAAGCGCGCTCGCCGGGAGCGCCCTTTTCGATGGCGATGATGGCGCGGCGCTGGTTGGCGTAGACCAGGGGCACGTCGAACCAGGAGCGCTCCTTCAGGAGCTGGACGTTGCGGCTGCGGTCGGCGTCGACGTTGGAGAGGCCGACCAGGAAGAAGCCGTCGGTGACCTTGACCGCGAGACCTGCGAGCGGCGTGCCACGGGCCTGCTCGTTCGACTTCATCAAAATGCCGGGCACGTTGGAGACGCTGCCGCCCGGGAAATCCTGCGGCAGGATGAAGGTCAATTCCGCGGTGTGGCTCGCCGGCAGCGAGGAGTCGGTGTTGCGGCGGAACGACATCGTCATCTTGAACTTGCGCTCGGGGATCTCGATGTCGGCGCGCACGGCGACGTCGGCCTTCTGGTTGCCCGACGCCTTGATCGGCTCGAGCCGCCACACCACCGAGCCGACATATTGCTTGCCCTTCGGATCGGACGGATCCTCGTCATAGAGCACGACCTTCTGCGCCACCGGCGCGACCGGCTGGTCGCTGGCCGAAGGCTGGCCGACGCGATCCGGAATCTTCGGCTTGCTCTGCGGCTGAGACGAATCCTTCGGCGCCTCCACCACCTGCGTCGGCGAGGACTTGAACAGGCCGCTCGCGGTCTGGACCAGCTGTTTGCCCCAGAGGATGCCGGCACCGACCAGGATCAGCACGATGCCGACGGCGATCGCGCTCTTGAACGGAAACACGGAGCCGGTGCGGGCGCGCTTCTTCTTGGTATCGCGGTCGAGAACGGGGATGTGCGGACGCGACGACGACGGCTGCTGCGGCGCATAGCGCTCGGCTTCCTCGATCGATTCGTCGTAGGAATAGGGCGCGTCCGCCCCTGCGGCGCGATTCTCCAGGCTCGGCTCGAGCCGGTCGAATTCGGGCGAGGGCGAGGGCACGTTGGCGTAGGTGCGGCGCGCGGCGCGGTTGGCCTGCGCGGCGGCGCCGCCGAGATCATTGGCGTCGGCCGTGATGTCGCGGAAGCCGCGCACGCCCGGTGCCGGCGGCTGCGGAGGCCCGAGGTCGGGCGGACGGCGTCCACTGGCGCGATCACGTCCGGCCGGCGGAGGCGGCTCCGGCATCGGCGGCGGTGCCGACGGACCCGGCTGGCGCGGCGCGTCGAAACGCGGAGCCCGCGGCGCACGCGGGGCGTCGCCCTGGTCATCGACGTTGAAGGACGGCCGGTCGGCGCGCGGCGGCGGCGGCGCCGGTCGGGCGCGCGGGGGGGCAGCGGTCTGGGGGGCGGGCGAGTTGCCCTCGGTGGCGCGGGTGCTGGCGCGGCGGAAGGCATCGCCACTGCCGCTGCTGCGGGCGCCGCCACCGGGGCGCGAGGCCTCGCGAGCACGCTGGGCGGCCTCGGATTCGACCTTGCGGACGGCCTCTTCCAGCGACAGCCGTTCGCGGGTGATCTCGGATTCGGAGAGCGGCGGCTGCACGCTGCGGAGCTGCGCGATCAGCGCCGTGCGCGCCCGCTCGTAGAGCGCGCGACGGCTCTCGCCGGGAGCATTGGGGTCCAGGGCGGCAATAGCGCGGGCAATCAGCGGATAGTAATCAGCCATTTCAACTCAACTATGCGCACGTCCCGGTAAGATATCGTTAAGCCTCAAACGGATTTTGCACCAGGATAGTATCCTCGCGTTCAGGGCTGGTGGAAAGCAGCGCGACCGGGCACCCCACCAATTCCTCGATCCGGCGGACATATTTGATGGCCTGGGCCGGCAGGTCGGCCCAGGAACGGGCGTTTGCGGTCGGCTCCTTCCAGCCCTCGATGGTCTCGTAGATCGGCTCGACCCGGGCCTGGGCGCCCTCGCCCGCCGGCAGATGGTCGATTTCCTTGCCGTCCAGCATGTAACCGGTGCAGACGTCGATCGTGTCGAAGCCGTCGAGGATGTCGAGCTTGGTCAGGGCCAGACCGGTGATGCCGCAGGTGCGGACGGTCTGCCGCACCAAGACGGCATCGAACCAGCCGCAGCGGCGCTTGCGGCCGGTGTTGACGCCGAATTCCTTGCCGCGCCGGCCAATCTCCTCGCCGATCTCGTTGTTGAGTTCGGTCGGGAACGGGCCTTGGCCGACGCGCGTCGTATAGGCCTTGCAGATGCCAAGCACATAGCCGACCGCGCCCGGACCCATGCCGGTGCCGGTCGCCGCCTGCGCCGCCACCGTGTTGGACGACGTCACATAGGGATAGGTGCCGTGGTCAACGTCGAGCAGCGCGCCCTGTGCACCCTCGAACAGGATCCGTTTGCCCGCGCGCCGCTCGATGTCGAGCAGCCGCCATACCGTCTCGGCATAGGGCAGCAGCTGCGGCGCGAACGCGCTCAGCTCTGCCAGGATCTCCTTGTCGTCGAACTCCGGCAGATTGAGGCCGCGGCGTAATGCATTGTGGTGAGCGAGGAGCCGGTCGATCTTGTGCGGCAGGGTGTCGAGATCGGCGAGGTCCATCAGACGGATGGCACGACGGCCGACCTTGTCCTCATAGGCCGGGCCGATGCCGCGGCGCGTGGTGCCGATCGCGGTCGCGGCGTTGGAGGACTCGCGCAAGGCGTCGAGCTCGCGATGCAACGGCAGGATCAGTGTGACGTTCTCCGCGACGCGCAGATTCTCCGGGCCGACCGTCACGCCCTGCCCGCGCAGCTTGGCAACCTCGTCGAGGAAAGCCTGCGGATCGAACACAACACCGTTGCCGATCACCGCCAGTTTCGACGGGCGCAGCACGCCAGAGGGCAGCAGCGCGAGCTTGTAGGTCTCGCCATTGATCACCAGCGTGTGGCCGGCGTTATGGCCGCCCTGGAAACGGACGACGATATCGGCCTGCTCCGACAACCAGTCGACGATCTTGCCCTTTCCTTCGTCGCCCCACTGGGCGCCGACGACGACAACATTGGCCATTCGCGGGTAATCCTTCGAAGATTTCTCTGTAAGCGGTATGATCCAAACGGAAAACCGGTACCCACTTTTCCGGGATCATGCCTGCGCCCAGCCCGCTTCCCGGCCAGAGGCCGTTCGCACGCGAGGCAGCCCAACCGGATAAAGGAAGCAGCCTCTCTAGGCAAGCAAGAACCGGGCTTTTTTCGGGGCCTGGATCGCACTCCAAGCCTTTGATATCCCCTGAAAATCCAGAAATACTCCGAGGCGGCGCGATAGCTTCGACCAAAGCGTAGGACACTACATCTGCCGCTGCATGGTCGCGATGCATCCGTCCCCCGTTGATGCAACCTCGATTTCCGTGTCTTTGAGGGGAGCCGGGCTACGAGCCGGCCCGGACACCCCCGGGCCCGGAGGCTTGGCGCATGACGCGGGGCCATAACAATCACAATGTCCGCCACCGGCCAGACCACGAGCGCGGAAACATCCGGTCACAACTGGATCGCCAACCAGCCTTACCTGCTGCTCAGCATCACCGCGTTGTGCTGGGCGGGCAATGCCATCGTCGGGCGGCTCGCCGCCGGCCATATCCCGCCGGTCACGCTGTCGTTCCTGCGCTGGTTCTTCGCTTTTCTGCTGGTGCTGCCGTTCGCCTGGAAACATCTTGCGCAGGACTGGCCGGCAATCCGCGGCAAGCTCGGCCTGATGGTCACGCTCTCGATCACCGGCATCGGCGCCTTCAACACGCTGCAATATTGGGCGCTGGAGCATACGCAGGCGCTCAACACGCTGCTGCTCCAGTCGGCCGCGCCGCTGGTCGTGGCGTTGTGGTCGCTCGCCATCCTCGGCGTCCGGCTCACCGCGGCGCAGGCTTTTGGCGTGCTGCTGTCGATGTGCGGCGTGCTCACGATTTTGCTGCATGGCGATTTCACCACGCTGTCGAACATCGATTTCAACAAGGGCGATCTCATCTTCCTCGTCGCGCTGATCTTCTTCGCGCTCTATTCGGTGCTGACCTTGAAGCGGCCGCCGATGCACGGCCTGTCGTTCCTCGCCTTCACCTTCGGCTGCGGTGCTGCCTGTCTCATTCCGCTGGAGATCTGGGAGCTGTCCGCGCGTCCCGTGATGAAGCTCGACGGGCCGAACCTCCTGACCCTGTTCTATGTCGCGGTGTTCCCCTCGACGCTGGCCTATCTCTGCTTCAACCGTGGCGTCCGCCTGATCGGCGCCAACCGCGCCGCGCCGTTCTTCCACGTCGTGCCGGTGTTCGGCTCGATCATGGCGATGGCGTTTCTAGGCGAACACCCGCAGGCGTTCCACTTCATCGGCTTCGCGCTGGTGCTCTCGGGCGTGTTCGTGGCGTCGCGGAAGCAGGCGAGCTAGGCTCGGAACCCCTCAAGTTGCACATGTCGAGCCGAGCCTGACCTTGGTCGCGCTTACTGTCTGATCGTCTGCGATCAAGCGTTCGCTGACGGGTTCATCCATACCATTTCCCAAACATAGCCATCTGGGTCTTCAATGTGTCGGTTGTACATGAAGCCGAGATCCTGCGCCGGATTGGGATCGGCGCGACCGCCCGCAGCCACCGCGCGAGCCAGCGTTGCATCGACGGCATCGCGGTCGTCGACCGTCAGAGCGAACATAGCCTGGCTGTCGCGCCGCGCGTCGCCGATCTCGCGTTGGGTGAATTCGCGGTAGCTGTCGTGGGTCAGCAGCATCACCCCGATCGCGTCCGTAAACATGAGCGAGGTCGAATTCGCACCGGAGAACTGGGGATTTACTGCGCCGCCTAGCGCCACGTAGAACGCCGTCGATGCGGCGAGGTCGCGTACAGGCAGGTTGACCAGAATCATCTTGGACATTGCTTTTCCTTCAAAAGCGGCTGGAAGCCGCGCTATGGTCTGAAATCAGGAACAGGAAACTCTCAACGCTCCACCCTGAACCGCATTCAAATGTAGCGCGCAGCGCCCATGCAGAGCGCGGCGATGCCCAGCAGGCCCGCCGCCACGCGTTGGGCGGCGGCGATACGTGAACGGAGGTCCTCCGGCTTGCCGGCGCCACGACGCAAGGCCATGAGCGCACGGGGACCGATGACCGCCTGAACACCGGCCGCGATCAGTGCGCAGGCCGCACCGACCGCGAGGACCTGCTCGGTCGTGCCGAAACTGCCGGAATGAACGAGATGCCCGAGATAGCCGCCGGTCAGGATGGCTATCGTCGCCGCGCCGAGTTGTGGAAAGACCAGTTGCTCAGCGCCGACACCGCCGATACGGGCCAGCGCAAAGCTTGATCCCGCCCAGAACACGGACGACAACACATGAAGCGACAGGGCGATCACGAGGGCAGTCTGCATGGCAAGCTCCGAACCGGCTTCTAAATTAGATATACATCATGTATAGTCAATACGTCAACAGAATGGCAAGGCGATGCCGAAGCGCAATTACGTGAGCTCCGCGCGGGCTTCCGCGGCGGCGGAGACGCGCGAGCGCATCATCGCGGCCGGCGCGCGGCTATTGCGCAAGGACGCGAGCATTGCGAACTTCTCCCTCGACGTCGTCGCGAAGGCGGCCGGCGTCACGCGGCTGACCGTCTACAACCAGTTCGGGTCGCGGCGCGGATTGCTGGAGGCCGTGTTCGACGACATCGCGCGTCAGGGCGGACTGTTCGAACTGGCCGAGGTGATGGCGATGGCAGATCCGCGCGCCGCGCTCGACCGCGTCGTCGAAATCTTCTGTACGTTCTGGGGGCACGATCCCGCCATCGGCGGGCTCAACCAGGCCATCGCGACCGATCCCGAATTCGGCGAGGCGCTGATCGAACGCAACGAGCGACGGCGCGAGCTGCTCACCGCGATCGTGCAGCGCGTCGTCGGGAAGCGCGCCGCAAAGCGTGCGTTGCGGGACACGGTCGATCTGATCTTCGTGCTGACGAGCTATCCGACCTTTGCAGCGCTGAGCCCAGAGCGGTCGACTGAGGAGGTCTGCCGCCTGTTGCAGAGGGCTTGCCACGCTGCCGTCGATAAGACGGCTCAAAATGAGCGAAAGAAGTGAGCGTCGCGGCACTTCCTCTTCCTTCTCCCCTTGTGGGAATGAAAAGCAGCGCGCCGCACGAGAGAGCGCGCTATTTCGTCCTGACCTTGCTGTACGCTTCGCTGGTCGCAATGATGACGTGCTCGGCGCAGCCGTTGACGCGATGCGGGTCGGCCTCCCGCTCGTAGGCCTCCGACGTCATCATGTCGAGGAAGGCCGCGACTGTGGGATAGTAGACCAGCGCGACGAAATCCCAGGCGTTGCCCTGCTGCGGGCCGAGCGCGACCGCCTTGGCGTCGCCGGTCCAGAGCAACGTGCCGCCGCGCGCCTTGATCATGGGCACCGTGACCGCACTGTAGCGCAAATAGGCGTCCCAGCCGGAACCTTCGCCGTCGCCCGAACGCGCGTGGAAGCGCATCAGGTTCAACATCACCACCGGTGCATGCTGATCGAGCCGCTCCAGGCCGTCGATGTTCAACATATTAACCGCCAATGCCGCCTCCTCTGGTCATGGCTGCATTGTAGCATTGCGGTCGCGTGACTTGTGTCACCACGCAAATCGGGCACAAGCTTGCGTCCAACGCCAATGACGACCGCTTCGCCCGCGCCACCGGCCCCCAATGCGGCCAGTTGGCTCAACAACCAGCCTTACTTGCTGCTCAGCCTGAGCTCGCTGTTCTGGGCCGGCAACATCGTGCTCGCGCGCCATGTCGGCGCGCATGTGCCGCCGCTGACGGTGACCACGATCCGCTGGTTCGGCGTGTTCCTGATCCTCCTGCCCTTCGCCTGGCCGCATCTGAAGCGCGACTGGCCGAATCTACGCAAGAGCCTGCCGCTGATGCTGTTCCTGTCGCTGGTGGGCTTTGCCTTCAACAATGCGATCTCGTACTGGGCGATGCAATACACGGAAGCGCTGAACGCGCTGCTGATCCAGTCGGCCGGACCGCTGTTCGTGGCGCTGTGGTCGCTGGTGCTGTTCGGCGTGCGGCTGACCGGTGCGCAGCTCGCCGGCGTCGCGATCTCGCTTCTCGGCGTGCTGATCATTATCCTGCGCGGCGATCTCGCGGCGCTGGCGAGCATCAGCTTCAACAGGGGCGACATCATGTTCGCCTCCTCGCTGGTGGCGTTCGGCCTCTACTCCGCCTTCATCCCGCGCCGGCCAAAGGTTCATCAACTCTCCTTTCTCTCCTTCACCACCTGCTGCGGCGCGACGATGCTGCTGCCGACCGCGATCTGGGAGGCCTGGAGCGGCCGAGTCCTGCAACTCGACGGGGTGACGCTGGCGACGCTGGGTTACATCCTGATCTTTCCCTCGACGCTGGCCTATCTGTTCTTCAACCGCGGCGTGGCGCTGATCGGCCCGAACCGCGCCGCACCGTTCTTTCATCTGGTGCCGGTGTTCGGCTCGGCGATGGCGATCCTGCTGCTCGGCGAAAAGCTCCAACCGTTCCATTTGATCGGCTACGCGCTCGTGCTCGCCGGCGTCGTGATCGCCTCGCGCCAGGGCTCAGCGGTGAAGTAATTCCGCGACGCGGAGACAAGGCGACAAACTCGCGCCTTCCGATTTCGACGAGGAGACGCTAGGTTCCCCGCCAACGAAAAAGAGGGAACGACCAGACATGCTTTCAGCGTTGATCCGAAACCTGCGTGCCATCGGCACGGCCACCCTTTGTCTCGCCGCCGCATCGACTGCGCAGGCCGACAGCTGGCCCAGCCGCAACATTACGCTGGTGCTGCCGTTCGCGGCCGGCAGCGGCACCGACACCACGACGCGGCTGATCTCGCAGCATTTGTCGCAGGCACTCGGCGTCGGCATCGTAATCGAGAACAAGGCGGGCGCCAACGGCATGATCGCCGCGACCTACGTCGCGCGCGCCGCGCCCGACGGCTACACGCTGCTGGTGACCACCAACACCACGCATTCGGCCAATCCCTATCTGCTCAAAAGCCTGACCTACGACCCGGTCAAGGACTTCACCCCGATCGCGCGCACCGGCGACCTGCCCTTCATGCTGGTAATCCACCCGGAGGTGCCGGCCAAGACCGTCGGCGAGCTCGTCGCCTACGGCAAGGCCAATCCGGGCAAGCTGAGCTACGCCTCCGGCTCGTCCTCGGCGATCGTCTCGGGCGCGACCTTTGCGCACAATGCCGGGCTCGACCTCCTGCACGTGCCCTACAAAAGCTCGCCGCCGGCGCTCAACGACGTCATGGGCGGCCGCGTCTCGATGATGTTCGTGGACATCCTGACCGGCCTGCCCCACGTCCAGGGCAACGCGCTACGTGCGCTCGCCGTCACGACGAAGGACCGCTCATCGCTGGTGCCGACCCTGCCCTCGATGCAGGAGGCCGGCGTGCGGGACTTCGACATCTCGTCGTGGCAAGGCTATTTCGGTCCCGCCGGCATGCCCAAGGAGATCGTGACGCGGCTCAACGCCGAGATCCGGAAGATCGTCGAGAAGCCGGAGATCAAGGCCCAGCTCGGCACCCTCGGCATGGACGCGTTTTCCGGCACGCCGGAGCAGCTCGGCACGTTCGTGAACGAGCAGCTCGTGTTGTGGGAGAAGCTGATCCGGGAGGCGGGGATCGAGAAGCAGTGAGAGAGGCCACAGCAATACTGTCATCGTCCGCGAAGGCGGACGATCCAGTATTCCAGAGGCGGCTGTGCTTGAGCCGAGAGGCCGCGGCGTACTGGATGCCCCGCCTTCTTTCGCGGGGCATGACAGCAAGCCTTACGCCGCGCGCACCTTGGCGAGGAAGCCGTCGACTGCGCTGCGCAGCGCGCCGGACTGGTTGTCGAGCTCGCGGGCGTTGGTGAGCACGTCGGTGGCGGCGCTGCCGGTCGCTTCCGCGGCCGAGGTGACGCCACCGATATGGGTGTTGATCTCGCTCGAGCCGGCCGCGACCGACTGGATGTTGCGGGCGATCTCACGGGTGGCCTCGCCCTGCTGCTCGATCGACGCCGAAATGCCCGCGGTGATCTCGCTCATCTCGGCGATGGTCTGGGTGATGCCGCCGATGGCCGCGACCGCATCGCTGGTCGAGGTCTGCATCGCCGCGACCTGGGCGGAGATTTCCTCGGTCGCCTTCGCAGTCTGGTTGGCAAGCGCCTTGACCTCGGAGGCGACGACGGCGAAGCCGCGACCGGATTCACCGGCACGGGCCGCCTCGATGGTGGCGTTGAGGGCGAGCAAATTGGTCTGCGCCGCGATCGAGTGGATCAGCTTGACCACTTCGCCGATCTTCTCGGCGCCGGTGGAGAGCTCCTGCACCGTGGCGTTGGTGCGCTCGGCGTCGTTGACGGCGCGGCTCGCCACTTCGGTCGAGCGCGTCACCTGGCGGGAGATTTCCGCAACCGAGCTCGACAGCTCCTCGGCAGCGGCAGCGACCGTGCCGACATTGCCCGACGCTCTCTGCGAGGCCGCGCCGACAGTCGCCGCACGGGAAGAGGCGTCGCTGGCGGTCGCGGTCATCGACTGCGCCGTGGCTTGCATGCCCGTTGCGGCCGAGGAGACCGAGCGGACGATGCCGTTGACGCTGCGTTCGAAGTCGCTGGCGATGCCCTCCATCGCGCTGCGACGTTCCGCCGCGGCGCGATCCTTGGTATCGGTTTCGCTCTTCTCGATCTGGCGAATGCGCAGTGCGTTGTCCTTGAAGATCTGGACGGTCGATGCCATTGCGCCGACCTCGTCGCCACGGCCGACGCCGGGAATGTCGCCGTCGAGCTTGCCGTCGGCGAGATCCTTCATGCGGGCTCCGAGCAGGGCGAGCGGGCGGCTGATGCTGCGACCGATCAGCCAGGCTACGCTGCCGGCAACGATGACGATGCCGAGCATGGCGAGACCGAGCAGCCAGTAGACCGGGCCCATCTTGGCGTCGATGTCGTCGAGATAGGCGCCGGTGCCGAGATACATGTCGAAGCCGGGAATGGCGACTGAGTAGCCGAGCTTGCGGATCGGCTTCTCCTGGCCGGGCTTCACATATTCATAGAAGAGCAGGATTTCGCCGTTGGCCTTGACCCCGTCCATGATCTCGCGGGACAGTTTCCGCCCGTTCGTCTCCACATCCATGCGGTTCTGGCCGATCTGCTTCGGATCGGGCGCGAGCTGCGTGATGCCGTCATAGGTGGTGCCGAACAGATAGCCGGAATTCTTGTCATACGTCATCGCGTTGCCGTAGCGGCGGAGTTCCCCGAGCGCGGCATCCTTCGTCATCTCGCCGGCGCCGACCCGCTTCATCAAGGTGGCCGCGTAGTTGCGCGCCAAATCGACGATCGCCTTGGTCTGATCGATGCGCGCATTCACCATCTCGCGCTTCATCAGATATCCGGCGAGAACCCCGGAAATGCACAGACCGAACAAAGTGACGCCGACAAGGATGCCAAGCTTGGGAGCGATCTTCAGGTTGCTCAATTTCACGAGATGGGCTCCGGAGATAAAAGGGATACGGCACGCGAGTGAATCGATCGCAATTAAATCAACTTTTAGTGTGGGACCCATTAGCAACCTGTTACGACGGCTCAGTAGAAGGCCGGATCGGAGACGGAAAACCGGCAATATCTATCGCATCCAACAACCGGGAATTGTACGCGGGGGCACCGATATCGCGTAAAAGACGCAAAGGCCCGCGCGAAGGCCGGGTCCCAACAAGAAACCAAATCGGGAGCAGGACATGCCGAAATACAGGGTGGTGACGCCGAAGGGCGCGAGCTTCACGGTCGCGAGCAGCGATTATTCCTACGAGCGCGAGGCGCTCGACCCGATCGACGCCGAGATCGTCGAGGCGCCCGCCGATGAGGCCGGATTTCTCGCCGTCGCGAAGACCGCCGACGCCATCTACGCCAAGGGCATCCCGATCACCAAGACCATCATCGACGCGCTGGAGACCTGCAAGGTCATCACGCTCGGCTCGGTCGGCGTCGACAGCGTCGACATCAGGGCCGCGACCGCGCGCGGCATTCCCGTCACCAACATCCCCGACACCTTCATCGAGGAGGTCGCCGACCATGCCATGATGCTGCTGCTTGCGGGCTTCCGCCGGCTGGTCGAGCAGGACCGGATGGTGCGCGGCGGGCGCTGGGCCGAGGGCCGGCCGGCGCTGTCGAAGATTCCGCGGCTGATGGGCCAGACGCTCGGCTTCATCTCGTTCGGCCGCGTGGCGCGTGCAGTTGCGAAACGCGCGGCGCCGTTCGGCCTGCGCATGATGGCCTACGATCCCTTCATCCAGGAAACGCTGATGTCCGACCACGGCGTGATTCCGGCGACGCTGAACGAGGTGCTGTCGCAATCCGACTTCGTCTCGATGCACGCCCCCGCCCGGCCAGAGGTGCATCACATGCTCACCGAGAAGCACTTCCGGCAGATGAAGAAGGGCTCGGTCTTCATCAACACCGGCCGTGGCGCCACCGTGGACGAGGAAAGCCTGATCAAGGCGCTGCAGGAGGGCTGGATCGCGCACGCCGCGCTCGACGTGCTGGAGAAGGAACCGCCCTCGCACAACAATCCCCTGCTCGGCATGGAGAACGTCACCCTGACCGCCCATGTCGCCTCGGCCTCGGCACGGTTCGACGAGGCGCGCAAGCGGCGCGTGGGCTACGAATTGTCACTGGTGCTTCAGGGCATGTGGCCGGTAAGCTGCGTCAATCCGTCGGTGCTGCAAGACACCGCGCTCCGCCGCTGGCAGCCCGTCAGCATGGACCGCGGCCCGAACAGCTAGGCGGCCGGCCGCCAGGCGCGCCGGAAACCGGAACGACCCTTCACCGGCGATCAACGCCGGGAAGGGAAACATATAGGGAGGAACCGATGAGGAACGACATCACGCGTCGTGATGCCTTGGTGCTGGGCCTGTCCGCTACCGCGCTTGCGGCAACCGGTGTTGCAGCGCACGCTCAATCCGCGATCAAGGCCGCTGACGTCCCCGCCCCGAAACTGCCGATCGAGAAGGGCGCAACCCTGCGCATGCTGCGGCCGGTGCGCTTCGTCCAGGCCGACGAGGACGTGTTCCGCGCCAATGCGGCCAAGTTCACCAAGGACACCGGCGTCGAGGTCAAGGTCGATTTCGTCGGCTGGGAAGACATCAATCAGCAGACCGCGGTGACAGCCAATTCCGGCGCCGGCCCCGACATCATCATCGGCTTCTCCGATGCGCCGCACATCTATATCGACAAGCTGATCGAGCTGACCGACGTCGCCGACTATGTCGGCAAACGCTATGGCGGCTGGCTGCCGCTGGCGCAGCGCTACGGCAAGAAGAACAAGAGCAACGCCTGGATCGGACTGCCGTTCGGCGCCACCGCGGGTCCCCTGATCTACCGCAAGTCGATCCTGCAATCGGTCGGCTTCGACAAGGTGCCGGAGGACCATGCCGGAATCGTCGACCTCTGCCAGAAGCTCCACAAGGCCGGCAAACCGGCGGGCTTCGCGCTCGGCAACGCCAAGGGCGACGGCAACGGCTTCGCGAACTGGGCGCTATGGTCGCACAATGCCGCCCTGCTCGATGAAGAGGGCAACGTCGTCATCAACAGCAAAGAAACGATCGCCGCGCTGAACTGGGTCAAGCAGCTCTACCCGACCTTCATCCCCGGCACGACCTCGTGGAACGACGTCAGCAACAACCGCGCCTACGCCGCGCAGGAGATCGCGCTGACCGCCAACGGCGTCTCGCTGTACTTCTCGCTGAAGAACGATCCCGCCACCAAGGCGATCGCCGACGACAGCGAGCATCAACTGCTGCCGAAGGGTGTCGCCAAGGTCTCGCCGATGGCGGGCCTGACGCTGAATGCCATGGTGTTCAAGCACAGCCAGTACCCCAACGCCGCAAAGGCCTTCCTGCAATACATGCTGGAGAAGGACCAGTACGAGCCGTGGCTCAACGCCAATTCCGGCTACTGGGCGCAGCCGCTTGCGGCCTATGCGGAGGCCGCCGTGTGGAAAGGTGATCCCAAGGTCGCGATCTTCAAGGACACCATGAACAGCACCTATTACGACGGCTATGCGGGTCCGATCTCGACGGCGACCGGTGCCGTCAGCGCCGACTACGTGCTGATTCAGATGTGCGCGTCAGTCGCGACCGGCGCCGCCACACCGGAAGCCGCGGCCGCGGAAGCCGAGCAGCGCTGCAAGCGGTATTTCAGGCGGCAGAAGTAACGACCGACAGCGCGGCCGTCATTGCGCGGAGCACTTGCGACGAAGCAATCCAGACTGCATCCGCGGAAACAGACTGGATTGCTTCGCTTCGCTCGCAATGACGATGTGGTGATAGCTCAGAACAGGACGCCGACACGATGTCCGTGACCACACTTCCTCCTCTCGCCCTGGCCCACAGGCAGCCGTCCTGGCTGGTGCGCCTGTTCGACTACAAGCCGTTCCTAATCGTGATGTGTCTCGCGCCTGCGATCGGGCTGCTCGCGGTGTTCCTGACCTATCCGCTGGGCCTCGGCATCTGGCTCGCCTTCACCGACACCACGATCGGCAGAAAAGGCGTCTTCGTGGGCCTGGAGAACTTCCAGTATCTGCTCACCGATTCCCTGTGGTGGAACGCGGTGTTCTACAGCGTAGTCTACACGGCGATCGCGACCTTCGGGAAGTTCGCGCTGGGCTTCTGGCTCGCGCTGCTGCTCAATAACCATTTTCCGTTCAAGAGCCTGTTGCGCGCGATCATCCTGATGCCCTGGATCGTACCGACGGTGCTCTCGGCGCTGGCGTTCTGGTGGATCTACGATCCGCAGTTCTCGATCATCTCCTACCTTCTGGTCGACGTGCTGCATTGGCGGTCGAGCAATATCGACTTCCTCGGCTCGCCCTGGCCGGCGCGCTTCTCGCTGATCGCCGCCAACATCTGGCGCGGCATTCCCTTCGTCGCGATCTCGCTGCTGGCGGGCCTGCAGACCATTTCGCCCTCACTCTACGAAGCGGCGATGCTCGATGGCGCCAGCGCCTGGCAGCGCTTCCGCTACATCACCTTTCCGATGATGATGCCGATCCTCGCCATCGTCATGACCTTCTCGATCATCTTTACCTTCACCGACTTCCAGCTCGTCTACGCCATCACCCGTGGCGGCCCCGGCAACTCAACCCATTTGCTGGCCACGCTGGCCTTCCAGCGCGGCATTGCCGGCGGCGAACTCGGCGAAGGTGCGGCGATCGCGGTGTCGATGATCCCGTTCCTGGTGTTCGCGACGCTGTTCTCCTATTTCGGCCTGGCGCGCCGCAAATGGCAGCAGGGAGAGAGCAATGACTGATACCGCCCAACCGGCCGTCGCGAAGGCCGCGCCCGACACCATGGCCTGGGATTCCGGGCTGCGGCGGCTGATGATGATCTACCTGCCGCTCGGCTGCTTCGTGCTGATCCTCCTGTTTCCGTTCTACTGGATGGCGATCACGTCGTTCAAGCCGAACGCAGAGCTGATGAACTACAAGGAGCACAATCCGTTCTGGATCTCCTCGCCGACGCTTGCCCATATCAAGCATCTCTTGTTCGATACCGCCTATCCACGCTGGCTGTGGACGACGATGCTGGTCGCGATCGGCTCGACCACGCTGTCGCTGATCGCGAGCACGCTTGCCGCCTATGCGATCGAACGCCTGCGCTTCCGTGGCAGCCCCTATGTCGGTCTCGGCATTTATCTCGCCTATCTCGTGCCGCCGTCGATCCTGTTCATTCCCCTGGCAACCGTGGTCGTGCAGTTTGGCCTGTTCGACAGCCCGCTTGCCCTGATCCTGGTCTATCCGACCTTCCTGGTGCCGTTCTGCACCTGGCTCCTGATCGGCT
This sequence comes from Bradyrhizobium nivariense, assembly GCF_029846715.1. Taxonomy (GTDB): domain Bacteria; phylum Pseudomonadota; class Alphaproteobacteria; order Rhizobiales; family Xanthobacteraceae; genus Bradyrhizobium. Next base: position 47,630 of record NZ_JARVWW010000015.1, read on the forward strand.
ATTTCAAGTCGATCCCCTACGAGCTTGAGGAATGCGCGCTGGTGGACGGCGCCACAAGACTCCAGATCCTGCGCCGGATCACGCTGCCACTGGCGGTGCCCGGCCTGATCTCGGCCGGCATCTTCTCCTTCACGCTGTCCTGGAACGAGTTCATCTACGCGCTCGCCTTCATCCAGAGCGGCGCCAACAAGACTGTGCCGGTCGCGATCCTGACCGAGCTCGTCACCGGCGACGTCTACCAGTGGGGCGCGCTGATGGCGGGATCGCTGCTCGGCTCCCTGCCGGTTGCGATCTTCTACTCGCTGTTCGTGGATTACTACGTGTCGTCGCTGACCGGCGCGGTAAAGGAGTAATCAGCAGGCTGCTTTACAGACGACGATCACCTGCATAGGCTCCAGAGCATTGTTTTTTGATTTTCTGGAGCATTTGACATGAAGACGTTGGCGTTGACCGTCATCGCTGTTCTGTTTCTCGTCCCCGCTGCATCCAGCGCGCAGGCCCAAACCGGAAGCTCGACTGCAACCAAGAAGAGCAGCAAGCAACCACAGGCCAAAAATCTGCCGCGGTGCAGCCGCGCAATGCAGATGGCCGGCAAGCCGTGTTACGGCGGATGACGCCGAGCAAGAGGTGACAAAGCTCCGGCATCGCGCCGTGACTTTGGCTGCGGGTTTGGCCCGGTTTCACAAAACTGCAACACGCGGTCCGCATAAGGCGTCGTCCACGAACAGGAGACGCACATGCGCGCGACTTTTCTTAGCACCGTCGCAACGATTATTCTCAGCGCGAGCACAGCGCTTGCACAGAACGAGGGTGAATTCCCGGCCAAGCTCGCCGGCCACGTGGTGATGCCGGCCGCGACCTTCGTCGACGCACCGACTGACGCCCCCGCCGATCTCAAGACATCCGGCAAATACACCACTGGCAAGCGCGTCGACGCGCTCGGCACCGTGATGGGCAAGTCCTATGAGCGTCCGACCGGCGTGTCGCTGCCGTTCAAGGGGCAGCCGCTGCAGGGCCATTCCGGCATCAAGCATATGCCCGACGGCAGCTATTGGGTGATCACCGACAACGGCATGGGCGCACGCGCCAACTCGCCGGATTCGATGCTGTATCTGAACCGCTACAAGATGGATTGGGCCAGCGGCAAGATCGAGCGGCAGGAGACCATCTTCCTGCACGATCCCGACAGACGCGTGCCGTTCCGCATCGTGCATGAAGACACCCAGAAGCGTTACCTCACCGGCTCCGACTTCGACACCGAAGGTTTTCAGATCATCGGCGACGTCTTCTGGATCGGCGACGAGTTCGGCCCCTACATCCTGAAGGCCGACAAGACCGGCAAGATCCTCGGGCTGTTCGAGACGGTCGCCGACGGCAAGCCGGTGCGCTCGCCGGATCATTGGGCGGTGGCGACCCCCGGCGCCCCGGGCGCGACCTACACCAACGTCAACCTCCGACGCTCCAAGGGTTATGAGGGCTTCGCCTCCTCGAAGGACGGCAAATTCCTCTACGGCCTGCTCGAGGGCCCGCTGTGGGATGCCGACAAGAAGGACTGGGAGAAGGTCGACGGCAAGGAAGCCTCGCGCATCCTCGAATTCGACGTCGCCGCGGAGAAGTTCACTGGTCGCTACTGGCAATATGTGTTCGAGCAGAACGGCAATGCCATCGGCGACTTCAACATGATCGACCCGAGCGCTGGCCTGATCATCGAGCGCGACAACGGTGAAGGCACGCCTGACAAGGCTTGCCCGCAAGGCACCCGCGGCGAGAACTGCTTCCCTGACATGGCCAAGTTCAAGCGCGTCTACAAGATCGAGCTCTCGGAGGCCAATGTCGGCAAGCCCGTGCGCAAGATCGGCTACATCGACCTCCTGAAGATCCAGGACCCCGACAAGAAGGCGAAGAAGGCTCTCAATGACGGCGTCTACACCTTCCCGTTCTTCACCATCGAGAACGTCGATCGCGTCGACGAGACCCACATCATCGTCGGCAACGACAACAATCTGCCGTTCTCGTCCAGCCGCGACCCCAACAAGGCCGACGACGACGAGTTCATGCTGCTCGACGTCGCCGACTTCCTGAAAGCGAAGTAAGGCCGCACTCTCAACACGGTCACCGCCCGGCTTGACCGGGCGATCCAGTACGCCGCGGCGCCTCTTTAATACTGAAAGGCCGCGGAGTACTGGATGCCCCGGTCAAGCCGGGGCATGACAGCGGAGGGCTTACCTCACCGTAAACTCCACCGGAATCGAAAAGCTCATCGCGCCGTTCTTGATCTCGTCCGGGATCGGCGGAAACGGCGAGGCCTGACGAACCATCGACATGGCCTGGGCGTCAAACGCGGCAACGCCGGACGAGCCACTGAGCCGGCTGGATGTGACCTGCCCGCTACGGCTGACCGTAAAGCTGAGCCTCGCAACGCCGCGCTGACCGCCGCCACCGGACGGATATTGGTGGAAGCGCATCAAATGCGCGCGGACACGCTGATTATAGGATGCGATCACGGAGGCCACCGCGCCGGCACTCATCGCGGATGCCATCGGCGCCTCGCGCTCGGCGCGCGGCGGAGCGCTGGTGCGCGGTGCAGGCATCGCCTCCAACGGCTTCTTGGCCTCGCGACGGACCAGCTTCGGCTTCGCCGGCGCAGGCTTTTCGACCGGCACGATCTTCGCCGGCTCGGGCTTCGCGGGTGTCGGCTCGAGCTTCTGCTCCGGCGGCGCGACGACGTCCGGCTTCTCCTGCGGCGGCGTTGGCGCGATGGTCTCCTCGACGGCCTGCTGCTGCGCCGGCTCCGGCGGCGAGGCGTCGGCCTCCTGCATCACCGGTCCCGGCGCGACGTCGTCCTGCACCGACTGCGGTGCCGACGTCACCGGCGTCATGTCGATCATGATCGCCGGCAGGCTGACGCCCTGCTCGGGCTGCGACCTGAGCCAGCTCATCGCAAGAAGCGCGGCCGCAATATGCAGTGCCACGATCACCGCCGCCGATACGCCCCATCGTGTGCCCTCGCGCTCGCCGAGCGGCTCGTGCAGGGCAAAGGCGTTCGCCGCCATCAGCTGCGTCCGTCGAGGCCGACCAGCGCGACCTTCAAATAGCCGGCGTTGCGCAAGGTGTTCATCACCTCCATCAGGTCGCCGTAGGAGACGGCCTTGTCGGCGCGGAGATAAATGCGCTCGTCCTTGTGGCCCTTGGTGGCGGCATCGAGCGAGGTGCTGAGCGCATCACGGGCGACGACGTCCTCGCCGACCGCGATCGAGAGATCCGGCTTCACGGTGAGGAAGACCGGCTTGTCCGGCCGCGGCGCCGGCTCCGCCGCGGTCGCCGGCAGCTCGACGCCGATATCGACGGTGGCAAGCGGGGCGGCCACCATGAAGATGATCAGCAGCACCAGCATCACGTCGATGAACGGCGTGACGTTGATCTCATGGGTGACGTCGAGATCACCCGGGTCGCCGCGCTTGAGCGGCGATCCCGACCGTGCGCCGAGCTTCGCGGCCATGGCCTACTCCGCCGCCCGCGCCATGCGAAACTCACTGTGGTCGCGCTGCCGGCTCACCAGCAGCATGAGCTGCGCCGAGGCATCGCCCAGCATCGCCCGGTAATTGGCAATGCCGCGGACGAGGTGATTGTAGATCACGACCGCCGGGATCGCGGCGACGAGGCCGAGCGCGGTCGCGAGCAGCGCTTCCGCGATACCGGGCGCGACCACCGCGAGGCTCGTGGTGTGGCTCTCGGAGATGCCGATGAAGGAATTCATGATGCCCCAGACCGTGCCGAACAGGCCGACGAACGGCGCGGTGGCGCCGATGGTCGCCAGCACGCCGGTGCCCCGCGCGATCTGCCGCGACATCGCGGCTTCGACCCGCTCCAGCCGCAACGCCACGCGCTCCTGAAGGCCGTCGTCGAGGACGCCGCCGGAGAGCTCTGCTTCCTTGGCGCAGGACTGGATGAGCTGGGCGACGGCATCGTGCGCGTCGCCGGCCCGCTCTGCCGCCTCCGTCAGCTTGATGTTGCCTTCGAGCGCGCGCGTCCGCTGCAAGGCGAGTGCCCCCTTGCGCCGTAGCTCGATGGTCTTGGCGAGCCAGACCGTCCATGTCACCAGCGAGGCTGTGGCGAGCCCCACCATCACCGTCTTCACGATGATGTCGGCACCGAGGAACATGCCCCAGGGCGACAAATTGCGCGGCAACAGCGCTTCGTCGATCGCGAAGGCCGGCGTCGGCACGAGCACCGCCAGCAGGATGGATCCGATCACGTGCCGAAGCCTGGAAATGCCTTGCATTCCTGATCTCCCGACCGACAGAGAAAGCTACGCGGCCGGCTGCGCGGCTGTGCGGTCCGCGAGCTGCCGGAACCGCACAAGCTGGTCCGCACGCAGCGCCCGGGTCTCGTCGCGGCCGACGAAGACCTTGAACATAACGCCGCCGTCGGCATTGACGAAGGCGACGAAGGCGGAAGCCTTGCCCATGAACGGGCGCTCGACGAAAGCAACGGCAGCGCAGCGCTCGTGACGGAGATGGCCGTGCAATCCCTTCGGCTGCATCAGGTTGAAATAGCCGCGGCCGATCTCGCCCGCAGGAATTGCGCCCGTGAATTCGAAGATCGCGTCATCGGTGTGCACGATCAGCGTCACCTCGCCCCATTGTGCGATGTCCTGCATGGCGGCGGCGAAATGCTCGCCGCCACCTATCCGAACCATCGACGACGGCAGCGCCTCGATCACCGCGCGCGGCGTGACCTTGCGCTCGCGGGCGACGTCCTCGATCACCGCGCCGGGATTGTCGGCCATATACGCCTTGAGATCGGCGAGATCGGTGCTCAGCATGTCCGGCTCCTTTCGTGTTCGGCCGCCTCAGGCAGCCGCGGCCTTGCGCTCGCTCTGGATCACCTCGAAGCCCTCGAACTTGGGGTGCCCGAGATAGAGGCTCTCGCCAGTCGGATTGTCGGCGCGGGCATGGGCACGGCGAAATTGATCCGAGCGCGTCCATGCCTCGAACGCCGCCTTGTCGACCCAGGTGGTATGCGAGGAATAGAGCGTGTGGTCCTCGGCCTCCGGACCCTTCAACAGATGAAACTCGACGAAGCCGGGCATGCTGCCGAGATAGGATTCGCGGGTGGCCCAGACTGTTTCGAACGCGGTCTCCGCGCCCTTCTTCACCTGGAAGCGATTCATGGCGATGAACATAAGAGTCTCTCCTTCTCATTAAAGCGAAAACGCGCCGAAGCCGCGCTGGAGTATTAGCGCGGCCCGGCGGATATTTGCGGGTGTTGCGACGCCCTGCGGCTTACGCACCTCCAAAGTGGATCTTCAGACCGGCCTTGTAGACCCTGCCCGGCCCCGGGCTCGACCACAGCACGTCGTTCTGCGTGGTGCCGTCGGTCGAGCTGCCGGGAATGGCATAGGGCCGGTAGTACTGGTTCAAGAGGTTGTCGATCGAGGCCGAGAACACGATGTCCCTGGTCGCGTTGTAGGTCAGGTAAAGGTTGACCAGTTCGTACCCGGTCGCAGGCAGATAACCGGCGGGCACGTCGTTGTTGGGACCGAACGAGGCCCACTGCGCCGTCAGGATCAGGGTACGATCGAGCAGGCGGACGCCGCCGGTCGTGACGACCTTGCGCGGGGTGATGGTCGCGAGCCCGACATTGGTCGCGACGTTCTTGCCCTGGATGTAGTGGCCGGCGACGCCGACGAACCAGCCGCCGGCGTCGTACATCGTCTCGGCTTCGAAGCCCTCGATCCGTGCATTGGCGATGTTCTGGTACTGGTAGTACTGGCTGAGCAGACCGAACGGCGTCGCAACCGGCGTCGAAGGAACAAGGTCGATGTAGTCGCTGACGTCATTGCGGAACAGGTTGATCTTGCCGCGGAACGAGTCAGACGCGGCGAAGATGCCGTCATATTTCAGATTGACGCCCACTTCCTTGTTCTTGCCGACTTCAGGACGAAGGTTCGGGTTGGGCAGGAAGCAGAACAGGCCGCTGGTCCCATCAGGACAGGGAAAGAAAGCCGGTCCGCCGCCGGTTGCATGTGCGCCGGAGATCACGGTCTCTGTGATCGAGGGTGCGCGATAGCCTTCGGCATAGCTGACATAGGGCTGGAACCCGGCCACCGGCGTGACGCCGAGGGTGATCTTCGGCGAAAAGCGGTCGCCGCCGGTGTTCGTATTGCCTGACTGCAGATTATAGCGGTCATAACGGATTGCGCTCACCGCCTCGAACCATGTGCTGTAATTCTGCTTCAACTGGAGGAAGCCGCCCGACACGGTACGGATGCCGCTCGGCGTGGTGATGTTGGAATTGCCGCGGCTGTCTGTCGTGACAACGTCGTCCTGGAACGCGTCAACGCCGTAAGTCAGCGCATTGCGCCAGTCGCCGACGTTGAAACGCGTGGTGTTGTTGGCATCAACGCCGTACGTATTGAGGACATAGCCGCGCTTGTCGCCGACGCAGCCCGAGACGTTGTTGCCGAAGCCGCCATTGCAATAGACCGACGTGGTCGTGCCGTAGTGATAGGTCTTGGTCTGGTCGTTGTCAGTGCGATTGCCATAGACCGACATGTGCCAGTCGAACAGATTGTCGCTCGGCAGTGCATAGTTCCAGGTGATCGTGCCGGTGTAGTTCTTGGCATCGGACGCATAGACTGATGAACCGCGATTCAACGCAATTAACGCCGGCGTGGTTGTCAGACCGCGATTGAACTGGCCGATATCGTACTGATAGTCCTGGAACACGGCGCCGAACTTGAGCTCGTGACCAAGGGCGGGACGTAACGTGAGCTTCATCAGGCCGCTCTCGACCTGGTTGCCGGTATTGCCGATCTCGGTGCCGTTGCCGTCCTTGTAGTTTCCCTGCGTGCGGTAGACCGCGCCGCCAAAGATATCGACGTCGGGCGTAGCGCGTACGCCACCGAACACCGAGCCGAGACCGCGATTGTTGTTGGAGCCGTACGAGCCCGAGAAATCGACGCCCCAGCGCTCGCCGGGACGCAGCACGTCGTTGATGTCCTTGGTGCGGAACGAGACCAGGCCGCCGATCGCGCCGGAGCCGTAGATGTTGGCGGTGGGGCCGCGGACGACGTCGACGCCCCCGATCAATTCGGGATCGAGGAAGAAGGAGCCGTTGGCGTTGTGGCCGGTGCGCTGATAGTTCTGCCGCGCCCCGTCGACGACCACGGCGACGCGCCCGAAATCCTGCAGGCCGCGGATGTTGATGACGGTCGCGGGATCGTCGCCGCGCTCCTGGAACGACACCCCGGGCACGGCATAGAAGATATCCGACAGCCGGTTCGGCTGGAGACCCTGGATCTTGTCGAGCGAAACAGAGCTGACGGGCGCGAGCGCGTCGATCGCGCGCTCCGGCGTCTTGGTTGCGGCGACCGTGATGGTGTCGAGCGTCTGCACCGGTGCGGGGCCGCCGGCCTGGGCACGGGCGTTCATGACATCAGGCGTTGCCTGCTGCGCGACCGGCGGCTTGGGCTGCTTGCTCTTGGCCTGCTTCGGCCGTGCCGGTGACGCACTTTCCGCTTGCGGCTGAGCAGTCTGCGCAAGACCGCTCTCCGTCACCAATGCCGCAATTGAAACCACCGACGCGCCCAAAATAAGGACGCGCGAATACCTAGCCCCGTCAGCCATATCAGCCCCAGCCTGCACTTTGCTCTTTTGGAGTCGTTTGGCTGGCGTGCGTTCGCAAAGCGAACGACTGGCTGGCTGATTTTCTCAAGGCGCGGACAAGCTGTCCGCCGCCATAATTGGTTACGTGGCAACACTTCGACGGTCAATGACATCAGGTTGCAGTTTATATCGATTGTAAATTGTCGCCGTTGGAATGCGCTTCACGCCGCTTATACAAGCAAGACGCATCTGAAATTTCGAAAGCGCATCACACTCACCATGTCAGCAACGTCCGGAGACAGCGGCGGCGATGCGGCAGGGCCGACACAAAGCCCTCCCGCAACAACGAGAACCCTCACCATGCGAGGGAGCCGGATCGACAGCCGCGAGCTGTTTGCGGCCGAGCGCGAGATCATCATCGCGCATGGCGAAGACAATTATCGCCTCCGTTTGACCTCGCAGAACAAGCTGATCCTGACGAAGTAACCTGCAATGACATTTTGTCGCACCCTCACGCATCTCCTGCTCTCCGGCACGATCGCGCTCGCGTCCAGCGCGCACGCCGCCGGTGTCACCGTGCATGACGCGCGCGACCGCGATGTCGCCGTCGCCGACTTCGCGCGGACGGTCTCGATCGGCGGCGCCATCACCGAGATTCTCTATGCGCTTGGGCTCGAGAGCCGGCTGGTCGGTGTCGACACCACGAGCCTTTATCCGGCAGCGGCGCTGCACGACAAACCCAATGTCGGCTACATGCGCCAGATTTCCGCCGAAGGCGTGCTCGGCCTCAACCCCACGCTGATCCTGGCGATCCAGGGGTCGGGCCCGCGCGAGACCATGGACCTGCTGGAGACGGCAAAGGTGCCGCTGGTGCTGGTGCCGGAGACCTTCTCCGAGGATGGCCTGATCGAGAAAATAAGACTGGTCGGGCATGCCATGGGCGTCGACGCGCGCGCCGAATGCCTGAGCGCCGCGGTCGGCGCCGATCTCGCGCAGCTCCGCGCACTGCGTGCCAAGGTGACGAAGCCGGTCCGCGTGATGTTCGTGATGTCGCTCCAGAACGGACGCGCCATGGTCGCCGGTCACAAGACCGCCGCCGATGAGATCATCCAGCTCGCGGGCGCCGCCAACGCCGTCGACGACTACGACGGCTACAAGATCATCGGCGACGAAGCGATCGTGGCGGCGAGACCCGACGTCTTGCTATCGATCGAGCGCGGCAAGGACTCGCTCCAGGCCGACGCGATCTATGCCCATCCGGGCTTTGCGTTGACGCCGGTCGCGGCCAACAAGAGTTTTATCACGATGGACGGGCTCTATCTGCTCGGATTCGGGCCGCGCACCGCGGCGGCGGCGCGTGATCTCTCCGTCAAGCTCTATCCGGCATTGGCCGATGGCGGTGGCATATTCACCTCGGCCTTGTCGGGGGCGAACTGCCGGCAATGAGTATCGCGATCGGAACCGGGGCGCATGGCACTGGGCAGCGCGCCGGCAGGGGACGCAAATTCGCGTCGGTTGCGCTTCCGCTGCTCCTCGCAGCGCTGGCAGTCACCGCGATCGTTGCGCTGACCGTCGGCGCGGCCGGCATTCCCCTCTCGCGGCTGCCTGCCGCGCTCGGTTTTGCCGGCAACACAGCCGCCGATGCCATGACCGCCCGCGACCATCTCGTGCTGTGGTCGATCCGCATCCCCCGGATCGCGGCGACCGCGATGGTCGGCGGCCTGCTCGCCGCGGCCGGCGCGATCATGCAGGGCCTGTTTCGCAATCCGCTCGCCGATCCCGCGCTGGTCGGCGTCTCCAGCGGCGGCGCGCTCGCGGCCGCAAGTGCGATCGTCTTCACCGATTCACGCTTCGGCGAGACGCTGCGTTTCCTCCAGACCGAGCTGTTGCCGCTGGCGGCTTTCGCGGGATCGCTGGTCACGACCGCGATCCTCTACGGCATCTCCAGCCGCGCCGGGCGAACCTCGATCGCGATCTTCCTGCTCGCCGGCGTCGCCATCACCGCGATCACCAATGCCGGCATCGGCCTGCTGGTGTTCGTCGCCGACGATCGCCAGCTCCGCGACATCACGTTCTGGCTGCTGGGCTCGATGAGCGGCGCAACCTGGACCAAGGCCGCCGTGCTCGCGCCCATCCTGGTCATCGGGCTCGCGGCCTGCGCCTATATTGCGCGCGGTCTCGATCTATTGGTGCTCGGCGAAGCCGACGCCTTTCACGGCGGTGTCGACGTCGAGCGCCTCAAGCGGATCTCGATCGTCATGGTCTCGGCCATGACCGGCGTCGCGGTGTCGATCAGCGGCGTCATCGGCTTCGTCGGCATCGTCGTGCCGCATCTCTTGCGCCTCGTCATCGGCCCCGCGCACCGCCTGCTGCTTCCGGCTTCGGTGCTGCTCGGCGCGATCCTGATGGTCGGCGCCGACACGCTGGCGCGCACCATCGTGGCGCCGGCGGAAATGCCGATCGGCATTTTGACCGCCGCGGTCGGCGCCCCGGTCTTCTTAGGGATTCTGCTGCGGCAGCGCGGGCTCGCCTCGCTATGAGCGCCGTGATCGAGGCGCGGGCTTTAAGCAAGCGCGCCGGCCGCGCGACGCTGCTCGATGGCATCGGCCTGAATGTGGGGGCCGGCGAGATGGTCGCCATCATCGGTCCGAACGGCGCCGGTAAATCGACGCTGCTGCGGCTGCTCTCGGGCGATCTGCGCCCGAGCGAAGGCGAGGTGCGGCTGAAGCAGCGCGATATAAGCAGCTATACGCCGCGCGAGCTCGCCGCGCGCCGCGCGATGCTGTCCCAGCACATCAACGTCGCCTTCCCTTTCACCGTCGAGGAGATCGTGCTGATGGGCGCGGGCGACCGCAGCTTGCGCGACGCCGGTTCGCTCGTCGAGGCCGCACTGGACGAGGTCGGCCTTGCGCATTTCCGCGAACGGCAATTGCCGACATTATCAGGCGGCGAGCAGCAGCGCGCCCATTTCGCCCGCGTGCTGGTGCAGCTCGCCTGCGGCGAGGCCGAGCATGGACCGGGGCTATTGCTGCTGGACGAGCCGACTTCGAGCCTCGACCTGCGTCACCAGATTGACCTCGTCGAAGCGGCGCGCCGTCGCGCGGCGGATGGCACCGCCGTCATCGCGATCCTGCACGACCTCAACCTCGCGATCCGATTTGCCGACCGGCTGGTCGTGCTGAACCGTGGCCAGCTCGCCGCCGACGGCCCGCGCGCCGATGTCGTCACACGCGAGACCATCCGCGACATCTTCGAGATCGACGCCGTCGTCCATCAGGCTGACGACGGCGTACCTTACGTGCTGCCGCAATCGATGCGGGCGGCCCCGCGTGTGGCGGGAATTTAGCCAGCCGGCACGATCACCATGCTCTTGTCCTTCGGCCAGCGGATGCGCCAGGCGAAGTTGATGTCCTTGACCTCGCCGGGCCTGGCGTCGAACGACCATTCCAGCACGCCGCGCTTGTCGCGGATGTTGCTCGCGGTCGGCGGCGTGGTCGCGGGCAGCATCTCGACCAGGATGTCCTCGTTCTCGCTGACCGGCAGCTGATCCTCGATCGCGACCTTGATCGGGAAGTCGTGACCATTGCGGACGGTGGTCTTGAATGCGCGCTCGTCGGTCTTCGACGTTGTCACCAGGAGCCCTGCCGAACCTTCGTTGCGCTTGAGCACGGCGCGCTCGATCTTGACCTTGTCGTCGGCGCCGAAGCCGAGCCGCACGATGTCGTCCTTGGCCGAGGCCGAGAGCTTGCCGCGGCCGACGAAGACGCCGTCGCGATAGATCGCGACCTTGCCCGGCAGCAGCGTCGCGTCATCGGTCTGCTTGAAGCTCGCTTCGAGAAAGGCGGTCGGATCCGTCACCGGTGCCGCGCGCACCATGAGATCGGCGGGCACGTTCATCGACGTGATGCGCAGGCTCCTGGCGCCCTCGGCGGCGCCGAGGCTGACGCGGCCGGGAATCCTGAAGGTGGCCTGGAAATCGCCGATTTCGGCAACCGCCTGCTGTTCTTCGGCGCGTTCCGCAAGATCTTCCCTGGATCTGCTGGCGTAGGCGGGGGCTTCCACCTTTCGCTGCATCTGCGCCGGGGCAGGCATTGCCGTATCGGAGACTGAACCCAGCGCGCGCGGCTTCGGGACTTGCGGATATTGTGCAACCAGCGAATTCAGCTCCGGCGCGCTGCCGCCGCGACCGATCCGCACCGTGGAAACACCGAGCGCGACGTTCGACCAGTCCTCGCCGGTCGATTGCGTGACCTCGGCGCGGCGGACCAGCTCGACTTGCGGCTTGCGGTCCTTGGCGCCGGTGTCGAGCCGGGCGTCATAGAGCGGCATCCAGCGGGCATTGCGCACCGCGTAGGTGACCCGCAGCGTCGCCTTTGTCGCGGCTGCCGAGGCGACGTCGATCCGCACTTCGAGCTTGCTCGGCGGCTTGGCGGCGCGCTCGGCGTCGAGCTGCGCGATCTGGCGATCGATCTCGCGCTGTTTTCGAGTGGCCTCCCGGATCGCAGTGTCGGCGGTCGCGATCTCCTCACCGACCGCGCTAAAGGCCGCCCGCCATTCCGTGATCGGACGGGCCTCACCCTTGTCGCCGAGGCCGGCAGGGGACGCTTCGGCAAACCGCTGGGCGAATTTGCGCCGCGCGACTGCCGCATCGATCGCTCCTTGCAAATCGGAGCGCTCGTCCTTGAGCGTTTCGATACGCTTGTCGATTTCGGACAGGTTGACCGGCGGCGTCGCACGCGGCGGCCGCGCATCGATCGTACCGATGGTGAGTTTTGCGCCCGCCTCGCCTTCGACACGGAGGGAGGACGGATCAAGCGAGAGCGGAAAATCCCTGGCGACCAGCGTGCTGTCACCGGAGGCGAGATCCAGCGCAATGATGCGGGTGACGGTCGCGCCATCCGGATAGACGGTGACGGTGTCGATGGCCGATGTGGCGTCGACATCGGCGGCCCATGACGGCAACGCGGCCGCATTGGTCACCAGGACCAGACTCGTCGTCGCCAGATATTTTGCGATGGTGCGCATAAATTTCCTTCCTGCCGGTATCGCCGCGCCGCCAGCCGGACGCGCGAAAAGATGCCTCGCCATCGTGATGAGACGCGGCAGGGAAGGAACTGGTTCGATTGGGGTTTCCGTGGGGCGCCGTTGCGGCGGCACCATGGCCGCGGAACGCATCGGCGTCCCACGGCCAAGCCTTACATTTGGGTGGGCGAACCCTGGCCGAAGATGCGGCGGAGCAAATCGGTTACGTTCTTGGCGCCGGCCTTCTTCAGGATGCCGGCGCGATAGCCCTCGACCGTCCGTGCGCTCAGATGCATGCGCCGGGCGATCTCCTTGTTGGTCAGGCCAGCGGCGAGATGTTCGAGCACGTCGCCTTCACGTGCGGTCAGGGGTTCGCAGCCGTGCAACCAGCGCTGCCGGTTAGAGCCGGGCTGTGCGAACTCGTCGATGGCGGCATCGATCCGGTCGACGATGTCGCGGGTGCGGAACGGCTTCTCGATGAAGTCGGCCGCCCCGCTCTTGATGGCGTCAACCGCCATGGCGATGCTGCCGTTCGCCGCGGTCACCAGCACCGGCGCCATGCAGTTTTCCTCGCGCAGGCGCTTGAGCACGTCGAGGCCGGAGCGATCGGGCGGCATCTCCAGCAGCACGCAGGCCGGCATCCGCGCCCTCGCTTCCGAGAGCAGAGACGCACCATCTGCGAAGCAGATCACGTCATAGGCGCTCTGCTGGAGCGCGGTGGAAAGTTGTTCGCGGAAGGCGGCGTCGGTGTCGATGACGAATACCTCACCCTTGGAAAGCATGTTCCCCGGCATAATTCCGATCCAATAATGTCTAGGTCAAATGATCCGAGACGGCCGCGGGCCTCATCGCCCTGCTGCGCCATCGTGCGCACGGCATTCACGCCAGTGCTTCGGTTTCACTTATGTATGTTCCATGCCGTTCCCGGATTTGACGGATCGGGACAGAAACTTTACATTGCGGGACATCTGCAGGAATGGCTGGCAGGAACGGTTTGCATGACCGACCTCGTTCGCAGCGCAGGCTTGAGCTATTACCCCGAGGTTGCCCGGTCGGTCGGGCTCGACCCCAAGCAGATGATGCGCAAGGTCAGGCTACCGCTGGCCTGCCTCGACGAGCCCGATACTCCCATTGCCGTCACAGGCCTGCGCCGTCTGCTCGAATTGTCGGCAGAGGCGTCCGGGGCCGAAGATTTCGGCTTGCGGCTTGCCGAGCGTGGCGGGCTGACCAATTTCGGCGCGGTCGGCTTGATCGTGCGCGAACAGGCGACGGTCGGCGAGGCGATCGAAGCATTCTCACGCTTCATCCCTATCCATCACGACGGCATGAAGCTGGACGTCACCTGCAATAAGCAGACCGTAACCGTCACGCTGCATCTGCGCGGCCGGCAACCGACAGCTCCGCGGCAGTCGATCGACATGGCGCTCGGCAGCGTCCACCGCATCATCCAGTCGCTGTTCGGCAGCGATTGGCGGCCACAGGAAGTGCACCTGCATTATCCACCGCCGCACGACCGTAAGCGCTACCGCGAGTTCTACGGCTGCCGTGTGACCTTCAACGCGGAGGACGATGCGATCCTGTTGTCGGCACACGACATGGAGCGCCGGATCCCGAGCGCGCATCCGCTGATCGCGAGCTATCTGCGCAAGCGGATCGAGGCGATCGAGACGCGGCCGGCAAGCTGGGAGGAGAAGGTCGACGAGGTCGTGCGTCTCCTGCTCGCCAGCGGCGACTGCACGGTCGACCGCGTCGCCGAGCACCTCGCCTGCACCCGCCGCACCGTCCACCGGCACCTCGCCGAAGCCAGCACCAGTTTCTCGGCCATTCTCGACGCGCAGCGAGCCGATCTCGTGATCCAGTTGATCGACGACCCCGGCCGGCCGCTGGCCGACATCGCCGTGCAGCTCGGATTCTCCGCGCAGAGCGCCATGGCGCGCTGGTTCCGCGGCCGCTTCGGCTGCACCATCACCTCATGGCGCAAAGGCGTGCGGCCACCGGCGGCCGCAGCCTGAATTTCAAGGCCGATCACATCGCCCGCACAAACATGCGAAAGCCCGGTGCGCCGATGATCGCCTCGAACGCGGGATCGCGCTTCTCTTCCGAAAAGACAAAACCGGCCTTGGCGTAGGCGCGTTCGGCCGCATCGTTGCCGATCAGGAACGATATTGTCGCCCGGGCAAATCCAGCCGCCCGCCCCTTCTCCAGCGCATGCGCGATCAACGACTGCACCAGGCCGCGGCCGCGATAGGCGGGATCCGTCGCGACATACTCGATCATCCAATCGCCCTCGCCGCCCTGAACCCAGCAGGCGCGCGCGTAGGCGCCGCGTTGACGGATGGCCTCCAGCTCTGTCGCGGCGAGCCCGGCCGCGGCTGCGACTTCCTCGATCGCACGCCAGGCCGCGAGCCCCGTGCCGGCCGCCGGTAGCGCACACAAGGCGGCAGCGGGCTTGCCATCGATCTCGGCGACCAGAAATTGCGAGACGTGCCACATCGACACCGCGCGGGCGGCTCCGACGCGCGCGATGAAATCGCGGCACTGTGTTTCAGGCCAACCGAGCGCAACGTCGAACCAGCCGCGCGGCCGGTGGCCGCGCTGCGATGACAGGATGGTTTGTGCGATGAAACCGGCGTCTTCGGGACGCGCAGACCGTATCGTCATGCGCGCCCCCTTTGCGAAGACCCTACGTGTTCTTCAGCGCGACGCGGAATTCGGCTTCGGTCTTGGCCTTGACCTCGTCGAGCGAGACGCCGTCGGCGAGCTCGATCAGCGCCATGCCGCCGTCGCCGTGCTTGTCGATGGTGAAGACGGCCAAGTCAGTCACCACCATGTCGACCACGCGCTCGCCGGTCAGCGGCAAATTGCACTGCTTCAGCAGCTTGGCGCCGTCCTTGGCGGAATGCTCCATCACCACGACGACGCGCTTGACGCCGGCGACGAGATCCATCGCACCGCCCATGCCCTTGACCATCTTGCCGGGGATCATCCAGTTGGCGAGATCGCCGTTCTGGGCCACCTGCATGGCGCCGAGGATCGATAGATCCATGTGGCCGCCGCGGATCATGCCAAACGAATCCGCGCTCGAGAAATACGAGGTCGACGGCAGCTCGCTCACGGTCTGCTTGCCGGCGTTGATGAGATCGGCGTCCTCTTCACCCTCATAGGGGAACGGGCCCATGCCGAGCATGCCGTTCTCGCTCTGGAGGCTGACGTCCATGCCGTCCGGGATGTAGTTCGAGACCAGCGTCGGGATGCCGATGCCGAGATTGACGTAATAGCCGTCACGCAGTTCCTTCGCGGCGCGCGCAGCCATCTGTTCACGGGTCCAGGCCATATCGCTCTCCTGTAGTCCTTAGTTGCGCATGATCTTGTCGGAAAACCGGTGTCCACTTTTCCGGATCATGCGCTCAAGCTGCCGTGCGCGGCCGGGTGTTGCGGAATTCAATGCGCTTCTTGGCCGTTCCGACCTCGACGATGCGCTTTACGAAAAGACCGGGCGTGTGAATGTGGTCGGGATTGAGTTCGCCGGCCGGAACCAGATGCTCGACCTCGGCCACCGTGACCTTGGCGGCGGTCGCCATCATCGGATTAAAATTGCGCGCGGTCTTGCGGTAGACGAGGTTGCCGGCGGTGTCGCCCTTCCAGGCGTGCACGATGGCGAGGTCGGCGAACAGGCCGCGCTCCATCAGGTATTTCTGTCCGTCGAATTCCTTCACTTCCTTGCCCTCGGCGATCAGCGTGCCGACGCCGGTCTTGGTGTAGAAGGCCGGAATGCCGGCGCCGCCGGCGCGGATGCGCTCCGCAAGCGTTCCCTGCGGATTGAATTCGAGCTCCAGCTCGCCGGCGAGGAATTGCTGGGCGAACAGCTTGTTCTCGCCGACATAGGACGAGATCATCTTCTTGATCTGCCGGGTTTCCAGCAGGCGGCTGAGCCCGATGCCGTCGACGCCGGCATTGTTGGAGACCACCGTCAGGCCCTTGACGCCGGACTCGCGGATCGCATCCGACAGCGCCTCGGCGATGCCGCAGAGGCCGAAGCCGCCCGACATGATCATCATGCCGTCTTTGAGAACGCCCTCGAGAGCCGACTTCGCGTCGGGATAGACCTTGTTCATGCAAAAAACCTCGACTGAACCTTCGGCTTGCAGGCGTCGTGCCTTATTGGCGGCGATTATTAGGCGAAATCGTCCGAAGCCGTCAATGATACGGGGTTCTCCGCTCCGCCCCTGGGTGATAGAAGCTGCCCAGGCCGTGGGCGCAACCGTTCCCACGGCCTTGAAAGCGACAAGAAAACCCATCAAGTTGCGGCACTTAACACAATAGGTCTTGGGCGTGGGGCGCGCAGGTTTTCCGGCCCGCCCTTCTGGCTCCAGCGACCAACCCGATCAGGACACGCCATTGACCATGGCCCAAGGAATGAAGCGCCTCGGGACGCCGATCGCGGCGCTGCTCGGCGTGGCGCTGATGGCCCTGATCGCGACCTCATGGCTCATCAACCGCGACGCGCTGCGCAAGGCGGTGGAAACGCAGATCCGCGACGTCACCGGGCTCGAGGTCAATGTCGCAGGCGCGATCGACATTTCGGTGCTGCCGGCAAGCTACATCTCCTTCCATGACGTCGGCCTGAAGGGCGGCGGCACCAGCGATCCCGCGCTCCATGTCGACGTGCTCACCGCGAACCTGCGGCTGCTGCCGCTGCTGCTGCAACGGTTCGAGATCGCCGACCTGACGCTGCTGCGGCCGCGCATCCATGTCAGCCTGAAGCCGGATGGCGAAAGCAACTGGACGCCCTTCATCCAGACCATCGCGCGCACCATGAAGCCCGGCGCCGAGAATCAGGTGTCGTTCTCCGAGATCCGTATCCAGGACGGCGTGCTCAATTACGAGGACGCTGCCACGCACGGCACCGAGAAGTTCGAGGACATCGACCTGTCGCTGGCCTGGCCCTCGATCTCGCGCTCCTTCGCTGCGACCGGACAGTTCGACTGGCGCGGCGAACGGGTCGACGGCTCGATCAGCTTTTCCGATCTCGTCGCCGCCCTCTCCGGCGAGCGCTCGGGGTTGAAGGCGCGGATCGCGAGCGCCCCGCTCAAGCTCGCCTTCGACGGCAGCGTCGCCAACCGCACCAGCCCGATGATGGAGGGCACACTCACCATCGACAGCCCGTCCTTGCGCAACGCGCTGCGCTGGACCGGCCAGCCGCAGCCCGGCAGCGGCGGTTTCGGCCGCTTCGCGCTAAAGGCGCGCGCCAATGTCGTCGGCGCCTCGATCGCGCTCACCAACGTCAATGTCGAGCTCGACGGCAACACCGCCGAGGGCGTGATGACCTACGCCAATAACGGCCGGCAGACGCTGCAGGCGACGCTCGCAGCCGACGCGCTCGACTTCACACCTTATATCTCGACCTTCCGCCTGCTCGCGAGCGGCGCGCGCGACTGGAACAGGCAGCTGTTCGATCTCAACGCCCTGTCGACCACCGACCTCGACATGCGCCTGTCGGCAGCCAAGCTGACGGTCGGGGCGTCGAAACTCGGCCGCACCGCGATCGGCGCGAATCTGCGCAACGGTACGCTGGCGCTCTCGGTCGGCGAGGCCCAGGTCTATGGCGGCATCGCCAAGGGCTCGTTCGGCATCGCGCGCTCCGACACCGTCGCCGACATCAAGGCGCAATTCCAGTTCACCGACGTCGACCTTCAGGCCTGCGCCTCGGAGCTGTTCGGCCTCAACAAGCTGTCCGGCCGCGGCAACATCAACGTCTCGCTCCTCGCTTCCGGCTCGAGCCCGTTCGGCCTCGTGCAGTCGCTCGACGGCAGCGCCACCGTGACCGGGCATGACGGCGCGATCTCGGGCTTCAATGCCGAACAGCTCCTGAAGCGGCTAGAGCGGCGGCCGCTGTCCGGCGGCGGCAATTTCCGCAACGGCTCCACCCCCTACGACAACCTCACCATCGCGGTGAAATTCTCCGACGGAGTAGCCACCGCCGAGGACATCCGCGTCGAAGGACCTGCGGCGAAGATCACGATGACCGGCACCGCCTCTGTGCCGACGCGCGAATATGACATGAAGGGCGTGGCCAGCCTCAACAGCGCGTCGGGCTTCGAATTGCCCTTCGTGGTGCAGGGCCCCTGGGACGATCCTCTGGTCTTCCCCGATCCGGAAAGCCTGATCCGCCGCTCGCCGGCCTCCGCGCCCCTGCTCGACATGCTGAAGGACCGCAAGGCGAGCGACGCGGTGCGCTCCGCGATCGAGCGCATCACCGGCACCGGAAAACGTCCCGCGCCGGCCGAATCGCCGACGGCGGAGAACGGCAAGGAAGGCGCGAAGTCGAACTGAGGGCGACAGACGTCGCTCTCTCATGTTTCAGTAGCCTACGCTCCATGGGCCACCACCTGCCAAATTGAATACTGCAGTCGATTTCATCGCAAAGGTGGAGTTAGGCGGCCGATTGCGTCGTCGAAATCCAGGTCTTGTCCTCCTGCACCACTGCTTCCCCGCCGAACTTCGATCCGGCCGCGACCTTGAGAGTGCCACTCTGTCCCAGTTCGCGGGCCAACACCTCGCGGTCACAAGCATCCTCCCACAGCGAAACGGTAATGGCTGCGACACAGTTGCTGATCATACTGGTCAGCGCCCGCGCTTCCGACATGAAACGGTCGATGCCGACAAGCAGCGCCACGCCGGTCACGGGCAGATCCGGCATCACGGAGAGCGTCGCGACGAGCGCGACAAAGCCGCTTCCGGTGACACCAGCGGCCCCTTTGGAAGTCAGCAGCATCAGTCCGAGCATCGCCGCAATCTGCCCCCAGGACAGGTGAATGTCGCAGGCCTGCGCAATGAAGATGGAAGCCAACGTGAGATAAATGGCGCTGCCGTCCAGGTTGAAAGAGTAGCCCATCGGCAACACCAGCCCGGACACCCCTTTGCGGCATCCGAGCTGCTCGAGCTTGCGCAGCGCCCCGGGCAGCGCCGGCTCCGACGATGACGTGCCGAGCACGATCAGCAGTTCTTCCTTGAAGTAGCGGATGGTCTTCCACAGGCTGAAGCCGTTCAGCCGCGCCAACGTACCGAGCACGACGACCACGAAGAGGGAGCAGGCGACATAGAATGTCAGGATCAGCAGTCCGAGCGAGCCGATCGAACGGACACCGTAGCGGCCCACCGTGAACGCCATGGCGCCAAAGGCGCCGAGCGGAGCGAGCTTCATGATGAAGCCGAAGGATACAAACAGCACCCGTGAGAACGAGTCGATTGCCTTTGTCACCACGGCACCGCCGTCGCCGGCGCGGCTTAGGCCAAAGGCGATCAGGACGGAGACCAGCAGCACCGGCAGCACTTCACCATCGGCGAACGCTCCGAAGAACGAATGCGGGATAATGTGCAGCACGAAGTCCGCGAATCCGGACACCCCCGCTTGCTTGGTGAATTTCGCGGCCACCGACGGATCCAGCGTGCTGAGGGAAACATGCATGCCCACGCCCGGCTGGATCAACGATACAGCGATCAGGCCAGCCAACAGCGCGAGCACGGTCAGCAGGTAAAACAGCGCCATGGATTTCACCAGCGTGCGGGCGACATCGCGGGAATCGCTGATGCTGTTGATGCCGCTCACGATGGTGCAGAACACGATCGGCGCGATCATCATCTTGACCAGTTTGACGAAGCCGTCTCCGAGTGGCTTCAGCGCGGCGCCACATTCAGGCCAGAAATGGCCGGTGAGGACACCCAGCATGAGGCCAATCAGCACCTGGACGTAGAGAATCCGGTAGAATGGCTTTTGCACCTCAGTGTTCGGGTGCCCAACCAGCGCTTCCTTCTGCATTCCCGTTTCTCCCATGGCTCTGATTTTTCTTGATGGCTTCGGAGGCGGCCGGCTTCAGGCCGCCATGACTGCATGAGGCACGTGCGACCGGCGGGCGAAGACGTGGCCCTCGAAGATTCGCCGGGCTGTCCGCTGCACCATGGCAACCGGGCCGGGCGCCAGCCGAACCACGAGTTGGCCGGAGGGATGGGCAAGCGTGATCGTCACCGGCGGCGCCAGCAGTCCGACCATCTCTGCGGCGATCGTTCCGGGCGTCACACACGCAGTCGCGATCGCGACAGCGCCGGTCACCGCCAGCGCGCTATGGCAGTCGTGCGGCATGAAGTACCGGGTGTTCAACGTCGCCTCGACCGCGGACGCAATCAGAACCGGTTTCGGAATCACCATTGACGCGGAATCTGGAAAACCCATCCGGCGTCCAGCCTCGATGCGCAAGTTTTCGAGCCGCGCGCGGAAGCCGCCGTCGGCGAAGGCCGAGGGTGCCTCGCGGCCGGTCCATCCCAGATCCGCCGCGCGGACCAGCATGACGGGCATGGCGGCGTCGATGCAGGTCACATCGATCCCTTCGATGCGGTCGACCGGACGTCCTGTCGGCAGCAGGCGACCGGTGCGTGCGCCGGCCGCGTCGGGGAACGACAGTTCGATGGGCGCGGCCGTTCCCGGTACACCGTCGATCCGCGCTTCGCCCTCATAGGTCACCCGTCCTCCGGGAGTGGCAACCGTCGCGTCAATCAGTTTGCCGGTGTTGACATTATGGATGCGCACGTGGGTGCGATCTGCGGCAGCGGCGACCAAGCCGGCTTCGATTGCGAACGGCCCCACCGCCGCCAGCATATTCCCGCAGTTCGGCGAGGTATCGACGCTCCCTTCACGAACCCGCACCTGGGCGAACAGGTAGTCGACATCGGCACCCGCTACCGATGCCGGTCCGACGATCGCGACCTTGTTGATAACGGCGTTGCCACCACCAATGCCGTCGATCCCAAGATCGTGTCCCCCTCCCATGACAGACAGCAGGATCGCATCGCGCAGCCTGGGTTCGGCTGGAAGATCGCTGGCCAGAAAGAACGGCCCGCGCGAGGTTCCCCCGCGCATCACCACACAGGGAATAGCGATCTGATCGTTCATGGGGCTCTTCCTTCGGGCGACATCTTCGCTCGGCCCCACGATCCCGCGATCCCACTCTTTTGTAAAATGCAAAGATTTGATGTATTATTCCGTTTATCAACATAAAGGAGCCCAGCCATGAATGCCGAACTGCTCGACCTCAAGGCGTTCATCACCGTCGCGGAGTTGGGAAGCTTCGTCCGGACTGCCAAGGCGCTGAACCTGTCGCAACCGGCGCTCAGCCGACGCATTCAGAAGCTGGAAGAAAGCCTCGGCGCCCCGTTGCTCGAACGGTCCACGCGCCACGTCAATCTCACCATGACGGGCCGCGACTTCCTGCCGAAGGTGCGCCGCCTCATCGACGAGTTTGAAACCTCGGTGCTCGCCATTCACGATATTGGCGCGCGAAGTTCGGGTTTGGTCTCGGTGGCTGCGGTGCCAACAGCGGTATTCTATTTCCTGCCGCGAGCGATCGGCCGGTTCGCCGAAGCATATCCCCGCATTCGCATCCGGATTCTGGACATCGGCGCCAATGAAGGATTGGAAGCGGTAGCGCGCGGGGAAGCCGACTTCGGCATCAATTTCATTGGCGCTTCGCATGCCGAAATTGAATTCGAGAAACTAGTTGAAGACCCTTTCGTCCTGGCCTGCCGCCATGACCATCCATTGGCATCGCGCAAACAGGTGAGTTGGTCGGAGATTGTGCCGCACCGTGTCATCACCGTGGGTCGCAACAGCGGCAATCGCGCGTTGATCGACAATGCGATGGCGCGGCACGGCTTACAGCTCAACTGGACCTACGAAGTCGCTCACCTCTCCGGTTCGCTTGGCCTGGTCGAAGCGGGACTGGGCGTCGCTGTGCTACCGAGGCTCGCGACGCCAGCCGCCGGCCATCCGATCATTCACACCATTCGGTTGATCGAGCCGGAGGTGTCGCGGACGATCGGAATCGTGCGCAGGCGCGGGGCGACGCTATCTCCGCATGCCAGCCAGTTTCTCAAAATGCTCCTCGAGGCATGGCGCTCTCCTTTACGGACGGGCGGGCAAGGCAGGTCGCGGCCCCGATCCGCTGAGGCAAGTTCGAATGCTGCTTCGACGGGCCCGAAGCGGAAACGCTGACACATCACCCGCGGAGCGGGTGCCAGACTGTTCCCCCTGTCAAACCGGAGCCCCCGGGTCGACACCTGTCTTGTTCTCAAAGGCGTTTTGGATCCGCCGGAGCACCGGGGCGCGGCCAGCCGGTTGCGTTGCGTTCGGTCCTCGCACCGCTTACAACAGCCGGATGTTCCGGCGATCCGGTGTGGCGTGGCGGATGGTCTGGCGAAGCCAACGCACAAGGCGAATTGATTGCCGCGAATTGATGCGGCGTTTGGATCGATGCGCGGATTAGGCACCTTTCACAGCCCTCCACCCCACGACCTATGTCTGACAAGAAGCCGCTAGATCGGATAGCGGCCATGCGCTAGTGTTTTACACGACCGGTTAAAAACACCGGCCGTTTGAGGGAGAAAAACGTGAAATCCAAGGTTATTTGCGCAGTATCACTGGCGGTCGCTGCGGCCGGGCTGTTCGCAGCCGCTGCACCCGCATTTGCGCAGCAGAAGACGATTACGGTCTGGTGGGGCAAGGGCTTCTACCGCTCCGAAGACGACGCGCTGCTCGAAACGATCAAGAAGTTCGAAGCCAAGACCGGCATCAAGGTCGAATTGTCGCAGTACGCGATCCAGGACATGATTCCGAAGACGGTCGCCGCGCTCGATGCCGGCACCGTGCCCGATGTCGCCTATTCCGATTCCTATGACGTGCAGGCGCAGGGCAAGTGGGCCTATGAGGGCAAGCTCGAGGACCTCACGGATGTCATGGAGCCGATCAAGGGCCGGTTCGTGCAGAACACGCTGGATGCCTCGATCCTCTATAACGACGTCACCAAGAAGAAGGCCTATTACGGCTTCCCGCTGAAGCAGCAGAGCATGCATGTCGAGATCTGGAGCGACATGCTGGAGAAGGCCGGCTTCAAGCTCGCCGACATCCCGACCGACTGGGAAGGCTACTGGACGTTCTGGTGCGACAAGGTGCAACCGGGGATTCGTAAAGCCACCGGCCAGCGCATCTATGGCGTCGGCCAGCCGATGGGCGTGGAATCCACCGACGCCTTCCAGTCGTTCTACACCTTCATGGACGCCTACCACGTCAAGCTGGTCGACGACGACGGCAAGCTCACGGTCGATGATCCCAAGGTCCGCGAGAACCTAATCAAGGCGCTGAAGGACTACACCGACACCTACATCAAGGGCTGCACGCCGCCTTCCTCCACGACCTGGAAGGATCCGGACAACAACGTCGCCTTCCACAACAAGACGATCGTGATGACCCACAACTTCACGATCTCGATCGCGGCGAAATGGTTCGAGGATTCCCAGAACCAGGCACTCACGCCCGAACAGCGCGAGGCCGGCAAGAAGGCCTATGAACAGGACATCGTCACGGCGTCCTTCCCCAAGGCGCCGGATGGTTCGACCATCCGCTACCGCTCCGACGTCAAGACCGGGCTGGTCTTCACCGCGGCCAAGAACAAGGCCGAGGCCAAGCAGTTCATCAGCTTCCTGCTTCAGGAAGAGAACGTCCGCCCCTATATCGAGGGCGCGCTCGGCCGCTGGTTCCCGGTGACGAAGGAAAGCCAGGCCAGCCCGTTCTGGCAGGCCGACAAGCACCGCAAGGCGGTCTACGCCCAGTTCACGGGCGGCACCGCGCCGTTCGACTTCACCAAGAACTGGAAGTTCACGATCCTCAACAACGAGAACGTGTGGGCCAAGGCGATGAACCGGGTGGTGAGCGAGAAGGTTCCGGTCGACAAGGCCGTCGACGAACTGATCGCCCGCATCAAGCAGGTCGCGGGTTAATTCATTCCACCCCTCTCCCCGCTCTGCGGGGGAAGGTATAAGAACAACACCGGCCGCGTTTCGCGGCCGGCAACTCTTTGAAGAGTCCGAAAAGAATGGCGATTACGCTCTCTGGCGATCAGTCGATCCCCGCACCGCCCTTGTCGTCGCGGCTGACCCCGGCGCAAATCTGGGGCATCGTGCTGCTCGCGCCCTATTTGCTCGTTTTCCTCGCCTTCGTCGTCTACCCCGTCGGATACGGGCTATGGCTGGCGCGGGCCCCGTCGAATTACGTCGCGCTCTATCACGACCCGATCTTCGCGCGCGCCGCAGTCAACACGCTGATCTTCCTGGTCATCGGCATCAACATCAAGATGGTGATCGCGCTGTTCCTGTCCGGCTTCTTCGCCCAGCAGCGCACCTGGATCAAATGGCTCTCGGTGATCTTCATCCTGCCCTGGGCAGTGCCGTCGATCCCGACCATCCTGTCGGTGCGCTTCATGTTCAACCCCGAATGGGGCATGGTCAACCACCTCATCTTCTCCTTGACCGGCGATGACGGCCCGAACTGGCTGAACGACCCGACGGTCGCCCTGACCATGGCGATCGGCGTCCACATCTGGAAATCGCTGCCGTTCTGGACGCTGATCCTGATGACCGGACGCCTTGCGATCGCGCACGATCTGTTCGAGGCCGCCGAGGTCGACGGCGCGAGCTGGTGGCAGAAATTCCGTTACATCACCTGGCCGTCGCTGCAGACGCTCTACATCACCTGCACGCTGCTCTCGATGATCTGGACGCTCGGCGACTTCAACAGCGTCTATCTGCTCACCGGCGGCGGCCCGGCCGACCTCACGCACGTGCTGTCGACGCTCGGCATCCGCTATCTCCGGCTCGACCAGCTCTCGCTCGCGATGGCCTCCATCGTCTGCGCGATACCGTTCGTCCTGCCTCTGATGTACTTCATGATGAAACGGTTGTCGCGATGAAGCTTCCCTCTCTCCGTGACGTCGCGGCCGAGACGCGGCTGCTCCTGATCGGCATTCCCGTCCTCCTCTGGACGATGATACCGATCTATCACATGTTCCTGTTCGCGATCTCGCCGAAGGAGGACGCGTTCTCGGGCAAGCTGTGGCCGGATCATCCGACGCTGCACAACTTCGAAATCGTGTTCAAGCAGCAGCATTATTTCCTGCGCGACTTCTACGTGCAGTTCTGGAATTCGCTGGTGATCGCGGCGGCCGTCGGCGTGCTGACACTGGTCATCGCGACCGCGGCGGCGTTCTCGATCTCGCGGCTGCGCGTGCCAGGCGGGCGCATCGTGATGAACCTCGCGCTGTTCACCTACTTCATCCCGGCGGCGTTCCTCGCGGTGCCGATGTACCGCACCATGGGCAATTACGGCCTGCTCAACAATCATTGGTCGCTGATCCTGGCGATGGTGACGATCGCCAGCCCTTACGCGATCTGGGTACTCAAGCAGGCGTCCGACAAGCTGCCAGTCGAGCTGGACGAGGCCGCCGTGATGGACGGCGCGACGACTCTCCAGATCTTCCGACTGGTCTATTTGCCGCTGATGATGCCGTCGCTGGTCGCGATCGGCACCTATGCGGTGCTGCTCGCCTGGAACGAATATCTCTACGCATTCCTGCTGCTCTCGAACGACCGCGAGATCACCCTCCCCGTCGCGCTCGGCAACTTCCTCGCCGCCGACGATTCGCCGTGGGAGCTGTTGATGACGACCGGCTTCATCTACGCGCTGCCGCCGGCCGCGATCTACTACGCCTTCCGCCGCTACATGGTGGGCGGGCTCACCGCGGGTGCGGTGAAGTCCTGACGCAACAGGACGGATCGGGACGCCACAAGCAGGACGTTCGAGCGACAACGTGGACAATTGCGGGTCGTCCACGTCTGCTCTAACTTCGAGCCCTATCGAGGGCTCGTCATCATGCGGGGCAACGACGCGATCCATCTCGGCCTGATGCTGCTGGCGCTCGCGGCGGCCTATCTGGTGCCGTTCGAGCTGTTGCTGCTGGCCTATGTCGTGCTCGGCCCGGCGCACTATTTCACCGAAATTTCGTGGCTGCATGATCGCAGCTACTATCTCCCTCACCGCGGGATCGCGGCCGCGCTCACGATCGTGGCGGTGGTCGCGGCCCTGATCGATAACGCGTCGTGGTTCGGCTTCGCGATGTGGGGCGCGCTGGTCGTCTGCGCCATGCTGGCTGCGACCACCTCGGCGATCGAGAGCATGCTGCTGTTCATGGTGGCGATCGCATTGTCCGCGATCATGTATTCGAGCGGGTCGTCGCTCGCCGTGATCGGCATCCTGATCCCGACGCTCATTCACGTCTGCCTGTTCACGCTGATCTTCATGGTGCTCGGCGCCTACCGATCCGGCAGCCGCGTGCAGGCCGCGCTGGTGGCTGTCTACCTCGTCGCGATCGTCACGATCCTGCTGCTGCCGCCGACTGCCGAAATCCGGGTCGCGAGCTTTGCCCGAGTCGGACAGGACTATTTCGGCAATGTCGGCCCCGCCCTGAGCCGGTTGTTCGGTGTGCCCGGCCTCGTGCTCGACACCAGGCTGACGAGCCTGCTCGCCTTCGTCTACACCTACCACTACCTCAACTGGTTCATCAAAGCCGACGTGATCCGCTGGACCGCGGTGCCGAAGGCCCGGCTCGCCGCAATGGCCGCCGCCAGTGCCATCTCCACCGCGCTATACTTCTACGATTACGCCTTCGGCTTCACCTTCCTGCTGGCGCTGAGCCTGATCCATATCCTGCTCGAATTCCCGCTCGACAGCCTTGCGCTACGTCAGCTTGGCGCGGCCGCACAAAGCGAAGTGCGGGCCTGGTCCGCCCGGCGAGCGGCAGAGGCGCCGCAATCCCGGCCGGCGAGTTCGAAGGCCTCGAAGCGAACCGGGCGACGATCCTGAGCCACGGGCGAGGACTACGCGCCGCCGGCGGCCGCACGCCTTGTTCGGTAGGCCACCAGCAGCGCAACGGTCGAGCCGACAAAATAGCCTGCGGTCGCGCCTGAGACGGCGCGGCCGAAGATTATCGCGAACGCGCGGTCGCTTGCATCGATCGCCGAAACCACGCCGACCGCATATTGCAGCGAGAACACGACGAGGTTGCGGATCAGAGCGAACGCGCTGCCCGGACGGATGATCTGTCCGGTCGCGGGGTCAACGTCGAAAGGACGCGGCGTCAGCACACCGAGCGGCAGCAGCGCCAGTGCGGCCGCAATCCACGCGACCAGCGGCCATGAGTTGTCCTGAGGTCCAAAGCCGATTCGCGACATACCCCAGACGATGAATACGACCGGCACGACCAGCGCGCGCCAGATCGCCGTCGTGCGCGTCTGCATTGCCTGAACACCTTGCCAGACGAGGTAGGCGAGCAGGATCCAAACCCAGAGCGGTGTGTGGATCAGGATCTGGTAGGCGAATGTCATGATGGCTCCTCGCCTACAGCGGTGCCGCGCTCTCGCCCTGCGAGCTCGACAGTTTCGAGGCGAGCGAAGCGACTACGATGACGACTGCAATGACCCCGATCACCAGCGTGCAGATGGCGTTGATCTCGGGCTTCACACCGAGCCGCACCTCTGAATAGATCCGGATCGGCAGCGTCGCCGAGCCCGGGCCCGTGGTAAAACTCGCGATAACGAGATCGTCCAGCGACAGCGTGAAGGCGAGCATCCAGCCGGCGACGATCGCGGGCGCGATCAGCGGCAGCGTCACAGCCACAAACGCGCGGACCGGATCGCAGCCGAGGTCCATCGCGGCCTCTTCCAATGAGCGGTCGAGTGAGCCGAGGCGGGACTGCACGACGACGGCGACGAAACACATTGTCAGCGTGGTGTGCGCGATCGTCACGGTCCAGAAGCCGCGCTCGGCGTTCAGCGCCACGAACAACAACAGCAGCGACAATCCGGTGATCACCTCCGGCATCACCAGCGGCGCATAGAGCATGCCGGAGAACAGGGTGCGGCCGCGGAACTTCTCGCCGCGCGACAGCGCCACCGCGGCGAGCGTGCCGAGCAGGGTCGCAATGGTCGCCGAGGAGACCGCGACCCGCAGGCTCATCCAGGCCGCCTCGATCATGGCGCGGTCGCCAAAGAACTCGTGATACCAGCGCAACGACCAGCCGCCCCACACCGTCACCAGCCGCGAGGCGTTGAAGGAATAGATGACGAGGATCAGGATCGGCAGATAGAGGAACGCCAGACCCAGCGCGAGCGAGGCGATGTTGAAGCGGGACAGGCGGGAGACCTTGCGCATCGTCTCACCGCCCCTGTTCCAGCTGCCGCTTCTGGAGCCGTTCGTACAGCAGCAGCGGCACCAGCAGCACCACCAGCAGCACGATGGCCGCGGCGGAGGCGACCGGCCAGTCCTTGTTGGTGAAGAATTCGAGCCACAGCGTCTGGCCGACCATCAGCGAATTGGAGCCGGCCAGGAGATCCGGAATGACGAACTCGCCGACGATGGGGATGAAGCACAGCAGCACGCCGGCACCGACGCCGGGGAGCGACAGCGGGAAGGTGACGAGCCAGAACACCTGCCACGGCGGCGCACCGAGATCCGAGGCCGCTTCTTCCAGCACCGGCTCCATCTTGGCGAGCGTGGCGTAGAGCGGCAGGATCATGAACGGCAGGTAGGAATAGACGATGCCGATATACATCGCGCTGTCGGTGGAGAGCCACACCACCGGCTGGCCGACCAGATGCAGCGCCAGCAGGAATTGGTTGAGCAGCCCGTCATGCTGGAGGATGTTGATCCAGGCATAGATCCGGATCAGGAACGAGGTCCAGAACGGCACGATCACAAGCACCATCGCCACCGCCTGCCAGCGTGTCGGCAGCCGCGCCATGCCGTAGGCGATGGGATAGCCGATCAGGAGCAACAGCGCGGTCGCGGTAACGGCGACGGTGAGGCTACGCACATAGGCGAACACGTAGATGTCGTCGGAGGCGAGCAGCCTGAAATTGTCGAGCGAGAGCGCGGCAAAGGCGGCTTTCAGCGCCTCCCATCCTGCCGTCGGATCGAACACCGGCTCGTAAGGCGGCTGCGCGATCGCCGTCTGCGACAGGCTGATCTTCAGCACGAAGCCGAACGGCACCAGGAAGAACAGCACCATCCAGACATAGGGCGCGATGGCGGCAAGGCGAGCCGGTCGCGCAAAAATGCGGCGCGCGCTCATGACGACAGCACCACGCAGTCATCGGGCGTGAACCAGGCGACGACATGCTGGTTCAGGCTGTAGGCATCGACGTCGAGGCGTGCGCTGTTGGCGACTGCAGCCTGCATCATCCCGCCGGCGTCGAGCTTCACCTTGTAAGTGGTGGTGCCGCCGAGATAGCAGATGTCCGCGATCACGCCGTCCAGACTGTTGATCGCCACCACAGGGCCGATCTCGCCCACCGGGCCGCGGCGGGACAGCTTCACCTTTTCGGGGCGAATGGCCACCGACAAACGGCCCTCGCCGACCCGTTCCCGCGGCTCGGCGACCACCAGCGTGCCCGCACCATGCGTGGCGATCACCAGGCGATGACCGTCGCGCAGCTTGAACTCGCCGTCGAACACATTGACGTCGCCGACGAACTCCGCGATCCAGCGCGAGCGTGGCGCCTCGTAGAGCTCGCGGGGACTCGCGACCTGCGCGAGCTTGCCGTCCCTCATCACGCCGATCCGGCTCGCCATCGTCATGGCCTCTTCCTGATCGTGGGTGACGATGATGAAGGTCATGCCGAGCCGGCGCTGAAGCTCCATCAGCTCGCCTTGGGTGCTTTCGCGCAGCTTCTTGTCCAGCGCCGCGAGCGGCTCATCGAGCAGGAGGAGCTGCGGGCGTCGCGCCAGTGCGCGCGCCAGCGCCACGCGCTGGCGCTGACCGCCCGAGAGCTGATCGGGCTTGCGCTTCTCGAGTCCGTCGAGTTTCACCAGCGCGACCATCTCCGCCACACGCATGGCGATGTCGGCGCGCGCCATGCCGGCGCGCTTCAGGCCGAAGGCGATGTTGTCGCGCACACACAGATGCGGAAACAGCGCGTAGTTCTGGAACATCATGTTGATCGGCCGCTCATGCGGTAGCGCCTGCGCGATGTCCTTGCCGCCGAGCAGGATGCGCCCTTCATCGGGCGCTTCGAAACCGGCGAGCATGCGCAGCAGCGTGGTCTTCCCGCAGCCGCTGGGCCCGAGCAGCGCAAAAAACTCGCCGGCCTTGATGCCGAGCGACACGCCGTCCACGGCCCGGAACGTCCCGAACGTCTTGGCGATGCCCTCGATGCGCAGCAGCGGCACGCCGGCCGCAGACTGCGTCTCTCCGACCGCATCCGCAGCAGCGTCTGTTCCGGGCAACTCGTCAGTCATGGTCCCTGCCAACCCCAATCCCGCCGCACGCTAGCGGCCGAACGTCCCTAGCTCAACCGGTTCGAGGCGGTTCGTTCACATCGCATTCGCCATGAACGCAGCCAGCGCATCACGCTCCGCCGCAGGCATCGTCAGGCCGAGCTTGGAGCGGCGCCACAGGATGTCCTCGGGAAAACGCGCCCATTCGTGGGTCATGAGATAGCGCACCTCGGCACCTGTCAGCTCGGGGCCGAAGGCCGGACCGAGTTCGTCGCGGCTCTTCGCTTCACCGAGCACCGATGGTAGCCGTGAGCCATAGGCCGCGACGAGGCGCTGGGCCTGCGTCTCCCCGAGAAAGCGCCAGCGGTCGCGCGCGAGATCCACCTCGGTATCGAAACGATCCCAGGCAAAATCTCCGCCCGGCAGCGCCGCACCTGCGGTCCAGGGCGGCGACATCGGATAGAACGGCGTCAACTTCGTCACCGCACGCTCCGCGCGCAGGCGCGAGGTGGTGACGTCGCCGCCGAACATCGTGATCAGCGGCGCCTTGCGCCGGCGCGCGTGGAACAGCGTCGCGCCGTCGCGCCGGCGCGCGGACGCCAGCGTCAGGTTGACGCCGGAGACGGCACGCACCACGTCGGTCGGGGCGACACGCTCGCGGAAATAGCGGCTGGCCGCTTCGCAGAGATAGCTGACGTCGGCCCCCGGCATCGCGACGATCGCGGGATCGCCGATGAAATCGCGCGTGATCGTGCCGATCAGCGTGAAGTCGCGCTCGAAGGGGCTCGCGAAGATCAGCCGGCCATCGCTGTTCTGGAACACGTAGACGTTATCGGAATAGAACAGCCGCGGGACGATGATCTGGCTCATCTGCATCGCCGCCATGGCGGGTTGCGGCTGCCGCAGCACGGTCTCCGCGACCATCGAGGTCCAGCCGCCGGTGGCGTTGGCCAGCGCTCGAGCGGTGATTGTGCGGCGATGGCCGCGGTCGACCACCGCGAGCCGCCACGTGTCGGTTCGATCGGCGCGCACGCAGCGCGCTCCAGTCCGAATCGCGGCGCCGCGCTCGGCCGCATCCAGTGCCGTGAGCGCCACCAGGCGGGAATCGTCGACGACGCAATCCGAATATTCGAAGGCCGTGCCGAACGGTCGTTTCAGGGCGTTGCCGACCGGATGATGCGTGATGTCGAGGGTCGCCGTTGCAGGCAGGCCGCTCCGGCTGGCGAGGCTGTCGTAAAGGAACAGGCCGGCGCGCAACAGCCATGGCGGCCGCTCGTCGGAATGCGCCGGGATCACGAAGCGCATCGGCCGGACCAGATGCGGCGCGATCCGGAGCCAGGTCCGGCGCTCGGCGAGCGCCCGGCGCACCCGCCGGAAGCCGCGCCGTTCCAGCACGGTCAGATCGCCGTGGATCAGCCGCGGCGTCGCCGACGACGCCGCGGCGCCGAGATCGCCCTGCTCCAACAGGATGACCCGCAGGCCGCGGCCGGCCGCATCGCGCGCGAGGCTGACACCGTTCAGACCGCCGCCGATGATCGCAAGATCGTAATCCGCCATGAAGCCGTCGAATGGGAGCGAAACGCTCGCCATCTCTAGAGCCATTTCCGTTCCGATGAAATCGGAACGGGGCTCTGGATTCCAGTTTGGCGCGTTTTCTTGACGCGAACCAGCATCCACTTCGCTCGAAAACGCTCTAGCCGGTCTTGAGCGCAAGCTCCATGACTTCGGCGCGGCCGACGAGGCCGGCATATTTGCCGATCGGCAGGGGCTTGCCGAGCAGATAGCCCTGCACGCCGTCACAGCCTTCCTCGGCGAGGAAGGCGAGCTGCTCGAGCGTCTCGACGCCCTCGGCGACGATCGACATTTCCAGGCCATGGCCGAGATCGATCACCGCGCGCACGATCGCCGCCGATTGCGGGTTGCGACCGAGATTGATGATGAAGGCGCGGTCGATCTTGATCTTGTCGAACGGGAACGCCTGGAGATAGCTCAGCGAGGAATAACCGCTGCCAAAATCGTCCATGGAGATGCGCACGCCGAGCGCCTTCAGCCGGCGCAGCAGCGCGAGACCGCGATCAAAGTCCTCGATCAGCACGCCCTCGGTGATCTCGAGCTCGAGCCGGCCGGGTGCGAGGCCCGTCTCGATCAGGATGGAATGGACGAGGCCGACCACGTCGCCGTGCATGAACTGCGCCGGCGACAGATTGACCGCGACCTGGAGCGGCTTCGGCCAGGACGCCGCCTCGCGGCACGCTTCGCGCAGGATCCACTCGCCCATCTCGACGATCAGGCCGCTTTCCTCCGCGATCGGGATGAATTCGGCCGGGGAGACCTGGCCGCGCACCGGATGCTGCCAGCGCGCCAGTGCCTCGAAGCCGATGATCTCGCTCTCGGCAACGCTGTGGCCCGTGGCCCCCTGCGGCTGAAAGGCGAGCGAAAGCTCGCCGTTCTTGATCGCCATCGAGAGGTCCTGATGCAGCACGCGGCGATCGCGGATCTGCTGGTCCATCTCCGGCTGGAACAGGCTGATCGTTCCGCGCGATTTCTGCTTGGCGCGAAACAGCGCCGCGCCGGCGTTGGCGAGCAGCGAGGCGCCGTCGGCGCCGTTGTGCGGGAAGATCGACATGCCGGTGGTGACACCGGCGCGGACCGGTCGGCCGTCGATCTGGAATTCCTCGGCGACGGCATCACCGATTTGCCGCGCCAGCGCGAGACCTGTCTCCGGCTGTTTGCCATCGATGATCAGGCCGAACTCGTCGCCGGACAGGCGCGCCACCACGCCGCCGCGCGCGGAGTCCTGGAGCCGCTGGGCCACCTCGACCAGGAGCTTGTCGCCGAGCGCATGGCCGAAGACGTCGTTGACCTCCTTGAGGCCGTCGAGGTCGACGCACAGAACCGCGAACTCCTCGCGGGTGCCTTCGCAGGCCTCGATCATCTGGGTCAACGCCTGCAGGAAAGCGGCACGGTTCGGCAAATCTGTGAGGCCGTCGTGATAGGCCATGTGCGCCATGCGCGACTCGGTCTGCCGGCGGTCGGTGACGTCCTCGTGGGTCTTGATCAGATATTGCGGCTCGCCGGCATCGCTCAGCACGGTGGCGCGGCGGGTGAGGAACAGTCGCAGGCCGTCTTTGGTCGAGATCGGATGCTCTTCGGTGATCATCCCACGCTTCTTGATCGCGGCCTCGTCGCGCGCGATGATCAGCTTGGCTTCCTTGGGATTGAAGATGTCGGACGCGGTCAGGCCCGTGGCTTCCTCGCGCCTGCGGTTGAGGATCGTCTCCGCGCTGCGGTTGGCGAGCAGATAGCGGCCGTCCTTGACCTGCTCGACGATCAGGGCCACCGGGATGTTGTCGACCACGAGCTCGAGGAATTTCTTGGTGCTCTCCAGCTCCTTCGACAGCGAGCGGCGGTCGGTGATGTCCTCGAACACGAGCATCAGGAATTCGGGTTTGTTGCTCTCGTCGCGGACAACGATCCGGATCGAGGCAACCATGCGCCGCTCACCGGCGCGCTCGACCTCGAATTCATTGCGGAACTGGCCGTCCGGCGAATTGAGCGCCGCCCGGTCGGTCGCCTCGATGCTGTCCGCCGAGACGGGCGCAAACAGCTCGCGCGCGTTCTTGCCGACGACATGGTCGCGCGAGAAGCCCCAGAAGCGCTCATAGGCGCTGTTGGCGAAGATGTAGCGGCCATCCTCGATGTTCTTCGCGGCCACGCAGGCCGGCACGTTGTCCAGCACCGTTTCCAGGAACTGCTTGGTGGAGGCGAGCTGTCGCGACAGTCTGCGCTGCTCGCTGACGTCCAGATGCGTCGCCACCGAGCCGCCGTTGGGCAGCACGAAATATTTCACCAGGATGGCCCGCCCGTCCGGCAGTTCGGTGATCAAACCGTTGGGGCTTGCCGCCTTCTCGTAGAACTCATCGTTGGAGGCGCCGCCAAGCACCCCGCGCTTGCGTCGCAGCTCGAGGAGCTCGTAGCCGTTCATGTTGGCCCAGAGATCCGACCGCGCCAGGCCGTAAATCTCGATATAGCGGTCGTTGCAGAAGATGATGCGCCGCTGCACATCCGTCATCACCACGCCCTGGTTGAGATTGTTCATGGCGGAGGAGACGAAGGCATTGCGCCGCAACTGCAGGCGCCTGGTCCGGCGCAGCGAGGAATGGATCCACAGCGCAATCGCGGCGAGGAACGAGCAGATGACGACGCCCGCGATCAGGGCTTCCCAGATCACGTTGGGATTGAGCTCGCCGAGATAGCTTGGAGGGGCGAGGCTGTCAGAGAGGGCAAAGGCGCGCGCAGGCGCGACCGCTGCGGCCAGGCACACGACGGCCTGCACCGCAATCGGAAGCGTGCTGCCCACGTGCCAATTATTCTCAGCCATCAGCCACCCGCGATTTCAACGTCGGATTGTCTGGCCTCGCGGGTTTGGATCGGGTAAACGCCTGTACGCACAACGGAAAAATGTGACGTCGAATACGGCAATTGCCCTGACATGATAAATGCTTCCTTAACGGAAAATGCCCCCGCGCCGTCGTTCCCAGGCCTGATGCAACTATCGCTTCCGGCGAATATCTCGCACAACCATGGATAGGGTCGACTGCGTCGTCATCGGAGCCGGCGTGGTCGGGCTCGCGGTGGCTCGAAAGCTGGCGCAGTCCGGGCGCGAGGTGATCGTGCTCGAGGAAGCCGGGGCCATCGGCACCATCACCTCCTCGCGCAACAGCGAGGTGATCCATGCCGGAATCTACTACCGCGCCGGGAGCTGGATGGCGCGCATGTGCGTCGACGGCAAGCATGCACTCTACCGCTACTGTTCCGAGCGCGGCATCCCGCACAGGAATTGCGGCAAGCTGATCGTCGCGACCAATCCGAAAGAGACCGAGAAGCTGCAATCGATCAAGTCGCATGCCGAGGCCAATGGCGTGCTCGACATGCGGCTGCTCACGGGCGAGGCGGCATGTGCGCTGGAGCCGGCGCTCGCCTGCGACGCCGCGCTGCTGTCGCCGTCGACCGGTATCATCGACAGCCATGCCTACATGCTCACGCTGCGCGGTGAAGCCGAGGAAGCGGGTGCGGCTTTCGCGTTTCACACCCCGCTGATCCGCGCCAAGGCGACCGCCGGCGTCATCGAGATCGAGGCCGGCGGCGAAGCGCCGATGACGCTGCAATGCAGCCTCCTCGTCAACGCCGCGGGGCTCTCGGCGACGACGGTGGCGCGCAACATCGACGGCATGCCGCTGGACCGGATTCCGCCGGCCTACCTCGCCAAGGGAAACTACTTCAGCTGCAATGCCAGGGCGCCGTTCTCGCGCCTGATCTATCCGGTGCCCGAGCCCGGCGGGCTAGGGGTGCATCTGACGCTGGACATGGCAGGGCAGGCACGTTTCGGCCCTGACGTCGAGTGGATCGAGACGATCGACTACGAGGTCGACCCGTCACGCGCCGAGCGATTCTACCCGGCGATCCGCAAATACTGGCCGACGCTGCCTGACGGCGCGCTCATGCCGAGCTATTCGGGCATCCGCCCGAAGATCGTGCCGCCGGCGGTGGCCACACAGGATTTTTTGATGCAGGGCCCGCGCGATCACGGCGTCGAAGGCCTGATCAATCTGTTCGGCATCGAGTCGCCCGGACTGACGTCATCGCTCGCAATCGCGGATCACGTCGCCGAGCTCGCAGGGCTCCAGGTCCCGCGCAATGATGATTCCGCGGCGCGCACCTTGCCGCAAGGATGAGCGCAAAGGCTCCTGTCCCTGCGGAAAGGGTACAATCAACTCTACGCTGTTACGGGGGTTACTAGTGGAGCGTGTCGCCGTGCCTCAGACGCTCGATCTGGTCCTTGACCATCAACTTCCGGCGCTTCAACTCAACAATTTGCAGGTCGTCTGTTGAAAGGTGCACGAGAGCGTCGTGCAATTCGTTTTCCAGAATTTTGTGCTTCCGCTCCAATTCAACCAGATGTGCCTGAATTGTCATTCGAAACCTCCTCGGTAGGGCTGAACCTCAGGATTCGATCCGGACAAGGAAGTCTACATCACCGATTCGTTCTGTCGATGGGTATCCGTCGTCGCAGCGTCATTTTTGAAAATTCATATGTAACGAAGCGTGAGTAAGGGAACCACGCGGGAAAAATCCATGATATCAACGCGCTTGCGCAGTGCCGTCGAGCCGCAGAAAATATGTCGCGGGAGATCGGCGAGCGACGGTCGCAGATCGCTTGCGATCACGCCGCGCAAGGACGATAATTTCCACAGGGCATCCACAGCCTTAATGTCACGCCTATCGGTTTTTCGGCCACCGCAAACATGACCAATGAAGACGAGCGCGAACTCGAATCCGAGCTCGCCCGGTTGCAGCAGGAACACCGAGATCTCGATGCGGCGATCGATGCACTGCATCAATCGCCAGCCCCCGACCTATTGCGGTTACAGCGGTTGAAGAAACGCAAGCTGTTGTTGCGTGACCGTATCGCGTTCATCGAAGACCAGATCACGCCCGACATCATCGCCTGATCCACAGGGGAGAGCTTTACGGCGGTCCGCCGCGCATGAATCCGCTTGACTCGAAAGGAACAAAATAAGAACATTTGGGCACCCCACGCCCCCGGGAAAACGCCCAAGGAAAACGCAGATGTCGGCAACCGCCCTTCTCGACAACAGCCATTATGAACAAGCCTGCGATCAGGCAATCGCGATGTGCGACGGCAATCTGCGCAGCACCATCAAGGCGCTGATCATGGCCAATGAGTATCTGGAGGCCGAGCTCGAGGAATTGCAGGCGGCGATTTCCGCAGGCTGCATTCCGGAGACCTCGCGCAGCAAGATGCGGAGCAAGAGCAGCGCCGCCTGAGCTATCAGCTATCGGAGCCGACCATGTCCGATGTCACCTATTACGTTGCATTACCCTTCCTGACCGACGACGACGGATCGCCGGTCGCAGGTGCGGCCGAGGAATGCCAGACCTCGGCGGCCGCGTTACGGCGCGCCGAGATTATGTCGCACGGCGCCGGCCACATCGGCGCGGTCGCGTTCAGCCGCAGCGGCGATCCCATGACCGGCGAATTCGGTGACGCCAAACTGCTGCGCAGCTTCGGCAATGTACCGGAAGACCTCGGCACGCTTTAAAATCAGCTGCTGACGAGCCTGATGCGCGGCTCGTGCCGCCGGTGCGCCTTGCGCACATACATGGCGGCATCGGCCTCCTCAAGGGCGCGAGCGGCGTCGGACTGCGCCCCCAGCAGTGCGACGCCCGCGGAGGCGCCCGCGCTCACGTGCTGGCCGCGAAACACGAAGGACAGTTCGTCGATGGCCTGCTCGAAGGCCGCGGCCTTCGCCTTGGCGTCGGTCTCGCTGAGATTCCAGAGCAGCAGCGCGAACTCGTCGCCGCCGAGCCGGCCGACCACGTCCGAGGCACGGACCTGCCGCGCCAGCGTGGTGGCAATCGCCTTCAGCACCTCGTCGCCGGCGGCATGGCCGAAGGAATCGTTGATCGGCTTCAGCCGATCGACATCGAGCACGATCAGCGCGCCGCTGGCGCGGTAGCGCTTCATGTAGGCGACGGCGCGCGCGAGCTCGCGTTCGAAACCGCGCCGGTTCGGAATCTCGAGCAGGAAGTCGGTGTCGGCGGCCGCCTCGAGTTCCGCGACGCGCCGCAGCGCCCCCTTGAGCTTGTTCCGCAGGTCGCGGATGGTGGTGGTGACCTTGACGGTCGCGTTGGCGGCGGCATCGGCTGACGCTTCGCGCCGCGACGGTCCGGTCGGACGCCTGGCCGGTCGCTTGGGGGCAGCTTTGGAGCGGCTGGCGCTGGTCTTCGGGCCCTTTTTGGCCTTCGCAGCGCTCGCCCTTTTTGGTTTCTTCATAGGCATCCTGCTCAATGAAGGCTTGCGGGGATTCACCAAGACAGGATAGTGCATTCCCTTCTCCTTGCCACCGCCTTGCGAGCCGCCGGCCGGAACCATTAATCTGGCCTATCTTTCTGTTTTTCGAGCACAATTGACGTCATGACCGCGCCGATCGCCATCATTATGGGAAGCCAGTCGGACTGGGACACGATGCGGCATGCCGCCGACACGCTTGCAGCGCTCGGCGTTGCCGCGGACACCCGCATCGTTTCGGCACACCGCACCCCCGACCGGCTGTTTACGTTCGCCAAGGGCGCCAAGACGGCCGGTTACAAGGTCATCATCGCCGGCGCGGGTGGCGCTGCGCACCTGCCTGGCATGGCGGCGGCGCTGACGGAACTGCCGGTGTTCGGTGTCCCCGTCGAATCCAGGACGCTCAAGGGCATCGATTCGCTCTATTCGATCGTCCAGATGCCCGCGGGCATCCCGGTCGGCACCCTCGCCATCGGCAAGGCCGGCGCGATCAACGCGGCGCTGCTGGCGGCTGCCGTGCTGGCCTTGTCCGACCCGGCCTTGTCCGATCGCCTGGCCGCCTGGCGCAAAGCGCAGACCGAGGCGGTTGCCGAGCGCCCGGAGGATAAGGCGTGACTGACGCAAAGCAGGTGAAGCTGAAGCCCGGCGACACCATCGGAATCCTCGGCGGCGGACAATTAGGGCGGATGCTGGCCATGGCGGCGGCACGGCTCGGTCTGCGCTGCCAGGTGTTCTCGCCCGATCCGGATTCGCCGGCCTTCGACGTCGTCCTGAATGCGACCTGCGCCGAATATGCCGACGTCGAAGCGCTCGAGCTGTTCGCCAACGACGTCGACGTCATCACCTACGAATTCGAGAACGTGCCGTCCGCGGCCGCGATGGTGCTGGATGCCCGCCGCCCCGTCCTGCCCAACCGCAAGATCCTCGAGACCACCCAGGACCGGCTCGCCGAGAAGGATTTCGTGATGCGGCTCGGCATCGGCACCGCAGCCTATGCCGACGTCACCTCGGTCTCGTCGTTGCGCGAGGCAATCGCCAGGATCGGCCTTCCGGCGGTGCTGAAGACCCGCCGCTTCGGCTATGACGGCAAGGGCCAGGCCATCATCCGCGAGGGCGACGACATCGCGAAAGTGTGGACCAGTCTCGCCACGAAATCGGCGATCCTGGAAGCCTTCGTGTCGTACGAGCGCGAGATTTCCGTGATCGCCGCCCGCTCGGCCACAGGCCAGGTCGAGTGTTTCGACGTCACCGAAAACGAGCACCGCGACCACATCCTGAAAATATCCCGTGCGCCCGCCCAAATCCCGGACATGCTCGCCGAGGAAGCGCGCAGCATCGCCGGCAAGATCGCGAGCGCGCTTGATTATGTCGGCGTGCTCGCCGTCGAGATGTTCGTGCTTGCCAACGGCACCGGACCGAAGGTGCTAGTCAACGAGATCGCTCCGCGCGTGCACAATTCCGGACACTGGACGCTCGACGGTGCGTCCGTCTCGCAGTTCGAGCAGCACATCCGCGCCATTGCCGGCTGGCCTCTCGGCAAACCCGTGCGCCACGGCGAGGTCGTCACCATGACCAATCTGATTGGCGACGAGATCAATGACTTTGACAAGTGGCTGAGCGTGCCGGGCGCGACCGTGCACATCTACGGCAAGGGCGCACCGCGCCCCGGCCGCAAGATGGGCCACGTCACCGAAGTCAGGCCGACGAAAGACAAGTGACGGGACCGCAGCAAATGCCGCGATCCTGCTTTGCGACCCGAGCCGTTTCCGTTCCGATGGAATCGGGACGGGCTCCAGATTTTTCTTTTGACGCGTTTTCTTGACGCGAACCGGTCTCCACTTCGCTCGAAAACGCGCTAAATTAGGCCGTCTTCGCGCCCGCGACGACGCCGGTGGGCTCCTCGCTGAGCCAACGATAGATCACCCCGCCCAGCGCGCCGCCGATCAATGGCGCGACCCAGAACAGCCAGAGCTGCGCTGTTGCCCAGCCGCCGACGAACAGCGCGGGGCCCGTGCTGCGCGCCGGGTTCACCGAGGTGTTGGTGACGGGGATGCTGACGAGATGGATCATCACCAGCGCGAGCCCGATCGCCAGCGGCGCAAAGCCCGCGGGCGCACGGCCATGGGTGGCGCCCATGATGATGAACAGGAACATCATGGTCATCACCACCTCGGTGAGGAAGCACACGATCATGCCGTACTGGCCGGGCGAATGGGCGTCGTAACCGTTGGACGCGAAGCCTTTGCTGACGTCGAAGCCGGGAGCTCCACTTGCGATGACGTAGAGAAGCCCCGCGGCCACGATCGCGCCGGCCACCTGCGCGATCACATAGGGCAGGATCTGTCCGGCCGGAAAACGCCCGCCGGCAGCAAGACCGACGGTGACAGCCGGGTTGAGATGGCAGCCGGAGATGTGGCCGATCGCATAGGCCATCGTGACCACGCTCAACCCGAATGCCAGGGAAACACCGACCAGACCGATACCAACCTGCGGAAAGCCGGCTGCGATCACCGCACTCCCGCAACCTGCGAATGTGAGCCAAAAGGTACCGATAGCCTCGGCCGCGTATTTTTTTGTATCCATGTGTCGTCCCCTACTTTCAAAAGATTCCGGAGCAAAGCTCCGGAAACGGCCCCACCCTGGGCGTCAAATCTCCCAAATCGGGGCCGCACAATGGTATTCTGCCTCATTTAATGGCTGAACTTGGCCCGAAAATCCGGTTGGCCGGTGGACATCCCCGGTTTTGTCTGATACATCCGCGCCCTCAAGGTTAAGGGCTTGTGCGTTTCGCCATCCCCTTTGACTTACCAGAATTCAAATCCGATCCACTGAAGAGGATGCCGCGTGCAGGTTCTCGTTCGCGATAATAATGTCGATCAAGCCCTCAAGGCGCTGAAGAAGAAGATGCAGCGCGAGGGTATTTTCCGCGAGATGAAGCTCCGCGGTCATTACGAGAAGCCCTCCGAGAAGAAGGCCCGCGAAAAGGCTGAAGCCGTGCGCCGCGCGCGCAAGCTGGCCCGCAAGAAGCTCCAGCGCGAAGGCCTGCTGCCGATGAAGCCGAAGCCGGTGTTCGGGGCTGGCCCCGGCGGAGATCGTGGCGGTCGTGGCGGCCCGGGTGCTGGCGCCGGTGCAGGTGCTGGTCCGCGCGGACCGCGCTGATTTTGCTGGAATTGCACGACTGAGTTTTCAATGACGCGGGCCCCGGGCCCGCGTTATTAGTTTGTAGCGGTGCCTTTTCTGGGACGGGGCACTACAGATGCGGCACCAACGCGCGAGCGAACCGTAGATGGCCTCCCCTTTCCCCGAGCGCGGCGTGGCGCGGCTAAGCCAGATCTGGCAGCTGCTCGTGCTGGCTTTGATGGGGATTGCGCTGTGCGGCTGCTCCTTCGATCTGGGCTCGCTGATGCCGGAGAAGGAGAAGCCGCAGGAGGCGCCCAAGGCGGCCGCCGCCACGGAGAGCGCGGTCAGCGCCGGCAACGTCAGCGAAGCCCAGGCCCATACGGCAAAGGCACAGGCCCTGGCAAAGTCCGGCGAGACGGCGGCTGCGCTCGATGAGTTCAACCACGCGGTCGGGCTCGATCCCTACAATGCGCAGGCGCTCTATGGCCGCGCCCTGATCTACCAGGGCAAGAACCAGCACGACTTTGCGATCGCCGATTTCAGCGCCGCGAGCGGACTCAACCCGCAGAAGGTCGAGCCGCTGCTCGGCCGCGCCATCAGCTATCTCGCCCTCGGCAAGGTCAAGGAGGCCGCGGCCGATCTGGATGAGGCTTCCGAAGCCGATCCGCACAATGCCCAAGTCTGGACCACGCGCGGACAAGCCTATGAACGGCTGGGCGACAGGACCAAGGCGGCGGCGTCGTACACCAAGGCGGTCTCGCTTCGTCCACGCGACGACGCCGCCCGCAGCGGCCTCGCCCGGGTCGGCGGCTGACGATCCCGGCGCAGCACGGGCGCAGTCTTAATCCGGGGTGACGCTCTTCGGCAGAACGGAATGGAACATGGACTTGACGCCCGACAGCATGTCGTCGGCGACATTGGTCTTCGGCCGCGGCATGGATGCGCCGGCATCGGCGCGCAGATCGAGCGGGGGTGCGATCACGGGGACCGGTATGTCAGCCGGCGGCGTCAGCCGATTCGGGTTCTCGTTGCCGACCGAGGCCGTGTAGGGCGGGCTCACCTGCGACGAGCCGCCATTGCCATAGGCCTCGGATGCAGGCGTCGAGACCGTGATCGGCGGCGGCAACGGACGCACCGTTGAAGGATCCACGGGGACGATACGCGGGGCCTCCGGGGTGCGGGCGGCTTCGCGCACCGAAGG
Source organism: Bradyrhizobium nivariense (assembly GCF_029846715.1). Lineage (GTDB taxonomy): Bacteria > Pseudomonadota > Alphaproteobacteria > Rhizobiales > Xanthobacteraceae > Bradyrhizobium. The sequence continues at coordinate 90,610 of NZ_JARVWW010000015.1, forward strand.
CTCCTGGGTCCTCTCGGGCGACTTGCTCTCGGAAGACTTGGTGTCGGAAGACTTGGTGTCGGAAGACTTGGTGTCGGAAGACTTGGTGTCGGCCGATTTGGCCTCAGCCGCTTTGCCCTCAGGCGACTTGCGCAGGCGCTCTATCGCGGCGCGCACGAGATCGTTGGCGTCGGGGGTTGCGGCCGGAGCGGCAGCTGGCGCCGAATTGGCCTCCACCACCGGGGCGGGAGTGGGCGCAGTGACGGCCGGGGTGGACTTGGCGACCGCCTTCTCGCGCGCGGACGGCTTGCCGCGTGGGGCGGCCTCGGCCGGTGCCACGTCCGCAGTCGCCTTGTCAGAAGTCTTGTCGGAAGTCTTGTCGGAAGTCTTGTCGGAAGTCTTGGGCTCAGCGCTCGGCTGATCGGCAGTCTTCTCGGCCGCCGGCTTGTCCGTCACGCTCTTCTCGGAGATGCCCTTGGCCTTGACGCCGGGCACGGGGAGGTTGGCCACATCGGCGGGCTTGCCGTTCTTGCCAGCCTGGGCAGGCGCCATCACGGCCGCGGGCGCATCCGCCGCCGGCTTGGCGTTGATGTAATGATTAACAATGTACGCCCCGATGATCGTTGCGAGCACCGAGGGGAAGATGTCCATCGAGATTTTAGCGATGTATTTCAGCATTCCGGCCACTCCCCGCGCGATCTGATGCGGGAACTTTGAGGCATAGTGAGGGATCAACTGCGACGGATCAATGGCAAAGGGTAACGCCGGACTTACGGCTTCAGCTCGATCTCAAGGAACACGATCTCGGTTGCGGTTTCGTTAAGCACGTCGTGCTGGACGCCGGCCTTGCGAAAGTAGGATTTTCCGGCCGCAAGCTGGGCCTTGGACCGCTCGCCATTGGGCGCCACGATGGTCATTTCCCCCGCGACGACGGGAACAATGACGTAGTCCATGCCGTGAGTGTGATGCCCGGTGGCGCTGTTTGGAGCGAGCCGCCACTCGGTCACCCGAACCTGCTCATTGTCGACCTGAACCTCGGACTTGGCGGCAAGCATCGGAACTCTCCTGGGCATCATTCGGAAAACCGGTTCAGGGCACGAAAACCATGAACACGTAGACGGCAAATACCACCATATGGACCAGCCCGAACAGGACATTGGTCCTACCTGTACCGAAGGTCAGCATGCTCAGGAAGAAGGTCAGAAGCAAAAGCACGCTGCCCTGGCCGCTGAGGCCGAGCTCGAGCTCCTTGTCGAGCGCGTAGGTGGCGACGCCGACGGCCGGGATGGTCAGCCCGATCGTCGCCAGCGACGATCCGAGCGCGAGATTGATGCTCTTCTGGAGGTCGTTCTTGCGGGCCGCCGAGACCGCTGCGACGCCTTCCGGCAGCAGGATCAGGAGCGCGACCAGAAGTCCGGCAAAGGCAGGCGGCGCGCCGATCCTGGCCGCAACGGCATCGACCACCAGCGAGAATTTCTTGGACAGCAGCACGACCGCCAGCAGCGCAATCAGCAGCAGCACGACGCTGAGCACCAAGGTCCGGCCCGACAGATGCGCCTCGCCGCTCCCGCCGTCCGCCCGTTCGTGGACGAAGTAATCCTTGTGCAGGACGGTCTGGGTGTAGAGAAACACCCCGTACAGCGCGAGCGTGACCACGTCGACGAAGCCGAGCTGAACCGCCGAATAGACCGGGCCCGGCGTGGTGGTCGTGTAGTTCGGCATGATCAGGGTGATGGTCGCGAGCGCGAACAGCACGCTGAGATAGACGTTGGCCCCCGAGAGCTGAAAGCCCTGCTCGCGATAGCGCAGGCCGCCGATGAAGATGCAGAGCCCGACGAGGCCATTGCAGACGATCATGACCACGGCGAACACGGTGTCGCGCGCCAGTGCCGGGGCAGGCTTGTCGCCCAGCATGATCGTGGTGATCAGCGCCACCTCGATGATGGTCACCGAGAGCGTCAGCACCAGCGTGCCATAGGGTTCGCCGACCCGTTCGGCGATCACTTCGGCATGATGAACCGCGGCGAACACCGTGCCGAACAGGATGACCAGGAGCACGAGGGCGAAGACGAGCCCGCCGAACGACAGCGTGAACACGTAGCCCGTCACGCTGACGGCTGCGAACAACAGCACGGCCAGCGCCGGAAAGACCCAGGCCGACCGAGGCATCGGATTATGCGCGCTCATCCATCGGCTCCAATTATCAGATCCGAGCAGTAGCAAATCGGCCGGCAGATTCAATGCCCGTGCAGGATCGGCGAGACCGGCAGCAGCGTCAGCAGCACGAACAGCGGGATCAGCACCGCGCTGGCACGCACGAAATAACCGAAGAAGCTCGGCATCTCGATGCCGTTCTCGCTGGCGATGCTGCTCACCATGAAGTTCGGAGCATTGCCGATGTAGGTGAGCGCGCCCATGTAGACCGCGCCCATGGAGATGGAGGCGAGCGTGCCCGAAAGCTCATGCATCAGCACTTGCGGGTCGCCTCCGGCGAGCTCGAAAAACAACAGATAGGTCGGCGCATTGTCGAGGAACGCCGACATCAGGCCGGTGAACCAGAAATAGGCAACCTCGCGCGGCGTGCCGTCCGGCGCGGTCACGGCCGACAACAGCCAGGCAAACGCGCCATGATGGCCGGCATCGAGCATGGCAATGACCGGGATGATCGCGACAAAGATGCCGGCGAACAGTTTCGCGACTTCGCGGATCGGCTCCCAGGTGAAGCCGTTGGCCTGCCTGTGCTCCTCCGGCGTCAACCACACCGACAGGGCCGCAATGGCCAGCAGCACCGCGTTGCGGGCGATGTCTTCCAGCTCCAGCCTGGTTCCGAGAATGTCGAAGGCGATACCGGACTTCCACATCGCCGAGGCCAGCAGGCTCGCCACGATGGCTGCGATCAGCACCAGGTTGACGAGGCCGCGGATGCGGACCGGCTTCGCGGGACCTGCATCGGGTGGCGGCGGCTCGCTGCGGAAGCGCCAGAGGTCGACGGCGACGAAGATCGCGAGCAGCAGTCCGGCGACGATCGCCGTCTGTAGCCAAATGGTCCGCGTGGTCCAGAAGAAGTCGACGCCGTGCAGAAAGCCGACGAACAGCGGAGGATCGCCGAGCGGGCTCAGCGCGCCGCCGACATTGGCGACCAGGATGATGAAGAAGACGACGACATGGGCGTTGTGGCGCCGCGGCCGGTTGGCGCGGATCAAAGGGCGGATCAGGATCATGGCCGCCCCCGTGGTGCCGACGATGCTCGCCATCAGCGTGCCGAGTGCGAGGATACCCGCATTCGCCGCCGGCGTCGCCTTGATGTCACCCGTGACGAGAATGCCCCCGGCCACGACATAGAGCGAGAACAGCAGCACGATGAAGCCGAGATATTCGGCGAGCATGGCGTGAACGAGCGCGGCCAGCGTCGCCGTGCTCCCGGCAAGGATGACGAGCGAGGCCAGCGCCAGCAGCGACCAGGCCGCGGCGATCTTGCCGTAATGATGGTGCCAGACTTTTGCAAACAGCAGCGGCCCGAGCGCGATCGACAGCAGTAGGCCGGCAAAGGGCAGCGCATAGGGCCAGCGCATCGCCGCGCCGTCGAGCCCGGTCGCAGCCCATGCGTGCTGCGGCAACAGCACGACGAGGATCGCGGCGATGAACCCGCTCCCGCGCCGAACAACAAGCGGTCTAGTAAGCAATGAAGCGCCTCGCCGTTTCGATCGCACCGAAAGCATCGAGATTGTCGTGTCCGCCGCCCGCAAAGCGAACGAACTGCTTCGGTTCATGCGCGAGCGCGAACAGACGCTCTCCGAACACGATCGAAATGGCAAGATCATTGGTGCCATGCATCACCAATAGCGGCACAGTGACGCGCGGGATGCGCTCGTCGGAATGAAATGGATCGCGCATCAGCAGGCGCACCGGAACGAACCAGAACGATGAAGCTGCAACGTCGACCGTCGACGTATAGGGCGCTTCCAGGATGAGTTTTCCAACACGATGCTCAGAGGCGATCGCGACCGCGACGCCCGTCCCGAGCGAAAAGCCCCAGGTGACAATTCGTTCCGCCGCGTAGCGCGCAGTGGTGAAGGCGTAGGCGGCCGCGGCATCGCGCAGCAGGCCCTTCTCGCTCGGCGCGCCGCTCGAGCCGGCATAGCCGCGATAGGACAGCGCGACGAGGCCGGTGCCGTCCGTCGTCATGGCCTTGAAGCGGCTGACACGGCCAGCGAGAAAATCGCCATTGCCCGGGAAATACAGGATCACGGGGCGGCCGGGCCTCGCCGGCACGTGCCAGACGATGACCTTCTCGCCATCCGACGTGGGCAGGACATGCTCTTCGGCCTCGGGGAGGCCTGCGGCATCCGGCGCGGCGCGACCAGCGGGCGGGATCGGAAACAGCATCTCGCGCTGCCTGACATACAGCACGACGAGACCGCCGAGATAAACGGCCGCGAGCAGGATGGCGATCCATTTGACGATGGTCATAATGACGCAGCCGGTCTCCGGCTCAGGGCTTGCGACGGCTCCGCAGCAATTTCATGACATCGGGCTGGAGGCTCGCCGGAACGTCGCGGCGGCCGCACGCCGCCACATGGGCGGCGTGCCATGCGACACGCTACTCGCGCGTCGCCTTCAGTGGCATGCGATCGGACCGTTGCCGCTCCCTGTTCAGAGCCACGGTCCGCTCCCTTCCGCGCTACATCGCCTTGACGATGCTTTCAGTGACCTTCTTGGCGTCGCCGAGCAGCATCATGGTGTTGTCGCGGTAGAACAGCGGATTGTCGATGCCGGCATAGCCCGAAGCGAGCGAGCGCTTGATGAACATCACGGTGCCGGCCTTCCAGACCTGGAGCACCGGCATGCCGTAGATCGGCGAGGTCTTGTCCTCTTCGGCCGCCGGGTTGGTGACGTCGTTGGCACCGATCACGAAGGCGATGTCGGCCTGCGCGAACTCGGAGTTGATGTCCTCGAGCTCGAACACCTCGTCATAGGGCACGTTGGCCTCGGCCAGCAGCACGTTCATGTGGCCGGGCATGCGGCCGGCGACCGGGTGAATGGCGTACTTCACCTCGACGCCTTCCTTCTTCAGGATGTCGCCCATTTCACGCAGCGCGTGCTGGGCCTGCGCCACCGCCATCCCGTAGCCGGGCACGATGATGACCTTGGAGGCGTTCTTCATGATGAAGGCGGCATCATCCGCCGAGCCGAGCTTGGCCGGCTTCTGCTCGCCGCCGCCACCGCCCGCAGCGGCGGTCTCGCCGCCGAAGCCGCCGAGGATGACCGAGATGAAGGACCGGTTCATCGCGTGGCACATGATGTAGGACAGGATCGCGCCGCTTGATCCCACCAGCGCGCCGGTGATGATCAGCGCGGAATTGCCGAGGGTGAAGCCGATGCCGGCCGCGGCCCAGCCGGAGTAGGAGTTCAGCATCGAAATCACGACCGGCATGTCGGCGCCGCCGATCGGGATGATCATGAGCACGCCGAGCGCCAGCGCGATGATGACGATCAGCCAGAAGTCGAGCGCGCTGCCCGACATCACCAGCCCGACGATGAAGACGACGAGCGCGATCGCGAGCGCGATGTTGATGATATGGCGGAACGGCAGGATGATCGGCGCGCCGCTCATCCGCGCGGACAGCTTCAGGAACGCGATCACGGAGCCCGTGAAGGTCAGCGCGCCGATGGCGACGCCGAGCGACATCTCGACCAGGCTCTGCGGATGGATGTTGCCGGGGGAGCCGATGTCGAAGGCCTCAGGCGCGTAGAACGCACCGGCGGCGACCAGCACCGCGGCCATGCCGACCAGCGAGTGGAAGGCCGCAACCAGCTCCGGCATCGAGGTCATCGGCACCCGGCGCGCAATCACCGCGCCGACGCTGCCGCCGATCGCTATGCCAAGGATCACGAGGATCCAGGCAAGGCCGTCCGCCGGCGGATGGCTGGCCAGCGTGGTGGCGACCGCGATCGCCATACCGATCATGCCGAAGAAATTGCCCTGCCGGGATGAGGCGGGGCTGGACAGCCCGCGCAGTGACAGGATGAACAGCACACCCGCCACGAGATACAGAACTGCAGCCAGATTGGCGTTCATCTCAGGTCCCCTTTGTCTTCGTCACCCCGAGGTGCACGCCGCTCACTTCACCTTCTTCTTGTACATCGCCAGCATGCGCTGGGTGACAAGGAAGCCGCCGAAGATATTCACGCAGGCGAAAATGAGCGCGATGAAGCCGAAGCCGCGTGCCCAGCCCGAGCCGCTCGAGATCATGCCGACGCCGACCGCGAGCAGCGCGCCGACCACGATCACCGAGGAGATCGCGTTGGTCACGCTCATCAGCGGCGTATGCAGCGCCGGCGTCACCGACCACACCACGAAATAACCGACGAAGACGGCGAGAACGAAGATCGACAGCCGGAAGACGAAGGGATCGACGACTTGTGCAACATGCTCCATGACGGCTCTCCTTAAACCTTCGGCTGGAAGTTCGGATGGATGACGGCGCCGTCCTTGGTCAGCGCGGTGGCCTTGACCAGCTCGTCCTCCCAGTTCACCGCGAGGGATTTGCTACCCTTGTCGACCATGGTCTCGATGAAATTGAACAAATTGCGCGCGTAGAGGCTGGAGGCCGACGCCGCGACGCGGCCGGCGACATTGGTGTAGCCGACGATCTTGATGCCATCGAGATCGGCGACCTCGCCCGGCCTTGCCCCCTCGACATTGCCGCCGCGCTCGACGGCGAGATCGACCAGCACCGAACCCGGCTTCATCGACTTGACCATCTCGGCAGAGACCAGCTTCGGCGCCGGCCGCCCCGGGATCAGCGCGGTCGTGATCACGATGTCCTGCTTCTTGATGTGCTCGGCGGTGAGCGCGGCCTGCTTGGCCTGGTACTCTTTCGACATTTCCTTGGCGTAGCCGCCGGCGGTCTGCGCGTTCTTGAATTCCTCGTCTTCGACGGCGAGGAACTTTGCGCCGAGCGATTCCACCTGCTCTTTCGTCGCGGGCCGCACGTCGGTCGCGGTGACGACGGCGCCGAGCCGGCGCGCGGTCGCGATCGCCTGCAGGCCGGCCACGCCGACGCCCATCACGAACACCTTTGCGGCCGGAATGGTGCCCGCCGCGGTCATCATCATCGGGAAGGCGCGGCCGAAGGCTTCGGCGCCCTCGATCACGGCACGGTAGCCGGCGAGGTTGGCCTGCGACGACAGCACGTCCATCACCTGCGCGCGCGTGATGCGCGGCATCAATTCCATCGCGAAGGCGGAGACGCCGGCATCGGCCATCGTCTTCAGCGCGGCCTCGTTGCCGTAGGGGTCCATGATGGCGATGACGAGCGCGCCGCGCTTGTACTGCGCCAGCTCGGAGGCTTCAGGGCGCTTCACCTTGATGATGATATCGGCGTCCTTCAGCGCATCGGCGCTGACGGTGGCGCCCACGGCGGTGAATTCGGAATCCGGCAGGCCCGACTTGAGGCCGGCGCCCGGCTCGACGGCGATCTCGGCGCCCAACGCCTTGAACTTCTTCACCGTATCAGGCGAAGCGGCAACGCGCGGCTCCGACGGATCGATTTCCTTGGCAACGGCGATCTTCATAGGCCCTCCGGCGACGCGGGAAAAAAGCGCGCACGCGAACTTAGCGTTACTCCCGTAACGTTGGATACCGGTTTTGGAACCGGCTTGTATGCAAATTCTATGAGCAGCCGCCGGCGCTGGCGGATGCAACCGGCGATAGTCAGGTCAGGAAGATCGCCATCAGGATCACGATGAGAGCGACCGAGACCGTGCCGTACTTCACCAGCTTGATGAAGCCTTCATAGGTGTGCTCGTGGGCAACGTAGTCGTTGCCGTCGGCGGTGCTGTACGCCACTTCGCTATGATCAGCCATCAATTGTCCCCAGTCGAAGTCGAATTTCATCGCTGGGATACCGCAAACTTTCGGGCAGGGCAACGGCACGGAGGCGCGGTTTTCCCGCAAATCAGCTCATTTGGAATTCCGATTGCCGGGAATCCGGCTAGCCCTGATCGATCGTCGTGGAGGTGACGCTCGCGGTCCGCCGCTGGGGCGCCGGAAGGTCGAGCGCCTCGCGGACCGCGTCGATGGCCGGCTCGCCCGCTTCTGTGAACCTGGCCGTGCGCGGATTGACGCCGCATCCGACCACCACCGGATTGTCACCGGACAGGAAACCGTGGGCCATGTGGAAGCCCAGCGCCCGGTAGACCTCGAACTGTTCCTCGGAGAAGAACTGGTCACCCGTGGTTTCGTGCGGGAACGTGGCATGCCGCCGCCCATAGTCGCGGATGTAGTCGTTCTCGTCACCGGTCAGGGACGACTTGAGGTAGACGAGATAACCAGTGTCGCCGGCCCCATAGTCGATGGTGCCGATGGCGACATGGACGTGATCCATCGGCTCGTCATCGCGCCGGCATCGGGACGTCGGCGGCTGCGCATTGCACGCCATCAACGCACGCGTGCGTTCGCGGATGGGCGCCCAGGGCAGGTCGATCCGTACGCCGAGATCGATGCGGGCATAGCGTTGCAGCGTCATCAGCGAGGCGAAGTTCATCGGCGTGTCCGCTTCGGCATCCACCGCGATGATGACCCTGCAACGCCGGCGCAGCAGCTCGTAGACGCCGAGATTTTCGATATGGCCGCCGTCGGTGAGATAGACACCGTCGCTGTTCTCATAGAGACGTCCGGAGATTTCGGACCAGAAATAGAGCGGCGAGAAGCGGCGGAACGAGCGCGCGTTCACGTAGCGCGGATTTCGCAGCCAATAGCCCAGCCGAACGTTGAGGAGGGCGAGCGTCGGCGTCAACGCCTTGATCGAGTTCGAGCCCATGTTCGACGATGCCGCGGCTCCGGAGATCGCCATGGCGGTCGCAAGGTCGAGACTTTGCTCGGCCCTCTCGACCGCCAATGTCGCCGCGTATCCGGTCGCCTCACTCCCGACATTGCGCGGTGAAAACACGAAGAAGTCGGCGTTGCGGCCGCGCCGGTTGGCAAAATCCGACCCTTGGATGTTCAGGGCCGTGTTGATGAGGTGATAAGGCGCCCGCAACCGGGCCCCGACATGTTGACTGTCAGCGGCATCGTCCGGGTTTGCGGCACCAAAGAGGTCGCTCAACTTCATGCGATCGAGCGGCCTGAAATCGCGGCCCTGGTCGAGGCTGGCCTCGGCGCGCGCGATGTCGCTCTCGGCCGGCCGGGTCGGATCGAACAGGAAGGCCTTGCTCAACCTGTCGCGGTACAGCCTGTGAAGCGAGTTGGCATTCGGCGTCAAAAGCCAGGAGACCAGGAACAGCAAGATGCCCGTCAGCGCGTACAGGACGATCACCGGCAGGCTGAAGGAGTAGCCCGCGTCGGACCCGGACCCCTGGAACAGTTGCGGAAAGTGCGGCTGCACCTTCCGTGCGACCCATTGAGCTGCGGATTGGAGCCACGCCGGCGCGTGCCAGGTCGCCAGCCGATCCGAGTCCATATCGACGCGCGGCTCGGTGGACGGCGCAGGCTTCGGCCCGGCTGTTTCGACGGCGGCGTTCCGGTCCAGCTGGATCTTGCCTGCGAGACCGCCCGGGAGCGATGCGTTCAATTTTGCCTTTGCAATACAGTCCCTCTGCTCGGTTGCGGCCGAGCACGTCCTGAACAGATCGTTGGAGATGCCCCAATACGACAAATAGAGGTAGGCAACCCAGATGATCAGCGGCAAAGCGAGGCCTGCGATCCAGAGCGCGGCCTTGGCAACGACCGCAAGGAGCATCGATCCCCACTGCGAGGAGACGCTGTTGCCCTTCAACAACTCGAGGAACTGCTGCCGGAACGCGGTGACGAAGACCGCGACAGGCGCCGCGACCGCGGCAATCGACTGGATCCACGCCACCGCGACGCCGCCGACCGGCCCGCCGATCACGCTGCTGTCGGCAACGTCGAACATCTGCCCCAACATGAACGGCTGAAATTCGAAGAAGGCGATGGCTGACAGCAGAACCAGGAAGGTCGCGCCCGCGGTCGGGACGTGCGAGCGGAATTCCTGGCGCTTGTCCGGGCCGGCAAAGGACCGGACAATCGCCCACAGGAAGAACAGAACGACGCCGATGATCGCCGTCGCCAGGGTGAGCGCGAAGTTCTTCACCTGGAGCAGGCGCGCGAAATCGCAGGCGATGCCGATCACGACGACGATGCCGGCCGCGTAGATGCACACGATGGCGGGGCCGCTGCCCCTTTCGGATCGCGAGCCGATGTAAGCCAGCACGCCGCAAGCGAGCAGGATCAAGGCAGTGATGGCGCCGACCGCCGCGAATCCGTACTGATTCACGAAGGTGAAGTCGTGCAGTTCACACGCCTTCGAATCGACGAAGCTCATGCCGAACAGATTCGCAACCGTCAGGCATGTCCGGGTCGGCGTCGACCAGATGGTGACGGCCGCCAGCATCAGGACGACCGGAAGGGTGATCCCGATATTGGCGATCAGCCCGCGCACCACGATGGCAATTCCGGTGAGGAGATCGCGCACGCCGGCGGGGATCAGATAGTTGGAGTAGTTCCTGATGTGCCCGACGGAGGGCGTATCGCTGATCTCGTTCGCGGTCGCGGTGCCACCCGACGGCCTCTCCCCGAAGACGAAACGCCCCGCGACCGTCATGGTCGCACTGAGCGAGCTGCCGATATAGCCGCCGCCCGAGACGGTCGAGAGATAGTCGATCCGCCGGAACAAATCGTGGTGGTTCAAGGCCTGAAGAACGCCGAGGCAGAGCGCCGAGGAGCGAATGCCGCCGCCGGACAATGCGAGCCCGGTGACCTCGAGCATCTGGCAGGATTGCAGACCATCGGTGCGGAGCTGACGCGTCTCCTCGCGGCGGGTGTTGATCGCCTCGATTTCGTCGCGGACGATCTGATGATGCTTCTCGCACCAGGGCATTTCATCGGCGGATCGAGGAGTCCGGGCTTCAACAGGATGAGTGGGCTGTAACTGATCGAGCATGCGTGCCTCCCCTGGGTGGTGGAGCACCGGCAATCAATGGTTGTAAAATGAACAAAAAAATAGCCTTATGAAATTTAGTCGCGCGGGGGATGCGAACGTTCAATCCTGCATCGTAGACGCGCGTGACCCGTGCGAAGGTCGCAAGGCGCCGCGACGGCTGGAACTTGCGCCGGCGCCGCATTTCGCGAAAATGTGTCGAGGCGCGCTTCAGGGAACTCGCAGCGTCGGCTCAGCCCATCGCTTCCAGCTCGTCGATCATCCCCGCGATGACGCTAAGCCCGCCGTCCCAGAACTTTGGATCCTTGGCATCGAGCCCGAACGGCCGCAGCAGCTCGGAATAATGCTTGGTGCCGCCGGCGGCGAGCATGTCGAGATACCGCTCGGCAAAGCCCTCGGCCGCGTTCTCGTAGACGGCGTAGAGCGAGTTCACGAGACAATCGCCGAACGCATAGGCGTAGACGTAGAACGGCGAATGGATGAAGTGCGGGATGTACATCCAGTAATTCTCGTAGCCCGCCTTGATCTCGATTGCCGGCCCCAGGCTCTCGCCCTGCACCGACATCCAGATCTCGCCGAGCCGCGCCGCGGTGAGCTCGCCGTTCTTGCGTTCGGTGTGGACCGCGCGCTCGAAGGAATAGAACGCGATCTGCCGCACCACGGTGTTGATCATGTCCTCGACCTTGCCGGCGAGCAGCGCCTGGCGCTGCTTCGCGCTCCTGGTCTGCGCGAGCAGCCGCCGGAAGGTCAGCATCTCGCCGAACACGCTCGCGGTCTCCGCCAACGTCAGCGGCGTCGGCGCCATCAACGCGCCGTTCTTGGCGGCCAGCACCTGGTGCACGCCATGGCCGAGCTCGTGGGCGAGCGTCATCACGTCGCGCGGCTTGCCCTGGTAGTTCATCAGCACGTAGGGGTGCGCCGACGGTGTGGTCGGATGCGAGAACGCGCCCGGCGCTTTGCCCGGGCGTACCGGCGCATCGATCCAGCGGTCGGCGAAGAAGCGCTCGGCGATATCGGCCATATGGGGCGAGAAGCCGCGATAGGCTGTCAGCACCATGTTCCGCGCGTCAGGCCAGCCGATGACGTCGGTCGCCGCAAAAGGCAGCGGCGCGTTGCGGTCCCAATAGGCCAGGCGCTTCCTGCCGAACCAGCGTGCCTTCAGCGCGTAATAACGATGCGACAATTTTGGATAGGCCGCGCGCACGGAAGCAACCAGCGCATCCACCACCTCGCGCTCGACGCGGTTGTTCAGATGGCGGGAATCCGCGACGTCCTTGAAACCGCGCCAGCTGTCGGAGATGTCCTTGTCCTTGGCCAGCGTGTTGGTGATCAGCGCAAAGGTGCGCTCATTGGCCTTGAAGGTCTTTGCGAGCGCCTCTGCCGCGGCCTTGCGCTTGGCGCCGTCGCGGTCCTGCAACAGATTGAGCGTCGGCTCGATCGCGAGCTCCTTGGGCCCGACCTTGAAGCGCAGGCCCGAGATGGTCTGGTCGAACAGCCGGTTGAAGGCGGAATAGCCGGTCTGCGCTTTCTCCAGGAAGAGCTGCTCGAGCTTGTCGTCGAGCTGGTACGGCTTCTCCTTGCGCAGATCTTCGATCCAGGGACGATAGTGCGCGAGTTCGGCGGCCTGCATCGCGCGGTTCAAGATTTCGTCATCGACACGGTTGAGCTCGAGCGCGAAGAACAGCAGATGCGTCGATGCAGCCGTCAGCCGCTCGGAAACGTCGCCGTAAAACTTTGAAATCGCAGGGTCCACGCTGTCGCCGGCATGAACGAGGCCGGCGTACGAGCCGAGCCGGCCGGCGAGGTCGTCGATCGCCTCATAGCGTCGCACGGCTTCAGTGAGCCATTTTCCGCCATCTTCCTTTGCTGTCCCTGTTGCGAGCTTGCCCTTGTAGTCGGTCTCGAACGCGACGCAATCGGCATCCATCTTCTCGAGGTCGCGCGCCACTTCCGGCGCATCGATCCCGGAATAGAGGTCGGCGAGGTTCCACTCCGGAAGCTTGCCGGTCTTGCTCGCAGGCTTTGCGAGTGAAGTCTTGGAGGACTTTGCCTTGGCGGATTTCTTGGTGCTCGGCTTGCGGAGAGCGGGCTTGCTAACGGCGGACTTTTTAAGTGCAGACTTCTTATTGAGAGCAGATTTGGAGCGCGAATTCATTGTGTGGGAAACCTGTGTTCAACAATCGCGGCGACGGGCGGGGGCATCAAGGTTTAAGAGTGCGTTAATCGGCTTCGGCCAGAGTGCCCCGATTCGAGACAGATAGTAGTAGCGTGCGGGGAACACCATGGCTGCCAGTATTTTGATCGCCGACGATGACGCTGTAGCCCGCCGGCTGGTCGAGAACATGGTGCAGAAATGCGGCTATGAGACGATCGTGGTGGACTCCGGCGACGCCGCGATCGCCGCCCTCATGGCCCCTGACGCGCCGGCCATCGACGGCGTCATCCTCGATCTCGTGATGCCCGGCCTCGACGGCATGGGCGTGCTGGCGAAAATCCGCGAAGCGGGCCTCAGCATCCCCGTCATCGTGCAGACCGCCCATGGCGGCATTGACAATGTGATCTCGGCGATGCGCGCGGGCGCGGCCGATTTCGTGGTCAAGCCGGTCGGCCTGGAGCGGCTCCAGGTCTCTCTTCGCAACGCGCTCAATTCGTCCGCGCTCAAGGGCGAATTGCAGCGCATCCGTCACAGCCGTGAGGGCCGGCTGACCTTCTCCGACATCATCACCCGCGCCGAGGCGATGGCGGCCGTGATGCGCGCGGCGCAGAAAGCAACAAACTCCTCGATCCCCGTGCTGATCGAGGGCGAATCCGGTGTCGGCAAGGAGATGTTCGCGCGCGCCATCCATGGCAGCGGCGAGCGCAAGGCAAAACCGTTCGTCGCGGTCAATTGCGGCGCGATCCCCGACAACCTCGTCGAGTCCATCCTGTTCGGTCACGAGAAGGGTGCCTTCACCGGCGCCACCGAACGCCACACCGGCAAGTTCGTCGAAGCTCATGGCGGCACGCTGTTTCTGGACGAGGTCAGCGAGCTGCCGCTGACCGCGCAGGTCAAACTGCTCCGCGCGCTCCAGGAAGGCGCGGTCGAGGCGGTCGGCGGCCGCAAACCCGTGAAGGTCGACGTCCGCATCATCTCGGCGACCAACCGCAGGCTGCTTGAGCGGGTCAAGCAGGGTCACTTCCGGGAAGATTTGTTCTATCGCCTGCACGTGCTGCCGCTGACGATCCCCTCGCTGCGCGCCCGGCGCGAGGACATCCCGCATCTGCTCAGGCATTTCCTGGCGCGCTTTGCCGCCGAGGAGAACCGCCCCATCACCGGCATCAGTGGCGAGGCCGTCGCGCACCTCGCCCAGCTCGATTGGCCCGGCAACATCCGCCAGCTCGAAAACGCGGTCTACCGCGCCGTGGTGATGAGCGACGGCGACCAGCTTGGCCTTGACGACTTCCCCCTGATCGCCTCGCAGCAGCATCCGGGAACAGACATTCCGACCGCGCCGCTGATGCTGGAGCCGATCGCGGTCCCCTCCGTCGTATCGGGTAACGAAATACCGATCGCGCCGCTGCCCTTGGCGGGTGCCCTCTCCATGCTGACCGCGACCGGCGACGTCCGACCGCTGGAGGACATTGAGAACGAGATCATCCGTTTCGCGATCTCGCATTACCGCGGGCAGATGTCCGAGGTCGCCCGCCGCCTCAAAATCGGCCGGTCCACCCTCTACCGCAAACTCGACGAAGCCGGGGTTCCCGGCCATGGCGGCAAAAGCGGTGAGGAGACGCACTGAGCCTCATGCGAACGGAGGTTCGTGCGGGCGGTGCGAGACCACTGTAAGCCGTTCGCATGACGACAGAATTCGACTGCGATGTGGACCGTGACTTGGAAGTGACAGACACAGGGAAAAGCACGTGGCAGAAGCGCACAATCCGTTGCCAAGAGGCTTCCTTGAAGTCAGTTTGTCGTGAGTTGTCCCGGGTAGCGCTGGCCGCGAAATCGGGGCCTGTATATCGTCTGCGTAGGATTCGTTGCGTGCAGGCGTGCGACTTTCGAGAGGCCGGCGCGGTTTAGCCGAAGCTCAATAGGCGATAACGAAGCTGTTCCACGGGGGACAGTTCACCCGAGGGGTGCGACACAATGCGTGACTGTTTGAACCACCGTGCGGGCTTTGACCGTGTCTTGATGACGGTCGCGGCGACCTTCCTCACGGTATCGGCCAGCTCGGCCTTGGCGCAGGATCAGGCGCGCAGCAGCGCTGCCGAGCTTGCGATCGAAGCCGCGATCCCGCGCCCGGAGCCCGCAAACGTCCCGCCCCCGACCGCATCAGACATCAAGCTGGACACCACCGCCACGATTCAGGAACCCGCCAAGGAAGCTCCAAAGCAAGCTGCAGAGGAGCCAGCGAAGGCCGAAGCAGCGCCGGCTCCCGACAAGGTCGAGACCAAGCCTTCCGACGTCGCTACGACGCCCGCCACCGCGGCGCCGAAGAGCGAGACCGCCAAGACGGAGCCTGCCAAGACGGAGCCTGCCAAGTCCGAGCCGTCCAAGGCTGACACCGCGACTGCCCCCGCGGCTGAGCCGCCGAAGGACGTCGCCAAGGAGCAGCCGGCCTCAGAGCCGGTGAAGGCCGCGAGCAACGTTCCCGCCGCCGACCAGCCGGTCGCCGACAAGCTCAAGGATATCATCGGCACCAAGACCTCGCGCTATCTCGACCGCAAGAACGAGCGCGCGGCGATCGAGAAGTTTTACGGTGCACGCGATTTCGCGCCGGTCTGGACCCAGGGCGGCAGCCTGACCCCCGCGGCCAAGGGTGTGATCGCACGTCTGAAGGATGCGGCGTCCGATGGTCTCAATCCCGCCGATTACCCGCCGCCGGACTTCGCCGCCGCCACGACACCCGATGCACTCGCCGATGCCGAGCTCAAGCTCACCGCCAGCATGTTCGACTATGCGCGCCAGGCCCAGAGCGGCCGCATGCACTGGTCGCAGGTCAGCGGCGACATCCTCTATCCCGAGCATCCGGTCGATCCGAGCGAGGTGCTCGCCAAGGTCACGACCGCGGCGGACGCCTCCGCGGCGCTCGACAGCTACAATCCGCCGCAGAAGCTCTACAAGGAGCTGAAGGCGAAGCTCGCGGAACTCCGCGGCCAGGGCAACGGCCCGGTGATCGAGATCGCCGACGGTCCGGCGCTGAAATACACCCCGGCCGGCAAGAAGCAGGCCGAAATCGTCGTTGACGATCCGCGCGTGCCGCAGCTGCGCACCAAGCTCGGCATCACCGAGAACGCCAGCGACACCCGATATGACGCGGCGGTCGCCGAAGCCGTACGCAAATTCCAGAACAGTGCCGAGATCAAGGCGACCGGCATCCTCGACGACAAGACGGTCAAGGCGATCAACACCCCGAAGCGCGACAAGCAGATCGACGTGGTGCTGGTGAACATGGAGCGCTGGCGCTGGCTGCCGCGCGACCTCGGCGTCCCCTCGCTGGGCGATGCCTATGTCATCCTCAATATTCCCGACTACACCCTGAAGGTGATGCAGCGCGGCCAGCAGGTCTGGACCACCCGCGTCGTCACCGGCAAGCCGGGCACGCATGCGACCCCGCTGCTCACCGAGACGATGAAGTACATCACGGTCAATCCGACCTGGAACGTGCCGCCGTCGATCGTCTACAACGAATACCTGCCGGCGCTGCAGCAGGACCCGACCGTGCTCCAGCGCATGGGCCTCAAGCTCGAACAGAACCGCGATGGCTCGGTGCACATCTCGCAGCCGCCGGGTGAAGCCAACGCGCTCGGCCGCATCCGCTTCAACTTCCCGAACAAGTTCCTGGTCTATCAGCACGATACGCCGGACAAGAACCTGTTCGCCAGGGACGAGCGCGCCTTCAGCCATGGCTGCATGCGCGTGCAGAACCCGGATCAGTACGCCTCCATCCTGCTCAACATCGCGCAGCCGAACGAGAAATACACGCCCGAGCGCGTGCGCAGCATGTACGGCAAGAGCGAGATCGACCTGAAATTCCCGACCCCGATCCCGGTCAACATCACCTATCAGACCGCATTCGTGGACGATGGCGGCAAGCTGCAATTCCGCAAGGACGTCTATGGCCGCGACGCGACCATGATCAACATCCTGAAGAACGGCCGCGGCAAGGACCTCGAGAACGTCGTCGCGCACTCCCAGCCGAGCTATTCGCGTCCGTCGACGACGCTGCCGCCCGGCGTGGCGGTGGCCAACAATGGGGGCGGCTTCGGCTCGTCCGGCCCGAACTTCTTCGAGCGGCTGTTCGGGGCTCCGACGACCCCGCCGCCGGCTCCGGTCGGCCGCCGTACGCAGCAGCGGGTGTTCACCCGCTGAGGTCTTCTTGACCGGCCTTTCTGAAATTCTTCAATAGAAACAGCGACCTCATTCTCCGGATGGGGTCGCTTAACGTTAACCATTCTCCACCCGCGCTCGGGCAGCGGGCGTTTTTTCGCCACACTCGGCCGCTTAGGTCGGCATTCTGACTTGGGTTTGTGGGCGGGAAGGTCAACCTCAAATTAACCTTCTCGCTTTAACAAAGCGTTCATCCTCTTTCGCGCGCTAGCGGGGTTGGCGGGAGAGTCCATTTTGAACGCTGGTCGACTGGGTGGGCTCTAACGTGCTGACTGGTATCGCACGCCAATTCGCTGTGCTGTCGTTGTCCCATGCGGGAGTGAAGGCCGGATCCCGGATCGGCCTCGCTGCTGTATTGCTGCTTGCTGCCGCAGGTTCAGTTCACAACGCCGCCGCGCTGAACGAGACCAAGACGCTCTCCTTCCACCACACCCATTCGGGCGAAGACCTCACCGTCACCTTCAAGCGCGACGGGCGCTACGACGAAGCGGCGCTGAAGCAGCTCAACCACTTCCTGCGCGACTGGCGCACCCAGGACGAGACGGTCATGGATCGTCACCTCTTCGACATTCTCTGGGAAGTCTACCGCGACGTCGACGGCAAGCAGCCGATCCAGATCATCTCCTCCTACCGCTCGCCCGCCACCAACGCCATGCTCCGCCGCCGCTCCTCGGGTGTGGCGCGCTTCAGCCAGCACATGCTGGGGCACGCGATGGACTTCTACATCCCGAACGTGCCGCTGGAGCAGATCCGCTTCGCCGGCCTGCGCCTCCAGCGCGGCGGCGTCGGCTTCTATCCGACCTCCGGCTCGCCCTTCGTGCATCTGGACACCGGCAGCATCCGGCACTGGCCGCGCATGACGCATGACCAGCTTGCCCGGGTCTTCCCGGACGGACGCACCGTCCATGTCCCGACCGATGGCGCACCGCTGAAGGGCTATGAGCTCGCCAAGGCCGACATCGAGCGGCGCGGCAGCGGCGAGGACGCCGGCAGCAAGCCGAATTTCTTTGCCGCCCTGTTCAAGGGCAAGACGGCTCCGGCCGCCACGAGCAGCGACGAGGATGACGAGGGCGCGCCCGCCCCGGCCGCGAAGCCCGCCGCGCCGACCATGGTCGCCGCGGCGACCAAGCCGGCCGATCCGGTACCGACGCCGCGCGCCAAGCCGTCAGTCGCGGCGACGATCCAGCTCGCCTCGGCCGATGCGCAGATCGTCGCGCCGCCGAAGTCGAAGCCCGTGGCTGACAAGCCGGCCGGCAAATCTGCTGACGCAAAGCCCGAGACCCCGGCCGACATCATCAATGCCCGCGGCTTCTGGGACGCCCCGGCCACGCCGCAACAGGCGACGCCTGCTCAAGTGGCTGCGCTGAAGGCCCGCCAGGCGCTTGCGGCCGCCACCGATCCGCAACCAACCGCAAGCGTTTCCAGCGCCGCCTATCAAGCACTGGCCTATGCGCCGGCGTCCGCGTCCCCGGTCGACCGCGCCAACGTCGTCGCCGCCTCCGCACCGATCCCGCGCTCCGCCCGTCCTGCCTCCGCGTCGCGCAATCTTGCGCCCGCAACCGAGATCAACACGGTGGTCGGCAAGCGCATCGACGGCATTGTCGCGACCGCAACCCGGCTCTCCGCGGCCAAGGGCGAAAGCGTCTGGCTCAAGATCGTGATGCTGTCGCCGAGCGCCAGCCGTGCGATGTCGGTCACGCTGATGGGCGAGCTCGACATGGCCGCAATGCGCGCCTACTTCGTCAAGCCGCAGGCCGTGATCGCCATGGGGTTTGCCGACGATCCGATGCAGGGCCTGTCCTGCGACAGTTTCTCGGGCACCGCGACCGCAAAGCTCGAGACGACGTCCTTCGTCGTGCGCACCGCCGCGTTGCGCTGAGACACCGGCCTCCAAGACTCCGCCGTCGTCCTGGCGAAAGCCAGGGCGACGATGCTATTTTCTCGCTCGCCGATCCAGATGATAGGTCAACGCCAGCGACAAGCAGACCGTGAGCTGCTGCTTCGGCAGTGCGCCGGATGTGGGCAACAGCACGGCCCTGGTCTGCCGATATTCGAACTGATCCGGAAAGCGCTCACGGAACGTATCGATTAGCGTCGTCTTGCAGTTGAACAGAACGGCGGCGTGCTCAGAGTCCCTGACGCGCCCGAGGCGGATGGTGCTGCCGCTGCCGGTCGCCTCGGTCAGATAGGCGGGCTCGCCCCATTTCAGCGTTTCAGTCAGCCGGCCGACCTGCTCATGCGCCGCAGCCGTCGCGAAGATCAACGCACGCACCTGAAGCAATCGCCTGCCGATCGGCGCCGCAAGAGCGTCGAAAGCACGGCTCACCTCGCGCGGCAGCGGCGGCGCAGTCACGACGCCTCCCTCGATGGACCGACAACATCGCGGTCGTCCTGGGCCAAGCCAGGCCGACCGCGATACCTCAGATCATTCCCAGTGCTTGCATGTAGGTCTCGAGGATCGTCTCGGCCTCGGCGCGCTCGTTCGGATCCTGCTTGCGCATCCGCACGATGGTGCGCAGCGCCTTGACGTCGTAGCCGTTACCCTTGGCCTCGGCGAAGACGTCGCGGATGTCGTCGGAAATCGCCTTCTTCTCCTCCTCCAGCCGCTCAATGCGCTCGATGATGGATTTGAGCTGGTCCTTGGCAAATTTCGTCGCGGGCTCGTCGTCGCGAACGGCGGCGGAGGTGGCCATCTTGGTACTCCCAATGGAACTGGCAAAACGAGGTGACGCCGGCATCCTCACCGCGCGTGCTGGTTAGACCCTTAGGGTTCGGACCTCTCGCGTTCAAGGCAGCATCGCGCTCGTCCACAGCGCACCCACACCTTCCTGCAGCGAGCCCAAGAAAGCTGTGGTTTGATGCGACTCAAGGGCACCGCACGGCAATTGCGGGCGCGGCCGTTCAGTGCCCGGGATGAACCTTCTTCATGGCCTCGACCTGCTCGGGCGTGGCCGTGCCCTGGTGTTTCGACTTCCAGGTCTCGTAGGGCATGCCGTAGACGGCCTCCCGGCTCTCGTCCTTGCTCAAGGCGACGCCTTGGGCGTCGGCGGCGTCCTTGAGCCAGTTGGACAGACAGTTGCGGCAGAAGCCGGCGAGATTCATCAGGTCGATGTTCTGGACGTCCGTCCGCGTCTTCAAATGATCGACCAGGCGCCGGAAAGCGGCGGCCTCGAGCTCCGTTCTGGTTTTGTCGTCGATTGCCATGGCTGGATCCCTCGGCTGGCGAAATTGGCTCTGACCCGGATGGGGTCACCCTTACGAGATCAGGTGGGTCCTGTCACAGATTTTGCCATATCGCGGCGCAAACGGGCGAAGCCGGCTTTGGGGCAGTTCCCGGGGCCCTGCGCCAAATCGTCAATGATCTGATATAGCTTCCGCGACAATGATCGCCGAATCTCCCCGCTCCCCCCTTCGCCTGCTCGCCCGGTTGGTCCCGGTGCTGGTGGTTGCCCTGCTGTGCCTCTGGGCCAGCCCCGCTTCCGCCGATTTCCGCCTCTGCAACAACACGTCGAGCCGGGTCGGCATTGCGCTGGGCTACAAGGACGCCGAGGGCTGGACCACCGAGGGCTGGTGGAACATCTCGTCCCGCTCCTGCGAGACGCTGCTGCGGGGAACGCTGGTCGCCCGCTTCTACTACATCTACGCCATCGACTACGACCGCGGCGGCGAATGGTCGGGCCAGGCCTTCATGTGCTCGCGCGACAAGGAATTCACCATCCGCGGCACCGAGGATTGCCTCGCGCGCGGCTATGACCGGACCGGCTATTTCGAGGTCGATACCGGCGAGCAGCGGGCCTGGACGGTGCAGCTCACCGACGCCAACGAACAGCCGTCAAAGCAGCAGCGCGTGCCTGGCATGCCCGGCCCGGTCGGTCCGGGGGTTCCCGGTTTGCCCAATGGCCCGCCCGGTGGTACGCCCCCCGCCGCGCCTGGCCTCCCGCCAGCTCCCTCGCCCCCGTCTGGAAATAAGCCATGAGGCGTCTTCGCCGTATCAAGATACTCGCGACCCTGGGACCCGCGTCTTCGGACCTCGCGATGATCCGCCGCCTGTTCGAGGCCGGCGCCGACCTGTTCCGCATCAACATGAGCCACACCCCGCATGACAAGATGCGGGAGCTGGTGGCGACGATCCGCAACGTCGAGAGCAGCTATGGCCGGCCGATCGGCATTCTGGTCGACCTCCAGGGCCCGAAGCTCCGGCTCGGCGCCTTCGCCGAAGGCGCGGTCCAGCTCCAGAACGGCCAGACCTTCACGCTGGATTCCGACAAGGCGCCGGGCGACTCCACCCGCGTCCAACTCCCGCATCCGGAGATCCTGGCCGCGCTGCGACCGGGTCATTCGCTGCTGCTCGACGACGGCAAGGTACGGCTGATCGCCGAGGAGACCTCGAAAGACCACGCGGTGACCCGCGTCGTGGTCGGCGGCCGGATGTCCGACCGCAAGGGCGTCAGCCTGCCCGATACCGACCTGCCGGTCTCTGCGATGACACCGAAGGACCGCGCCGACCTCGAGGCGGCGCTGGTCACCGGCGTCGACTGGATCGCGCTGTCCTTCGTGCAGCGCGCCGACGACGTGATCGAGGCCAAGAAGATGATCCGCGGCCGCGCCGCGGTGATGGCCAAGATCGAGAAGCCGCAGGCGATCGACCGCCTCGCCGACATCATCGACGCCTCCGACGCCCTGATGGTGGCGCGCGGCGACCTCGGCGTCGAACTGCCGCTGGAGCGCGTGCCGAGCCTGCAGAAGCAGATGACGCGCATGGCGCGGCGCGCCGGCAAGCCGGTGGTGATCGCGACCCAGATGCTGGAATCGATGATCCAGTCACCGGTGCCGACCCGCGCCGAAGTCTCCGACGTTGCCACCGCCGTCTACGAAGGCGCCGACGCCATCATGCTGTCGGCGGAATCGGCGGCCGGCAAATTCCCGGTCGAGGCCGTCTCGACCATGAACCGCATCGGCGAGGAGGTCGAGCGCGACCCGATCTATCGCTCCGTCATCACGGCACAGCGCCCCGCCCCGGAATCCACCGCCGGCGATGCCATCGCGGACGCCGCGCGGCAGATCGCCGAGACGCTCGACCTGCCGGCGCTGATCTGCTGGACCAGCTCGGGCTCGACCGCCGTGCGCGTGGCGCGCGAGCGGCCGAAGCCGCCGATCGTGGCGATCACGCCGAACGTCACCGCGGGACGCCGGCTGTCGGTCGTCTGGGGCGTGCATTGCGTCGTGGCGGAAGATGCGCGCGACCAGGACGACATGGTGAGCCGGGCCGGCCAGATCGCGTTCCGGGACGGCTTCGTCCGCGCCGGCCAGCGCGTGATCATCGTCGCCGGCGTGCCGCTCGGCATCCCCGGCACCACCAACATGGTGCGCATCGCCTCGGTCGGCCCCGAGGGCGAAGCGGATATCTAGGTCCGCCAGCACGCGGCGAACAAAAAAGTCGAAAACAACCCCATGCACAGTAGCCGGCCGGTCCGGCGAATGTGCTGGGGTCTTGCGAAAAGACGCGCCCGGACAATGGCTTGGGCGCGATCAGGTCTCCACGTCGATCTGGCGGGCGTTTTAAGCCCCAACCAGCGCTTTCGCCGTCGGTAGCAGCGTCTGCTGCACGACGAGCCCCCTGGCGCGGGCGTCCATGACGCCGACCGCGCGCAGCGCCAGCAGTGTCACGGTCTGCACGGCATCGCGCATCCTGGCGGGATCTTCGAGATTATCCGGCGCGAGCGGTCCGACCAGGGCCTCATGCAGCGCGCCGAGCAGCGCGGTGGCGGCGAGCGCGGTGTCCTGCGCCGGCAGGTGGCCGGCACGCACGGCGGCGTCGATCCGCGAGGCCATCTCGCCCGCGATCTCCCGCCGGCTGGCAAGGCGCGAGGCGCTGACATCGACATCGACCGGCTCGGCCAGGATGCCCCAGGCCAGCCTGCGCTGCGACAGGGTATGGACCGCCACGGTGGTCACCGCCGCCGCCAGCGCCGAGGACGGCCCCGGTGCGGCATCGGCCGCCCGGCGGATCGCCGCGAGCTCGTCGCGGGAGACCTCGGCGATCAATTCGGAGATCAGCTCGGCCTTGGAGGGGAAGTAGCGGTAGACCGTACCCGCAGCGACGCTGGCGCGAATCGCGACCGGCGCAATCTGCACCGCCGCCATCCCGCCTTCCGCCGCCGCCTCCCGCGCCGCCGCCAGTATCGCACTGCGCCTTGCCGCAAGGCGCTTCACCACTTGATGCGTCCGCCGATAAACCATGGCGCGCTTCCTGTCCCACACGCCAGCCGCACGCCCTGCGGCCGAACGCTTCGTCACTGATGCCGCAAATCGCCCCGCAAGGACTGAACAACTATTCAGAGTGGATGACAAGGTGCAAATGCATGAAGCGTCACGCCAGGAAGGCGCGACTTCAAACAGCTAAAAACGTCGCGAACTTGTTTGGTGAAGGGGTAACCACGATCGTTACCGCCATCTTAAACCTGCTCGGCGACTGTACTGCGATATTGCGATCCCCCCTCGGTGCAGCATGGTCGACACGGACGCCCGGACCGCCTGGCAGCTCTTCCACCTGAACTGGCTTCTCATCGCAGCCATGGGCAGCGTGCTGCTGTTCGGGGTCATCCTCTGCGGCTTCTCGTTTGAACCGATTGCGGCGCTCATTCCCACGGCGATTGCGGCGGCGCTGGCGCTGATCGTCTATCTCTATGCTTTCGCCAAGGCCGATCGGGCGGACCCCAAGCTGATCTTTTCGCTCGGCGCGATTTCGCAACTGTTTTTCGTCGCCATCATCATGGGACCGCTGACTTACGTCACCAGCGTCGCCAACTGGCCGCTGCAGGATCAGGCTTTGCTGGCGATCGATCGCGCGATGGGCATGGATCCGGAAGCGATCGCGCGCTACGTCAACGATCACGACTGGCTTTCAGGGCCGTTGCTGCGCGCCTACGGCCTGATCAAGATCATGCTGCTCGCCGTCCCGCTTGCGCTCACACTGACATTGCGATTGGTGCGGCTGCAAGTGTTCGTGTTTGCGTTCACGATCGCGCTGATCATCACGGTGGCGATCTCGACCTTCGTGCCGGCCGTCGGGACCTGGTACGGCCTCGACATCGCACCGTCGCAATTCGCCTCGCTGGACAGTTCGCTGTACACCGCGCAACTGCGCGACATCCTCGCCCTGCGCGAGGGCTCGTTGCGTCATCTCGAAATGTTCAAGCTCTCCGGCATTGTCTCGTTTCCGAGCTTCCACGCCGCATCGGCCGTGCTCTACATGTGGGCGCTGTGGCCGGTGCGCGGCCTCGGCGGCATCGCGGCCGCGCTCAATCTGCTGATGATCGCGGCGACGCCGGTGATCGGCGCGCATTACATCATCGACGTCGCCGGCGGCATCGCGGTCGCCGCAGCGTCGATCTGGGCGGCGAAATTCTATCTGCAATGGCACGGCCGGGCGTCGCGAACGTCTGCCGCGCCTGCTCCGTCGCCGGTCTGGCAGCCCAGCCTCGCGGAATGACAGGCGGCACGTTGCCCTAGGGTGGGCCCGTAGCGCCGAGCCCACCAGCAACTTTCAATGTCCAATCGTCTCGACCGTGGGCGCGCTTCCGCCTGCGCTCTTCGAGCTGCGGCGGACGCGTCGCCCACCCTACAAGCTTGCTGCAGCTTCACGACCTCCAAGACACGGAAATCGTCGGCCAAAAGATAAGAGCCCCGTCAAGGACGGGGCTCTCTAAATTCGTGATTCGTCCAGCCTTACTTGAGGCTGCTCGAGATCGAGGTGAACTTGCCGTTCAACGTGACGCCCAGGCTATTGACGACAGTGATGATCGCCAGCGCGATGCCGGCGGCGATCAGGCCGTATTCGATAGCGGTGGCGCCGGATTCATCCTTCAGGAAACGCGCAACGAGGTTCTTCATAGACAGCTCCAAAAAAAGTACACGAGGCTACAACTGATCTGGTCTTTTCGGCTTCCCAGCGCCGCCCGACCATGGAACCGAACGTAGTGGCAAAGAATTGCGCCGCAGTTAATTCGACTGCGGAAACACCGAACGGTTTGCGTGTATTCGTCGATGGTAAATCGAAATCTAAAACGATCCGTTAAATGATCGAGACATCAAACCGGCCCGGCGCCGCCGGTTTACCCGAAGTTATGACCGCCGTGGTCCAATGCCGCCCGCTCGGCAACCCGACAAAAACAACAGCACGACGAGGCGGCATGTCCCTTTCCTTTGCCAACAGCATCGCGGTGCAGAGTCGTGCGCGAGCCCTGGTGCCGCTGTGCGTCGGTGCGGGCGCCTATCTCTTCTTCGTGTATGTCGGCGACACGCTGCTTCAGGACTCCGACTCGTTCTGGCAGATCAAGATCGGACAGTGGATCCTCGATCACCACGCGCTTCCCTACACGGACTTCTATTCCTTCACCCGGCCGGGGGCGCCCTGGGTTTCGACCTCATGGCTGTCGCAGGTGCTGTTCGCCCTCTCCCATACGCAATGGGACTGGGCCGGCCCGGTGATCCTCACCGCGCTTGCGGTTGCATTGTCGGCGGCGATCCTGGTCGATCTGCTCGAGGCCCATCTGGAAATTCCGCGCGCGGTCCTGTTCGCGATGTTCGCGGTCTTGCTGTCGCTGCACCACATTCTGGCGCGGCCGCACATTCTGGCGCTGCCCGTGATGATCGCGTGGGTCGGCATGCTGATGGCCGCGGCCGACCGCAAGGGCGCCCCGTCATGGTACTGGCTGCCCCTGATGTCACTGTGGTCGAACCTGCATGGCGGCTTCGTGCTGGGCCTGGCGCTGATCGGCCCGATGTCGTTCGTGGCGCTCTGGGGCCTGGAGTCCGGCAAGCAGGTCCGGCTGCTGTCGCGCTGGTTCCTGTTCGGTGTTGCGGCGCTCGCTGCAAGCTGCGTCACCCCCTATGGCTGGCGCACATTGCTCGGCGCGACCAACATCCTCAATCTCGGCGAGCTGCTGACGGTCATCTCCGAATGGTCGCCCGCGAACTTCGCATCCTTCAACGCATTCGAAGGCGCGCTGTTCGGCCTGATCGCGATCGGGCTGTATCGCGGCCTGACGCTCTCGCCGCCGCGTATTCTTCTGATCCTGCTGCTGACCTGGATGGCGCTCACCCATGTCAGGAGCATCGATGCCTTTGCCTTCCTGGTGCCGCTGGTACTGGCCAAGCCGCTCGGCGAACGGTCTGTGCCGCCGCAGCCTGGCACGCAGGGCAGCGAGAGCTGGGCGGCCCGCTACGTCACCGCAACGGGCGCGCTGATGATCGTCGCCGCCGGCTGGACCTCGACGTCACTTTACATGTCGCATCACCGCTTCACCTTCACGATGGACCAGACACCGGTTGCCGCCGTCGACCTGCTCGAGAAACGAAAAGCCCGGCGCATCTTTAACGCCTACCCGTTCGGCGGCTATCTGATCTCGCGCGACATCCCGGTCTTCATCGACGGCCGCGCCGAGCTGTACGGCGAAACCTTCGCCATGGACGTCTTTAAGGCCGTGGAGGTCAAGAAGCTCGACAACCTGACGCGGCTACTGGAGGACTACAAGATCGACGCCACGCTGCTGACCGCGGACTCGCCCGCGGCGCAAGTGCTCGATCACATCAAGGGCTGGAAGCGGCTCTATGCGGACAATATCGCGGTGATCCATGTGCGAACCGGTAGCGCACAGGAAGCGGAGACCTCGAAGGAAGCCTTCAAGTGAGCGTGTCCGCTCAACAGCCGATATCCGGTCCATCGCGCCGCTGGATCGGAATTCCCCTCGTGTTCCTGCCGGCGTTTTCGATCGCAACGCTCTTCGGCTGGGGCATCCTGATCTCCACCTTCGTCCATCCCGGCTGGATCGGGCTGAACCACATCGCCCCCGGCACCGACTGGATGGTGTTTTACAGCGCTGTCAGATCGTTGCTCGCCGGCAATCTTGCGCTGGTCATCGATGGCGACGCGTTCACCTCCTATCTCAACCAGTCGTTCGCATCATGGCTCACGGTGCCTCTGGAGTTCCGTCCATGGTTCTATCCGCCCAGCTTCCTCGTTCTGCTGCTGCCGGTCGCGCCGCTTGGCTTCATCGGCTCCTATGTCGCATTCCAGGCCGCGACCGCAGGCTTCCTGGCCTGGGCGCTTCGCAACCGGGCCGATCAACCGCAACTGACGCCCTACATCATCGCGGCCGTGCTGGTCTCGCCATCGGCCTGTCTCAACCTGGCCGATGGACAATGCGCCTTTCTCGTTGCCGCACTGCTGGTCGCGGGCGTCAGGCTGCTCGGACCGCGACCGCTCCTTGCCGGGGCAATGCTCGGACTCCTGAGTTTCAAGCCGCAATTCTTCCTGCTCGTCCCGCTTGCGCTGGCGGGTTCGCGCCGTTATGGCAGCCTGTGCGCTGCTGTATGCTCGGCATTCGCATTGGCAGCTGCAAGTGCCATGATTTTCGGCGTGGAATTGTGGCTGTGCTGGATACCGCAGGCGTACAACAATCTGGTCAGCCCCGATGCGAAATGGCTGGCCTATGGCCGCATCTGGGGTCACAGCGTGTGGGCCTGTGCGGTGCTGCTGGGCCTGCCGGAGCGGCTGGCCTCCATCCTGCAGCTGGCCGCGGTCCTCTTGAGCGCGGCAGCGACGTTCGCGGCGTTTCGCTCTTCGCTCAGTACCAACAACAAGCTGATCGTGCTGCTTGCGGCAACCGTGCTGGCGGCCCCGCATTCGGGCCCTTATGACGCGACGCTGCTGGCGGTCGCCGTCGTGCTGTGGCTTGCCGCGTCGATCGATGCTCCACGCTTTCGCGACTGGCTAATCGGGCTTGGCATCTGGATGGTGCCGTTGCTCAGCCCGGCCGTGTATGTTCCGGCGGGACGGCTATCGCCGCTCCTCATCGTCGCTCTCATTGGCTTCGTCTTCGGCGCGTTGCGCTGTCCGGCAAGATCTGGCGAGCCGGCAATTTCGCCGCATTCCTGAATCAAGCCTTAGGTTTTACGCAACCATCTCGGGCTAACGTCGGCAGCAACTTAATATTGTTCCGATGGCGGCAAATGCGATCAAGTAGTGGCGTCCATTATGTTGGACTTGACCATCTTCGCGGGCTAGCCGCATTCCTTGTGTTCGAGTGGCACTTTATCCACTTGTCGGTTCCCTACGACAATGTCCCCGCATTCTGGCCTCTCTCAATTTTGGAGGAAGGCCATTGTGGCGTCGCGCTATTCATGACTCTAAGCGGTTACTTATTCGCCAAGCTGCTCGATGGGCATCAGGTCATCTACAAATGGTTCTTCTGGAACCGGATGCTGCGGCTGGCGCCGCTTCTGATCGCCGTCATCATCATCAACGGGGCGATCAACTACCATGACGATCTCGTCAATTATCTGAAGATCATCACGCTGGGTCTCGTCCTGCCACTCCTGCCAAATGGGCAATGGTCCATCGCTGTCGAAGCGCATTTTTATCTGCTCTTGCCATTGTTGCTATTCCTCCTGCGGCGGTCTCCTGCCTATGTTCCGCTCATTATTTTCATTGCAATTGCAATAAGGGCCGCAGTGCTCTGGCGCACCGGCGAGACGGAGCTGCTGGCTTCCTATACGATATTCGGACGGATCGATCAGTTCGTCCTCGGTATGGCCGCGTTCAATCTGCGTGACTTGATCAAAGGCCAGCATGTCGCAATGTTCGCGGCAGTTGCCGCCTATTCCCTCTTCTATCATGCCTTCAATGCGGCCGGCGGCTTCTATCTGATGACGTCGTATCCGTCACCGTCACCCATCTGGATCGTCATGCCGACGGTGGACGGTCTGTTCTTTTGTCTTCTGATTGCGTACTACGACAGCACATTCAAGTTTCGCGATGTCGGCGTCTCCGGACTGCTGGCAAAGATCGGTACATGTTCATACTCGATCTACTTGCTGCATTTCTTCGTCGTCATTGGCATGCACACCATGATGGCACATGTCGTCCCTCTGACGAACTTCTATGTTGCGACGGCAGCGGCGACGTTAGCGTTCTGTGCTTTCGCGCCCATCGCGTGGATCAGCTATCGCTATTATGAAACCTTCTTTTTGCGGTTTCGGCGGGGTTATATCTCCAGCAAGGAATGCGACTCGGGCGACCGGTCATCAGAGAGCGGGCGCCGCCGGCTGAGAACTGTCGTTGGTGACATGCGGACACCTGCCCGGTGGTCCGCGCCCGGTGCCGATTAGCGAGCCGGTGCCTGTTCACGTCAACCGCCTCGACGCGGTGATCCATGTGCGGGTCGATGCGGGCGGTGCGGCCGCGACGACGCCGAAGTGAGGACGAAAGCTCCAGAGCGTGTGCCCACCACTTCTAAAGCGCGATCAGATGAGGATGAATCATCATCGCGCTTTAGGTTGTTGTTTGAGCATGATCTTTTCGGAAAACCGCTTCGCACTTTTCCGGATCGTGCTTTAGCGTGATTGCCGAGAGATGGCGGGCGCGGCGCTTAGCCGCCTTTGCCTGCCCTACTTTTTCTTTGCGCGGTCTTTCACGGGGATCACGAGCTTCAGGCCCGACCAGACCTCGTCGACCGCGCAGACCTTGATATCGACGAGGCCATTGGCGAGCGCAGTCGCGCGTACCACGGTTTCCGTCACGTCCGTTGCGACACCCGATGCCTTCTTCGGCCACGACGCCCAGATCATCCCGTCCGGCGTGATCGCCTTGCGATAGAAGCGCAGCCCGGCGGCAAGGCCTTTGGCTTCGGTCGCGAAGACATGCACCATGTCGAGCGGCGCCCTGGCGGTGTTGGCGATCCTCACATCGTCAGGCAATTCACCGACGACATCGGCATAGGCAACGGAGAGGCCATCCACAAAAATACAAAAGCCCGGCTTGATGCCGAGCTTTTGCACTAACGGTTTGCCGGAATAACCGGCCATGGCGCGCGGGCTTTACGCCTGCGGCTGCGGCTCCAGGCCGGGATCCGGATCGGGCCGCGGGCGGGGCTTGCCCGCCGGCGGCACGGCCGAGGCGCGCGGCGTGCTCGGCTCGAGCACCGACTCGCGATTCGGCTTCTTGCCCTTGAGGAGGTCGATGATCTCATCGCCGCTTAGCGTCTCGAACTCGAGCAGGCCCTTGGCGAGAGCTTCGAGATCGGCGCGCTTCTCGGTGAGAATACGCGTCGCTTCGTTGTAGCCTTCTTCGACGAAACGCCGGATCTCGGTGTCGATCTTCTGAACCGTCGCTTCCGATGCGTTCTGGGTGCGCGACACCGACATGCCGAGGAAAACCTCGTCCTGGTTCTCGCCGTAGGACACGGTGCCCAGCGCCTCGGACAGGCCCCAGCGCGTCACCATCATGCGCGCCAGACGCGTCGCCTGCTCGATGTCGGACGACGCACCCGACGTCACCTTCTCGCGGCCGAAGATCAGCTCTTCGGCGACGCGGCCGCCCATCATGATGGCGAGGCGCGAGGTCATCTGCTCCAGCGACATCGACAGCTTGTCGCGCTCGGGCAGCTGCATGACCATACCCAGCGCACGACCGCGCGGAATGATGGTCGCCTTGTGGATCGGGTCGGTCGCGACGACGTTGAGGCCGACGATGGCGTGGCCGCCCTCGTGATAGGCCGTCAAGAGCTTCTCTTCCTCGGTCATGACGAGCGACTTGCGCTCGGCGCCCATCATCACCTTGTCCTTGGCTTCCTCGAACTCGGCCTGGGTCACCATCCGCTTGTTGCGGCGGGCGGCGGTGAGCGCGGCTTCGTTGACGAGGTTCATCAGGTCGGCGCCGGAGAAGCCCGGGGTGCCGCGCGCGATGGTCTTGAGGTTGATATCCGGCGCCAGCGGCACCTTGCGGACGTGAACCTTGAGGATCTGCTCGCGGCCGACGACGTCCGGATTGGGCACAACGACCTGGCGGTCGAAGCGGCCGGGACGCAGCAGCGCGGGATCGAGCACGTCGGGACGGTTGGTCGCGGCGATCAGGATCACGCCCTCATTCGCCTCGAAGCCGTCCATCTCGACCAGCAACTGGTTCAGCGTCTGCTCGCGCTCGTCATTGCCGCCGCCGAGGCCGGCGCCACGGTGACGACCGACAGCGTCGATTTCGTCGATGAAGATGATGCAGGGCGCGTTCTTCTTGGCCTGCTCGAACATGTCGCGGACGCGGCTTGCGCCGACGCCGACGAACATCTCGACGAAGTCAGAACCCGAAATGGTGAAGAACGGCACGTTGGCTTCGCCTGCGACCGCACGCGCGATCAGGGTTTTGCCGGTGCCGGGAGGGCCGACCAGCAGCACGCCGCGCGGAATGCGGCCACCGAGGCGCTGGAATTTGCCGGGGTCGCGCAGGAATTCGACGATCTCCTGCAGGTCCTGCTTGGCTTCGTCGACGCCGGCGACGTCCTCGAAGGTGACGCGGCCATGCGCTTCCGTCAGCATTTTTGCGCGCGACTTGCCGAAGCCCATCGCCTTGCCGGCGCCCCCCTGCATCTGCCGCGACAGGAAGATCCACACGCCGATCAGCGCGATGAAGGGCAGCCAGGAGACCAGCAGCGAGACGAACCACGGCACGTTGTCGCCGGGCGGCTTCGCGGTGATCTGCACCTTGCTGTCATAGAGGCGCTTCACCAGGGTCGGATCGCTCGGCGCATAGGTCTGGAAGCTCGAGCCGTTGGTGAAGGTGCCGTGAATGTCCGGCCCCTGGATCACGACGTCGCGCACATTGCCGCGGTCAACCTCGCTCAAGAGCTGGGAGAAGGCGATATCCTGCGAGGAGGCGCGCTGACCCGGATTCTGGAAGAGCGTGAACAACGCCAACAGCAGCAAGACAATGATGACCCAGAGGGCGAAATTGCGCAGATTGGCGTTCATCGATCTTCCTTCGTGGTCGCGCGGATCGCGACCTGATCCTCGGGCAGTTATTTTGAGCCGTACGAGGAAATCCCCAAGGAATCCTCTCGGTTAGAAGCATACAATTTAGGTGCCGCCCCGGTCGCTGCCAAGGGAACGAGATGGGACTATTTATCCCATCTTAGAGCGATTCCCGCTGAAATAATGGCGCCGGACACGGGTTTTTCCTGCCTGGTTAAGGTGACCTGACGCTGCGCGGCCGAAACGGCCGGTGTCATGGTCCGCGGCTCAGCCCCCCTTGCGTCGCCGGGCCGGCGCCGGTGCGATGTGGATACGCCCCCCGGCAAGGCTGATCAAGGCTCCCGCAAGGGTCTGCCTCAGCACCGGCCGGCCATTTGCAGCCGCACGCCCTGCAGCCATACTCCCTGCAACCATGGCCTGATCGAGCGCGGCCAAAAGGGATTCGACCTTGCCGAGTTCCGCCGGCCCTTCATGGCCGAACGCATTGACGGCCCGCAGCAGGACCCGCAGCCGGACCTCCTCCGGCAGGACGGCAAAGCTCGATGCTTCGAAGCTTCGACCGCCCGCCTGCGGCGCATCGCCGCGCGCCCGGAGTTGAAGGAAGCGCTCGGCACCGTCGACCATCACCTCGACCGCCGCATTGGCCCGCGCCAGCCGCGCTGCGAGCCGCACCAGAGTGCGGGCATCGCCGCCCTCGGCCGCAAGCTGTGGCAGCAGCGCGCGCAGCCGCGGCCGGGTA
Organism: Bradyrhizobium nivariense; assembly: GCF_029846715.1. Classification (GTDB taxonomy): domain Bacteria; phylum Pseudomonadota; class Alphaproteobacteria; order Rhizobiales; family Xanthobacteraceae; genus Bradyrhizobium. Next base: position 123,461 of record NZ_JARVWW010000015.1, read on the forward strand.
AAATCGGTGTTGCGGTTGGTGGGATCGTCGGCAAAGCCGATCTTCGCCCGCTTCAAGGTCGCGATCAGCTGCGACTTCGGGACATCGAGCAGCGGACGCGCAAGGACGACGCCGTCGCGCTCCGTGAGACGGGCCATCGCCGACAGCCCGGCAAGTCCGCTGCCGCGGACAAGACGCATCAACAGGGTCTCGGCCTGGTCGTCGCGGGTGTGGGCGGTCAGCACATGGCTCGCACCGGCGGCACGCGCGGCCCGCGCAAGCAGGCGATAGCGGGCTTCGCGCGCAGCGGCCGGCAATCCCGTTTTCGGCTTGGCGCCGCGCCAGCGCAGGGTCCGGTGCGGCAAGCCAAGCCCGGCGGCCAGCCGCTTGACCTCGCGCGCCTCGCGCGCCGCCTCCGGCCGCAGGCCATGGTCGATGGTGACGACGGTGAGAAGCGGGCCGCGCACAAGGCTGCGCTGCCAGCGCGCCGCAAGCCACATCAGCGCGACCGAGTCGGGCCCGCCGGAGACCGCGAGCACCAGCGCGGGCGCGCTTTTCAGGCCGGCGAAGAACCGCTTCGCCTCGCGCGCCGAGATCGGAGAAGTGTCGTGGTCTGACATGGCGCTGCAATCGTCCGCGGATGGACCGACTGTTTAGAGCGTTTTCGAGCGAAGTGGATACCGGTTTCGCGTCAAGAAAACGCGTCAAAACAAGAATCTAGAGCTTCGGTTCTGATTCAATCAGACCGATAATGCTCTAGCGCAGCGCCATCCGCTTTGTCAGCGATCAACGCCGCGGATCAGCACTTCACCCGCTTCTGTTCGCGGTCCACGGCGGCTTTGACGCCGGCGGAGGCGCGCGGATATTTGCGGCCGATTTCGCCGAAGGCGGCGCAGGCGGCCTCCTTCTCCTTGAGCGCGGCCAGCGACTGGCCGAGCCGCAGCAGGGCATCCGGGGCCTTGGCGGACTTGTCGTATTTGGTGGTGACGGCGAGGAAGGCTTCCGCGGAGTCGCGATATTGCTGGCGCTGGAAGTAGCTCTCGCCGAGCCAGTATTGCGCGTCGCCGAGCAGCGGATCGCTCGGATATTTCTGCGAGAAATTCTTCATGGTCTGCTCGGCCAGCGCATAGTCCTTGCGCTGCATGTAGCCGATGCCGAGGTCGAACTCGTCGCGCGGCGTTGCCGAGGGCGGCAGGGTCGCAAGGCCCGTCCCGCCTGACGGCGCGGGAGAGCCGGATTGGGCCGGCGGATAGCCGGGCTGCGCGGCCTGGGGCGCCGCCGCTTGCGGATAGCGGGTGCCGTTGTTGGCAAGATCGAGCGGTTCGCCGGCGCCGCGGCCACCGGGCGCGCCGACAGGGGCGCCTGCCGGCATCGGCTGCTGCCCGCCGCCGAGCGCGCGCGGCGCACCCGGCGCATTCGGGCTCTGGTTCGGGTCGAAGGCATCGCCGCGGCGGCGCGTGCCCGGCGCGCCGGGCGCAGGCTGCTCCTGAACGATCGGCGCGGGAGAAGCGATCTGCGGCTGCTCGTAATTCGGCTGGGCCGGTTGCTGTTGCGGCTGCTGCTGGCGATAGGCCGGCGCGGCTTGCGCGGGCGGCATGGCCGCGACATTGGGCTGGACCGGCGCCTGGCCGGGCGCAGCTTGCGCGCCGCCCTCGAGCGCTCGCAGCCGCTCTTCGAGCTGGCGGTTGCGATATTGCAGCTCTTCGTTCTGGCCGGTGAGCTGGCGCAGCTGGTTTTCCAGCCGCTCGATCCGCATCTCGGGGTCGGCATCGTCCGATTGCGCGAGGGCGGGCGAGCACAAAGAGAGCAGCGCGGCGATCGCCGCGGTGCCGGTAAAGACCTTGGATCTGGATGACATCTTGCCCTGACGACGAAAGCGAAATGGCCTGCGACCGAACACTCGACGCGCCACACATTGAAGGGGAGTACGCCAAAACTGTGACTGTAACAAACGGGTTTCTGTCACAGATCGCTGAAACGAAACCGGCGCCCGAGAGGGCGCCGGCATAGTCGGTTTCTGAAGATGAACGGCGCCTGACTGGTCGTCAGGAGCTCGCGTTCAGCACGGTGACGGCGCGGCGGTTCTGCGACCAGCACGAGATGTCGTTACAGACGGCGACCGGCCGCTCCTTGCCGTAGGAGATCGTGCGCATGCGGTTCGGATCGATGCCGCGCGAGGCGAGGAACGAGCGAACCGACTGGGCGCGGCGGGCGCCGAGCGCGATGTTGTATTCGCGGGTGCCGCGTTCGTCGGCATGACCTTCGACGGTGAAGCTGTAGCGCGGATAGCTCTGCAGCCACTGCGCCTGCTTCTCCAGGGTCACGATCGCCTGGGGGGTCAGATCGGTCTGATCGCTTTCGAAGAATACGCGGTCGCCGACATTGACGACGAAGTCCTGCTGGCTGCCCGGCGTCGCCGCATTGGCCATCGCATCCGTGGCAGAGTTCTTGTTGGCGCAGGCGCCCATCGACAACGCGACGGCAAGCACCGCGGCCAGCTTCAATCCCTGGAGGATACGCATAGGATGTTTCATTCCGGAGCCTCCACGCTCACGTTTCGTCCACTGCTGTCCGGTCTACAGGGGGTTGGTTAAGCGAACGTTCCGTCAACCTTGATGGAACCTTGCCGCAGCCGGTCAAATGCCCCCAACCAGCGAAAAGCAACCGTCATGGTTAATGGGTTGTAAATGTGGCACGAGGGTGAAGGCAAGCCGCGCCAACCGGCAAAATGCCGGCTTTTGCTGGAATTTTAGGCTCGTCGCGCGGAGACTCCGGGCCTAGCGGGCAGAACCGATTGCCGAGGCCGCCGCGTCCGGCGTCCGCTGCGTGGCCAGCAACACCGGCCGCGGCGCCGCCTGGCGCGGGCTGCTGCGTTCAAACAACATGCGCCGCTCAAAAGCGCTGGAGCGCATGATCGGAAAGCGCGTCAGAACCTTTTCCCGCTGGTTCCGGAAATCGGACGCCATCAGCACGGCCTTCTTGGTGGGCCAGCCCGGAAACCCGCGCGGCTCCGGTGAAATGGTCTCGTGCAGGAATATACGACGATAAAACGCCTGATGGTCGGTCCGGATCATGGCAAGCCCGGTGTCGGCATTGAAATGATCGCAAGCGACAAAAGCCAGCCGCACCGTCAGATAGGGCAGCTCCGGAAAACGCTGGTGCTTTTCGGGATCAGCAACAAACCGACACGGATCGACGAGAACTTCGCCGCGGTCGAGGCGTGGATGCAGGACGTCGCCAAATACTTCGGTCGTATAGGACATCCGCCAGTCCGACGTCAGGACGTGAATGCGAACGGAGCTGCAAAGCTCTCCATCGACATAGACGCCGAAATTCCAGGTGTTGGGCGCATCGTCGAAGCGATCGGTCACGCGCAGCGACTCCGACGGCACGATCAGTCCAGCGTGCAGATAGGCCCGGTACCGCATCAAATAGAGGTTGTCTCTGTCCTCTGGAGTTTCGATGAGGCGGTAATCGATGCGGTCAAACAGAGCGGCTCCCCGCGGAAGGAGCACCGTTTGCGGTTCGGCTCCAGACGTCATCCAATAACCCCTACCACTCCAAGCAACTTCCGCGAGTGGGTCGAGATTAATGGTTCGTTAACGGAATTGCAAAGCCTTAGAAACGTTAGGGTTAACCTTTGCAGCCCGCAAAAACACGGGGCGAACAGAGCAGAGGGCGTTGAAGAAGTTGAAAGAGAAAGATCAGGCGATGGATCGCGAGGACACCATGACGATCTGATCCTCAATCCCGCGACGGCCATGCGAGGCACTGAGCAACTGGCGAATCCGGACTGCCGGAACCGGACGGCTGAACAGATAGCCCTGCCCCTCGGTCACGGTGCCGTCGGCGCTGATCAGCTCGAGCTGCTCGTTGGTCTCGATGCCCTCGACCACGACCGCCATGCCGAGGTCGGCGGACAGCCGCGCCACGCCGCGCAGCAGCGTCAGCGGCCGATCGGCGTCGATGCCTTCGAGGAAGGAGCGGTCGATCTTCACCTTCTGCATCGGGAAATTGTGCAAATAGCTGAGGCTCGAATAGCCGGTGCCGAAATCATCCAGCGAAATGCGCACGCCAAGCGCATGCAATTGCGACAGGATGTCGTGCGTGAGCTGGGTGTTACGCAACAGCGAGGATTCGGTGATCTCGATCTCCAGCCGATGCGCCGGGAGGCCCGAGACTTCCAGTGCGTAGCGGATCTCACTCAGCACGTCGCGCTGGTGGAATTGCTGCGGCGAGAAGTTGACGGCGACGCTGACGCCCTCCGGCCATTTCATGCATTCCATGCAGGCGCGGCGCAGGATCCAGCGGCCGAGATCGACGATCAGCCCCATGTCCTCGGCGACCGGGATGATGTCGACCGGCGAGACCGTGCCGCGCACCGGATGATTCCAGCGCAGCAGTGCCTCGCAGGTGGTGATCCTGCCGAACTTCAGATTGACCAGCGGCTGATAGAACAGCTCGAACTCCTCGTTGGCGAGCGCCTTGCGCAGATCGAGCTCGAGGATGCGGCGGGCCTCGACGGTCGCCGCCATCTCGTCGCGGAAGAAGCAGAAGGTGCCGCGACCGTCGGCCTTGGCCCGGTACAGCGCCATGTCGGCGTTCTTGAGCAGCGTGTCCGCGCTGACGCCTTCCGGCGAGGTCAGCGCGATGCCGACGCTGGCGCCGATCTCGACCAGATGATTGTCGATGCGGTAACGCTCGCTCAGCCGCTCGACGATGCGGCGGGCGAGGCTCGCGGCGTCCTCGGCCGCGCTGATGTTCTGCTGGAACACGACGAATTCGTCACCGCCGAAGCGGGCGACGAAATCTTCGGGGCGCAGCATCTCGCGAAGGCGGTTGGCGACCGCGCACAGGAGCTGGTCGCCGCAGGGATGGCCGAGTGTGTCGTTGACCTGCTTGAACTGGTCGAGGTCGACGAACAGCAGCGCGGAGAGGCGCTCGGCGTCGTGCGAGATCGCCAGCAGCCTTTCGATCTCGTCGCGGAAATGAACGCGGTTGGGGAGCGCGGTGAGGTCGTCGTAGCGCGCCAGATGCGTAATCTTGGCCTCGGCGCTGCGCCGCTCGGTAATGTCCTCGAGCAGCACCACAGCGCCACCATCAGCCATCGGCTGGACAGTCCAGGACAGCGACCGGTTTCGCTGCGTGTCGGGATCGGTGGTGATGATCTCTTTGGCCTGCGAACTCTCGATGTCCGCGACGATCCGCTCGCCGCTCCCAACCGAGATGGATCCGGCGCCGACGCACGCCGCGACAATGTCACGCGCGTTGGTGCCGCGCTGCGCGAGACCTTCCGGCAGGTTCATCATTGCGCCGAAGCGGTGGTTCATGACCGCCAGCTGTCCGTCGACGCGGAACATGCAGAGGCCGTGCGGCATGTTGTTCAGCGCCGTATCGAACTGCCCGGCGAGCGCGGCTTCACGCTCCCGTGCCACGACCGCTCCCATGAAGATTCGGTGCAGATTCACCGAGAGCTGCATGATCGCCATCAGGAACGCGGCGCTGACCACCGCCATCGCGATGTAGTAGGGCGTTCCACGCAGCGCCAAGGCAAGCACGGCCGGGCCGAAAATCAGCACGGCCTGCAGATGGAAGATCGCCGGCCGGCCATAGGCCCTGCCGGCGCCGCCCGCCGCGATTCCGGTGGTGACCGACAAGGCTATCATGTGGGCCACGGCGTCGTCCGTGGCCAACAGGGCGGTGGAGCACCAGATGCCGATCGCAGCCGCCTGGATCTTTGCTCCGATCTGATAGCGCTTCTGCCAGCGTGCGGCCGCCTCGGCGGTCATGACCGCCTGACGTGCCTGATAGAGGCGCAGGTCGATCGCCCGCGCGGTACCGGCCAGGACAAGAAGCGCGACGCACGCCCAGATCAGCGGCTCGCCCGTCCTCATCGCGGTCAGGGCCGCACCAATCGACACGAAAATGAGTCCTGCCAGCAGCGGACCAGGCGCTTCGAACAGCGAATCGATTTGCGCCGCCGAAGATTTCGGCGGCCGCTGTTCCGGCTCTCCGCTCTGACTTGCAAACTGCATCTGATCTGTACGCGCGTCCTGTCTGGGGCGCAGTTTTACCGATCCGGTATGAAGTCTTTCTGAGGGAACATCGTTAAAGTCGAGTTGTTTTGAGCGACAGATACTCGAAATACATCAATAGAAACAAAACGATGGGAAAAATTTGCCGAGCACAACCTTAAAGAACAATTGTCGCGGAGAAACATCTCGCAAAGTTTTCGAAAAAGGCGCGCGGTCAAAATCATCGCGCACCGAGGACGGGCGGCTAACCCGAAGTCGAGGACAATAGCGGCGACCACGCCGGGTCGGAGGCAAAGCCCGGCGTCGGCACCTTCAGCTCGTTGCGCCCCGAGATGTCGACGGAGAACAGCGACGGTCCGCCGCTGCCGCCGGGATCGCGGAAGAACATCAGCACGCGGCCGTTCGGCGAGAAGGTCGGGCCTTCGTTGTGGTAGCCGGAGGTGAGCAGCCGTTCGCCGGAGCCGTCCGGCTTCATGACGCCGATCGAGAACTGTCCGCCGCCCTGCCTGGTGAAGGCGATGTAGTCGCCGCGCGGCGACCACACCGGCGTCGAATAGGTGGCGTTGGTATCGTCCTTGGAGAAGGAGATGCGCTGCGCAGCTCCCCCGCCTGCGGCCATGACATAGATCTGCGACCTGCCGCCGCGATCGGACTCGAAGCAGATGCGGGCGCCATCCGGCGAATAAGAAGGAGACGTGTCGATCGCCGGTGTGTCGGTGAGGCGCGTGGTCGAGCGCGAGCGCAGATCCATCACGAACAGGTTGGAATTGCCGCCCTGCTGCAAGCTCATGATCACGCGCTGGCCATCCGGCGAGAATCGCGGCGCAAAGGTCATGCCCGGGAAGTTGCCGACGATCTCGCGCTGGCCGGTCTCGATGTTGAACAGATAGACCTTCGGATCGCCCTGGCCGAACTCCATGTAGGTGATCTCTTGCGAGTTCGGCGAGAAGCGCGGCGTCAGCACGAGGTCGGAGCCGCGCGTCAGATAGCGCACGTTGGCGCCGTCCTGGTCCATCATCGCGAGCCGCTTGACGCGGCGCTCCTTCGGCCCGGTCTCGTCCACGAACACCACGCGGCTGTCGAAATAGCCTTTCTCGCCGGTCATCCGCTCGTAGATCTGGTCGGAGATGATGTGGGCGATGCGGCGCCAATATTCCGGCGAGGTGAAATATTGCTGGCCGGCGAGCTGCTGGCCGGAGACCACGTCCCAGAGGCGGAATTCTGCCTTGAGCCTTCCGTCCGGCTGCCGCGTCATGCGGCCGGTGACCAGCGCCTGCGCGTTGATGGTCTTCCAGTTCTGGAATTGCGGCGCGACGTCGATGTTGCTGATGCGCTCGATGAAGGCGGCCTGGTCGATCGGCGCGAACAGGCCCGAGCGCTTCAGATTGTTGGTGATGACCTGCGTGACGCCGTTGCCGACGTCGCCGTCGGCCGGCGAGCCCGGCACGAAGTTGGTGATCGCGATCGGGACCGGCTGGAATTCGGTGGGATCGATGCGAAGCCGCGGCTGGCCCTGGGCGAAGGCGTGTCCGCCCCCGAGCATCGCAAGCGTCGATCCGGTCAGCGTCATGAAGCGGCGGCGGTTCATCGATCGGACGTCATTCATCGCAAAATTCTTTTGTTCGGATGTCACAACATGTCTTTCAGGCCGAAAGTCATCGGAATGAGCTTCCAGCTCTCGTACTGCGGCTTCGGCATGAACGAATAGACCTGACACTGCACGATGGCGCGCTTGGCGCTCTCGGCCACCGCCTGGGCGATTGACCGCGACGGTCCCCTCACCGCGACGACGACGGGCTCGGATGCGAGCGATCCATCGATCTTCATGGGAATGTCGATGTCGGCTTCGTACTGATCTGCATCCTGCCCGTTATAGGTCGGCGTGAAGCAGCGCTTCACCGCGCCCTGGAACGCACCTCGCCAGGTCGCAACGTTGTTGGCGGCAGTCCCGGTCGTCGATCCCAGCGAGGCCGAAGCATTCAGCGTCGAGCCGACGAGTTCGTGCCGGGTCGCGGCGCGCTTGTCGAGGTCGCGCTGGATCTGCGCGGGATCGAACGAGCGCTCCTTGGGCTTCGGCTGCTGTTGCGGCTGCACCGCCGCGACCTTGGGCTCGGGAGGCTTGGGCGGCGGCTTCTTGGTCTCCAGCTTTTTCTGGAGCTCGGCGATCGGATCTTCCTTGGCCGGATCAGGCTTCTTTTCCTGCGGCTTCGGTTCTTCCTTGGGCTTCGCCTCGGCCACGGGCTTAGGCGGCTCGGGCTTCTTCTCGACCGGCTTCTCAACGGGTTTCGGCGGCCGCTCGGGCGTCGAGTTGGTCTTGATCAGCTCTTTCTTCTCGGTGACCTTGCCGACGGCGTCCTCTTCGGGCTTGGCCTCGGCGATCTTCTCGACCTTGGGCTTCGGCTTGTCCTTGTCGCCGGTCTTCTGCCCCGCCATCATCTTCGCGAGCTGGTCGGTTGAGATGATGTCGATCGGAAGCGACTCTTCCGGCGCGACGAAGGCCCTGCTGCTAAAGGTGACCAGCCCCCATCCAAGCACGAGGACATGGAGGGCAATCGACGCAACGAGTGTCTTGTCGACCTTCACCTTCACGGCCTACCCCTGATCCGCTTCCGTGACGAGGGCCAGCTTCTTGAAGCCTGCACCAGACAACAGGCCCATGACCCTGGCCACCGTGCCGTAATCAGCTTTCTTGTCGGCGCGCAGATAGATGCGCTCCTCGAGCCCGCCGCGCGCGTCCGTGATCGCCTTCAGCTTCGGCACCAGCTCGTTGATCGCGATCTCCGCGTCGTTGATGAACACCTTGCCCTTGATGTCGACCGACATCTGGATCGGCTTCTGGTCGTTCTGCTCGAGGCTCTTGGCCTGGGTCTGCGGCAGGTCGAGCGGCACGCCGACGGTGAGCAGCGGCGCCGACACCATGAAGATGATGAGCAGCACCAGCATCACGTCGACCATCGGCGTGACGTTGATCTCGGCCATGACCGGCTTGCGCCGGCTGCGACGGCCGCCGCCTCCGGATGAACTCGCGACGTTCATGCCCATGGTCTGGTGCCCAAATTGCCCTTCACACTATACATGCCGTCTGTCAGCCCCGCTCGTCGATCTGGCGCGACAGGATGGCTGAAAATTCATCGGCGAAGCCCTCGAGCCGCTGGGCCTGCCGGTTCACCTCGGAAGTGAACTTATTGTAGAAAATAGTGGCAGGAATGGCGGCGATAAGGCCGACAGCGGTCGCAAACAGCGCCTCCGCGATACCAGGAGCCACCACCGCCAGGGAGGTATTTTTCGACGCCGCGATTGACTGGAAGCTCGACATGATGCCCCAGACCGTGCCGAACAGGCCGACGAAGGGGCCGGCGGAGCCGACGGTCGCGAGCACCAGCAGCCGGCGCTCTAACCGCTCGATCTCGCGCGAGATCGAGACGTTCATGACCTTGTCGATGCGTATCTGAAGGCCCGCGACCGAGCGCGCCTGGCTCTCGAACGAACGCTTCCACTCGCGCATCGCCGCGACGAAACAGGCCGCCATGGAATGCGTCGGCTTGGCCGAGAGCGTGCGATAGAGGTCCTCGATCGACTCGCCGGACCAGAAGGCCTGCTCGAAACGGTCCATCGAGCGCCGCGTGCGGGCAAACAGGAATATCTTGTCGATGGCGATTGCCCAGACCCAGACCGAGCAGGACAGAAGTCCCAGCATGACCCCTTTCACGATCCAGTGAGCCTGCCAGAACAGCGCGATCAGCGACACGTCGGCGGAAGCGGCAACCGGAAGGGCTGACTGAGCCACGTCGGCCGGATTCATAAGCAGTATCCTCTCAAGGCGATCGTTACCTCATGTCCCGGCCAGCAAATGGCCGCCGGTTCCCCAATAGCCGCGCTAGAACCGGCGCGGCCGGCAAGCCAGCTCAAAGCCATGTCTTTCTGGGGTGCAGGGCTCGTCCAAAGCCGGCCGCCTGCATTCCCTGCCAAGATGTCAAAACTATGGGCCTCGGCCCAAGGTCCTGACCACGGCCTTGACGTCGGGCTTTGGGCGCGATTGTCCGCAATTACCAGAGCCCGGCGATGGTTAATGCTGGGTTACCGCAGGCGAATTTGGCTGCTGGAAAGAGAGGTAGCGCAGGGGGATGGGCGGCGCGGCGGGCGGATCCGTGTCCCGGACGCACCGCAACGTCCCAGCGGTGAAATGGCCACGGCTCTGCAGCGCATCGTCGAAGGGACGCTGCGCTGCGTCGGGGGCACCAGAGTTCCGCGCTACCGATGTGCCGGCCGAGGAACCGCCCCCATCCAGAAAATTGTCCCGAAAATCACCTTCTCGCGAGGTTTGGCCATGAGCATCAACCCAAAGACGACCGCCGCCATCGGCGACCATCCGCTCCACCCCATGATCATCCCGTTCCCCGTTGCCTTCCTGGTCGCCGCGCCCATCGCCGATCTCGCCTTCATCGGAACCGGCGACGGCTTCTGGGCCAGGGCCGCGATCTGGCTGCTCGGCGCCGGGATCGTCATGGCACTCGTTGCCGCCGCGGCCGGCGTTACGGATTTCTTCAGCGAGCCTCGTATCCGCCGCCTCAACGATGCCTGGTATCACATGATCGGCAATCTCGCGGCGGTCGTGCTGGCCGTGATCAATTTCTGCCTCCGCTACGCGCAAGGCGCGGAGGCCGCGGTCAAGCCGTGGGGCGTGGCGCTCTCTCTGATCGTGGTCGGCATCCTCCTGTTCACGGGATGGAAGGGCTGGGAAATGGTCTACCGTCATCACGTCGCGGTGCTGGACGCGCCGGGCCAGACCAGCTCGGAGCCGGTCACCCCGCATCATGGCGGCGAGAGCCACCGCCGCGCCGCCTGAGCGAACGATGCGTCGCCCGAGATCGACCTCGGCGAGGATGCGTGCTCTACGGTTCGAACCCGCTGGCGCAGGCTGAGCGTGTAGAGCCAGCCGCCCGCCGCATGGGCCACGCCGACCGCCTTCAGGCTGCGGAGGCAGGTTCAGGGCAATTGGTCAGCCGCGCCGGATTGCCGATTGCGGTGCAGCCGCCGGGCACGTCACTGGTTACGACCGTGCCGGCTCCGATCTTTGCAAAATCGCCGATCCTGACGTCGCCGAGAATTGTCGCATCGGAGCCGATGAACACGCCGCGACCGATGCGAGGCGAACGCGTCGGCAGTTCGCTGCTGCGGCCGATGCTGACGTTCTGAAGGATGGTGGCCTCGTCGCCGATCACCACATTGGCACCGATCACGATGCCGGTGGCGTGGTCGAGATATACCGAGGATCCGACGCTCGCCGCCGGATGAATGCTGACCTGCAGGACGTTCGACGCCTCGTTCTGAAACAGCAGCGCCGCGTCGCGATGGTCATGATGCCACAGCCAGTTCGAGACGCGCCAGGCTTGCAGCGCGACGTAGCCCTTGAAATGCAGCAGCGGCGGCAGCAGGCCGGCGATGGCGGGATCGCTGCGCACGATGGCCTGCAAGTCGCGGCCGGCCGCCTCGACCAGATCCGGCTGACCGCGAAAGGCGTCGCGGGAAAATGTCGTGAAGCGCTCGCGTTCGGCCGCGCGGCCGCCAAGCCGGCGCCCGATCAGGTCGGCCAAGGCGGCGGTAAAATCGTCGTGGGCGAGGATGGGGCCGACAAGAGCCTTGCCGAATAGGGGATCGGCCGCCGCTGCGCCCTGCGCCTCGCCGCGGATCTCCTGCCAGAGGCTCTCGCTCGCCATGATCGCAACTTCCGCCATCATTGCCGCCTGCGGTGTTTTGACGCTTCCTTCTCACTGTCGGATATAGGCCATCGGCAGTCCTCGCGCCACGCTCCCCCGTGAGGCTACGAGCTTGCATGGCAGGCAAGCCGCGATCATATATAGCCAGTCGAGTTCCCGGCCGAAGCTATGGCCTCAGGTTGGCCTCGCCGCGTACTGCCGCCTTGGGCCAGGGTTGTCCAGGCAAAGCATCTCGTTCAAGGCCCCCGCGGTGGTCAGCCATCCGCGGGTTTTTCGTACACAGCGGCCCGCAGTGCTGCCGAAGCGAATCCCGAATCCCCGTCATCCAAGGTCACGCCAATACATGTCGCCCAACGCCCCCGCCGACGATCGACACGACGACATCATGTATCCGTCCGCCCTGCCGTTCCTGCTGGTCCATCTCGGCTGCTTTGCGGCCATCTGGTCAGGCGTTACCTGGCAGGCCCTCGCGATCTGCGCCTCACTGTATGGCGTGCGCATGTTTGCAATCGGGGCAGGCTATCACCGCTATTTCTCCCACCGGGCTTTTGCGACCGGCCGGGTGTTTCAGTTCATCCTGGCCTGCCTCGCGCAAAGCACCGCGCAGAAAAGCGTTTTGTGGTGGGCGGCCAAGCATCGACACCATCATCTGCATTCCGATACCGAAAACGATGTGCATTCACCGCGTCACCGAGGCTTCCTCTACAGTCATCTCGGCTGGATTTTTGATCGGCAGCACGATGGGACCGACCTCGTGAAAGTCGGCGATTTCGCCGCCTATCCTGAGCTGATGTGGCTGCATCGGCTGGAACTCCTGCCGGCCGTTACGCTGGCTGCGCTCTGCTTCCTGGTTGCCGGATGGTCCGGCCTCATCGTCGGCTTCCTGTGGAGCACCGTGCTGGTCTATCACGCGACCTTCTGCATCAACTCCCTCGCCCATGTGCATGGACGCAAGCGCTACGTGACCGGCGATGATTCCCGCAACAACTGGCTGCTGGCGCTGTTCACCCTCGGTGAGGGCTGGCACAACAATCACCACGCCTACCAAAGCAGCGTGCGACAAGGCTTTCGCTGGTGGGAAATCGACGTGACTTATTACATCCTGAAGACGCTGTCGTGGTTCGGCGTGGTCTGGAACATGAAGACGCCGCCCGAACAGGTGCTGCGCAACGAACAGCAGCTCGGCGCGCGGGTCATCCATCGGGCGGCCCGCGAGCTTGCCGGACGGTTCGACGCACAGACCCTGGCGCACGCGATCTCGTCGGCGCTACGCCGATCCGATTTGGCCCAGCTGCAACTGCCAACGCTGCACGACATCCTGAATCGCGCGCATGAAGGCGTCGATGCGCTGACGCATCTGCATTTGCCGAAGATTCCGACCCGCGACGAGTTTCTCGCCGAGGCCAGGGCAATGTTCGCGCGAACGCGATCACTCAACGAGATCGTGGACTACGCCTACGAACACTTCCTGGAGTCGGTTCGCGCGCAACTCGCCACGGCGCGCTGACCAAGACTTTCCAGACCAAGACTCTCCGGACCAAGTCTCGGCAATCCAGACGTCGCTGCTGCCAGCCACGCATTTCCAAAAACCAAACCGCCCGCCTGCGGGTTGCGCAGGCGGGCGGCTCGGGGCCATCAGGACTTTGGGGGCATGCGCCTGAAGGCTTTGAGAGGCGTCGGGTCAAGATCAACCTTGCCCGAGATCAGCCTTGCCCGAGATCAGCCTTGCTGCTGGTCGGTCGGCGGCGGGGTCGGGCGCGTCTTGTGCTGCGCCATGAACTGGTCGAACTCTTCCTTGTCCTTGGCGTGACGCAGACGGTCGAGGAAGTTCTTGAACTCGACCTGCTCCTCCTCAAGCCGCTGCAGCGTCTCGGTGCGGTACTCGTCGAAGGCGCGGTTGCCGCTCGTGGGCGGGCCGAAGCCGAAACCGAAACCGCGGCGCTCCATACGGCCGCGCATACGGTCCATCTTGTACTGCATCCGCTCCATCTTGTTCTGCCAGCGATCCTGGTTGCTCCAGCACGACATTCTTCTGCTCCCGAGTGTGAAAAAGAGAAGGGCAAGTCCGATCGGCCACCAGATGATGAAGCCGAGAATGGTCACGGCGATCCAGCCGGGATGCCAGGGCGTCTCGAGCATGCGGGGACGCTCGTACTGTTGCTGTTGGTCCGAAGGGCCGCGCCATCGATTGACATCAGCGGTGTAGGCCATTTCCCTCTCCATGACGGCATCAGTGCCGTTGTGAATGTAAATAACATTTACATAGCTAGACCATCCCGGGATTTTGTCAAGCTAGCCACCCAACAGGGCGGGCGAATTATTTGCGCAATTTTATTTCGGCTTGCCCCAGGGACCACCGGGCGGCAGGCCGGAACCGGAGGATGCCTCCGGCGGCACCGGCGGCGGCTCGGCGCTTTTCGCCGGAGGGCGGCGATCGGTCGGGAAGCCGAGACCGCGCAGATAGATCAGCACCTCGGCTTCGAGCAGCTCGTCCGGTGACATCGGCAGCTTTCGACGCGCGGCGTCGCCGCGGGAGAACAGCGAGGCCACGCCATGCGCCATCGACCAGATGTGCAGCGCCATCATCATCGCCGGCGGCCGCGGCGTGCCAGGCGGCGCGAGCGCGGCAAGCCGCTCGGCCGCGGCGCGAATGATGTTGAAAGCGCGCTCGCTGGCGGCCTGGAGCGCCGGATTGGCATCCACCGGCACGCCCGATTCGAACATCGCGTTGTAGAACGCGGGCTCCTCGCGGGCGAAGGCGAGATAGGCCTTGCCGACACGCTCGAACGCCGTGACGGTATCGGGCCGTCCGTCGTCCCAGGCCGCGGTCAGGCGGGCCTCGAACTGCTCGAAGCCGCGCTGCGCGATCGAGGACAGCAGTTCGTCACGGTCGCGAAAATGCCGGTACGGTGCCGCCGCACTGACGCCGGCCATGCGCGCTGCATCGGCGAAGGTGAAGCCGGCGGCGCCCTTCTCGGCGATCAACCCGAGGGCGGCCTGCAACAGGGCTTCCTTCAGATTGCCGTGGTGATAGCCGCGCTCGGCGCGGCGCGTCTCCTTGCGCCAGCTCATGTGAACGAGCTTTACATGAGCTGGGCGTGAAGGTCACTAGCGGCGGCCGGGTTGATCGACCGTATTCTTCCCGGTCCAGGGCGGCGGCCGAAGTCCTAGCCGCCCGGGATCGGCAGCACCGGCATGATCTCGACGCGTTCGCCGGGGAAGATCGTGAAGTGCGGGTGGTTCTCGAACATCTTCGCCGCGGCTTCATGGGACGCTGCGCGCACCACGGTGAAGGCGCCCATCTCGTTGGCGATGTCGCCGATGCCCTTGCCGTCGACTTTCTTGGTCTTGCCGAGCGGGCCGCCCATGGCCTGGATCGCGCTTTGGTGCTTTTCGACCCAGCCCTTCCAGCCCGCCATGCCCTCCTGTTCCTTCGCCTTGCGCTCGGCCTCGGACATCGCATTCCATGCGGCCCATTTGGAGCTGGTCTTGCTGCCGAGGAAAACGGCGAGATAGGTGTCAGTGCTCATCGGTTCTCTCCCTTGTTGATCGGTTGACGACGCCGCGATTTTGTCGCGACCGCTGCGGTTACTTCTTCAGATCGCCGAAACCGGCGGCCGCCTCCTGCACGTCAGGAGGAAAGTCGCTCATCTCCTGCACCTGACGGATCTCGATAATTTCGTTCGGCGAGGCCGGACACCGCTTGGCCCAGGCGATCGCCTCGGCTCGCGAGGCGACCTCGATCATCCAGTAACCGCCCAGGACCTCCTTGGCCTCGGCGAAGGGACCATCGGTCACGACGGGCTCGCCGGTCGCAAACGAGACGCGCGCGCCGATCGACGGCGGATGCAGGCCGTCGAGCGTGATCAGCACGCCCGCATCCTTCAGCGCCTCGTTGTAGCGCATCATCGCCGCGACCCGCTCGGGATCGAGTTGAACGTCGGGCGGCGCGGTCTCGTAGCCGAGCGGGATCATCAGCATCATGAATCGCATGAGCATTCCTTGCTTGCTTTGTCGTCCGGGTCGCGCGGCGAGGCGCCACTCCGGACGGACGGGGAGCGACGGCCCGGGCCGCCCGCCCTCACCTTCAAGACGAACGAACCCTGACGGAACCGACAGGGCGTCGACAATTATTCTGGAGGTGACTGCGCTGGCCTCTAGCGTGGCTGCGGCAGGAAACGCCCGTCCTGCCGCGTTGCGCCAAAATAGACCTCGATGCGGCGAACCTTGCCGCCGGCGAAGGTGAAGAACTCCGTGTTGCGAAAGCTCCTGCCATCTGTCGCCACGCAGAGATAGGTGACGAAGGCCTCGTCGCCCCGGACGAAAATCCGCTCGATGTCGTGCCGCGCGATCCAGCCGGTGTCCTTCCAGCAGCGTTCGAAATAGGCCGCCTTGTCGAGGTCGTCGTCGAACGGGCTGGTGAAGCGGAAGTCGTCGGCCAATGCGTCGGCGACCAATTGCCGATCGTTGCCGAGATAGGCTGCGAAAAGGTCTCGAATCAGGTGCTCGCGGTCAGTCATCGAACGGTTCCATAGTCAGCATCGTCTTGAAGACGATTGACGCGCGGCCGCGCCGACATCGCGCGCGACAGCAACCACGCGAAAAAATAAATGCGCTGGGGGACGCCTGCAAATACGGCCCATTCGCGCGCCGTGTCGCTTTGCGCCGCAGATCGAGCGCCTCAGGGGGACGGAAATGGACTGTCGGTCGCTCTTCTTGTCGGAACGAAAGCGAAGTAGAAGACGTTGGCCGCCCGTGCGGCTCACGTTTTCGACAGAAGGACGCTGCCGCCAATGCCGCAAGCCCCGCAAAAAGTCGCTCTGGTCACCGGAGCCGCGCGCGGCATCGGCCTTGCGACGGCGAAGAAATTTCTTGCTGAGGGCTGGCGCGTGGCGCTGCTCGACATCGAGGGCGAGCTGCTCGGCCGCGCGGTCGCCGAGATCGGCCGGGACGAGGCGACGCTGGCACTGACCTGCGATGTCTCGGACGCGGCCGCGGTTGCCGCCGCGATGACGACGGTCGAGCGGCGGTTCGGCCGGCTCGACGCGCTCGTCAACAATGCCGGCATTGCCGTGTTCGCGCCGCTGATGGAGACGTCGGAGGCCGATTGGCGGCGCGTGCTCGAGGTCAACCTCACCGGCCCGTTCCTCTGCACCAAGGCGGCGGTGCCGCTGATGCGCGACGGCAATGGCGGCGCCATCGTCAACATCACCTCGATCTCGGCGGTGCGCGCCTCGACGCTGCGCTCGGCCTACGGCACCAGCAAGGCGGGCCTCGCGCATCTCACCAAGCAACTCGCGGTCGAGCTCGCCTCGCTCGACATTCGTGTCAACGCCGTCGCGCCGGGGCCGGTCGACACCGCGATGGCGAAGCAGGTGCATACCAGGGAGATCCGCGCCGACTATCACGACGCCATCCCGCTCAACCGCTACGGCCTGGAAGAGGAACTCGCCGAGGCGGTCTACTTCCTGTGCTCGGAACGATCGAGCTACATCACCGGCCAAATTTTGGCCGTCGATGGCGGCTTCGATGCGGCTGGCATCGGCCTGCCGACGCTGCGCGGCGAACGGCGGAACGGGTAGGAACGAAATTTGTAGGGCGGGCAAAGGCGCAAGCGCCGTGCCCACCATCGTCCCGGACTCGCGGCGCCATGGCGGGCAGGCTACGCTTGACCCGCCTTACGATGGCAACCGTACGGAGAAAGCACCATGCAACGCCTTGCTTTCGTCCAAACCTTGATGCTCGCCGCAAGCCTGCTCGCGTCCGCACCCGCCGCGGCCGAAATCCGCATCATCCAGTCGCCGGGCGGACAGGTCGGGCCGTTCCTCGATTTGTTCGAGAAGGTGCGCGAGAGCGGCGAGCGCGTGGTGATCGACGGTCCCTGCTTGTCCGCCTGCACGCTGGTGCTGAGCATCGTGCCGGGCGAGCGCATCTGCGTCACCAGACGCGCCGTGCTCGGCTTCCATGGGGCGCGCTCGGTCGACCGGCGCGGGCGCTTCTCAGCCGAGCCGGAAGCATCTGAAGCGGTGCTCCAAGCCTATCCCGGCCCGGTGCACGACTGGATCAGCCGCCACGGTGGCCTCACGTCGCGGCTGCTGTTGCTGAAGGGGCGCGATCTCGCGGCGATCTACCCACGCTGCCGATGAGGCTTTGGCGATCGACAGCGTTGTGAGCAAGTTGATCCGTCGCTGTCCGGCGATTAGGCAATTTTGCAAAATTCCGACTGGCCGGACACGAAATCCGCTCAAGCGCTTCGCAATGCCTGCCCAATTTACGCGGTTTCCGGCTTCTCCCGACCGTCTATGATGGTGCCGGCCAGACTGAGGCCGCGGCGGCGTCATATTCTCAGCGGTGGTCACAGACTAGGATGGTTCCGCTTTTTCAGGATTACTCATTTTCAAACGGGTGGCAGGCTGTGCAGCCCATCGATTTTCGCTACCGCTTGTCGGACCGGGGACGCATCGTCCTTGGCCCACTGAGCTCCGAAGAGACCGTCGAATTCGAGCTGCTGTCGCGGCGCGAGTGCGAGGGCCTGATGGACCTGCCGTCCGAGCTGCGGCTGCTCGAGCTTTATGTGAAGTACGCGGGCGCGGAGGCTGCGGGTGCGCCGACGGAGTCCAGCCGGCAGGTAAACGAGCCGCCGCGACGGCGAAGACCGCCGGCACGCACGGCAGGGCCGCGCAACTACATCGTCTCGATGATCGTGATCGCGAGCGTCAGCTTCACGCTCATCGCGTTGCTCGTGAACTAGCAAACAGGCGCGCGGGCAAAATTGCGCCGGTCACGCGCTTCGCGAGGCCTAAAAAAACCTCTGGATCATCTGGGTCAATTCCATGCTCGCGCAGATGAGCATACCCCAAAGTGCAAAGTTGATCTGTAGCGCCGCCGCCATCGGTCGCTCCCCTTCCAAGTCCGCCCCGTCCCAGTTTGTAGAATTTATGAAGGAATAGTTAGCGATTCTGTCACGGAGTTCACAGCCTAATATTGCGCCAGTTGTTGTGCGATGCGGTCCGCATCATTTCACGAAGCGGCCTCACTGCTCTCGCAATGTGATGCGAGAGGAAGAATCCATATTCGGCGATGCCGGCCACGTGTTTCCCTTAGGTTCCATTTGAGCGGCGTGATGCAGGCTTCCGCATGCGGAGCCTGCGCGTCGCGTACGACACCGAGGGTTCGGCATGATGCGCCACGGCTTTGTCTTGCTCACTTTTTGCGCAACGCTCATGGGATGCGCAGTCGCGCCTGCGCAGGAACGCCGTCCGATCGCATGGGACGGCCTCGGTCAGGATCCGAACCGTCCCTCTATCATGAAGCGTCGTGTGGCGAACCAAGCTCCCGCGGCGAGTGATCCGAACCAGGAGCGGGAAAGAGTGCTCGGCACCTTGCGCCCGTACTCCGCAGCATGGTGGGCCGTCCATGACGAAATCGAAGCGGAGAATGACCGGCAGCTCGGCACGAGGCTGGTGATCTGCCCGCGCTGCGTTCCGTCGTCCCAACCACCGAGCAGCGACGTGACCGGATCGATCCGCTGAGAGGGCAGGCAGCCGATCGGCCTATGACGTGACGCCCTTATGCGTGTCCCCTCTCCCGCATCGGCGGGGAGAGGGGATCGCCGGCTGGCGCGTCAGGCGATCGCGCCTGTCACATTCCCTCGGCCGGGCAGTTCACCATCCAGGGAATGCCGAACTTGTCGACGCACATGCCAAAGCCCTTGGCCCAGAACGTCTTGCCGAAGGGCATGGTAACGCTACCGCCGTCGGCGAGCGCGTTGAACTTGCGCTCGCCCTCCGCGGGGTCCGCGACCGTGAACGAAATCGAAAAGCCCTGCGGCTTGTGAAATTGCTCGCCGGGTGCGTCGGAGGCCATCAACACGCTGCCGTCGGGCAGCGACATCCGCGCATGCATGATCGTCTTCTCCCGGCCGGGCGCGGCGGCCATGTCCGCCGGTGCGTCCGATGAACGCATCATGGCGTCGATCTTGCCGCCGAGAACCTTGGCGTAATAGTTGAACGCCGCTTCGCAGGTGTCCTGATAGAACAGATAGGCATTGAGCATGTTTCACTCCTCTTCGTTGACTTGACCGTTCCCTGGGCGAGGGCGCCGTTATTTCTCCGTGAGCTTCTTCAGGCTGGCGAGGCCGGCCTCGAAATCCTTGCCGATCATGCTGTCCATGTTGATGAACACCTGCATGACCTTGGACAGGAACGGGGCCGGCCCGGACATCGCCCATGTGACCAGTGTGGCATCGCCTTGCGGCACAAAGGTGAACTCGGCAGTGTTGTGGCCTTCGAAGGGACGCTCGAAATCGAGCTTGATGCGGAGTTTTGACGACGCATTTGCCTCGAGAATCTCCATATGGCCGGCGCCGACATCGTTGTTGCCGTCCCAGGCATAGGTCGCGCCCCTTCCTACCGCAGTTCCGCCGAAGCTGCGCTTCATGGCCGGATCGCGGCCCTCGTAGGGTGACCAGACAGTCCAGCGATGGAAATCGGCGACCAAGGGATAGATTGCATTGGCCGGCGCCTTCACGGCGAGGCTGCGTTCGACGCGGAATGTGTCGGGCTTCGTCAGGGCGAAGACGAGGACGCCCACGATTCCGACCGCGAGCAGGATGGCGATGGCGGCAATGGCTTTCAGCATGAATGGCTCCCTGGATACGGCCTTAGGACGAAGGGAGGGGGTCGGAGCCGACAAGGCGAAGCAGAAATTTTGGAAGCGCCCGAAGCAGGCCCTCCCTACTTCACCTTGGCGCCCTGCCTGGCGCCGCCATTGGCGCCCTTCGGCCGGCTGTCCCGGATCAGGCGATCGAGATGCATGCGGATGTGGGCGGCTTCTGCGGACGTGTTGGCGAGGGCGATGGCGCGGTCGAAGGCGACGCGGGCTTCGTCATTGCGGCCGAGTTGCATGAGGAAGGCGCCGCGCACGCCGTAGAAATGGAAGTAGTTGGAAAGCTTCGGCGCCAGAGGTTCGATCAGGTCGAGCGCGGCTTGCGGTCCGCGCACCTTGGAAACCGCGACAGCGCGGTTGAGCGTCACCACCGGCGAGGGCTGCACCACCTCCAGCGCACCATAGAGCAGGTCGATCTGGGCCCAGTCGGTCTCCTCGGGCGCTGACGCGCGGGCATGCAGCGCGGCGATCGCGGCCTGAATCTGGTAGGGCCCGCTGCGGCGATGGCGCATCGCCTTGTCGATCAGCGCGAGGCCTTCCGCGATCATGGTGCCGTTCCACAGCGAACGGTCCTGGTCGTCCAGCAGGATCAGCGAGCCATCCGCGGCAAAGCGCGAGGCAGTGCGCGCATGCTGCAACAAGATGAGCGCCGTGAGCCCCATGATCTCCGGCTCGCTCTGGAACAACCGCAACAGCAGCCGTGCGAGCCGGATTGCCTCCTCGCACAGCGGCTTTCTGATTTCGGCGGCGTCGCCGCTCGCCGAATAACCCTCGTTGAAGATCAGATAAATCATCGCGGCAACACCGGCGAGCCGCTCCGAGCGCTCGACCGGGCCCGGCGTTTCGAACGGCGTCCCGGCCTCGGCGACCTTGGCCTTGGCGCGCGTGATGCGCTGCTCCATCGCCGCATCCGAAACCAGGAAGGCGCGCGCGATCTGCTTCACGGTGAGACCGGAGACGATGCGGAGCGCGAGCGCGATCTGCTGCGTCGCCGGCAGCCCTGGATGGCAGCAGATGAACATCAGCCGCAGAATATCGTCGCGGTAGTGCGAGCCGTCGAGCCGCTCGGCGAGCGCGCCCTCGGCGTCGTCGAGATCGGAGATCGCGTGGTCGTCCTCCGGCAGCGGCTGCTGCTTGCGGGTGCGGCGCACTTCGTCGATCGCGACGTTACGCCCGACCATGATCAGCCAGGCCGCGGGATCGCGCGGCGGCCCGTTCTGCGGCCAGGTCTTCAGCGCGCGCAGGCAGGCGTTCTGGAAGGCCTCCTCGGCGGTGTCGAGATCGCGGAAATAGCGCAGGAGCGCGCCGACCGCCTGGGGGCGCGCCGAGGTCAGCGCGGTCTCGATCCAGGCGGTATCGGCCTCGCTCACGTCAGATTCCCTCCGGGCCTGAACACGCCGACCGGACGCACCTCATAGGCGCCGCCGGGATTGGCCGATCCGAGGTCGCGCGCAACGTCGAGCGCCTCGTCGAGGTTCTTGCAATCGACGATGTAGAAGCCGAGCAACTGCTCCTTGGTCTCGGCATAGGGGCCGTCGAGCACCAAAGGCGGGTCTTCCTTGCGCAGCGTCGCTGCCGCAGTGGTCGGCAGCAGCCGCGCCACGGGGCCGAGCCTGCCCTGCTTCGCGAGATCTTCCTGCACCACGGCGAGCTTCTTCATCACGGCCTCGTCCTGGTCCTTGCTCCAGGAGCCGACGAAGTCCTCGTCGTGATAGCAGAGGATCGCATAAAGCATGGGCAGTACCTTCTCTGAACGCTTGTTTTGAAGACGATCCACTATGCAACGCCCCGACATGGCCGCGGAAAAAAATTGCAAGAAAAATCCGGCAGATCGTGCCAAGGAGGGCCTTCTTGAGCGGAACCCGACGAGGCACTTCGTATGACCAAAGGCACACTGGCCGTCCTGATCAACAGCACGCAGCAGAACTGGCTGCCAGAGCGCTGGAAGGCCCGGTTCGAGGCGGTCTGCGGCGGCCGCCGCGTGGTGCTGCTGCCCGATGCCGGGCTCGATCCGGCCGAGGTGCACTATGCGGCGGTGTGGAAGCCGGTGCCGGGCGATCTCAAGGCGTTCCCGAACCTGCGCGCGATCTTCAATCTTGGCGCCGGCGTCGACGCCCTGATGGCAGACAAGAGCCTGCCCGGCGTGCCGCTGGTGCGCGTCGCCGTGCCTGACCTCACCAACCGCATGACCGAATATGTCGTTCTGCACGTTTTGATGCACCACCGCCAGGAACTCTATCTGCGGCAGTCGCAGCGCGAGAAGCGCTGGGAGCCGACATATCAGTGGCCGGCGAGCGCGGTCACGGTCGGCATGATGGGGCTTGGAACGCTCGGCGCGGATGCGGCCGATGTGCTGCGTCGCCTCGGCTTCCGTGTCATCGGCTGGAGCCGCAGCCCGCGCACGATCGACGGCGTCGAATGCTTCCATGGCACGGCGCA
Organism: Bradyrhizobium nivariense; assembly: GCF_029846715.1. Lineage (GTDB taxonomy): Bacteria > Pseudomonadota > Alphaproteobacteria > Rhizobiales > Xanthobacteraceae > Bradyrhizobium. The sequence goes on from NZ_JARVWW010000015.1 coordinate 146,298, forward strand.
GATCGACGCGTTCCTGCGCACAACCGACATCCTTGTCAGCCTGTTGCCGCTGACGCCGGACACGCATGGCATCCTCAACCGCGACGTCTTCACAAAGCTCAACCGCAAGGGCCCATTCGGCGCGCCCGTGCTGATCAACGCCGGCCGCGGCGGCCTCCAGAACGAGGCCGATATCCTGGCCTGCCTCGACGACGGCACGCTGGGCGCCGTCTCGCTCGACGTCTTCGTGCAGGAGCCACAGCCAAAGGACAGCCGGTTCTGGACCCACCCCAAGGTGCTGCTGACCCCGCACAACGCCGCCGACACCGACGCGGACGCGATCTCGGCCTATGTCGCCGAGCAGATCGTGCGGTTCGAGGCGGGCGGCGTGCTGGAGAACGTGGTGGACCGGGCGCGGGGGTATTAGGCCGCTCGCGGCGCCTCATTCCCGGTGTCGTCCTGGCGAAAGCCAGGACCCATTATCCCAGGGAGGAGTTGCGGCGCGAGATGATAACCCCGAGTCTTCGCCAGACCACATCCGGTGGTCATGGGTCCAGGCTTTCGTCTGGCTTTCGCCAGGACGACATCTTCATTTTGGCGCCAACCGACCATCTTGCGGGCGCCACGACCGCGCACCCCAGTCACTCCACTCCCTCCCCCGTTCACCCTCTCTTAGCGAGAAGTTGATAGGCGTTGTTAATCAACGCTCAACGAACGAGTCGGACATGCGGGCGAGCCTCGGCCTCAGGATGCGGATCACGGTTGCGCTGGCGGTGACGGCGGCGGCGACCGCGCTGTTTGCCGTGCTGGGGGCGATGTGGATCATCGCGGGGATTATCGACCGCGCCGACCAGCGCGAGCTGCGCAGCCACTACGATGCCCTGCAATCGCGCATCGCCGAGGAGTCCCACCGTGCCGCCGCCATGAGCGCCGTCGTGGCCGCGATGCCGGCGACGCAGGACGCGATGGCCAAACAGGATCGCAACGCTTTAATCGGCCTGTTCGGGCCGGTGTTTGCCGCGACCAAGTCGGAGTACGGCGTCGAGCAGTTCCAGTTCCACGTGGCGCCCGCGACCTCTTTCCTGCGCGTGCACCAGCCCGCCAAATTCGGCGACGACCTCTCGGGCTTCCGCAAAACCGTGATCATCGCCAACCAGGAGCACAAGGTCGTGGTCGGCCTCGAGGGCGGCGTGGCCGGGCTCGGCATCCGCGGCGTCGTGCCGATCGCGCAAGGCGGCAAGCATCTCGGTTCAGTGGAGTTCGGCCTGACCTTCGGCCAGTCCTTCCTCGATGACTTCAAAATCAACCGCCATGTCGACGTCGCCTTCCATCTCGCGGACGGCGGCGGCTTCAAGCTGTTCGGCGGCACGCTAAAGGGCAAGAGTTTCTTCGACGCGGCTGATTACGGCCGCGCTGCCGGCGGCGACTTCACGGTACGCCAGGCCAAGCTCGACACCACGCCGGTGGCCGCGCTGCTCGGCCCGATCAGGGATTTTTCCGGCAAGCCGCTCGGCGCGGTCGAGCTGGTGATGGACAATGCCGACTATGTGGCCTCCGCCGACCGTGCCTGGCTGCTGGCATTCGGCATCGCCGCGCTCGGGCTCGTACTCGCCGCGATCGTCGGCTATCTCATCGCCCGCAGCATCTCGCGTCCGATTATCTCCATCACGAGCGTGATGCGCGAACTCGCGGACGGACACCTCGACGTCGCCGTCCCCGCCAGCAAGGCGAATGACGAGGTCGGTGCGATGGTGAAGGCGGTCGCGGTGTTTCGCGACAATGCGATGAGCTTCAACAAGCTCCAGGCCGATCAGCTCGAGGCCAAGGCGCAGTCCGAAGCGGAGAAGCGGCGCGCCTTCGCCGCGCTCGCCGACAATTTCGAAGCCAGCATCCGCGACGTCGTCACCACGGTCTCCTCGGCCGCGGTCGAGATGGAGCACACGGCGCGCTCGATGTCGGCCATCGTCGAGCAGTCCCGGCAGCAGACCGGCACGGTGTCGTCGGCCTCGGCGCTCGCCTCGGAGAATGTGCAGACGGTTGCTGCCGCCGCGGAAGAGCTGTCGTCGTCGATGACCGAGATCAGCCGACGCCTTGCGCACGCGACCGCGGTGGTCGGCAAAGCTGCGAGCGACGGCCAACGGTCGAATGAGCGCGTCCAGAGCCTGGCAGACGCCGCCCAAAAAATCGGCGACGTCGTCTCCTTCATCAGCGGCATTGCCGAGCAAACCAATCTGCTGGCGCTCAACGCGACGATCGAGGCGGCGCGCGCGGGCGAAGCCGGCCGCGGCTTTGCGGTGGTCGCCTCCGAGGTGAAGGCGCTCGCAACCCAGACCGCGAAGGCGACCGAGGAGATCGGCGCGCAGGTGACAGCGGTACAAGGAGAGACCACCGGCGCAGTGGACGGCATCCAGTCGATCTGCGCAACGATCCGGGAGGTCGACGAGATCTCCGCCGCGATTGCCGCCGCTGTCGGCCAGCAGGGCACCGCGACGCAGGAGATTGCGCAGAATGTCCAGCAGGCAGCCGCCCGCACCGGCGAGGTCTCGCAAAACATCGCCGGCGTCACCGCCGGCATCGCCGCGACGGGAACAGCGGCGGAGGAAGTGCTGGGCTCGGCGATCGAGCTGTCAAAACAGTCGCAGCGACTGCGCGACGAGGTGGATCGCTTTCTCGCGCATATTCGCGCGGCGTAATTAGTACGGGATCGCGCCAAATGGGTTGCGGCCCCCCGTGCGCAAGTGCGCACCAGGCCGGGACCACGGCTTAGGCTTTGGTCCCCACCATCACGTCGATCGCCCCATTCACGATCGCCTCGAGCTCCTTCCGCGATACGCGAGCACGGGAGCGGATGGCAATTGAGTGCACGGTTGCGGATGCGAGCTGCGCCAGCACGGCGGGATCGGCGCTCTCGGGCAACTCGCCTTTCTCCTTGGCGCGGCGGAAGCAGCTCGCAAATGCCTTGTCGAGCTCAGACAGGCCATCCAGCACCATGGCGCGGATGTCGGGATCGCCGACGGCTTCGGAGGCCGCGGTGACGACGGTGAAGCAGCCGCGCGGGCCGGTCTCGCCGGAGAGATAGATGTTCAGCGCGCAGGCAAAGATGCTCTCCAGCCGCTGGCGCAGCGGCAACTCCTCACGGAAGATCGCGGCCATCGAGGCCCGCGCTTCCTCGCGGTAGCGCTGGTAGCTCTTGATGTAGAGCTCGCGCTTGTCGCCGAAGGCACCATAGAGGCTCGGGCGATTCATGCCGGTGGCTGCGCTGAGATCGTCGAGCGAGGTTGCGGCGAAACCCTGCGTGCGGAACAGGTCGAGCGCCTTGCCAAGCGCGACGTCGGGCTCATAGGCGCGCGGACGGCCGCGGCGTTTGGGTTCACTGGCAGCAGCCGGCGGCTTCGATTTTTGTACCATTTCGCAATTTAATCCTTGACCGCCCTTATAATATGCAAGATAGTACAAAAATCAATCTGGCCAGGTTGAGCGACACTCCAAAAGTCACATCGAAGAATCGCCCAAGGAGGCTCAAGATGGATCTTTATTTCTCGCCGCTCGCCTGTTCGATGGCGACGCGCGTCGCGCTGTATGAAGCCGGCGCCGAGGCGAATTATCTCGAAGTCGATCCGCCGACCAAGAAAGTGCTGAGCGACGGCACCGACTTCCGTACCGTGAACCCGATAGGCCTGGTGCCGACGCTGCGCACCGACGATGGCGTGGTGCTGACCGAGAACGCTGCGATCCTGCAATATATCGCCGACCGCTTCCCGCAATCGGGCCTCGGCGCCGCAGCGGGCATGGATCGCACGCGGCTGCATCAATGGCTCTGCTTCATCGGTACCGAGCTGCACAAAGGCCTGTTCATCCCGGTGCTCGACCGCAAGGCGCCGCAGGAGACGAAAGCCTATGCGCTGGAGAAGAACCTGTCGCGGCTGGACTATCTCGACAATTACCTGAAGGGGCGCGACTTCCTGCTCGACCATTTCAGCGTCGCCGACGCCTATCTCGTCACGGTCATCAACTGGACCATGGCGACGCCGCCGATCGAGCTCGCGAAATGGCCGAACCTCAAGGCCTATTACGAGCGGCTGCGCGCGCGCCCGTCGATCGCCAAAGCGATTGCCGAGGAGTTTGAGCTGTACAAGGCCGAACAGGCGCGAAAGAAGGCAGCGGCGTAGGTCAGATCGAACGCCTATTGCCTTCATCGATCAAATCGTCGTCCCGCCAAAAACGGCGGGGCGACGATTCCCTGCCGATAGCCACTCTGGATTGATTACCGTCCGCGAACGTTCGGCATCGGATCCAGCAGGCGAGGCAGGGCACGCGATGCACCGACGGTATCCTCACCTATCAGCGAGGGAATGATATTTCTTCTTGATGTTGGCAATATCGTCGACCGACTCGATCCACTCTTCGCTGAAACCGCAAGAGGCGCAGAGATATCGGGTCACCTTGACAGCACCAAAGATGGTCGCGCCCACGCTGATGTTATTTCCGGCGCCAAAGGCACGAGGCCTCGCCTGGGATGCGAATGATGTCGGTAGCCTGGCACTTTGGGCACGTCTTTGAATTCTGCATGTTGGTCTCATCGGCGCTGCCGTCGCGAATATGATCCGCGTCGAATTCGGTTCGAAACTATGATCATTGGGGGGACGGTTGTCTGCATGATTCCGACTGCCCATGCGATTGTTTTTTTCCTTGTCTCCTCCCGCAGCCAACGCTCTGTTGGCCTGGTGACTTCCATCACAGATCATTTGGGCCCCGTCAGGTACCTTCCTGTTCATCGCTGCATGACGCAGCCGGATAGTTCGGAGCCACTCACATGAAACACCCCCGCATCGCTGCTTTCGCTCTCACTGCAATTCTCGCAGCTTCATCGCTCGCCGGTTCGGCACAATATGCCCCGGCTTCGGCTGGCAACCTCGACTGGCTTTCCAACCAGAAGTATGTGGATTGCCTGAAGGGAATCAGCTTTTTGTCGAATTGGAACAACGGCCAGCCCAGTACCCAGGCTCAGAAAGACGCCGCTTACGATCGTGGTCGCCGCTACTGCAATCGGCAGAATTTCCCCAACCGGCCGGGGACCGATTACTGAGCTCGCCTTCAAGCATGAGTGGTTTCGAGGTCGCCTGCTTCGGCGGCCTCTTCATTTTCGGAGAGCGCAATACGAGGAGTAGGTACGCAAATCGCGGGAATGGCGCGCGAGCTGTGGCGGTGGCCGGCACTCCCGGTCAGCCGTACAGCACCCGCGGCAGGATCGTGACGATGCCGGGCCAGAGCGTCAGCAGCAGCACGAAGCCCACCATGATGAGCAGATAGGGCATCGTGACGCGCGCGATGTAGCCGAGGCCGTCGTCGGTCAGGCCCTGGATCACGAACAGGTTGAAGCCCACCGGCGGCGTGATCTGAGCCATCTCGACCGCGAGCACGAGGAAGATGCCGAACCAGATCTCGTCGAAGCCCGCGCCCTTCACGATCGGCAGCACGATCGGCAGCGTCATCACGATCATCGAGAAGCCGTCGAGGAAGCAGCCGAGGATCAGGTAAAAGATGATCAGCACGACGATCAGCATGAAGGGCGACAGCCCGAGCCCCTTCACGAAGGCGGCGACTGCCTGTGGGATGCCGAGGAAGGCCGCCGCGTTGCCGAGGATCGAGGCGCCGAGCACGATCAGCGCGATCATCGAGCAGGTCACGACCGAGCCGATCAGCACGTCGCGGATCACCTGCTGCGACATGGAGCCCTGCGCCCAGGCGACCAGCGCCGCGCCGAGCACGCCGACGGCAGCGGCCTCCGACGGCGTCGCCAGCCCGCCATACATCGAGCCGAGCACGCAGGCGATCAGGAACAGCGCCGGCGCGAGATCCTTCAGCGCGGTGAAGCGTTCGGCCCACGGCACCTGCGACAGCTTCGCCTCGGACTCGGGCACCAGCGCGCGGTCGAACGTCGTGTGCAGCATCACCCAGCCCATGAACGTGCCGGCCAGCAAGAGGCCCGGCAGCACCCCGGCGGTGAACAGCTTCAGGATCGAGACATCGCCGAGCACGCCGTAGATGATCATGATGTTGGACGGAGGAATCAGGAAGCCGAGCGTGCCGGCGCCGGCGAGCGAGCCGATCGCGATGTCGCGGGAATAACCGCGGCGCAGCAGCTCGTTGAGCGACATGCGGCCGATCACCTGCGTCGTCGCCGCCGACGAGCCGGAGATCGCTGCGAAGATGGTGCAGCCGATCACGTTCACATGCAGAAGGCGGCCGGGCAGAAGACCGGCCCAGGGCGCGAGCCCCTGGAACAACGAACGCGCCAGGCGGGTGCGAAACAACAGCTCGCCCATCAGGATGAACAGCGGCAGCGCCAGCAGTTCCTGCGTGGTCAGGATGTTCCAGGCGTATTGCGGCAGCAGCTTGTCGAGCGGGATCGAGCGGAACATCGCGAGCAGCAGCGTCGCGGTGAGCGCAAGCGTCAGGCCGATCCAGACGCCGCCCGCCAGGAGTGCAAACAGAATCCCGAACAGGGCGACGACTTCGATAGTCATGCGATCTTGAATCCGATTGCGAGCAAGGCGGTCATTCGACGGGCGAGGCCTTCATGCGGTGATCCTCCAGCGGCAAGCCGAGCACCGCCTGGATCGCGCGCGCCAGGAACTGGAGCGTCAGCAGCAGCATGCCGAAGGTGACGACGGCTTCCGGAAACCACAACGGTGTGTCGCTGGAGGTCGAGACCTGGCCACGCACATAGGCGCCGAAGGCGAACTTCGCCATCGACGTCGTCAGGAAGGCCATGAAGGCGAAGCCAGCGGCCGCCGAGAGGATCTCGATCGCACGCTGCACCGGTGGCGGCACGTTCTTGAGCAGCAGCACGACACGGATATGGCCGCCGATGCGCAAGGTCATGGCGGCGCCGAAGGTGAAAGACGCCGCCATCAGATAAGAAGAGTATTCCCAGGCGATCGAGATCGTCGGCGGAAAGAACGGCAGGAAGTTCGAGAGAAAGCGGGTTGCAACCTCGCACAGCATCAACAGCGTCAACGTCAAGAGACAGCCGCCGCCGATCCAGCCGTCGAGCCGGCCGAGACGGTCGATACCGTCGAGCAGGATGCGCAGCGGCGCCGGCGCCGCCGCGTTGAGACTTTGGGACGACGCAGGCAAAACATCCGCCACCGCAAATTCCTCAGCGCTTCATTTCGGCGAGATAGGCCCGCACCGGCTTGTCGGCCGCCGGCACCCGCTTGAGGAAAGCGTCGAGTTGCGGCGCGGTTTTGGCGCGAATGTCCGTGATCATGGCATCCGAGACCGGCACCACCTCCATGCCGCCTTCCTTGAGGCGGTTGAGGCTATCCACGTCCGCCTTGAGCGAGTTGGCCCAGAAGCCCGGCTCCAACTTGGCGGCAACGCCCGCGACCAGCTGCTGCTGGTCGCTGCTCAGCGCCTTCCAGGAATCGAGATTGACGGTGAGCATCTGCGACGACCAGACGTGATTGGTCGGGTAGATGTATTTCAAGAATTCCCAGAACTTTCCGTCGACGCCCGACACCGCCGAAGTGGAGACGCCCGAGACCGCGCCGGAAGCAAGCGCCGGGATCGTCTCGCCCCACGGGATCATCACCGGCGCCATGCCGACCACGGCCAGCATGTCGACGGCGTTCTTGTCGGGTACGCGGATCTTGATGTTCTTCAACCCATCGACATCGGCAACCTTGACCTTGAGGTGCAGGTACTGCGTCGGCCACGGCACGATGTAGAGGATCTTCTGGTTGTTGCGCGCGGCGACCTTCTCGTATTCGGGCCGAACATATTTGTGCAGCACCTTCAATTCATCCATCGAGCTGCACAGGAACGGGATGCTCTCGACTCCCATGAAGGGCTCGTCGCCGACCTGCTGGATGTTGAGGACGTCGGCGAGCGGCACCAGGCCATCGCGCACGGCGCGCAGATGCTCGGGGCCCTTGAAGCCGAGCTGGCCACCGGCCTTCACGGTGATCGCAACCGAACCGCCGGTCTGCTTCTTCACCTCTTCCGCGAAGGCCATCGCGTTCTGGGTGTGGAAATTGCCGTCGGGCCATACCGTCGACATGTCCCAGCTTACCGTCGCTGCCCGCGCGCGGGTCGAGATGTGGCCGGCCGCGAGCAGCGTCGCTGCGCCCGCCGTAAAATTCCGTCGCGTGATCATTGAGCCCCTCCGTTCGCTACGCGCGCGACGCCTGAGGCGTCATCGCGTGTACCCATAAACTGCAACCGCGTTGTCAGCGGACACGAGGCCGCTTTCGATGTCGTCGTTGACGGCTGTCGGCGCGCGCTCCCGGGGATCGCCGATGCCGGCGCCGCCTGGTGTCAGCACCACCAGCCGGTCGTCCGGCGGCACCTGCTGAAAGCCTTTTCCACGCAGCTTCTTGCCGGACTTCAGGCCGACATAGCCGGCCTCGCCGTTTTTGCCGCCATCCCGTCCGCGCGGCGGATGGTCGATGCGGTCGAACGCCGCCAGGATGTCGAACGGCGCATCGACCCCGCTGCCGACCTCGATGATCTGACCGAAGCCGCCGCGGGTGCGCCCTGCCCCACCGGAATCCGGGCGCAGCTCCTTGCGCCAGAAGATCAATGGCGTCTGCGTCTCCGCGATCTCGACCGGCGTGCCGCGTACGCCGCTGGGATAAGCCGTCGCCGACAGCCCGTCCTTGCCGAAGCGCGCGCCGGTGCCGCCATTGGAGGTGACCGCCATCGAGAACCCGTAATTGCCGCCGGCGCCCGAGCGGGTCTGTCCGCGCACGTTGAGATTCCACAGGCACGAGGTGCCTTCCGCGGGCACGCGCTCGGGAATGATCTGGCGCAGGCAGCCGAACACGACGTCGGGCAGCATCTGGCCGATGATGTGGCGCGAGGCGACGGGCGCCGGCTTCGGCGCATTGAGGATCGCCCCCGGGGGAGCCGACACCGTCAGCGGCGAGAGCGAGCCGGCATTGTTCGGGATCTGCGACGCCACGACGCAGCCGAGACCGAACACGGTGTAGGCAATGGTGTAGGACAGAGGCACGTTGATGCCGTACCTGGACGCGACCGAGGTCCCGTCGAAGTCGACGTGAATGCCTTCGTCCGAGATCGTCAGCGTCGCCGCCAGCGTGACCGGCGCGTCATAGCCGTCGACCACCATGGTGTTGCGCCAGCTACCCTTCGGCAGCTTTGCGATCTCGGCAAGCACGGCCTCGCGCGAGCGGTCGCAGACGTAGTCGCCGAGCTCATCGAGCGTGTCGATACCGAACTCGGTCATCATCTCGACCAGGCGCTCGCAGCCGACGTCGTTGCAGCCGGCGAGCGAATAGGTGTCGCCTTCGGTGTCGATCGGCAGCCGCGTGTTGGTGCGGATCATCGCCATCAGCGTCTCGTTGACGACGCCCTGGTCGATCAGCTTCAGCATGGGGATATAAAGCCCCTCCATGAACACGTCAGTGGCGTCGGGCCCGAAGCCGATGCCGCCGATGTCCATGAGATGGCTGGTGCAGGAAAACAGCGCGACCGGCTTGCCGTCCTTGAAGCAGGGCGTGGTGACGACGAAATCATTGAGATGGCCGGTGCCCATCCAGGGATCGTTGGTGATGTAGGCGTCGCCCTCTTTCATCGTCTCGATCGGGAACTGCGCGATGAAGTGCTTGACCGATTCCGCCATCGAATTGACGTGACCGGGCGTGCCGGTCACCGCTTGCGCCAGCATCCGCCCCTTGAGGTCGAACACGCCGGCCGAGAGGTCGCCGCATTCGCGCACGATCGGGCTGAAGGCGGTGCGGAGCAGCACCTGCGCCTGCTCCTCGACCACGGCGATCAGCCGGTGCCACATGATCTGAAGGTCGATCAGGCTCGCGCCGTTTGCCTTGCTCATGATCAGGCCGCCTTCCGTTCCATGACGATACTGCCGGCACCGTCGATATGGGCGTCAAAACTGGTCGAGACGAAGGTAGATGTTTCGTCTTCCGCGATCACGGCGGGACCTGCAATCGTCGCGCCCGGCGCCATGTCCTCGCGGCGGTAGAGCGGGATCTCGATCACCTCCCCTGCCCGGCCGTCGAAGAATTTGCGGCTGCCCGACGCCTTGCCGGCGGGCATGCGCGCCACATCGGCGACGCGCGGCGGATTGCGTGCCTCGGTGGTCGCGAGCACCGACCAGCTCAAGACCTCGATCGCGGCGCCCGGGATCGCCCGCTCGAACATCGCCGCATAATCCGCCTCGAACTTCTGGCGCAGGCCGGCCAGATCGGTCGTCGCCAACCGCCGATTCGGCAACTCGATCGAGATCTCATGGCCCTGGCCAACATAGCGCATGAAGGCGGCACGGCGCTCGCGCACCGGCGCGCCTGCCGCACCCGACTCGACCAGTGCGCGCGCTTCGCTCGCCATCTCCTGCAAGAGATCTGAGACCGCCTCGGTGTCGAAATCGTCGAGCCGAACATGACGGCTGCGCACCAGCTCATAGGCGATCGGAGCCGCCAGGAAGCCAACCGCCGAACCCACGCCAGCATTCGACGGCACGATCACCCGGGAGACACCGATCTTCTCGGCGACACGCGCCGCATGCAGCGGCGCGGCCCCGCCGAAGGCGATCAGCGTGTGCTGGCCGACAATCTCACCACGCTCGACCGCATGCACGCGCGCCGCACTCGCCATGTTCTCGCAGACGACCTCGTGCACGGCATAGGCCGCGGTTTCCGCCGACAAACCGAGCGGTTCGCCGACGCTGCGCAGCAGTGCCTGCTTCGAGAGTTCAGGGTCGAGCTGGATCGTGCCACCCGCAAAGGCGTCGGGATCGATCAGGCCGAGCGCAACATCGGCATCCGTCACGGCCGGGCGCAGGCCGCCGCGGCCGTAGCAGGCGGGCCCCGGCTCCGACGAGGCACTCTCGGGGCCGACCGTGACGCGCTTCATGGCGTCGACATGGGCGATCGAGCCGCCACCGGCGCCGATCTCGACCATCTCGATCACGGGAATCCGCACCGGCAGACCCGAACCTTTCAGGAAGCGCGCGGCGCGATCGACCTCGAACACGCGCGAGGTCTCGGGCTGGTATTTTTCGATCAGGCAGATCTTTGCCGTGGTGCCGCCCATGTCGAAGGACAGCACCTTGCTCTCCCCGAGACGTGCCGCGATCTGCGCCGCGAAGATCGCGCCGCCGGCAGGACCGGATTCGACGAGACGCACCGGAAAGCGCCGCGCCGTCTCGATCGAGGTGACACCGCCGCCGGAGGTGACAAGATAGATCGCGCCGCGGTACTGCTCGACCTGCAAGGCATCGGACATGCGGGCGAGATAACCGTCTATCAACGGTTGCACATAGGCGTTGGCCACCGCAGTCGATGTGCGCTCATATTCGCGGATCTCCGGGCACACCGCGGACGATACGGTCACGGAAATGCCGGGCATCTCCTCACTGATGATCGCTGCCGCGCGGCGCTCGTGCTCGGGATTGGCGTAGGAGTGCAGGAACGCGATCGCGACGCTCTCGACGTTCAGAGCGCGCAATCTTGGCGCGAGCGCACGCACCGCCGCTTCGTCCAACGGGAGGCGGACGGCGCCGTGGGCGTCGATGCGCTCCGGCACGGTGAAGCGAAGGGATCGCGGCGCGAGCGGCTTCGGCTTGTCGATGGCGAGGTCATACTGGTCGTAGCGGCTCTCGGTGCCGATATCGAGCACGTCGCGAAAGCCCTCGGTCGCGATCAGCGCCGTCTTGGCGCCGCGACGCTCGATGATGGCGTTGGTCGCGAGCGTCGTGCCGTGAATGAAGACGTCGATGTCGCTGATATGGGCGCGCGCGTCAGCGAGAATCAGCCGCATGCCGTCAAGCACCGCCTCCTCGGGCCGCTGCGGCGTCGTCAGCAGCTTGCGCGTCTTGCGATCCTGACCCACGTCCAGCACGATGTCGGTGAACGTGCCACCGATATCGACAGCAAGCCGCACCTCGGCTCCCTCATGCATTCCAAATTCTCCGTGCTGATCGTCAAGACTGGGGACAAAAGTCCAGCAATTTCCATGCCATGGATGACGAGGACATACCGCGTACGGCTATTCTGCTCGGCACCTATGCAATAGGCAAGGCGTGTTCGCAGCCTGTGCGATCAGAGCAGGAATGCAAGCGCCGCTTCGCAGCGCTCCTCGACCTTCAGCGTGAAGAGATCATCGGCGCGGGTGCGTCCGAGATTGACCGCAGCGATCGGGATTTGCCGGTGCGCGGCAGCTTGCACGAAGCGGAAGCCGGAATAGACCATCAGTGACGAGCCGACGATCAGCATGGCGTCGGCCTGCGTCAGATGATCCTGTGCGGTAGCGACCACGTCGCGCGGGACGTTCTCGCCGAAAAACACGACATCGGGCTTGAGGATGCCGCCGCAAGCTTCGCAGGCCGGCACCTTGAACGACGAAAAATCCGCATGCTCCAGGTCGGCGTCGCCGTCGGGCGCATCGGCGGCATCGAGCGCGAGCCACTCCGCATTGGCGTGGCCGAGCGTCTCCTGGAATTCGCTCCGCGGCGTCTTTTGGCCGCAGCCCATGCAGCGGACCAGATCGAGCCGGCCGTGCAGGTCGATCACCTGGCGATGGCCGGCGGATTGATGCAGCCGGTCGACGTTCTGGGTCAGCAGCATCTCGCAACGCCCGCTCGCCTCGAGCCGGGCGAGCGCGCGATGCGCATCGTTCGGCCTCGCCTGGCCGAACCGCCGCCAGCCGATCAGGCTGCGCGCCCAATAGCGCCGGCGCGTATGCTCTTCCGACATGAAAGCCTGGAAGTTCACCGGCTGGGTCCGCTTCCAATTGCCGTGGCTGTCGCGATAATCGGGAATACCCGAATTGGTGCTGCAGCCAGCACCGGTCAGCACGAACAGACGTTCGTGCCGGCCGACGAAATCTTCGAGCGGAGCTTTTTCCATGGCGCAGATGTAGTCTGCAGCGCCCGGTTCTGCCAGATGGCCAGGAAGCCCACTAGCTCGCCCAGTTCTCGCGAAACTCGGGAAACAGCGTCAGGCCTCCGCAGGCGTAGATGGTCTGTCCGGTGATGTAGCTCGCATCATCCGAGGCGAGAAAGGCGAACACGGCGGCGATCTCCTCCGGCGTGCCCACGCGCCCGAGCGGGATATGGCTTGCGACGTTGGCGCGCTTTTCGGCGTCGCCGGTCCATGCCTCATTGATCGGCGTGTCGATCGCGCCGGGCCCGACCGCATTGACGCGAATGCCGCGCCCGGCGAATTCGAGCGCCAGCGTTCGCGTCAGATTGGCCATGCCGCCCTTGCTGATGGAATAAGCGAGATAGCCGGGTTTCGGGATGATCTGGTGCACGCTGGAGCAGTTGATGATGCTGCCGCCTCCGCCGCGCGCGACGAAATGCGCCAGCGCCTTCTGCGCGCAGAGCACGGCGCCGTTGAGATTGACGTCGATGATGCGGCGATAGGTTTCGACGTCGAGCGCGTCGCTCGGCGATTCCCGCTGGAAGCCCGCATTGTTGACGAGGCAGTCGAGCCGCTTCCAGCGCGTCAGGATCGTCTCGAACATCGCGGCGATGTCCTGCTCGTTGCCGACATCGGCCTTGACGATGACATGATCGAGCTTGCCGTGGCCGCGGTCGCTCGATGCGGTCCGTGCGAGCGCAAGCGTCTCCTCGGCCCTCATGGGATGATCGAAATAGTTGATGGCGACGGTCGCGCCTTCCTGGGCAAGGCGGATGGCGACGGCACGGCCGATGCCTTGCGAGGCGCCGGTCACCAGCGCGTATTGGCCGACAAGGCGCGAGTGAAACGAGGTCGAACGATCGGTTTGTGGCATGGGTTCTCTCCGGGATGCCTGATCATCGACGGAACCGGCTTTTTGTTCCATCCCTCAGCGCATCGCTGCGATTCATTCGGCGCGCCGCGTGAGCGGCGAGGTCAATATCTGGTACAGGATGATGGCGCCGAAGGTTGCGGTGCCGATCCCGCCGATCGTGAACGCGCCGAATTTGAGCGTGAGATCGCCGGCCCCCGCAGTCAGGGCCACGGCGACGGTGATCAAATTGGCGGGATTAGCGAAGTCGACCTTGTTCTCGACCCAGATCCGGCCCGCCATCGCGGCGATCAATCCGAACAGCACGATCGAGAGCCCACCGATGACGGGACCCGGGATCGACAGGATCAGCGCGCCGAATTTCGGCGAGAAGCCGAGTACGATGGACACCGTAGCCGCGAAGGCAAACAGCAACGTCGAATAGACTTTCGTCGCTGCCATGACGCCGATGTTTTCGGCATAGGTGGTGACGCCGGTGACGCCGCCGCAGGCCGCCACGATGGTCGCGAGGCTGTCGGCGAGCAGGGCGCGGCCGAGATAGTCATCGAGGCTCCGCCCCGTCATGGCACCGACCGCCTTGATGTGACCGAGGTTCTCGGCGACGAGGATGATCGCGACCGGCGCGATCAGGACGATCGCATCGGTCTGGAACGTCGGCGTGGTGAAACTCGGCAGGCCGATCCACGGCGCAGCCGCAAGCTGGGTGAAGTCAATCGGCTTGCCGAAGCCGAGGCCGTTCGCGAACAGCAGGTACAAAATATATCCGCCGATCGCACCGAGGATGATCGGCAGGCGGCGCCACATGCTAGGTGCGGCAACGGCAACCACGCCGATGATCAGAACGGTTGCGAGCCCGATCCAGGTGTCGAACGCGCCGGCGCTCACCGCCTTGACCGCCACGGGCGCGAGGTTGAGGCCGATCGCGGCGACCACAGCGCCGGTGACGGCCGGCGGCAACAGCCTCTCGACCCAACCAACCCCCGACCACATCACGATCAGCGCGATCACGCCGTAGAGGACGCCAGCCCCGACGATGCCGCCAAGCGCAACTGACAGATTCGGGTTCGGTCCGTGCCCGGCATAGCCGGTGGCGGCGATGACGACTGCGATGAACGCAAAGCTCGAGCCGAGATAGCTCGGCACGCGCCCCGCGACGATGACGAAGAAGATCAGCGTGCCGATGCCGGAAAACAGGACCGCAACATTGGGATCGAACCCCATCAGCAGCGGCGCGATGATCGTTGAGCCCGACATTGCGACGCAATGCTGAAGACCGGAGACGACGGTCTGGCCGAGCGGCAGCCGCTCCTCGGGCATGATCACGCCGGAGGACTTCAGAGTCCAACGCGGGAAATAGCTTTGCGCTCGCTCTTCGGAGCCCGTTGCAGTCGGCATGTTCCCCCCAATTGCGGTGCAGCGATCAATCTTCGTGCGAACAGACAAAAATGTGATTGTCGCTTCTGCGGCCGCCATCACATGATGCAAATCAAACAAGATCAATACGTTCCGGGGCCTATTCTATGACACAAGTCGCGATCCAGCCAGCCATCCTCCGCCGGCACCAGCCCTGGTACAAGATCCTCTACATCCAGGTGCTGATCGCGATCGCGCTCGGGGTGTTGATCGGCTATTTCTACCCCGATCTCGGCAAGGCCTTGAAGCCGCTCGGCGATGGTTTCATCGCGCTGATCAAGATGATGATCGCGCCGGTGATCTTCTGCACGGTCGTGCACGGGATCTCCTCAATGGGCGATCTCAAGCGCGTCGGCCGGGTCGGGCTGAAGTCACTGATCTATTTCGAGACGGTCTCGACCGTCGCGCTCGCGGTCGGCCTGCTGGTCGGCGAGGTGCTCCAGCCCGGCCACGGCTTCAACATCGACCCCGCCACGATCGATCCGAAGTCGGTCGCGACCTATGTCACCAAGGCCAAAGAGGAAGGCATCGTCGCCCATTTGATGGCGATCATTCCTGATAGCTATGTGGGCGCCATCGCGCGCGGTGATCTCTTGCAGGTGCTGCTGATCTCGATCCTGTCGGGCTTCGCCATTGCCTTTCTCGGCAAGGCCGGCGAGCCCATTGCGGAGGCGATCGACAGGGCCGCGAAGATGTTCTTCGGCATCATCCGCATCATCGTGCGCGTCGCCCCGATCGGGGCGTTCGGAGCGATGGCCTTCACCGTCGGCGCCTACGGCCTCGGCTCGCTGCTCAACCTCGCCGCCCTGATCGGCACGTTCTATCTCACCAGCATCCTGTTTGTGGTGGTCGTGCTCGGCGCAATCGCCCGGCTCGCCGGCTTCTCGATCCTGCGCTTCATCGCCTACATCAAGGACGAGCTCCTGATTGTGCTCGGCACCTCGTCGTCGGAGACGGTGCTGCCGCAGATGATCCAGAAGATGGAGCATCTCGGCGCGTCGCGTTCGGTGGTCGGCCTCGTCATTCCGACAGGCTACAGCTTCAACCTCGACGGCACCAACATCTACATGACGCTGGCAACGCTATTCCTGGCGCAAGCGACCAATACCCATCTGACCGTCTGGCAGGAGCTCGGTATTCTCGGCATCGCCATGATCACCTCGAAGGGCGCCTCGGGCGTGACCGGGGCGGGCTTCATCACGCTCGCCGCCACGCTCTCGATCGTGCCTGACATCCCGATCCAGTCGATCGCGATCCTGGTCGGCATCGACAAGTTCATGAGCGAGTGCCGCGCGCTGACCAATCTGATCGGTAACGGCGTCGCCTGCGTCGTCATCAGCATCTCCGAAGGCGAGCTCGATCGCGATGCACTGCACGAGACCCTGGCCCATCCGCTGGAGATCGGCGAAGCGCTGGAACCGGGCGGAGGTGGGTAACGCCGTGCTCGCCACAACGCGGTAGTTTCCCGGAGTGGCAAATTGGTGCGGCACGCGTCACAACAACGGTGTTGGGATCACGGATTGATACTCATTTTTTCCACCCGACGCGCTGGGGGCAGGGCGTCGGGTTTTTGTTGTTAGGACGATGGCCTTGGGGCAGCCGAGTTAGCCGGCCAGCTCGACCCTGCGCGTGATCCCTATTGCCTGCAAGAACGCCTCGTCATGACTGACGACGAGAAGCGCGCCGTCATAGGCCCTCAGACCTGCTTCGACGGCTTCGATGGATTCGATGTCCAGATGATTGGTCGGCTCGTCGAGGATCAGCAGGGACGGCGGCGTCGCCCCACCCAGCACACAGGCGAGGCCTGCGCGAAACATCTGTCCGCCGCTCAGGTGTCCTACGATCTGCAAGGCGGCATCGGCGCGAAACATGAACCGGGCCAGCGCGGCATGGCATTCATTTGCAGCCGCCTTCGGATTGAAGCGCCCAAAATTGTCCAGGATGGAGATCACGGGATCGAGCAGGCCGACCTTCTGATCGAACAGTGCAAAGTCCGGCCTGATCCGCACGATGCCGGAGAGCGGATTCAGCTCGCCAGCGATGAGTTTCAGCAGCGCGGTTTTGCCGGAGCCGTTCGGCCCGACGACCGCAACGCGCTCCGGACCGACAATGGTGAGCGAGAGATCGCGCAAAACCGGCTGTTCCGGTTGATAACCGGCACTGACACGGTCGAGCCAAATCACCTCCCTGCCAGCCGGCAGGCCCGTCGAGGGTAGTTTCACCGACAATGGCTGAAGAATCTCGATGCGCCGGCGTGCCGTATCGACGGCCTCAAGCGCATCCGCACGCCGCCGCTCGGCGATCTGCGCGTTCTTGCCGCCGGTGTCTTCGCTGCGATCCTTGCGCGCGCCGGCCAGGATTCGCGGCATGCCGCCCTTGGCGCGCTTCTTCTTCCCGCCGCTGTCCTTGCGCGCTTTCTTCTCCGCAGCCTCCTGCGCCTTCCCGTCGATCCCGGACAGGCGCCTCTCGGCATGTGCAAGGTCGTGCCTGACAGCCGCGAGTTCGACGGCTTTCTGCTCGCGGTAACTGCTCCAGTTTCCGCCGTATCGCGTAGCTCCGAGCGACGTCAGCTCGACCATCGCATCCATCGTTTCGAGCAGGCTCCGATCATGGCTGACGACAATCGCCCCACCGCGCCAGGACGCAAGGAAATCGATCAAGGCCACGCGCCCCGCCCGATCGAGATTGTTGGTGGGCTCGTCGAGCAGCAGGAAGTCCGGCTCCGCGAAGATCAGCGCGGCGAGACGAACCCGCGTGACCTGCCCGCCCGACAGGCGATCGAGCTCGATCTCCGGAGCGACGTCGAACCCGACAAGCGCAAGGGCGGATGCAAGCCGTGTTTCGAGGGTCCAATCGACCTCGGAGACCACCTCGGTCGAGGCATCCCCGCGCTCAGCACGGCGAAGAAGATCGAGCGCGGCCCGAGCCTCGAACAGGTCGATCACCTTCGCGCCCGCAAGGGGCTGAGCGTCCTGACGCAGCAGACCGACGGTTCCGTTGACGACAACGCGCCCCGATTGGGGGATGCGCTCGCGCGAGATCGATGCAAGCAGAGTCGTCTTCCCGACGCCGTTGCGGCCGACGAGGCCGGTCCGCTCGGCGCCGAACGTCAGATCGATGTTGGAAAAAAGAGGGTGGCCGTCAGGCGTGGACAGCGACAGGTCGGACAGGATGATTGAAGCAGGCATGGAATTCCCCGTGAGCAAGGCAGGTCGGCTTTGCGGTCGGGGTAAAATCCATGGCTGCGAATATCCTGATTGAGAGGCTCTCCTACTAATCCCGCAATAGGGCGAGATCAAGCCGCAGCTTGAAGAGACGACAGCGCGCGGAGCGCTGACGTCCCCGCCGGCCGGCTCGATCAGCCCTTGAGCGCGGTGACCACGACCTCGATCAGCGCGCTGCCGCCAAGATCGGCGACGCCGACGGTGGCGCGGGTCGGAAGATTGTCGCCGAAGAATTCGGTCCAGGCCGCGTCCATCTCCTTCTTTCTGGAAAGGTCCGTGACGAAGATCGAGGTGCTGACCACGCGGGTCTTGTCGGTCCCCGCTTCTTTCAGATAGCCGGCGATCTTGCCGAGGATGTTGCGGGTCTGCTCGCCCATCGAGACCGAGGTATCGTCGGCGATGGTGCCGCCGACGAAGACGAAGCCGTTGGCTTCGACCGCGCGGTGCATGATGGGGGTGCGGATGCTGCGGGTGATGCTCATGATGTCCTCTTGTTGCTAGAGCGTGGAAGGATGGAAGCGGTCGATGCCGAGATCGCCGACGCGAGTCTGGGTACCGCCGTTGACGATCAGCTCCGCCATCACGGCGCCGGCGCCGGGGCCGAGCTGGAAGCCGTGCAGCGAGAAGCCGAACTGGTGATAGAGCCCCTTGTGGCGGCCACTCGGACCGAACACGGGCAAATCGTCCTTCGTCTTGGCCTCGATGCCGGCCCAGGCCCGCATGATCGTCGCATCGCGCATGACCGGAAACAGCTCGAACACGGTGCGCGCGCTGGTCGCGAGGCTCTTCCAGTCCAGCACCGTCTCGTTGCGGTCCTGGTACGGCGTTGCCAGGTGGCCGCCGCCGATCAGCACCGTGCCGTTCTTGAATTGCTTGAAGGACAGTTTCCGGCCGCGCAGGATCACGACGGGGTCGATGAAATGCGGCACGCGCGAGGTGATCATCAGCATCGGCGCCACGGTCTCGACCGGAATGGGCTCACCGAGCGCGGCTGCGATGGTCCCGGCCCAGGCGCCGGCGGCATTGACCAGCACTGGCGCGGCAAAGCTCTCGGTACCGACATCGACGTGCCAAAGACCGTCAATGTGCCGGATGTTGCTGGCGGCCACGCCTTCCAGCACGGTCGCGCCGAGCTGCTCGGCCTTGCGCCGGAACGCCGTCGTCGCCTGCGCGGGATTGGCCGCACCGTCGCGGCGCGACACCACGCCGCCGGGACAGGTCTCGGCGACGGCCGGCACCAGCCTCCGCAGTTCAGTGGCGTCGATCAGCTCCTCGTGGATAAAACCGAGCGCGTTTAGCTCGGCAACGCGGGCGCGGCAGACCGCGAGTTCGTCCTCGTTCTCCGCGACCAGAACCTGACCGTAGCTCTCAAAACTGCAATCGTCGTCGACGAGCTCCGAAATCTTCTCCCAGATGCCCATTGAGCGGATCGAGAGCGGGATTTCAGGGATGTGCCGCGCAAGCTGGCGCACGCCCCCGGCGTTGACGCCGGAGGCGTGGCGGCCGGCATAGTCCTTCTCGATCAGCACCGGCTTCAGGCCGGCGAGACACAGATGCAGCGCGGTCGAGCATCCGTGGATGCCGCCGCCGACGACGATCGCATCCACGTTTCTGGTCATCCGCGCACCACCGCCTTGATGTCGTCTTCGCTCTTCGGAACCGCGGCAAGCTCGGCCAGCGTGATCGGCTTGACCGGCGCGCGCAGCCGGTAATAGCCGATCTCCTGCGGGGTCTTGCCCCGCGCCTGCGCCATCAGCTCGGTGACGGTGAGACCGCAGAGCCGGCCCTGGCACGGACCCATGCCGGTGCGGCGATAGGCCTTGAGCTGGTTCGGCCCGGTCGCGCCGATCGCGACGGCGTCGAGAATATCCTTTGCGGTGACCTCCTCGCAGCGACAGACGATGGTGTCGCCCGCGGGAATGCGAAACTGAGGCGCCGGACGGAACAGCGTGTCGAGGAAAACGCGGCCACGCTCGGCCTTGGCGAGATCGGCGCGGAGCATCGCCATCGGCGCAAGTTTTGTGGCAGCCGCAGGCGCCAACGCCTCCACCGCCGCGCGCGCCGCGATGCGGCCGCGTACCACGGCTGCACTCGCACCGCCGATGCCGGCGCCGTCGCCAGCGATCGCAATGCCGGCGACCGACGAATTGCCGCTGACATCGAGCACCGGAGACCAGCACAATTGCAGATCATCCCAGCTATGTTCGATTCCGGCCGCCATCGCCAGATTGACGTTGGGCACGACGCCCTGATGCAGCAGCAACAGATCCGCAGCAATGGTCTCGCGCTTGCCGCCGGCGACATAGCTCACGCTCGCGAGCTGGCCGTCACCGGCCGCAGTAAGCTCGGTGACGCCGGCTACGACCTGCACTTTGGCCTTCACCTCGCGCATCATCGACAGACCCTTGGCAAAATAGGGCGAGGTCAGAAACGCGAAGGCATGCGGCAACGCCGCGAAATAGTTGCCGCGCTCGGTGGTGTCGAGGATGCGATCAATGCGGCCGCCGAGCCGGAGGATCTGCGCGGCGAGCAGCCAGAGCAACGGCCCCTGCCCCGCAATCACCGTGCGTCCATCCGGCACCAGCGCCGACGACTTCAGCATGGTCTGCGCGGCACCCGCGGTCATCACGCCCGGCAGCGTCCAGCCGGGAATCGGAAACGGCCGCTCCAGCGCACCGGTCGCAAGGATCACGCGCCTCGCCTTGACGAACGCGGACGCGCCGCCGACCGAGACAGCGATCTCGAGGTTGCGGTCGAGGCTCCAGACCGTGGCACGATGGATGACCTCGGCATTGCTCGCGTGCAGCGCCTGCACGAGCTCGGCGCCCACCCAGTAGTCGGCGCCGAGCTGATTGCGCTCGGTCACCGGCGTCGAGGCGATGGCGCGAAACACCTGGCCGCCAGGCCCGACATTCTCGTCAAGAAGCAGCGTCGACAGGCCGGCCTCGGCGGAGGTCGCAGCGGCGGCGAGGCCGGCGGGCCCGGCTCCGATCACCACGACGTCGTATTCTTCGCGCTTGGGAGCCACAGTCATTTTCCGATCTCCCGCTTGCCCTTCTGGATCTCGATCTGCATGCCCTCGGCGACCGGCACGAGGCAGCCCTGGCGATTGCCGACGCCGTCGATGGTGACGAGGCAATCGAAGCACACGCCCATCATGCAATAAGGTAGACGCGGCGCGCCGCTCACCGCGGTCGAACGGCGTGCATCGCAGCTGGAGGCCAGCAGCGCAGCGGAGACGGTGTCGCCCTGCCGCGCCGCGACGGCAACGCCATCGACGAAGATCTGCACTGGCGGCCGTTTGTCCTGTTCGGATCGTTTGAACATCTTGGCTCCTTCAATATCCCTAGTAGCCGCTGTTGTTCGCAGCACCGGCGGCGCCAAAACGGCTGGCCGAGAACGCGCCGACCAGCTCCGGCTCGAGCGAACCTTGCGCGACCATCCGCGCGATCTCGAAAGCGTGGTTGGAGGCGAGCGTCACGCCGGAATGGCAGCAGGCGACGAAAGCGCCGGGATGGGTCTCAGACTGGTCGTAGATCGGAAAGCCGTCCTGCGGCATGACGCGGATGCCGGCCCAGCTCCTGATAACGTTGAGCCGCGACAGATGTGGGAACATGCGCTGGGCCCGATCGGTCATCACGGCGCTGATCGAATGCTTCATCGCGCGATCGTCGAGCTCGTCTTCCTTGCTGTCGCCGATCATCACCGTGCCCTCGTCGGTCTGGCGGATGGTGGTCAGCGGATGCGGCAGGAACGGCATGGTGCGCTCGGTCACCACGATCTGGCCGCGGGTCGGGCCCATCGGCGCGTAAAGGCCGACCATCGGCGCCAGCGTCTGGTTGGCGTTACCCGCCGCAAGCACGATTTTGGCGGCGCGGAGCTCCCCCCTGGGCGTGGTCAGGCGGAATTCGTCGCCACTCTTGGTGATGGCCGAGACCGGACGCTCCGGAAAATAGTCGATGCCGAACGCCTTGAAGCCGGTGTGGAACGCGCGGAACGTGCGCAGCGAATTGACATGGCCGTCGAGCGGACAGTAGCTGCCGCCGGACACCTCGGGACCGATCAGCGGCAGCGACTTCTTCACTTCGGATGCGGACAGCATCTCCATCTTGTAGTCGGCGGCGCCTGTCTGATTGTGCATGCGCTTGACGAGCTCGGCGCGCTGGCCGAATTCGTCCTCGCCGAGCGTGAGATGAAAGCCGCCATTCTGCTGAAGAGAGACGTCGAGACCGGTCTGCTGCTTCAACTCGGAGGCGAGCCTTCCCCACGCTTGTGACGCCTGCACGGTCCAGACCGTATAGGCGGGCATGCCGAGCCCCTTGCTCTGCACCCAGACCAGCGCAAAGTTGGCACGCGAGGCGCGCTTGGTGATGTCGCCTTCGTCGAGCACGGCGACGCTCTTGCCGAGCCGGCCGAGGCCCCAGGCGATGGCGGAGCCGAGCAATCCGCCGCCGACGACGGCGACGTCGTAATCTGTTCGCATGGATTCTCCTATCGTCCCGTATCGCCCTTGCCGGCGAGCACGCGGTCGAGCCCGTAGAAGCGGTCGAGCAGAATGAGGGCGGTCATGGTGATCGCGATCACGCAGGCCGAGACCGACGTCACCAGCGGATCGATGTTGTCCTGGATGTAGAGGAACATGCGCACCGGCAGCGTCTCGGTGCCGGGTGCCGCGAGGAAGACGGTCATGGTGAGATCGTCGAAGGACTGGATGAAGGCGAGCGCCCAGCCGCTGATGACGCCGGGCAGGATCAGCGGCAACGTGACGCGGCGGAATAGAGTCCAGCCGCCGGCGCCGAGCGAGACAGCGGCCATCTCGACCGAGAGGTCCATGCCGGTCGCCGCCGCCAGCGTCAGCCGCAGCGCGAACGGAAACACGATGATGACATGCGCGATGATCAGCGCCGCGAAGCTGCCGCCGAGGCCAGCCGAGGTGAAGAAGCGCAGGAAGGCGATGCCGAGCACGACATGCGGGATCATCAGCGGCGACAGGAACAACGCCGCCAGCGCGTCTCGACCGCGGAACCGATAGCGCGCGATCGCCAACGCCGCAGGCACCGCGAACAGCAGCGCCACGAAGGAAGACAGTGCGCCAAGGCCAAGACTGACCCAGAAAGCATGGATGAATTCGGGATAGTTGGCGATCGCCCTGAACCAGCGCAGCGAAAAGCCGTTGGTCGGCAGCGACAGAAAGCCCTCGGGCGTGAAGGCGACGAGGCAGACCACCAGGATCGGCGCCACCATGACGATGACGAAGATGGTGTGGAAGATCAGCGCGAGCGGTCCGTTCCGGCTCATCGGAACACCTCCGCGTAACGGCGCTCGATCAGTGCGTTGCTGCCGACGACGATCAAGACCAGCGCGGCCAGCAGCAGCGTGGCGACCGCCGCACCCAGCGGCCAGTTCAGCGTGTTGAGGAACTCGTCATAGGCGAGCGTCGCCGCGACCTTGAGACGACGGCCGCCGATGATGGCGGGTGTCGCAAACGCGCTGGCCGAGAGCGAGAACACGATGATTGCGCCCGACAGCACACCCGGCATGATCTGCGGCATGATGATGCGACGGATGATGGTCACAGGGCCGGCGCCCAGCGACAGCGCGGCATTCTCGATCTGCGGATCGAGCCGCTGCAGCGCCGCCCACACCGAGAGCACCATGAACGGCATCATCACATGTGCGAGCGCGACCACCATGCCTGTTTCGGTGAACATGAAGGGGATAGGTGCGCGGATCACCCCGGCCGACATCAGCAGCTTGTTGACGAGGCCGTTATTGCCGCCGAACAGCAGCGCCCAGCCGAGCGTCCGCGCCACCACGGAAATCAACAGCGGCCCGAGGATCACAAGCAGGAAGACGCTTTTCCAGCGTCCGCTCATGCGGTTGAGGATGTAGGCTTCGGGCGCGCCGAGCACCGCGGTGAGCAGCGTGGTCAGGATCGCGATGCGAAACGTGCGCCAGAACATCTCGGCGTAATAGGGATCGGTTACGATCTCGTGCCAATTCTTGACGATGAAGACGGGCTCGATGCCCTTGTATTGACCCCAATCGTGGAACGACAGCATCACGGTCATTGCGAGCGGAATCAGCAGCACGCCGACGAACAGCATCAAAGCGGGCGCCGTCATGGCCCAGGGCGCACGCACTCTGCGTTCCTCGGCGGCTGTGCTCATGCGGAGGCTCCTCCGCGCACGCTCATATCCTCGGGACGCCAGGCGAGACGGACAGTCTCGCCTTCGGCCGGTTGCCTCTCGCCGTCATTCTGGCGGATCACGGTCGCCAGGCCGCATTCGCTGTCGCACTGGAATAGCCAGTGATTGCCCTGGAAGATGCGGGTGACGATCTTCGCACCGAGGCCCGCGTCGCCAAAGCCGATCCGTTCGGGGCGAATGCTGACGGTCACGGGACCGCTGAGTCCGGCAGGCGCGGGCGCGCTCCACGAGCCGGCGATCAATCGCGCAGGCGCACTCGTCCGATCGATCGTCGCGGCGAAGTCGTTGGTCTTGCCCAAAAACTGCGAGACGAAGGCCGAGGCCGGCTTCTCATAGGTCTCCTGCGGCGTGCCGATCTGCTCGATGCGGCCCTGGCTCATCACCACGATGCGGTCGGACAGCGACATCGCCTCGTTCTGGTCGTGGGTGACCAGGATCGTGGTGGTGCCGATGGTGCGCTGGATCTGGCGCAGCTCGATCTGCATCTCCTCGCGCAGCTTGGCATCGAGATTCGACAGCGGCTCGTCGAGCAGCAGCACGCTCGGCTTGATCACCAGCGCGCGCGCCAGCGCCACGCGCTGCTGCTGGCCGCCGGACATGCGACGGGGATGACGGTCCTCGTAGCCGGCAAGCCCAACCATCGCGAGCGCGGCGCGGACGCGCTCGGTCCGTTCGCCGCGCGGCACATTGCGCATCTCGAGGCCGAAGGCGACATTCTCGGCTGCGGTCATGTGCGGAAACAGCGCGTAGCTCTGGAACACGATGCCAAGCCCGCGTTTGGCCGGATGGATCGCGGTCAGGTCCTTGCCCTCCAGCCGGATCGCGCCGCGGGTGGGATCGAGGAAGCCCGCGATCATTTGCAGGGTCGTTGTCTTGCCGCAGCCGGAGGGGCCGAGGAAGGAGATGAACTCCCCCTTCCCGACCGCGAGACTGAAGTCGTCGACGACAGTCTGCGCTCCGAATTGCTTGGCGACCCCTTCGAGCTCGAGATAGGCCATGGCACTGTCTCCGCTATGGCCGATCAGCGCTCGACCTCGCGATTCCAGCGCTTGGTCCACTCCTCACGCTTGTCGTTGATGACCGTCCAGTCCGGATTATAGAGCTTTGCCGCGCGCTCGCCGATCGGCGCCATCTTGCCGAGCTCCGGCGGGACCACCAGCGATTTCAGCACCGGGCCGTAGCCGTAGTCCTTCAGCAACACGAGCTGGATTTTAGGGTCGAGCAGCATCTTGATGAAGCTCGACGCGAGCGGCGAGGCGTTCGGCTTGGTGATCGGACACGCCGTCGTCAGCAGGGTTGCGGCGCCTTCCTTGGGATAGACGAAGTCGACGGGGAAGCCGGTGTTGGCAAAGCTCTGCACGCGGCCGGTGCCCCACACCGCGATCACGGCCTGGCCGGACTGGAACAGCTCGGTCATCTTGCCCGGCGACGGCTCGTAGGCGAGCACGTTCGGATTGATCTGCTCCTTGAATATCTTGAAACCGGAATCGACACTGGACTCGCCGCCGCCGTTCATCTTCGACAGCATCACCAGCGCTTCGAGGCCATAGGTGTTGTTGATCGGCGGGATCACGAGCTGCTTGGCGTATTTCGTGTCCTTCAAATCGTTCCACGAGGTCGGCGGCGCCCAGCCCTTCTCCGCAAACACCTTGGTATTGTACATCAGGCCAGTCGCAACGATGCCGATCGCGACCGCGCGATCGTCCTTGAAGCGGGCGGTGTCATAGAGATCGGCCGGCAGGCTATCGAGCTTGCCGCAGAAGCCGAGCTGGATCGCCTGGTACATCGGGCCGTCGTCGACGATGGCGACGTCGATCTGCTGGTTGCCCTTCTGCGCCTGGAGCTTTGCCAGCGTGTCGGTGGAGTTGCCGGCGACGTACTCGACCTTGACGCCGTTCTCCTTCTCAAAGGTCGGGATCACCTCGTCGCGGATGGTCTTCTCGAACGAGCCGCCATAGCCGGCGACATAGAGCGTCTTTTGCTGGGCCGAGGCGACCGACGGGGCGGCAATGAGAGCCGCGATGCTGACCGCTGTCAGCAGGCGAAAAGTCTTCATGTGGTCCGATCTCCATACCGGGATGAGGTGACGTGCCGACGAGTCTCGCTGGCTGAGCCTTCCGCATTTCCTTCCGCGCGAATCCCGTGTCCGACCAGGGCTCCGGCCCCTGCTCGACGGGCTTTGGCGCGATCCGGAGGTTTGAACCCCTCCAATCTGCCGAAAAAGCGGGCTGTCTCCAGCTCTGATGAAAAAGATCGCAAACTCTGGCTTCCATCGTCCAATGAATAATGGCACCGTCTGCATGCCGAAATGTTATGAACGGAATTCGGGATGGCGCGGATCAATTCGCGGCAGGTGGAGGCCTTCCGCGCGACGATGCTGACCGGCAGCGTCACTGAGGCGGCGGCCCTGATGACCGTGACGCAGCCGGCCGTCAGCCGGTTGCTGCGCGACCTCCAGGCACTGTTGAAGATGGAGCTGTTCGAACGGCGCGGCACCGGCCTCGTGCCGACCGCTGCGGCAATGGCACTCTACACCGAAGTCGAGCGCTCCTTCGTCGGCCTCGAACGCATCACGGCGGCAGCTGAGGAAATCCGCGGCCGCCGCACCGGCTCGCTGCGGATCGCTGCACTTCCAGCGCTGTCGAATGGCTACCTGCCCCGACTGGCCGGACATTTTTTGAAAGAGCGGCCCAACCTCAACCTCGCCTTCTTCGGCGTGATCTCGCCGATCGTGGTCGACTGGGTGCTGAACAATCAATGCGACATCGGCTTTGCCGAGGTGCCGATCGCACATTCGGGCCTGCCGAGTCTGCGGCTGCCGGCGCTGGCGCGCGTCGCGGTGCTGCCGACCGGACATCATTTGGCGGAGAAAGAGGTGCTGGAGCCGGGCGATTTCGAGGGCGAGACCTTCATCTCACTGTCGGCGGGATCGTCGAGCCGGCATCTCGTCGACCAGGTCTTCCATCGCAGCGACGTCCGCCGCGTGCTCAGGGTCGAGACCACCCTGTCGGAGATCATGTGCGGCATGGTGTCGTCGGGACTTGGCGTCGCAATCTGCGATCCCTTCACCGCGCAGGAATTTGCAACGCGCGGCGTCGTCGTGCGCCGCTTTCTGCCGCGCATCGACTTCGAATTCTCAGCGGTTTTTCCGGCGCAGCGCAGCCCCTCGCCGGTAGCGTTGGACCTCGTCGAGACCATGCGCAAGTCGCTCGCCGAGTTCGAAGATTGAAGCAGAATCGCTTTGGGTTGAAAATGGTGCAGCCACAGGCTCGCTCAACCTCTCCCGCTTGCGGGGGAGGTCGGCGCGAAGCGCCGGGTGGGGGCTTTCTCCTTACGGGGAGTGTCCCGATGTGGAGAGAGCCCCCACCCCTGCCCTCCCCCGCAAGCGGGAGAGGGAGTGCACCTTCTTCGTGGCTCCCAAAGCGCCCTCAGCCATTGAACGCGGCCTGGGCCTCCGGCAGGTCCCAGATCTTGCCGATCGCAGCCGTCCCCGCCGCCGTGATCGCCGCTTCGTCGGCGCCAAGATAGCGGCCGGCATCGACCAGCATGCGGCCGTCGACGACGACCTGATCGATGTTGGCGCGGTTGGCGAGCGCGATCAGTGCGCGGCGCGGGTCGAACAGCGGTTGAAGATGCGGATGGGTGAGATCGACGACAGTGAGGTCAGCGGTCGCGCCCGGCTCGATGCGGCCGAGGTCAGGCCGCTTGATCACGTCTGCGGCGACCGTCGTGTTGGCCTCGATCAGCTCGGGCGAGTTCGCAACGTCGGCGCGCGCTGAGGTGATCTTGGAGATCAACGAGGCGGCATTGAGCTCACCGAGCAGGTCCATGTTGTAGCCGTCGGTGCCGACCACGGTGCGCACGCCGTGCTCCGCGAACCGGCTGAACGCGGCGGTGACGCCGGCGCGCGCGAACACGCGCGGGCAATTCAGCACGGTCATGCCGCGTGCGGCCATCAGCTTGAGATCGTCGTCGCTGCTGAACATGCAGTGCGCCGCCATCAGATCGGGCGCCAGCAGGCCCAGCCACTCCAGATATTGCGCCGGCGTGCGGCCGCCATAGCGCTTGCCGATGGTCTCGACCTCGGCGCGGCTCTGCGCCATATGGGTCGTGATGGGCACGCCGAGCTCGCGCGCCCGCGCGGCACAGGCCTTCAAGAGGTCAGGCCCGCAGGTGTCGGTGGCATGCGGGCTCATGGCGAGGCCGATGCGACCGTCGCCACGATTGTTCCAGCGCTGATAGAGCGCGTCCCACGTCGCCATGTCGGCGGTGCCATCATCGCCGGCATAGTGGACCACGCCGTCCGGGCCGGCCTTGGCGTCGGAGGTGGAGAAGAGGTAGGGCGCGCCGTAGAAGCGGATGCCCATCTCTTCCGCGGCGTCGAACATCTCCGGAATCGAGTTGCGGAACGGCTCCATTACCGTGGTGGCGCCGCCCTTCAGGAGCTGGAGGATGCCGAGCCGCGCGACCGCCATGCGCTCTTCCGCCGACAGCAGATCAGCGCCGCGCTTGGTCAGCGGCAAAAGCACGGTGTAGACGATGCTCTGGTTGTTGCGACGGCCGTTGC
This sequence comes from Bradyrhizobium nivariense, assembly GCF_029846715.1. Lineage (GTDB taxonomy): Bacteria > Pseudomonadota > Alphaproteobacteria > Rhizobiales > Xanthobacteraceae > Bradyrhizobium. The sequence continues at coordinate 175,469 of NZ_JARVWW010000015.1, forward strand.
CGTCCTCGGTGTGGCTGCGCGCCACCGCCTCAGAGAAGCAGTGATTGTGGAGGTTGAGGAGGCCCGGCAGGACGAAGCGGCCGGGACGGTCATGCACCTCGTCGGCCTGCGGCTTGTCGCGCGTGACTGCGGCGATCTTCTTGCCTTCGATCAGGACCCAATGGTCGCGCAACACGTCCTGCGCGCCGTCCTTGCGTGACAGCACATAGCTGCCGAAGATTGCGATCGTGCTCATGCGGGGCGTACGTTCCAGAAGACGGCGGTGCCGTCGAGAATGCCGGTGATAGCTTTGCGATAGGCGGTCGGCTGCTTGTACAGGCCGATCGGAATATAGGGGATTTCCTGGAAAGCCACCGCCTGGATCTCACGGCAGATGCGCTGCTGCTCGGCGAGCTCGGAGGCCGCCAGCCACTGGCTGCGCAGGCCGCCCATCTTCTCGCTCGCATACCAGCCGGCGACCTTGCCCTCGCCGCGGATGTTGGTGTTGCCGGCCGGATTGAGCCAGTCGATGCCCTGCCAGTTGCCGACCGCCGCGCTCCAGCCGCCCTGCCCGATCGGGTCCTTCTTGAGCTGACGCTGCAACACCACGGCGAAATCGAGCCCGGCATATTCGACGTTCATGCCCGCCTTGCGCAGGCTGTCGACGGCGATCTCGCCGAGCGGCTTCTGCGCCAGCGAGTTGGTGGGGACGAGTACCACGATCTTCTCGCCATTGTAGCCGGCGGCTTTCAATTCAGCCTTCACCTTGGCGTAGTCGCGCGGGCCGCGGAACACGTCGAGACCGACCTCGCTCGCCATCGGCGTATCAGGCGCGAAATAGCCAATCGGCGAGATCTGGAAGTTCGGATCGGTCCCGGCCACGGCGGTCATGAAGGCGGATTGATCGATCGCCCCCAGGAGCGCGCGGCGAACGGCAGGGTTGTCGAATGGCGGCTGAAGATGATTGAGGCGCAGCATGCAGGCATAACCCCGGGGATCGAGGATGCGCGTCTCGATGTCGCCGGCAGCCTTGATGATCGGCAACAGATCGTGCGGCGTGGTCTCCTGCCAGTCCTGCTCGCCGGTCTGCAGCGCGGCGACGCCAGTGCCGGCATCGGGCGTGGTGGTCCAGACCACCCGATCGTAGTGGACGATCTTCGGACCCGCGGTCCAATCCGGCTTGCCGTCGGTGCGCGGCTGATAGCGCTCGAACTTGGCATAAGCGTTGCGCGCGCCCTGCACGCGCTCGTCGGCGAGATAGCGGAACGGGCCGCTGCCGATCACTTCGGTCAGCGGCTTGAACGGATCCTGGCTCGCCAGCCGCTCCGGCATCATGAAGCAGGCGTTGATCGCGGCCTTGCCAAGCGCCTGCGGCAACAGCGGGAACGGACGCTTGAGGCGGAAGCGGATGGTGCGGTCGTCGACGGTCGACAGCTCGTCAGTCGCCTCCATCAGCTCGCCGCCAAAGCCGTCACGCGCCGCCCAGCGGCGGATGCTCGCGACGCAGTCCCGCGCAAGCACGCGCTCGCCATCGTGCCAGAACAGGCCGTCGCGCAACGTTAGATCCCACTGGAGGCCGTCACCGGAAATGAGATGGCCCGACAGCATCTGCGGCGAAACCTGGAGCGAAGAACTCATGCCATAGAGCGTGTCGTAGACCATGAAGCCATGGTTTCGCGAAACCTGTGCCGTGGAATAGATGGGATCGACGAAGGCGAGGTCGATCACAGGAATGAAGCGTAGCGTGGTCTGGGATTCGGCGCGTACGATGCCCGGAAATGACAGCGCCGGAGCGGCGGCAGCGGCTTTCAACAGGGAGCGGCGGGAGATGGGCATTACAGGAAGCTCCTGACGAGACCGAAATGCATCATTCGTCTCTTCACATGTTCAACAAGACGGCACCGATCGCAGCGGCCACCGCCTGCTGCGCCGGCTCGACCACGGGAACGCCGATGGCCTCCGCAATCGACGCGCGATGCGACGCCATGCCGGCGCAGCCCATCACCACGACATCGGCGCGGCATTGCGTAACCAGCGCGCGGCCGGCGTCGATCAACCGTCCCCGGATGTCAGCGCCGGCCGTCTCCGCCGCGCTCGCGCCGACCGACCAGCTTCCGGCATAGCGGCCGTCGATACCCATCAGCCGTACCATGCGCTGCTGGCGGCGGATGCTCGACGGCGACAGCGCGATGACGCCAAAACGTTCGCCGAGCATCAGCGCGCGAAAGATTCCGCATTCGGCGATGCCCATGACGGGACGACCGCCGGCCGCTTCGCGCACCGCATGCAGGCCGGGATCGCTGAAGCAGGCCAGCACGAAGGCATCGGCGGCGTCGCGCGCGACGCGGTTGACCAGCGGCATGACGACGCTGTCGGCATCGCGTTGCGAGCTGATACCCCGCGGTCCCTCGGCAAGGCCGACCACTTCAATCTCCGGCCCGCCAGCGATGCGCAGCGGTGCAACCGCCTCGTCGATGGCCGCCGTCACCGAGGCGGAGGAGTTGGGGTTGATGACGAGGATGCGGGTCATGGCGTGGCTCAACTTTTGCCGGCCTCGTGGCGCAGGAAGTTGGCCGCAATCTTCTCACCGGTCGTGATCCAGACGTCCGGGCAGGACTTTGCGTAGGTCAAGAACTCGCGCAGCAGACGCAGCCGCATCGGTCGGCCGCTGCATTGCGGATGCAGCACGGTGGTTACCATCGCGCCCCAGTCCCTGGTCTCGTCAAGCTCGTCCTTCCAGATGGACAGCACGTGCTCCTTGGGGAAAATCGAGCGAGGGCTGAAGCGCGCGGACAGGCCGTGCATCCAATCGTCATAGCTCGCGGTCACCGGCAGCTCGATCGTGCCCGGTTTGCCGTCGGCGAGACGGTGGCGATAGGGCCGCACGTCGTCGCGGAACGAGGAGGTGTAGACGATGCCGTGGCGCACCAGCGCCACCCGCAGCTCCTCGGTGAACTCGCCATAGGGCGCGCGATAGCCGGTCGGCTTGACGCCAAGCCGGCGCTTGAGCGCCTCAAAACCGCGCTCCAACTCCTCCTCGATCCAGGGATCGCCGGGGTCGGGCAGCAGATGGTAATAGCCGTGGTGGCCGATCTCATGACCGGCCTTGAGAATGGACTCGGCCATCGCCGGATGCGCGTCGACCGACCATCCCGTGACGAAGAAGGTCGCTTTGAGATTGAGCTGGTCGAGCAGCTCCAGAAGCTTCGGCGTGCCGACGCGCGCCTCATAGCCGCCATAGCTCATGGTGATCAGCCGCTGCGCGTGCACGGCGTCCTTGCTGGTCCACGCGCTCTCCGCGTCCACGTCGAACGACAGGAACATCGCCGAATTGTACGGCTTCGGCCAAGGGTATTCCGGCGCGGGATCCGCAGTGTTGGCCGGAACCAGCGGAATGCTCTTGAGTGCCTTACTGTCCAGCATTGATGGTCGCCTTCTCTATTCCGTTGTCACTCAGTTTCCATTTGGCGAGCAGGGTCTTGTAGGTGCCGTCGGCGATCAGCGCGTCGACCGCCTCCAGAATGGCCTGCTGAAGTGCCTTTTCGTTGACCGGCAGGGCGATGCCGGTGAACTGCTGCGAGATGGGCGTGCCGACCGGTGCATACGCGCCGGGTTCGAGATCCATGATGTAAGGTAGCGTCTCGTTACCCTGCACGGCGGCATCGATACGGCCTTGCTTGAGCTGGGTGCGGGCATCGGCCGAGCCATCGGTGCCGACGAAGACGATCGGAGTGCTACCGCAGTTCTTCTCGCTCCAGGCCGCGATCTCGGCCGGAAACTTGGTGCGGCGGCTGGCGCCGACCTTCTTGCCGCAGAGCGAGGCCAGGTCCTTGAATTCAGCCGCGCGCGACTGCTGCACGAAGAAGTGCGGACCGCTGCGCAAATAATCGACGAAGGACGCGATCTCGTGCCGGCTGGCGTAGTCCGTGAAGCCGGACAGAATCGCGTCCACCCGCCCGGTCGAGATCGACGGCATGAACTCGGCAAAGCTGGTCTCCTGCCATTCGATCTTGACGCCGAGCTTGCGGCCGATGGCCTCGCCGAGATCGATGTCGAAGCCGGACAACGCGTTGGTGGCGGGATCGCGGAACTCCATCGGCGGATAGTTCGGCACCAGCGCCACCTTGATGCTGCCGCGCTTGGCGATCTCCGCGGGCAGCTCGATCGCCCAAGCCTGAACACTTAGAGCTGAAACACTCATGGCACCGAAAAGCGCCGCCGTAACCAAAAGTCTCTTCATCGATACGCCCCCATTCAGATCACTGCCGAAAGAAATGCCCTGGTGCGCTCCTCGCGGGGCGCGCCCAAGACGTCGGATGCGCGCCCTTGCTCGACGATCGCACCCTGATCCATATAGACGACGCGGTCGGCGACCTCGCGGGCGAAGCCAAGCTCGTGCGTCACCACCATCATGGTCATGCCGCTCCGCGCCAGCTCCTTCATGACCGCCAAGACCTCGCCGACGAGCTCGGGATCGAGCGCGCTGGTCGGCTCGTCGAACAGCATCAGCATCGGTTTCATCGCCAGCGCGCGGGCAATGGCGACGCGCTGCTGCTGGCCGCCGGAGAGCTGGGCGGGATACCAGTCCGCTTTGGCCGACAATCCGACGCGCCGCAGCAGCTCGATCGCCTCAGCGCGTACCTCGCCGGATTTTCGGCCCTGAACCTGGAGCGGACCTTCGGTGATGTTTTCGAGCGCGGTCTTGTGCGGAAACAAATTGAAGCGCTGGAACACCATCCCGGTCTTCAGCCGCTGCCGCCCGATCTCGCGCTCGCTGAGCCGATGCAGCCGCCCGCCCTGCTCGCGCACGCCCAATAGTTCGCCGTCGAGCCAGATGCCGCCACTGTCGATCATGGCGAGCTGGTTGATGCAGCGGAGCAGCGTGGTTTTGCCGGAGCCGGAGGCGCCGATCAGGCACATCACCTCGCCGGGCCAGACGTCGAGCGTGACGCTCTTGAGAGCCTGGAACTCGCCAAAATTCTTGGCGACGGAGCGGATGGCAACGAGGGGTTTTGTCATCGCGCAAACTGCAATGTGCCACGCGCGAAACGGCGTTCGAGCAGCATCTGGAGCGGCGTCAGGACCGAGACGACGAGCAGGTACCAGAGCCCTGCGACGATCAGGAGCTCGATCACGCGGGAATTAGCGTAGTAGATGTTTTCGGCGTTGTGCAGCAGTTCCGGGTACTGGATGACGCTGGCGAGCGAGGTCGCCTTCACCATGCCGATGAACTCGTTGCCAAGCGGCGGGATCACCACCCGCATCGCCTGCGGCAGGACGATCCGGCGCAGCGCACGCAAGCGTCCCATGCCGATCGCCTGCGCCGCCTCATATTGCCCGATATCGACCGAGAGCATGCCGGCGCGCATCACTTCCGACGTATAGGCGCCCTGGTTGATGCCGAGCCCGAGCAGCGCGGCGAGGAACGGCGTCATGACGTCGACAGCGCGCGCGCTCCACAGGCCGGGAATGCCGATGGTCGGAAACACCAGCGCAAGATTGAACCACAGCAGCAGTTGCAGGATCAGCGGCGTGCCGCGGAACAGCCAGGTATAGCCGGCGGCGACCGTCTTCAGCACCGGGTTCGGCGACAGCCGCATGATCGCGACGACGACGCCCAGCAAGATGCCGAGCGCCATCGCTAGCACCGCCATCACCATGGTGTTGACGATGCCTTCGAGAATGACCTTCGCGGTCAGGAAGCGGCTGACATAGGACCATTCGATCTGGCCGCCCGCAAAGGCGCGCACGATCAATGCGAGCACAACAACGATCAGCGCTGCGCTGAGCCAGCGAAACCAATGCGGCTCGCGCGCGATCCGCATCCCCGACAGATCGGGAAAACCCTCCGCGAGTGCCGGTGCCGGCTTCATTGCGGCGCCGCGTTCAGCATGGGCTGGGCGACCGCGTTGGCGCCGAGGCCCCATTTGTCGAGGACAGCCTTGTAGGAGCCGTCGGCGATCATGGCGGTCAGCTTCTCGGTCACGACCTCGCGGAGCGCCGTATCGTCCTTGCGGAACATGATGCCCTGATATCCTTTGGCAAAGGGCTCGCCGATCACGCGGTATTTGCCGGGCTCCTGCGTTTGCGCGTAAGGCAAGGTTTCGCTGCCCTGCACGGCGGCGTCGATGCGGCCCTGCTTGAGCTGGTTGCGAACGTCGATCGAGTTCTCGCCCGGCACGTACTGGATCGCCGCCTTGCCGGCCGGCTCGCAATTCTGCTTGCTCCACTTCTCGATCTCGACCGGGAAGCTGGTGCTGCGGGTGGTGCCGACCTTCTTGCCGCAGAGATCGGTCGCAGCCTTGGCTTCGCTCTCCGCCGTTACGAAGAACTGCGGACCGGTCCCGAGATAATCGACGAAATCCGCGGTCTCGCGCCGCGAGGCGCGATCGGAGATGCCGGAGATGATGAAATCGGCGCGCCTGGTCTGGAGCGACGGGATCAATTCGGCGAACGGCGTCTCGCTCCAGACGATCTTGAGGCCGCCGAGCCGCTTGGCGAGCTCGTTCGCGAGATCGATATCGAGCCCGACGAGCTCGTTGGTCGCGGGATCGCGATATTCCATCGGCGCGTAGGTCGAGTTGACGGTGAGCTTCAACGTGCCCGCCTGCTTGATCTCCGCGGGAAGCTCGGCTGCCTGCGCGGACGTCACGGCCACCAATGCTGCGATGCCGAGGAAATACGAGAGGCGCGTCATATCGGCTCCTTTGCCAACGTTGTTGGAACGTCCTGTCAGTCCGCGTCGAGAACCGCGGGCTCGATTACGCCGGCGCGTTCGGTGATCACCCTGTATTGCTCAGGCCGCCGGTGGGCGGCGAAGTTGAACATCTTGTCCTTGCCCTGGCGGCAGAGGTCGAGATCGATGTCGGCGACGATCACCTCGTCAGTCAGCGTTGCGGCCTGCGCGACGATGCGGCCATTGGGATCGACGATACAGGAGCCGCCGATCAGCCCGGAGCCGTCCTCCTCGCCTGCCTTCGCCACCGAGATCGCCCAGGTCGCGTTCATGTAGGCGTTGGCCTGCGTCACCAGCGTAGAGTGGAAGGTGCGCAACGAGGCATCTTCCGTGCTGCCGCCATTGGGATCATAGGCCGCCGAATTGTAGCCGATGCAGACGAGCTCGACGCCCTGCAGGCCAAGCACGCGCCAGGATTCCGGCCAGCGGCGATCGTTGCAGATCATCATGCCCATGATGGCGTGGGCCCAGGCCGATCCGGAGCGGAAGGCGGGAAAGCCGAGGTCGCCATATTCGAAATAGCGCTTCTCGAGCTGCTGGTAGCGCGCTCCTTGTCGCGGCTCGACCGAGCCCGGCAGGTGCACCTTGCGATAGCGGCCGAGCAGCTCGCCGTCGCGGTCAACCAGGATGGCGCAATTGTAGCGGCGTCCATCCGGCGTCAACTCGGCATAGCCGACATAGAAGCCGACGCGCAGCGCGCGCGCGCGGTCGAACAAGGCTGCGACGTGCGGGTTCGGCATGCCGCGCTCGAAATAATGGTCGAGCGCCTCGCCTTCGAGCAGCCAGCGCGGAAAGAAGGTGGTGAAGGCAAGTTCCGGAAACACCACGAGGCTGGCGCCGCGGCCGGCCGCCTCCTCCAGCAGCGCAAGCATCCGCGACAGCGTATGCTCGCGCGTATCGGCTTTTTGCGTCGGCCCCATCTGTGCGGCGGCGGCGCGAAGGACACGAACCAAGATTGCCTCCAATCTGTGCGCAGTGCTGCCTCAATGGGCTAATGAACCCTTTGATGCGACGTGCAAATCCGCTGCCATTACGCGGGAGCGGGGCTGCAAAATCAATTCGTCCTGCTATGATGTTTTGACCCAGACTATAATCGGCAGTGATATGAACCTACGCCAGCTCGAGATTCTCCGCGCCGTCATCCGCCACCGCACCACGGTTGCAGCGGCCGACGAACTGGCGCTGTCGCAGCCTGCGGTCAGCAATGCGCTGAAGACGATGGAGGCCCAGGCGGGTTTTGCGCTGTTCGAACGCGTCAACAACCGGCTGTTTCCCACCGCGGAAGCGATGGCGCTCTACAAGGAGAGCGAGGCGATCTTCGCGCTGCACGCCAAGCTCGAGAACCGCGTGCGCGATCTGCGCGAGAACCGCTCCGGGCATCTCGCGCTGGTCGCGACGCCACCGCTTGCCTACAGCATCATCCCCTCGGCGCTGTCAGGCTTCCTGCGCCGCCGCCCGGAGACGCGGGTGTTCTTCGACGTGCGGCGCTATGAGGGCATCATCGAAGGCGTGCTCAACCGCGTCGCCGAGCTCGGCTTCGCGCTCGGGCTGACACATCATCCCGGCATCGCCCACGAGGTGGTTCACACCGGCGAGATGGTGTGCGTGCTGCCGCCGCAGCACCCGCTCGCCGACAGGCCGGTGATCTCGGCCGCGGACCTGTCCGGCCTGCCCTTCATCGGGCTCGAGCGCGGCACGCGGCTCGGAGAGGCCGTGCGCGACAGTTTTGCCCGCGCCGGCGCGCCGTTCCAGCCGACCGTCGAGGTGCGCTACTGCAACACGGCCTGCGTGCTCGCCGCCGCCGGCGTGGGCGCCGCGGTGGTCGATCCCTTCTCGCCGCGGCAGAACGGCGGGACCGGCCTCGTCGTGCGGCCGTTCGCGCCGACGACGCACGCCGTCGCCTATATGCTATGGTCGGAAGCCGAGCCGCTGTCGCGCCTGGCCAAGGCGTTTCTCAACGAGGTCCGGAAGGAGAGTGCGCTGCTGGAGCGCACAGCGCCACACCAGCAACATGGGGCAGGAAGCGACTGAGCTTAACCTTTACCAGAGGGCACATGGCACGCATCACCATCATCGGGACCGGGCAGGTCCCACAAAAATATCGCGAGCGCCACGGTTCGTTCCCGGACATGTTCGAGCGCATGGTCTGCGCCGAGGACCCGGCGGCTACGGTCGATATCGTCAGCATCCCGAACGGCGATGCGCTTCCCGATCCGCGCAACCTGGAGGCGGTGCTGATCACCGGCGCGGCCGCCGGCGTCTATGACGGGCTCGACTGGATCGCGCCGCTGGAAGATTTCGTGCGCACGGCCTACGCCAACAGGACACCGATGGTCGGCATCTGCTTCGGTCATCAGTTGATCGCGCAGGCACTCGGCGGCACCGTGCGCAAGTCGGAGAAGGGCTGGGGCATCGGCCGCCACGTCTATCAGGTGCTGCCGGACAACGGCGTCGTTGACGGCGAAGCGGTCGCCATCGCCTGCTCGCATCAGGATCAGGTGGTCGAAGCGCCGAACGATGCGCTGACGATCCTCTCGTCCGACTTCACGCCGCATGCCGGCCTGCTCTACGCCAATGGCGCGACGCTCACCGTGCAGCCGCATCCGGAGTTCGACGTGGAGTTTGCGCAAGTGTGCTGCGAGCTGCGTGACGGCAAGGCGCCGGACGCGGTCGTTGCAACGGCGAGAGAGTCGCTGGCGGAGCCGATGGACAACGCGAAGCTCGGTGGCGCGATCACGCGGTTTCTGGCGCGAAAATCCTTCCCCTCATCCTGAGGAGCGCGCTCCCGCGCGCGTCTCGAAGGATCGAGGCCCGGATGCAACAGCAGGGCCTCCATGGCTCGAGACGCCGCTTCGCGGCTTCTCACCATGAGGGGTGAGAATTACTTCCTCGACTCAGAACGGATCGCTTCCCAGTCCCGCGACGTCCGCCGGCCGCGGCCCGGGCGCTGCCCAGTGAAACCGCCGATCCTTCTCTGCGATCGCGATGTCGTTGATCGAGGCCTCGCGCCGCCTCATCAGCCCGTGCTCGTCGAACTCCCACTGCTCGTTGCCGTAGGAGCGGTACCACTGGCCGCCGGCATCGTGCCATTCGTACTGGAAGCGCACGGCGATACGGTTGCCGTCGAAGGCCCAGAGGTCCTTGATCAGGCGGTAGTCGTGCTCCTTCTCCCATTTGCGGGTGAGGAACGCGACGATGGCCTCGCGGCCTTGAAAAACCTCGGAGCGATTGCGCCAGCGGCTGTCCTCGGTGTAGGCGAGCGAGACGCGCACCGGGTCGCGCGAATTCCAGGCGTCCTCGGCCATGCGGGCCTTCTGCGCGGCGGTCTCACGGGTGAAGGGCGGAAGCGGCGGGCGGGACATGATGGCCTCATCGGTTGGCGGGAGCGCAATCTATCGCCGCATGCGGCGGAGTCGAGAGGCCGTCCGCTATCGCCCGATCACGAAATTAGATCAGCCTTCATCAAGGCGCGGATCGATTTCGGGATCGGCTGCGCACGGCCGCCGCTGATGAAGGCGACGCGCACCTCGGCCTTCACCAGCACGTCCTCAGCCCGCCGCACCTCCTGTCCCAGCATGATGGAGGCGCCCTTCACCGCGATCGGCCAGGTCACGACGTCGAGCACGTCGTCCATCCGCGCAGGCTTGAGAAAATCGAGATGCATCGAGCGCACCACGAAGGCGAAGCTTGCGTCTTCCGTCGCGGCCTGCTCGAACAATGCCTGCTGCTCGGCACCCATCAGCCGCAGATGATTGGTCCGGCCGCGCTCCATGAAGCGCAGATAATTGGCGTGATAGACGATGCCGGAGAACTCTGATTTGACGATATCGCAGCAGCAGGAATCTAACGGATTGATTCCATTGGGGCGCTGGAAAGCTACGGCGTGACGAGAGTTATATTGCCTATGCCCCTTCATAGCGAGCCGCAGGGACTTGGGAACGCGCTGCGCCTTTCTACCCGAGATAAATGCCACGCGTATCCGGGCTGTTACCAAAAGATCGTCTCTGCGCCTGCATTCTTGCAGTAGGGTACCGTTAGCGTCGCTTGTGTGCTCAGGATTCATGATCAAACGTACCGATCGTGCCTATCGCCAAACGCACCGCGTTCGTTACCGCGCGCCGTCGTACCTATTCCCAGGACGATGTCGCCGCTCGGGTTTGGCGCGTTCCTGAAATTGATAGAGAACCGGATAGAGGCTGGCAGCATAGTTCGACCAATCCCGGACGTTCATGCACAAGGGCTGCGTCTGAGGGGGAATACTGCCAGCGAAGAGAACTTGTCGACGGGATGGCTGGCCCCTGGCCCTTGAAATGTTCCCCCTGCGTTCACATCACTAAAGACGGCGTTTGCAGATGGGCCGCGCGGGAATGAGGCAGCTTGAGGTTGAGAACGAGCTCCGGGACGTGGTCAGCCGAATCATCGTTCAGGTTGAGCTTGCGACCTCCCAGGGGCGGACATCAACCTGGCGCTGGAGGACGCCTTCATCCCCATCCTGAAATCAGTCTACAACCTCCCCACCTTACCAATCTGAATCGGAAGCAGAAGAACTTTCCCGGTATTGATCTCGGCGACGACCACGACCGGGTGGCGTTCCAGGTGACGTCGTCGACGACGCTCGAGAAGGTGAAGTTCACCGTCCGGCAGTTCATGGACCGCGCGTATTACAACACGTTCGACGAGCTCTTCATCCTCGTGCTCGCGAGGAAGCAGTTCATCCTATATCGAGAAGAGCTACAGCGCCGGCATCATGCTCGAGATACGACTTGAGCGACGCGAAAGAGTAATGTGCGGAGACATCGAGCGGGCTGAGCTGGTACAAAGGCATTTTGCCTGAGGTGGCGCCATTATCTTCGTTTCGCCCGCCTCCAGCCACGGAACACCTGAGATCGAAAACTCACCGTCACCCATCAATACGCGACAGACGGAATCCGAAATGATGTGTTCGGCCGAAATGGGTGCAACGCAGGATCCCAGCTCCTTCATGTAGCATTTTACGACCCGTCCCGTGGCAGGCAGCGCTTTAAGTCCGAGGGCAGCGGGCGGCTTGTGCCAGCCCTGCCCGTTGAAGCAACAGAGACGCGAGGTCTTCTGCGAACCGCATGGACACGGCCCGTTTAAGGCGGCTTCCCTTTTTCGCTTCACCCATGGTGGCGGATTGGAGATCGAATGTGATTGGCGTGACCTGGCAGGCAGGTTTTTATTATGAGCTCGGCATAGTCTGGCTTAGCAAATTTACCAATCTATAAACTTGCACAGGTTTGATATAGCGTTATATTGCTAAGTATGACTGAGCATTCGGGTAGAAGGCTAAACTTCCTTGAACACACTCTCCCGGAAGGCCTCGTGGTCGATGCCGGGTGGATGACGAAGCACGGCTATTCGACAGGTCTGCGCAGCCAATATGTCTCGGCTGGCTGGCTGGTTCAGCCGACACGTGGGATCTTCAAGCGCCCGCTCGGCACCCTGACATGGCAGAAGGGGGTCATATCGCTTCAGACGCTGCTTGAGCACCCACTGGTCGTCGGAGGGCGAACCGCGCTCGAATTGCAAGGATTTTCGCACTACCTCCGGGCTGAAGGGCCGACCGTCGTTTATCTGTACGGTCCCGATGCTCCGCCCGGATGGCTCTTCAAGCTTCCGCTCAAAGAGCGCTTCACATTCCGCAAGAGCACAACGCTCTTCAAAGCCGATCCCGTGACGAAGGAGCTCAAGAACGACGCGCGGAATGTCCAGAACAATACCGGCTCAGCCGCCGATGAACTCCAGGCAGGACCATTCAAGCAGATATGGGGCGAGAGCGAATGGCCACTCACCATCTCATCGCCCGAACGGGCGTTGCTTGAACTGCTCGACGAGCTGCCGCATAGCGAGAGCTTCCACCAGGTCGACATGCTTGTTGAGGGTTTGCGCAACCTCAGTCCCCGCAAGCTGCAAAAGCTGCTGGACGATTGCCGAAGCGTGAAGGTCAAAAGGCTGTTCTTCTGGTTTGCCGACCGGCACAACCATTCATGGCTGAAGCAAATAAACCGTGACACGGTCGATTTGGGGAAGGGAAAGCGCATGCTGGTGAAAGGCGGAAGGCTCGATCCGAAATATTTGATCACCGTGCCGGAGGATCTCAGTGCCCCTGTCTGACCGCTATCGGCATCAGGTCGCGCTGCTGATCGAGACTTTGCCATTCGTTGCGGCGGAAACGGATTTAGCTCTCAAAGGCGGGACTGCGATCAATCTGTTCGTGCGCGATATGCCGCGTTTGTCCGTCGATATCGACCTGACCTACCTGCCCGTCGCTGGGCGGCCGGAATTGGCCGCGATTGATGCGGGCATGAAAAGAATGGCTGTCGCCATTGGCAAGGGAATTCCGGACGTCAAGGTGAATGAGGTCGTGAACCGCGCGGAAGGCATCGTTACCAAGCTGACACTTCAAAGGTCCGACGCCCAGGTCAAGATCGAAGTCACTCCCGTCCTTCGCGGCTGCGTCTTCGATCCCGAGATGCGATCCGTGCTTTCGAACGTCGAGGAGAGCTTTGGTTTTGCGCAGACACAGGTCGTCTCGTTTTCCGACCTCTACGCGGGAAAAATCGTCGCCGCCCTTGACCGCCAACATCCTCGCGATCTTTTTGACATCCGCGATCTTCTGGCGAACGAGGGCATCAGCGATGACCTGAGGCGCGCTTTCATCGTCTATCTCATCAGCCATGACCGGCCCATTTCGGAGGTTGTGGTGCGGCGGCGAAAGGATATCCGCCAGGAATTCGAGCACGGCTTCGAGGGTATGACTGCAGATCCGGTCTCGCTCGATGAGCTATTGAAGGCCCGCGAGGACTTGATCGCCAAGGTATCTGGAAAGATGCCGAAGGAGCATCGGGAATTTCCGATCGGATTCAAGCGCGGGAAGCCAGATTGGGCTCTGTTGGGCGTCGAGAGCGCGGCGGAGCTTCCGGCGGTGCGATGGAAACAGTTCAATCTTGATAAGCTGCGTGCCGCAGATCGCGAAAAGCTTGTGGCTCAGTTGATCGCAGTTCTTAAGTGGGACTATGTCGGAATGGAGCCGCGGTTCGTTTGGCAGGGCCGAGGTTCGGCCGAATTTCAATTGGAATGTCGAGGGGTCTATCGATGGCATGGGGCTATCGAAGGACCTTTAAGAACGGCCCCGGCCATGAGGGCTTTTAGAGTCTTGGAGGCCGGGACCGCTGGAGGCGTTCGGACCTTGCGTAGGTCCAGCGACCTGAGCCTAGAAAATTCGACACTCAGCTGTGTTCGCATCCGCGCCTTGGCTATACGGTTCCGCTCAGAGAACGGAGTAGCCGCAATGAAAGACATGCAGGCTCAGTTGGAAAAGCTCCGCACGGATGCGGCCGAGTGCGCCCTCATCCGCGACCTGGCCACCGACCCGCAGAAACGAGAGCTTTTCACGAGGTTGACGGATCTCGCCTCAGAAGTTGAACGCGTAATTGCGGACCGTGTGAAGCGAACGTGATGAAGGCGGGCTGGGTGCGGCCTTTCGAGGACAAACCAGCCTGACAGAGTTCGAGCGCCAGTTTGTCGAAAGGTGCTTGAACGAAGAGCAATCGAAGCTGGAGATGTTGGTCAGCTCGTTCTCTAATGAAGCGCACCGCGATCGATCACGAGCCCCAGACAGCCGCTTGGCTTAAGTCGCTTGAAGTGGTCGCATCGCTGGTTCCGACTCCGTAGGCCCGCCAGCGCGAACCGGCGGGCCTTGCAAGTCAGGCCGGGGCGATCGTCAACAGTGCATAGATTTGGATTTGCTTTCCGCGGCCTTCAGCCATACCCGGTCGGGCCGGCTTCGTAATGGAAATGTGCACGGCCAAACCGGCTCGCGATCCGCCCTATGATGCGGATGCGGCGCATGTTGCTCGCTGAAGCATCGACCTCACCGAAGAAACGAACCTCTCCCTCCCGGCCTGCGTCCGCAATCGCGACTGCGTTTCTCGGCTTGGCCACATCGATTCCGACGAATGCTTCCTTATAATCTGCCACGGCTCGTCCTCCTGTGATGAGGATCGGCTCGGTCCGCCCGAGCAACCCTCGGACGCGCAGTGTAGGGCCGAGCCACCTCACCGGCAGAGGCGGACATACGGTCTTACGTCATGGCGGAGCGTCACACCGTAGAAAAAGCGTAAGCGCGATTTTCTCCGCACGCCGGCGGTTTTGATGGATTGCGCTGGTATCGGGCGATACCGGGCCGTTCAGGCAGTGGCGGCTTTGTGGAAGTTGAAGGGCAGCAGGTCTGCAATATCGGCGTCGCTGGCGCGCTGAGGCAATTCGGTGAGGACGTGGCGCAACCACGCTAACGGCTCGACACGTGAGGCGCGGCAGGTCAGCATCAGGCTATAGACGACGGCACTGGCCTGGGCTCCGTCCACGGTATCACTGAACAACCAACTCTTCCTGCCAGTTGCAAAAACCCTGATGTCGCGCTCCAGAAGATTGTTGTCAATCGGCATGCTGCCGTCCCCGGTGTAGCGCGTCAGATATTCCCATTGGTTCTGGGTGTAGGATACGGCGTCGCCGAGCTTGCTGTCAGGCAAGACCTTCGGGGCCATGTCATCGAGCCATACTTTGAGAGCATTGAGGATGGGGACACTATGTTGCTGGCGGAAGCGGCGAATGCAGTCGGCCTGTGTTTCACCCTTCTCCGGTGTTCCGTCCCGCGCCTGCCTTTCAACCCGGTAGAGCTGTTCAAAGAACCGCAGCGCTTGCTCGGGCGGACCGCCGCCCTTCTTCCTGGCTTTGAGGGCATCGACAAAGCGCCGCCGGGAGTGGGCCATGCATCCAATGTGGGTGGCCCCTCCCAGCGTGCGCCATGCGGTATAGCCGTCACTCATCACAATGCCACGGTAATCGCCGAGGAAGGCTTGCGGGTGGATTTGGCCGCGGCCTGGCTGATAATCCAGAAGAACGATCGGCTCGTGGCTGCCCTTGCCGCTGCGATAAGCCCACATGTACGATGTGCTGGTGGGCTTTTTGTCCTTCTCCTTGAGGACCTGAACCGTCGTCTCGTCGCCATGGATGAGAGGTTGTGATCTGAGCCGCAGCTTCAGGGCGTCGTAGATGCGATGCAGATGCTTCTCGCTCGAGCCAATCACCCAGTGGCCCAAAGCGCCGCGGCTGACAGGAACACCTGCACGTTCGAAGGCCTGCGCCAGGCGGTAGAGCGGCGTGCCATCGACATATTTGTGAACGAGCGCGAACGCCAGCGTCGAGGGCGTGGCAACGCTGCCCGGCAACGGTTGCGCCGGCATCGGCGCGGTCACAACAGGGGCGTGGATCCCGGTGCGATCGCAATGGCGGCACGCATATTTGAAACGCACATTCTGTAAAACCTTCGCTTTCACCTCGATATGAAGTTGCTCGGTGACAGCCTCGCCCATGCGATGCATCTGGCCACGGCAGCAAGGACACGCCTTCTGGTCGTCGGACAGGTCATACTCGACGCGCTCACGAGGTAGGTTCCCCGGCAGCGGCCTGCGGCCGCGCTTCTTTCCCGTTGTGTTTTCGACGGGCGGCAAGCCCGTGTCCGGAAGTTCGGCGATATTGTTCGTTTCACTGCCGTCGTCATCCTCATCGGAGGCATGCTCGGCTTCATTGAAGAGACGATCAACATGCTTTTCGCTGCGCGGCGCAAAACGATGCAGGCGTGCCAGCGCCAGTTCTTCCTCGAGCTTGGCGACGCGGTCGGCGAGTTGATGGTTCTCCGCCTGCAGCGCAGCAATGCGTGCCAACAGCACTTCAACACTCGGATCGCCGGTTCGATTCATCGGATTCTTGAATCTGAACCGTACCGACGCGTCAACCGCTCAACTCGAGAGCTCAGCCGGCAACCTGATATTGCCGCACCGGATGGCGGACCATCGCATCGATATCGATGCCGTCAAGGATCCAGTGCAATTGCTCAGTCGTCAGCGTGACGATCGCCTCCTGGCGGCGCGGCCATCGGAACCTGTCCTCGGTCAGCCGCTTCAGGACCAGTACAAAGCCGGACCGATCGAAGAACAGAAGCTTCATCCGGTCGCAACGGCGATTGCAGAACGCAAAAACCGCCGGAGTGAATGGATCGAGCGCCATCGTCTCCTGGACCAGGACCGCAAGGCTGTTGATGCCAGCCCGGAAGTCGATCGGCTCACGGTGCAGATAGACCTGCAGGTCACCGCCCAGTCTAAACATCGCCCAGCGCTCCGATGATCGCCGTTAATGCATCCACATCGCCGCATTCCAGCGCGAGCTTCACGCCGTTCGGCAGCGACACGCTCACTTTGGCCGGAGAACAAAAAGCTGGAGTCCCTTTGGGTTTCGAACCACGCACTTCATCGCAAGCCGGCAAATCAACCGTCGCCACGCTGTCTTTTCGCGACAGGTCCCGCTCGGCCTTCCCCTCAAGCTGAACCGGGATGAACGCCGGGCGTGAGGACGGCGGCAGCGACCCGGTCGCGCTGTGCTTCTTGATCCACTTCCGAAGGAGGTTCGCGTTGACCCCATGTTCGAGTGCAAGCCTCGATACCGAAACCCCAGGCTCAAGGCAGGCCGTGACAAGACGCTCTTTCGATGCCGCCTCGTAGCGCCGGCGACCGTTCCGGCCGACAAGCCTGACCCGCAGTTTCTGATCATCGTCGCTCATCACAAGGTGTCCACCTATTTTGGTGGACACCTCATGCATCAGGGCACTCAAAAGCAAAAGGTGCGGAGAAATTAGCGCTTACGAAAAAGCGCAGCGCACAGACGATTTGATTGAGCGCCGGCCAGGATATCCCGATCGCCACCAGGTGAACCTGGAAGGCGCGGATATCCTCCGGCTCGAGGCAATCGGGGGACCGACCGAAGTACCGGCTCAACTTCGATACCGCGGCAAGGTACGATCGTCGGCGACAGATTGCGGACCGTCATGTCCTCAATCGTGCGGCGGCGAAGACGGCTGATCTCAGCCATTGGAAAACTCCTGTCTGAAGGGTTGGGCTTCGAAAACCCGCGATCCTCAGACAGGAGGCGCTATTGCGATCCTTCCTCAATTGCCGCGCCAGCGGCTTCGTTCAATCCTAAAAACGAAATTGCAAGCCCGGGGCTTTCGGCCCCGGACCCTTGCAATCTCAAAACCGCCTTCACCTGAAAACTCGATCCCCGCTCAGGGCCTTACAGCTTCCTCACGGACAACTTGATAATTTCGAGGTACAAGACCATGCATGTAAAACGGCCAGCGGCATCCCTTGAATACAACTAGGGACCAGACACCCAGCAAAGACGAGCCGCAGGGTGTCGCATCGCTCGTTGTGGGCTAGGCTTGCTTGTGACTTGCGTGTCCAAATCGCCCAAATGATCCTAGACGTTCTGCTGGTCGCGAGCTTCGAAGGCGCTTACATAGCCCCGATCTTGCATCTTCGATTTAACATCTCTCTTCATGTCTCCTCCTGCGGCTGCACTTTGGGAGCTCCAGGAGACTTTTCCTGCGAAATCGAACAAGACCCGCTGCAACAAACCTACTCGCCCCTGTAGGTGGCCAAGGTTTGGAGCAACTGCGGCATATAATCCTTTTTCATAGCGTCCGGCACTTTCGGATCGTCTAGCCGTGTCATTGCCCGCTCGATCAGCTCGATCGCGCGTTGCTTGTCACCACTCTCGTAGTAATACTGAGCGAGCCCCCCAAAAGAATAGAGGTCGAGGCCGTGGGCTTGCCCAGGATTGAGGATATTTTCCGACACATCCCTGCCGATCGCAAAGCGCTCCGCACGCGGAAGGTAGGCCCTATCGTTATCCGGATCAAAGAGTTGCCTCATCAGGATATTCAGCTCCAACACAGCCTCTGACTGTTTCTCAACCGCATCTCGAACCAGTTGGCGTAAGACCTGGAACCCAGTCGCCGTGTCGCGCATTTTGTGAAGCAACAGATCCGCATGAATCTCGCGGAACCCGAAATTGTCCGGCATCGCGGCAATGCCCTCTTCGACCGCTGAGAGCGCTGCCGGCCAATCCTTTGCTTCCATCGCCGATCGAATTGTCCGGCGGATTGAGGATACGCGCGCTAGGCGTTGGCCTGCCGCAATCCGTTTCGCATCAGCGGCTTTAGCTTCATCGCTGCTGCGCCAAGTGCCGTTGATAATTTTCGGCAAGACGTGGTCGATGTCGATCGGATTACCGATAAAGGCAATGTGGCCGTCGCGGTCGACGACGAACGATGTCGGAATCTCAAGAGAAGAGCTGGCATCCATCCAAAGCTTGTTCATTGCGCCGGTACTGTCGAACCCGATTCGATAGTTCAGATTTGAGAACTTTTCGGTCAACCATGCGTCCAACTTGGCGCGAGCCTCATCCGCCGTTGGTGCTTTTTCATAAGCTGCGACTCCGACGACCTCAAGCCCCTCGTCTTTGTATTGTGCTTGCAGCTCTATCAGATGGGGCATCGCCTCCTCACATCCGCCGCACCAAGTTGCCCAAAATTCGACGATGTACACTTTCCCGGGATCGAAGTTCGTGAGGGGCTCGCCACGCAGCCAGTTCTCGACATTGAGCGAAGGAGCCGGGGACGCCAAGCATAGCATGATGATTTTCTTCCAATGTTACTATTGCGCGACCTTGTCGGTTCACCTTAGTTAGCAATCACCGTGCTAGGCTGTCCGCGCGCACTAAGCAAATGACAAAACTTTAACCTGACTGCTTTGCGTCGGCGTCGGATTTCGGGCACGCATCGCGCCCTTCGTGCCGCCAGAAGATCGTCATGCGAATGCGCATCCGTGAGCCGCGCTGCGCCAGTAGGGAGGCGCGTGAGACTCCGGATGGTGCCAGCTGACCGACAAATTCCAAGGGTCCGATCGTGAACAACAGCGGTCAGCATCGGATACGGCACTATCTTTCCGAACCGAGCCAGCAAAGCCTGCCTGTTCGGCGCGGTCCAGATGACCGCGGAAGCCATGATCTCGTGCTCGAGCTGCTCCGTCGGAATCGCAAGCACGAAAATTCGTGCGAGCCTTGCTTGAACATAGGGAAACCAACTCTACCTTGCCAAAGCGGCGCAGTTACTCGCGTGTTGGGTTTCCACGATTCGCATTGGTGTTGGCAAATAGCGCTGAGGCAAATCCGCGCCAGGCCTGAGTGTTTGGTACTGATGCAGGGAAGAAGCTCTCACAGAGTAAGTGAACCGCGCTCACGGAAGAAGGCTCAAGATGATATGTAACCAGGAACATCTGGCTTATAATGAGGCACCGGAGGCGGAGAATATTGAATTCGAACCCGCGACACATTGGCTTGCAGGCCCCGTAGATGGGCACCGTGGACGCGGTCTGGTTAACATTTGCCCCACATCCTCGAGAACGCGTTGTCCAGGCTGACTGAAGATTCTGTGCGACGGATATGTCGAACCTTCTTAGTTCCCTCGTCAGCGCCTTCAGCCCCCCGCGAACAAGCGTAACCGGTATGAGCTCCCACGTCTGCGGCGATCAGGGGGCGCGTGCGTAGCGGATCGGCATCCAGTATTGGCGCGTGGCCTCGACAGCTGCTGGAATATCGGCGTTACGGAGAAAGTGCCCGGTCT
>NZ_JARVWW010000016.1 GCF_029846715.1 Bradyrhizobium nivariense
GGCTGTCCGTAATCTCTTCAGCCGAACCCGCCGCCACCTCTGCGAACCACCGCGACGGCGCCAAAAACAACACGACAATCTCCGCGCACGACTAACCTAGCGCAGATGAGGGTTGGGGTGAGGGGCTGTCTCGACAAATAAGGTGAGAGACGGACTCGCGGAAGCTCCCCCTCACCCGGCGCTTCGCGCCGACCTCTCCCCGCAAGCGGGGCGAGGTGAAGAAGGATCACGCCGCGCCGTCGCGGAGCGGCGGGAGGTAGGTCAGCGCAGTGTCCCAGGGGAAGAAGATCCAGGTGTCCTGCGACACCTCGGTGATGAAGGTATCAACCAGCGGGCGTCCCTTCGGCTTGGCATAGACAGTGGCGAAATGCGCATCCGGCAGCATCTCTCGCACCAGCTTGCCGGTCTTGCCGGTGTCGACGAGGTCGTCGACGATCAGAAGCCCCTTGCCGGTGCCGCCGCCGAGCTTCATCGCCATTTCTGAAATGCCCTTCAGGACCTGGAGCTCGCCCTGCTTGTCGTGCTCATAGCTGGCGATGCAGACCGTGTCGATCACGCGCACGCCCAGCTCGCGCGCCACGATCGCGGCCGGCACCAGGCCACCGCGGGTGATCGCGATCACCGCATGAAACGGGCCAACCTCGTTGAGCCGCCAGGTCAGCGCCCGGCAATCCCGGTGGAACTGGTCCCACGACACCGGAAAGGGCCGGCCCGCCCGTTCTTGCGCACTTAGTTCCGGTGCTTCACCAGCCATTATCCTCTCCTGCCATTCGCCTGCCGGCAGCTTCCCTGCTACCGGCTGATGTTCAATCCCGCCAGCATTTCCTTCACCGCCACCATCGCTGCCGCCAGCTTGTCCGCATCGCGCGAGCGCACCACCAGATTGGTGTTCGGCTTCTGGTCTTCGTCCATGAAGGGATAGCTGCCGATGATGGTGTCGGGATGTTCGGCGGCGATCACCCGCAGCGGGCTGCCGATGTCGCCTTCCCGCGCATTGGCGCGGACCGATTCGGAGAGCATGCGCACGCCCGATTTCAGCTTGGGCGAGACGATGTCCATCATCGCCTGCATGATCGAGGGCACGCCGGCCATCACGATGACATTGCCGATCTTGAAGCCGGGGGCGAGGATGGTCGCGCTCTGGATCAACTCGGCACCGTCGGGAATGCGGGCCATGCGCAGGCGGGCCTCGTTGAGGTCCTGCTCGCTCCAGCGCTCGCGGAAACGAGCGACCACCTCCGGATGATGGTCGATGCCGACGCCGAACGCCTTGGCGACGCTGTCGGCGGTGATGTCGTCATGGGTCGGGCCGATGCCGCCGGTGGTGAAGACATAGGTGTAGCGATGCCGCAGTGCATCCAACGCGGCAATGATGTCGGGCTCATCGTCGGAGACGACCCGGACCTCCTTCAGGTCGATGCCGATATTGGTCAGGTATTCGGCGATGAAGCCGATATTCTTGTCCTTGGTCCGGCCGGACAGGATCTCGTCCCCAATAACCAGAATGCCCGCCGTGACGATCTCGCTCATACCTCAAGTCCCTCACCTGTCGGCCCGACTTTGCCGAGGTAACGCGTTGAAGTCACGCGCTTTTGCTGCCGAAATAAGCAGTCCTCAGCCATTTTTTCAGGCAAGCCGCCGGCCATCCCCGGCAAATGTCCTCTCCCCATGCTTATCGCGCTGGCCCGGCCCTTGCTACCACACGAAAGTCATGCACTCTTGCCGCATGGCCAGGACGTTGCGGTCTTCACCAGGGCCTGGCGACCTGTCGAATGGCGCAACGCCTTGCGGAGACAAGTCGGGATCTATGGCAGTCGCGTTTGATGAAATGAACATTCCCGGTGGGGACCTTCGCCCTGCCTATCAGGAGCTGGCGCGCTGGCTCAAGGAGACGCCTCCCGAGGCGCTCGAATATCGCCGTCAGGAGGCCGAGCTTCTGTTCCGCCGCATCGGCATCACCTTTGCCGTCTACGGCGATTCCGAGTCCACCGAACGCCTGATCCCCTTCGACGTGATCCCGCGGATCATGTCCGGCAAGGAATGGGCGCTGCTGGAGAAGGGCCTGAAGCAGCGCGTGCGCGCGCTCAACATGTTCCTGCGCGACATCTATCACGGCCGCGACATCCTGCGCGCCGGGATCGTGCCCGACGACCTCATCTTTCAGAACCCGGTCTTCCGCCCCGAGATGAACGGCCAGCAGGTGCCGCACGACGTCTACGTGCACATCGCCGGCATCGACATCATCCGGGTCGACGCCGAGGACTTCATCGTACTGGAAGACAATGCGCGCACGCCGTCCGGCGTGTCCTACATGCTGGAAAACCGCGAGATCATGATGCGGCTGTTTCCGGATCTGTTCGCCCGCCACAGGGTGGCGCCGGTCGAGCGCTATCCGGACGAACTGCTCTCCGCTCTTCGCTCGGTCGCGCCGAACAGTGCCTCAGGCGAACCGACGGTCGCCCTGCTCACGCCCGGCGTCTACAACTCCGCCTATTACGAGCACTCTTTCCTTGCCGACAAGCTCGGCATCGAACTGGTTGAGGGCCGCGACCTCATCGTCAAGAACAACGAAGTGTTCATGCGTACGACCGAGGGGGTGAAGCGGGTCGACGTCATCTATCGCCGTGTCGACGACGACTTCCTCGATCCCCTCACCTTCCGTCCCGACTCAGCGCTCGGCGTGCCCGGGCTGATGTCGGCCTATGCGGCCGGCAACATCACGCTCGCCAACGCGGTCGGCACCGGCATCGCCGATGACAAGGCGATCTATTCGTACATGCCGGAGGTCGTGAAATTCTACCTCGGCGAGGAGCCGATCCTGAAGAACGTGCAGACCTGGCGCTGCCGCGAGCCGAAGGATCTGGCTTACGTGCTCGACAATCTCGGCGAACTCGTCGTCAAGGAGGTGCACGGCTCCGGCGGTTACGGCATGCTGATCGGCCCCGCAGCGACCAAGGCGACCATCGAAGCGTTCCGCGAAAAGCTCAAGCGCGAGCCGGAAGGCTTTATCGCGCAGCCGACGCTGGCGCTATCGACCTGCCCGACATGCACCGCAAGCGGCCTCGCGCCGCGCCACGTCGACTTGCGGCCCTTCGTTCTGACCGGCAGCAAGCACACCACCATCGTGCCGGGCGGACTGACACGCGTCGCGCTGAAGGAAGGCTCCCTGGTGGTGAACTCGAGCCAGGGCGGCGGCACCAAAGATACCTGGATTTTGGACGAGTAGAGAGATGCTGTCGCGCACCGCCGAAAACCTCTACTGGCTCGCCCGCTACGTCGAACGGGCCGAATATCTCGCGCGCACGATCGATGCGACGCTGCGCGTCACCGCACTTCCCGCCGCTTATATCGGCAAGACCAACGAATGGGACTCGGCGCTGCTGACCGCAGGCGTCGCCGCGAGCTTCTATCAGCAGTATGAAGAAGCCAACGAGCGCAACGTCGTCGACTACCTCTCGTTCTCGGCGGACAACCCGTCCTCGATCAGAAACTGCATCGAAGCGGCGCGGCTGAACTCGCGCTCGGTGCGCACCGCACTGACCAGCGAGATGTGGGACACCATCAACTCGGCCTGGATCGAATTGCAGGAGGTCTGGAGCAGAGGGACCTCCACGCGCGAGGACCTCGCCAAATTCCTGCGCTTCGTGCAGGAGACCTCGCTGCGTTTCGACGGTTCGGCCTACCGGACCATGCTGCGCAACGACGCCTATTGGTTCTCGCGGATGGGCCTGCATCTGGAGCGCGCCGACAACACCGCGCGCATTCTCGACGTGAAGTACCATGTGTTGCTGCCCGAAGAGGAGCATGTCGGCGGCCCCCTCGATTTCTATCAGTGGACCTCGATCCTGCGCTCGGTCTCGGCGCTGACGGCCTATCACTGGGTCTATCGCGAGACGCTGAAGCCATGGCTGATCGCGGATTTGCTCATCCTCAACGACACGCTGCCGCGCTCGCTCGCAAGCTGCTACGGCAATCTCGTGCGCAACCTCGACCAGGTCGGCGTCGCCTATGGCCGCCAGGGCCCGGCCCAGCGCCACGCCCGCGGCATCCGCAACCGGCTCGAACACAGCAATATGAACGACATCTTTCAGCACGGCGTGCATGAATTCATTCAGGAATTCATCGCTGATAATTCCAGGCTGGGCGAAATCATCACGAAGCAGTATTTGATCTGATACACGTAGTCATTCCGGGATGGTCCGAAGGACCAGACCCGGAATCGCGAGATTCCGGGGTCGGCTCTTCCAGCCGCCCGGGAACGACGGAATCAAAACACCATGCGCCTGCGAATCCTCCACACCACGACCTATCGCTACGAGCCGCAGGCGACCAGCGTCATCCAGATCCTGCGCATGACGCCGTGCAGCCATGACGGGCAATATGTGGCGGAATGGCAGATCGACGTTTCGACCGACACCAAGCTCGACACCCATGAGGACGCGTTCGGCAACGTCACCCATGTGCTGTCCTGCGGACCCGTCGGCGACATCAAGATCACTGCCGAGGGCCTGATCGAGACCCACGACACCGGCGGCGTTCTCCGCGGCGCCGATGAGCGCTTTCCGGCCGGCATGTTTTTGCGCGCCACGGACCTCACTGGCGTCAATCCGGCGATGAATGCGGTCGCGCGCCAGCTGCGCAGCGAGGCCGAGAGCGACACCCTCGGCTTCCTGCACACGCTGATGAGCGAGATCGGCGATCACATGACCTTCGACGAGGACCCGACCAACAGCGGCACATCGGCGGCCGAGGCGTTCACGCTCAAGCGCGGCGTCTGCCAGGACTACGCGCATATTTTCATCGCCTGTGCGCGCAGCGGCGGCGTGCCGGCGCGCTTCGTCTCCGGCCACTTCCTGCGCTCGGACGGCACTGTGCATCAGGACGCCGGCCACGCCTGGGCGGAAGCCTACGTCGACGGTCTGGGCTGGGTCGGCTTCGATCCCGCCAACAGCATCTGCGCCACCGACGCCCATGTCCGCGTCGCGATCGGGCTCGATTATCTCGGCGCAGCCCCCGTGCGCGGCACCCGCTATGGCGGCGGCGCGGAGACGCTGGCGGTGGCCGTGAAGGTCGAGCAGGCCGGCCGCGGCGGCCAGTCGCAGTCGCAGTCCCAGCGGCAGAGCTGAACCGCGCCACGCACGCCCCCCACCCGCGGACAGCTTTCGGCCGGCCGCCCCGCGGGAATCGGGGGTTGGAGCGGCCCTTGAAATTGGCTAGTAATTCCGCGCAAACACGTTCGGGGACTGGAAATGACCTATTGTTGCGGAATCCTGGTTCGGGACGGTCTGGTGATGATCGCCGACACCCGCACCAATGCCGGCCTCGACAACGTCTCGACCTTCCGCAAGCTCCACATCTTCTCCAATCCCGGCGACCGCATCATGGCGATCGCCAGCGCCGGCAACCTCGCGATCAGCCAGTCGGTGCTCTCCACGCTGACTGAGGGCCTCGAAGACCCCAACACGGGCGAGATCGAGACGCTGATGAACGCGCCGACCATGTTCCAGGCCGCCCAGCGCATCGGCCGGGCGATCCGGGCCGTGCACACGACCGAAGGGCCGGCGCTGAAATCAGAGGACGTGTCGTTCGACGTCTCCTTCCTGTTCGGCGGCCAGATCAAGGGCGCACGCATGCGCCTGTTCATGGTCTACACGGCGGGTAACTTCATCGAGTGCACCACCGACACGCCCTATTTGCAGATCGGCGAGCACAAATACGGCAAGCCGGTGCTCGACCGCGCCATGCATTACGACGTCGAGCTCTACGAAGCGCTCAAGACCGGCCTGATCTCGATGGACTCGACCATGCGCTCGAACCTCGGCGTCGGCCTGCCGATCGACGTACTGGTGGTGCGTGCCGACGCCTGCGAGGCCGATCTCAACCACCGCATCGAGGCGGGCGAGCCCTATTTCCACGATTTGCGCTCGCGCTGGTCGGCGGCCTTGCGCGCCGCGCATCAGAACATCCCGCGGCCGCCCTACAAGAACGAAAAAGAACCCAAAACCTGACAACTTAAGAGAAAAGGCAGGAAACGATGAGTGAAGCGAAGAAGATCGCAGTGGTGACGGGCGCCGGCACCGGAGTCGGGCGCGCGGCGTCGCTGGCGCTGATGAACACCGGCTTCACCGTTGTGCTCGTCGGGCGCCGGCTCGACATGCTCGAGGAGACCGCCAAGCTCGGCCCCGCGGGACAAAGCCTCTGCGTCACCGCCGACATGACCAAGCCGGACTCGATCGCCGCGCTGTTTGCCAAGGTGAAGGACACCTATGGCCGCCTCGACGTGCTCTTCAACAATGCCGGCATGGGCGCGCCGGCCGTGAACTTCGAGGATCTCAGCCTCGAGCAGTGGCAGGCGGTGGTGAACACCAACCTCACCGGCCCGTTCCTGTGCACCCAGCATGCCTTCCGCATCATGAAGGACCAGACCCCGCGCGGCGGCCGCATCATCAACAACGGCTCGATCTCGGCGCATGCGCCGCGGCCGTTCTCGGCGGCCTATACCTCGACCAAACACGCCATCACGGGCCTCACCAAGGCCTCGAACCTCGACGGCCGCATGTACGACATCGCGGTCGGCCAGGTCGATATCGGCAATGCCGCGACGCCCATGACCGACCGCATGGTCAACGGCCCCGGCGTGCTTCAGCCCGACGGCACCACCAAGCAGGAGCCACGCATGGATGCGAAGGCGGTCGGCGATGCCGTCGCCTACATGGCCGGCCTGCCGCTCGATGCCAACGTGCTGACCATGACGGTGATGGCCAGCAAGATGCCGTTCGTGGGACGGGGCTAACTAAAAACTCGAAAACAACCCCATGCACAGTAGGCGCGTGGCGGCGCCCCATTGATTCATCTGCGCTATTACCGCAGTCGTCATTGCGAGCGAAGCGAAGCAATCCAGTATCCCTCCGCGGAAACAGTC
Organism: Bradyrhizobium nivariense; assembly: GCF_029846715.1. Taxonomy (GTDB): domain Bacteria; phylum Pseudomonadota; class Alphaproteobacteria; order Rhizobiales; family Xanthobacteraceae; genus Bradyrhizobium. The sequence continues at coordinate 6,923 of NZ_JARVWW010000016.1, forward strand.
TGGATTGTTTCGTCGCTTCGTTCCTCGCAATGACGCGGGAGAGAGCTCCCGCCCTACTCCAGGCTCTCCACCTGCCGCAGGCTTGGGAACAGCTTCATCCACAGCAGCGCGACCGCGACCGTGCAGACGCCGCCGAGCACGGCGGCGGGCATCGCGCCGAACAGTGCGGCCGCGACCCCGCTCTCGAACTGGCCGAGCTGGTTCGAGGCATTGATGAAGAGGAAGTTCACCGCACCGACCCGGCCACGCATCTCGTCGGGAGTCGCGAGCTGCACCAGCGAGAAGCGGATCACGACGCTGATCGTATCGGCGGCACCGAGGATCGCGAGCGCGAGCACCGACAGCCATATCCAGGACGACAGCGCGAACACGATCGTTGCAACCCCGAACACGATCACGGCCTGAAACATGCGCAGGCCCACATGGCGCGAGATGGCGTGACGCGCCAGCACCATGGTCATCGCCAGTGCGCCGACGGCGGGCGCGGCGCGCAAGATCCCGAGCCCCATCGGACCGGTCTGGAGGATGTCGCGGGCATAGATCGGCAGCAGCGCGGTGACGCCGCCGAACAGCACCGCGAACAGGTCGAGCGAGATGGTGCCGAGGATCGCCGGATTGCCGCGGATGAAGCGGGCGCCGGCAAAGATGTTGTCCGAGTTCGTCCCCTCCTTGGCGACCGCCTGCGGGCGCGGCCGGATGAAGCCGGTCAGGATCATCCCAAGAATCCAGAACAGCACCATCACGGCATAGGCGAGATGCGGCGCGATCGCGTAGGCCAAACCGCCGAGCGCGGGCCCCGTGATGGTCGCGACCTGCGCCGCGCCGCTGGAGACGGCGGTGGCGCGCTGGAGCGATCCCTGCGGCGCGATCAGCGGCAGCAGCGCCGCGGTGGTCGGGCTCTCGAACGCGCCGGCAATGCCGAGCACGAAGGTCGCGACGAAAATCTGCACTTCGCTGACTGCGCCGAGATAGGTACTGACAGCGAGATAGAGCGCGGTCGCGGCTTCCATGAGCTGGCAGAGCTGCACCACGCGCTTGCGCTCGTAGCGGTCGGCGGCGTGGCCGGCGACGAACACGAGGAGCGCCGTCGGCAAGAACTGCACGAGGCCGACCATGCCGAGGTCGAAGGCCGAGCCGGTGAGATCGTAGATCTGCCAGCCGATCGCGACCGCCGCGATCTGGCTGGAAAAGCGCGACAGGCTGCGCGAGAGCAGGAAGAACAGGAAGGCGCGGTGGGAGAGGAGCGCGCGGGCGCTCACCGACCGATTCGCTGAAACTGGCTGCTCTGGCATCGCCTCTTCGGTCACGCTCGGACTATCCAGCTCCTGATGTGGACGTGCTCCGCGTGGCTGACGCGGACCTGCTTGTCAACAGCGGGACGCTCCGACAATCTCCCGGCATTGCATTTGCAACGCACGCGCGGCCATAATCATCGGGGTTTGGGGACATCATGCTGCGGCTGCAATCGGTACTCGGCATTTTCGCATTGCTGCTGCTCGCCTTCGCACTGGCGGAGAATCGGCGCGCCGTCTCATTGCGGCAGGCTGCGATCGGCCTCGTCGCGACTTTTGTCACCGCCATCGTGCTCTTGAAAGTGCCGATCGTCGCGCGCGCTTTCGGCGCCATCAACGACGCGGTCGGCGCGATCTCGGCGGCCTCGCGCGCCGGCTCCTCCTTCGTGTTCGGCTATATCGGCGGCGGCACCCTGCCCTTCGATCTGAAAGTGCCGGGCGCCGATTTCATCCTGGCGTTCCAGGCGCTGCCGATCGTGCTGGTCATGAGCGTGCTGACCACGCTGCTGTTCTACTGGCGCGTGCTGCCGCCGGTCGTGCGCGGCATGGCCTGGCTGCTGGAGCGGACGCTCGGCGTCGGTGGCGCGGTCGGGCTCTCGACCGCCGCCAACATCTTCCTCGGCATGGTCGAGGCGCCGCTGTTCGTGCGGCCGTATCTCAACCAGATGACCCGCAGCGAATTGTTTCTGGTGATGACCGGCGGCATGGCCGGCATCGCCGGCACGGTACTTGTGCTCTACGCGACGCTCCTTGCTCCGCTCATTCCTGACGCCGCCGCGCATTTCGTCATTGCCTCGGTGCTGGGCGCGCCGGCGGCGATCCTCGTCAGCCTGATCATGGTGCCGGAGACCTCAGACAAGCGCACTGGCGGTGCGCTTGAGGATCCCGAGATGGAGGTCTCCAGCACGATGGACGCGATCGTGAAAGGCACCGGCGCAGGGATCGAGCTGCTGATCAACATCGTCGCGATGCTGCTGGTGCTGGTGGCGCTGGTCTATCTCGTCAACGCCATCCTCGGCCTGCTCCCGAACATCGGCGGCGCCGCGATCTCGTTGCAGCGTCTGCTGGGACTGGTGATGGCGCCGGTGTGCTGGCTGATGGGGCTGCCATGGGATCAGGCGGTGACGGCCGGCAGCCTGATGGGCACGAAAACCGTGCTCAACGAGTTGATCGCCTATGTCGACTTCTCAAAGCTGCCGGGCGACGTGCTCGATCCGCGCTCGCGCCTGATCATGCTCTATGCGATGTGCGGGTTCGCCAATTTCGCCAGCCTCGGCATCATGATCGGCGGCCTCGGGGTGATGGCGCCGGAACGGCGCGAGGAGATCAACGCGCTCGGGCTGAAGTCGATCGTGTCGGGGACGCTGACGACGTGTTTGATGGGGGCGATCGTCGGGGTGTTGAGCTAGCTCTATCCGCCGGTCACTCCGGTCGACCGCACAACTTCTGCTTCTGCAATATGCGACGCACCTCAGCCATTTTGGCACGGCACGGCTCGACCGCCATGGCCTTCGCCTCGCTGTTTCGTCCCTGCGCCCACAGCAACACCGCCATCAAGCCCTGCGCCCCGGTGCGCGCCGTCCCACCCGCCACATCCGAAGCGGCGAGCGACATGGCGGTTCGCGCTTCCGCCTCGGCGGCATTGAGGCTCGCTTTTTCCAGGAAGAAGATCGCACGGAACAGATGAGCCCGCGGGTCTTTCGGAAAGCGGGTGACGAGATCGAGAGACCGGCTGGCCATCTCTTCAGCATTCGCCGGCGCTTCCGACGCGCGGATATACTGCACGGCATCCGCCATGTAGGATGAATAATGAGCGACGGCGAAGCCGGCGCAGATCAGAGATCCGACCAATCCTGCGAGCAACACCGTGCCGGCGCTCCGCGGCAGGCTGTCATATGACCAGAAGGCGAGCCACGGCATGATGGCAAGCGCGCCGCCGGCCAGCGCACCACCTGCATGGGCAAAATAGTTGACATTGCCGGAGGCTCCGAAGGCCAGCGGCAGCAGTGCGGGAACACCGAAGAAGAGCGACGTCTTCAGTCTCGACATTGTTTGATCGGCGTCCGCTTCGGGATCGAAGCTCGCGACGAACAGCGCGGCGATGAGCCCGGTAATGGCGCCGGACGCGCCGACGCTCACCGTGCCGGGGTCATTGCCCAGGAGTGAGCCGGCCTCTCCGGCCACTGCACTGGCGACAAAGATCAGAGAAAACCAGCCACGACCAATCAGACTCTCCAGCCTGACGCCGACGATGAGCAGCGCAACGCAGTTGCCTATGAGATGCCACTGGCTACCATGCAGAAGCGGTGCAAGGCCGATCCGCCACCACTCACTCCTTCCAACGACCAGATCGTAGCCGGACGCGCCCTGAGCGATCAGCGAACGGACATCAAGTGAGCCGTCCCGCGCAATGTCGATGGCCAGACTGCGTTGCAGAGCGTAGATCAAGAGCAAGCCGAAAATCAGGCCAATGGTGAGGAATGGGATATCGGCCAGAAGCTTGTTGTCGCCAAAAAGCGTGCCCTCGCTGGACAAGGGCCGAGGTGCGATCGGCGCGGCGACGGGTGGTTGAAGCGATGCTCTCGGGGCTGGCGCCACGACGCCGCGTCGGCCAAAAGTGTTGGTCGCCATGAAAACATTTCCCGCATTTTCACAGCCTTGAGTTGACGCGAGAGGTATTTTCGACTGGTTACCGCCCGCCCTGCGGGACGGCTGAAACCATCCGATTGGTAACTGCCCGGTTTCACGGATCGGGCGCCTTCTAACGATCCGCTGATCGTGGGAGTGCTGAGCTAAGCGCTCTCTAAGCCAAAGCTCCAGCCACGGCACGAAATACCATGACCGCGCGATCAACATCCGCATCATCGATATGGCGATGGGTCACGCAGCGCAATCGATGCCTGCCCCAGGGCCTCGCCCTCAGGCCCTCCCTCTCCAGAGCCCCCGACCACACGGCGCTGTCGCGCCCGGAGAGAGAGACATCAACCTGCACGATATTCGTCTGCGGGATTGTCGCGCTGATCTTTGGATGCATCCCGTTCAACGCATCACTCAGGGCTCGCGCACGTCGGTGATCCTCCGCCAAACGCGTCCCCATGACCTGAACCGCCTCCAGGCCGGCCGCGGCCAGGACGCCGATCTGGCGCTGCGTGCCTCCCAGCATGCGGCGAAACCTGCGGCTGCTGTCGATCACCGCGCGCGGCCCGGCGAGCACGGCACCGGCGGGTGCGCTCAGGCCCTTCGACAGACACAGAGAAACCGTGTCGCAATGTCTCGCAACCTCGGCCGGCGCCGTTTCAAGGGCGACGGCGGCGTTGAACAGCCGCGCGCCGTCGAGATGCACCGGGACACCGCGGGCCGAGGCCATGGCGTGCACGGCCTGCATATGATCCAGCGGCAATACGGCGCCGCTCGCGTTGTTGTGCGAGGTTTCCATTGCGACGAGAGCGGTCCCGAGCTTGAGCCCTTCGCCCTGCAGGGCGTCCTCCAGCAAATTCAGGTCCATTGCGCCGGCGGTGCCGGCAATTGCGAGGTAGAACTGCCCCGTAAACGTCGCCGCCCCTCGTTCCGAGGTGTACATATGGGCATTCGATTCCAGCACGATCTGTTCGCTGCGCTGCGACTGCGCCAGCGTCGCCAGCAGATTAGCCATGGTGCAGCTCGGCACAAACAGGCCGGCGTCCTTGCCCAACGCCGCAGCTGCGACGGCCTCCAGCTCCTGCACCGTCGGGTCACCGTCGAGCCCGTCATCGCCGAGCGGCGCAGAGGCCATGCGGGCATACATCGCCTCGGTCGGCTTGGTGACAGTATCGCTGCGCAGGTCGATGGGTGGCAACCCGGCGCCCGCCGGACTCGTGTCGTGTTGATGTGCCATTGCGAGACCTCTAGAGCGCTTGTCGCGTCATTCGTAGACTGCCGGGTCGCCGGAATCGGTCGGGTTGGCCAGCGCCCGCTTGAGGGCGGCGCTCATCGGAAATTTCAGGTTGAGGCCATGCGGTGGGATTGGTGAATTGAAATATTTGTCGTAGAGCGCCGCAATCTGCCCGCTCTTCATCAGGTCGATCACGGCATCGTCGACCATCTTCTTGAAAGAAGGATCATCCTTGGGTTGGACGATGCCATAGGGCGCCGTCTCGAGACTCTTGCTACCGATCAGGAATGCATCCGGCGTTCTGGACGAGGCGACCGTGGCAAAGGCGAGACCGTCATCGTTGGCGGTGCCGGCCACCCGGCCCGTCGACACCAACAAGAAGGTCTCGGCGGTGTCCTTGGCCGGCACCACCGTGATGCCGAGATTGTCCTTGGCGTTGATCAGCGTAATCACCTTGAAAGTCTGGCCGCCGGCTTGGGCGGCGATGGCCTTGCCGCGAAAGGAAGCCGGGTCGTTGACATCGACCCCGCCATCCTTGCGCGCGACGAGGACGACCTGCGCAACGAAGGTGGTGGGAGCAAAGGCAACGAGTTTATGCCGCTCGACATTATTGGTCGTGTTGCCGCATTCGAGATCGATCGTACCGTTGGCGAGCAGCTGAATACGTGTCGCCGAAGTTATGGGGTTATAGCGAATCTCGAGCTTGGGGAGCTTGAGGGCCGTCTTGATCGCCTGCACCACCTGTTCACAGATTTCCACGGTGTAACCGACCGGCTTCTGGTTACCGTCGAGATAGGCGAAGGGCACCGAGGTCTCGGGGTACCCCAATGTGATCGAGCCGGTCTCACGGATCTTGTCCAGCCTGCTCGCACCTTGGGCCATGGCCTCGCTGGAAAGAAGAACTACAGCGACGGTCGCCGTGGCGAGTGCCTTGATCGTTGTCGCTTTCATGTCGTCCCCTTTTTTTCGCGAATGTCCGTGACGCCGTCCACGGTGGGTGAGCAACGACAGGGCCGCTCCGTGCGAACGGCTTCATGCTCTAGACTATCGTCCAAAAGCTCGATCTGATGAAATTCCAGTTTCATACTCTCCTATACGGATTTGATATGGCAACCAGACGCATGGGCCTGAAGCATGTGGAGGCTTTTCGGGCGGTCTTCGTGACGGGATCGATGACGCAGGCGGCTCAGCGCATGCATACCTCGCAGCCCCAGATCAGCCGCCTGATCGGACAGCTGGAAGCGATCACACAATTCCCGCTGTTCGATCGCAGTGGCGGCCGCCTCCGCCCGACGGTGGACGGATCGCGCTTTTTCCAGGAGGTCGAGAAGACTTTCATCGGCTTGGCGGGACTGGAGGCCAGCGCAGCCAGCATCCGCTCGTTCGGTATGGGTCGGTTAAGCGTTGCGGCGATGCCGCGCCTGGCCGGCGGCCTGCTGACACGCATCGCGGCACGCTTCAAGGTGGACTATCCACACGTGATGATCTCGATCCGATCCGGCACGGCGAGCGCCGTGCACGACTGGGTCAGTTCCGGGCTTTGCGACACCGGATTGGCAATGCTCTACGGCGAGGTTGCGGGGGTGCATGTCGAGCCGGTGCTCAAGACCCGTTGCGTCGCGATCATGCCGAAGGCGCATCGTCTTGCGCAGAAGAAGACGCTGCGCCCTGCCGATTTCGCCGACGAGGCCTTCATCTCCTTCGCCACGGGGAGTCCACTCTACGATCGCATCGATACGATCTTCGCGCAGGCGGGCGTCACGCGCCGCATTGTTGCGGAGACCGATCTGGGCGCATCGGTCTGTGCCTTGGTCGCGGCGGGCCTCGGCATCAGCATTATCAACCCGATTGCCGCGCATGACGAAAGCTCTGGCGCGGCTCTGATCACGCGCCCCTTCAACCCGGCTGTCCCCGTTACGATCGCACTGCTCTATCCACCTTATGCCGCGCGCGGCCGGTTGATCGATGCCTTCAGCGAATATGCTCGCAAGGTCATGAGCGCGGAATTGGGCTATCTCGAGCGGTAGTGGGCCGATCCGCCGCGAGGAAATCAACGCGCCCGGGCCGAAGTCGATCGTGTCGGGGACGCTGACGACGTGTTTGATGGGAGCGGTGGTGGGGTGTTGACGTGAGGCTTGCGTGAGGCTGGCGCCCTCGTCGCCCGGATGAACCGCAGCGCAATCCGGACAATCCTTCCATGTTAATCTCGCCCGGAGATTCGGGTGGAATTGATTCATGAGCGACAGCGTCGGCCAGCGTGCATTTCAAAATGCCCGGCTTCAGAAACGGCAAAAAGCCGAGGTGGGGCCGTTGCTCGCGCGCGCCCTCCAACTGCACAAGGCAGGACTTCTCCGCGAGGCAAAGGCGGCCTATCGCGAACTCCTGGAGCTCGCGCCCAACCAATTCATCGCGCTTCATTTGCTGGGCGCTTTGGAGTCTGACGCCAAAAACTATCAGCAAGCCCAAGTTCTGCTGAGCCGAGCGGTTGCCGTGGATCCGCGATCTGCCGAAGCTCATATGAGCCTGGGCGTCGCACTGAACGGGCTAGAACGTCACAATGAGGCCCGCGAGAGCTATCGAAAGGCCCTCGCCTTGCGCCCCAACTACGCCTTGGCCCTGTCCAATCTCGGTAACGCGAGCGCGGCCCTTGAACTTTACCAAGAAGCGCTCGAGAGCTACGACAAGGCGCTCGCAATCGACGGAAAACTTTCCGAAGCCCATAACGGCCGGGGTTGGGCGCTCTGCCGTCTGCGCGCCTATGACGAGGCTATCGCAAGCCTAAACCGCGCGCTATCGATCAAGCCTGACTATGCCTCGGCACTGTCGACCCGCGCCGTTGCATTGCGGGAACTTCAGCGATTTGACGAAGCCATGGCGGATTGCAATCGGGCAATCGCGCTGGCACCCGACGACGCGAATGGGTGGCTCTGGCGGGCCAGCATCTTGCTCCTGACCCGGCGAGTTGCCGAAGCATTGTCCGATTGCGAGAAGGCTCTCGCGACCGATCCCGGCTTCTCTCATGCCCACAGCCTGCTCGGCCAATGTCTCGCGGCACTTGGCCGGGTCGACGAAGCCCTCGCCAGTTTCGACAGAGCTCTCGACATCCAGCCTGACCAGAGCACGATCTCCAGCAAGATATTCACCCTCGATTTTATGGCGGACGCCAGCGTTGCGCAGCATCAGCAAGCGCGGCATGTATGGTGGGAGCAGATCGGTGCGAAGATCGCTTCAGCAGCGGCGGGACCGCATGATAACAGCCGCGATCCGGATCGCCGTCTGGTGCTGGGTTATGTCTCGTCGGATTTTCACACACATTCGGCGGCGTTCATTTTCAAGCCGGTCCTGCAGCACCATGATCGGGCACAGTTCGAGATCGTGTGCTACTCTTGTTCGTCGAAAACGGATGCGACGACCAGCGAATTTCAAGGGATGGCCGATCGCTGGCGCGACGCCTCGCAATGGTCCGACGATCGCCTCGCCGCACAGATCCGCGCCGATGGCGTCGATATCCTGATCGATCTGTCCGGCCATACCAGCGGAAACCGCCTCGGCGTGTTTGCGCGCAAGCCGGCACCGGTCCAGGTGCACGGCTGGGGCCACGGTACCGGCACCGGGCTGCCAACGATCGATTATCTGTTCTCGGACCCGGTCGCGATTCCTGTCGCGGTTCGGCATCTGTTTGCGGAGACCATCGTCGACCTGCCGTGCTTTGTGACGTTAGCGCCGCTGCCGGCCGGGATTGCGCGGGCGCCAACGCCGGCGATTGCGAACGGCTTCATCACATTCGGTGTCTTCAACCGTATCAGCAAGATTTCGAACGAGGCGGTGGAGGTCTGGTCCAGGATTCTCGAGCGGGTGCCGGGTTCGCGACTGCTGATCAAGGATACTGCGCTGGACGCTCAGCTGGTCCGCGACAATCTGCTGGCGCGGTTTGCAGCTTGCCGGTTGCCGGCCGAACGCGTCGATCTGCTCGGGGCCACCTCGCGCGGCGAACATCTGGCATCGTTCAATCGCGTCGATATTGGCCTCGACCCGTTCCCGCAGAATGGCGGCGTCAGCACATGGGAAGCCTTGCAGATGGGCGTGCCGGTGGTCGCGAAGCTCGGTAACAGCCTGCCTAGCCGTGCTGCCGGCTCCATCCTCACCGCGCTTGGCCTGCCGGACTGGGTCGCCGACAGCGATGACGCGTATGTCGAAATCGCAGCGAGCCGTGGGACGCAGATCGGCGATCTCGCGACGTTGCGCCGCGAACTGCCCGAACAGATCAGGGCTGCGGCCGCCGGCAACCCCGTCTCATACGTGCAAGCGGTGGACGGCGCCTATCGCGCGATGTGGAAGCGCTACTGCGACAGCTGCGCCTGATCTCTGTCTCAATGAGCCGACCTCTTGAAGCTGCGAGGCGATCGAAGGCCGCGCGTGAGAAGCGCTCTCGATTGCTTCGTCGCAAGAGCTCCTTCGCAATGACGACGAAAGAGCCTACGCCTTCAACTCCACCGTCTTGAACTCCGCCGGCAGGATCACCTCCAGCAGCTCGACGTCGTCCGAGTAATCCAAAATCATGTGCTTGATCTTCGGCGGCTGGGTCCAGGCGCTGCCCTCTTTCATCAGCGTCTCACCCTCGCCGTCCATGTAGGTCTTCACCCAGCCCTTGAGCACGTAGACCATCTGGAATTCGACGTCGTGGAAGTGCAGCTTCGACACCTCGTCCGGATTGCAGGGGCCTTGCAGGCGGATCACATGCGCCTGCGCGAGGCCGTGGCTTGCAGCGGCGATGCCGAGGTCGCGGTATTTTGCGTAGGCGCGCAGGCCGTCGGCTTTGAAATCCTCTTCGCGATGATGACTGATGGCGATGCGCTGCTTGGGACGCGCGGGCTTTTTCGGAGTGACAGTGCGCGCCTTCGCTCTCACCGCCTTGGCTTTCACCGCCTTGCGCGCCGATAATCGGGGCGCGGCCTTGGCTCCGCTCCGCTTCTTCACCGCGGCTTGCGATGCGGTGCGCGATTTTGCCTTCTTGGCCATGGGCTGGCCTCCCTGTTGTTGTTATGGGGAGAGGCTAGCACAGAATGCGAAATCGTAGGGTGGGTTGGCCCCGCGGCTGCGCGAAGCGCAGTCCGCTTGGCGTAACCCACCCCTTCGCTTCGCAATCGTTGATGCATGGAGGATTACGCTGACGCTAACCCACCCTGCAGCACCGCACTTGCCTTCAATGCAGCCGGAACACGCCGTCGACCGCGCGCAGCTCGGCCGGCTTGATCAGCTTGGAATGCACGACCGTCACCGAATGCAGCGGGCCGTCGAGCTTCTCCTGCCAGAACGCCAGGAAATCCGTCAGCGCCGGAAATTTCGGAAACATGTCGTAATTCTGCCAGACGTAGGTCTGGAGCAGCGAGCGATGATCCGGCATCCGATAGAGAATTTCGGCCGTCGTCAGCCCGTAACCCAGCGCCTGTTTCCGGAAATCGTCGGAAACAACCCCAACCCGCGAGACCATGCCAACCTCCTTTGCAGGAGCGCATATTCAAGAGGTGGCTTTCCGGTACGCGCCCTACGAGCCACCCGGTGGAGATGCGCTCACATGAGACAAATGTGACGCAAACTGACAATCCATCTCAAGCCCAAAAGTTTAACAAGCTGTTGAAATTCAATGCGTTAGCAGCAGATGCGGCACCGTGCTAATACGGCCCCCAAGGGCCCTCCAAGGCCAGTTAACGATGGTAAAGAATTCTGGCAGGCAGCGCTTCTGAGTGCTGATTTTTCTGCTAGAAGCCCTTGCCCCCGCAAAAATCCTGGCTTATTTGAACTTCACCCGCATTGGCACTCGCGGGCATCGACTGCCAACACCCTGAAAACATCAAGCTGAACAATTACTTAGGAGGACTGCATGAAATTCCGTCCGCTTCACGACCGCGTCGTGGTCAAGCGCATCGACGCAGAAGAGAAGACCGCTGGCGGCATCATCATTCCCGACACCGTCAAGGAAAAGCCCTCGCAGGGCGAAATCGTCGCTGTCGGCCCCGGTGGTCGCGACGAAGCCGGCAAGCTGATCCCGATCGATCTGAAGGTCGGCGACCGCGTGCTGTTCGGCAAGTGGTCCGGCACTGAAGTCAAGATCGACAACGTCGATCTGCTGATCATGAAGGAAAGCGATGTCATGGGCGTCCTCGACGTCCCCGCTTCCAAGAAGAAGGCGGCCTAACAGCCCCTCTCCCCACCCAGCTAGACACCTAAGGAAAAATCCACATGGCAGCTAAAGAAGTCAAATTCGGCGTTGATGCACGCGACAAGATGCTGCGCGGCGTCGACATCCTCGCCAACGCGGTGAAGGTCACGCTCGGCCCGAAGGGCCGCAACGTCGTCCTCGACAAGTCGTTCGGCGCTCCCCGCATCACCAAGGACGGCGTCACCGTCGCCAAGGAGATCGAGCTCGACGACAAGTTCGAGAACATGGGCGCGCAGATGGTGCGCGAAGTCGCCTCCAAGTCCGCTGACGCGGCCGGCGACGGCACCACCACCGCAACCGTGCTCGCGGCTGCGATCGTTCGTGAAGGCGCCAAGTCGGTAGCCGCCGGCATGAACCCGATGGACCTGAAGCGTGGTATCGACCTGGCCGTGGAAGCCGTGGTCGCCGACCTCGTCAAGAACTCCAAGAAGGTCACCTCGAACGAGGAAATCGCCCAGGTCGGCACCATCTCCGCCAACGGCGATGCCGAAATCGGCAAGTTCCTCTCCGACGCCATGAAGAAGGTCGGTAACGAGGGTGTCATCACCGTCGAGGAAGCCAAGTCGCTCGAGACCGAGCTCGACGTCGTCGAGGGCATGCAGTTCGACCGCGGCTACATCTCGCCCTACTTCGTCACCAACGCCGACAAGATGCGCGTTGAGATGGACGACGCCTACATCCTCATCAACGAGAAGAAGCTCTCCTCGCTGAACGAGCTGCTCCCGCTGCTCGAGGCTGTGGTGCAGACCGGCAAGCCGCTGGTCATCGTCGCCGAGGACGTCGAAGGCGAAGCGCTCGCGACCCTGGTCGTGAACCGTCTCCGTGGCGGCCTGAAGGTCGCTGCGGTCAAGGCTCCGGGCTTCGGCGATCGCCGCAAGGCCATGCTGCAGGACATCGCGATCCTGACCGGCGGCCAGGCCATCTCGGAAGATCTCGGCATCAAGCTCGAGAACGTCACGCTCAACATGCTCGGTCGCGCCAAGAAGGTGATGATCGACAAGGAGAACACCACGATCGTCAACGGCGCCGGCAAGAAGGCCGACATCGAGGCGCGCGTGGCCCAGATCAAGGCGCAGATCGAGGAGACCACCTCGGACTACGACCGTGAGAAGCTCCAGGAGCGTCTGGCCAAGCTCGCCGGCGGCGTCGCGGTGATCCGCGTCGGCGGCGCGACCGAAGTCGAGGTGAAGGAGCGCAAGGATCGCGTTGATGACGCGATGCATGCGACCCGCGCGGCTGTCGAGGAAGGCATCGTCCCGGGCGGCGGCGTCGCCCTGCTCCGTGCTTCCGAGCAGCTCAAGGGCCTGCGCACCAAGAACGACGACCAGAAGACCGGCGTCGAGATCGTGCGCAAGGCGCTCTCGGCTCCCGCTCGCCAGATCGCGATCAACGCCGGTGAAGATGGCTCGGTGATCGTCGGCAAGGTCCTCGAGAACAAGGCCTACGCCTACGGCTTCGACTCCCAGACCGGCGAATATGGCGACCTCGTCAAGAAGGGCATCATCGACCCGACCAAGGTGGTCCGTACCGCGATCCAGAACGCAGCTTCGGTTGCGGCCCTGCTGATCACCACGGAAGCCATGGTCGCCGAGCTGCCCAAGAAGGGCGGCTCCGGCCCCGCGATGCCTCCGGGCGGCGGCATGGGCGGCATGGACTTCTGATCCAGCCACTCCGGCAAACACCAAATGCGAAACCCCGGCAGCGATGCCGGGGTTTTTGTTTGTCTCCGCACGTCATTCCGGGGCGGCGCGCAGCGCCGAGCCCGGAATGATGAGGCCTCACCACACCTTCCCCAGACGCTCCATGTGCGGCTCGCCGTGTTCGTCGAGTGACCAGAATATCCGCGTCACGCGGCCGACGAGATTGTCCATCGGGATGAATCCCATCACGGACATCATGCGGCTGTCGGTGGAGTTGTCGCGGTTGTCGCCGATCGCGAAGAAATGACCTGATGGCACCGTGAAGACGCTGGTGTTGTCGAGATAACCGTTGTCGACGCAGTCATATGTCACATAGCTCGCGCCGTTCGGCAGCGTCTCGCGCCAGCGCTTGATCTTGGCGCCGTCATCCACACCGCAGGCGGAGCCCCCGGGCACGTTCGCGAGAGCGACGCGCGTCACCGGGCGATCGTTGAGGATGAGCTGGCCCTGCCGCATCTGGATACGATCACCGGGCAGCCCGACCACACGCTTGACATAGTCGACCGAATTGTCCTTCGGCGTGCGAAACACCACGACGTCGCCATACCCGGGCTCGGCGGCAAGGACGCGGCCCGAGATCCATGACGGCGCGAAAGGAAACGAATAGCGGCCATAGCCATAGGCATATTTTGCGGCGAACACGTAGTCGCCGACGACCAGCGTCGGCCTCATCGAGCCGGACGGGATGTTGAACGGCTGCAACAGGAAGATGCGAAACAGGAACGGCGGCGACCACAGCACCGGGATCAGGAGGATCAGGATGACGATCGCCTTCCATTCCCGCGATTGCGCCGACGGGTGGATGGTTTCCTGGAGAGTGGTCATGCGCCTGCCCCGATCAAGCCTGTGGTCGTCGCGAGATTACGCAACCTTCGCGCGCGCGCAATCCCATAACTTGGTCGCGTCGCGCGCGGATCGCGTTCACGCACCGCCAGGCGCCGGCCGACAGTCACCCGCGCTCAAAATCCCTGAAGCAGTGGCGCACCCATTCGATGGTGAGCCGCGTCGCCGGGTCGCGCTTGAGGTGGTTCTGCACGAGCAGCCAGACGTCGCGGCGCCTCGGCAGAAGCGTCGCGCGCAGGCTGCGGTCGGCGAGCAGCGTCCCGCAGCTGTGCTCGGGCAGCACGCCGACGACCTGATGCGACTGGATCATAGTGCGGATGATGCGGACGTTGTCGGTGACGCAGCGCACGTTCTTCAGCCGCTTCGCGCGCAGAAACTGCTGCTCCGGAATAGCGTCGAGCTCGTCCGGATAGACACAGGCGACCGGATCGCCGCCCGCGCGCTCAGTGGGCTCGAAGAAATACAGCCTGACCTCGCCGAGCTTGGAGATCGTGAAGTCGCCCTTCTCCGGCTTGCGCAAGCGAATGGCGAGGTCAGCCTGCCAGCGCGAGAATTTGACGTTGCTGCTGGAGGTGAGGAACTGAAGGGACAGGCCGGGATGATCGCGCAGGAAGGCGCCGGCGTGCGGGGCCAGCAGTTCCTCGGCGACCGCATTGGTCGAGGCGATACGCAGGCGGCCGACCGGCCCGGGCTGGCTTTCACTGAGCCGGTCAATCGCCGCGACATGTGACGCCATGGCGCTGACATGTTCGAGCACGGCCTCGCAGTGGCGGGTCGGCCGTCTCAGACCGTCCACCGCATCGAACAGCGGCACGCCGAGATCGCGCTGGATGCGCGCAAGCCTTCGGCCAACGGTAGTCTCGTCGATGCGCAGCCGTGCGCTGGCGCCGGCATAGGTGCCCTCGTCCCTTACCGCGGCGATGATGCGCAGATCGTCCCAATTCATCGCAGGCGAGTCTAGCAGGCGTCACCGGCTCCTGCAAATTTGCAGCCATATGCTGCAATAGTCCTGCACAATGGCAGGCCGCCGCCGCGCTAGTGTCACGCCATCTGATCTCCTTACGGAAGCCTGACCAGTATGACCGCTCCAAAGACCCTGCTCGAATTGTCCGGTGCCGATCTCACGCCGCCGCGTCTCGGCGACGCCGCGCTCGTGCTGATCGACATCCAGAACGAATATCTCGCAGGGCCCCTCGCCCTGCCCGGCGCCGGGCCTGCGATCGCGCGGGCGGCCGCCTTGCTGGCGCGGGCGCGCGAACGCGGATCCGCAATCATCCATATCGCCCATCGCGGCAAGCCCGGCGGCCTGTTCGATCGCACCGCCGATCGCGGCGCCATCGTCACCGAGCTCGCGCCGCTTGCGGACGAGCTCGTGATCGAGAAGGAGCTGCCGAACGCCTTCGCCGGCACCGACCTGCAGGCGCAGCTCGGCACGAGCGGACGCAAGAACATCGTGCTGGCGGGCTTCATGACGCATATGTGCGTCAGCTCGACGGCCCGGGCCGCGCTCGACCTCGGCCTGCGCACGACGATCGCAGCCGATGCCTGCGCCACACGCGATCTGCCCGACGGCCGCGGCGGAGCGCTCTCTGCAAGGACCATTCACGAGCTCGCACTGGTCGAATTGTCGGATCGCTTCGCGATCATCGCGCAAGCCGAAGCGCTGACCTGACGGAGCGCGACGATGCTGCAACTCTATTTCTTCCCGATGGCCTGCTCACTCGCCAGCCGCATCGCGCTGATGGAGGCCGGCCTGGATGTGCACTATCACCTCGCTCATATCTGGACCAAGAAAGTCGTGGACGACGGCAGCGATTTCCTTGGCGTTTCGCCGAAGGGCGCGGTGCCGGTCCTGGTCCTGGAGAACGGCGAACGGCTGACCGAAAGCGCGGCGGTCCTGCAATACATCGCCGATGTAAAACCGGAGGCGGGCCTTGCGCCCGCGTTCGGAGATCCCGATCGCTATCGCCTCCAGGAATGGCTGAGCTTCGTCGGCGCCGAGATCCACAAGGCGTTCCTGTTTCCGACCTTCTGGTGCAAGGACGACGGCTCGCTCGCCAAGCCGCGCGCAAGGGTAGCGGAGACATTGTCGATGCCTGCCACGCATCTGGCGGACCGGGAATTCCTCGTCGGCAACCGCTTCACCGTCGCGGACGCCCACCTCACCTGGGCCTTGCTGCTGCTCCGTCCCGCAGGCGTCGACATCGCGCAATGGCCATCCTTGTCGGCCTATCTCGAGCGCATGCAGGCGCGGCCGGCGGTGCGGGAGGCGATCGCAACCGAAATGGCTCTGCGCAAGACGATGGCGGCGAGCCCAGCGTGACAGGATGTCACGGCCGCGAAATCTGAGCGTTTCTCAGGCAGGGCATTGATGTCGGCGCGGCATGCGCTAATCTCGAGGGATATTTTTCGACATTTCCTTGGAAGGCATTCATGCGTGCTCTTTCCAGATTTTGCCCGGCCAAACTTTGCCTCGCCCTCCTCGCCTGCTGGCTTTCCCTTGGGTCTGCATCGGCGGAAACGCGGGTCGCGCTGGTGATCGGCAACGGCGCCTATGCCAGCACGGCGCAGCTTCCCAACCCGTCGCACGATGCCGAAGACGTCGCCGCCTCGCTCAAGCGCAGCGGTTTCGAGGTGCTCCAGGGCATCGACCTGCGCCAGGCCGACATGCAGGACCTGACCATCCGCTTCGCGCGCGCCGCGAGCCGAGCCGATGTCGCCATGTTCTACTACAGCGGCCATGCGATGCAGTACAACGGCGTGAACTATCTCATGCCTGTCGACGCCGTGCTGAGCGACGAAGCCGACCTGAAGCGTTTCGTGCGGGTCGACGACATCGTGAACGATTTGCAGCAGGCCAAGAACCTGCGCATCCTCGTGCTCGATTCCTGCCGCGACAATCCGCTGGCCGAAACCTTGAAGCGCTCCGCCGGCATGACGCGTGCCGCCTCGATCGGACGGGGCTTGTCCAAGGTCGAGGCACCGCGCGGCACGATCGTGTCGTTCTCGACCCAATCCGGGCAGACCGCGGCGGACGGCAGCGGCCGCAACAGTCCCTATACGAGCGCGTTCCTGAAGCACATCGAGGAACCGCAGGAGATCGGCGAGGTCTTTCGCGACATCAGCAGCGACGTCTACGACTCCAGCGGCAAGACCCAGCTCCCGGAGCTGTCGCTGTCGATCATCGGCAAGTTCTACCTGAACGGACCGGTGTCGATCACGGTGGCACCGGCGGCTCCGCCAGCTGCGGCGCGGCCCGATCCCTGCGCGGCCGCTGAGGCGCACTGGAAGGCTGCGGACGGCATCGGCACGCTTGGTGCCTACGAGGATCACCTCGCCAGATTCCCGAATTGCATTTTCGCCACTCTCGCCAAGGCGCGAGTTGAAGGCCTGAAGCAGAAGATGGCGCTGGCGCCTGCCGGCAACGGCCGGGCCGGCGGCGGCAAAGACTTCGACGGCAACTGGGACGTGACGTTGAACTGCGCGGCTACCGGCAAGGCGCAGGGCTTCACCCGGGCCCTATCTGCCACGGTTGCGAACGGCGTGTTTCACGCTGACGCTCAGAGCCAGGGCGCCGTCAACCGCTTGGAGATCGATGGCCAGATCCCTGCTGACGGCAAGACGACATTGAGCGCGCGCGGGACGACAGGGGCGAGCACTTACACCCTCAATAACTTGCCGCCGGGTTCTCCCTACGCGTTTACGGTCGATGCCCAGTTCGAACGCAGCCGCGGCAGCGGCAAGCGCAACGAGGCGCGTGCCTGCAACCTGGTTTTCGTCAAACGCTGATCGTGCAAAAAGCGGTGAGGCGCGTTGCGCCTCACTCCACTCGCGCCAGCACCGCGAGCCTGCGGATGCCCTTGTTGCGGTAGGCATCGAGGAACGCGTAATAGTCCTTGAACGACACGCAGCCGTTGGAGTCGCCATTCGGCCCGAGCATGAAGGTGTGCGCGAGCAGACCGTCGCGGCCGTAGATCGCGCTCTCGCCGCCAATCGGGGTCAGGCGCAGCGCCGGAACGCCGTGAAACAGCGCTTCGCGCGGCTTCAAGTCGTAGATGTGCGGCGGCGTCACGCCACGCATGCGGATGCGCGAGGAACGGGGATCGTCGAGATTGGAGCCGAGGCCGGAATGTGCCTCGAGCTTGGTGCCGTCGGGCAGATACACCGTCTTCGCGCTGATGTCGTAAACCGCGGTGGAGCGGTCATAGGGCGCCGAACCGCCGAGCATGGGATTCTGCTCCTTCGGCGCAATGGAAGCGGTCACGCTGGCATCGGCCGAGGCATAGGCGAGCAGCCCGCCGGACGGCTCACGCTTGCCCCAGAGCTTTTCCACCATCGACTGCCGCGGCCCGGTCACCGACATCACCGCGGCCTTGGCGCGATCGGCGAACGATTTCGGCTTCGCCTCAGCCGCCGGCACGATCTCGGCCGGATCTGCCGAGGCAAGCTGCACCGGCGCGTCGGTGCGCTTGGACTTCGCAGCGTCAGCGATCTTGGCGGGACCTGGCTTCAGGACTTCCGCGACCCTTGCGATCACGCTCGGCTTTGGCGCGTCCTTGGCTTCGGCTACCTTGGTTGCGGGCGTGGCGCTCGCCGCATTCGATGTCACGCCTTGGGTCGCAGCCGCAGCAAAGCGTTCGTTGAACATCTCGCGCGAGATCGGCGCTGCCACCTGCAACCGGTCGGGCAAGAGTGCAAAGGCTTCCTTGACGGCCTCACCGGCCTCGCGCAGCGCGACCCTGGGCGCGCGCTTGATCACGGGCTCGTCGTAGCCGCTGCTGCCGACGGTCGGATAGACGCTGGCGGCAAGGATGTTGCTGTAGATGGTCCAGCCGGCGCCAAGCACGACGCAGCCGATCACGGCAGCGCCAAGCACGTTTTGGGTGGTCATTTTCCGGGAAGGCTTCCGATAAGAATTGCTCGAGAATTCTTTGGACTTCCGTGCCGCGATACCTTGCGCAGCGATACTCGTACTCATTCGCCTTGCGTCCAGAACGGTGTCACTCAGTCCCCCTTCGAAGCGCCGCTGGTCACGATCCGGGAACAGCATCTCGCAGAGGGTCGGAGCGCCATTAAGGCCACTTTTAGTTAAATGCGGATTAAGTTCGGGCGGATGTGGGGCAGCGCGTTAACGTCGTCCCATTTCGAGAAAAAAGCCCGCAGAACTACGGACTTAAGCGCGTGTGTTAACTATAATTCTCGGCCGGATCGGTGCGGTCAGCGGACGTCTCCGGCCGCATCTCCAAACGCATCCAACCAAGTCCTTTTCGTGGTCTTCAATACCGCTGATCATAGCGGCGAAGCGTTGCGCCAGGCTGGTGGACGTCGCCTTCGTCGGCCAGCGCGCGACGCGATGTGCTTCGCCTCTCTGCGTAACAACGGTGAGAGGGTGAAGACCCTGACCGAAAGTTGATCGCGCCGGTCTGGAAAAGCCCGTGCCGAGAAAATAGCTAGGATGTCGGTACTTTTCAGCAGCCCCTGCGTGTGATACGGCACCGTATCAACACCGCCTTTTGAAATGTGTCGAGCACGCAAACGGAGGCTGGCATGAAAGAGACCGCACGCGCTGGATGTTTCGCCCTGCTGTGGTCGTCTTTGTTGATGGGGTACGCGGCCGCGCAGCCTGCCAATGCGGGCTGCACAGCATCGCCATCCGCTGCCGGCACGCAGACCTGGCGCTGCGACAACGGCATCACCATCGTTGCGGAAAACGGTGCCAGATTTGAACTTAAGGACGCCAACCGCGACGGACATATAGACTCCGTGGAGTTGAGCAGCAAAGCGCTGCTGGTCGAGGTGCCCAAGAAGCCCGGCGGCAATCCGTTCAAGGTGCTGACGCCGCAGGCGATCGCCGCGGTGCGCGGTACGAAATGGGCGGTCGATGTCGCGGAGGCCAAGACCTCCGTCTTCGTCGCCGACGGCCGTGTCGGCGTGAGCCGCAGGAGCCGCGGACGCGGCGTCGTTTTAGGCCCCGGCGAAGGCGTCGACGTGGAAGCGACCGGTCCTTTGACCGTCAAGACATGGGGCCAGCCGCGCGTCGACGCGCTGATGGCAAGACTTGGTCAATAAGACTTGGTCAATGAGGCTTGGTCAATAAGGCTTGGTCAATAAGGCTTGGCAACGAGGCTTGGTCAAAAACTTTTGGACGATAGAGAAAATTGCAACACGACCACATGAGTAGCCGACGCGTTCAGATCCTGGCGGCACTTGTCCTCACCGCACTGTGGGGCGTGGGTATCTATGCCGGCCACGCCAACGGTCATCTGCGCTTTCTCGATCGCCTCGAGGCGACGCTGACGGATTGGCGGACGCAGGTCCGCGGCGTGCAGGTTCCGCCCGATGTCGTCACCATCGTCGCGATCGACGACACCGTGGTGAAGCGCGGCGGCAGCTATCCGCTGCCACGCGCCGATCTCGCCCGTGTCGTCGACACCATCGTGCAGTTCAAGCCGAAGGTCGTCGCGATTGACTTGCTGCTAGTCGACCGCAGCGCTGCGATTGGCGACGCTACGCTCGCAAACACGCTCGCGACCGGTCCCATGGTCCTCGCCGCCGCGGCGATCTTCCCGTCCGCCAGCGAGACCGTGGAGACCAGCGACCAAGGCCCCCTCGCCGTGCTGCCGCAGGCCGAGCGCTTCCTGTTGCCCTTGCCGGCGTTCGCCGATCATGCCGAGGTCGGCGTCGTCAACGTTGCGACCGGACAATCGGGCTCGCCGCTCTCGGTGCCGATGCTGTTCCGGACGAGCGACAAGGTCGAGCTGTCATTTCCGCTGCGCGTCGCGACGCGTGCGCTCGACAAGCCGCTGACGATCGCACCGGACCACCTCCTGCTCGGCGACCGCGCGGTGCCGACCGATACCGACTTCGCACTGCCGATCACCTATTACGGCCCGCGCCGCACCATCCGCACCGTCAGCGCGCAGAGCATCTTCGACGGCACGCTCAATCGCGCGGCGATCGAGAACCGCATCGTTGTGATCGGCGCCTCGGTCGCAGGCGGCGGCGATTTCTACCCGACGCCGTTCGATTCCCTGATGCCCGGCGTCGAGGTGGTCTCGACCGCGATCACCCATCTCGTCGCCGGCGACGGCATCGTGCGCGACCGCAAGGTCCACATCGCCGACGCGCTCATCGCGATCCTGTTGCCAATGCTGCTGGTGGGCCTGCTCGCCTGGCGGCGCAGCGCGCTCGGCATCATGGCGGCGGCCGCGGTGATAATCGCCTGGGCCGGGCTCAATCTGTTCGCGTTCACGCACGGCGTCTGGCTGAACGCTGCGACCACGCTCGCCGCAGCAGTGCCGCCGGTTGTGATCTTTGCCGGCGTGCAATTGTGGGCGGGAGGCCGTCGCACTCAATATCTCGCCGCCAAGAGCCGGTCGCTCGCGCAATTCCAGGCTCCCGCCGTGCAGGAGTGGCTGGCGCGCGATCCAAATTTTCTGTCAAAACCCGTCCGGCAGGACGCAGCCATGGTCTTCATCGATCTCTCCGGTTTCACGGCGCTGAGCGAGCGGATCGATCCGGACGAACTCCAGGACATTCTGAAGGCATTTCACGCGCTGATCGACAGGGCCGCGGTCGATTGCGGCGGCATGATCAGCGGATTTCTCGGCGACGGCGCCATGATCCTGTTCGGCCTGCCCGGCGCGATGCCCGACGACGCCGCACGCGCGCTGAAATGCGCGATCGACCTGCACCGCGGCGTCGAGCGCTGGATCGCGTCATTGCCGCCTGCGATCAGGGATCAGCTCGGCTTCAAGATCGGCGCGCATTTCGGCCCGATCGTCGCATCCCGCCTCGGCGAAAGCCATCAGCACATCACGGCGACGGGCGACACCGTCAACGTCGCGAGCCGGTTGATGGAGGTCGCCGTCCAGAACGACGCGCGGCTCGCGCTCAGCGATACGCTGCTGGATGCGGCCGACCTCCACGGCGCTCCCGACGGCGTTCTGTCGGGCCCCCTGCTTACGCAGGTCCGCGGCCGTTCCGGCGTCGTGACCGTCTGGTTCTGGCGTGACCAGGACAGGTCGAACCAGTATGCCACCAAGGCCGAAATGATCAACTGAACGCTCCGCCGTCGTTCCGACGAAGAGCTACCGCGCTTCCGGCGGCGGCGAGCGATCCAGCACGTCGCCCTTGGCGCCTTCGAGCAGATCGATGCCGTAGGTCTCGACCACGAGCGGGCCGCGCTTGCGCTGCAATTGCGCGACCTGGGTCACCTTCGCAAAGAGGTCGTGGACGGCGGGATTGCCGTCGCCGCGCAGCTCGTCGACGTAGATCAGCTTGCCCGCGAGCAACTTTGGATCTGGCTCGGCCATGTTGACCCAGCGAATGCGCTGGTTCTGCTGCGCCACGCAGCTGCCGCGCGGCAGATAGAAGGCGAGCCAGCCCGTGGTGCCGTAATCCGGCGCAAGCACGCAGGTCGCGCCATTGCGGGCGCGCACCGCTTCGATTTCGGCAGCGAGCTCGCGCCAGCCGACGCCGACGCTACGCACGGTCGCATCGCGGCGATAGCCGGACAGCCACCCAGTATTGGCTTGAACGATCAGCGCGGCAAACATCACGATGCCCACGGGCGCGGCCCAGCGCAGGCAGAAATCCACCAGGCGACGCTGGCGCGGCTTCCACTGCACGAGATTGGCGGCGGCCGCCGCGATGACGAAGGGCGGATAGACTGGCGCGAACCAGTTGGCCTCGACGCGGGCATGCAGTGAATGCCAGACGAAATAGGCGACGACGGTCCAGAACATCGTCTCGACCAGCACGCGCGAGGCCAGCGCGCCGGCCCGGCGCCAGGTCAGCGCATGCAGCCCCATCGCGCCGAGAATAAACACCAGCGGAGTTGCAAACGCGATCTGGGTCGGGATCAGCTCGGCGATGAAGACCGGACGGAAGTCTTCGATCTTCGCGCGCCCGAGCTGCTTTGCGAACGAGACCCATTGATGATCGGCATTCCAGAGGATCACCGGCGAGAACAGCGCCAAGGCGACGAGGCCGCCGAGATACGGCCAGGGCGAGAGAAACCAGTGCCGCAGTTTTGGCACGGCCGCGAGCCAGATCAGGATCGCCAGCCCGAAGAACATCGCGGTGTATTTCGACAGTAGCGCCGCGCCGACGGCTGCGCCGACCGCGAGCCACCAGACGCCGCGGCCGCTCTCCAGCACCTTTGCGAGAAAGAACAGCACGAAGCTGGAGGCAACCAGAAGCGGCGCATCGGGCGTGACGATCAGCGTGCCGACCGAGGCCAGCAGCGTCACGTTGAGCAGGATGGCGCTGGTCGCCGCCACCCGCGCGCCGCCGAACAGGATCGCGGCGGAGCGATAGATCGCATAACTCATCGGCAGCGCGAGCAGGATCGAGACCAGGCGGACGCCGAGCTCGGTGTCGCCGGCGATCAAGGTGCCGGCGCGGATGACGTAGGCAACCATCGGCGGGTGGTCGTAATACCCCCCGGCGAGGTTCTTCGACCACATCCAGTAATAGGCTTCGTCGAAGGTGATCGGCGTGAAGGCGGCTGCGACGAGCCGCATGCCGACCAGCACAAGGATCACCAGCGCCGTATTACGGACGATCCGCGCGTCAGCCCCGCCCATTACCCGTTTCCTTGGCTGTTTCCTTGGCGCGCTATTTCTTGCGCCAGACGAACAGTCCGGACATCGCGTAGTT
This sequence comes from Bradyrhizobium nivariense, assembly GCF_029846715.1. GTDB lineage: Bacteria > Pseudomonadota > Alphaproteobacteria > Rhizobiales > Xanthobacteraceae > Bradyrhizobium. Next base: position 30,512 of record NZ_JARVWW010000016.1, read on the forward strand.
CCACACCACGCCCATCAGCGCCCCGGCCGCACCCGCAAGCCACCAGATCGGCTCCTGGTCGTAGACCGAGAAGGCGACGCCGACATTGGCGAGCAGGCCGACGCTGCACACGATGTAGAACGCGATCAGGCCGCGCAGCAGCGCAAAGCCCTTCAGTCGCTGGTCGCGATAGGTGAGGAAATTGTTGAGAACGAAATTGCTGGTCATCGCGACGATGGCGCCGCAGGCCTGCGCTTCCGCGAACGGCTCCTTGAACAGCTCGAGCGATATGAACAGGGTGGTGAGATGCACCACGAGGCCGATACCGCCCACCATCGCGAACAGCAGGAAGCGTAGCGAGACAGCATCGTTGGTGAATTTTGCCAGCACCAGGCCGAGAAAATCCAGCGCGACCATGGAGTCGAGCTTGCTTTCGCCGTGCTGGCGCTCACCGAACGTGTAGGGAATTTCGATGGCGCGCAAGCTGCCGTGCGCACTCGCGACGAGGTCGAGCAGGATCTTGAAGCCGTGCACGGAAAGTTTCGGCGCGAGCTGCTCGAAACGGTCGCGGCGAACCATGAAGAAGCCGCTCATGGGATCGGCGATCTCGACCCGCAGCATCTTCCTTGCGACCTCGGTCGCCAACGCACTGGCGCCGGCGCGCTGCTTGTTGAAGCCTTCGCTCTTGTAGCCCTCGATGTAGCGGCTGCCGACCACGAGCTCGGCCTGCCCGCTCGCGAGCAGCGACAGCATTTTCGGCAGCTGCGTCTCGTCGTGCTGGAGGTCGGCGTCGATCACGGCCGCATAGGGCGCGCTGGAGGCCAGGATGCCCTCGATGCAGGCCCCCGACAGGCCGCGGCGGCCGATGCGGCGGACACAGCGCACGCGGCTGTCGCGCTGGGCCAGCGCGCGCACGACGTCCCAGGTGCCGTCCGGCGAATTATCGTCGACGAACACGACTTCCCAGGCGATGCCGGCCAGCGCCGCCTCCAGCCGCCGGTACAGCACCGTGACATTGTCGCGCTCATTGAAGGTCGGGACGACGACCGACAATTCCGGCGACGGGGAAGCCGCCTGCGGGGTCTGCGGCGGGGTGTCGGAGCCCGGTCTGATCGCTTGATTCATGACGGCAGCGTATATCCGCCGCGTCCTGTGCTGCCAAGAACTTGCGCTAGCGAGCCGGGGTTTCTCTGGGGAGCGGCCTAAAAGGGGCCCCAAAATGCCAACGACCCCGGAACGGCGGACCGCGCGTACATCCGGCGCAGCCTGAGCTATTCCAAGGTCGTTCCAGCGCCGGAGTTTTTCGCTCAACGTCGCCGTTAAAAGCTAAATAGGAACGACAAAGCCGCTTCGCAAGGGGCGAAAGACGCCTTTTTTCAGGCCCTTATTGGTTCGGGACTTCCTTGATCACCGGCCCTCGCGGCACAGGCGCGGCAGGGGCCGCAGCCCCGGTCGGCTCGACTTTCGCAGGCTTGGGCGGCTTGCCGTATTGGCCGATCGGCCCGAAGACGACGGCGACCGCAAGCACGATCGCCGCGACGATCGCGCCCAAAATGCCCCCCACCGACTCAGACGACATGGAAGCCTATCCCTGTTCCAGATGCGCCCAGTGATACCATGGATGAGCGCATAGCCGGAAGGGCTTGCGAGACGCCAACGGTCAATGGGCTATTTCTGCGGCGGCTTGTGCTTGACGAAGGCCGTCACGATGTCCTTCTGCGCCGACTCCACCGCCCTGTTCGCGGTTGCGAGATGGGCGCCGGCATCGATATCCGGATATTGCGTGGTGAGATAATCGAGCAGTGCCACCCGGTAGTATTGTCGCTCCGACGGACAGGCGCCGGCGACGGAGCGACCAAAATCCTGTTCCGACTGGCCCTGATTGCCGTCGCGCGAATATTCGCGCGCCAAACAATGCCAGTAATCGTCGCGGCCCTGCATGGCGAGCTTCTGCGCGCCCTTGGCATCGTCATCGCCGGCCATGACTGAAGATATCATGGCAGCAGATGTCATCATGACGAGCGCCGCTCCCATCATCAGCATCCGCATCTTGTTCTCCTTTTTTCGCAGACCCTGCCGCGAGCTTAGACGGGACGTCGCAACTGGCCAATCACAACTGGTTTGATTAGGATGGAGGCCCTCCTCCCGTCATCCGAGATCCTCCCGTGGCCAAAGCAAAAACCGCGTCTAAAAAATCCGGCAGCATCTTCATCGGCATCGGCGGCTGGACCTTCGAGCCCTGGCGCGGCGTGTTCTATCCCGAGAAGCTCACGCAAGCGAAGGAGCTGTCCTACGCCGCCTCGAAGCTGACCTCGATCGAGATCAACGGCACCTACTACGGCTCGCAGAAACCGGAGAGCTTTCGCAAATGGGCGAGCGAGGTGCCCGATGGTTTCGTGTTCTCGGTGAAGGGGCCGCGCTTCGCCACCAACCGGCGCGTGCTGGCCGAGGCCGGGGATTCCATCAAGCGTTTCTATGATTCCGGTGTGCTGGAACTCAGCGATCATCTTGGGCCGGTGCTGTGGCAGTTCGCGCCGACCAAGAAATTCGACGGCGTCGATTTCGGCAAGTTCCTGGAGCTGTTGCCGCGCAAGCTCGAGGGACGCGCGCTACGCCATGTCGTCGAAGTCCGCCACGACAGTTTTTGCACGCCGGACTTCGTCGCGCTGATCCGCGAATTCGAGACGCCTGTCGTGTTCGCCGAGCACGGCAAATATCCGGCGATCGCCGACGTTGCCGGCGATTTCGTCTATGCCCGGCTTCAGACGGGCAATGACGAGATCAAGACCTGCTATCCGCCGAAGCAGCTCGATGCCTGGGCCAAGCGCTTTCAGGACTGGGCCGAGGGAAGTGAACCCGACGACCTGCCGAAGGTCGACAAGACAAAACCGAAGAAGGAGCCGCGCGACGTGTTCGCCTATGTCATCCACGAGGGCAAGGTGCGCGCACCGGCAGGCGCCATGGAACTGATCGCACGGGTGAGCTGAAGGTGTCTCGCTGAAGGTGTCTCATGGCAACGGCGAAAAAGCTCTTCACCATCGGCTATGAGCAGACCCCGCCCAAGGCCGTGCTCGACGAGCTGGAGCAGACCGGCGTCAAGCTCGTGGTTGACGTGCGTGCGGTGACGTCATCGCGCCGGCCCGGCTTTTCCAAGAAGCAGTTGTCCGCAAGCCTCGATGAACGCGGCATCGCCTATGTCCACCTCGCCGCGCTCGGCACGCCCAAGGAAGGCCGCCTCGCCGCCCGCAGCGGGCAATACGATGTGCTGGAGAAGATCTACGCAAAGCACCTGAAGACACCGCAGGCCAGGGAAGAGATGGACGAACTCTCGGCGCTGGTGAAGAAGGCCGGTCCCGTCTGCCTGCTCTGCTACGAGCGCGACCACACCCATTGCCACCGCCAGATGATCGCGGAGGTCATCGAGGATCGGGATGGCGTGACGGTGAGGAATTTGGCAGGGCGGCAGGTATAGTGTTCCGTCGGGGAAGGACGAGACGACGACTTTATCCGTAGCCGTCATCCTAAGGTGGCCGCTTCTTCAGCGGCCCTCGAAGGACGACGGCTACGCTGAGGTTACACCTCGGCCGTATATCCTTCGAGGCTCGCAAGAGCTCGCGCCTCCAGCGACAATGGCTTCGCCATTGCGCGGGGATGACGGATAGACAGCCTACCCCTCTCCCGCGAGGCGGAACGTGCCTTCCATCATCTGCACGCAGCTTCCGCCGACATGAGCTGAGACGATCTTGCCGTCCTGCTTGCGCACGCGCGTCAGCAAGAGGCTCGGCCGACCCATGTCAAAACCCTGGCCGACCGTGAGCTTCAATTCGCCATCGCGCGTGGCATCGAGCTCGGCGAACAGCGCAGCCGCGGCGACCGTCGCGCTGCCGGTGGCTGGGTCCTCGGCGAGGCCGCCGGCGCCGCGCATGAACATCCGCGCCTGGCGCTCGCAAGGCGCCTCCGCCGCGGGCACATCGCGCGTATAGAACCACGCCGAGAACGCGCCGTCGCACGGAAATACCTTGCCGAAAGCCGCCGCGTCCGACCTCGCCCGCTTGAGCGCATCGCGCGAGTGCACCTCAATCACCAGAAACGGCGTTCCAACGCTGACGACCTGCGGCGCGTGACGGTCGACCTTGATGTCGTCTGCACTGAGCGAGATGCAGCTCGCGGCATCAGCGGCAGACAATTGCGACAGGCGTGCCAAAGGCTGCGGCGCGGTGAGCTCGGTGCTGATCACTCGGCCCTGCTCTCGCAGAATATCGACCGGCACCAGCCCCGCCTTCTCCTCGAACCGCAGACGCGGCTTCGGCTCCTTCGCGATCGTCGCCAGCACGAAGGCGGTACCGACATTGGGATGGCCAGCGAAGGGAAGCTCCCTGACCGGCGTGAAGATGCGCACCTCGGCATCATTCGCCTTGTCGCGAGGCGGCAGCACGAAGGTCGTCTCGGAGTAGTTGAACTCGGTCGCGATCGACTGCATTTGCGCGGTCGACAACCCGCCGGCATCGAGCACCACGGCGAGCTGGTTGCCGCCGAAGGCGCGGTCAGTGAACACATCGACGGTGATGTAGCGGCGCTGCATCTTCACTTCCTCATGCAAGTCGCGGCCGCAACCGGCCGCATCGCCGGCAGTCTACAAGCCGGCCGCATCGCTCGTCATGCCCCAATATTCGGAGCAATCGGAGCAATCGCGGAAGAGATTTCAGAAGCGGAAGAGTGGACGCGGCGATGCCAGCACCTGCGCACGCTCGCTTTCGTCGACGATCAGCGCATCGAGAAACTGCCGGTTCTTCGCGTAACTTTGTGCCGCCTCGAATTGCGTGTGCGGCCAGTCGCTGCCCCACATGAGGCGATCAAGGCCATAGGCATCGCGCAGCAACGGATAGGCTTCTTTCGCAAAGCTTTTCGCCGACCGCACCGCTGCGATACGGCGCGGAGACCTTGACCCAGACATTCCGCGTCACGCCGAATTTCAGCACCGCAGGCCCCGCCGCGGACGTTCGCGACGCCGGGCTGGCAGACTTCACCAGCCCGGATTCGTTTGACGCGATCGTTAGTAGGAGTACGTCGTGTTGGGCAGGCAAGGCGGCTGCGTGTAAGGCGCTGAGGCATACGCGCCCTCTGCCGGAGCCCTGACGCAGTAGTCGGCCGTAGCCTGGGTCGCCGCACGCGGTGGGGCGACGTGGCGCGCGGATGCGGCCTGGGTTTGGGTGACGGCGGCGGCGATCAGGGCGGCCCCAACAAGGATCGATCGGGTCATTGGCTTTCTCCGGGTGGCAAACGGAAGCCGAACTGTTTCGGCTTCCGCAGTGCAAGACCCGAAAACTAGCAGGGATATTTCATCACGCGCCTTCAACGGAACGCGACTCCGCTTCAACGAAACGCGACTCACAGTTGAACGCGGGCTACCCGAGCTGAAACACCGCCACCGGCTGCTCATAGCCGCGCAGCTCGACCTCGCCGAGCGCGACGGCGTCGTCGCCGTCCGCGCCAAGCACCTCGCGAACGGCCGCGGAGATCAGGAGCTGCGAGCCGAACTCCTTGTTGAGCGCCTCCAGCCGTGAGGCGAAGTTCACGGTGTCGCCGATGACCGTGTATTCCTTGCGCCGGGGCGAGCCGATATTGCCGGCGACGACCTCGCCGAAATGAATGCCGATGCCGATCCGCAGCGGCCAGCTGGTCTCTGCGTTGATACGGTCCATCGCGGTCAACATCTCGCGGCCCGCGGCAACCGCGCGATGCGCGGCGTCGGAGGCTTCCAGCGGCGCACCGAACAGCGCAAGAAAGCCGTCGCCCAAGAACTTGTTCACGATGCCGCCCTCGCGGTCGAGGATATCGACCAGCACCGCGAAGGCGCCGTCGAGCCGGTCAACCACCTCTTGCGGCGTGCGCGTCTGCGCGCCGGCGGTGAAGCCGCGAAAATCGACGAACATCACGGCGACGCGGCGAAGGTCGCCGGCCGCGCTCGTGCCCTCCGCCATCAGCCGCTCCACCACCTGCGGCGAGACGTGCTGGCCGAACAGGTTCGTCACCCGGTCGCGCGCTGTGGCCGCCGCGATGCTTGCGGCAAATTGCCGCCGCAATCGCGCGCCGACGGCGCCCGCGAGCACGCCGCAGATCAGGATGATGGTGCTGCGCACGGCGTGAAAGTAGATCAGGGGTTCGCCGGCGTCGCTAGCCGAATTGTAGTACAGCGCGACGGCCAAGAGTTCGGCTGCGGCCACAAATCCCGTGAAGGTGGACAGCCAGAAATCGAGCCGCAGCGTCGAAAGAATGATGAAGATGAAATAGGCCAGTGGCAGCACGAAGCCGAGCGCCTGGCTCGCGCCCATGCTGCGAATCTGCAGGATCAGGATGATCGTCGGCAGCGACGTTTCGATTGTTGCGCCGATATAGCGCCTGATCACCGGCAGGTCGCGATCGAGCCTGAGGTTTCGCCTGATCTGGCTGTGGACCCAAACCTCGAAGAGGAGGAAGCCCGCCAAGAGGGCGTATTCGCGGACGAGGCCCTCCGTCCCGCGCCAGACCCGGTTCACGATGGCAGGATCGATCAGGTAGGTTGCGGTGAGGAACAAGATCATGACGCAGCCCGTCGTGATCAGCGCCCTCACCCGCAACGGCTCGGTGCGCAGCACCTCCCGCGTCAGCTCGCGCTCGAAATCCTCCGACAAGACCGCATGCTGCCGCGTCTTTCTGCTCGCAAATCTGACCATTCCGCCCCTCGATTCCGGGGGCATCTTGCCTCAATCCAGCGTGCGGCGGAAGCGCGTCACGGCGATGGTCATGGCGAGCAGCATCAGGGCCGCCAGCGCCAGCGCGTCGAAGCGCAAATTCTGCATGCTCGCGCCCTTCAGCATGATGGCGCGGACGATGCGCAGATAGTGCGTCAGCGGCAGGCCTTCGCCGACATATTGCGCCCAGGCCGGCATGCCGGCGAACGGGAACATGAAGCCCGAGAGCAGGATGCTCGGCAGGAAGAACATCATCGACATCTGCATGGCCTGGAGCTGGTTCTGCACCACCGTCGAGATGGTGTAGCCGATCGACAGATTGGTCGCGATGAACAGCGTCGACAGCAGCGCCAGCAGGAACAGGTTGCCGAGCACGGGGACGCCGAACAGGAACACGCCGATGCTGATGATCAGGAAGGCCTGGACGAAGCCGACCAGCACATAAGGAATGATCTTGCCGAACATCACCTCGACCGGCCTGATCGGCATCGATAGCAGGCTCTCCATGGTGCCGCGCTCGACCTCGCGCGTGACCGAGAGCGCGGTGAAGATCAGCATGGTCATGGTGAGGATGGTACCGACGAGGCCCGGCACGATGTTGAGGCTGGAGACCGCGGCCGGATTGTAGCGCGCGTGCGCGCGGATCTCGAACGGCATCTCCGGGGGATTGCCGATGTAGAGATCGTGCTTGAGCGCCGTCTGCACGACCATCCCGAGCGAACCGATTGCCGAACTCGCCGCAACCGGATCGGTGGCGTCGGCCGCGACCAGCAGCGCCGGCTTGTCGCCACGCCGCACCGCCCGCTCGAAACCGCGCGGGATCTCGACGCCGAACAGCACCTTGCCGGACTTCAGCAGATTGTCGAACTCCTCGACGTCGTGCACCTCGTAGATGAAGCGGAAATAGGCGGTGTTTTCCAGCGCCTTCAGGATCGACCGGGCGAGATCGGAGTCCTCCTGGAGCAGGACCGCGCTCGGCAGATTGTGCGGCGTGGTGTTGATGGCATAGCCGAACAAAAGGAGCTGCATCACCGGCAGCATCACGATCATCGCGAACGAGACGCGGTCGCGTTTGAGCTGGATGAACTCCTTGACCAGCATCGCATAGGAGCGCCTCCAGAAGCCGAAACGCTCGCGGATTTCGTGCGGATGATCGACAACACTCATTGGAAATTGTCCTTGGAGCGTCCCATCAGCTCGATGAAGACGTCTTCCAGCGAGGGCGCGGATTTCTGCCAGTGCAGGCCGCCTTTGTCACGCCACGGCGCGATGCTGGCCTCGAGTGCCGGGACGTCGCGCCCCGAGACGTGCAGCGAAGTGCCGAATGGCGCCACCATATCAACCCCGGGCTTGCCGGTAAGTTCGGCTCCGAGCCCGTTGAGGTCGTCGCCCGTGACGGTGTAGGTGGTGAGCGCGGACTTCGCGATCACCTCGTCCACCGTGCCGTGGGCCAGCAGATGGCCATAGGCGATGTAGGCGATCTCGTGACAGCGCTCGGCCTCGTCCATGTAGTGGGTCGAGACCAGCACGGTGAGCCCGTCGGCGGCAAGCGCGTGGATCTCGTTCCAGAAGTCACGGCGCGCCTTGGGATCGACGCCGGCGGTGGGTTCGTCGAGCAACAACAGTTTCGGATTGGGCAGCGTGCAGGCCCCGAGCGCCAGCCGCTGCTTCCAGCCGCCGGAGAGCTCGCCCGCGAGCTGCTCCTCACGGCCCGAGAGCCCGATCCGCTTGATCATGTCGCGGGCCGCACCGCGCGCATCGGCAAGGCCATAGAGCCGCGCAACGAATTCGAGGTTCTCGCGGACCGAGAGGTCCTGGTAGAGACTGAAGCGCTGGGTCATGTAGCCGACCTGGCGCTTGATCTTTTCGGCATCGCGCCGGATGTCATAGCCGAGACAGGTGCCCTCGCCGCTGTCGGGTGTGAGCAGGCCGCAGAGAATGCGGATGGTGGTGGTCTTGCCGGATCCGTTCGGCCCGAGGAAGCCGTAGATCGAGCCGCGCTTCACCTGCATCGACAGATCGTGCACGACCTCGCGGCCGCCGAACGATTTCGTCAGGCCCTTGACGTCGATCGCGATGCCGTTGCCGCCGTTCATCGCTTGTCCGCCACCGGAGTTTTTGGATTGAAATAGACGTTGATCGGCTGCCCGACCCGCAAGGCGTCGGGACGCGAGGGCCGCGCCTGGATCAGGTAGACCAGCTTGTTGCGCTCATCGAGACTGTAGATCACCGGCGGAGTGTATTCGGCCGAGGTCGCGATGAAATAGATCTTCGCGGTGAGATCGGCGGCGCAATTGTCGCAGGCGATCCGCACCGTGTCGCCGATCGCGAGCTTTGGCAGTTCGGACTCGGGCACGAAGAAGCGCAGCTTCATGTTGCCGGGCGGCATGATCGAGAGCACCGGCCGCTGCGCCGCCACCATCTCGCCCTCGCGGAAATAGATCTGCTGGATGGTGCCGGCCACAGGCGCAAAGCCCTTGCGCCGCGCCATCCGCGTCTCCGACGTCGCCACCCGCGCTTCCGCCACGCGCAGCGCGGAGACGGCGGAATCGAGATTGGCTTGCGTGCCCGAACCGGTCTTGCTCAGCGAGGCCGCGCGATCATAGGTTTGCTGCGCGTTCGCCAGCGTCGCCTTGTTCTGGTTGAGATCGGCAAGCTGGAGATCGTCGTCGACTGAATAAAGGTTATCGCCGACCTTGACCTCATCGCCCTCGCGGATGTTCAGCTTCGTCACGCGGCCCGCCTCGTCCGGGCTGACATAGATCATGTCGGCCTCGACCCAGCCCTGGAAGCCGGGATCGCGCTTCTCGTTGCAACCGGTAAGGCCGGTTGCGAGGACTAGAATCGCGATCGAACAGAACCGCGCCGAAAACTGAATCGCGTTTGGCGGCAGCAACGGCTGTCGACCCCTCACCCTGAGGAACCGCGAAGCGGCGTCTCGAAGGGCGAAGGGCCGCAGCCGGGCCTGCATCCTTCGAGACGCGCGTTCCGCGCTCCTCAGGATGAGGTGAGAGATGCTTTGCGACGACCTCATGTCGTCCTCCGTTCGCCAAAAATCAAATCGAGATGGACGCGCAGCATGTCCTGAGCGTCGAGCGGCGCATGCCGCGCAAACAGGCTCTGCCAGATCACCGCGATCATCGCGGGCGCGACCAGGATCTGCGGGTAGCGCGCGAGGTCCTTTTCGCGGATCTCGCCGCGGGCAATGCCGAGCTCGATCAGCGCGCGCATGCCGGCGATCCCGCGCGAGACCACCTCGCGGTAATAGAAGTCAGCGACGGAAGGAAAGCGCGGCCCCTCCGCCACGATCAGCCGCACGAGATCGCCACGCCTGGTGCCGATGACCTCTTTCAGGAAATTGCCGGCAAAGGCCTCGACGAGGTCGCGCACCGAGCCTGTCGGCGGCGGCAGCGCGGTCAGCCGCGTCACCACCGGCACGATCACAGTGCGTACCAGCTCCTCGAACATCGATTCCTTGTCCCTGAAGTGCAGGTAGATCGTGCCCTTCGCCACCCCCGCACGCTTCGCAATGTCGTCGAGCCGCGTCGCGGCAAAGCCGCGCGCGATGAACTCCTCCATCGCGGCGTCCACGATCGCAGCACGCCGTTCAGCCGCACGTGTGGCGCGGTTCGAGGCCGGTGCCTCGCCGCTGCCAGCGAGCGCAAAGGCCTTTGCGTTGGCGCGAGCTGCGGACGGCGTGGCGGCCTTGGTGGGCTTCCTTGTCATCTTCAAAATATGACTGACTGGTCAGTCATAGTCAAGTCAGTGCTGCAGACCCAACCGCGCAAACGAATTAGTGTTGACTAATTCATTAGCGTCGACTACTTTAACGCCTATGATCGAAGCCGCCCCAAATCCCGTCACCACCGTGATGCGCGCCCTCGCCGATCCGACCCGGCGCGCCGTGTTCGAGCGCGTCTTCGAGCGCAAGGAGATCAGCGTCGCCGAGCTCACGCGCGGAAGCGGCGTGACGCAAGGCGCGATCTCGCAACACCTGAAGTCCCTCAAGCAGGCCGGCCTCGTCGCCGAGCGCGCCGAGGGCCGCAACGTCTATTACCGCGCCGCGCCGCAAGGACTCGAGCCGCTGGTCACCTGGATGGACCATTACGGCGTGTTCTGGCGCGAGCGCTTCCAGAACCTGCGTGACCTCTTGAAGGAGATCGATCCATGAGTGCAGCCGAGTTGAAAGCCGAGACCCAAGGAAAAGTCCAAGGAAGCGTCCAGGAAGACATCCGGGACATCGTCATCGACGAGGTGCTGCCTCATGCGCCGGAGACGATCTGGAAGGCGCTGACCAGTGCCCAGCTGATCGCGCGCTGGCTGATGCCGCCGACCGGTTTCGAGGCCGTCAAAGGCAACACTTTCACCTACCAAACCACGCCGGGCGGCGCCTGGGATGGCGTCATCCATTGTCGCGTCCTGGAAGTCGTGCCGAACCGGCGACTCGTCTACGCCTGGAAGGGCGGCGACGAGCGCAACACCGGCTACGGCGCGCCGCTCGACACTGTCGTGACGTGGTCCCTCACCCCGGTCGAGGCCGGCACGCGGATCCGTCTGGTTCATGCAGGCTTCGTCCTGCCCAGGAACGAGTCCGCCTACACGGGCATGAGCGGCGGCTGGAAGAAGGTCGTCCGCCAGCTCGACGAGATCAGCGGCGAAGAGTGAGGAGATACTGCGATGGACAAGCCCTATACCGGCGGCTGCGCCTGCGGCGCGATCCGCTATTCGATTCTGAGTGAGCCGCTGTTCAGCAATCACTGCCAGTGCCGGGACTGCCAGCGGGAAAGCGGCAGCGGCCACGGCTCCTACATGACCTTCGCGCGCGCCGGGGTCGCGGTGATGGGCGAGGCGAAGCATTGGGACATGGTCGGCGACAGCGGCAACGCGAAAACACGCGCTTTCTGCTCCGTCTGCGGCTTGCCGGTCTACATGACCTTCGCAGCGATGCCCGACATCTTCACCATCCGCGCCGCAAGCCTCGACGAGCCCGCCCGCTACAAACCGCAGGTGGTGACTTACGCCGCGCGCGGTCATGACTGGGATCGCCTCGATCCGGACCTGCCGAAATTCACCGGCATGCCGCCAGGGTAAGGCGCTAGCCGCGCGTGGGGTGCACTCCCTCTCCTGCTTGCGGGAAGGGGCTGGGGAGAGGGTGTTTCCGCAACGGGACAATCCCTGAGCGGAGAGAGCCCTCACCCGCGCCTTCGGCCCGACCTCTCCCGCAAGCAAGCGGGAGAGGTGAAACCAACCAGCACCTACGTCAACTATGAAATTTCAACCCATCGACGATCTTGTCGATCACCTTGCGCTCCGCGCGCATGGCGAGACCGACGAGGTTGAGATCGGCGCGCTCGACCGCCCTCACCGCTTCGCGATTGGCGGCATCGTGCGTGGTCGTGAACATGTCCTCGGTGTAGACCGCCGCAGCCACATTGCGCGACAACGCGCGGTCGAGCGCGCGCGACAGCGCGGGACCGTCAGCGCCGTAGATCAGGATCGGCTGGCCAATCAGCGCGTGATATTTCGTACCCGAAGCGTCCTCATAGGGCTCGCCGATGCATTCCGGAAAGGCCGCGGCGATGCCGCTGGTGAGGAAGGCCGCGACGTTGAGCTTCTGCCAGGCTTGAAGATCGGTGCGGATCACGACGGCGATCTTGGTATCGAATTGCATGCAACTCCCCGGCTGTCATTCCGGACTCGATGCTACGCACCATCGGAATGACGGCAAGAGAAATCAACCTTTGGCGTCGCAGGCCCAGGCGCGGATCACGCATTCCTTGCCGCCGTATTTGTAGCATTCGCGCGTGGCGGCATTGAGCGAGGCCGAGATCTTCGGCTTCACGGCGTAGCCATAGGCGCCGCAGGGGTTGGCCATATCGACAGACATCGCCGCGCAGGCGCGCTTGATGGTCACGGTCGTGCAGTCGCCCTTGCACTGCTTCTGCGCCGCGGCGCGCGCCTCGTGCTCGGCGCCGTAATCGAACGCCTGGCCATAGGCACCGCACTTGCCGACCGCAAACGCTCCGGCGGCGTGCGCATCCGTGATGTGGCGAGCGCCGGCGATGCAAACCGACAGCGCAAAGAAAAACATCGCGCAACGGCGCGCGACGACGTTCGAAGCCATGGAAAAACCCCTCCCCCCAAGGCAGGTGAAGGCAACTCTAAGCGCCGGTCGTTTCCAGATGGTGAACGGGCGGTGAAATCGGTGGTCGGAACCCGGTAGCGGACCGAGAGCACAGCTTCATAAAGTGGGTTGGCGTAGCGCAACTAACCCACCTTGCGGCATTATCCCCGTCTTGCCGCCTCGAGCGCCTGCGGCGTGTCGATGTCGAGGAAGGCGCTCTCGCCGTCGACCGGCACTTCGGCAACCGCCTCGGTGTGCTTGGCGATCAGGTGACGCGCGCCGATATCGCCGTCGAGTGTCATCAACTCCGCAAAGAAGCGGCGCGACCACAGCACGGGATTGCCGCGGCGGCCGTCGCTGACGGGCACGACGATGAGATTGCCGCGATCCGGCGCAAAGCCGTCGATGAGACGGTCGATCAGGCCGGCATCGATCAGCGGCATGTCGCCGAGGCAAATCACGGCTCCGTCGCTCGCTTCAGATACGGCCGCGATGCCGGCCTTGACCGAACTCGCAATGCCGCCGGCGAAATCCGGGTTCTTGACGACACGCACCTTCAGGCCTTGCAGCGCCTGCTCGACCAGCTCGGTCTGATGGCCGGTGACGACGATCACCTCGGACGCTTTCGAGGCCAGCGCCTGCTCGGTTGCGATCCGCACCAGCTTCTTGCCGTCGAGCTCGGCCAGCAGCTTGTTCGGCCCGCCCATGCGGGTCGAGCGCCCAGCGGCGAGCACGATGGCGGCGACCTGGCTGTTGCCCTCGATCTCCGGCTTGGCGCGCGGCTGCGGCCGCGTCACGATCTCCATCAGAAGGCCGCCGACACCCATACCCATCAGCTCGGAACGCGTCACCTTGATGCCGGCGAGGAGCCGCATCAGCACCCAATCAAACCCGTTCTCGACCGGCGAGCGCGCGCATCCGGGCGCGCCCAGTACCGGCACGCTGCCGGCCCGGGCAATCAGCAACAGATTGCCGGGATCGACCGGCATGCCGAAATGCTCGATCTCGCCGCCGATTTCGGTCACGGCCGCCGGGATCACGTCGCGCCGGTCGGCGATCGCAGACGCGCCGAACACGATGACGAGCTCCGCGTCGAGCGCAAGCAGCTCCTTGATCGCGGCGGACAGCTCCCGCTCCTCGTGCTGGACTCGCCGCTCGGCGATGATGCCGGCGCCGGCCGGCGCCAGCCGCTCGGCGGTGACACGCAGGGTCTTGTCGATCACCTTGGAGGACAGGCCCGGCAGCAGCGTCGAGACCACGCCGACGCGCTTGATGACGTACGGCGCGATCTTCAGCACGTCGCGGCCCGCGGCCTTCACCGCGGCGTCACGCAACTGTCCTTCGACGCCGAACGGGATGATCTTGACGGTGCCGACCATCTCGCCCTCGACCACCGGCTTGAAGGCGGAGAGCGTCGCAAAGGTGATGGCCTCGTCGATATTGTTGATGCGGTCAACTGCGGCGCGGTCGATCACCAGCACGCCCGGACGCGCGGCGAACAGGTTGGCGCGGCCGGTGAAGGCCCGCTCGACATGAATGCCCTCGCCGCCGACGGTGAGCGCGATGCTGGCGGCGGCGGCGTCCTCGGAGACGTCGCCCTCCTCCATCCGCACCACCACAACATCCTTGATACCGGCGCGCGTCAGCGCCTCGACCTCGGTCGGGCCGATCGTCGTTCCTTTCTTCAGCACCAGCGGTCCTTGGCGCAGGGTGTGGACGGTCACCCCGCCGATCGCATCCTTGGGGCTCGCCGGGCCAAATTTCATGCCGCTGCTTCTTTTTCCTTGGGTGGCAAGCGAAGCACTGCCGTGATCTCGGCCATGATCGACACCGCGATCTCGGACGGCGAGACCGCGCCGATTGCCAGCCCGATCGGCGCGTGGATGCGCGCGATGTCGCTCTCCTTGGCGCCCTGCGCGCGCAGCCGGTCGCCACGCTTGGTATGCGTCTTCCGCGAGCCGAGCGCGCCGATATAGAAGCAGCCGCGCTCGAAGGCATGCAGCAGCGCGGGATCGTCGATCTTGGGATCGTGGGTCACCGCGACGAAGGCGGTGTAGGCATCGACGTTGAGCGGCGGCAGCGCCGTGTCGGGCCACTCGGCAACGAGTGGAATGTCGGGGAAGCGCTCGGGGCTCGCAAAGGCCGTGCGCGGATCGACGACGGTCACGTCATAGCCGAGCGAGCGTGCCAGCGGCGCCAAGGCCTGGCTGATATGGACCGCGCCGACGATGACGAGCTTGGCAGTCGGCGCGTAGACGTTGAGAAACAGCTTCTTGCCGCCGGCCTCGACATTGGCGCTCTTGCCCATGCGAAGCTGCTTTTCCAGCTCGGTGCGCAGCGGGTCCTTGGCAAAATCCGCTGATTTCACCAGGCGCTGCTCGCCGCTCTCGGTGTCGGTCACCAGGATCACCGGGCGGCGCGCGGCGCGCTCGGCGTTGAGTTCGTGCAGGATTGCGAGCTTCACGGCTAGCCGACCTTCTCGACGAAGACGCGGATGGTGCCGCCGCAGGACAGCCCGACATTCCAGGCGGTCTCGTCGGCAACGCCAAACTCCAGCATCCTGGGCTTGCCGCTCTGGATCACATCCATGGCTTCGGTGACCACGGCGCCTTCGACGCAGCCGCCGGAGACGGACCCCAGGAACGTGCCCTCGTCGTTGATGACGAGGCTCGAGCCCGCCGGGCGCGGCGCCGAGCCCCAGGTCTCCACCACGGTGGCGAGCGCGACGCCACGGCCGGCCTTCTGCCAGTCCTCCGCCGCCTTCAGAATATCCTCGTCGCGATCGAGCATGGCTACCTCTCAAGCTGCGGAGCGGATCAGGCTGCGGTGATGCGGCGGCAGCGGCCGGGAGAGCGTGGTGATCAGCTCCTGGATCGAACTCAAATTATGTACCGGGCGGAATTCGTCAACGTGCGGCAGCATCATTTTGATGCCCTGGGCCTTGGCCTCGAAGCCGCCGAACCGCAGCAGCGGGTTGAGCCAGATCAGCCGCCGGCAGGAGCGGTGCAGCCGGTCCATCTCGAAGGCGAGCTTGGAATCGGCCTCCCGCTCCAGCCCGTCGGAGATCAGCAGCACGATGGCGCCCTGGCTCAGCACGCGCCGCGCCCACAATTTGTTGAAGTTGTGCAGCGAGGCCGAGATCCGCGTGCCGCCGGCCCAGTCCTCGACCGAGGCCGAGCAGCTTGCCAGCGCCTCGTCAGGGTCGCGCTGGCGCAGCGCCCGGGTGACGTTGGTGAGCCGGGTGCCGAACAGGAACACTGAGACGCGTTTTCGCGCATCCCCTATGGCATGCAGGAAGTGCAGGAACAGGCGGGTGTACTCGCTCATCGAACCCGAGATGTCGAGCAGCGCGACGATCGGCGCCGGCTTCTCGATCCGACCGAGACGATGGATGTCGATGATGTCGCCGCCGGTGCGCAACGAGGCGCGCAGCGTGCGGCGCAGGTCGAGGCGCAGGCCGCGGGGATCGGGCCGGTGCCGGCGCGTCAGAAGCTCGGCCTGCGGCAACCGCATCCGCTCGACGGCGCGGAGCGCTTCGGTGATCTCCGCCGCGCTCATCTGCGCGAAATCCTTCTTCTGAAGGATCTCCTTGTCGGAGACCGACAGGCGCAGATCCTGCTCCTGGTGCTGCGGCGTCTCCGTCATCCGCGGCTGCGACATCGCCTCCTGGACGCGGCGCGAGCCGGCCTGCGGCTTCTTCTTGGCCTGCTCCGGCAGCGGCACCGAATCCAGCATGTGCTTCCACTCTTCCGAGGCGCGGAAGAACAGGTTGAAGGCCTGTCTGAAGATCAGCGTGTGCTCGTGGCGCTTGACGAAAATGGCCTCCAGCGTGGTGAAGACGTCCGTGCGTTTGCCGATGTCGATCACCTGGAGCGCGCTCATGGCATCGATGACGGCGCCCGGCCCGACCGGCATCCCCGACGCGCGCAACGCGCGGGCGAAGCCGACGATGTTGTCGGCGAATTGCTCGGTTTGCTCAGGGGCAAGGTGGTTGATGGCCATGGTCTCGTATCCATCCCCTTGTCGTTCAGCTCGCGATAGGCGCGCCCCGGAATAACAATCTCAATTCTCGCTCGTCGCATCCTTCAGCACCTTCTGCAGGGTGTCGCCCTGCATGCGGGTGATGTCGTCCTGGTATTTGAGCAGCGCGCCCAGCGTGTCGCCGACCACTTGCGGTGTCAGCGAGCGGGCGTCGAGCTCGGACAAGGCGGTCGCCCAGTCGATGGTCTCGGCGACGCCAGGCGATTTGTAGAAATCCTGGTTACGCAGCGCCTGCACGAAACGCACGACCTGCTGCGACAGTTTGGCGGAGATGCCGGGTACGCGCGACTTGACGATCTCCAGCTCGCGGTCGGCGTCGGGATAGTCGACCCAGTGATAGAGACAGCGCCGCTTCAACGCGTCGTGGATCTCGCGGGTGCGGTTGGAGGTGATGATGACGATCGGCGGCTTTGGCGCCTTCACGGTGCCGAATTCGGGGATCGTCACCTGGAAGTCGCTGAGGATTTCGAGCAGATACGCCTCGAACGCCTCGTCGGCGCGGTCGAGCTCGTCGATCAGCAGCACCGGCGGCCCGGCGACGTCGGGCTCCAGCGCCTGAAGCAGCGGCCGCTTGATCATGTAGCGGTCGGCGAAGATGTCGGACGACAATTGATCGCGATCGGTGTCTCCGGCGGCCTCGGCCATCCGGATCGCGATCATCTGCGCAGCGCTATTCCACTCGTAGACCGCCGAGGAGACGTCGAGGCCTTCGTAACACTGCAGGCGGATCAGCTTCCGCCCCAGCGCCGCCGACAGCACTTTTGCGATCTCGGTCTTGCCGACGCCGGCCTCGCCTTCCAGAAACAGCGGCCGGCCCATGCGCAGCGACAGATAGGTCACCGTGGCCAGCGATCGCTCGGCGAGATAGCCGCGCGACGTCAGGAGTTCGTGCATCGCGTCGACCGATGCCGGCAAGGCACCGGACGTATTGGCCGCTGAAGTCATGAAAAAGCCAGTCTCGCTGCGCCCTCACCGGGGACAAGTTTGAGCCGAGGCGTGAGGATCACTCACTCCTTGGCGTTGGCGGCGTCGAGGGCACGCCGCGTCAGCACGCCGATGAGGTGCGCGCGGTATTCGGCGCTGCCATGGATGTCGCTGTTGAGGCCGTCCGCCGGCACCTCGATGCCATCAAGCGCCTTCGCGGCGAAGCGCTTCTTCAGGGCTTCCTCGAACGCGGTGACACGGAACACGCCTTCAGAGCCGGCGCCTGTGATCGCGACCCGCACGTCTGACGGACGCCGCGCCACGAACACGCCGACCAGCGCGTAACGCGAGGCCTGGTTGCGGAACTTGATATAGGCCGCCTTCTTCGGCAGCGGGAACATCACCTTGGTGATGATCTCGTCGGCCTCGAGCGCCGTCGTGAACAGGCCCTGGAAATATTCTTCCGCCTTGAGGCGACGCTTGTTGGTGACGATGGTGGCGCCGAGCGCGAGCACCGCAGCCGGATAGTCCGCGGTCGGATCGTTGTTGGCAAGCGAGCCGCCGAGCGTGCCCTTGTGGCGCACGGCGGGATCGCCGATCTGGCTGGCAAGGTTCGCGAGCGCCGGGATCGCCTCGCCGACGATGGCGGAGCTTGCGACCTCGGCATGCCTGGCGGTGGCGCCGATCACGAGCGCGCGGCCCTTCATCTCGATCGTGTTGAGCCCCTCGATATGGGAGAGGTCGACCAGATGCGGCGGGCTGGCGAGGCGCTGCTTCATGACGGGAATCAGCGTGTGGCCGCCGGCGATCACCTTGGCGTCTTCGTTCTTCACCAGGAGGTTGGCGGCCTGCCGAACGGTCCCGGGGCGATGGTATTTGAAATCGTACATCTGAATGTCCTGATCGCAGAGTGCGCGCGCGGTTTACGCGAGATCGGATTTCGCCATCGCCTTGGCGCCGGCGGAGATCGAGGTGACGATGTTCTGGTAGCCGGTGCAGCGGCAGAGATTGCCTTCCAGCTCCTCGCGGATGGTGTGGTCGTCGAGCTCGTTGCCCTTGCGATAGACGATGTCGATCGCGGTCATGATCATGCCGGGCGTGCAGAAGCCGCACTGCAGGCCATGGTGCTCGCGGAAGGCCTCCTGCATCGGATGCAGCGGCGCGCCGTCGGCGGCCAGCCCCTCGATCGTCTTGACCTCGTGGCCGTCGGCCATCACGGCGAGCGTGGTGCAGGACTTCACGGCCTTGCCGTCGAGATGCACGACGCAGGCGCCGCACTGCGAGGTGTCGCAGCCGACATGGGTGCCGGTGAGCCGCAGATTCTCGCGCAGGAACTGCACCAGCAGGGTGCGGGGATCGACATTGGCCGTGACAGGATTGCCGTTCACGATGAGGGAGATTTTTGCCATAAGCACTCTCTATCAGCGCCCCGACGGGTCCCGTCGAAGCGGTTCTTATAATTATTCCAACCCATCATATGGGCCATTATGCCCCGGGGCAACATCACCCGGAACGCAAGGCGCCATGCCGAAAGGCGCAATGCTTAAGGTATTGGCCTTCAGCCCTGTACCGCCTTGGCGAAGTTCGTGAAAAATTCGTCGGCCAGTTTCTTGGCGGCGCCGTTGATCAGGCGTTGGCCAAGCTGCGCCAACTTGCCGCCGATCTGCGCCTCGACCTCGTAGGACAAAAGCGTGCCGCCGTCCTTCTCCGCGAGCTTGACCACGGCGCCGCCCTTGGCGAAGCCGGCCACTCCGCCCTCGCCTTCGCCGGAGATCTTGTAGCCGTTCGGCGGGTCGAGATCGGACAGCGTGACCTTGCCCTTGAAGCGCGCCGACACCGGGCCGACCTTCATTTTCGCCGTCGCACGAAAGCCGCCATCGTCGGTCTTCTCCAGCTCCTCGCAGCCGGGGATGCAGGCCTTCAGCACCTCGGCATCGTTGAGCTTGGCCCACACGGCCTCGCGCGGCGCCGCAAGCTGGACTTCGCCGTTCATCGTCATGGCCATGGGGTGCCTCCCGGGATATCGAACTTGGATCGCGCAACTATAATGCTGCTCAAGTAACGCAGGGAGGCGGCAAAAGAAAGGGTGCCCCCCGGTCACGTGCAATGCATATTCGCAACTGCAAAAAGCTTGCGCTGATGGTTTGGGATTGGCACAGGCGGGCCATGGTGGTTAGGTCCCGCCTAATATGAGCACATCCCTCTCCCTCCTGCTCGCGCCGATGCTGTCGAGCGCGGCCATGCGCGCCGTCTGCGACGACCGGTCGACCCTCCAGAACATGCTCGATTTCGAGGCAGCCTTGGCCCGAGCCGAAGCGGCCACGGGCGTGATTCCCGCATCCGCGGTGGGCCCGATCGAAGCCGCGTGCAAGGCCGATACCTTTGACATGGCTGCGCTGGCCGAGGCCGCGACGCGATCCGGCAATCTCGCGATTCCCCTCGTCAAGACGCTGACCGCCAATGTCGGCAAGGCCGACGCAGGGGCCGCGCGCTACGTGCATTGGGGGGCGACCAGTCAGGACGTCATCGACAGCGCGACCATGCTCACGCTGCGCGCCGGCATCGATGCGTTGGACGCCGACCTCAGCCGCGCCATCAAGGGCTTTGCCGCGCTGGCACGGAAGCACCGCAACACCGCGATGGTGGCGCGGACCTGGCTCCAGCACGCGCTGCCGATGCCGTTCGGGCTGAAGGCCGCCGAATACGCCGCAAGCCTTGCCCGCGCCCGCGGCCGCCTGCGGCGGCTCTCCCGCGAGAGCCTCGCGCTGCAATTCGGCGGCGCCGCCGGCACGCTCGCAGCACTTGGCGACAAGGGGCTCGTGGTCGCCGAACGGCTGGCGCAGGAGCTCAATCTGCCGCTACCCGAAGCCCCCTGGCACACCCATCGCGACCGGATCGCGGAAGCCGCATCGAGCTTTGCGATTCTCGCCGGAAGCTGCGGCAAGATCGCCCGCGACGTCTCGCTGCTGATGCAGACCGATGTCGCCGAAGCGTTTGAACCCGCCGGCGAAGGCCGCGGCGGCTCCTCGACCATGCCGCACAAGCGCAACCCGGTGGCCGCCGCAAGCGCGCTGGGCTGCGCGACCATGGCCCCGCAGCTCGCCGCGACGATCTTTGCCGCGCAGGTGCAGGACCACGAGCGCAGCGCCGGTCCGTGGCACGCGGAATGGCCGACGCTGCCGCAATTGATGCTGGTCACCTCGGGCGCGCTGGCCGCCATCGTCGATATCGCGGAAGGACTGGACGTCGATGCCGCGCGCATGCGCAGCAATCTCGATGCGACCCAGGGCCTGATCATGGCGGAAGCGGTGACCTTTGCGCTGGCCGAGAAAATCGGCAGGAGCGATGCGCATCATCTCATCGAAGCCGCGAGCAAGCGCGCGGTCGCCGAGAAGAAGCATCTGCGCGAGGTGCTATCGGCCGATTCGCAAGTCACCGCGCATCTGACGCCCCAGAAAATTGCGGCATTGTTCGAGCCGATGGCCTATCAAGGCGCTTCCCAAGCCCTGATCGACCGCCTGCTCGCTTCACTGGATCTCCCTTGATGTCATTGCCGGGCTTGACCCGGCAATCCATCATCCTGGATAGATTCACTTTCTAGATGGATGCGCGGGTCAAGCCCGCGCATGACGAGGAGTAGCCCATGCCCATGATCGATGCCGACGGTTGTCTGATCAACGTCTCCGTCGAGGGCCGCGACGGCGGGCCGACCTTGATGCTCTCCAACTCGCTCGGCTGCACGCTGCAGATGTGGGAACCGCAGATGAAGGCGCTGACGCAGGTGTTCCGCGTCATCCGCTACGACCGCCGCGGCCACGGCAAATCCAACGTTCCAGCCGGGCCCTATACGATGGAGCGCTTCGGCCGCGACGTGCTGGCGATCCTCGACGACCTCAATATCGAGAAAGTGCACTGGTGCGGCCTCTCGATGGGCGGCATGGTCGGGCAATGGCTGGGCGCCAATGCGCCGGAGCGCTTCGGCAAGCTCATCCTCGCCAACACCTCCTGCTACTACGCCGAGCCGACCAAATGGCTGGAGCGCATCGACGCCGTGAAGAAGGGCGGCATCGCGGCGGTCGCCGATGCCGTTATCGCCGGCTGGCTCACCCAGGATTTCCGCGAGCGCGCGCCTGACATCACCGCGAGGATGAAGGCGATGCTGCTGGCCTCGCCGGTCGAAGGCTATCTCGCCTGCTGCGAGGCGCTGTCGACGCTCGACCAGCGTGCGCTGCTGTCGAAGATCAAAAGCCCGACGCTGGTGATCGCCGGCCGCCACGACATGGCGACGCCGATCTCGGCGGGTGAATTGATCCGCTCAAACATTGCCGGCGCGAGCATGACCATCATCGACGCCGCCCACATTTCCAATGTCGAGCAGCCGCACGCGTTCACTGACGCGGTGGTGGGCTTCTTGACGCAGCGATAGTCTTACAGCTCGTCGTTGCGAGCGCAGCGAAGAAATTCAGACCGTCTGCCCGGAAAGATTCTGGATTGCTTCGCTAGGCTCGCAATGACGGAGGGGAGGATAGATATGGACGACCAGAAGCGCCGCGATGCCGGCATGAATGTGCGCCGAAAGGTGTTGGGCAATGCCTGGGTCGACAAGTCGATCGCGAACCGCAATACGTTCAACACCGACTTCCAGGACATGATCACCCGCTATGCGTGGGGCGAGATCTGGACGCGGCCGCATTTTGACGAGCGCACGCGGCGGGTGCTGGTGATCGGCACCATGGTCGCGCTCGGGCAATGGGACGAATTCCGCCTGCATGTGCGCGCGGCGCTCGCCGAGGGCGGCTTCACGCCCGACGACATCAAGGAAATCCTGCTGCAGCAGGCGATCTATTGCGGCGTGCCGGCGGCGAACCACGCCGTCAAGGAAGCCTCAGCGATTGTGCAGGAGCTCGGCCTGCTCAAGACCTAGCGGCGGGGTAGCCTCGACGGTCTTCGGGACCGCTGCCGGCCGCTCGATCACAATCACGATGGCCGCACCGAGCAAGAGCAGGAGCTCGGTCGCATGCAGCCGCAGCGCGGCCATCTCGCCGACCTTCGAAGCCATGATCATGCTGGCAAACGAGATCAGGCTGCCGATTGCAAGCGCGATGCCGAGCGCCTCGTCGCTGCCGCCGTTCTTGCGGATGCGGGGGATGCAGAGTAGCGCAAGGTAGATCGCAAAGAACGCCACCACGGTCAGTCGGCCCAGCGCCAGCAGCCAGGCGGCACGCACGGTGTCCATCCCCGCCATCTGGAGATGGTCGCTGAGGAAAAGAGCCACCGCGACACTCGGCCGCTCGTAGAGGCCGTGCACCGGCGCCACCATGATGTTGAAGGCAACGAGGGTCCAGGCCGGGATGAAATAGGCCGCCAGCAGCACGCCGTTGACCGAGCCGATCCGCCAATTTCCGAACATGCCACTTCCCGCTTCGCTTGGCCCGCGCCTTCGATGGAAGGCTTTGCCGGGAGCTAACTCGCATCAGACTGTGGCGGCAATTTAAACCCTTTGTTTACCTTAACTGCCCCGATGGGCCCGAGCGCCAAGGAACCCGAGCGCCAAAGAAAAAGGCCCCGCCTTCCGGCGGGGCCCTTCTTCACTCCTGGGCCTCCAAACTACTGGGCCTCCAAACTACTTGTTGTCCTGACCGTGCTGGCCGCCCTGTTGCTGGCCGGGACGATCGCCCTGGCGCATCGGATCCTTCTGCTGCTGCTGCCCGGGTTTCTGACCACCGCCCTGCTGCTGCCCTGGCTGCTGGCCGGGATTCTGACTCTGCTGACCCGGATTCTGGTTCTGCTGCTTCGTCATTCGGGGAAACTCCCTTGTTCGACGTCAGGGCTGAGATAACGACTGGCATCCACTTTGGTTGCCTTACGGAACCGGGTTCCGCCCATTGCGGGGGCGCCGGAGCGCCAAATGATCTCTGTAAAAGCCTTTATGCGGAGGCGGGGCCGGTTGCAGCCGCCAGTTCCCTCCTGTTACAAAACCACGAGAACGCTCAAGGGCTGCCGGGGCCCGAGAACTCTTCAAAGAGCTCCCTTTGAGCCCGCGTCAGGTTTGGTACGGCAGCCCATGGATTATTTCGCCCAGCAGCTCATCAACGGCCTCGTGCTCGGCTCCATCTACGGACTGATCGCGATCGGCTACACGATGGTCTATGGCATCGTCGGCATGATCAACTTCGCTCATGGCGACGTCTTCATGATCGGCGGATTCGTCGCCCTCATCACCTTCCTGCTCCTGATCTCGACCGGCCTGACCGCGATCCCGGTGATCCTGCTTATCGTGCTTCTGGTCTCGATGGCGATCACGGCACTTTACGGCTGGACCATCGAGCGCATCGCCTACCGGCCACTGCGCCACTCTTTCCGCCTCGCTCCGATGCTGTCGGCGATCGGCATGTCCTTCGTGCTGACCAACTATTCGCAAGTGGCGCAAGGCGCCCGCGTCAAGCCGATCCCGCCCTTCATCACCGGCGGCTACACGCTGCATGAGAGTCAGGACGGATTCGTGATCCAGCTCTCCAACATCCAGATCATGGTGGTCGTCACCACCATCGTGCTGCTGGCGATCTTCACCTGGCTGGTGTCGCGCACCCGGCTCGGGCGCGACATGCGCGCCTGCGAGCAGGACCAGACCATGGCGGCGCTGCTCGGCGTCAACGTCGACCGCACCATCTCCATGACCTTCGTGATCGGTGCCGCACTCGCGGCCGTCGCGGGCCTGATGTACCTGCTCTATTACGGCCTGGTCGACTTCTTCATGGGCTTCGTCGCCGGCATCAAGGCGTTCACCGCGGCCGTGCTCGGCGGCATCGGCTCGCTGCCGGGTGCCATGCTTGGCGGGCTCGCGATCGGCCTGATCGAAACGTTCTGGTCGGCCTATTTCTCGGTCGAGTACAAGGACGTCGCCGCGTTCTCGATCCTGATCGTCGTGCTGATCTTCATGCCGACCGGCCTGCTCGGCCGTCCCGAAGTCGAAAAAGTCTGACGGACCGCCGAGTGACAGCCATTCCGCAAGAAGCCACGCACGCAAGTCGAACCGCCGGCATTCCCGCCCTTCTAAAGACAGCCGTCATCAACGCGCTGATCGCGCTGGTGCTGTTCTCGCTGATGATCGGCATCCGCACCGAGGCGGGTTCCGACGGCCAGCTCACCTATTGGACGCGATTCGGCGAACTCGCATCCATCGTCGCCGCGGTGTTCGGCGGCTCGATCGTGATCGAGCTGCTCAGGCAATGGATCGGCCCGACCGGCGCCGAGAAGCTGGTGCCGCCTGCGTTGCAAAGCGGCATGTCGTTCGTCGGCCGCTATCTCGCGCCGGCGCTCCTGATCTTCACGCTGCTGGTGCCTGTGATCTTCTATGACCAGCGCTACATCCTCGACCTCGCAATCCTCGTGCTCACCTATGTGATGCTGGGCTGGGGACTGAACGTCGTGGTCGGCCTGGCCGGCCTGCTCGATCTCGGCTACGTCGCCTTCTACGCGGTGGGCGCCTATTCCTATGCGCTGCTCGCCACCAATTTCGGCTGGTCGTTCTGGGTCTGCCTGCCGCTTGCCGGCATCCTTGCCGCATTCTGGGGCGTGCTGCTCGGCTTCCCCGTGCTGCGCCTGCGCGGCGATTACCTCGCCATTGTGACGCTTGCCTTCGGCGAAATCATCCGCCTCGTCATCATCAACTGGCAGGAACTCACCGGCGGCCCCAACGGCGTCTCCAGCATTCCGCGCCCCTCCTTCTTCGGCATCCCGCTCGACAACAGCGACAACGGGCTCGCCGCCAGGCTCGGCATCGAGTATTCGCCGACCCACCGTATCGTCTTCCTGTTCTATCTGATCCTGGCGCTTGCGCTCCTCACCAACTGGGTGACGATCCGGCTGCGCCGGCTGCCGATCGGCCGCGCCTGGGAGGCGCTCCGCGAGGACGAGGTCGCCTGCCGCGCGCTCGGCATCAACACGACGACCACCAAGCTCACGGCATTCGCGACCGGTGCGATGTTCGGCGGCTTTGCCGGCGCGTTCTTCGCGACCCGCCAGGGCTTCATCAGTCCGGAATCCTTCACCTTCCAGGAATCTGCGCTCGTGCTCGCCATCGTCGTGCTCGGCGGCATGGGCTCGCAGCTTGGCGTGGCGCTCGCCGCGCTCGCCATGATCGGCGGCTTCGAGCTGTTCCGCGGCCTCGAGACCTACCGCATGCTGGTGTTCGGCATGGCGATGGTGCTGATCATGATCTGGCGGCCGCGCGGCCTGATCGGCCATCGCGCACCGACCGTGTATCTGACCAAAGCGCAAGCGATCTCCTCCGACCTCGTCAAGGAAGGGCACGGATGAGCGCCGACAAGATTCTCAGCGTCGACCGGCTGACCATGCGCTTCGGCGGCATCGTCGCGGTGCACGACCTGTCGTTCGCCGCCGAGCGGAAGAAGATCACGGCGTTGATCGGGCCGAACGGCGCCGGCAAGACCACCGTCTTCAACTGCATCACCGGCTTCTACAAGCCGAGCAGCGGCACCATCCGCCTCACCCATGACGACGGCACAATAATCGCGCTGGAGCGGCTGAACGATTTCCGCATCGCCAAGCGGGCTAAGGTCGCCCGCACCTTCCAGAACATCCGGCTGTTTCCGGGCATGACGGCCCTTGAAAACCTGATGGTGGCGCAGCATAACGCGCTGATGCGCGCCTCCGGCTTCACCTTCCTTGGGCTCATTGGCGCGCCCGGCTACCGCGACGCCGAGAAGCACGCGATCGATCTTGCCACCGACTGGCTCAAGCGGGTCAATTTGCTCGAGCGCGCCGACGATGCCGCCGGTAATTTTGCCTATGGCGACCAGCGACGGCTCGAGATCGCACGCGCGATGTGCACCGAGCCCGCGCTTTTGTGCCTCGACGAACCCGCCGCCGGCCTCAACGCGCGCGAGAGCGCCGCCCTGAGTGAGCTCCTGCTCTCGATCCGCAACGAGCTCGGCACCTCGATCCTGCTGATCGAGCACGACATGTCGGTCGTGATGGAGATCTCCGACCACATCGTGGTGATGGACCATGGCGTGAGGATCGCGGAAGGCTCCCCGCGCGAGGTTCGCGACGATCCTAAGGTGATCGCCGCCTATCTCGGCACCGATGAGGAAGAAGCCGTGGCCGTCATGGAGTGCGGGTCGTGACGCCGGCACCGACGCCCCTGCTCGCGATCCGCAGCCTTCGCGCCGCCTACGGCAAGATCGAGGCGCTGAAGGGCGTCGACGTCGAGATCAACGCCGGCGAGATCGTGGCGCTGATCGGCGCCAACGGCGCCGGCAAGTCGACGCTGATGATGACAATCTTCGGCAAGCCGCGCGCCCGCGCCGGCCAGATCCTTTACGAAGGCCGCGACATTACCGAGGTTCCCACCCACGAGATCGCGCATTTGCGCATCGCGCAATCGCCGGAAGGCCGCCGCATCTTCCCGCGCATGAGCGTGGCGGAAAACCTCCAGATGGGGGCGGACGCCACCGGATGCACCGACGCCGAACGCGACGCGAGCCTAGAACGCGTATTCACGCTGTTTCCGCGGCTGAAGGAACGCTACGCCCAGCGCGGCGGAACTCTGTCCGGCGGCGAGCAACAGATGCTGGCCATCGGCCGCGCCCTGATGAGCCGTCCTCGCCTGCTCCTGCTCGACGAGCCTTCGCTTGGGCTGGCGCCGCTGATCGCGCGCCAGATTTTCGATGCGATCCGCACCCTGAACCGGCAGGACGGCCTGACCGTGCTGATCGTCGAGCAGAACGCCAACCATGCGCTCAAGCTCGCCCATCGCGGCTATGTCATGGTCAATGGCCTGATCACGCTGGCCGGGACCGGAGCCGAGTTGTTGCAGCGCCCCGAGATTCGCGCCGCCTACCTGGAAGGCGGCCGGCACCGCTGAGGCCGGCCAAGAACGAACCCCGCGCGCCCCACGTGCTGCCGAATGTGGCGAGATATCTCCGCCAATGCCCGTATTTTGCCGGTGACTTCTCCCCAAATTCATTCGAGAATGGTGCCGGTTTGGACCGGGCGTGCCCGGCAACTTCCACAGGCGACCACCTCGAGGTATCTCATGAAATCACTGAAGCTCATCGGTCTGGCATTCGGCGTATCGATCGCGCTGTCGAGCGCGGCATTCGCGCAGGATGTCACCATCGCAGTCGCAGGCCCGATGACCGGCGGCGAGTCCGCCTTCGGCCGCCAGATGAAGAACGGCGCCGAAATGGCCGTGACTGACATCAACGCCGCCGGCGGCGTCAACGGCAAGAAGCTCGCGCTCTCCGTCGAGGACGATGCCTGCGATCCGAAACAGGCGCGCTCGGTCGCCGAGAAGATCGCGGGTGCGAAGATGCCATTCGTCGCCGGGCACTATTGCTCGTCGTCGTCGATCCCGGCCTCGGAGGCCTATGCCGACGGCAACGTGCTCCAGATTACCCCCGCCTCCACCAATCCGAAGTTCACCGACAGCGGACTGTGGAACGTGGCGCGCGTCTGCGGGCGCGACGACCAGCAGGGCTTGGTCGCGGCGCAATACATCGCCAAGAACTTCAAGGGCAAGAACATCGCGATCCTCAACGACAAGACCACCTACGGCAAGGGTCTCGCCGATGAAACCAAGAAGGCGCTCAACAAGGCCGGCATCACCGAGAAGATGTACGAGTCCTACAACAAGGGCGACAAGGACTTCAACGCGATCGTCTCGCGCCTGAAGCGCGACAACATCGATCTGGTCTATGTCGGCGGCTACCATCAGGAGAGCGGCCTGATCCTGCGCCAGATGCGCGACCAGGGCCTCAAGACCATCCTGATGGCCGGCGACGCGCTCGCCGACAAGGAGTACGCTTCCATCACCGGCCCGGCCGGCGAAGGCACGCTGTTCACCTTCGGCCCCGATCCGCGCAACAAGCCGACCGCGAAGAAGATTGTCGACGCCTTCAAGGCCAAGAACATCGACCCCGAGGGCTACACGCTCTACACCTACGCGGCGATGCAGGTCTGGTCGCAGGCGGCCAAGAAGGCCGGCACCACGGACGCCAAGAAGGTCATGGCGACCATCAAGGCCGGCAAGTGGGACACCGTGATCGGGCCGATCGAGTATGACGCCAAGGGCGACATCAAGCAGCTCGACTACGTCGTCTACAAATGGGACGCCAAGGGCGGCTACACCGCTATCAGCGGCAGCGGCACGTAAGCGCGCTTGCCGGGCCTGAAGGCCTCGTCCAATCATCACCGCGCCCCGGCTTGCCCCGGGGCGTTTCTTCCTGCGTCAGGGTCAGACGGCTGCCGGCAGCTCGCCGTCCGCCGCAGCTTGGGCCTTCCGCAGTGCTTGAAGAAGATCGTTCGGCCGAAACGGCTTTTGCAGGCAGATCACGTTGGCGAGGTGGGACGATTGTTCCATGAAGTCCAGCGCCGTCATCCCCGACACGGCAACGACCGGGAGCCTCGGTGCAAGCTCGCGCAGGGTCGCGATGACCTCGACGCCGCTGGTGTCGCCGAGGAAAATGTCCACGATTGCCGCGTCGAAGCAGGTCTCGGTGAAGGCTTTCACCCCGGCCGCGCCGCTGTCGGCCTCAACGACGTCGTAACGGTTGACGCGCAGCACGATCGCGACCATCGCACGGACGTCCTCCTGGTCGTCGATGATGAGAACGCGGGGCATAGGGAACAACTCCCGGATCCTGAAATCAAAATGCCCGATTCAAACCTGGAACCCGTAGCGGCGGGAGGGCATTATGGCACCGTCCAGTAAAGGCATCAAATCCGCTCCCTGGTGCTCGTTCCCACTAAAATTAAGTAAACTGTAACCTTCGGTTGAGTCGCGGTGGGTTTTGTCATGATGCGTGCCCAGAACGCGCTACCATGGACGAAAATTGGGCCAAATGAGATTGGCAAAGATGCTCAAGACCGATCTGCGAGAGCTGAACGTGTCCGCGACGACCGATCGAAACACATTCCTTTCGACGTTGCCGGCCACCCCGACAGACCGCACCGCAGCATTGGCGATCGTGGGCGTCTCCTCGATCCTGTTCGCAGTGGCCGTGCCCTTCGCAGGTATCCCGCTGCTGCCTGTGCCAGCCTTCGTCGCGAGCTATCAATCCGCCCTCGCCGTCGCAGACATCGTCACCGCGGTCCTGCTGTTGTCGCAGTTTGCGGTGCTCCGGACCCGCGCGCTGCTCGTGCTCGCGACGGGCTATCTGTTCACCGCCGCGGCGGCCATAGTGCATGCCCTTACCTTCCCCGGACTTTTTTCCCCGACCGGGTTGCTGGGTGCCGACCGGCAGACCACGGTCTGGCTCTACATGGTCTGGCACGGCGGCTTCCCGCTCTGCGTATTGGCCTATGCCTGGCTGAAGGAGGCCGACGGTGGCGCCCGGATCGCAGGCTCAGCAAGCAAGGCGATCCGCGTCAGCGTGCTCGGCGTCGTTGCGGTCATGATCGTCCTGACCTGGATCGTCACTGCCCAGCACGACCTGCTTCCGGTCCTGCTGCGCGATAGCCATTACACGCAGATCATGATCGGCGTGGTGTCCTTCGTCTGGTCCTTGAGCTTCGCCGCGCTGGTCTCGCTGTGGTTCCGGCGTCCGCATTCGATCATCGACGTCTGGCTCATGGTCGTGATGTGCGCCTGGCTGTTCGACATCGCGCTGTCGGCGATCGTCAACGTCGCGCGCTTCGATCTCGGCTTCTACGCCGGCCGCCTCTACGGCCTCTGCGCAGCGACTTTCGTGCTTGCGGTGCTTCTGATCGAAAATGTCCGCCTCCAGGCCCAGACGGTGGGCCTCGTCGGCCGGCTGCGCCAGCAGTCGGCATTGGATCGCGACTACTACGGCAAGCGCCTCGCCCTGTACGGCGCCGTTGTCGAATCCGCCAATGATGCCATCATCACCAAGACGCTCGACGGTGTCATCACGGGCTGGAACAAGGCCGCCGAACACCTGTTCGGCTATACCGCCGCGGAGGCCATCGGCCAGCCGATCGACATCATCGTGCCGGAGGACCGCAAGGCCGAGGTCAGGGGTATCCTGAACCGGGTCGGCGGCAACGAAGCCATCGCCCAGCACGAAACGGTCCGCATGCGGAAGGACGGCCGTCCGCTCGACGTCGTCCTCAATATTTCTCCGCTGAAATCAGCCAACGGAGAGATCATCGGCGCCTCCAAGATCGCCCACGACATCACGGAAGAGAAGCAGTCACGGGAAAAACTGCGCCGCGAGGTCGAGGAGCGGCAGCGCATCTTCGAGACCTCGCAGGACCTGATCCTGGTCACCGACGGTTTTGGCAATTTCATCCAGGTCAGCCCGAGCGTGAAGACCATCCTCGGCTTGAGCCCGGACGACATGATCGGGCACAGCGCCACCGAGTTTATTCATCCTGATGACCTCCAGAAGACGCGCGACGAGATGCGCGCGGCACGGCGTGGCGCGGTCAAGCGGAGCTTCGAGGCGCGCTACTACCACTACGATGGTCACGAGGTCACGCTGAACTGGATGGGCACCTGGTCCGAGCCGGTCAAGCGCCATTTCTTCATCGGCCGCGACCTCACCGAGAAGCAGGCCGCCGAGGCCCAGTTCAGGCACGTCCAGAAGATGGATTCCATCGGTCAATTAACCGGCGGTGTCGCTCACGACTTCAACAATGTGCTGACCGTCATCACCGGCACGATCGGCATTTTGGCGGACGCGGTCGCTGACCGTCCCGAGCTCGCCGCCATCACCAAGCTGATCGATGATGCCGCCGAGCGCGGCGCGCAACTGACCAAGCATCTGCTCGCCTTCGCCCGCAAGCAGCCGCTCCAGCCGCGCGAAATCGACGTCAACGCATTGACGCTCGAGGCCGCAAAGCTCCTGCATCCCACCCTCGGCGAGCAGATCACCATCATGCCGCAGCTCACCGAGGATGCGTGGCCGGCACTGATCGACCCGGGTCAGCTCTCCACCGCGATTCTCAATCTCGCGCTGAACGCGCGCGATGCCATGCCCGACGGCGGCACGCTGGTGCTGGAGACCCGCAACATCTTCCTCGACGACGGCTATGCCAGCATGAATCCCGACGTGGTGGCCGGCAATTATGTGATGATCGCGGTCAGCGACACCGGCTCCGGAATCCCGCCGGAGTTGATCGACCGGGTGTTCGACCCCTTCTTCACCACCAAGGAGGTCGGCAAGGGCACCGGCCTCGGGCTCAGCATGGTGTTCGGCTTCGTCAAGCAGTCCGGCGGCCACATCAAGATCTACAGCGAGGAAGGCCACGGCACGAGCGTGAAAATCTACCTGCCGCGCTCGAGCGGCGTGCAGGAGACCGAGTTCGAGGCGCTGCAGAACGTACCCATCACCGGCGGCGACGAGAAGATCTTGATCGTCGAGGACGACACGCTGGTGCGGCAATACGTCGTGACCCAGATCAAGAGCCTCGGCTATGCCGCCCTCGAAGCCGCCAACGCGGCCGAAGCCCTCATCATCATCGACGCCGACAAGGACATCGACCTGCTGTTCACGGACGTCATCATGCCGGGCAGCATGAACGGCCGCCAGCTCGCCGATGAGGCGGCCCGCCGCCGCCCCGACTTGAAGACGCTGTTCACCTCGGGCTACACCGAGAACGCCATCGTCCATCACGGCCGGCTCGATTCCGGCGTGCTGCTGCTGGCCAAGCCCTACCGCAAGTCCGAGCTTGCCAAGATGCTCAGGACCGCGCTCGCCGGTTGAGCCTGCGGCGTCCCTGCGATATCGCTGAAGCGGACGCCTTTCAGCCTGCGGAGCCGCCTTGAAAAACCTTCTCACCGATATCGCCGGCGTCCGCGTCGGCCATGCTCACGATGCGAAACTCGCCTCGGGCGCGACCGCGATCATCTTCGATGCCCCCGCGGTTGCGGCAATCGACGTTCGCGGCGGCGGACCCGGCACGCGCGAAGACGCGTTGCTCGACCTCGCCAGCACCGTCGATCGCGTTGATGCGATTGCGCTGTCCGGCGGCTCCGCCTTTGGGATCGAGGCCGGTGGCGGCATCCAGGCCTGGCTCGCCGAACAAGGCCGCGGCTTGCGGATTCGCGAGGCGGTGATTCCGATCGTGCCGGGCGCGATCGTATTCGACCTGCTCAACGGTGGCGACAAGGCCTGGGGGCGCTTCGCGCCCTATCGCGATCTCGGCTACGCCGCAGCCTTGGCCGCAAGCCACGATTTCGCGCTGGGCAGCGTCGGCGCAGGCCTCGGTGCCACCACCGCGACCTTCAAGGGCGGACTCGGGTCGGCTTCCGCGGTCCTGGCCAACGGCGTCAAGGTCGCCGCGATCATGGTCGTCAACGCGGTCGGCAGCACAACCGTCGGCGAAGGGCCGTGGTTCTGGGCTGCGCCGTTCGAGGAGAACGGCGAGTTCGGCGGGCGCGGCCTGCCGTCCGCGTTCACGCCGGACATGCTGGCGATGCGCATCAAGGGCGGGCCCGCCGCGAGCGCGCGTGAGAACACCACGATCGGCCTCGTCGTCACCGATGCCACGCTGACCAAGGCCCAAGCCAAGCGGCTTGCGATGATCGCGCATACCGGGTTTGCCCGTGCGATCTATCCGGTGCATGCCCCGACCGACGGCGACGTGCTGTTCGCCGCCGCGACTGGCGAGAAGCCGATCGAGCCGCTGGTCGGCCTCACCGAGCTCGGCACAGTCGCCGCCAACGTGGTCGCGCGCGCAATCGCACGCGGCGTCTACAATGCGACGGCCCTGCCGTTTGCCGGCGCGCAGCCGGCGTGGAAGGATCGGTTCGGCTAGAAACGAAACGGCGGACACGGCGTTATCCTGACGGACCAAGGTGCACCGCCATGCCGTCTTCCGTGATCCGCTTTTTCCGCTACGGGCCCGACACGCGCGAGCTGAAGGTGACTTTCGTCAGCGGACGCCTCTATGTCTACGAGGACGTTCCGCCCGAGGTCGCCGCCGCGTTCAAGAATGCGCGCTCAAAGGGTACGTTCTTCAACCACGAAATCCGTGATCGGTATGTCTTTCGTGACATCACTCACGAATATGCAGGCTAGCAGTGGGCACGGCTACACGCTCATCGACATCGATGAAGCCGTTGATCCCGCCGAAGCCTGCGCCTGGCGCTGCATCATCTGCCCGAACCAGTCATAGGGTGAATTGCCGGCGCCCGTCCCGTTTGAAGAGCTGGAGGCGCCCGGGACCGTCGTCGACATCTTGAAGCCGTCGGCATAGGTGACGGTGGTGGTGGTCGAGCCGTCGGCGCCCGTTGTCGAGGTCGAGGTCGAGCCGCCGCTGGACTGCGAGGAGGAATCCGAACCGCTGCCGGAGGCGTCGCCCGCACCTTGCGCGTGATGGTGACCGCGATGGCCGCTCTTCAGCGCCTTCGACATCTCGTCGAGGTTGACGCTACCGTCGGAGTTCGAATCCAGCTTGGAGAACACGTCGTCAGCCTGCGCCGTGTTGGTGCCACCAGCCCCCAGCGCGTTCTCGAATTCGGACTTGGTGATCTTGCCGTCGCCGTCCCCGTCGATCTGCGAGAACAGATCCTTCAGCGCGGCGTCGCGGCTCGTCGACGTCGAGGACGTGGAGTTCGACGAGGTCGAGCTGGCTACGCCGCTCATACTGTCCGAAGACTGGCTCTGCGCGGCGAGCAGCGCGCTCATCGTCTCCGGCGCGATCTGCGGGCGATTGCCTGAATTGACCGACGAGGTCGCACCGCTCGTCGTGCTGCTGCTGCTGTCGATCGCGAACGGATTGGTCGCGCCTTGCGAAGACCCGGTCTTCTGGGTCGACGAGGACGATTTCGACTTCGTCAGCGACTGGATCGCGTCGAGCGCACTCGATACGGCACCAAGGGCAAACAACATTGCAACAACTCCAACCGATGCGGCATGCCGCGGCCAATGTCCTGGAGGTGAAGTCAGCAAGCGCCGTGCCAGCGCAAAAAGCTCAATGAAATCCGCCTTCACGGCGCTTTACTCGGCTCGGGAACACCGGCAATTCATGCCGGTCGCGGCAGAAATTTCCGCCCACAGGAAGCACGCGGCCCCTGCATTGCCCGGCTGAGAGGCCCATGTTAGGCGAGTCCATCTTTCACGGCCGCCACGGGAAACCGCGCCATGACCCAAGCCTTCGCCCCCCGCTCCCTGGCAATCGCGCCCTCGATCCTGGCCTCGGATTTCTCCAAGCTTGGCGAGGAGGTGCGCGCAGTGGACGCCGCCGGCGCCGACTGGATCCACCTCGACGTTATGGACGGGCACTTCGTTCCCAACATCTCCTATGGCCCTGACATCATCAAGGCGATGCGCCCGCACACCAAGAAGATCTTCGACGCGCATCTGATGATCTCGCCCTGCGACCCCTATCTCGAGGCCTTTGCGAAAGCCGGCTGCGACCACATCACCGTGCACGCGGAGGCAGGTCCCCATCTGCACCGCTCGCTCCAGGCGATCCGCGCGCTCGGCAAGAAGGCCGGCGTTTCGCTCAATCCGGGCACGCCGATCAGCGCGCTCGAATACGTCCTGGACCTGGTCGACCTCGTGCTGGTGATGTCGGTCAATCCCGGCTTCGGCGGCCAGGCCTTCATCCCCTCCGCGATCGGCAAGATCCGCGACATCCGCGCGATGACCGCAGGCCGGCCGATCGACATCGAGGTCGACGGCGGCGTCGGCCCGGACGTCGCGGGTCCCTTGGCCGCGGCCGGCGCCAACGCCTTCGTCGCCGGCACCTCCGTGTTCAGGGGCGGCACGCTGGAGGCCTACAAGAGCAACATTGCCGCGATCCGCAACGCGGCCGCAGGCGCACGCGGCGAAGCGATCTGAGGCCTCTCGCGCAGCCTTTCGCAAAGGTGCGGCTTCTACGGGTGTTGCGACGCGCAATGCCTAAACTTGCAACCTTGATCCGTACTCCTCCGGACTTCCCTGATTCGCGCAAATCACCGCTAGTGATTCTTGCAAGTGATTCTTGCCTGTTTTCGCGGGAGCACATCATGACGACGACCCTGGTTTGGACTGGCGTGGCGTTGTGGCTTGGTTTCAGTGCGTTTGTTGTGTTTGGTCCATCGGCCGGACCGGTGAAGGTCTCGGCAGGTTCGGCCCGCATCGCCCGTCGCGACTGGTATCGGGCCTGAACCCATGCAGATCGCGCTCGTGAAGCGTCAGCCGAGGCGCAGGTGCCGCATCCCGCGGCGCCCGCATCCTGACCTCGACTATTTCTTCGGTCGGCTCGAACGCACCGAAGGCGAGATGCGCGACCACACCGGGCCCGAGACGGCGGACCGGGATCACCCGCTCCGGTCACCGCGCCGGCATTGAATTCTTTTCTGGACTAAGCTCATGAAGCCGCAATGCCCGAACTGCCTGAAGGAAATGACCAAGGCATCAGCGTCGCGTAACCTCTTCAACTGCGAGCCCTGCCGCGAGATCATCCAGTTCTTCGGCGGCAGCGCGGACCACGGTGAGCCCGGCCCGCAATTCTCTTGGCCGATCCGCCGCAAGCGCTCCGTCCACACCGCCCACGCGGCCTGAACCTTCCAGGATTCAGAGCGCGGCCCTATCCGGCAGCCGCGCCGGCATCCGCGGCCATTCGCGGCGGCCGCACCACGGTGACGGTGCAGGCCGCTTCCGAGGCCACCTTGGCCGAGACGCTGCCGAGCAGCATGCGCCTGAACGAGCCCTGCCGCGCGCCGATGATGACATGGTCGACGTGATTGACCTCGCAAAACTCGAGGATGGCCGCGGCGGGATCGACGGCTTCCAGCACGTGAGCCGACAGCCGGCTTTCATCCAGCTTGAGCGGCGTGGCCCAGTGCCTGAGCGCCACCAACCGGTCGATATGCTTGTTGGAGCCCTGCTCATCCAGCGTCCTGTCGAGCGCGATGCGGTTGAGCTTCAGCACGTTGAGACAGGCGAGCCGCGCCGACGGCAGCGTGGCGAGAATGCGTTCCGTCGTCATGCGCAGGGCCTCGTTCAACTCCGGCTCGCCTTCCGCCGTATCGAGCGCGACTGCAACGATCGGACTCGATGCGATCTGCTCTGCGACATCTGCTTTGGCGCGCGGCTGCATGACACCCTGGTTGAACCGGCGGCGCCAGGCGACGCTGAGAGGATCCCGCTTCAACCGCTCCGAACGCGCGGTGAGCTTGACCTGGCCCGGATGGGCGAGATCGAACGCGAGCTGTGACGCCGTGGGATAGCGCCACACCGGCTCGATCTCGAGGCACCGCAGCACCACCTCCTGGAGCCAGGGCGGATAGTCGGCGCGCAAGCCGCGCGGCGGGTACGGATCGCGCCACAGCCTGCGCCGCATCGCACGCAGCGTCTCACCCTCGCCGAAGGGACGATCGCCGGTCGTGAAGAAATAGAGCAGCACGCCAAGCGAGAACAGATCGCTGCGCGGATCGTCGCGCACCCCTGACAGCCGTTCCGGCGCCATGTAGGGCGCGGTGCCGTAAGGCAGGCGGAATTCCTCCTGCAGCAGGTCGGGCAGATGGTTGTGGTGCGACAGGCCATAGTCGATCAGCACCGCCTCGCCGCTCTCGCGGAACATGATGCTGCTCGGCTTGATGTCGTGATGGATCACGTTCTGCCGGTGCAAATCCGCGAGCCCCGTCGCGATCCTGGCGACGAGTTGCCGCGCCTCGTCATACGGCAGCGGCAGGTCGGGCAGCCGCTTGTAGAGCGTGGTCCCGCAGATGCGCTCGATCACGACATAGGCCTGGTGGGCGAAATCGCCGGTACCGAAGCATGCGGGCACGTGCGGCCCGGCAAGCCGCGGCAGGATCATCATCTCCATCTCGAAGGAAACGATCGCCGCGGGGTCCTCGCCCTCCGACACCCGCGGAATCTTCATCAGCAGCGGCACGTCGATGCCGGGATGGGTGACCGTCCACAGCGTCGCCATGCCACCGGCATGGACGCATTCGCCGATGGTGTAGCCGTCGATCTCTGCGCCTGATTTGACGAGGGGTTTCGGCATCGGCCTCTAGCGCCCCTGCGACAGCCGGTCGGCGAGCCAATGCGGCAGGCCGTTTTCGCGGATCCGGTTCGCGGCCGTCTCGACATCGTAGGGCGCGCGGCAATAGGTGATCTGACACGAGACCGTGTCGAACAGAACGAAAGCCGCGGATGGATCGCTATCGCGTGGCTGGCCGACCGAGCCGAGCACCGCAAGCCATTGCCGCCCGCGCAGCAGCGGTACGGAGACGTCGGTCTTGGGAACGAGTCCCGTCATCTTCGCCGTCACCGACATCGAATAGATCGCCGGGCGGTGGATGTGGCCACAGAACGTGACATGGGCTGGCGTCGCGATCAGGCTTTTGGCGGCGTCCGCCGTCGATCGGACATAGTGCCAGCTTCGGGGGCTGGAGGCTTCCGAATGCACGAACAGGCGATCGCCGTCCTCAACCAGCATCGGCAATTCCGCCAGGAATCGCCGCTGCGCCGTGTCGAGCCGGCCGCGCGTCCATTCGATCGCGACTTGCGCCTCGGCATTCATCGTCTCGGCCGAGGAATTCACCGCCTGGTCATGATTGCCGCGGACGGCGACGGCGCCCTGGGCAACCAGCTCCATCGCGGTATCCACCACCCATTCGGGATCGGCGCCATAGCCGACGAAATCGCCGAGCAGGATGAATCGCTCGGCGCCACGCGCCCGCGCGACCTTCAGGCACGCCTCGAACGCCTGCCGGTTGCCGTGGATATCCGAGAAGACAGCGAGAAGCACGCACCCTCCACCCCAAAGGTCTTATCGGAAGCCGATAAGGCCAAATTGAGGGACGTCAAGATGCGCCGGCGCGGGTCCGTTTTCCAGCGGGCCCCTACGGCGATGGTGAAGGGCCTATTGCTCGTCCTTCGGCGGCATCCGGGGCGGCGGCAGCGGCGTGAACACGGCGCCTTGCGCGCCGACCGGCGGCGCAGCGAATTCGCCGGTCGAGGAATCGCCTCCGCTCGTCTCCATGATGGTTTTGGGGGTCACATATTCCCGGACCATGTCGATGAGGCTGCCGTCGCCGCCGCCGAAATCGGCAGCGCGCCCGCCCTGAAGATGTCCCGACGCGATCTCGTTTTGTGCGGCATGGGTCTTGTCGGCCAGCCTGTCGTTGTAGGGCATGCGGAACGCCCGGGGGATGCCGCTCGGGCGATTGTCCTCGTCGAGCTGTTCGACCCACAGATAGATCGAGCCGGGATCGCCCTCCAGCGAATGCGGCTCGACAATGCGGGCCTGGAGCAGCTTGAAGGAGGTCGGCAGCCGGTCGGCGCTGGCCCAACCGAGCAGCCCACGCATTTCCGTGAAGCTGACGACATAGAAGGCGCTGGTCACGACCACCGCAACCGCCTTCAGCGACCAATGCAGCCGCGCATAAACCAGCACGACCAGCAATAGCGCGCCGATGACGGCGTAGGCGACCGACAGCGTGAGGATGACGGTTTGCAGATTACTCACGGCGCACCCTCACCCCGGTCTTCGGGTCCAGATCGCCGCCGTTGCGCCAACTGCTGCGAAAGGTCTCCAGCAGCGATTTCGGCCGCTGGTCCACATTGACGACCTTGCCCTCGGCGTCGAGCCGGAACCGCACCGCGGTCTTCTCGTCGCCGGTGTGATCGACCGTGAACTTGTTGTCGAAGATCACCTGCGCGGTCGGATTGAGCTTCTGCACCTTCACGTTGGCCTGGACCGGCTCGCCGGTCGTGGCCACGAAATGTGAGACATTGACAGTGTATTCGCCGGCGACGATGCCGCGCACCGTGACGATCTCCTCGCGGATCGGCGAGGCGATTTTCTTGCCGTTGACCATGATGAAGTCGTTGGCCCCGCCGCGGTCGTCGCGGTCGAGCGTCAGGAAGCCGGCCTCGCGGTGGCGATACCAGGCGATATTGCCCACGGGATCCTGCACGAACAGGTCGAGATCGTCGGGATGGCTGTCCGGCCAGTCCAGCGTGATCATGAACTCGGCCTTGGAGTCGATCTTGCCGTCCTTGGCGTCGGGCGAGACCGCGAGCAGCGCGAGGAAGAACAGGAAAGCGATCACCTGGAGCGCCTTGAACAACATCACGCCCAGGGGATCGAACGGCTCCTCGCGCGGATAGAGACCGAAATCATCCATCATGACTGAGTTCCGGCACCCATGATTCCAGAACCCTTGATTCCAGAACCCTTGATTTCAGAACCCTTGCGCTCCAGCACCGGCGTCACATAGGTCTCGGTCAGCACCACCGCGTCCGAGAACACCCGCT
This sequence comes from Bradyrhizobium nivariense, assembly GCF_029846715.1. Taxonomy (GTDB): domain Bacteria; phylum Pseudomonadota; class Alphaproteobacteria; order Rhizobiales; family Xanthobacteraceae; genus Bradyrhizobium. The sequence continues at coordinate 70,501 of NZ_JARVWW010000016.1, forward strand.
GGGTCGCGGCGTCCAGCATGTAATACTGGATGCGGACCAGGATCGAGCCGACCAAGCCCGCCAGCGTCGTGTACATCGCGACCGCCATGCCGTCGCTCATCAGCCCCATCGAGGATCGCATCGCGACCTTGTCGGCGGCATCGAGCCCCGCGATCGGCGCCAGCATGATGATGAAGCCGACGATGGTGCCGAGCAGGCCGAGCTTCATCAGCGTGTCCGAGACGAAGGCCCCGAAGCCGTTGGAGCCGCGCAGCCGGTCGGCGAGCGTCCGCAGCAATAGCGTCTGGTCGACCGGGCGGTAGTCCTGCGCCGTGGCCTTGGTCACGAGGCTCTCGATGTGGTCCCGCACCAGCCCGCGCGGCAGCGCGGCCCCGCCGGCGTCGAGCGCCCTGCCGCCCTCGGGCGCCGCGAGCACCGCGCGGCAGCGCCGGGCTGCCGCGCCCTCGCGGGCAATTGCCCGCGTGCGCAGGAAGCAGTGACCGCAGGTGAGGACATAGAGCAGCGCGATCACGCTGGAAATGTAGGTCCGATCCGAGGTCAGCATCAGACGGATCAGGCCGAAGCGCCACAGCAGCACGACGGCGAAGATCGAAAGCCCGGTGAAGATCATCCAGAACAGGAGCGCGCTACGCTCGGATGGGTCGGCAGCAGGCCCTGCGATCGGTCCAATCGTCATCGAACTCATGCTGCACTGCTCCTGGCCTGTAAAGATTGGCCTGCCGCGATTTCCCGCCCATTAGATCAAAGCCGCCGCGCCCGGTCCAAAGAGCCATGCCCAATCCGGCTTGGGAAATTTGCCCGAGCTGCCGTCTTGGCGAGCCTCGCAATTGGCAAGGCGCGGCGGCGTTGTTAGGCTGACCTTATCAAACTTTGGGGTGATCGCATGCGCCTTGTGCTTCAGCTTGTCGCCCGTCTGTTTCTCATCGTCGCGCTCTGCCTAGGCGCGGCGACCGTCTGGGCCACGTTCGACGCTTATCGCAGCGTAGACCGGGCGACTGCGGCCTCGGCGCAGCGGGTCGCCCAGGCGCTTCAGGCGCTGTACTGGCATGAATTCTTGTTGCGCAGCAGCAGAACACGCGAGCAGCTTCTGCCGGTTCCGGAGTGGCGCACGCTGGAGACGATGAAGCTGATCTCGCCCGGCGTCTGCGTCGAGTTCCAACCGGCCATCGCATTCGAAAAGCCGCTCTGCGGCCAGAGCGAGGGGCTGGGCAAGACGCCGCCGCGCTGGTTCGCATCGATTGTGCCGACCTTCCTCGGCAGCCACGCCGAAGTGATACGGCCGGTCAGTCCCCGCGCGGCGACCGCCGGAACGGTGGTCGCGACGCCGGATGCCGCGGCCGCCATCTCGCTCGCCTGGGAGTACATCCTCAACGTGATCGACATCGCGCTTTTGATGGCGGCGGCGATCGCGCTGCTGGCTTCGCTCGCGATCGCGCATGCGCTGGCGCCGGCGCGCACGATCGTGACCGCCTTGCAGCGCATGGCGCGCGGTCAGTATCGCACGAAACTGCCGCGCTTCCGGTCGATGGAGCTGGCGATGATCGGCAGCGCCGTCGGCGAGCTCGGCGGCCGGCTGGAGGAAGCGACCGAACAGCGCGCGGCGCTGACGCGGCGCCTGATCGAGATCCGCGACGACGAGCGCCGCGCGCTCGCCCGCGAGCTGCACGACGAGTTCGGGCAGAATCTCTCGGCCATCCTCGCCTTCGCCAACACCATCGAGACGGCGAGCACGAAGGGGGACAAGGACAACGGCATCGCGCAGGACGCGCGGATGATCTCGCAGGCCACGCATCATCTGATGGCCTCGCTGCGCGACGCGCTGAAGCGCCTGCGCAATCCCCTGCCCGCGGAGCTTGGACTGGAGGCGAGCCTCGTGAATTTGGTGGATAGCTGGCGCTCGCAGAGCGCGGCGCGGCCGACGATCCAGCTCGATCTCAGGGGCGACCTCACCGACATCAGCGGCCCGGCCGCCACCACCGCCTATCGCGTCGCGCAGGAGTGTCTGACCAACGCGTTGCGCCACGGCGCGGCACGCGAGATTTCCCTGCGCATCGAGCGGCGCACGGGCGACGACGATGCATTGCTGATCCGTGTCGAGGACGATGGCGGCGGCGATGCGGCTCGCGTGGCGCAGTCGGCCGGCTTCGGCCTCACCGGCATCCGCGAGCGCCTCGCTGCGGCCGGCGGATCATTGTCGATCCTGCCGGCCAATCGCGGCCTCAGCGTCGCCGCCACCATTCCGCTCGCCGCGTGAGGCCGGGATGATCGAGATTGCGGCAACAGGAATCTCCGTGCTGCTGGTCGACGACCATCCGATCGTGCGGCAAGGCTACCGGCGCCTGCTGGAAAGCCAGGGCGATCTGCATGTCGTGGCGGAAGCCGACAACGCCGCGGATGCCTATAGCGCCTTCAAGGCGCGCGATCCTGATGTCGTCGTGCTCGATATCTCGATGCCCGGCGCGAGCGGGCTGGAGGCGATCCGCAACATCCGCGCGCGCAGCCCGCGGGCGCGGATCCTCGTTTTCACCATGCACAACGAGGCCGTGCTGGTGAAAGCCGCCTTCAGTGCCGGCGCCAGCGGCTTCGTCACCAAGAGCAGCGAGCCGTCCGCGGTCGTGTCCGCGATCCGCAGCGTTGCGCGCGGCGAACGCGCCATGAGCGACGACATCGCGCATATTTTGGCAGAGGACAGCCTGTCGGCGGGTTCGGCGCTAGATCAACTGGGAGAACGCGAGATCGAGATCCTGCGCCAGTTCGCGGGCGGCGCCACCACCGAGCAGATCGCGACGCATCTCAATCTCAGCGTCAAGACGGTGCAGAACTATCACTATCTGATCAAGACCAAGACCGGCGCGCGCACGGATGCGCAGCTGGTACGGCTGGCAGCCGCTTGCGGGCTGACGAAGTTCTAGATGCTCGCCCGTGCCTGGAGGTAGGGTGAACGGAGCCCTCCTCAGCATGTGGTCGTCTCCAAGGATATTTCGACCGCCGGGCGATGCAGATTGGAACGGAGGCCGTCGAATTCTGGTTAGTACCGGAGTGAAGGAGTTCCGCCATGAGTAAGGCTATCCACGAAGCCACCTATCCCCCGATCATCACTGTCGGCGAGCTCATCGATGAACTCTGCCGCTTGCCCGACACAGCAACGATTCGATTCCACTGCCCCATGCTCGAACAAGAGCTTGCATTCTATCGGCTTCGAAAGCGGACGAAGGACCTCGTCGAAATTGAAGTCAATGCGTATCCGGAAAGCCCGCCGGTCGTGCCATCGGCCAGTGCAGCCCTACGTGCGCGGAAAAAGTCCCACCATCCGCGTTCGCTCCGCGATGGTGCCCTCGCCCATAAGGTCGGAGGATAACAAGCGCCGTCACTGCTATCGCTGCCTTTGAGCGGCGTGTGGGGCGCGTTCGGTCTACGCCTTCAACCCGCGCAACAGCAGCGCCAGCGTCGCATCGACGCGCGCGGAGAGATCTGCGTCTTTCCACTCGTCGGCGTGGGCCGGATGGTGGAAGCGGACCGTGGCATCGAAGATGGCACGCGCGGTGGCCTTGACGTCGCCCACCTCGAACACGCCCTGCTTCACGCCGTCGGTCAGGATCGACGCGATCTGGTCGATCATGGTGTCCTTGTGACACCTGACGGCTGCGCAGGCCTCGCGCGCCAGGGTCAGATAGGTCTCGAACATCTCGGGGTCGTCGAGCACGCGCGAACGCTTGGCGGCGAACAGGGTGCGCAGCCAGCGGTCGAGCCGCACCGGCGCCGGACCCTGCTCCCCGGCGATCGCCCGCAACGGCGCGTCGATGCGGTCCAGCCAGCGTTTGGCGACGGCCTCGCGCAGCGAGGCCTTGCTCGGGAAATGGCGATAGACGCTGCCGTGGCTCACATCGAGCGCACGGGCGACGTCGACCACGGTGGCCTTGGCGAGTCCGTAACGCCGCAGCACGTCCTCGGTGACTTCGAGGATCCGCTCCGGCGTCAAGATAACGGCTTCGTTCATGCCAGCACCATGTTCCCGTTGAGGGCTCAGTTACCCGGCGATGGAGCTGCTTCCGAAGCGCCCGTGCCGGTCGTTTCGGAAAGCTCTCGCCTTAATGAGGCAGTTTTGCAGCCTGCGCCGCGATCTGGCGCGCCACCAGTAAATTGAGCCAGTGCCCAATCGTCCCGGTCAAATTGATGATTTCGGTCGTCATTGTCGTAAGTCTCCATTCGTCGGCGGTGCCCATTGTTCAACTACGACCCTCGATCCGCGCTTGTTTCGGATGTCGGGTGCTAGGGCTGCCGCCAGACGCCCAATCGGAGCGTCCGAGAGCGGATATACACGTCCTGATGACAGATTTCAATATCTGTCAGTCAATGATCCGTGATTGACAGTTAATATTTGGGCCCCCTGGGACCGGCCGACCATCACCCCGCCGCGGGCCGGGCCGATGACGCGGTCCAGCCCAATCATCCCCCGCTACCTTGCCCCGCCGTTTGTTTCGCCCTCACCGCTCTGCTAAATCACGGCGTAAAAAGCATTTTGGCTAGCGCCCTCTTGGGTCGCCCGCCCACCTTTCTGGAGTCGCCAGATGATCCCCCGCTATACCCGCCCGGAAATGGCCTCGATCTGGGAGCCGCAGACCCGGTTCAAGATCTGGTTCGAGATCGAGGCGCATGCGGCTGACGCCCTCGCCGAGCTCGGGACGATCCCCAAGGAGGCCGCCAGGACGGTCTGGGCCAAGGCCAAGGACGCCACTTTCGACGTCGCCCGCATCGACGAGATCGAGCGCGAGACCAAGCACGACGTCATCGCTTTCCTGACTCATCTGGCCGAGATCGTCGGCCCCGAGGCCCGCTTCGTGCATCAGGGCATGACCTCCTCCGACGTGCTCGACACCTGCCTCAACGTCCAGCTCACCCGCGCCGCCGACCTGCTGCTTGCCGACCTCGACAAGGTGCTGGCGGCACTGAAGAAGCGCGCCTTCGAGCACAAGATGACGCCGACCATCGGCCGCAGCCACGGCATTCATGCCGAGCCTGTGACCTTCGGCCTCAAGCTCGCTTATGCCTATGCTGAATTCACGCGCGCCAAGGAACGCCTGATCGCGGCGCGGAAAGAGGTCGCCACCTGCGCCATCTCCGGTGCGGTCGGCACCTTCGCGCAGATCGATCCACGCGTCGAAGAGCATGTGGCGAAGGCCATGGGCCTCGTCCCCGAGCCGATCTCGACGCAGGTCATCCCGCGCGACCGCCACGCGATGTATTTCTCGACGCTTGGCGTGATCGCCGCCTCGGTCGAGCGCATCGCCGTCGAGATCCGCCACATGCAGCGCACCGAGGTGCTGGAGGCCGAAGAGTTCTTCTCCGAGGGGCAGAAGGGTTCTTCCGCGATGCCGCACAAGCGCAACCCGGTGCTGTCGGAAAACCTCACCGGCCTGTCGCGCATGGTGCGCGCCTATGTGACGCCGGCGCTGGAAAACGTCGTGCTCTGGCACGAGCGCGACATCTCGCACTCCTCCGCCGAGCGCATGATGGGCCCCGATGCGACGGTGACGCTCGACTTCGCGCTGGTGCGCCTCGCCGGCCTGATCGACAAGCTGCTGGTGTACCCCGCCAACATGCAGAAGAACCTCGACCGTCTCGGCGGCCTCGTGCATTCGCAGCGCGTGCTGCTGGCGCTGACGCAGAAGGGCGCGAGCCGTGAGGACGCCTACAAGCTGGTGCAGCGCAACGCCATGCCGGTCTGGCGCGGCGAAGGCGACTTCCTCCAGCTCCTGAAGAAGGACGCGGAAGTGAAGAAATATCTCACCGACGCCGAGATCGAGGAGCAGTTCGACCTCGGCTATCACCTCAAGCACGTCGACACGATCTTCAAGCGCGTGTTCGGCGAGAGCTGAGAGCAGCGTCCGTAGCCCGGGTGAGCGCAGCGATACCCGGGGAGCCACCAACAAAGATTCCGAACAACAACAGAGACGGAGCCCTCATGCCCATCGTCAACCGCGTTGCCGCCCTCTCCGACGAAATGGCCGCCTGGCGCCATGACTTCCACGAGAACCCGGAGCTGCAATACGACGTCCACCGCACCGCCGGCATCGTCGCCGACAAGTTGCGCGAGTTCGGCTGCGACGAGGTGGTGACGGGCATCGGCCGTACCGGCGTCGTCGGCGTGATCCGCGGCCGCAAGTCGGCCTCGGGCAAGACCATTGGCCTGCGCGCCGACATGGATGCGCTGCCGATCATGGAGACCTCCGGCGTCGCCTACGCCTCCAAGGTCCCCGGCAAGATGCACGCCTGCGGCCATGACGGCCACACCGCCATGCTGCTCGGTGCCGCCAAATATCTCGCCGAGACGCGCAACTTCGACGGCACCGCGGTCGTGATCTTCCAGCCCGCGGAAGAAGGTGGCGGCGGTGGCAAGGCGATGGTCGAGGATGGGATGATGACGCGCTGGAACATCCAGGAGGTCTACGGCATGCATAACATGCCGGGCCTGCCCGAAGGCCATTTCGCGACCACGCCGGGTGCGATGCTCGCCTCCTCAGACAACATCCAGATTACCGTCCATGGCAAGGGCGGCCACGCCGGCGCGGGTCCTCACAAGTCCATCGACAGCGTGCTGATCGGCTCGCAGATCGTCAACGCGCTGCAATCGATCGTCGCGCGCAACGTCGATCCGCTGAAGTCAGCGGTCATCTCGATCACGCAATTCCACTCCGGCACGGCCTTCAACATCATCCCCGAGATCGCCGAGCTCGGCGGCACCGTCCGCACGCTCGATCCTGAAGTGCGCGATCTCGTCGAGCGCCGCATCGGCGAGGTCGCCGACAGCATCGCGCGCGCCTATGGCGGCTCGGCGGAGACCAAATACACGCGGATGTATCCGGTGACGATGAACCACGCGCGCGAAGCCGGCCTTGCCGCCGACGTCGCCCGCGACATCGTCGGCGCCGAGCGCGTCAACGACAAGTTCATTCCCATGATGGGCGCCGAGGATTTCTCGTTTATGCTGGAAGCCCGCCCCGGCGCGATGATCCTGGTCGGCATGGGCGACGGCAACGAGTGCCATCACCCGGCCTACGTCTTCAACGACAACATCCTCGGCCACGGCGCGTCCTATTGGGCGCGCCTGGTGGAGACGCGGATGCCGGCGGGTTAGCGTCGCATGTCGCCATACTTGTAGCCCGGGTGAGCGAAGCGACACCCGGGAACGCTCGCGCCAGACTCGCAGCAGGGTCCCGGATATCGCTCCGCTCATCCGCGCTACAATTCCATGGAGGGTATAGCCAACCCACCCTGCTCCGCTCATCCCTGATATTGCAGCACGTGCATGCCGGCGTTCCAGTCGGAGACGAACATCAGCCCGTCGGGCCGGACATATGCGTCACAGGTCTTGGCTGCGAGCGCGACGTTCGGACGGGGGTCGATGAGCTTTTTCGGTGTCGGCGGCACCCAATACGCGATCTCCTTCGGTGCGAAGGCATCCCTGACGTCGAACACCCTGACGTCGGCATTGTTGTAGGTCGCAAAGATCGTCTCCTCGCTCTGGAACGCCCCCGGGCGGTTCTCGTGCAGATTATGCGGCCCGAAGGTGCCGTTTGTGCAGAACGCTGATGTCATGGATGGTGAAGCCGCCATCGCGCCAGGCGGCATAGCCGCGATCACCCGCCGTGATCATGTGATGGAGCGCAAAGCGCTTGCCCTTTGGCGTCGCCGGCTCGCCGGCCGCGCGGTTCATGCCCAGTGGGTTATTCGGCTGAGGGCGCAAACGCACCACTCTCCAAGGTTCAGTGGCACACCTCCACCTGTGACATGCCGGCGCTCCCGGGCCTTGGATCGCGCTCGATGCGACAACCCTTAGCAACCGGCCTACATCCGGCGCTGTTGCAAATCATCTGCCCGGATGCCTGTGATTTCGGCGCAGCAGATTCTGCTTCCTTCCGGCCTTGGTCGCGCTTCCTGGAGTCCTCGCGCGTCGCAACAGGCTTCTTCTCCTGAATCTTTTCGCACTCATTGTCATCACCGACACGATAGCCGGCCCGGCAGGTGATCTTCACGCATTGATCGCCATCGGCCTTGAAGCCGAAATTGCAAACCAGCGGGCAGACGCGGCCCGGCTTCGCCTTCAGCGCATCGAGCGCGTCGACGCTCGCAAGCTTCGCGTCGAGCTGGGTGCCGGCATATTTGTTGAACAGCGTCAGCGAGCGCTGCGAGGCGGCGCTCCAGTCGCCGTCGGCGGCGGCCGAAAGACAGCCGACACGGCGCAATTCACTCTGCACGGATTTCGTGAGGTCGCCGGCTGGCGGAGCACTTGGCGGCGGCGCCAGCGCAGCGACCTTCTTGCTCTCGGCATCAGCCGCCTGCTTGTCCGCGGCCTGCTTCGCCGCGATCTCGGCCGCCGCCTTCTCGAGCGCCCGCTTCTCCGCGAGCGACTTGGCCGCGGCAGCTTCCGCCGCCCTACGCTCGCGTTCGGCCGCCTCCGCCTTGGCCTGCTCGATCTGCTTGGCCTTCTCGGCCGCGATCCTCGCTTCTTCCGCGGCTTTGGCAGCGACGGCAGCTTTCTCCAGCTCGGCCTTCTGGGCTCGTTCGGCGGCGAGCCTCACTTTCTCCTGTTCGGCCAGACGCGCCTTCTCCGTCGCCACCGTGCGATCCTCCTCGGCGGCAATCTTCTTCAACTGCACGCGGGCGAGGTTGGCGTAGAAGCCGTCCGGATAGGTCTGCAGGAATGCTTCCCAGGCTTCACGCAGGCCGGCCTGAAGAGCAAGCTCGTAGTCTTTGCGCACACTGTCCTGTGGATTTGCCTGCGGACCGGCTGCGGCGGCCGGCCTTGCCGGCACCAGCGGCACGTCGCTGCCGCCCAGGGAGCCATAGACATACGGCTCCTGCTTGTTGCCGGTCTTCCTCAAGACGTCGTCACGGACAAACCCGAACGCCTTGCGCAGGTCGAGCCCGGGCTTTGGCAGATGATCGGTCAGCGCGACTGCAAACGGGCTGTTGCGGGAGTCGCCATCGGACGCCGTCGACCCCGCTTTGGCCGCAAACGCGATCATCGTGTTCGGACTGGTCGGCTCGACCTTGGCAAGCCCGCCACCAATCGCGCGCGAGGCCAGGGTGCGCTTCATCGTCTTGGCAAAGGGATTGTCGCGACAGGCATCGAGGATGACGAGCCGAAGCTGCTTGGCCGGTTCGACCGCATACAGCGCGCGGTCGAGCGCAATCGTCTCGTCGAGCACGTCGCCGTCGGTTTCCAGCATGGCATCGGTCGGAACGAGGTAGTTACTGCCGTCCAGCTCGATGCCGTGGCCCGCATAATAGATCACCGCCATGTCGGCATCGCGCGTCCTGGCCGCGAAATCGCGTAGCGATCGCCGCATTTCGCTGGCGTTGAGGTCCAGCCTGATCTCGACCGTATCGAAGCCCGCATTCCTGAACATGCCGCCGACCAGCCCGGCGTCGTTCACCGGGTTCGCGAGCCGCGGCGCGTTCTTGTAGGCGGAATTGCCGATCACGAGCGCGACGCGCTTGTCGGCGACAGCCGGGCTGCAGCCGAGCCAGCTTGCAAGAACAAGAGAAGCAAGAGCTCTGAGCCCGATGGCGGAAGTCCGAAAATTGTGTTTCGTCATCAATTGCATATTTCGGCGGGTATCTTGACCGTAGGAGTGGCTGGATGATTGGCCGTCCCGAGCCGGCATCCCTTGGCGATCGGCCTGCATCCGGCGTTGTTGCAGATCATTTGCCCGGAGGCCTGCGGCGTCGACGGCGCGGACTCTGTTTGCTTCCGGTCCGTATCCCGCCTCCTCGAATCTTCGCGCGTTGCGACCGGCTTCTTCTCCTGAATCTTCTCGCATTCATTGTCATCGCCGACGCGATAGCCGGCGCGGCAGGTGATCTTCACGCATTGATCGCCGTCTGCCTTGGAGCCGAAATTGCACACGAGCGGGCAGACCCGTCCGGGCTTGGCTTTCAGGGCATCGAGTGCGTCGATGCTGGCGAGCTTCGCGTCGAACTGGGTGCCGGCATATTTGTTGAACAGCGTCAGCGAGCGCTGCGATGCGGCGCTCCAGTCGCCGTCGGCCGCAGCCGAAAGACAGCCGACACGGCGCAATTCGCTCTGCACGGATTTCGCCAGATCGGCTGCCGAAAGCGTGGATGCCGGCGCGGACGAAAGCGCGGCCACCGTCTCGGTCCCGGCCTGCGGCAGCTGTCGATCGGCTGCTGGCTTTGCGGCCGGCTCCGCCGACGCCCTCTCGGCGGCCTGCTTGGCGGCAAGCTCGGCCTTGGCCTTCTCCGCCGCCTGCTTCTCAGCCTGCGCCCTTGCTGCGGCGGCCTCGGCTACTTTGCGCTGCTGCTCGGCCGCCTCAGTCCTCGCCTGCTCGATTTGCTTTTGCTTCTCCGCCGCGATCCGCGCCTCTTCGGCGGCCTTGGCCGCCGCAGCCGCCTTGTCCTGCTCGGCCTTCTGGGCGCGTTCGGCAATGAGCCTTGCCTTCTCCTGCTCGGCCGCCTTCGCCTTCTGCTCAGCCGTCGCGCGCGTCTCCTCGGCGGCGATCTTGTTCAACTGACCCTTGGCGAGATTCGCATAGAACCCCTCGGGATATTGCGCCAGGAAGGCTTCCCAGCCGTCCCGCGTGCCGAGCTGGAGCGCAAGTTCATAGTCTCGCCTGAGCTCGGACTGCGGATTTGCCTGCGGACCGGTTGCGACCGGCTTGGCAGGAACCAGCGGCACGTCATCGCCGCCCAGCGAGCCATACACGAAGGGCTCCTGCTTGTTCGCGGTGCTCTTCAGCACGTCATCGCGCACGAAGCCGAACGCCTTGCGCAGGTCCAGGCCGGGCTTTGGGAGGTGGTCTACAAGAGCCGTGGCGAACGGGCTGTTTCTGGAATCGCCATCGGACGCCGTCGATCCCGCCTTGGCCGCGAAGGCGATCATGGTGTTGGGGCTGGTCGGCTCGACCTTCGCGAGCCCGCGCCCGATCGCTCGCGAGGCAACCGTGCGCTTCATCGTCTTGGCAAACGGATTGTCGCGACAGGCATCGAGAATGACGAGCCGAAGCTGCTTGGCAGGCTCGATGCTCACCAGCACGCGATCGATCGGCAGCGCCTCGTCATAAACGTCGGTATCGGTCTCGAGAGCGGCATCGATCGGAATCAGGTAGTTGGTGCCGTCCACCTCGAGGCCATGGCCTGCGTAGTAGATGACCGCGACATCGGCATCTCGCGTCCGCGCGCCGAACTCGCGCAGCGCCTTGCGCATCTCGGGCGCGTTCAAGTCCTGCCTGACGTCAACCGTGTCGAAGCCGGCCTTCTTCAACATTCCGCCGATCAAGCCGGCATCGCTCACCGGGTTGGCAAGCTTCGGCACGCTCTTGTAGGCCGAATTGCCAATGACGAGCGCGACCCGCCTCTCGGCATGAGCCGGTCCACAGGCCAGCCAGAGACCGAATATCAATAATGCAAGGTTTCGGAAGACAATCATGAAAAACGCCCAGCCTTATACGGCCATTCCCTTGATACCCTAATTACAGACTTCGTAGTTGCCGCCGGTCGCGCCATTTGGGCTGGCCCTTCCGGGGATTTGCCCGTTGACGAGCCTGCATCCCTTCTGCACCGGCCGGCATCCGGCAGAACTGCAATAAATCTGTCCCGAGGCCTGCGGCGTCGATGGCGCAGCTTCCGTTTGTTTTCGATCCGAATCCCGCCGCCGTGAATCCTCGCGCGTCGCCACCGGCTTCTTCTCCGGTATCTTCTCGCATTCATTGTCATCGCCGACGCGATAGCCGGCGCGGCAGGTGATCTTCACGCATTGATCGCCGTCTGCCTTGGAGCCGAAATTGCACACGAGCGGGCAGACCCGTCCGGGCTTGGCTTTCAGGGCATCGAGGGCGTCGATACTGGCGAGCTTCGCGTCGAACTGGGTGCCGGCATATTTGTTGAACAGCGTCAGCGAGCGCTGCGATGCGGCGCTCCAGTCGCCGTCGGCGGTGGCGGACAGGCAACCGACGCGGCGTAATTCGCTCTGCAGGGACTTCGTGAGGTCAACCGCGGACAAGTTCGATGTCGGCGCAGGCGAAAGGGCGGCGACTTTCTGATCCGCTTCGGGCATCTGCCGCTCGGCTGCCGGCTTTGCGGCCTGCTCCGCCTTCTCGGCGGCCTGCCTGGCGGCGAGTTCAGCTTTGGCCTTCTCCGCCGCCTGCTTTTCGGCCTGTGCTTTTGCCGCGGCAGCCTCGGCCACCTTGCGCTGCTGCTCGGCCGCCTCCGTCCTCGCCTGCTCGATCTGCTTCTGCTTCTCCGCCGCGATCCGCGCTTCTTCGGCGGCCTTGGCCGCCGCGGCCGCCTTGTCCTGCTCGGCCTTCTGGGCGCGTTCGGCAATAAGCCTTGCCTTCTGCTGCTCGGCCGCATTCGCTTTTTGCTCGGCCGACGCGCGCGTCTCTTCAGCGGCTATCTTGTTCAACTGGCCCTTGGCCAGGTTGGCATAGAAACCTTCGGGGTATTGCGCCAGGAAGGCTTCCCAGGCGTCGCGCGTGGCGAGCTGAAGCGCGAGCTCGTAATCCCTGCGAATAGCATCCTGGGGATTTGCCTGCGGCCCGGTCGCGGCCGGTTTGACCGCAACCAATGGCACGTCGTCGCCGCCGAGCGAGCCGTAGACATAGGGCTCCTGCTTGTAGCCGGTGCTCTTGAGCACGTCGTCGCGCACGAAGCCGAACGCCTTACGCAGATCGAGGCCCGGCTTCGGAAGATGCTCGACCAAAGCGACGGCGAACGGGCTGTTCTTGGAGTCACCGTCGGACGCGGTCGAACCGGCCTTCGCGGCGAAGGCGATCATGGTATTGGGGCTGGTCGGCTCGACCTTGGCGAGCCCGCGTCCGATCGCGCGCGACGCCAGCGTGCGCTTCATCGTCTTGGAAAACGGATTGTCACGGCAAGCGTCCAGGATGATCAGGCGCAGCTGCTTGGCAGGCTCGACCGCGAACAGCGCGCGCTCCACCGGAATGGTCTCATCGAGCACGTCGCCGTCGGTCTCCAGCGTCGCGTCGGTTGGTATGAGATAGTTGGTGCCTTCGAGCTCGATGCCGTGGCCGGCGTAGTAGATGACCGCCACGTCGGCATCGCGCGTCCTGCCGGCAAACTCACGCAACATGCGCCGCATCTCGCTGGCGCTGAGATCCAGCCTGACGTCCACGGAATCGAAGCCGGCCTTCTTGAACATGCCGCCGACGAGGGTGGCGTCGTTCACGGGATTGCCGAGCTTGGGCGCGCTCTTGTAGGCGGAATTGCCGATCACAAGCGCGACCCGCCGATCGGCATGTGCCGGTCCGCAGGAAAGGCCAATGGCAAAAATCAACAAAGCAAATAGCCGAAACGGAATCACTTGCGTCCCCCCGGATGCAATTCCACGAGACTATTCGGACCATCGCTCAATTGCCAATTCTTCCTATGTGATGTCTGTCACATAAGCAGCTTGGACAGCTTTATTTTCAGTGCGGCGAAGCGTCACCCCTCAGTCGAGATGAGCCCAAGGCCTGATGCTCTCGGGTTGTCTACGCGTCACCAACGGCACGAGCAGCGTGTGCACCTCATCTGCTACTACCTCGCGTTGGTCCGCCTGCGGGTTCGCATGCGTGACGGTGGCAATCGAGCCGTGGCTGCCATGGGCGCCGACCCTCACCTTGCAATCGATACCGGCCTCGGTCAGAGGCGCGGGCACTGCAGAGCCGTCATCGAGCCGCAGAGCGTAGACCCATTGGCTCATCCGCCCTGATCGGGCGAGATGTGGTCTGCTCTGACGCGAGAGGCAGGGTGAACTGGAAGACGGCGCCCCGAGGCTCGTTTGCGCCGGCCCACATCCGTCCGCCATGCGCCTCGATGATCGAGCGGCAGATGGCGAGGCCCATCCCCATACCTGTGGGCTTGGTGGTATAGAAGGCTTCGAACAGGCGCTCCGCGTTCTTCGGATCCAGCCCTGGACCGGAATCCCGCAAGGTGACGTGCACGCCGTCCGATGCATCCCGACCGGTGCTGATCAGCAACTCGCGTCCCCCCTCGCCGACGGCGGCCATCGCCTCGATCGCGTTGACAATCAGGTTGAGCACCACTTGCTGAAGTTGAACCCGATCTGCCTGAATGGGCGGCAAGTCCTCGGCAAATTGCGTTCGCACCGAGACGCCGTTCTTGAACGCTTCGCTACGGGTCAGAGCGATGACGTCAAGCACCGCCTGGTTGATCTCCAGATTCTCCTTTTGCGGGGGCGCGTTCCTGATAAGCGCCCGGATCCGACTGATGATATCGCCGGCTCGCGTGCCGTCACTGGTGATCCAGTTGAACGTCTGTCGAACCCGCTCCAGATTTGGCGGTTGGGCCTCCAGCCAATTCAACCCGGCCTCGGCGTTCGCCACGATCGCGGCGATCGGCTGGTTGACTTCATGGGCAATCGAAGCGGTTAGTTGCCCCATCGTGGTGACGCGATTTGCGTGCGCGAGTTCCATCAGGGCTTCACGGTAGCGCCGCTCGTTTTCGCGGGCTTCGGCTTCGGCCCGCTTGAGAGCCGTCAGATCAAGGACAAAGCCGACGCCATTATCCGTAGCTTCCCCAAACATGGTTCCGCCGACCAGCACCGGCACACGGCTTCCGTCCTTCCGCACATACTCCTTCTCGAATGGTTGGGCCGTCCCGACCCGCTTCAATTCGGCCACGGTATGCAGGTCGCGGTCGCGCCATTCCGGCGGCGTGAGGTCGGTCCGATGCAGGCGCCCTGAGGCGAGATCCTCCCGGTCGTATCCCACGATGCGCAGGAATGCATCGTTGGCCTCGAGAATGCGCCCCTCGACTTCCCAGATGATGATGCCGATGATGTTGGCATCGAACAGGCGCCTGATCTTGATATCTCGTGCAGCAAGGTCACTGTGGAGCTGGATGTTCTCCTCGGTCGCCTTTCTCCGCCGTTTCGCTTCGAGCCGCGCGAGCGCCAGCGCCGCTCCGGCCAGCGCGACGACGAGGACGACGGCGCCGGCGATCAGCCAGGTCCAGCGTCGCTCGAATGCTTCGGCGCGCGCCTCCCGATCGGCGAGCCGAAAGCGCTCGTGATCCACCATTTGGTCGATTTGCGAGCGGATCTCGTCCATGCTGCGGATCATTGCCAACGCGGCCAGCCCGGACGTGCCGGCCGACTTCAGCAGCTCGTCGATCTCTCGCAGCGTTGCTGCAACGGTCAGTGCCAGATGTCCGGCCCGAAGGCCCTGCAACGGATCGTCCGCGACCAGTATCTGCAGTGCCTGAGCGTCCCGTCGTACACCTTCATCCGAGACGCCGTAGGCCTTGAGATAGGCGGGGTCGCGGGTCATGAGATAGCCGCGCCTTTCGGTCTCCAGCTCCGCGACGATCGCCCGCAGCCGATCGAGCGTTTCGAGTACCTGGCGGCTATGCTCGGTGAAGTGATGAGCTGCTTGCCGCTCCTGCCAATATTGCAGGCCGAGGAGGCTCGTCGCGGCAAACAAGGCCACGAGCACTGCGACCGCAAGGATCAGCGGACGAGCAAACCATCGCACAGACAGGGCCGGAGCAGGGGCTGACATTTGCCTAGGGTCATGCTCGCGTGACCGGTGCGTCTTCTGGTGCCGAGGCCAGAGCATTGCTAGGATGATAGCATGGATAGGCCCGCATGGGTGAGCCGGGAAACTGACTAGGTTACATCGGCTTCGGACCCCGTAAGTCGTCTGGCGAAGGCCACGATGTCGCAGGGTGCGGTCCCGCTCACGTGTCGTGAATGACTACCTTGGTGAAGGAGCATTAGCATGGCGCAGGATGAGAACTCACCGAACCGTCAAATGCCGACCAGCCGGCGCAGTTTCGTCAAGGGATTGGGCGCGGCGGGGGCGGTGCTGCCGGCCCTTGGCGTGCTGTCGCGGTGGAGTTTTGCCCAGGATGCCTCCGCGATCGACTGGAAGCAATTTGCGGGACAGACGATCGCGCTTTCGGGCGCGATCCATCCCTGGTCGAATGCGATCGCGCCGCTGTTGCCGGAGTTCACCATACTCACCGGCATCAACGTCACCATCGATTTCCAACTGGAAACCACGTATCTCGGCGTGCTGCCGATCAGGCTCGCCCGCGGCAGCAGCACGCCCGACGTCTTCATGTTCACGACCTATGGCCAGGGCATCTCGAACGGATGGCTGGAGCCACTGAACGGCTATTATTCCAACAGGTCGCTGACCGACCCTGTCTGGTATGACGAAAGCGACCTGCTCAAGACGGCCCGAGCCTTCCCGCTGTGGTCGGACGGCGAAAGGTACGCCGTCCCGATCACCTCAGAGGCGATGACCCTGTTCATCAACAGGGATGCGCTGGCAGCCAGGGACCAGCCGATTCCCCAGACTTTCGACGAGCTGCTTGTTGCCGCCAAGGCGGTCAAGACCAACGGGATGTCGGGGATCGCCATGCGGGCCCAGGCCGGCGGCAATTCCTCCCCACCGGCCATGGGCTTCGTGTTCTCCTACGGTGGGGCCATGGTCGAGCACAACAGGGTTGCTTTCGCGAGCCCGGAGGCGATCGCGGCCATCGAGATGTACGGACAGCTGCTCAGCCAGGCCGGGCCTGCCGGCGTCGGCAGTTATGAATGGTACAACGTGCTGGACGACTTCCTGCAGGGGCGGACGGCGATGGCAATCGACAGTAGCAACTTCGCTACCGACATCTCCAATCCAGCGAAAAGCCGTGTCGCCAAGCAGGCTGGGTTTGCAACCTTTCCGCATCTCGCCGGGCGCAGACCCGTCCCCTTCATGTCGCACTGGCAGGCGTGCATCAATTCCAGATCCCGAAACAAGCGGGCGGCTTTCCTGTTCCTGCTCTGGGCGACGAGCAAGGCGACCTCGTTGCGGACTGCTGCAGCGGGGCTGGCGACGACACGCGTGTCGGCCTGGTCGAGCGAGAGTTTCAAGAAGGCGTTCGGCTCGCAGGCAGCAGAGGCGGCGCTGGCCAATTTGCAGGATGCCGATGTCGACCGCGCCAAGGCGATCCTTTTCCATCCGCAATCGAGATCGATCATGGACGCCTTCATGATCGGCGTGAATGAAGTGGTCAACGGTGCGAGATCGGCGAAGGATGCGATGACGGGCGCCGCCGAAAGGGCCAATGCGGCGATCCGCGGGTAGCGGCGATGCGCTGTCCGATCGGAAGAGATGGGACCGCGCCGTGCGCGGCCCCATCGGGCTTACCCCGGTTTAGCCGAAAACCACCTCATGCCGCATCACGAATGGGTCGAGCAGCTTGTGCACCTCGTCGGCAACCGTCCCCCGCTTGTCCTCCGGCGTGCCCACAACCGTCACGGTTGCGATCGAGCCGTGGCTGCCATGGGCGCCAACCCTGACCTTGCAGTCGATGCCGCGCTCGGCGAGCGGTGTCAGCACCTTCGTGAACACGCGCTGGGCTGCGTCCCAGCGCAGCTGCGGCTTGAACACTTTGCCGACGCCCGTCACCGGCATCGGATTGATCGGGATGACCTGCACCGGGACAGCCGCGCGCTCCGGCGTACGCTCGCGCACCCATGTCTCCAGCTCACCCGGTTCGACGGTCGCGCCCGGCTTCAGCTGCACGTAACCCACCGGCAGCTCGCCGGCATAAGCATCGGGCTGGCCGACCACCGCAGCAAAACCGACGGCGGGATGGCGGAACATGATCTCCTCGATCGGCGCCGGATCGATGTTGTGACCGCCGCGGATTACGAGATCCTTGGCGCGGCCGGTGATCCAGAGATAGCCGTCAGCATCAAGCCGGCCGAGATCGCCGGAATTGACCCAGACGTCATCGACGAAAGCACCCTGGTTGTGCGCGTCGTTGAGATAGCCGCCGAACACGCCGGGCCCGGCCATGATGACGACGCCGATCTCGTCCGGCGCGCAGTCACGGATCAGGCGGCCGTCGGCATCGAGCTGGACGATGCGGACACGCGCGTAAGGCATGGGAAGGCCGACCGAGCCGAGTCGGATCGGCCGTGACGGATAGGCCAGCGTGTGCACGCTCGAGGTCTCGGTCATGCCGTAGACCTCGACCACCGGCAGCTTGAGCTTGTCCTGGATCGCAGACCCCACCGCGACCGGGATCGCCGAGCCGCCGCCGGCTGCATATTTCAGGCTGGAGATGTCGGCATTGCCGGGCGGCACCGCGAGCGTTGCGGCGAGCACCGTCGGCACGCTCGACAGCGCCTCGGGCTTGAAGCGCTCGACCAGCCCCCAGATGTTCTTGACCGCATTCGGATTGCGCCAGCCGCTCGGCGACAGCACGACCAGCGAGCCGCCGGCAGACAACGTCAGCAGCACCTGCGTCAGCGATCCACCGACGTGAAACAGCGGCATGCCGAACAGCATGTTGGCGCCGGGCTTCGACCTCAGCAGCAGATTGAGCGCCCAGGCCTGATAGACCTGATTGGCGTGGGTGTGCCGCACCAGCTTCGGCGTGCCGGTGGTGCCGCCGGTGTGGAAATAAGCGGCGATGTCGTGGCCTGCGATCTTGCGCCCGCTGATCAGCCGGTCGGACGGCTGCTGCTTGATCAGGTCGCTGAAGGCATAGATGCCGTTCGCCGGATCGCCGCCGCCGAACACCTGCACGATCGCCTTGAGGTGCTTGAGTTGCGGGCGGATCTGTTCGACCTTCTGCCAGATGTCGGTGCCGGGCATCGGTCCGAGCGCTACCAGGATTTTCGTGTTCGCGGCTTCCAGAATCTCCACGATCTGGTGTGGCTCGAGCAGCGGGTTGACGGGGTTGGCAATGCCCGCGGCCTCCGCGCCGAACAGTGTCACGAAGGCGTCGGGCACCAGCGGCAACATGAAGCTGATGACGTCGCCCTTCTCCGCGCCAAGCGCGTGAAACATGTTGGCGGCTTGCGTCACGCGCGCGATGAAGTCGCGGTAGGTGACGACGACTGGCGTGTCGGCTGGATCGGCGTTTTGCAGGAACTGGATCGCCGCCCCGTCGGGGTTACGCGCCGCACCGAGCCTGATGGCGTCAAAGGTGCTCTCGGCCGCGACGCGATCGGCGTAGGGGACCTGTTCGAAGGCACGAACCTCCGTGTCCGTCGCCAGATCCGGATAGTCGTCGCCGATGAGCCGATCGAGCGCGTGGATGCCCGCCATGGAATTCCGTCCTCCCTCAGATGCATGTCCCCGCGCCCTGTCTTTTGACTTTTTGGGTTGGCGAGGCCTCGACCGATGGCCGGTCGAGCACGGACAGAATGATGGATGATTTGGCGTTCGTCCATGACCTAACGGCTACGGTCGTAGCACTTGGGTGCGCGGCCTTTGAACCTACGCGGCCGATCCGGGGACCAAGAACATGCATCGGATTCGCCTGCCAGCGTCCTGCCGCAAGACTTGAGGTGATCATGACTACGCCCCCGCAGGACCGTGCCACACGGCTGATCGTCGCACTCACCATGACGTCGGCGATCATGACATCGGCGTTCGCCTTGCCCCGCGCGGCACACGCGGAGGACGGCCAGTTCGACAAGATGCGCGCCAAGATCGCGGCCTTCGTCGCCGACAAGATGGAGAAGCTCGGCGGGTCACGCATCGTCTACAAGGTGGACAGCTCTGGCCTGCGCGAGAGCGTCGTCACGGATCTGCGCGACGACGTCTACAAGAACCTGCGCGAGGGCAAGATCGCCTTCTCCAATCTTGCGATCCGCGACGGCGGCGTCGATGTAAAGATCGCGGACGCCAAAGGCCGCGATCAGCTCGCGCGCAAGCTCGCCGCAGCCGCGGACGGACTGCCCTCGCATGCGCTCGCCGTGACCGACGGCAGCGACGGAGCGGTCAGGCTCGCGCCGACCGATGCCGCATCCGCGGCACGGCTGAATGAACTCGTCGAAGATTCCATCGCCATGATCGAGCAGCGCCTCAAGGATTCCAGCATCAAGCTTGTCAGCGTCGTCCCTGACGGGACCGACCGCATCCGCATCTTCCTGCCCGGTGTGACCGACCCCGAGCGCATCACCGCGATCTTCGCCCGGAAGGTCAAGGTCAGCTTCCGCCCGGTGGATGCTTCGATGTCACCGGAGCAGGCGCAATCCGGCACGCCGCCCGAGGGCTCCGAAGTCCTGCTCGGCTTCAAGGACAAGCGGCCCTATCTGGTCGCCAAGGACAGCGTACTCGACGGCGAAGACATCAATTATGCGGCGCCCGGCTTTGCGGCCGGCACCAAGGATCCGGTCGCCTCGTTCCGCTTCAACGGACGCGGCACGCGGCGCTTCGCCCACGTCACGGAAGAGAACGTCGGCAGATCCTTCACCATCGTGCTCGACGACAAGGTGATCTCCGCCCCCGTGATCCGCGAGCCCATCACCGGCGGCTCGGTCCAGATCTCCGGTAATTTCACCCTCGAGGAGGCCAACAGCGTCGCCATGCTGCTTCGCGCCGGCGCGCTGCCCGGACACCTGTCCCTCGTCGGGCAGCAGGTCATTCAGCCCGCCGCCAAGCCCTGAGGCGGAGATAGCCCCGCGCCCCCGCCGTGCCGGGGCGCCCAAGTCCGTCCAAAGTCCGTTCGCGACGCCCAAGCCTGCGCCCCGGCGGCCCGAATCACGGGCCGCACCGAGGCCATCCGGGCAACCAACGGGCAATTGCCGAAACGCCCGATCAGGCTAAAATTTGCCTCTTGCGGCATGACGGCCGGAGGCTTCATTCAAGCGGTCGTCATTCGATTTCGGTTATATGTGTCGAGAATACCGACCAGGACTGAAGGCCTTACGCGGGGATAGTACCATGCCGTCCGGCAGCGCAGACATTTCGTCGATCCTCGACCGCATTCTCGATGCGGCGACGGATAACCTCAAGATCGCGAAGATCCTGGTCCAGATGGGCCTAGATCCAAACAACGTTACCTACGACGCGATCTTCAATCGACTGCTGGAGATCTTTGTCCAGAACATCACGCTGGCCAATATGTTCGCTGCGGTCGGCGCCGGCTTCTTCGTCGCCACCCTCTTGATGCGGACGATGGTGCCGCTGCGCGTCGCCAACATGGTCGGTTGCGCGTTCTTCGCCGTTTTCGGCGCGCTTTCGGCCAACGTCTCGACGTTCCTACTCTATCTGCTGCTGCTTCCGATCAACGCCGTGCGGCTGCGGCAGATGCTCAAGCTCGTCAAGAAGGCGCGCCATGCGGCCGAAGGCGACATGTCGATCGAATGGCTCAAGCCGTTCATGACCGAGCGCAAATATCGCCGCGGCGACACGCTGTTCAAGCTGGGCGATCCAGCCAAGGAGATGCTCCTGACCGTCACCGGCAAGTTCCTGGTCAAGGAGATCAACGTCGAGATCGGGCCCGGCGCGCTGATGGGGGAGCTCGGCTTCCTGACGCCGGACAACCGGCGCACCGGAACGATCGAATGCATCGAAGACGGTCAGGTGCTGACGATCACCTATGACCGTTTGCTCGAGATCTACTTCCAGGATCCGCAATTCGGCTATTACTTCCTGGTGCTGACCAGCCAGCGCCTGCTGCAAAACATCGATCGCTTGCAGAAGCAGCTGGCGACGGAGCGTGGCGCCACCACGAACAGGATCGCGTGATCGATTGCACGGCTCAGTTCAAGAGCAGCGCCATGCCCGGGTCGCCCTTTTCCATCGCACGCCGATAGGCCGCCCGCGCGCCGATGCGGCCGAGATAGTTCACCACGTTCGGGCAGCGCGAGAGATCATAGGACTGGAAATAGCGCATCGTGGTGAGCGAGAAGCCCATCATGATGTCGGCGGTGGTGAAGGTGTCGCCAGCAAGATATTCGGCGTCGCGAAGGCGCGCATCGACCAGATCGAAGGCGCGGTCGATGCGCCCGCTGGTCGCGACCAGCATCGGATTGTCCTCGGCGAGCTTGAGCCGGTTCAGGATCATCAGCCGGCCCATGCCCGCTTGCAGCGTGCCGTTGGCGAAGTGAAACCAGTACAGGAACTGCGCGAAATCAGGATCATCAGGGCGGAGCACAAGACGGCCCTCGCCATATTTGGCCATGATATAATCGACGATCGCGCCGGATTCGGCGAGCACGAGATCGCCGTCGGCGATGACGGGCGCCGCCCCGATCGGATGCAGCGCCTTGTATTCGGCCGGGGCCAGCATGGTGACGGGATCGCGCGTGTAGCGCTTCAACTCGTAGGGAATCCCCAGCTCCTCGCACAGCCAGACGATACGCTCGGACTGCGACTTGCCGAGATGATGGACGGTGAGCATGGCGCCTCCTGCGAGTCGTGAGTTTGATCAGTCGTGGCGCCGCATCATACTCTGTTATTGCGAGCGCAGCGACGATGTGGAAGCGATGGCATATCCATCACCGACACCCTGAGGTGGCCGCTTCTTCAGCGGCCTCGCAGGGCGACGGCCCGCCTGCATCCCGGCCGCTCATCCTTCGAGGCTCGCCGCGCAGTGCATCTGCACTGCGCAACTCGCGCCTCAGGATGACGGAATTAACAAGAGAGCGGCGCAAGACGGCCCCTACCCCGCCTCGTCCGTCACCATCCGCGCCACGACGCGGTCGCGACGCGGTCGCGACGGATGAAGTGGTGCCAGAGGACGGCGATGACGTGAACCGCGATCAAGGCGAGCAGCACATAAGCGAAGAGGATGTGGCGATCCTCATAGACGCCCGCGGCCGCGCGGTCGGGAGCCGTGAATTGCGGGACG
This sequence comes from Bradyrhizobium nivariense, assembly GCF_029846715.1. Classification (GTDB taxonomy): domain Bacteria; phylum Pseudomonadota; class Alphaproteobacteria; order Rhizobiales; family Xanthobacteraceae; genus Bradyrhizobium. The sequence continues at coordinate 93,133 of NZ_JARVWW010000016.1, forward strand.
TGAAACAGGCCGAAGAAGTCCGAATAATCAGGCGCGTGCGCACCGGAATGCGCCCAGCCGAGCATGGTGACGACGATGACGGCGAGGTAGAGCGCGCCGTGGCTGACATGGGCCGCGACCTTCTGCCAGCGCGAGGTCTCGGCCGGAAGGGCCGGTGTCGGGTTGATGAGGCGCCACACCAGGCGCAGCACGGTGAGCAGCAGGATCACATAGCCGATATCGGCGTGGATCGAGCGGTAGAAGAAGCGGTCGGGACGCGCCGGGATGTGGTTCATCCACCAGCCGAAGCCGATCATGCCGATGATGGTCAGCGCCAAAATCCAGTGCAGCCACCGGGAAACGCTGCCCCAGCCGTTACTGGCGTTTCTGATCATGTCGGCTCTCCGGAGTTTTGCGGGCCTGTCCCTATCCCCACCGTAGTACGGCAGCTGATACCGGCAACATGCGGCAATCGCGAAATTGAATCGTTCCAAATTGGCCCCAAGCGGCCCTGCCGCAAAACCGCCCCAAAAACCGAATGGTAACCATGGCGGGCTAGAGTAACGACGTGACCAATTCCCCGACGATCCTGGTGTTCGATTCCGGCCTTGGCGGGCTCACGGTCCTGCGGGAGGTCGTGGCCGCGCGCCCCGATGCGCATTACATCTATGTCGCCGACGACGCCTTTTTCCCCTACGGCCACCACAGCGAGGACGAGATCATCGCCCGCGTGGTGCCGCTGATGGGGAAATTGATCGGCACGCACGATCCTGACCTCGTCGTCATCGCCTGCAACACGGCGTCCACCCTGGTCCTATCGCATCTGCGCGCCGCTTATTCCCTGCCCTTCGTCGGCACGGTGCCCGCGATCAAGCCGGCCTGTGCGCAGTCGAGGAGCCGGCGCGTGTCGGTGCTCGGCACCAAGGGCACGGTGAAGCGCGAATACACCAAGGCGCTGATCCGCGATTTCGCGCTGGGTTGCGAGGTGACACTGGTCGGCTCGCCCGAGCTGGCCGCGCTGGCTGAAGCCGAGCTCAGCGGCTCTTCCGTCAGCGACGACGCCATCCACGCCGAACTCGCCCCGTGCTTCGTCGGCGATGCCGGGGACGCGGGCGCGCGCACCGACACAGTGGTGCTCGCCTGCACGCATTATCCGCTGCTGCTCGACCGGCTGAAAAAGCTCGCGCCCTGGCCGGTGGACTGGATCGATCCGGCGCCCGCGATCGCCCGCCGCGTCTCGGATCTGCTCGGCCCGCACACCGGTGGCATCGCGCAATCCGGCGCCGAGATGATCTTCACCTCGAACCGCGTGCATCGCCTTTCCGCCACGCTGACGCCGTTCTTCGGCGGCCGCATTCCCGCCTGACCTTGCGCCTCGACGGCGCGCTGCTAGGCTCCGCCGTCGTCATTATCGCCAAGATTATCGCAAGGCTTCCCATGTCGGTCCCCGCAACGCCGCTCAACCGCCTCCGCCAGCTCTGGCGCGAGGGTCGTCCCGCTTTCGGCGCGATCGCGACGATCCCGAGCGTGCAGACCGTGCAGATCATGGCCCGCTCGCTCGACTGGATCATCGTCGATCTCGAGCACGGCCCGATTGGATTGACCGAAGCGCATGCGATGATCGCGGCCACCACCGGCACGCCGTGCACACCGCTGGTGCGGATCGCGGCGAACGAGCCATGGCTTGCGAAGGCACCGATGGACATCGGCGCCTTCGGCATCAATTTCCCGATGATCACCAATCGCGCTGAAGCCGAGAAGGCGGTCCGCAGCGTGCGCTATCCGCCGCGCGGCGATCGCCTCTGGGGTCCGTTCCACGCGCCATTCCGCTGGGGCCAGTCGATGCCGGACTACATGGCGAGCGCCGACGACGAGATGATCTGCATGATCACCATCGAGCACGTCGACGCGGTCAACCGCATCGACGAGATCATGGCGACGCCGGGCATCGACGTTGCTGTGATCGGCCCCGGCGATCTCGCCACCTCCATCAACAAGCGCGGACAGATGGACGATCCGGAATTGCTGGAGCTGGTGGCGCGGGCCGAGGCCGGCATCCTCAGAAGCGGTGTGCCGATCGGCGGCGTGGCCCGCACCGCCGACCAGGCCAATGCTCTGATCGACCGCGGCTACCGCGCGATCGCGCTCGGCTTCGACTGGTCGCTGTTCCAGCGCGGTATCATGGCGGCGTTCGAAGGGATCAAACGTTAGCTATTGAGTCTCGCCGGGAGTCTTGCCGGGAACCACGGCGCTGCTAGGGTCGGCCGTTCCAGGGAGGAAAAACCATGTTCAAAAAGACTTTGCTCGCTCTCGCCTTCACGGCCATCGCTTTCACGGCCTTCGCCCAGCAGCCCGGCATCAAGCGCACCCCGCTCCAGAAGATCGAATTTCCGGACGGCTATACGACCGTGACCGCCATCGCCGAGATAGCTCCCGGCGGCGCCGCCGGCCGCCACACCCATCCCGGAGTCGAGACCGGCTATGTGCTGGAGGGTGAGGTGGAGCTGCTCATTGACGGACAGCCGGCAAAGCAGTTGAAGGCTGGCGATTCCTACGTGATCCCGGCGGGCGTCGTGCACGACGCCAAGACCCATGGCGATAAATCGTTGAAAATCATGGGTATTTACATCTTCGACAAGACCAAGCCGCTGGCCTCGCCGGCGCCCTGATGCGGCGAACCGACCGGCCTCAAGCGGGTTGGTTCGTGCTAGAGCAGGCGGCGAGCGGGAACCGCTCGCTGCACATACTTCAATTCGCGGGAACCGGACGGCGATGCGCGGGAAAGCAAAGACCATTTCGCTGCCGCGGCGCATGATTTGCGACATGATGCGCGCCTCGATGGACGTGCCGTTCGTCTCGCTGTCCCGTTCGCTCAATATTCGCCCCCTGCTGGAGGCCCGCGCGGGCGCGATGGCGCCCGCCGGCTGGGCGGCCATGTTCGTCAAGGCTTTTGCCCTCGTCGCCAGGGACGAGCCGGTCCTGCGTACCGTCTACGCCAAATGGCCCTGGCCGTCGCTCTACGAGCTGCCGAAGAGCGTTGCGCTGGTGGCCATTGCCCGGGTCGAGGACGGCGAGGAATGCGTGATGCCGCAGCGAATCGCGGCTCCCGAGGCCATCGCACTGGCCGCGGTCGACGCCGAGATCCGGCGCGCCAAGACCGCCCCGATCAACGACGTCCCCATGTTCCGCAAGATCATGCGGGCGACCCGCCTGCCGCTGCCGTTGCGGCGGCTGTCCTGGGCGATAGGGCTGAATTTCGGCCGGCAGCGCGGCAACTGGTTCGGCAGTTTCGCGGTGAGCTCGGTGGCCGCCTATGGCGGCGGCGAGCTCCACCCCATCACGCCCGGGCCTTTCATCGTCAGCTATGGGGTGGTCGGGCCTGACCAGACCATCCATGTCGTGATCCGCTGGGATCACCGGGTGACTGACGCCGCCCCGATCGCCCGGGTCCTGACCCGGCTGGAACAGGTCCTGAACACTGAAATCGCTGCCGAATTGCGCGCGGCCGGCCCCAAGCCGATCCGGGCGGTCAGGACGTGATTCCGGGCCATTCGCATTGACAACGGGCCCCAAATTCCCCTAAAAGCCGCCTGCTCGCGGGCCGATTTCGGCCCGCGAAGCGTTTCGCGACCCGTGGTCCTGTCCTCTATGCTTTGGGGATCGGACCTGTCAGTGCCGGGCTAGCCCGTCACACAGGAGGGCGCGTTTCCTCAAACCATGTACCTGAAAGAGGACGCGATGACTAAGCGCAGTGAGGCGAAGTACAAGCTCGATCGCCGTATGGGCCAGAACATCTGGGGCCGCCCGAAGAGCCCCGTCAACCGCCGCGAGTACGGCCCCGGCCAGCACGGCCAGCGCCGCAAGGGCAAGCTCTCCGACTTCGGCGTGCAGCTGCGCGCCAAGCAGAAGCTGAAGGGCTATTACGCCAACATCTCTGAGCGCCAGTTCCACAGCATCTATGTCGAGGCCAGCCGCCTCAAGGGTGACACCGGCGAGAACCTGATCGGCCTGCTCGAGCGCCGTCTCGACGCGGTCGTGTACCGCGCCAAGTTCGTCTCGACGATCTTCGCCGCGCGCCAGTTCATCAACCACGGCCACGTCAAGGTGAACGGCCGCAAGGTCAACATCTCGAGCTATCAGGTCAAGATCGGCGACGTGATCGAGGTCAAGGAAGCCTCCAAGCAGCTCGCCCACGTCCTCGAAGCCAGCCAGCTCCCCGAGCGTGACACCCCCGACTATCTCGAGGTCGACCACGGCAAGATGACCGCGAAATACGTGCGCATCCCCCACCTCTCCGACGTGCCGTTCCCGGTGCAGATGGAGCCGCATCTGGTCGTCGAATTCTATTCGCGCTGATCATTCGGCAGATCAATCGCTCAAAGGCCCCGGTTTCCGGGGCCTTTTTTGTTTGATAGCATGCCTTCGATGTCTCGCACGGCCGACCAGTTCACCAACACTCTGCCTTCGGCAGCACCGACTGAAGCGGCGCTTCGAGCATGGGATGCCCTCTCTCGCGACGAGCAGATCTGCCGATATCAGGGGCTGTTCGCTCTGCCCAATTGCAATATCTTTACAGCCGACACGCCAGACGAAATCCTCCTCGCCGCGCGGCAGCGCGTCGCTCAACGTTCTCGTGGCTAGTTCACGTCATTGGGAAACGCACGTAATACGTCGCAATTATTCGACTAGGTGAAATGACGAGAACAGCCATGCTCTATACCCCTCCCCCGATCGATCCCAAGGCGCCGCCGGTGCGCATCAATCTGCTCTCGGACACGCAGACCAAACCGACACCTGCGATGCGCGAGGCGATGGCGCGGGCGGAGGTCGGCGACGAGCAGGTCGGCGACGATCCGACCGTGAACGCGCTGTGCGAGCGCGTCGCCGAGCTGCTCGGCAAGGAAGCCGCGGTCTACATGCCGTCAGGCACGATGTGCAACGTCACCGCGACGCTGGTGCATTGCCGTCCCGGCGACGAGATCCTCGCGCACGAGAGCGCGCACATCATCGCCCGCGAAGGCGGGGCGCATGCCGCGATCGGCGGCTTCCAGGTCACGCAATTGAAGGGACCCGACGGCCAGTTCACGCCCGAGACCTTCCGCAGGGCCCTGCACCCGCGCACGCGCTACCAGCCGCCGCAGACCGTGGTCAGCGTGGAGCAGACCGCCAATATCGGCGGCGGCACGATCTGGAAGAAGGCCGCACTCGACGAGATCGTCGCGATCGCCAAGGCCAACGGCCTTATCACCCACATGGACGGCGCGCGCCTGCTCAACGCCACCGTGGCGAGCGGCATCTCCCCGCGCGACATGACCGCGGGGTGGGATTCGGCCTGGATCGACTTCTCGAAGGGCCTGGGCGCGCCGATCGGCGGCGTGCTCGCAGGATCGCGCGCCTTCATCGACGCGGTGTGGCAGTGGAAGCAGCGCCTCGGCGGCTCGATGCGGCAGGCCGGAATCTGCGCGGCCGCCTGCATCTACGCGCTCGACCATCATGTCGATCGCCTTGCCGACGACCATGCCAATGCGCGCGCGCTCGCCCGCGGGCTGTCGCAGATCCCAGGCGTCGAGGTGCAGGAGCCCGAGACCAATCTGGTGTTCTTCAAGCCTGATGGCGCCGGCATTCCCGGCGACAAGATGGTCGCGGCGCTGCGCCAGCGCGGCGTAACGCTCGCTATGATGGACGGCCGCATCCGCGCCTGCACCCATCTCGACGTCAATGCGAGCCAGATCGAGGAGACAATCGGCTACGTCCGCGAGATCGTGCGCGGGGCGTAAGTCCCGCGAACCGCCGCAATCACCGCCCCATCGCCTGATAGATCAGTGTCTTCAGCGCCAGTTGAATCCGGCCGCGCTGCGACGGGGTCTGCACCATGAAGACGCCGAACAGATCGTCTTCGGGGTCGATGAAGAAGAAGGTGCCGCCGACGCCGTCCCAGCGATATTCGCCAAGCGGCCACGAGGTAGCAGGCGGCACCGAAGTGCGCACCGCAAAGCCGAGGCCGAAGCCGGAACTGCCGCCCGGATAATAGTTCTGGTCCCTCGCGATCTTCGTCTCGGGCCCGATGTGATCCGACGCCATCAGCGCAATGGTCTCGGGCTTGAGATAGCGCCGGCCGTCATAGGTGCCGCCATTCAGCAGCATCTGTGCGAAGCGGGCATAGTCGCCGACGGTACCGACCATGCCGCCGCCCCCCGATTCCCATGTCGCGGGCCGCCTGATGTCGCGGACCTGCGTCGTCGGATTGATGTTGCGATCCTCCGGCATCGGCTCGGCGATGCGCGGGAATTTGGCGGGATCGGCGACGAAGAAAGCCGTCTCGGTCATGCCGAGCGGATCGAGCAGCCGCTCCTTCTCAAACTGAAGCAGCGTCTTTCCCGCGATGACCTCGACGACGCGGCCGAGCACGTCGGTGGAATAGCCGTAGTCCCACACCGTGCCGGGCTGCTCGACCAGCGGCAGCGTGGCGATCTTCGCGGCGAAGTCGGCATTGCTGAGGTTGCCTTGGAAGAGATTGGCCTCGGCGTAGAGCTCGCGCACCATGCCGCCGCCATGATAGCCGTAAGGCAGCCCCGAGGTGTGGCGCAGCAGGTCCTTGATCGTGACCGGACGATTGACCGGCTCCAGCGCCAGCGCGACCTTGCCGTCCTCGGCCTTCGTCTCGACGCCGACCTTCATGCCGGCAAAGGCTGGAATATACTTCGAGACGGGATCGTCGAGCGCGAGCTTGCCCTCCTCGACCAGCATCATCGCCATGACTGACGTGACCGGCTTCGACATCGAGTAGAGACGGAAGATCGTGTCCGCGCTCATCGATATCTCGGTTGCGACGTCGCGGACGCCGAAATTCTCGTAATAGGCCGGCTTGCCGTGCTGCTGGAGCAGCAGGATCGCGCCGGGAAACGTGCCAGCGGCGATCTCTTTCCGAATGTAGTCGGAGACCTTTGCCAGGCCTTCGGGCGAGAGATTGCGCGCGACGCGCTCGGAGCCGGCCTTCGCACCAACGACGCTGAACAGAAGAACGAGCGCCGCGATCAACGCGCGGCGCTCGAACATGTCAATTTTCCATGGCTTCATAGACCAACTGCTTCAATGTCCGCTGCACGCGCTGGCGCTCGGTCGGGGTCTGCTCCAGCAGCACGAAGAACATGTCCTGCTTGGGATCGATCACGAAATAGCAGCCGGAGGCGCCGTCCCACTTCAATTCGCCGAGATCGCCGGGCGGCGGCGGCTTGGCGTTGCCGGGATCGGTGCGGACCGCAAGGCCGAGGCCGAAGCCAAAACCGTCGCCGGGGAAGTAGAAATAATCGCGGTCGACGCCCGACCTGGGGCCGATCTGGTCGGTCACCATCAGCTTGAACGTCTCGGGCTTGAGGATGGTCTTGCCATCGAGGGTCCCGCCGTTGAGCAGCATCTGCGTAAAGCGCTCATAATCGGCCATGGTCGTAACCATGCCGCCGCTTGCGAACTGGATCTTCTTGGCGACCGTTGGATCGTTGATCCGCCCAACCCGGAAATCACTGTCGTTCGGCACCGGCTGCGCGAGAAGCTTCTGCTTCTCGGGATCGGTGACGAAGAAGCCGGTGTCGACCATGCCGAGCGGGCCGAGCAGCTTCTCCCGCTCGATCTCGATGAGCGGCTTGCCTGCCGCGATCTCCATGACCCGCGCCAGGATGTCGGTAGAATGGCCGTACTGCCAGAGCGCGCCAGGATGGTTGTGCAGCGGCAGTTTTGCGATGCGCTCGGCGAACTCGGCGAGGTCGAAATCGCCGGCATAGATGTTGGCGTCACGGTAGGCCTTGCGGACCAGGCTGTCGCCATAGAACCCGTAGGTGACGCCCGAGGTGTGAGTCATCAAATCGTGCACCGTCATGGGCCGGCTCAGTGGCACGAGTTCGAGCGACTTGGTGCCGTCCTCGGCCTTCTTCTCGATGCCAACCTTCAGATTGGCAAAGGACGGAATGTATTTCGAAACGGGATCGTCAAGCTTGATCGTGCCATCCTCGATCAACTGCACCGCGACGACGGAAGTGATCGCCTTGCTCATCGAGAACAGGCGAAAAATCGTCTTGTCGGTGATCGGCGCCTTGCCGACCACGTCCTGCACGCCGAAAGCTTCGTGGTAAACCGGCTTGCCGTGCTGCTGGATCAGCACGGTTGCGCCGGCGATCTTGCCGGTCGCGACCTCGTTCTTGAAGAACTCACTGACCTTGGCGAGCTTGTCCTGGTTGAAATGCGCGCCGGCCGGAATCTCGTAGGTGCCCTCCGCCCGCGCGAACGAGATCGCGCCGAGCGACACCAGCGCGCCGCAGAGCAACGCACGCAGTCCAGACTGTGAAATCATATCCCCTCCCCGGAACATGGTCCGGCGGAGTGTACTGACCGCGTCATCAGGCACAAGGGCTGCTGTGCCGCACAAGTGCCTCGGCATGGACGTTCGCGCTTGGCTCCGAGAAGCAGCAGAACACGACACGGCCAACGGACGGCGCTACGGACAGCATTTCAATTGTCACGCGTACGGCGATATCGGCCGCCCGGTCGGCAGGAAAGCGGAAAATGCCGGTCGAGATCGCGGGAAATGCCACCGAGGTCAGCTTGTGCTTCCCGCACAGCTCCATCGAGCGTCGATAGCAGGAGGCAAGCAGATCGTCCTCGCCAAGGGTGCCGCCATTCCAGACCGGCCCGACGGTGTGGATCACATGGGCGGCCTTGAGCCGGTAGCCCTTGGTGATCTTGGCATCGCCTGTCTTGCAGCCGTGGAGCGTGCGGCACTCGGCGAGCAGATCGGGCCCGGCCGCCCGATGGATCGCACCATCCACGCCGCCCCCGCCAAGGAGCGACGTGTTGGCCGCGTTGACGATTGCGTCAACGCTCAGCGTGGTGATGTCAGCAACGACGACCTCAAGCTGAGCGCCACCGATCCGGCGCGTCAGCGTGCTCAAGCGTCAGGCCGCGACAGCGACGCCCTTCTCTGAGAAGAGCTGCTGCAATTCACCGGCCTGGAACATCTCGCGGACGATGTCGCAGCCGCCGACGAACTCGCCCTTCACATAGAGCTGCGGAATGGTCGGCCAGTTCGAATAGTCCTTGATGCCGTTGCGCAGTTCGGCGGATTCGAGAACGTTGAGGCCCTTATAGCCGACACCGATATGGTCGAGGATCTGGACGACCTGGCCGGAGAACCCGCACTGCGGAAATTGCGGCGTACCCTTCATAAACAGAACCACGTCGTTCGACTTCACTTCGTTGGCGATGAATTCCTCGATGCTCATATCCGTGTCCTTATGGGGCGGAGCCCACTCCAATCGCTTCGGGCTGGCTCAGCCGATTTAACCCGATACCCAGCTATATATGTAGCCCAAACCGTTGTGCATCCAAAGTAAAATGGCGGCGAGCGGCCCCTGGGTGGACCGCTCTCGGCAACGCCGGCCCATTGCATGATGGCACGAATATCATCGCCAGGGAGGACTTTCATACCGTAACGGAGCCCCTATCTAGGACGAACCCGGCGTTTTGGAACCGGACAACGCCAACAACGTTCTCTTGTCCTGTCTGGAGAAAAACGTGACGAAACAAGCCTCCGCTACGGCCCCCGCTCCGCTTTCGTCACCGTCGGCCGATCTGGGCGGCCTTGCCCAGAGGCTGGAAGACGCGTTTCTCACCGTCCGCGACGAGACCGAGCGCCGGGCCGCGCCGCTGTCGCCGGAGGACCAGCAGATCCAGTCCATGCCGGATGCGAGCCCGACGAAATGGCACCGGGCGCACACCACCTGGTTCTGGGAGCAATTCGTGCTCGGCGAGCACTGTGCGGGCTACCGGCCCTTTCACCCTGACTTCGCCTTCCTGTTCAATTCCTATTACGTCAGCGCCGGCCCGCGCCATTCCCGCAATCACCGCGGCGATATCACCCGCCCCAGCGCCGATCAGATCGGCGCCTATCGAAACTATGTCGACGCTGCCGTCGTGAAATTCTTCCGCGACGCCGGCGAGGACAAGCTTCGCGAGATCGCGCCGCTGGTCGAGGTCGGCCTCAACCACGAGCAGCAGCATCAGGAATTGATGTTCACCGACATCCTGCACGCCTTCGCGCAGAACCCGATCCCGCCGGCCTATGATCCGGACTGGCGCTTCCCGACCACGACGCCGGCCAGTGAGGATTGGCTGACGCTGAACGAAGGCATCCACACTGTCGGTCATGTCGACGACAGTTTTCATTTCGACAACGAGAAACCGGCGCATCGCGCCCTCGTCGGCCCGGTCAAGGTCGCACGCAATCTCGTCACCAACGGCGAATGGCTCGCCTTCATGCGCGACGGCGGCTACCGGACCGCAACGCTGTGGTTGATGGACGGTTTTGCGGCCGTCAACAACGAGGGCTGGGACGCCCCCGGCCATTGGCGCGAGATCGAGGGCCAATGGCAAATGATGACGCTGGCCGGCCTCAAGCCGGTCGATCCCGACGCGCCCGTCTGCCACATCAGCTACTACGAGGCTGACGCCTTTGCGCGCTGGGCCGGAAAACATCTGCCGACCGAGATGGAATGGGAGGTCGCGGCCCGTGCAGGCCAGCTCAACGATGCCTTCGGCATCGTCTGGCAGTGGACGCGATCATCCTACTCGCCCTACCCCGGCTATCGCGCCATCGAAGGCGCGCTCGGCGAATACAATGGCAAGTTCATGGTCAACCAGCTGGTGCTGCGCGGCTCCTCGCTTGCAACTCCGGAGGGGCACAGCCGTATCACCTATCGCAACTTCTTCTATCCGCACCACCGCTGGCAATTCACGGGATTGCGGCTCGCCGATTACGACTAAAAATCTTCCGACGACAACCGCGCGCCGGACAGCGCGTTCAGGAGAGTATCATGAATGTGCACGCCAGCGCTTTGGCCGAAGCCCATCTTCCCGACGAGCAGACCACCGCCTTCGCCCGCGAGGCCATCGGGGACCTCTCGCAACAGCCGAAAAAGCTGTCGCCGAAATATTTCTATGATGCGGCCGGGTCTGAACTGTTCGAGGCGATCACGCGGCTGCCGGAATATTATCCGACGCGCACGGAGCTTGCGATCCTGAAGGAGCGCGGCAGCGAGATCGCAAGAATCATTCCGGAGCATGCGGCGCTGGTCGAGTTCGGCGCGGGCGCGACCACAAAAGTTCGCCTGCTGCTGAACCAGTGCAAGTTCGCGGCCTATGTGCCCGTCGACATCTCCGGCGATTTCCTGAAGGAGCAGGCGAACGGCCTGAAGCGGGATTTTCCTTCGCTCGGCATCTACCCGGTGGCGGCCGACTTCACCACGCCGTTCGAGCTGCCCAAGGCGGTGGCGGCCATGCCCAAGGTCGGGTTCTTCCCGGGCTCGACCATCGGCAATTTCGAGCCGCATGAAGCGCAGGCCTTCCTGAAGAGCGCACGCAAGATCCTCGGTCAGGGCGCGCAGATGGTCATCGGCGCCGACCTCGAGAAGGACGAGCGCGTGCTCTATGATGCCTATAACGATGCCGCCGGCGTCACCGCGCGCTTCAACCTCAATGTGCTCGTGCGCATCAACCGCGAGCTCGGCGGCAATTTCGACCTCTCCGCCTTCACCCATCGCGCGATCTACAATCGCGAGCGGCACCGCATCGAGATGCACCTGATCAGCAAGAAGAGCCAGACCGTGCGCCTGCTCGGCACCAGCTTCTCGTTCCGCCCGGGCGAGAGCATCCACACCGAAAACAGCTACAAATACAGCCTCGACCGGTTCGCGACGCTGGCGCAAGGCGCGGGTTGGCAAGTGCGCGAGAGCTGGACGGATGCGGCGAAGATGTTCTCGGTGCACGCGCTGGAGGCTGCGGAGTAAACGCTCCGGCGCCAATGGCGCCGGCTCAATGCTCCTCGACCTCTTCCGGCGTCGATCCCAGCGACACCGACTCCCACACCGCAACCACGATCAGGATCATCGTGGTCGCGACCGACAGCCAAAGCGGCGAGAGATCGGCGGCAAACCACCACAGCGCCAGCAGCAGGATGATGCCGATGCCGTGCGAGAGCTGCAGGAAGCCGCGGATCGCGTGCTTGAACAGGATGGTGCCGACCAGAAACACCAAGGGACCGCCGATCGTGCTCACGATGGTGCGGACGTCGGAATGGCCGGTCGGATGCTTCAACACCAGCTCGTCCGAGACCGCGGTCAGGATGATGCCGGCGACGATCGGCATGTGCAGATAGGTGTAGGCGAGCCGCGCCAGCCGGCCGGATTCGGCGGATTTCGAGATCCGCTCGGAGCCGGCCTCCGCGCCCTTGTGGAAATAGATCCACCACATCGCGATGGCGCCGGTGAGCGCCGAGACGAAGGCGAGAATGTTGTCCGCGGTCCAGTCCAGCTCGGCAAAGGTCGCGCCGTTGACCACGACGGCCTCACCGAGCGCGATGATGATGAAGCCGGCGCAGCGCTCGGCCATGTGGCCGCCTTCGACGGCCCAGGCCTCGACCGACGAGAACCCCAGCCTCGGCACCCAGAAGCGCGCCGCGGGAGAGATGTATTCCCAGCTGACCGCCGCGATCCACAGCCATAGCCGCGTGTCTCCCTCGGAAAGGCCACCCGCAATCCACAACACCGCAGAGACCGAGAGCCACGTCAGGATGCGGATTGCATTGTGCCGGACCGCAGTTCGATGCCGCGGCGTTGCAAACATCCAGAAGGCGGTGCGTCCGACCTGCATCGTTGCGTAGGCGATCGCAAACCACAGGCCCCGCCCCTCGAAGGCGGTCGGGATCGTCGTCGACAGCACGAGGCCGCCGAGCATCATCAAGAAGAGCAGGATCCGGACCGGGGTCAGCTCGGGATTGAGCCAGTTGGTGACCCAGGCGGTGTAGACCCACACCCACCACACCGCGAGAAACAGCACCGTGACGTGCACCGCACCGAGCGCCGTGAAATGGTGCAGCAGTGTGTGCGAGACCTGCGTGATCGCGAAAACGAAGACGAGGTCGAAGAACAGCTCGGCATTGGTGACGCGGCTGTGCTGGTTCGGCAGGATGACGCGAAACATCGCGCCGCGAGGATTGTCCGCAGCCATCGTCATCCCCCGTCACGATCAGATCAAGCGCCCGGCACCCCGGTTTGCAGCGCCAGCGCATGCAGCACGCCGCCCATCTGGCCGCGCAGGGATTGGTAGACGATCTGGTGCTGCTGGACGCGGGACTTGCCGCGGAAGGATTCCGAGATCACGGTCGCGGCATAGTGATCGCCGTCCCCGGCGAGGTCACGGATGGTCACCTCGGCATCGGGGATCGCCGCCTTGATCATCGCCTCGATATCGTGGGCGTCCATGGGCATTCGGGTCGTGCTCCTTATCTCGGCTGCAAAGCAGCCTCGTCGTCGAATCGCTGCCGGGGTCCGGGTCTGCAAAGCCAAACTTGCCGGCAGGACCAAACTTAGCGTGAACGGCCTTCTACGTCACGCCTTCCGGCACTATATCCGTGATCCCATCAGGATACAGGCACGACAAAGTGCCGCGCGCGGCAGATTGATCGAAAAGGCGTGAAATCATGAAGCTTCCAGGGCCCGACCACCCCATCACCATCAGCCAGAACCCCCGGCGCGTCCGCGTCACGGCGGGCGATACCGTGATCGCCGAGACCACCAAGGCGCTAACGCTGAAGGAGGCCAAATATCCGGCGGTGCAATATGTGCCGCGACAGGACGCCAACATGGCGCTGCTGGAGCGCACCGACCGCGTCACCCATTGCCCCTACAAGGGGGACGCGAGCTATTACAGCGTCAAGGCCGACGGCAGGACGCTCGAAAACGCCATCTGGACCTACGAGACGCCCTTCCCCGCGATGACGGAGATTTCCGGCCATCTCGCCTTCTATCCAGACAAGGTGAAGATCGAGGAAGTGGGTTAGCCGGGATGCCCGGGACAGGCCCGGGCACAACGACTGAGTGCTTGGCAAGCAGCCGAGGCTACGCCCTGAATATCGTCAGCCCCAGGATCAGCAGCACCAGGAAGATCACGACGAACACGTAGAACAGGAAGCGGGCGATATCGGCGGAGGCGGCCGAGATGCCGGTGAAGCCGAGCACGCCGGCCACGATCGAGACAAGTAGGAAGATCAGCGCCCATTTCAGGATCGTCATCGCCAGCTCCGAAATTGTACCCTTGTCGCGGCCCTCAAGCCCTTTTGGCGAACGCTAACTTCGCCGCGCGGAACTGGTTCCTAGCGGGGTCGGGACCTCCGGACGTCTCAAACGACCCTTGCTGAATCCGGTTCCCGGCGGCAAAGTCTGGCCGGGACAGAAACGCGACCGGGGCGGCCACGATGACGATGTCACATTCAGCGACGATCGGCGCAGACGTGCACGCGGCGCCGAAGAGCAAGGCGCGCAATTTGTCGCTCGATCGCGCCCGCACCTTCCTCACGCTGGTGGTGCTGCTGCATCACGCCGTCATTCCCTACACCCATTTCGGGCACACCGATCCGGCGTCCTGGATCGGTTTCGACATGGTCGTGCTGGCCACCGATAGCTTCTTCATGGCGATGTTCTTCTTCCTGTCGGGCCTGTTTGCGTGGTCGGGCATCGCCCGCAAGGGCGCGCTGAACTATCTGGCAGATCGCCTGCTTCGGCTTGGCCTGCCATTCGTGATCTGCGCGTTCACGATCATTCCGCTCGCCTATTACGCCATCTCGCTCCGACACCATCCCGAGATCGGATTTTCGGAGTACTGGTGGAATATGGTCACGAAGGGCCCGTGGCCGAGCGGGCCGATCTGGTTCCTTTGGGTCCTGCTCGGCTTCGACGTGGTGGCCTGCATACTGCATTGGCTGTCACCCAACCTGCTCGATCCGATCAACCGCCTCTCGCTGCACGGTCGCCGTCGGCCCGAGTTGTTCTTCGCGGTCATGTTTACCGTCACCGCGGTGTTCTATGTTCCCGGACTGATGCTTTATGGACCAAGCAGCTGGTTCGAATTCGGGCCGTTCTCGGTGCAGCACGGGCGCGTGATGCTCTATGCGAGCTACTTCTTTTTCGGTGCCGGGATCGGCGTCGCGAATATGGATCGCGGCCTGCTCGCGGCAGACGGCCGGATGGCGAGGGTCAGCTGGGACTGGATGGTCATGGCGATCGTTCCGTATTGCCTGCTCTGGGTGCTGATCTTCATCAAGCGCGAAATTCTGGGAAATCCGTCGCCGCTGCCGAACTGGTATGAGGGGCTTTATGCCATCTGCTTCGCTGTCTTCAGCGTGGCCATCATGTTTCTGATCCTGGCCTTTTTCCAGAGGTTCAGACAATCAGGCTCGGCCAAGCTGCTCGATCCGATGCAGGCGGACGCCTACGGCATATTTTTGGTGCACTACCCGATCGCGCTTTGGCTGCAATACTGGCTGTTCGACTATGAGCTGCCAGCGATCGTCAAGGCGACGATCGGCTTCGTGCTGACGGTCGCGTTCAGTTGGGCGCTAACGCGCGCCTTGCGCCAGATTCCCGGGGCAACGAAGGTACTGTGACACTGACGGTCTCCGTCACTGCGAGCGCAGCGAAGCAATCTAGAGTCTCTCCGCGGAGACAGTCTGGATTGCTTCGCTGACGCTCGCAACGACTGAGTTTGCGGACGCGGATTACGCCGCCTTCCCGCCCATGTACTCCGGCAGCCAGCGCTCGAACGATTTGCGCAGCGAGTCGATCGCAACCGGCGTCTCGCCTGCGATCGCGATGGCGTCGCCGCCGGTGGTGCCGATCCGCACGCAGGGCACCTCGCAGCCGCGCATCTTGGCGAGCACGCGGCCGGCTTCCGTTTCAGGCACGGTGACGAGATAGCGCGCCTGGTCTTCGCCGAACCAATAGGCCTGCGGCACCAGCGCGGTCGGCGCTGCGAGCAGCTTTGCGCCGATGCCGCTCGCCATCGCCATCTCGGCAAGCGCGATCAGAAGACCGCCGTCGGAGAGATCGTGCACGGCGGTCGCGGTGCCCGCATGGATCATGCCGCGCACGCAGTCGCCGTTGCGCTTCTCGGCGGCGAGGTCGACCGGCGGCGGCGCGCCCTCCTCGCGACCGCAGATGTCGCGCAAGTAAACGGACTGGCCGAGCCAGCCGTGGGTTTCGCCGATCAAGAGGATCGCCTCGCCCTCGGCCTTGAAGGCGAGCGAGGCGGACTTGGTGAAGTCGTCGAGCAGGCCGACGCCGCCGATCGAGGGCGTCGGCAGGATCGCGCGGCCGTTGGTCTCGTTGTAGAGCGAGACGTTGCCGGACACGACCGGGAAGTCGAGCGTGCGGCAGGCTTCCGAGATGCCCTTCAGGCAGCCGACGAACTGGCCCATGATCTCGGGCCGCTCAGGATTGCCGAAATTGAGATTGTCGGTGATCGCAAGCGGCTTGCCGCCAACGGCGGTGATGTTGCGCCAGGCTTCCGCCACCGCCTGCATGCCGCCTTGATAAGGATCGGCCTCGCAATAGCGCGGCGTCACGTCGACGGTCAGCGCCAAGCCCTTCGGCCCGTCCTGCACGCGCACCACGGCGGCATCGCCGCCGGGACGCTGCATGGTGTTGCCGAGGATGACGTGGTCGTACTGCTCCCAGACCCAGCGCTTGCTGCACATGTCGGGCGTGCCGATCAGCTTTTCCAGCGCAGCACCGAGACCCATCGGCGCCGGCACCTCGCGCGCATGCACGACCGGCAGCGCGACGGAGGGGACATGCGGACGGTCATAGAGCGGCGCCTCGTCGCCGAGCTCCTTGATCGGCAAATCGGCCATGACGTCGCCGCCATGCCTGACCACGAAGCGCTTGCTCGGCGTGGTGTAGCCGACCACGGCGAAATCGAGGCCCCACTTCTTGAAGATCGCCTCGGCCTCTTTCTCCTTCTCGGGCTTGAGCACCATGAGCATGCGCTCCTGGCTCTCCGAGAGCATCATCTCGTAGGCGCTCATGCCGGTCTCGCGCGTCGGCACCGCATCGAGATCGAGGTCGACGCCGAGGTCGCCCTTGGCGCCCATCTCGACCGCCGAGCAGGTCAGGCCAGCCGCACCCATGTCCTGGATCGCGATGACGCAACCACTCTCCATGATCTCGAGGCAGGCTTCGAGCAGCAGCTTTTCGGCGAAGGGATCCCCGACCTGCACGGTCGGGCGCTTTTCCTCGGACTTGTCGTCGAACTCGGCCGAGGCCATCGAGGCGCCGTGGATGCCGTCGCGGCCGGTCTTGGAGCCCAAATAGACGATCGGCATATTCACGCCGGAGGCGGCCGCATAGAAGATCTTGTCGGTATCGGCGAGGCCGACCGCCATCGCGTTGACGAGGATGTTGCCGTCGTAGCGGGTGTGGAAGCGGACCTGGCCGCCGACCGTCGGCACGCCGAAGGAATTGCCGTAGCCGCCGACGCCGGCGACGACGCCGGAGACCAGATGCCGGGTCTTGGCATGCTCGGGCGCGCCGAAGCTGAGCGCATTGAGGCAGGCGATCGGGCGCGCGCCCATCGTGAAGACGTCGCGCAAGATGCCGCCGACGCCGGTGGTCGCGCCCTGGTAGGGCTCGATATAGCTTGGGTGGTTGTGGCTCTCCATCTTGAAGACCACGGCCTGGCCGTCGCCAATGTCGATCACGCCGGCGTTCTCGCCGGGGCCCTGGATCACCCAGGGCGCTTTCGTCGGCAGCCCCTTCAGATGGATGCGCGAGGATTTGTACGAGCAGTGCTCGTTCCACATCGCCGAGAAGATGCCGAGCTCGGTGAAGGTCGGCTCCCGCCCGATCAGCTTCAGGATGCGCTCATACTCGTCAGGCTTGAGCCCGTGCGCGGCGACCAATTCCGGGGTGATCTTGGGTGCGTTCTTCATGGATTCGGGGCTTTCGACGGCGGTTGGCCGTTCTTAGGAACATCGGGGGCTTCCGAAAAGCCCTTTATGGCGCATTTTCCCACTGTCCCACGTTTTGCTGCCGGGGGTCGCGGGAACAGGAATTGCACGGCGCAGACGGATCGGATTTAAGGGCTAGAGACCCGCAATTGAAGGCCCATTTCCTTGCACGAATTGACCAAAGCGCCCCCGCCCCACCGTCCCGGCCTGCACGTTGCGACCGAGGGGGAATTCAAGGGGTGGCAGACCTGGATCCGTGACAGCTTTGAAAACCATATCGGCCCCTTCTGGCACCGGATGGAGGAGGACGGCAGCGTCCGCAGCGCCTTCCGGGTCGAGAAAAAGCACCTCAACGGCTCGGGGAACGTCCATGGCGGCTGCTACATGGCGTTTGCCGACTACTCCCTGTTTGCGATCGCCACCCACGTTCTGGATAGCCGGGCCGTGACGACCAATTTTGCCTGCGAATTCCTCGACGCGGCACGGGAGGGCGAGTTGATCGAATGTACCGGAGAGGTGAGCCGGGCCGGCGGTTCGCTGGTCTTCCTGCGCGGCAAGATGATGTCCGGCGAAAGGCAGCTGTTCACCTTCTCCGGCACGATCAAGCGGGTGAGGCGGAAGCCGCAACCTCAGCCAAACGCATAGCTCGGCGCTTCCCTTTTCCAGCCCCCTCGCCCAGACTTGGCCGAGCGCTATCGCGCCGGGAGCAAGACCAAGGTGCCGCAGAGCACATCGCCGACGGGTCGCGCCACGGCCTCGCCATTGCCGTCCATGACCGCCACCGGCGCGCGCAACTGGCGCGACTATGCGCTGCTGGTCGCGCTGGCCTGCTGCTGGAGCTCCACCTATCCGCTGGCCAAGCTCGCGCTGGACACGATCCCGCCCGTTACCTTCATCTCGGCGCGCTCGCTGATCGCGGCCGCCTTCCTGTTCGCGATCCTGTGGATGCGCGGCATCCGGATTCCGACCGACGCGCAGGCCTGGAAGCTGTTCGCGACCCAGCAATTGATCAACTCGACCTTCCCGTTCCTGATCATCACCTGGTCGCAGCAATATGTGCCGGCGTCGAACACGGTGGTGCTGGCCTCGACGACGCCGATCTTTGCCTTCCTGATCACCTCCTTGATCACGCGGCACGAGCCGGCAACGCTGTTGAAGCTCGCGGGCGCGATCCTCGGCCTTGCCGGCACAATCGTCATCGTTGGCCTCGATGCACTGCGCGGCCTCAGTAGCGAGATCGTGGCCGAGATCGCGATCCTGCTCGCCACCATCTCCTTTGCCTGCGCCACGATCTTCGGCCTGCGGCTTTCCGATTACGACCCGATGGTGGTGGCGGCCGGCTCGCTGCTGTTCGGCGGCCTGTTGCTGCTGCCGCCTTCGCTGATCATCGACCAGCCCTGGACGCTGCACCCGACGCCGACCGCGATCACAGCCACCATCGTCATCGGCATCGTCTCCAGCGCCTTGGGGCTGATACTGTTCTACATGTGCCTGGGACGGCTCGGCACGCTGACGACGAACGCGCAGGGCTATTTGCGCATCCCGATTGGCGTCGGGCTGTCAGTGCTGCTGCTCGGCGAGAGCGTGCCGTCGAACCTGGCGCTGGGACTGGTGCTGGTCATGGCCGGCGTTGCCGCCATGACGGTGCCGGCCGAGCGGCTGAAGAAGCGCTAGCGCGCCGTTCAGGCCGAGATCTGCTTCTCGGCGATCGACAGCCATTCGGCCTGCGCCTGACGCAGATATTTTGGGGCGCGCCGCATCTGGATCAGGAGCTCGTTGAAGACCAGGCGCGCCTCGGCGGTGCGGCCAACCGATTGCAGCAGCATGCCGTAGCGCACCCGCGCTTCGGCGCCCGGGAAATAGCCGGCGACGCGAAGTCAGTCGTCTCAAATGCAACGGAGGTTCACGAGACTGCAGCCAAGGGTGGCCGCTACTTGGCGTCGTCCGCCAGCATCTTCCGGTATTTGTCGACGTCGCGCGTCACCAGCTGCTGGAGCAGCTCCGGCGTGTGCTCGTTGTCGTCGGGCGCGACCGTCGACAGATCGGCAAAACGCTTCTTCACCGCGTCGGTTTCCACCGCGGTGCGCGCGGCAGCATTCAGCTTGGCGATGATTGCCGGCGGCGTGCCCTTGGGCGCGAACAGGCCATTCCAGCCCTGCGCCTCGAATTCCGGAAGGCCCGCCTCAGTTGACGTCGGCAGGTCGGGGGCCGTCGCGAGCCGCACATTCGAGCCGACCACGAGGCCCCGCACCAGCTTCTCGTTGATCGATTGCGAGACCGAGGCCGCCGCATCGCAGACGCCGTCGATCTGGCCGCCGATCGAATCGGTGAGCGCGGGCGCGGCGCCGCGATAGCCGACCAGCGTCGCGTCGATCCCGGCGGCGGTGACGAAGCTCTTGCAGATCAGGTAATTCGACGAGCCGACGCCGGCATGGCCGAGATTGATCTTGCCGGGGTTCGCCTTGGCGTAGGCGATGAACTCCTTGAGGTCCTTCGCCGGAAAATCCTTGCGCACGGCGATAATGCCAAACGTCTTCGCCACCATGGCGATCGGCACGAATGAATCAGGCGTGAAAGGCAGTTTTGGGTAGATCGTATAGGTCGCGGCGTTGGTACCGGCATTGCCGATCGCGATGGTGTAGCCATCAGGCTCGGCGCGGGAGGCGCGCGCCAGCGCGGTCGAGCCACCGGCCCCGGCAACGTTCTCGATCACGATGGTCTGGCCGAGTGCGATGCCCATCTGCTCGGCGACGGTGCGCGCGATCACGTCCGAGGTGCCGCCCGCCGCGAATGGCACGATCATGGTGACGGGACGCTTGGGGAAATCCTGCGCGAACGCGACACTTCCCAACCAAAGTGTCGCGAGCGACACCACCGCGATCGCGACGAGAGCACGCTTCAGCACGAACGAGATCACGCGGCTTTTTCCAGGTGCGCGGTGAGGCCGGCGAACAGGCCGCGGCCGTCGGTGCAGCCCATGATGTCTTCGACGTGATTTTCCGGATGCGGCATCATGCCGAGCACGTTGCCCTGGTCATTGACGAGGCCGGCGATGGAATGCGCCGCGCCGTTGATGTTGTGGCTCTCATCCACGACGCCGTCGACGGAGCAATAGCGATAGAGCACCCGCCCCTCGCCTTCGAGCCGCTTGATGGTCTCGTCATCCGCCTCGTAATTGCCCTCGCCATGCGCGACCGGGACGCGGATCACCTGCCCCGCATTGTAGCCGCGGGTGAACGGCGTGTCGGAGCGCTCCACGCGCAGATGCACGTCGTGGCAGATGAATTTCAGCCGCGCGTTGCGCATCAGCACGCCAGGCAGCAGCCCGGATTCGCAGAGGATCTGAAAACCGTTGCAGACACCGAGTACGAGGCCGCCCTTGGCCGCATAGTCGCGCACCGCATCCATCACCGGCGCCCGCGCCGCAATCGCGCCACAGCGCAGATAATCGCCATAGGAGAAGCCGCCGGGGACGACCACGAGATCGGTCCCCGCAGGCAGCGAGGTCTCGGCATGCCAGACCATCGCCGGCTCATGGCCCGAGATCAGCTTCAGCGCGCGCGCCATGTCGCGCTCACGGTTGATTCCGGGAAAGACGAGGATGGCGGCTTTCATGGCAGAGGTTCCGAACGAGGATTGAAATGGGGCTGGCACGGCTGCCAAATCGCCAGCAGACATAACCATTTGACGGGGATTTTACCAGTGCTAGCCTTGCCAGCGAGCGTTGTGCACAGGCCATAGCCCGTCATTCGGCCGATCGACTTGCCCGGGATTGAAGCCATGAATGTCCCGTCGCTGCCCACATCCCTCTCCGAGCCGGTGTCCACCGAGGGTGTCGTCGCCGCCGGCGCCTATGTCGACGGCCGGCGCGTCGCCAATATCGCCATCAGCGAGGCCTCGAGCTGGCGGGCAAAACCCGGCCACGTGGTCTGGATCGGGCTGCACGAGCCCGACATGGCGCTGCTCGGCGCGGTGCAGAAGCAGTTCGACCTGCACGAGCTCGCGATCGAGGACGCCAACAACGCCCATCAGCGGCCAAAGATCGAGCAATATGGCGAGGCCCTGTTCATCGTGGCGCGGACCGCGCAACTGATCGAGGGCCGGATCACCTTCGGCGAGACGCACATCTTCGTCGGCGAAGGCTATCTGGTCTCGGTGCGCCACGGCGCGTCGACGTCCTACACGCCGGTGCGCGAACGCTGCGAAAGCTGCCCGCGGGCGCTCGCGCGCGGCGAGGACTACATCCTCTACGCCATCCTCGATTTCATCGTCGACAACTACTCGCCCGTGCTCGAGAGCATTCACGAAGAGGTCGAGGGCATCGAGGACGACGTGCTCTCCAAACCGATCAGCAAGGCGCAGATCGAGCGGCTCTACATGCTGCGCCGCGACCTGCTGCGGCTCAGGACTGCGATCGGCCCCCTGGTCGAGGTCTGCCGCCGGCTGGAGCATGACGAACTTGCGATGGTGCGCGCGACGATGCAGCCGCTGTTCCGCGACGTCACCGACCACGTCAGGAACATCCAGGAGCGCATCGATTCCATGCGCGAGGTGCTGGCCTTCGCCTTCGAAGCGAGCCTGCTGGTCGGCCAGGCCCAGGAAACGGCGGTCTCCAAGAAGCTCGCCTCCTGGCTCGCGATCATCGCGATCCCAACCGCGCTCGCCGGCATCTACGGCATGAACTTCAAGCACATGCCGGAGCTGGACTGGGAGTACGGCTACTACACGCTGCTCGGCGTCATGCTGACGGCGTGCGGCGCGCTGTACTGGCGTTTTCGACGGGTCGGATGGCTGTGAGCCATCCCGTTCACCCGATCAGCTCGACCCGATAGTTCTCGATCACGGTGTTCGCGAGCAGCTTGTCGGCGGCGTCCTTCAACGCCGCCTCCGCCTTGGCCTTGTCGGCGCCGGCAAGCTCGATGTCGAACACCTTGCCCTGGCGGACGCTGGCGACGCAGTCGACGCCGAGCGACTTCAACGCACCCTCAATCGCCTTGCCCTGCGGATCGAGGATGCCCGTTTTCAACGTAACGGTAACACGTGCCTTCACGTCAAATCCCTCTTAGCTCTTCACCAGCACCGGGCCGGAGCCCGCCGGACGCTCGTTCTCCATGAGGATGCCGAGGCGCTTGGCGACTTCGGTATAGGCCTCGAGCAGCCCGCCGAGATCCCTGCGGAAACGGTCCTTGTCGAGCTTCTCGTTCGACTTGATGTCCCACAGACGGCAGGAGTCCGGGGAGATCTCGTCGGCGACGATGATCCGCATCATCTCGTTCTCGAACAGCCGGCCGCACTCCATCTTGAAGTCGACGAGGCGGATGCCGATACCGAGGAAGAGGCCGGTGAGGAAGTCGTTGACACGGATGGCGAGCGCCATGATGTCGTCGATCTCCTGCGGCGTCGCCCAGCCGAACGCGGTGATGTGCTCTTCCGACACCATGGGGTCGTTGAGCTGGTCGTTCTTGTAGTAGAATTCGATGATCGAACGGGGCAGCTGCGTGCCCTCCTCGATGCCGAGGCGCTGCGACAGCGAGCCGGCGGCGACATTCCGCACCACCACTTCCAGCGGCACGATCTCGACTTCGCGAATCAACTGCTCGCGCATGTTGAGGCGGCGGATGAAATGGGTCGGCACCCCGATGTCGTTGAGGTGCTGAAACAGGTACTCCGAGATCCGGTTGTTGAGGACACCCTTGCCCTCGATCACCTGATGCTTTTTCGCATTGAACGCGGTGGCGTCATCCTTGAAGTGCTGGATCAGGGTACCGGGCTCCGGGCCTTCGTAAAGAACCTTTGCCTTGCCTTCATAAATGCGACGCCGCCGGCTCATGGGGATGTACCGTGTTTTGTTGAAATCCATGTATCTGGTGTGCTCCGGTTGACGAGACTACGACCCACAGCGGAGCTGCCGTGAACGGCCCGGAACCCGTGAAAACAGAACGGGAACCCAACCTTAGGCAACCTATCCGATTGGCTGTCCCAGCACAATCGATCCAGCCGTCCGGCATCAAACTTATACCGACTTGCCTGCGGCTTAACGGCTCGTTGTTTTGCCGATTCGTGCCCCCTATCTAGGCATGCACCGGGGCTCTCGCAACGAGGCCGCCGGGTCCAGTCAGCAGGGAATTGGAAAAGGCATGAGCACGTTGGACAAGCGCGAGGAAGGTTTCGAGAAGAAATTTGCCCTCGACGAGGAGCAGAAATTCAAGGCGGAAGCCCGCCGCAACCGGCTGCTCGGCCTGTGGGCGGCCGAAAAGCTCGGCATCACCGGCGATGCCGCCACCGCCTACGCCAAGGAGGTCGTCGCGGCCGATTTCGAGGAGGCCGGCGACGGTGACGTCCTGCGCAAGGTCGCGGCCGATTTCGCCGCCAAGAACGTCGCCATCGCCGAACAGGCGATTCGCGCCAAGATGAGCGAGCTGATCGCGGTGGCGGCGGCCGAGGTGAAGGCGGGGAAATAAGCGAAAAGGAGCGGCGGATGGCCACCGAAATCCCATTCGCCGCTGCTCTCTCGGGCTTGCGGCCAGCCCCCCGGCAATGCGAATAGGGCGGAATGCCCCAAGATCACATTTCCAACGTCCTCGCCGAACGCTATGCCTCGCCCGCCATGCGCGCCATCTGGAGCGGCGAAGGCAAGGTTCGCCTCGAACGCGACTACTGGATCGCCGTGCTGAAAGCTCAGCGTGATCTCGGTATTCCGGTGCCGGATGGTGTGATCGAAAGCTACGAGCGCGTGAAGGACCAGATCAACCTGGACTCCATCATGCAGCGTGAGCGCGTCACCCGCCACGACGTGAAGGCCCGCATCGAGGAGTTTTGCGATCTTGCCGGCCATGAGCACCTTCACAAGGGCATGACCAGCCGCGACCTCACCGAGAACGTGGAGCAACTGCAGGTCTACCGCGGACTGCAGCTTATCGAGACCAAGAGCATCGCCGCGCTGATTCGTTTTGCGAAGCACGCAAGACAATTGCGCGATATCCCGTTCACCGCGCGCACGCACAACGTGGCCGCGCAGGTCACGACGCTCGGCAAGCGCATCGCCATGTTCGGTGAAGAGATGCTGCTGGCGCATCAGAGCCTGGTCAATGTGCTGCAAACCTATCCCGCGCGCGGCTTGAAGGGCGCAGTGGGCACGCGGCTCGATCAGATCACCCTGTTCAATGGCGATGCCGGCAAGGCACGCGCGCTCGAACAGCGCATTCTCGTCCACCTTGGCTTGCCAAAGAGCTTCGATGCCGTTGGCCAGGTGTATCCGCGCAGCCTCGACTTCCGCGCGGTCAGCGTGCTTACCGAGCTCGCCAGCGGTCCCGGCAATTTCGCCAAAACCATCCGCCTCATGGCAGGCCATGAGCTCGCCAGCGAAGGTTTTGCGAAAGGCCAAGTTGGTTCATCCGCCATGCCGCACAAGATGAACAGCCGCTCCTGCGAGCGCATCAATGGCCTGCATGTCGTGTTGAAGGGCTACCTCACCATGGCCGCAGGCCTCGCCGGCGATCAGTGGAACGAGGGTGACGTCTCCTGCTCCGTCGTCCGCCGCGTGATGCTGCCCGACGCCTTCCTCGCCATGGACGGCCTGCTCGAAACCCTGCTGTCCGTGCTCGACCAGATGGAAGTGTTCGAAGCCGTCGTCGCGACCGAGCTCAACCGTTACCTGCCCTTCCTGCTGACCACCACGGTCATGATGGAAGCGGTGAAGAAGGGCGCCGGCCGTGAAGGCGCGCACGAGGCGATCAAGGAGCACGCCGTCGCGGCGATTCGCGACCTGCGCGCCGGCAAGATCGTGCAGAACGATCTGCTCCAGCGCCTCGCCGCCGACCAGCGTCTCGGCTTGAGCGACGCCGAACTGCAGCGCTTGCTCGATCACGGTCGCGCCAATTCAGGCGACGCCGGCGCTCAGGTCGATTACTTCGCCGAGCAGGTCGATGCTCTCGCCCGGGCCAAGCCTGAAGCGGCCAGCTACACGCCCGGCGCGATCCTGTGATGTCGAGGCGCGCCCGAACCGCGCGACCTTCTCTTACTCTTCCTTGAATCCATACTCCGGCACATTGCCGCTGGCGCCGTAATATTTATACGGCAGGAATTTGCCGCTCATGGTGAACTTGACGCGGTCGCCCTTCGGGTTGGCGACGCGCTCGATCGCCATGTCGAAGTCGATCGCCGACATGATGCCGTCGCCGAATTCCTCCTCGATCAGGGCCTTCCACGCGGGGCCGTTCACCATCACCATCTCGTAGAAGCGATAGATCAACGGATCGGTCGGCGGCATCGGCGTGCCGGTGCCGCGCATCGGCACCTCGTTGAGCATCGCGATCTCCGCCTTCGACAGGCCGAACAGTTCGCCGGCATTGGCAGCCTGCGGCTTGGTCAATTTCATCTGGCCGAGGATCGCGCCTGTTATCAGCACCTCGGAATAACCGCCGATCTGCTCGCAGATATATTTCCAGCTCCAGCCCTTCTCGCGCTTGATGTCGAGCAGCTTCTCGGTGAGGTCTTCGCGTTTCATGTCAGGTCTCCCTTCAAAAGCATGATCCGGAAAAGTGTGAAGCGGTTTTCCGTAGAGCATGCGTCTACAAAATCAGGCACTCAAGCCGGGACTGGTCCCGGGTATCCAGGCCTGTCGTTGCTCGTCGCTCCCGGACGCGATCGTCAGTCCAGGCTTGCCGATATGCACCACCGGCACATTGCGCGGATCGTGACCGGGGGTCTCGGCCGCGAAAGTCTTGCTGCGCGTCACCAGGAAATCAATGATGTGGTTGCGCAGCGCGTAGTACAGCGGGTGGCGGTGCAGGTCGGTGCGGCCGCGATCCCTCGGCAGCGGGTTCTCGACCACTTCCGCCAGCACCGCGCCGGGACCGTTGGTCATCAGGAAGATCTTGTCGGCGAGATAGATCGCCTCGTCGACGTCATGGGTGATCATGAACGCGGTCTGCCCGGTCTCCAGACAGATGCGCCGCACCTCGTCCTGCAGTGTGCCGCGCGTCAGCGCGTCGAGTGCCGAGAACGGCTCGTCCATCAGCATCATCTTTGGCGTGATCGACAATGCACGCGCAATGCCAACGCGCTGCTTCATTCCGCCGGAGAGCTCGGAAGGTCGCTTGTGTTCGGAACCCGTCAAGCCCACGAGATCAATAAAAGTCTGCGCATGCGCCTTCACCTTGGCGCGATCCCAGCTCCGCCATTTCGAGCTCACGGCGTAGGCAACGTTGCCAAGCACAGTGCGCCAGGGGAGCAGCGCGTGGCTCTGAAAGATCACGGCGCGGTCCAGGCTGGTGCCTGAAATGGCCTGCCCGTCGACGATCACCGCGCCCTCGCTCAGCGCATCGAGGCCGGCGAGAATGTTGAGCACCGTGGTTTTGCCGCAACCGGAATGGCCGATCACGCAGCAGAACTCGCCGCGCGCCATCGACAGCCACAGATTCTCGAACACCGTCGTCGTCGCTCCGCCGGCGCCCGGGTAGCGCTTTGCGATGCCTTCGATGGAGATGAATTTTTTGCTCACGGCCTCTACTCCGGAAACGTGACCATGCGCGTGAAGCGCGCGAGGATCTGGTCGAGCAGCATACCGACGATCCCGATCAGGAGGATCGCGATGATCACGTTGGTGATCGACAAATTGTTCCACTCGTTCCAGACGAAGTAGCCGATGCCGGTGCCGCCGACGAGCATTTCGGCCGCGACGATCACGAGCCAGGCGATGCCGATCGAGATGCGCATGCCGGTCAAGATCGTCGGCGCCGCCGCCGGCAGGATCACGGTGAAGGCGCGCCGCAAAGTGCCGACCTCGAGCGTTCGCGCGACGTTGATCCATTCCTTGCGTACGCTCGCGACCCCGAACACGGTGTTGAGCAGCATCGGCCAGATCGAGCAGATGAAGATGACGAAGATCGCGGAGATCGAGGAGTCCTTGATGGTGTAGAGCGCGAGCGGCATCCACGCCAGCGGCGAGATCGGCTTCAGCACCTGGATGAAGGGATCGAGCGCCTTGCTGAGCAGCGGCGACGTGCCGATCAGGAAGCCGAGCGGGATGGCGACGAGCACGGCGAGCAGATAGCCGGTGCCGACGCGCGCGATGGAATAAGCGAGCTGGATGCCGAGCCCCTTGTCGTTCGGCCCGTTGTCGTAGAACGGCCGCTGCAGATGCTCCCAGAGTTTTGCGCCGACATCGAACGGCCCGGGCATGGCAGATTTGCCCTGCGTCGCGGTCAGGCCCATCAGCTTGGCGTATTCCGGGCTCATCGTCGCCACCGGCGCCGTCGAGCGCACGGCCAGATGCCAGATGCCGAGGAACGCGACGAGCAGCACGATCGAGACGAGGCCGGCGCGAAGGCGGAGGGAGGATGTCATTTTGCAAGCCCTCTCCACGAGTCGTCCCGGCGAAAGCCGGGACCCATAACCACCGACTTGGCTTGTTGTGCAGGATATCCGCCCGCGCGGCCCATCGCGAGAGCACAGCGTATGGGTCCCGGCCTCCGCCGGGACGACGGTGTTGAAAGAGCGGCGCCCTTCACGACGCCTTCCTGATCTTGAAACTCGCCAGGTAATCCTCCGGCTTGGCCGGATCGAAATTCCTGCCCATCACGGCGAACGATTTGTAGCTGCCGGCTGGCGGCGTCAGGCCCATCTCGGTCATCAGCTTCCTGGTGTCGGTCGCGAGATACACCTGCTCGGCGACCGCCTTGTAGTCGACGTCGCCCTTGATCTGGCCCCAGCGCTTCATCTGCGTCAGCATCCACACGGCGAAGGACTGCCAGGGGAACGGATCGAAATCGACACGCTTGGCATCGGTCTTCACGCCGCCGAGGCCGTCGGCATAGGTGCCGGTCAGGACCTGCTCCAGCACCGTCACCGGCGCGTTGATGTAATTGGCCGGCGCGATGGCTTCCGCAATCTGCTTGCGGTTCTCCGCCTTAGACGCATAGGCGGTGGCATCGACGATCGCGCGGGTCAGCGCCGCAAAGCTGTTCGGCGCCGTGGTGATGAACTCGCGGCTGGCGGCGAAGCTGCAGCAGGGATGGCCGTCCCAGATCTCCTTCGAGAGCAGATGCATGAAGCCGACGCCGTCATAGATCGCGCGCTGGCAGATGTTGTCGGGTGCGAGGAAGCCGTCGATGTTGTCGGCGCGCAGATTTGCCACCATTTCCGGCGGCGGCACCGAACGAAGCTGCACGTCGGTGTCGGGGTCGAGCCCGTGCTCGGCGAGATAGTAGCGCAGCAGATAATTGTGCATGGAATAGTCGAACGGGATCGCGAATTTCAGGCCCTTCCAGTCCTTCGGATCGCGCTTGTCCTTGTGCTTGGTCGCCAGCACGATGCCCTGCCCGTTGATGTTCTCGATCGCAGGGACAGCAAAGGGAATGGCGTTGGCCCCCAAGCCAAGCGAGATCGCGATCGGCATCGGCGCCAGCATGTGCGCGGCGTCGTATTCCTTGTTGATGGTCTTGTCGCGGATCACGGCCCAGCCGGCCGTCTTGACCACTTCGACGTTGAGTCCGTGCTTGGCATAGAAGCCGAGGGGAGCGGCCATGATGATCGGCGTGGCGCAGGTGATCGGGATGAAGCCGACCTTGAGGTCCTTTTTCTCCGGCGTGCCGGTTTGCGCAAAGACTTCGGTCGCCGTCTGAAGCGGGAAGAACTGCGACAGCGCGGCGAGCGCCGTCGAGGCACCCACCGATTTCAGGAAGGCGCGCCGCGCCGCGTCCTGCGGAAACATCGCACGCATGACGGCGGAAGCGACAACGCTCTCGTAGCGCTTCTCCTCGCTCTCGACGGGATCACAGCGCAATGCCGTGGCTTGCTCATGCTCCGCCGCGGTTTGGTGCTGGCCACAGGCACAGCCGGCTTGAAGCTTGCGATCGGGATCAAACGGATTGTCGAACGTAGACATCGGACCTCCTGCGCCATTGCGAGGAGGAGTTACGCAAAGAGCATGCCACCCCCTGAGGAGTGGCCAGTGCCTTGATGACGCAGCACTTTCGCTCGCGCTTGGCCGTTACGAAAACTCGTGATAAACGAAATCTCGTAGTTCAATTACGAGATTTCGGAATGGTCACGACGCCAATGCATGCCCTGGACGATATCGCCGAGGCCATCGATCCGCGCATCGCGGCCTTCGAATCCTCGGTCGAGGCAACGCTGCTGGTCGATCCCTATGGCGACCAGATCGTTGATGCCAATCCCGCCGCCTGCACCCTGCTTGGCTACGACCGTGCGCTGTTGCGGCAGACCAGGGCCAGCACGCTACACGCCGGCGAGCTTCCCGCGCTCACCGTGTTCACGCAAGCCGTGCTGCACAAGGGCGCCTATTGGACCACGGCGCTCAACCCGCGCCATGCCACCGGGCAAAATCTCCGGCTCGAATATGCAGGCTGCGTCCTGCCCCATGACGGGCGCACGCTGGTCCAGCTCACCCTCACCGATCTCGAAACCCGCCGCCGCCGCAATGTCGATGCCGCCGCCGAAGACCATATGCGCAGCGGCATCTCGACATGGCAGCGAGTCGAGCGCGTGTTCCAGGACATCGAGCGCGAGAACCAGTTGATCCTGCGCGCCGCCGGCGAAGGCATCTATGGCGTCAATGCGGAGGGCAAGACCACCTTCGTGAACCCCGCCGCCGAGCGGATGCTGGGCTGGACCGCCGAGGAGCTGGTCGGCAAGGAAATCCATCCCATCGTGCACCACACCCACCATGATGGGCGGCACTATCACAACCATGACTGCCCGATTTACGCGGCGTTCCGCGACGGCGCGGTGCACCAGGTCGACGGCGAGGTGTTCTGGCGCAAGGACGGCTCGCCGGCCTGGGTCGAATACACCTCCACCCCGATCCGCGACCGCGGCGTGGTGGTCGGCGCGGTCGTCGTGTTTCGCGACGTCAGCCAGCGGCGCGAGGCCGACGAGAAGCTGCACGCCGCGCTCACCGAGGTCGATCGCCTGCGCGAGCGGCTCGAGCTCGAAAACGCCTACCTCCAGGAAGAAATCCGCATCGAGACCAATCCGCGCGGCATCATCGGTGGAAGCGAGGCGATCCAGAAGACGCTGCGCCAGGTCAAGCTGGTGGCGCCGACCACCGCGGCGGTGATGATCACCGGGGAATCCGGCACCGGCAAGGAGCTGATCGCGCGCGCCATCCACGAGGATTCCACCCGCAGCGACCGGCCGCTGATCCGCGTCAACTGCGCCGCGATCCCGCGCGAACTGTTCGAGAGCGAGTTCTTCGGCCATGTCCGCGGCGCCTTCACCGGTGCGACGCGCGACCGCATCGGCCGGTTCGAGCTCGCCGACGGCGGCACGCTGTTTCTGGATGAGGTCGGCGAAATCCCACTCGAATTGCAGGGTAAGCTGCTGCGCGTGCTCCAGGAAGGTAATTTCGAGCGGGTCGGCCAGGAACGCACGCGCGCGGTCGACGTCCGCGTCATCGCTGCGACCAATCGCGATTTGAAGCAGGAAGTGCAGCGCGGGCGTTTTCGCCAGGACCTCTATTTCCGCCTCAACGTATTCCCGATCGAGACGGTGCCGCTGCGCGAACGACGGGAGGACATTCCGCTGCTGGCCCAGCACTTCCTGACGCGCGAGAGCAAGGCGCTGAAGTCCAATCTGCGTCTGTCGGAGGGCGATGCGCGGCGGCTGGCTCGCTACGACTGGCCCGGCAATGTCCGCGAATTGCAGAACGTGATCGAGCGCGCCGCGATCCTGTCGCAGAACGGCCGCTTGCGGATCGATCTGCCCGATCCCTCCGGCGCGCAAGCTCCGACCGGCGCGGCACGTCAGAAGGCCGATGCGAGGCCTTCGGTCATGACGTCATCAGAAATGCGCGAGCACGAGCGTGCCAACATTTTGGCCGCGCTCGAGGCCTGCACAGGGAAAGTGTTCGGTCCCGGCGGCGCGGCCGAAATACTCGACATCAAGCCGACCACGCTGGCATCGCGGATCAAGGCGCTCGGGATTGTGCCCCGTCCGCGTGCCGGCATGAACGGTTAGCGCCGATCGGAGCCTGATCCACCGGATCAGACTCCGACGCACGGCATCTCACGCCGCCTTGGTCGTGACCTCCGATGCGATCGGCAATCCCTGCTCGATCGGCAGCGACGGATCGCGCGACCATTCGTTCCAGGAGCCGAAATACATCCGCACGTCCTTCACGCCGGCGTTCTTGAGCGCCAGAAACGTGTTCGAGGCCCGCGCGCCCTTGAAGCAGTAGAGATAGACCGGCGTGGTCGGCGAGATGCCGACAGTGGCGCATTCCGCCAGAATCTCGTCCTTGGACTTGAAGCGCGGTCCCTCGGCGGTGGGCTTCATCATGCGATACCATTCCAGCCACACCGCGCCGGGGATGCGGCCCTTGCGCGGGCAGAAATCCTTGCCGTAGGGCGACGAGCTGTCGCCGATCCACTCGTCAACGTCGCGCACGTCGAGAATGGCGACGCCCGGCTTGCCGACCGCGCCGAGCATGGTCTTGGCATCGATCAGGATCTCGCCCGCTTCAGGCACGATCGCGAACGACGCCTTCGCCGGCGCTGGCACATCCTTGGTCACCGGAAGACCCGCAGCCGCCCAGGCATCGAAGCCGCCATGCAGCACCTTCACCTTGGGATAGCCGAGCATGGCGAGCAGGTAGTAGCCGCGGCAGGACTGGCCGAAGCCGGAGTTCATCGACTGCTCGTAGATCACGGCCGTCTCCTTGCCGGAGAGGCCGGCGCCGCCAAAGGCGTCGGCGAACTTCGTCTTCAGCTCGGCGATGCCTTCCGGCGTCGAAGTCGCAAGAAACGTGAATATCTCATGCACGTTCACGGCGTTGGGAAGGTGCCCGGCGCCATAGGCGTCGGGGTTGCGGGTGTCGATCACGACACAGGGCTCGGTCTTCAAGAGATCGGCAAGTTCGCTGGCAGAGATCAGAACGTCCGTCATTGGCAGCCTCTCCGTTGAGGTTAGGTGGTGGACTTGGGCGGTGGACTTGGGTGGACTCGTGAAAATCAGGAATCGGCAAGCATCTTGCGCAACTGCTTGGTGGCCGGCGTGACGATCGCGACGAAATAGGCCTCGCGCAGGCGCCGCTGCGCGCGGTGGGTCTTGAGGTAGCCGCGCGCGCCACAATGCAGCATCGCCGCATGCGCCGCCGCGACGCTGGCCTCGCCGGCACGAAGCCTGAGCGCGATCACCTTGCGCCAGTAGGTCTCCTCTTCATTGTAGGGATCGCGCGCCAGCGCCATGGTCTCGGTCTCGAGCTCGTCGGCGAGATCGCGGAAGTGCACCGGCTGTTGCGGCAGGTAGCGGTTGATATGGCCGAGGGGATTATCGACCTCGTCCATGATGTTGATGCAGTCTTTGATGAGCCCGAGCGCCATGCCGGCCTGGAGCAGGATAAAGCCGGCGCGGATCTTCTTGACGAAGGGACCGGCGGGATCGGCCAGGATCAGCTCATCCGGCACGAAGGCATCGCGGAACTGCACGCCATAGGTGCCGGTGCCGTCCATCGCGAGGAACGGCTTGCATGGCGTCAGCGTGATCGCGGGATCGGAGCAGTCGGCCAGGAACATCACATTGCCCTGATCGTCCTCGCGCTCAAAGATGGTGCCGAAATAATGGCCGGGGCCGAGATTGGAGACCCAGGGCAGCGCGCCGCGCACGATGTAGCCGCCTTCGACCTTGCGCCCCTTCAATTTCAGCTTTTCGATGCCGAAAAAGCTCTTCATCGGGTTGGAGAGCCCGGTGCCGCCGAGCACGCGGCCGGTCGAGAACGCATCGCCAAAGCGCTTTGCGAGCTTCATGTTGGTCGAGTTGGCGGCGTACCAGACCAGCGTGTTCTGGCACCACGCCATGAAGGCGGTGCCGCCGCAGACCTCGCCGATTGCCGCCATCGCCTGGATGGCACAGCGCAGATCAGCGGGCCCTTCGTGCGGCATGTGACTGCCCCAGGCGCCGACCGCGCCGAACTTGCGCAGCACCTCGGCCGGATAGATGGTGCCGGCATCGATGCCGGCGGCGAGCGGCGCGAGCTGCTCCCGCGCGATCCGCGCCACCTCTCCTGCAATGGATGGTGCGGGCTGATCTGAAGCTTCGAGCTGCGATAAAGCCAGTGAACCCATGATCGTCTCCCGCACCTGATGTCCTGTTGCCGTCAGCTCAGATGCCGACCTCGAGATTGACCGGGCGGGTGAAGGTGTTGGCGACGGGCGACCATTGCTTCACATGGGCAACCAGCGCGTTGATTTCGTCCTGCGAGACGCCTTCGCACGCCATGTCGACCTTGACGCGCACATCCGTAAATCCAACGGGCTTGTCGGAGACGTCGCCGGTGCCCCAGACCGCGGTGATGTTGAGATCGCCCTCGAGCTCGAGCTCGAGCTTGTTGACGATCCAGCCGCGATGCACGGCGTTGGCGTGCAGGCCGACCGCGAGGCAGGAGCCGAGCGCGGCGAGCGAGGCTTCAGACGGATTGGGCGCGGTGTCGTCGCCGAGCAGACCCGGCGGCTCGTCGACGATGTAGGGTGGCAAATTGCGGATGTAGTTGGCGTGGCGGAATTTTCCTTCCGCGACCGTCTTGCACTTCAAGGTCTTGATGACCTTCGGATTGGCCTTGCCGTTGGCGATCA
This sequence comes from Bradyrhizobium nivariense, assembly GCF_029846715.1. Classification (GTDB taxonomy): domain Bacteria; phylum Pseudomonadota; class Alphaproteobacteria; order Rhizobiales; family Xanthobacteraceae; genus Bradyrhizobium. Next base: position 127,531 of record NZ_JARVWW010000016.1, read on the forward strand.
GTTGCTCGAGGCCATTCTTGTCGATGGGCGCGAGGCAACCCGTCAGCACTGTCTTCTGAACGACGGCAGTCATCATTTTCTCCCTGGCAGAAGTGGAAATCGGCAGGATACCGAACGGTCTGTTTCCTTGCATGGAGCGTGCCAGACCGGGCCAAAAACAAAACGCGAAGCATTGGAGCCGCTTAGGGGGACTGCCTGCGGATTGATCAGCGGCCCCTTGCTCAAAGGCGATGCAGATGGGCTTTCGCTTGCGAATCTTTTCAGCGCAGAACAGTTGCGGCTTGCTGATGCGGTGCGGCTGAGATTAAGTTGGGACTTGAGATTAAGTTGGGATTCATGGCCAAATCCTCGAACAAGTCCTCCTTGAACAAGTCGTCGAAGAAGAATTCCAATTCGCCGCATGCCGGTGCGGGTGACGACGAGTCCGCGCGCGGGCGCCTGCTCAACGCCGCGACACACCTGTTCTGCAAGAACGGAATCAACGCGACCGGCATCGATGCGATCATCGAGGAAGCCGGCACCGCGAAGACCACGCTTTACAAATTATTCGGCTCCAAGACCAATCTCGTCAACGCGGTGCTGGAGAGCGAAGGCAAGCAGTGGCGCGAATGGTTGATCGGCGCCATGGAAGAAGGCGGCGGCGACGCGCAGACGAAGCTCACGCGTATATTCCCGGCGCTGAAAAGCTGGTTTGCCGAAGAGCGCTTCTACGGCTGCCCCTTCATCAACGCGGTCGGCGAGCATGACAAGGACGCCAAGCAATTCCGCAGCATCGCGATGAAGCACAAGAAGATCGTGCTCGGCCATATCGAGAAGCTCGCCGGTGAGCTCGGATCGAACGAGCCCGTCGTGCTCGCGCACCAGCTCGGGCTGTTGATCGACGGTGCGATCGTCGCCGCGATGGTCTCGCGCGATCCGGGCGTGGCGGATACCGCGGCGCTCACGGCAGGTCCCCTGCTCAGCCAGTGGAAGGCGAAGAGGAAGCGCACTGAACAGCTCGTGGCGGTGTGATCGCGCCCATCTCGTAGCCCTCACGAGCGCAGCGACATGCGGGACGACCGACCCCGGATGTCGCTTCGCTCATCCGGGCTACAGCGCTCGCAGCCGCTCGCGCGGCAACGCATCAATGAACCGCCTGATCGCCTCGAACACCGGCTGCTGATCGCCGGCGAAGAACCAATGATCACGGCCGTCGAGCTCGACGAACTCCGCACCACGGATCCGGCTCGCCACATCGCGGCCGGCCGCGATCCGTACGGCTTTGTCGTCCCGACGATGCAGTACCAATGTCGGCATGGCAATTTGCGGCAAAAGGTCCCGCACATCGGCATCACGAAACGCCTCGAGCACGGCAGAGATGCCGCCCGGACTGGAGGCCGCGCGCAGCAGCCCCGCCCACCAGGCGCGCGCCTGGGGATCGCCGGCAAGGCTCGGCGCGAAGGTTTCGATCCCCACAGGACCTCCCCATTGCGCGATGAGATGCTTGCTCCAGGCGTCGTACTGGCTGGCGCGCAACGCGTGCGGATAGTCCTGCGACCAGCAGCCCTTGGCCAATGCGCCGAACAGAATGAGCCCGGCCACGAGACGCGGCTCATCGGCCGCAAATTTGATGCAGGCCGGCCCGCATTCGGAGGCGCCAAACAGCACGACATGGCGCGCATCCGCCGCCCGCAGCACGGTGCCGATATCCTCCGCAGTGACGTCGATACCCGGCGCCGATCCAACCCGGTCGGACAGCCCGATGCCACGACGATCGAACACGATGAGCCGCCCCAACTTCATCAGTGAGGCCAGAAACGTCCGGCTCGCGGGATGCTCCCAGGCGCGCTCCACATGCGACACGAAGCCGGGCATGACCAAAATATCGAGCGGACCGCTTCCGTAGGTCTGATATGCCAGATGCACACCGGCGCCCTTGACGTAGCGCGTCGTCGGAACGGCGGCGAGCGACGAAGCCGCGCCGGGGTCCATGAGCACCTCGGTCTCGGCCTCCGGCGCGACGCCAAGCTCGTCGCGCAACCGCTGCGTCAGGGCCGCGTGGTGGCGTTCTGCCGCGCTCCGGTCGCCGGCCAGCAAAAGGCTGCGCAGCAGATGCCGGCCATACACCTCACTCAACGGATCGAGCTCGACCAGGCGCCCCGCATGCACTGTGGCGGCAAAATGGTCGCCGGCGGCATTCTTGTCCTGCACGAGACGCTCCAGCGCGTGCATCAGCCGTCCCCGCAGCGCCTCGCGGCGGAAGAACGCCCAGTCGTCGAATTCGGGGCAATCGTCCAGAGCGAAGCCCGCCAGGAAGTCACCCCGATACATCAGGCAGGCTTCCTCGAAGGCGCCGCCGTTGCAGGCGCTCTCGAACTGATGCGTGTCGACCTTCAACTCGACCGCCGGAGACCATCGCACGCTGCTGCGGTCGGTCTCGAAAACCGGCTGGCCGAGCGTCAGCTCGATGCGATGAAGCAGCCGCCGCAATCGCGCACGGCCGGTCTCGGGCGACGTCTCGGGCCACAGCAGCGTGGCAATGACGTCCCGCGCGACGGCGCCCTTGGCCTCGGCGAGATAGATCAGCAGCGCAAGACCCTTGCGCAGGTTCAGCTTGATCGTGCGGTTGTCGGCATGGACCTCAGGGAACCCGAACGCTCCTAGCAAAAAGGCCGTCATGGAGATCCTCTCTCCCCTCGCGGCGTCCCCCGGGGGACGCGCAGGGGACGGTCCAGCAGTAGCAGTCGGGCAGATCGAGCCCGCTCGCCGGCGAGCAATTCAGGCTCCTGCATGCGGCACCTCTGCCGCCGGCACAATAGGAAAAAACATGTTCGCGCGTCTCCTGATCCTGCTCTACGCCATCGTGAGCTATGCCGTATTCACGGTCTCATTTCTCTATGCGCTCGGTTTCGTCGGCAATTATGTCGTGCCGAAGTCGATCGACACGTCGATTGACGTCGGCAGTCACACGAATCTAGGCGAGGCCATCGTCGTCGACTTGCTGCTGCTGGGCCTGTTTGCGATCCAGCGCACCGTCATGGCGCGCCCGGCCTTCAAGCGATGGTGGGCCAAATTCCTTCCCCTCGCCTGCCAGCGCAGCACCTACGTGCTGCTCTCCAGCCTGATTTTGCTGCTGCTGTTCTGGCAATGGCGTCCGATCCCGACCCCGATCTGGCAGATCGGTGGAATCGCGGCCTGGTTGCTGATCGGCGTGCATTGGCTCGGCTGGCTGATCGCGTTCGCCTCGACCCACATGATCGACCATTTCGACCTGTTCGGCCTGCGCCAGGCTTTCGTCGCGTTCCGCGGGACCGAGATACCAGGTCAATCCTTCAGGACGCCGCTGCTTTACAAGATCGTGCGGCATCCGCTGATGCTGGGCTTTCTGCTCGCGTTCTGGGCCACGCCCGAGATGACCGCCGGCCATCTGCTGTTCGCGATCGCGAACTCAGCCTACATCCTGGTCGGGCTGCAGTTCGAGGAGCGGGATCTGATCGCCGAGTTCGGCGCGACCTATCAGCAGTATCGCCGGCGCGTTCCCATGCTGGTGCCGCGCATTTTCGGAGCGCCCCGATGAAAGCGGTTCTGTGCACTTCATTCACTGGCCCTGCGGATTTGCGCGTTGGCGAAATCGACGAACCGAAGCCGGCCGGCGACGAGATTCTCATCGACGTCCATGCGGCGTCCGTGAGTTTCATGGACCAGTTGGTGGTCTCGGGCCTCTACCAGATGCGGCCGCCGACGCCCTTCGTGCCCGGCACGGAAGCTTCCGGCATCGTCGTCGCGATCGGCGACAAGGTCACGAGATTCGCGCCCGGCGACCGCGTGGCGTGCAGCGCTTGGACCGGCGGCTACGCCGAACGGATGATAGCGAAGGACTCGAAGGGCGTGCTTCTGCCTGATGGCGTCGCGTTCGAAGCCGCGGCGACGGTCCTGCACAATTACGGCACGGCCTATTATGCGCTGGTCGAGCGGGCACGGGCGCAACGCGGCGAGACCGTGTTCATCACGGGCGCCGCCGGCGGCGTTGGGCTCGCCGCAGTCGACCTCGGCCGTCATTTGGGCCTGCACGTCGTCGCCGGCGTCGGCTCCGACGACAAGGCTGCCCTGGTGCAAAGCTACGGCGCCAGCGATGTCGTCAACTATCGCAGCGAGGATCTGCGCGACCGGATCAAGTCGATCACATCAGGAGAAGGCATCGACATCGGCTTCGACAATATTGGCGGCGCGATCTTCGAGCAGATGGCCCGGCTGATGAAATGGGGCGGACGGCTGATGCCGATCGGCTTCACCAGCGGCGAAATTCCACAACTCCCGATGAACCTTCCGCTGCTGAAGAACTATTCCATCCTCGGTGTCTTCGTCGGCGCCTGGGCGGAGAAATTTTCCGCCGAGGCCGCGCGCATGAACGACACGCTGATGCAATTACTGGCCGAGCGAAAAATCCACCCGCACATCGATCGCGTCCTCCCTTTGGAGGAGGCCGGAGAAGCCATGCGCGCCGTGGCCAACCGAACAGTTCAGGGGCGAATTGTCCTCAAGATCAGGTAAAGTGCACCGGGAAGAGAGAGACCGATGAAACCGATCATCATCGACAAACGCTTTTGCGGTCCGCCCAACTCCGGGAACGGCGGCTACGTCTGCGGCCGGCTGGCCCGCCACATTCCCAGCGGCGCGGAGGTCACGCTGCGCGCACCGCCGCCGCTGGACAAGCCGCTCGATGCGATCGCAACTGACGACGGCACATGGGAGCTTCGCGATGGCGCGAAAGTCGTGGCGACCGGGCGGCCGGCAAGTGTCGAGCTTGCGCGTCTGGAAAAAGCCAGCTTCGAGGAAGCCCGCGCCGCCGAATTGCTAACCCCGGTCAAGCCGCACGAGCATCCCCTGCCGACCCGCTTCGTCTGCGGTCCCGCGAGGACGAAGGGAGATGGCCTGCGCATCTTCGCCGGATCGCTTGCGCGTCATGCGCAGAAGGCCGTTCTCGCGGCGAGCTGGACGCCGGATCAGAATCTGGCCGCCGAGGATGGCTTGGTCGCCCCCGAATTTCTCTGGTCGGCACTCGATTGCCCCACCGGCTTTGCCTGCAATTGCGATCAGCACAGTGGCAGCTTCGACAAGACACCGCTGCTGCTGGGCCGGATGTCGGTCCGAATCGAAGCCCGCCCCCGCCCCGGCGACCGCTGCATCATCACAGCCTGGCCCACAGGCCGCGACGGCCGGAAACGTGTCGCAGACGCTGCACTCCATGATGAGACCGGGAGATTGCTGGCCGTGGCGAGGGCGACATGGATCGCGGTCGACCGCGAGGTGCAGCTCGGACGCACTTCGTAGGGTGGATTAGCGGAGCGTAATCCACCTCTTCAATTTCCCCGGGCACAGAAGTGGTAGGTTACGCCACGCGGACCGTGCTTCGCGCAGTGTCGTAGGGTAGGCAAAGGCGCGTAGCGCCGTGCCCGCCAACTCTGTTTCACCTCGTTGATCGAGGCGTTCGCTTTGCCCACCTACGAGATCTATAGATTTACTATTTGGACAGGCTGATTTCGCTCGTCAGGCCAACAACCGGCGAACTCCAAAACCTCTTCCACCGTCTCATTCGCGTGCGCGGTTGTCGTAACAAAGCTCGTGCCATCCGACCCATCGCCTACCACGAGTTCGTCGATGATGTCCTCTATCCTCGCTGCGCCTTCTCCGACGACTGCAATAAGAGCAACGTTATCGCGAAGGCACTGCTCGACGAATGCATCCAATACGACACATTCGATAGCGGCAGCTGTAGAACGACTCTTGAAGCATAGTTCATCTAATTTTTGGCGGCGTGGCGAAACCGCTCTCCCCTGATCTCGCGCCAATATTCTTCCGCAACGTCGGGGTCGATTTCGATTGGCGCGGAGCTTTCAGGATCGAGGCGATCCCCACCATCTTTTCGTGGGCCTGAAATCCAAAACCTTTCTCCGGTTTCAACATCAAAGTAGTTTGCCTTGAAGCCGCTACCTTTCAGGCTTTGGAAAGTGCGTCCTCCATAGCTGATAGACTTGCCCGTCTTCGAGAATGTGACGCGGCCGATCCGCGCCAGTCCATTCAGCGAACTAGATTTGTCCTCGATGTACATGATGCGTGTTTTCGGCATGCTTGGACCTAACGCGCAGACGGCGTGCAAGAGACAAATCATTCTGCCCGATAAAAAAACAATCGAGAATAATTATCAAACGGGAATGCAACTCAGGGAATTTGTCAGTTAAGCAATCGTAACCGCATTGATATTCCTTGTTGCCCCCGTAAGGGCAAACCGCCCCTGTCACCTCCCGAGGCAAAAGCTATCGCATATGACAGCGGGAGGCCGCCGGACGCGCTCGGCCTGCATGGTTCGAGACGCCCGCTTTGGCGGGCTCCTCACCATGAGGGGCAGATCTCTCTCCGCAGAACGCGACCTCATCCTGAGGGCCCGCCGTAGGCGGGCGTCTCGAAGGATTGGCTGCAGGCAAGCTCCCAGCCACGTTCTTCTTCATATGCGGTCGCCCTGCCTCCCGAGGGTGGAGCTGACACGCCCTAAGCTACCCGCTACGACGCGCTCGACCCTTGCTCGATCATCCCCTCCAGCCGCATCAGCTCCGCCTCCAGATCGCGCTCGACATCCGCCGCCCGCATCTCGATCACACGATAATCGCGCGCCTCGAGCCACGTCCGCCGGCCCGCGCGGTCCGCGGCGATGGTCTCGCCCTCGCCCGGGTTGACCAGCTCGATCGCGATCCGGTGCGGGAACGAGACGAAGTCCGGGATGTGGCGGCCGACCGGAGTCTGGCGCTTGAATTGGCCTGCGAAACGGCGATCACGTGTGAGGGCCTGCCACAGCAGGCGCTCGGCGTCGGTCGGGTTGCGGCGGAGCAGGCGGGCGAGGCCGCGCACGGTCGAGCCGCTGTCGGACACCCCGCCGCCCTGCCCGTGTTCGGCCAGCAGCGCGCGCAGGCGCGTCGCCTGCTCGCCGTCGAGCACGCCGCCCTTGGCCGGGCCCTTGCGTCCTTCGGCGATCGCCATCACCACCCCGTGCAGGGTGTGCATGTCCTGCTTGGTCGGCTCCATCCGGCTGAAGATGTTGCGCAGGTTCACCAGCATGGTGTCGCGCTTCTCGGCCGGGCGCAGGAATTCGACCCGGTCGAGCTCGCGGATGAGATTATCGAAGAAGGCCTGCATCTGGTGTTGCGAGGCGCGCTCGGAGCGCTCGGGCATGGCGTGCGGCAGTTCGCCCGAGGTTGCCCGCTTGAACCATTCATAGCCGACCAGCAGCACCGCCTGGGCGAGGTTCAGCGAGGCGAAGCCTGGATTGACCGGGAAGGTGATGATCCGGTTGGAGAGCCCGACCTCTTCGTTGGTCAGGCCCCAGCGCTCCCGGCCGAACAGGATACCGGCCTTGCCGCCCGCCGCGACGTGCCCGGAAATCTCGGCCGCTGCGGCTTCCGGCCCCACCACGGGTTTGGCCTGATCATGGGGGCGCGCGGTGGTGGCGAACAGCAGGTCGAGATCGGCGACCGCTTCACCGACCGTGTTGAACAATTCGACCTTTTCCAAAATGTAGTCGGCGCCGGCGGCGGCGCGCTGGGCGGCGATGTTGGGCCAGCCGTCGCGCGGGTTGACGATGCGCAAGGAGCTCAGCGCAAAATTGCCCATGGCGCGCGCGGCCATGCCGATGTTTTCGCCAAGTTGCGGCTCGACCAGGATCACGATGGGACCGTCGAGGGAAAGGCCGGCCTTGCTCTTGTCAGTCCCCGACATCTCGTTTCGCTTTCACACTGGTTCTCAAGGCCTTGGAGAGGCGCTCTTCAGGAATTGATTCAAAGCCGGCCTCGACCCGGTCTTGGGCCGGCTGCCCGTTCGCCTGTCGTTTGCCTGTCCTGACAAAATTCTCAAGGGAAATAACGGGTTGGATTCGACTTTTAAATCTCGCCTGAAACTTCAGGGCGGCCCCTGCGGCAGGGCCGCTCGCCGCCCCCCATCTGTGGAAGCTGGATGAGCTAAAAGTGCATAATCACTTGGCTTTCGCCCGCCGCGCGGCGGTGCTAAGAGGCGGCGGATATTCCCGTGGCGCGCCAAAAGCGCCGTTCCCAAGAGGCTTCCCCGATCATGGCAAAAATCAAGGTGTCCAACCCCGTCGTCGAACTCGATGGCGACGAGATGACCCGGATCATCTGGCAGTACATCAAGGACAAGCTGATCAACCCGTTCCTGGATGTCGAGCTGCAGTATTTCGACCTGGGGATGGAGTACCGCGACCACACCAACGATCAGGTGACCATCGACGCCGCCGAAGCCATCAAGAAGGTCGGCGTCGGCGTCAAGTGCGCCACCATCACCCCGGACGAGGCCCGGGTGAAGGAGTTCAACCTCAAGCAGATGTGGAAGTCGCCGAACGGCACCATCCGCAACATTCTCGGCGGCTGCATCTTCCGCGAGCCGATCATCTGCAAGAACGTGCCGCGCCTGGTTCCCGGCTGGAGCAAGCCGATCATCATCGGCCGCCACGCCTATGGCGACCAGTACCGCGCCACCGACATCAAGTTCCCGGGCAAGGGCACGCTGTCGATGAAGTTCGTCGGCGAGGACGGCACCGTGATCGAGCGGGAAGTGTTCAAGGCGCCCGGCGCCGGCGTCGCCATGGAGATGTACAATCTCGACGATTCCATCATCGACTTCGCCCGTGCCTCCTTCAACTACGGCCTGCTGCGCGGCTATCCGGTCTATCTCTCGACCAAGAACACCATCCTCAAAGTCTATGACGGCCGCTTCAAGGATATCTTCCAGGAGATCTTTGACGCCGAGTTCAAGAAGGACTTCGACGCCAAGGGCCTGACCTACGAGCACCGCCTGATCGACGACATGGTGGCCTCGGCGCTGAAATGGTCCGGCGGCTACGTCTGGGCCTGCAAGAACTACGACGGCGACGTGCAGTCCGACACGGTGGCGCAGGGCTACGGCTCGCTCGGCCTGATGACCTCGGTGCTGCTCACCCCGGACGGCAAGACGGTGGAAGCCGAGGCCGCGCACGGCACGGTGACCCGCCACTACCGCGAGCACCAGAAGGGCAAGGAGACCTCGACCAACTCGATCGCGTCGATCTTCGCCTGGACCCGCGGCCTGTCGCACCGCGCCAAGCTCGACAACAATGCCGAGCTCGCCAAGTTCGCGAACACGCTGGAGAAGGTCTGCGTCGACACCGTCGAGGAAGGCTACATGACCAAGGACCTCGCGCTCCTGGTCGGCGCCGACCAGCGCTGGCTCTCGACCACCGGCTTCCTCGACAAGGTCGCCGAGAACCTCGGGAAGGCGCTGGCGGCGTAAGCCGTCCGCAATTTCGCCCGACTGGGCCAGACATCATCACGGGCCGCGTCGCAAGCGCGGCCCGTTCGCTTATTTGGACCTTTGCGTGGAGATGCGACCATGTCGATCAAGCTTGCCGTCCCCTGCCTGTTGCTGCTCGCTGGACCGGCTGTGGCCGCCGACCCGCTCCCCGACGCCATCGCCGCGCCCGGCGAGACTGTCGTGCTCAGCGTCCACGCCGAGGGCGCGCAGGTCTATGAGTGCAAGGCTGGCACCGACGGCAAGCTCGCCTGGGCCTTCCGCGAGCCGATCGCGACGCTGCTGTCCGAGGGCAAGACGATCGGCCGGCACTATGCCGGTCCGAACTGGGAGCACGCCGACGGCAGCGCCGTCGTCGGCAAGGCCGCCGGCAACGCGCCGGGCGCGACCGCGGCCGACATTCCCTGGCTAAAGCTGGAAGTCATCTCCCGCCGCGGCAGCGGCGTCCTCACGCCCGTCACCACGGTCCAGCGCATCGACACCCATGGCGGCAAGCTCGACGGCGCCTGCGACAAGGCCGGCGAGTTCAAGAGCGCGCCCTATTCGGCCGAGTACGTCTTCCTGAAGAAGGGCTGACCACTCAGCGGTCGGTTGCCTCTTTCTCCGCCTGCGCCAGCTCTGCCGCCGCGAGATCGCCGGTCTCTTCCAGCCGCGCTTTCGCAACCTGGTGGACGTGGGCGGCGAGCGTCGGCATGCGCTCGATCAGGGCGTGAAAATCCTGGGCGTCGAGCAGCAGCAGCCGGGTCTTGCGCGTCGCCGTCACCGTGCCGCTGCGCTTTGTCTTATGCAGCAGCGCGATCTCGCCGAAGAAGGTGCCGTCCGTGAGCCGCACCTGCTGGCTCGGCAGCACGATCTCGACCTCGCCGGCGGTGATGAAATACATCGACGAGGCAACATCGCCCCGCCGCACCAATATCTCGCCCTGCTCGATGGTGCGCGCGCGCAAGAGCCGCATGATGTCGGCGATCTCCGCTGCGGTGAGATGCGAGAACAGCGGCACCCGCGCCAGCAGGCCCCAGGTGACCACGAAGTCGCGACGCTTCAGCTCCTCCGCGAATGCGGTGGAGATGATCGCGACCGGCAGCGCGATCATGGCAAAACCGCTGATGATCGCAAACACCGAGACGAACTTTCCAAGCGCCGTCACCGGCACGACGTCGCCATAGCCGACGGTGCCGAGCGTCACGATCGCCCACCACATCGCGTCCGGGATAGTGCCGAGCTTGCTGGGCTGCACATCGCGCTCGATGGCGTAGAGCAGCGAGGCGAAGGTCAGCACCACACCAAACAGGATGACGATGCAGCCGATCAGCGCCCGCCGTTCGGCATGCACGGCCGCAAGCAGCGAGCGCATTGCGGGCGAGTAGCGGATCATCTTGAGGAACGGCAGCACGCCGAGCGCGGCCAGCGTCGCGTGCCGGCCCGTGGCCAGCACGATTCCCGCGGGCAGGAACGCGAGGAGATCGATGATGCCGAGCGCGGAGAAGGCATAGCCGAGCCGGTCAGCGAGCGCGGAGCCCTTGCGCGGCGTGTGGCCCGCCACCGTCCACAGACGCGCGGCATATTCCAGCGCGAACACGACGATGGAAAGGACAGTGATGGCCGAGAACAGCGCACCGAATTGCGCGTCCAGCTCCGGCACCGAGGCGAGGATCATCGCGACCACGTCGAGCACGATGACGCCGATGATGAGCTGGATGAAGCGCGATCCGACTGAGGAGGCCAGCGGATCGTGCTCCAGCAATTCGTACAGGCGATCCCGTAAGTTGGGATCGCGCAAGCCACGTCCTCGCGGAACGAGGCCCATGGGATTTTAAGCGCCCGCCATCGCTTTTTCGATCGCCGCGAGCGCTTCGGACGCCTTGGCACCGTCAGGGCCGCCGGCCTGCGCCATGTCCGGCCGGCCGCCGCCGCCCTTGCCGCCGAGCGCTTCGGAGGCGACGCGCACGAGGTTCACGGCGTTGAAGCGCGCGGTCAGGTCCGCGGTGACGCCGACCACGATGCCGGCCTTGCCGTCCTCGGTGACGCCGACGATGGCGACGACGCCGGAGCCGATCTGCTTCTTGCCGTCGTCGGCGAGGCTCTTGAGATCCTTCATCTCGATGCCCTCGACCGCGCGCGCCATCAGCTTGACGTCGCCGACCTCGCGCAAGCCGCTAGCTGCGCCGTTGCTGGCGCCGGCGCCGCCGCCGCCCATTGCGAGCTTCTTGCGGGCGTCGGAGAGCTCGCGCTCGAGTTTCTTGCGCTCTTCCATCAGCGCACTGATGCGCGCGGGCACGTCGTCGATCGAGGTGCGCAGCTCGTTGGCCGCGGTCTTTGCCAGCGCCATGGTGTCGTTGGCGTGCTTGCGCGCGTAGTTGCCGGTCAGCGCCTCGATGCGGCGCACGCCGGAGGCGACCGCGCTCTCGCCCGTCAGCGTGATCAGGCCGATGTCGCCGGTGCGCCTGACATGGGTGCCGCCGCAGAGCTCGACCGACCAGCCGAGCGCATTGACTCCGCGCTCGCGCGCAGTCCGGCCCATCGAGACCACGCGGACTTCGTCGCCGTATTTCTCGCCGAAGAGCGCACGCGCGCCGGCTTCGCGGGCCTCGTCCACGCCCATGACGCGGGTCGAGACTTCGTCATTCTCCAGCACCACGTCGTTGGCGATGTCCTCGACGCGCGCGAGTTCTTCCGCCGTGATCGGCTTCGGATGCACGAAGTCGAAGCGCAGCCGGTCGGGTGCGACCATCGAGCCGCGCTGGGCGATGTGATCGCCGAGCACCCGGCGCAGCGCCTCGTGAATGAGATGCGTCGCCGAGTGATGCGCGCGGATCGAGGAGCGGCGCCCGTGATCGACGTCTAGAAGAACAGGGTCCCCGACTTTCAACCCATAATTATCTACGGCAATGTGGTGAACGAACAGATCGCCACCAACTTTCTTTTGTGTGTCCAACACACGCGCGAGAATTTTAGCGTCATCCGGTCCACGCCTCATGACACCGGTGTCGCCAACCTGACCACCAGACTCGGCGTAGAACGGCGTCTGATTCAGGATGACCTGCCCACTTTCGCCAGGCTTAAGTTCGGAGACTTCCTCACCGCCTCTAACAATCGCAGTGACTACGCCCTCAGCAGTTTCGGTGTCGTATCCGAGGAACTCGGTTGCGCCAAGTTTCTCGCGCAGCGGAAACCAGACGCCTTCAGTAGCCGCCTCGCCCGAGCCCTTCCAGGACTCGCGCGCCTTGGCCTTCTGACGTTCCATCGCATCGGTGAAGGAGGCCTGGTCGACGCTGATGCCGCGCGACTTCAGCGCGTCCTGCGTCAGGTCGAGCGGGAAGCCATAGGTGTCGTACAGCGTGAAGGCGACATCGCCGTCGAACATGTCGCCCTTCTTTAAGGAGGCGCTCTTCTCGTCGAGGATGGCGAGGCCGCGCGTCAGCGTCTTGCGGAAGCGGGTCTCTTCCAGCCGCAGCGTTTCCTCGATCAGGTTTTCCGCGCGCATCAAATCGGGATAGGCTTGGCCCATCTCGCGCACCAGCGCCCAGACCAGCCGATGCATCAGCGGCTCTTTCGCGCCTAACAGCTGCGCGTGGCGCATCGCGCGGCGCATGATCCGGCGCAACACATAGCCGCGGCCCTCGTTCGAGGGCAGCACGCCGTCGGCGACGAGGAAGGCCGACGAACGCAGATGGTCGGCGATGACGCGGAACGACGCCACGGTCTTCTCGTCCGGTCCGCTTCCCAAAGCAGACGCGGTCGCGTCGATCAAATGACGGAACAGGTCGGTCTCGAACACGCTGTCGACGCCCTGCATGATGGACGCCATGCGCTCCAGCCCCATGCCGGTGTCGATCGAGGGACGCGGCAGCGCCACGCGCTCCTCCTTCGTCACCTGCTCGTATTGCATGAACACCAGGTTCCAGAATTCGAGGAAGCGGTCGCCGTCCTCCTCCGGAGAGCCAGGAGGTCCGCCCCAGATGTGCTCGCCGCGATCGATGAAGATCTCCGAGCACGGCCCGCACGGGCCGGTGTCGCCCATCGCCCAGAAATTGTCCGAGGTCGGGATGCGGATGATGCGGTCGTCGGAGAAACCGGCGATCTTCTTCCAGAGGTCCGCCGCCTCGTCGTCGGTGTGGTAGACCGTGACGAGCAGCTTGTCCTTGTTGAGCCCGTATTCCCTGGTGATCAGCTTCCAGGCCAGCTCGATCGCGCGCTCCTTGAAATAGTCGCCGAACGAGAAGTTGCCGAGCATCTCGAAGAAGGTGAGATGGCGCGCGGTGTAGCCGACATTGTCGAGGTCGTTGTGCTTGCCGCCGGCGCGCACGCATTTCTGCGAGGTGGTGGCGCGCTGATAGGGCCGCTTCTCGACGCCGGTGAAGACGTTCTTGAACTGCACCATGCCGGCATTGGTGAACATCAATGTCGGGTCGTTGCGCGGCACCAATGGCGAGGACGACACGATCTCGTGGCCGTTCTCGGCAAAGAAGTTCAGAAAGGTCGACCTGATCTCGTTGACGCCGCTCATGTTCATCCAATCGGGTGTGCTTGGACCCGCTATACGCCATCCAAACCGCGAGTTTGGGCTGATATCTGCGGGCCAAAGCGCTTTTAGACAAGGCCAGCTTCGCTGTCCAGAAACTGTGCAGACAGATCAGTGGGTTGCCGCAGGCGCTCAATCCCGTTGCAATCCCGTTGAAAGCCGCAAGGCCCGCGTTGACAGGCTTGGCCACCCTGTGGTCTGTACCCATTTGTATCGTACGGCCACGTCGGGAGAGACCGGCTTTGGGTAGCCGGCGCCGAAGGAGCAACCGCCCCGGAAACTCTCAGGCAAAAGGACCGCGTGGCTTTGACAGCATCTGGAAAGAGGCGCCGACGGGCTTAGCCCGGACGACGTCCGCCGACGGGATAATACTCTCAGGCACAGCGACAGATGGGGCTTCGACTGGTGTCCACGGGAAATCGTTCCCGGGGAACCGCCGAGGGCCCCCCGATGCTTGCGCGTGACGACAAAGAATCCCTGAAACGCACCCCCCTTTACGACCTTCATGTCTCGCTCGGCGGCAAGATGGTGCCGTTCGCGGGCTATGACATGCCGGTGCAATATCCCGCGGGCGTGCTGAAGGAACACCTTCATACCCGCAACGCAGCCGGCCTGTTCGAGGTCTCCCACATGGGCCAGATCGCGCTCAGGCCGAAATCCGGCAAGGTCGGGGACGCCGCCCGCGCGCTGGAGCGGCTGGTGCCGCAGGACATTTTGGCGGTTGCGCCGGGGCGGCAGCGCTATGCCCAGTTCACCAATGCCGAGGGCGGCATTCTCGACGATCTGATGGTCGCCAATTTCGGCGATCATCTTTTCCTGGTCGTCAACGCCGCCTGCAAGGCCGAGGACGAGGCGCATCTGCGCGCGAATCTCTCGGACGACTGCGTCATCGAGCAGCTTCAAGACCGCGCGCTGATCGCGTTGCAGGGCCCGAAGGCGGAAGCGGCGCTGGCGAAATTATGTGCAGAGGCGCCCGGCATGAAGTTCATGGACGCCGGCCCGCACCAGGTCGCCGGCATCGACTGCTTCGTCTCGCGCTCGGGCTACACCGGCGAGGACGGCTTTGAGATTTCGGTTCCTGCCGGCGATGCCGAGCGGCTCGCCAAGGCGCTGCTGGAGAACACGGACGTCATGCCGATCGGGCTCGGCGCCCGCGACAGCCTGCGGCTCGAGGGCGGGCTCTGCCTCTACGGCCACGACATCGACACCACGACCACGCCGGTCGAGGCCGCGCTGGAATGGTCGGTGCAGAAGAGCCGCCGCACCGGCGGCGCGCGCGCCGGCGGCTTTCCCGGCGCGGAAAAGATTCTGGCCCATTTCGACCACGGCACGGCCCGTCGTCGCGTCGGCCTGCGCACCGAGGGCCGTGCACCCGTGCGCGAGGGCGCGCTGCTGTTTGCGGATGCGACCTCCAGCGAGCCGATCGGAAAGGTCACCTCGGGCGGTTTTGGTCCGAGCCTGAATGCGCCGGTCGCGATGGGCTATGTGCCCACCGCATCGAGCGCGATCGACACAAAACTCTGCGCCGAGGTGCGCGGCCAACGCCTGGCCGTGCAGGTCGCCGCCATGCCTTTCGTGAAAAACACCTACAAACGCTGAGGACTGAGAAAATGACCACGACGCTGTACACCTCCGACCACGAATGGCTGGCCATCGACGGCGACGTCGCCACCGTCGGGATCACCGACTATGCGCAATCCCAGCTCGGCGACGTCGTGTTCGTCGAACTGCCCAAGATCGGCCGCACCCTGAAGAAGGCCGAGGCCGCCGCGGTCGTGGAATCCGTGAAGGCCGCCTCCGACATCTACGCGCCTGTTACGGGCGAGGTGACCGAAATCAACGACGCCCTCGCCGCAGAGCCGGCGTTGGTGAATTCGGATGCGCAAGGCGCGGCCTGGTTCTTCAAGATCAAGGTTGCCGACAAAAGCGAGCTCGGCGGCCTCATGGACGACACCGCCTACAAGGCCCACACGGCGTGAGATGATGCAGACTCAACCGATCGTCATGCCCCGCGAAGGCGGGGCATCCAGTAGCCACCGGCAGCACGGATTGAACCGAGAAGCCGCGGCGTACTGGATCGTCCGCCTTCGCGGACGATGACGACGACGGCGACAGATGACCTAAAGCGAGGACCCATGATGACCGCGCACCGCAAATCCAACGGCGACACCGCCAGCTTCGTTCGCCGCCACATCGGCCCGTCGGCACGCGACGTCACCGCAATGCTCGAGGCCGTCGGCGCGAAAAGCGTCGACGCGCTGATGGCGGAGACGCTGCCGGCGTCGATCCGGCAGGCCGCCCCGCTCGATCTCGGCAAGCCCTTGAGCGAGATCGAGGCGATCGCACATATGGGCGAGCTCGCCGCCCAGAACCAGGTCTTCGCCTCGCTGATCGGCCAGGGCTATTCCGGCACGATTTTGCCTGCGGTGATCCAGCGCAATATTTTGGAAAACCCGGCCTGGTACACGGCCTACACGCCCTATCAGCCCGAGATCAGCCAGGGCCGGCTGGAGGCGCTGCTCAACTTCCAGACCATGATCTGCGATCTCACCGGGCTCGACGTCGCCAACGCTTCGCTGCTGGACGAGGCGACGGCGGCGGCCGAAGCCATGGCGCTCGCGGAGCGGCACTCGCGGGTCGAAGCAAAGGCCTTCTTCGTCGACAAGGACGTGCATCCGCAGACGCTCGCCGTGATGCGCACCCGCGCTGAGCCGTTGGGCTGGACCCTGGTCGTCGGCGATCCCCTCACCGATCTCGACAAGACGGACGTGCTTGGTGCGCTGCTGCAATATCCGGGCTCGTCGGGCGCCGTGCGCGACCTCAGGCCCGCGATCGCGACACTGCGCGCCAAGGGCGCACTCGCGATCATTGCCGCCGATCTCCTGGCGCTGACACTGCTCGCCTCGCCCGGCGAGCTTGGTGCCGACATCGCGATCGGCTCGGCGCAGCGCTTTGGCGTGCCGATGGGTTATGGCGGGCCGCACGCCGCCTATATGGCGGTGCGCGATGCGCTCAAGCGCTCGCTGCCCGGCCGCATCGTCGGCCTCTCCGTGGATTCGCGCGGGATGCCCGCCTATCGCCTCGCGCTGCAGACCCGCGAGCAGCACATCCGCCGCGAGAAGGCGACCTCCAACATCTGCACCGCGCAAGTGCTGCTCGCCGTGATTGCCTCGATGTACGCGGTCTATCACGGCCCCGAAGGCTTGACGCAGATCGCGCGCAATGTGCATCGCCGCGCGGCCGTGCTCGCCGCGGGCCTGCGCAAGCTCGGCTTTGCGCTACAGTCCGACAGCTTCTTCGACACGCTCAGCGTGGATGCCGGCGCCAGGCGCGCCGAGATCGTCGCGCGCGCGGCCGCCGAGATGATCAATCTTGGCGTTGGCGAAACGGCGCTCCGCATCGCGCTTGACGAGACCACGACGCCGGCGACCGTCGAGGCGGTCTGGCGCGCGTTTGGCGGCAAGCTCACCTACGCCGAGATTGACGCGACCACGCGCGAGGCGCTGCCGGAGGCGCTGAAGCGCACCACCGCCTTCCTCACCCACCCGGTGTTCCATGCGCATCGCTCGGAGACCGAGATGCTGCGCTACATGCGCAAGCTCAGCGACCGCGACCTCGCGCTCGACCGCGCGATGATCCCGCTCGGCTCCTGCACGATGAAGCTGAACGCGACCACCGAGATGATGCCGCTGACCTGGCCGGAATTCGGCTCCTTGCATCCGTTCGCCCCACGCGAGCAGGCACGCGGCTATCACGCGCTGTTCGCGCGGCTGGAAAAATGGCTGTGCGACATTACCGGCTATGACGCGATCTCGCTGCAGCCGAATTCCGGCGCGCAGGGCGAATATGCCGGGCTGCTTGCGATCCGCGGCTATCACGCCGCGCGCGGCGAGACGCACCGAAAAATCTGCCTGATCCCCTCCTCCGCCCACGGCACCAATCCGGCCTCGGCCGCGATGGTCGGCATGGACGTGGTGGTGGTCGCCTGCGAAAAGAACGGCGACGTCGACGTCAACGATCTCCGCGCCAAGGCGGGGAAGCATTCGAACGATCTCGCCGCGGTGATGATCACCTATCCCTCCACGCATGGCGTGTTCGAGGAGCACATTCGGGAGATCTGCGACATCGTGCACGGCCATGGCGGCCAAGTCTATCTCGACGGCGCCAACCTCAACGCGCAGGTCGGCCTGTCCCGGCCAGGCGATTACGGCGCCGATGTCAGCCATCTCAATCTGCACAAGACCTTCTGCATCCCGCATGGCGGCGGCGGCCCCGGCATGGGCCCGATCGGCGTCAAGGCGCATCTTGCGCCGTTCCTCCCCGGCCATCCCGCGGCGAACGTGGATGCGGTAGTCGGCCCGGTCTCGGCGGCGCCGTTCGGCTCGGCCTCGATCCTGACGATCTCCTACATCTACATTTTGATGATGGGCGGCGAAGGCCTGAAGCGCGCCACCGAGATCGCGATCCTCAACGCCAACTACATCGCGGCACGGCTCGATGCGCACTTCCCCGTGCTCTACAAGAACGAGAAGGGCCGCGTCGCGCATGAATGCATCGTTGACCCGCGTCCGCTGAAGAATACGTCCGGCGTCACCGTCGACGACATCGCCAAGCGCCTGATTGATTACGGCTTCCACGCCCCAACCATGAGCTTCCCGGTGCCGGGCACGCTGATGATCGAGCCGACCGAATCGGAATCCAAGGCCGAGCTCGATCGCTTCTGCGATGCGATGATCGCGATTCGGAAGGAGATCGCCGAGGTCGAGGCGGGCCGCTTCAAGATCGAGGCGTCACCGCTGCGCCATGCGCCGCACACGGTGCACGACATCGCGGACGACAACTGGACTCGCGCTTACACGCGCGCCGAAGGCTGCTTCCCCGCCGGCAGCTCGCGCACTGACAAATACTGGTCCCCGGTCGGGCGCGTCGACAACGTCTACGGCGACCGCAATCTGGTGTGCTCGTGTCCGCCGCTGAGCGACTACGTGGAAGCCGCGGAGTAAGGGAGAGGCTACGGCGCAATCAACGAACGGCTCTCGTCGTCCCTCCGCCAGAGCCGTTCGTTGGTGAGTTCAGTGCCTCCCCACCCAGGCCTGCTTGTTCAAGGGCGCCGGCTGCGGAGGAGTTTGTTGTCAGAATTAGCCGTGTCACACCCGTAGCCTCAAGGCTTCGTTAGAACAGAACCGTAACGCCACAACCGATCATTGGTCAGTCGCGTGCCGCCCCACCAGCGGTCGATGGCATTGTGACGACTGAAATCCTCATTGTAAGCAAGAACCGCCCGGCCGAACGCAGTCAACAACGGTCGACTGCGATGGTAAGCGTTGAGGCGTTCCTGCGAGTGGTTCCCGCGCAGGCTAGGCAACTGATCGTCAAGGCCGGATACGGCGGGCTCCGAACCTTGGGCCAGTCCTTCGAGTAGCGAGCCGAGTTCGAATTCCTGGAAAATTGACGGGCGGCCCAGTCCCGCGCGAGTAAAAAGACTCGACGCGGAGCTGTATCCCCGCGCCATCAGCGCAAGCAGGCGCATCTCGCTTGAACCAAGACCTGTCGTGGTGGACGGAAGTTCGTCGAGCAACTCGAGCAAGGCCCGCCTGAACATAGGTAAGGCGCTGAGGTCGCTTTCAAGGAGATCGAAGCAGGCTTCGGGCGTCGATGCCCGGTAAGCATGCCACGCCGTGAACGCCGCTTGCAACTCGCCTTGTCCGACATCGACATCACGCACCGCCCATGAGCGTAATCCCTCGATATCGGCCCCGAGCAGATCGAAGGTGACGATAAATAATTTCAGTCGCGCAACGATCTCGGGATACGAACGCAGATAGTCGAGCAGCCAGACCAGCAGCAACTGATCGTTTGGGCTTGGATCAAACCACAGCTCGATTGCATCGTATCGCTCGCAGAAATCGACCAGGCCGAGGCCGCTGCCCGCCTCCTCGGCTTCGGGAAACGCGACATCATCCGACCAGTGGCTCCCGGGACCGTGTTTGTCCGACCGCGTTGCGACCCAGGTTGCGAGCTCATGTGGAGAAGGCAGTGGTCCCCACACAAAACGGAAGAAGAAAGGAATCACGACGTCGGCACGATCTGCCAGCATGAGACTAAGACCGGAGGAACTGGTCAGGATCAGGTTCTTCATGGCCCCGCTCACCCTACGCCAAGCGAAACGGGCACTGACGACGTCGGCAACTCAACGTCCTCAGCGCCCGCTCCTCGCGAAAACTCTCCGCGTTTAGGCTTACTCGTCAGCCGGCTCCTCGCCGTCGGCGTCACGCTCGGGGCTGCCGGCGAGAATCTGCTCGGCGATCAGGCCGGAGTTCTGGCGGATCGAGGTCTCGATCTTGGCGGTGATGTCGGGGTTGGCCTTCAAAAACGCTTTCGAATTCTCGCGGCCCTGGCCAAGACGCTGGCTGTCATAGGAGAACCAGGCACCGGATTTTTCGACGATGCCGGCCTTGACGCCGAGATCGAGGATCTCGCCCATCTTGGAGACGCCCTCGCCGTACATGATGTCGAACTCGACCTGCTTGAAGGGCGGCGCCAGCTTGTTCTTGACGACCTTGACGCGGGTGGTGTTGCCGACCACCTCGTCGCGCTCCTTGATCGCGCCGATGCGGCGGATATCGAGGCGGACGGAGGCATAGAATTTCAGCGCGTTGCCGCCGGTGGTGGTCTCCGGCGAGCCGTACATCACACCGATCTTCATACGGATCTGGTTGATGAAGATCACCATGGTATTGGACTTGTTGATGGACGCCGTCAGCTTGCGCAGTGCCTGGCTCATCAGACGGGCCTGCAGACCCGGCAGCGCATCGCCCATCTCGCCCTCGAGCTCGGCCTTCGGCACCAGGGCCGCGACCGAATCGATCACCAGCACGTCGACCGCGCCGGAGCGCACCAGCGTGTCGCAGATTTCCAGCGCCTGCTCGCCGGTGTCCGGCTGGGAGATCAGGAGCTCGTCGATGTTGACGCCCAGCTTGCGCGCATAGACCGGGTCGAGCGCGTGTTCGGCGTCGATGAAGGCGCAGATGCCGCCCTTCTTCTGCCCTTCCGCCACCGTGTGCAGCGCCAGCGTGGTCTTGCCCGAGGATTCCGGCCCGTAGATTTCCACGACGCGCCCCTTCGGCAAGCCGCCGATCCCGAGCGCGATATCGAGCCCGAGCGAGCCCGAGGAGACCGCCTCGACATCCATCGAGCGGTCGTTCTTGCCGAGCTTCATCACCGAGCCCTTGCCGAACTGCCGCTCGATCTGGGAGAGCGCGGCGGCCAGAGCTTTACTCTTGTCCATGGAAGATCCTTCGACGATACGCAGGGCAGTGGTGGACATTGGGTCGTGCTCCTTATGGCGAGGATTCGCTAGGGGGACAAACGGCTGGCGAGGGCGGCGCGGCGATAAAAGCAATGTACCCCATTTGTTCCAGGTTCGCAATATGTTCTTTTGCGATTTGGGTACTGGCCTGTTTTAACCCCCTAGTGTCCCAAGCCAAATTCGGCGGTGTCCTAATTTTGTTCTAGAGTGGCCACAACCTGTTCATGCGCGGTTTGGATTAACCCGTTTGAGGTGTAGCAAATAAAGACCGGGGCGTTCCGCCAGGAGAACACCCTGACGAGATAAGGCCGCCTCAGTTGGCGGCCTCTTTCATTTCTTGGGGCTGAGCAGCTTCAGAGTCTTGAAATCCGAGTGGCCTATTTCGGCCCCGGATTTGGGCGCTGCCCTGTTTTAACCCCTATTGGCCTAAGCCGACTACAGCCGAAACGACGATCCTATTTCCGTCCAGCGCCACCTTCATCGCTCCGGCCTCAACCGGCGGCAACGGTGGCGGCGGAATATGAGGCGCTGGAGTCATGGGCTGCATGGAATTGCACGACCGCATCATGGTCGGCGTGCGCACCGAGCGCCTTGAGCTGGACGAGCTGTGCAGCTTCGTCGGCAAGAAGCAAAAGAACGTCCAGCGCCACGAGATCAACGCCAAGGGCGATCAGTACGTTTTCATCGGTATGGCCGGGACGCAGAAGGCAGTCACTAGCTGGGGCGTCGGCAAGCGGAATGCTGAAAGCACCATGGACTTCCCGCACGACCTCCGCAGCCGCGTCATTGGTCAGCCCGAGATTTCAACGGACGGCTTCCACCCCTACCGCGTAGCGATCCGCGATGCCTTTGGCCCGGACGCCTCGCATGGCGTGATCGTAAAGACCTACTCCGTAACGCATCTGGTAAAGGAAGCGCAGGGCCGGTACTCGCCCGCCGCCGTAGTAGCTGTAAGCCGCGACGTAGTATCGGGCGATCCGAGCAGTACGTCTCAACGTCCTACGTTGAGCGCCAAAACCTTTCGCTTCGCATGGCCTCGCGCCGCTTCACCCGGTTGACCAATGGCTTTAGCAAGAAGCTGGACAACCGCGTGGCCGCCGTCGCGCTATACGTTGCGCACTACAATCTGTGCCGTACCCATGCAGCCCTGCGCACGACGCCAGCGAAGGCGCTGGGGCTCGCTGAACGAGCTTGGAGTTTGCGCAGCTTGTGGACGCAGCGCTTGCTGTGGCGCCTGCGCTGCCCACTGAGACCCCGCCAGATCGGCGTCGGAAGTTCGTAGTAATTCAGGGAGGGAAGCAGGGGTGAGTCACTATGACTCACGAAAAACCCTTGCAGAATCAACGATTCTGTTACTCTGCCATTCGCAAGGAGATTCGGATGGCAGATGCAACGTACAATTTGAACGGCGGCTTCAAGCCGACAATGAAGAGGTTCGCCGATCTTAGCGGGCCAGACTTTTTTCCAACCCCACCATGGGCGACATTTGCTCTTATCGACAATGAAAAATTCACCGGAGAAATTTGGGAAAGTGCGTGTGGTGATGGCACCATGTCGCGCGTTCTTGAGCAAACGAGCCAGCCTGTTCGTAGCTCTGACTTGTACGATCGCGGCTATGGCGAAGTAGGCTTTGATTTTCTTGAACCGAAGTGGTCGGCCGATAACATCGTAACGAACCCGCCCTACAACTGTGCTGAGGGTTTCGTCGCAAGTGGTGTCAAGCATTCAAACCGGAAGTTCGCTTTGCTCTTGCGTCTGGCCTTCCTAGAGGGCGCGAATAGAGCCAATACAATCTTCGCCAAGATACCGCCTGCCCGAGTATGGGTTTTCAGCGAACGCATTACGTTTTACCCAAGCGGTGTCGAGCCGAAGGGAAGTGGGACAACCGCCTATGCGTGGTTCGTATGGGACAAAAATGCGCCGGGCCAAACCGAATTGAAATGGTTCAAGCCCGGCTACAAAGCTAAGTTCGCTTAGCTACGCGGCAACCTCTCGGCCCGGCAGGGCAAGGCCGCCGGGAATAGCGACCAGCTTGCCTTCGTAAATTGCGTTTCCGGGCGATGCTTTATGCGAGGTGATGTTGCGCACCTGCTGTTCCCATAACGCCTCGCCCGGCCGGGTTGGTGACGGCGCGAGGTCTTCGGCCGATAGCGTCAGGTAGTTCGGTATTTCTTCAACTAACTCTTTGATGGTCGCGCGACCTGAAGATCGATCGGTAAGAACTTTGATAGCCGCTTCGGCAACTTCAGCCTCAGTAACTCGGGACATATTCCCTACCTCCATTCTGGTGGAGTCCAGAGATAGGTTCGCGCAATGGTAGTTGGAGTCAGTACAACTACGGGGAATATTCAGTGGCCTACTTTGAAATCCCGAGTGGCCTATTTCGGCCAGCACCGGATTTGGATGCTGGCCTGTTTCCGACCTGGCCTGGTCTGAAATGAGCAGTGGCCTAATTTGGATGGCCTTCAAAAGCCATGATGCGAGCCGCCTCCGGAGGAGTCCCCGCTGCCCATACCCGGCAGATCGCTGCCACCATTGTCCGCCTTATCCGACATCACCTTCGTCCCCTGACGAAATGCGAACCAGATAAAACCCACGAAAGCGACCAGACAAATAAGTGGAACGAGCCAGCTCGGCATATTTGTCCCCCGGGGGAAGGCCGCCTCAGTTGGCGGCCTCTTTCATTTGAAGACGTCCTCTTCCCTGTCACAACTTGAATCTAACGCTACAATGTGTAACGCTTATATTGTAGCGCTACATTGCGTACCGTTCGAACAACCCTGGAGGAGTGAGGTCAATTATCAAAATCGCTCTCGCGCTCTCTGTCTTCGCCGGTTCGCTCTCGGCGCAAGCGCAGATGTCGATTGCCGCGACGTCGTCGGTCACTCTGAAAGTCGGCGCAAAAATCACGAGGAAGTCTCAGTTGCACGACGGCTGCCATAGCCGGCACGCGCAGATGCTGGGCAAGCCCTGCCATTAGGGCGGCCCGTCCGAGGACCGTAAGGGGCCGCCCAGCTGGCGGCCTCTGTCGTTTCACGGAGCAGCCGAAGGATTTTCGGTCCCCCTCTTCGACTAAAAGATGACGCGGATCGAAGACGGATGACCCGCGCGCCGTCAGAATTCCGTAATCCCCCGGCATCGAACCTTTTTGCGGTCTGCGGCTTCTTCGGGGATGGGACCGCAACTCTGGGGACCTCAGCCATGACGGACAACGCGCATCACGATACGACCAGGCGCAATCCCCTGCTGGAGGCGGCGCGGGAGGAGATGATCAAGTTCGAGCGCAATGAAAACGAGTTCCGCAAGAAGGACCGCGAAGAGCGCGCCGCCGAGCTCCATTTGCCGCTGGACGCAATCAAGGTTCATTAGGCCGCCAGGACGGGCTCGGAGCTGACCGCACCCGCGCCGCCGACGCGGCAGGCGGCGGTGATGTTCGCCGCCGGGAGCCGCCCGTTCATATCAAGGCATCGGCATGCGAATCGGGATTCGCATGCCCCGGAGACTAGTCCGCGCGATATGGTATCTAAATACTACCCGTAAATCATTGATTGAACGACGAAATTTCCCAGCGGGCTACTGTGCATGGGGTTGTTTTCCATTTTTTGAAAGGCGCGCATGTGCCGCCCACGCACCGGAGCCCAATTTGGGCCGGGCCTGCCGCCGTCTCACGGCGTGCCCACACCGCCCTACAGCAGCGCCAGCAAGACGATGCCGATCACCAGCACGACGAAGCCAGCCGCCGTCGCGGCGGCGAATGACCGCTCTACGTTGTCCATGATGCCACCCCGTTGCCGGCGCGCCACGTTTCCCCCATGGCTGCACCGTCGCTGCGGAATCTCGCCTGCCCGTGTGTCCTGAGTTGTGCGAACGGATGTCGAAATTGGGACGGGTGCGGGGCCAGTCTGCGGCCTCGACTTTCGCTGCCAATGTCAGCCGCGTGTAAGCCTGGTCTCCTAGTCTGGTCGTGCCCGGTGGACCAACACCGGGCCTCCATACCAGTCGACGACCCCGCTCTCCCCGAGCGGGGTTTTCTGTTTGCGGGCACGGCCCGAACACGTCGGGCCGGATCCGATTCGTGGCCCTGTCAGGCTGTCGTAAGCTGAGCCGGCTAGGCTCGTCTGGCTATGGTGTTGCAGCCCAGCACCTCAGCCTCCAATAACCTTCTGCCCCGCTTGGCTCTCCCCAAGCGGGGTTTTTTCATGCCGGCCGGCCGGTTTGCGAGCCGCCCTCCTCCTGCGTCAGCCGCAGCGAGAAGGCGCGGATCGCCGGCGCCGCGAGCAGCACGATCGGCAGCATCGCGGCCCATGCGATCAGCCACGACACCATCCAGTGCGCGAGGAAGACCATCGCGCTGGCTGCGGGAAAGCTGGCGATCCCCGCCGCGATCAGCGAGGTCAGGCCGGACTGGATGACACCGAAGACGAAATGAGAGTAGCGGCGGGGAATGCCGAGCATGACGCGCTCATGTTGTTGGCCGTCATCGGGCCAAGCAAGCCACATGCCGTCGCGCGCCGGAAAGGCGCTATTGCCCGGTCCAGGAACTCTGTTCATGGTCGGAGAACCACGGGACGCGACGGGCTCGCGCCGGTTCGCGCGGCATATTAAGCTGCCCAGCATGTTTGCAGTGATGGAAGTGAATCGTGGGAGGTGACCATGAATCACAGGGGCGTGGAGTTCACCGTCGCCAAGACGGCCATTCCGGGAATCTGGCAATGGCGGTTCCGGATCGGCGAGCAGATCAAGACCGGCAGGACCGAGACCAAGATCGATCTCCTGGCGATCCGGCGGGTGCAGCTGCGCATCGATCGGGAGTTGAAAGCGATCGAGCGCAAGACGGCCTGAACAGCACGGCCTGAAACGGCCGGATTGAAACGGCCGGATCGAGATCGGCGGCGGCTGGGGTCTATTTCCGTAGCCGCCCGGAATTGATCTAACGGTGGTTTGGGATTGGACTGCGAGCGACTATGGCCTTGGTGGGCGGGGTCATCACGCGCGATCGGTGCCAACCATGCCACTCTATTTCTTTCGAATCCGGAACGGCCGTTATTCCGGCTGTGCCGACCAGGCGTCGGAATTTGCCGATCGCAATCTGGCCTGGAAGGAGATGACCAACGTCTGCGCCGACATGGCCGCCGGCATCGCCCGCAAGCTCCAGGAAAATTCCGAATGGCACATGGAGCTGCTGGACGAGGCCAAGGAGCCCGTGTTCCGGATCCGCATCACCGCGGAAACTTTCGAAGAGGGGTCCGACCCTAGTCCGCGCTGGGCAGCCGCCGCATCGTGAATTCGATGTCGCCGCCGGGCAGCTCGCGCCAGTTCTCCACCGCGCTCATATAGCCGGCCTTGGGGTAGCGGGCGAAGAAGGCCTGCGCCCTTTCCCGCGCCGCCGCGCGCGGCAGCGTGAAGGTCTCGCGCAGATAGCCATCGCCGGCCGTTGGGCCGGGCTTGCCGCCCATCTTGCGCCGGCGCGCCATCCGCTCGGCGAGATCCCGCGGACGATCGGCCATGTCCTGCCCTCCTCTACGCAAAACGCTCCCGCGCAATGTAGGAAGCAGGCCGGTCAAAGAGGAGTCCCGGCCGGAGGCATCAGCCGCCTCCGGTCAGGCAGACGGTCAATTGGCAGTGGTGCCGGCTTTCTTCTTTGGCGCACCGGTTGCGGCTGACGCCTTTGGCGCCGCCGGCTGCTTCGGCGGATCGGAGCGCATGCCGCCCCAGGGATCGTTGGACGCCTTGGAGTCAGGAATCTTCTTCAGCGTCTCCTTGTAGGCCTTGTCACGCTCGGCTTCCGCGGCTTTCTCCTCGGGAGTCTTGCCCGGCCCCTCCTGCAGCAAATTGATATTGGGCATTTGCGCATAGGCCGGTCCCGCCAGCACAGCCAGCACCGCGGCCATACGGAAAAGCTTCATCATCGACTCCTTGATCATTCCATGGAGGCGCGGATCGCCCGCGCCTTGTCACCCTGTCGCAGCCGGGTCGCGACCGCAGGGACCGCTCGGCCCGCTAGAGCCGGTCCGATCTGCACGATTTCGGCGCGTGGAGCCAATCGTCCCAGATCGGGCCACACTTGGTGCACCCGTTCAGCGCGAGGCCGAGCCCGACCAGACAAAACACGAGGACATACCGACGCAACATCATCCACCCATACCCACTCCGTGGCATCATATCGGGCGAAGTCAGGCATTTTCAAGCCGCCGGGCCCCGCGGCAGACCGGGTGACTTTGCCGCGCCGATCCGCTCAGAATGGCCGAAACATCCGGCAACACGGAAGGGAACGACAGCAATGCCATCGCAGCCAGAAGCCGAGTTCGGCATCGCGGATGCCAGACGCATCCTCGGCGAGGTCTTTGCGCCCTGGGTCCAGGATCTCAACCTCTCGGTCGAGCGCATCGAGCACATGCCGCCGCCGGACGTGCCGGACTGGCAGCCGGCAGCGCTCTTGCGCATGCCGTTCTCGGAGCGGCTGTGCCGCAACGGCGGCGTGGTCTGCGGCCAGGCGCTGATGGCGCTCGCCGACACCGCGATGGTGATCGCGAACCTCGCCGCCAATCGCGGCTATCGTCCGATGACGACGGTCGACCAGACCACGCATTTCATGCGCGCCGTCTCCTCGTCGGACGTGCTGGCCGACGCCCGCGTGGTGCGACTCGGACGCACCATGAGCTTTGGCCGCGTCACGCTGCTCTCGGCCACCGACAACAAGCCGGTGGCGATGGTGTCGAGCGCGTTCGCGTTGCTGCCGGGGTGAGCATCAGCCGGAAAGAAGAAAGCCGCGTGAGCGCAAAGCGCACCGCGGCTCTCGATGCAGTCATATCGAAACAGGACACGCGACCAGCGATCGCGCTTCATACCGTCACGCAGGAGACGTTACTTGCCGAGCACTTCGTCGGCCGCGGTGACGATGCTGACGTTCGGATTGGCCCCGCAATAGGTGCCGAACTTCTTGGCGTTCTCGACGAACACGTCGGTGTCGAAGATCGCGTTGTCCTCGTCGCCCTTGTACCAGCCGTCCATCCAGGTCAGCACCAGCTTGATGGTGTCGTCGCCGCTCTCTAGGAACTGCTTGCAGCTCATGGTCGAGAGATCGTACTTGGCGGCGTGGGCGGGCATCGACGACAGCGAGAGCGCTGCGGCGAACAGAAGCGAAAGCGTGGTCTTCATCAATATCTCCATCGGCGCGTAAGGCCATAAAGGAAAGGCTTGTGGGGAAAAGTCGGCGGAGTGGCTCTCCGCCTCAACGTCGTAAACGAAGTCTGAAGCGCCGTGCAAGTAGCGCCAGTATTGAGTTGAGATCAACGTAATTTCTATCGACTATTCCACAATCGTGATTATGGATTAATATGGATGATCGAGAAGCGTACAGCGCAGCGCTACCGTGTTTTCAAGGGTGGAACGATCACCTTTGAAAACGGCGGCATCGCGTGCACGGTGCGAAACATGTCGGCGAACGGCGCCGCAATCGACCTCGATGCCCTCGTCACATTACCGCAATCGTTCACGCTCGCGATCGCGCGCGACAATTTCGTGCGGAATTGCCGCACCGTCTGGCGCAGCGACAGGCGCATCGGTCTCGCTTTCGTACAGTAGTGCGCACGATGTGAACGACCGTTCGCATCGCATCCACAACACGATTATGATTGCCTGATACGATGGCGACGACGCCAGCGCAGGCCTGCGACCACGAGCGCGACGATCGCGAGCGCAATCGCCGACGATGCCGCGAAAAATCGTCCACCGGGACGATCGATGGTACGCGACCATAGCGACGGCCCCTCGCCCGGCCGTGCCAGGCGAAACGCAACGACGCTGTCGCCAATCGAGGTGCCTGCCTCGGAGTGGCCGCCGGCGCCGATGGCGACATACTGCTCGCCCTTCCAGAGATAGGTCATGGGATTGGCGACGCCGGGCACCGGCAGCCGGCCTTGCCACAGCTCCCTTCCGCTTCGCGCGTCGAAGGCGCGCAAGTAGGCGTCCGTCGCACCGGTGAAGACGAGCCCGCCTGCGGTGACCGCAAGCCCGTTGAGGAGCGGAGCGCCCCAGGGCAACGGCACGCCGAGCGGCGCCAGATCCTCGGTGGTGCCGACGGTCGAACGCCAGAGGATCTTGCCGGCCTTCAGATCGACCGCGACCATCTCGCCCCAAGGCGGCTTGTTACAAGGAAACCCGAGCGGCGACATCACCACCCCACGCGACATCGCAAACGGCGTACCCTTCTGCTGGCCGAAATCATGACCGGGCGGCGGATCGAATCCGGCAGCCTCCGCACGCGGGATCAGCTTGATCAGATGAACGGCGCGGGTGGTGTTGGCATAGAGTATCTGGTTGACGGGATCGAAGGCCGCACTGCCCCAGTTCACGCCGCCGCCGGTGAAGGGATATTCCAGCGTGCCTTGCACCGAAGGCGGTGTGAACAGCCCCTCGTTGCTCGCCTCCGCGAACTGGCCTTCGCAATACGACCGGCGCAAGCCGGGCAAGAGCGAGAGCGCATCATTTGCCGAGATCGTCTGCGACGTCAGCGCCGGCACATGCGTCGGGAATGGCTGCGTCGGCGACAGGATCTCGCCCTCGGCACCGCCTTGCGGCACCGCGCGCTCCTCGACCGGCCACACCGGCCTGCCGGTGTCGCGGTCGAGCACGAAGACAAAGCCCTGCTTGGTCGGCTGGATCACGACATCGCGCTGACCTTGTCCGGTGTCGATGCGCGTGAGCGTCGGCTGCGCCGGCAGATCGTAATCCCAGACGTCGTGGTGCACGGTCTGGAATGCCCATACGAGCTCGCCGGTCTCGATGCGAAGCGCAACCACCGAATTGGCGTGCTCGTTGTTGCCCGGCCGCTTGCCGCCCCAGAAATCCGGCGATGGAGAGGACGTCGGCAGAAACACCAGCCCGCGCGCGGCGTCGACCGACATCGGCGCCCAGACATTGGCGTGACCAGCTTCGATGCCGTCGCGCTTGAGCGGCTCGAATGTCCACCGCATTTGACCAGTGCGCGCGTCGAACGCGCGCACGACGCCGCTCGGCGCATCGACACGCCGGTTGTCGCCGATCGCGGAGCCGACCACGATCACACCGCGGCCGACCGCCGGCGGCGAGGTGATCTGGAATTCGCCGGGCCATTCCAGCTTCATGCCGATATCGAGCCTGACCTCACCGCCCTTGCCGAAACCGGCACAGGGGATTCCCGTCGTCGCATCGAGCGCGATCAGGCGGACATCGTTCGTGCCCATGAAGATGCGCGATCGACATGCGGCATCTACAGGCGCCTCATCGTCGATCCAGTAGGTGACGCCGCGGCAGACGTAGCGATTGGCGGGACGCTGGTTGATCGCGATCTTCGAATCGTAGCGCCATTTCTGCGCGCCCGTGCCGGGATCGAGCGCGATCACCTCGTTGAAAGGCGAGCAGAAGACCAGGCTGCCCTCGACGAACAATGGCGTCGCCTGGAATTTGGTTCGCCGCATCACCTCGGGCGGCCGCGCCGCGAGATCGCCGGTGTGGAATTCGAAGGCTCGAACCAGGTTGCCGACATTGTCGGGCGTGATCTCTCGCAATGGCGAGAAGCGCGAGCCGCCGGGATCGCCACCCCAGCTCTCCCAGGCGATGCCTGGCCGCGACGAAAACAAGAGGAGCCCGATGAGAGCGGCCAAATAGCATGGGCGGGTCGCCAACGCCCGCCTCGCCTATTTCGGCTTCTTGGCAGGTTCAGGCGGACGCGCCCCGCTCCACGGGTCGTACTTCTCCTTGGACTCGGGAATGCGCTCGAGTGCGGCCTTGTAGGCCTTCTCGTCGACCTTGGGCTTGTTGTCCGCCTTCTGGCCGCCCTCGTTAGGCTGACGCCTGCCGCCGCCCATCTGCGCCTGCGCCGAGGCAACCGCCAGCGCCAGCACCGCGGCCGCTATGACCAAAATCCTCATTGGCGTAATCCCCCCTCGTCTGGGGTACAAATTAGCCTGCAATCCCGGAATAGCAAATGCCGCGGGTTCCAAGTCTTCATCCGAGCCTTCAGGAATCTTGTCTTCAGCAAATCTTGATCGGCCGGGACTTCGCCGGATCGCATTCGTGCCTATCTGTTGGCCCGCAGGGGACCTTCACGGATGTTGCGGATTATTGCTCAAGCGGCGCTGCTGGCCGGCGCGCTCGCGCTCGGTGCCTGCGGCTTTGCCGACAGCCGCGCACCGGTGCCCGAGTTCATGCGCATAAAGGAAGCCGAGCAGCCGCTGCCCGAATCGCCCCCCGACGTCAAACGCGTCGTGCGCGAGCAGATCGAATTCGTCTTCCTCAACACGTCCTATCCGCGCGAGGTGCATGTCGCCACACCCCATCGTGAGGTGCGGGGACCGGGCTGGACAGCCTGCGTCCGCGCTCAGCTCACCTCCGCGACCGGCTCGTCGCTCGGCGCCCAGACCTACATCGTGACCATCACCGGCGGAAAGGTG
Organism: Bradyrhizobium nivariense; assembly: GCF_029846715.1. Classification (GTDB taxonomy): domain Bacteria; phylum Pseudomonadota; class Alphaproteobacteria; order Rhizobiales; family Xanthobacteraceae; genus Bradyrhizobium. The sequence goes on from NZ_JARVWW010000016.1 coordinate 159,122, forward strand.
GTCGATCGCCGGCGCGCCGAAGCGGACGACATTTGCGGGTCCGAAAGCTATGAACCGATCTAGGAACAATCACGGCGACACGCGATCCGGTTCCGGGAAAAACCTGTAATTCTGCCGGAACGATCACCGCCTCCCTTTCTTGTTACCGCCGAGGGCAGTTTCGAGGAGGACATGATGAGAACATTCACGATTGCACTGCTGGCTGGCGTTGGAGCCTTGGCAGCGGTGAGCGGCGCGAAGGCCGCCGACATCTACACGACCAGCGAATACACCAGCCCCGATCTCATCCAGGAAGTGCGGCTGGTGTGCGACGATGCCGGCAATTGCTATCGCACCCGCGGTGGTTCGCGCGTGATCGTGCGCGACTCCTATGCGACCATGCCGCGCGACCGCTATTATGAGCGCCGCACCTATCGCGACTGGGACGATGGTCCGCGTGGCGGCGTCGGCATCCGGACGCCCGGCGTCAGTGTTGGCGTCGGTGTCGGCGGGGACCGCTGGTAGTCAATGAAGCTGTCATGGGCAGGACCGGACGAGACGACTCGCCCGGTCCTGTCCATCTCGGGTTTCAGGTCAGGTTTCGAGCGGATCGGACGGCGTGACGATACGCGTTGACGACGGGAGCTGCGCGATGAAGCGGGCGATCATCATGCCGGCACACATCGCGGCGACGAAGATGAAGGCGGACACCGAGCCAAACCCAAGCGCGGTCAACGCCGGCCCCGGGCAAAAGCCTACAAGGCCCCAGCCGATACCGAAGATGGCGGGACCGGCGATAATTCTCGGATCGATATCTTTTCGCGTTGGGACATAGAAGCGGTCGGCGAAGACGGGCCGCGCGAGTTTCAAGACGCGGCTGAAGCCGATGAAGGTCACCGCGACCGCGCCGGCCATCACGAAAGCGAGGCTCGCATCCCAGGTCCCTGCGGGAATGCCGCCGACGTCCAGAAAATTCAGCACCTTTGCCGGATTCGACATGCCGGAGACGATGAGGCCAAGGCCAAAGACCAGACCGATCGCGAATTGAATGAGGATTGTCATCGCGGTCAGCTCCAGTGCCGCATCAAAAGGACGGTCGCCATGCCGGTCGCCATGAAGGTGATGGTCGCGACCAGCGAGCGCACCGACAGCCGCGACAAGCCACAGACGCCATGGCCGGAGGTGCAGCCGCTGCCCCACACCGCGCCGAAGCCGGTGAGCAATCCGGCGACAATCAGAAGCGGCGTTGCCGCCGCGATCGTTTGCGCCGGCAGGCTTCCTGTGACAAGGCGCACCAGGATGGGCGCTACGACGAGGCCCGCGACGAAGGCGAGCCGGCCGGCGAATTGCCGATCTTCATAAGGCGGAAACAGCCGCGCCGCGATACCGCTGACCCCGGCGATCCGTCCCGTCGTCCACATCAGGAGCACGGCGGACAGGCCAATCAACGCGCCGCCAAGGAGCGATGCAATCGGCGTGAAAGGTGTGGCGACCATTATGATCCTCCGGGTCGAGAGCAATTCTGGCGTATCCATCGGGCATGCGGCCGCCGAGTGCCCGCCTGCTCAATGAGACGTTAATATTACCACTCGAATTGAAGCGGCGTCCCAACGGTATTTTCCAATCTTTGCGCTAAGCATGGCCTCCTGAACGGGGACGACGGGACGTGGTCGATATCGCGCACCAGGCTGCGATCAATCCGGCATCGGCAAAGCATGCCGCGGCGTCGCGCGCGCGTGTCCCTCTTACGGCGATCGACCCCGGCCAATGGCGCGCGCTCGCGCAGCGCGCGATCGAGCCGAACGGATATTACCTGCCGGGCTGGGAACTCGCCGTCAGCGCATCCGCGCGCGGCCGCACGAATGCCTCGGCGCTTTGCGCTTTCGACGGACCTTCGGCGCGGCTGATCGGGCTGATGCCCGTGATCTCGCTCTGGCGCGCATGGAAGATTCCCCTGCCCGCGCTGGTGAGCGCCCACCCCTATGGCACGCTGTGCAGCCCGCTGATCGACCGCGACGCTCCGATCGAAGCCGCCACGCGTCTGTTGCAGCGGGCGCGCCAGGCCGGAGCGCGTGCCCTCGTGCTGAACGACGTCGCGCTCGACGGGGCGGCGATGACCGCCCTCAATCAGGTTCTGAATCGCGACGGCCTGAAGCCGCGAATCCTCAGCTCCTACATCCGCGCCAGCCTCGACGCGACGCAGGATGGCGAGACGCTGTTGCGCGAGGCGCTCGGCGCCAGGAAGCTCAAGGAGCTGCGCCGCCAGCGCCATCGTCTCGAAGAACACGGCGCCGTCGCGTTCGACGTCGCGCGCAGGCCCGACGAGATCGGACCAGCACTCGAAACGTTCCTGCAGCTCGAAGCCAGTGGCTGGAAAGGCAAGCGCGGCACCGCGCTGAACCAGCATGCGGGCGATGCGACCTTCATCCGCCGCGCCGTAGCGGCGCTGGCAGAGACCGCGCAGTGCGAGATTGTGACCTTGCGCGCCGGTACGATTCCGGTGGCCGCCGGCATCGTGCTGCGCCATCAGGACCGCGCCTTCTTCTTCAAGCTCGGCATCGACGACCGCTTTGCACGATATTCGCCGGGCGTGCAGCTCACGCTCGAGCTCACCCGCCACCTCTGCGCCGATCCCGCCGTCGCCAGCGCGGATTCCACGGCGAGCGCCGATCACCCCATGATCAATCCGATCTGGCGCGGGCGCTTCGCAATCGGTGACGTGCTGATCCCGCTGCGGCGTAACGATCCGGTCGTGACGCTCGTTCGCGGAGCGCTCGCGGCGTGTTACGCCGCGCGCGAAGCGGCGCGATCCGCGGTGCACTTGATCAGAAGGTGATGGACTACAAATCCGCGTCAGACAGCTCAGCCATTTTGATGAGATGACGCAGCAGTCCAGCCTTCAGCGGCTTGTTGCCGCGAATGGGGACCGAGAGCCGCACGATGCTGCCGGGTTTACCGTAGGTGACTGCCGCTGACCCGAAGCAAACTCCAGCCGTGGCGCTCGACAATTCGTGCGAACTCCCGACCAGAAATTGACTTCACGCAGGCAATTCCAGAATCCGTCCAACGCCGCCCGGTTCGGGTGGCGCGACTTCCACGGATAGACAGCCCTCGATCGCATCTCGGAGGTTGGCCATCAGCTCATCCATGGTATCGCCTTCGGTGGCACAGCCAGGAATCGCCGGGACCTCGGCCCAAAAGCCCCCTCTTCGGCCTCGTGCACAACTATCTTGATCTTCATGACGACCTCACAACCTGGATAGTTGCCCAAGCCGTAGACATATTCAACCTCAAGAGATTACTCCGCCGCCTGCGCGTTGATCTCCGCCGAGACCTCGCGGATGGCGCGCGCGAGCATGTTGGGATCCTGCGCGCCGGAGACGGCGTATTTCTGCGCGAAGACGTAGGTCGGCACGCCGGAGATGCCCTTCTCGGCGGCTTCCTGCGCGTCCGCCGATACGCGCGCGACATCCTCGTCAGTAGCAAGGCGCTTGCGTACATCGTCGGCATCGAGGCCGACATCGGCAGCCGCCTGCACCAGCACGTTCAAATCGGTGAGGTCGCCGCCGTCGCGGAAGTAGAGCTCCATCAGGCGCTGCTTCATCTCGGGCGCCTTGCCGATGGCCTCGGCCCACAGGATCAGTCGGTGGCAGTCGGTGGTGTTGGGCTGACGCGCGACCCGCTCAGGCCGGTAAACCAGTCCCTCTTCGCTCGCAGCCGCAACGACGCGCCCCGCAATGCCCTTATAGGCTTCGACCGAGCCGAACTTCTTGGTGAGATAGTCCTCCCGGCTGATGCCCTCGCGCGGCACCCAGGGATTGAGGAAGAAGGGACGGAAATTGAGCTGGACCGGAACGTCGGGCACGAGCGCCAGCGCACTCTCGATCCGGTGCTTGCCGATATAGCACCAGGGGCACACCACGTCGGAGACGACGTCAATCTGGAGCGGTTTCAGCGTGCTCATGTCAGGCGCCTCCTTCGAGCGATACAGGTTTGCGAGCGGTACAGGTTTGCCCAAAGATAAGCCGAACCCGTTCCGAGGCAAGGCCGCTAGCTCATGGCTGCTGCCATTTGTCGGAGCCGCTCGGCAGTGCGCTCGTCGGCCGGGAAGAAGGTTTCCAGAGCCAGCTCCGACAGTGTGATGTCAACGGGCGTACCGAACACCATGGTGGTGGAGAAGAAACTTAGTATCTCCCCGTCGTGGCGTAGCTTGAAAGGGATCGCGACATTGTCGCTCGACAGCGGCGCCGCGCGCGCCGGGATCGGATAGCTCTTCAGGTCATTGTAGAGCTTGATCAGCTCAGGATCGGCCGTGGCCTCGCATTGCCGGTGCAGCCGCTCCAATAGATGCCCGCACCATTCCGCGAGATTGACCGTGCGCGGCGCCAGCGCCTCGGGATGGAATGCGAGCCGCAGCACGTTGAAGGGCTGGCCGAGCAGCCGCTGCGGGATGCCGGCGAGCAGCGGCGCCAGCATGCGGTTGGCCGAGACCAGATTCCAGTGGCGGTCATAAGCCAGCGCCGGATTGGGCTCATGCGCCTTGAGGACGAGATCGATCGCCTGGCGGGCTGATTTCAAGGCGGGATCCTCCAGCGGGCGCTGCGGAAAGGCCGGGGCATAGCCGGCGGCGACCAGCAGCACGTTGCGTTCGCGCAAGGGCACGTCGAGGCGCTCGGCGAGTCTGAGCACCATGTCGCGCGAGGGTGCGGCGCGGCCGGTCTCGACGAAGCTCAAATGCCGCGCCGAGATTTCGGCCTCGCCTGCGAGATCGAGCTGGCTCATGCGGCGGCGCTGCCGCCATTCGCGCAAATGGTCGCCGATATGGACCGGCTGGCTGCGTTCGGCCTGTGCCGTGGATGCATGTGCGTTCATGGGCGAAAACCTAGCACGCAGATTTCGGCTCTTCCATTACGTCGGAGGTAATCGAATTGGGCCCCGAGCCGGCGCATCTTCGGTCGCAACAGGAGACGACCATGATCGCACTGCTGCTCTACCGGACCGTCGCAGACCACATCCTGCCTCGAATCCTGCCCTGGGCCATGGCGCTCGCAACCCGGATGCTGGCGCGCAGCCTCAACATGCCCGAACCGCTGGTGCATTCGACCGGCGACTATGTCGTCGCGCAGGTCGCAGCCTTCGAGCACGGCGTCGGCAAAAGCCTCTGCCCGTTCCGCCTCGCCCGCCTGCTCCGCGCCTGGTGGCGTGGATCGCACTGAGTTTTTCTTGAGCCCAACCCAACCATGGAAACCACGATGATCGACGCATCCAGCTTCCTCCGCCGCGCGCTTCTTGCCGACGCAATCTTCAGCGGCATCGCCGCTCTCGGTTTCACTTTCGGCGCCAGCGCGTTCGCGTCGCTGTTCAACCTGCCCGAAGGGCTGCTGCGCGAGACCGGCCTGTTCCTGATCGCCTATACCGCGCTCGTTGGCTGGCTTGCCTCACGCGCCTCCGTGGCAAAGCCGCTCGTGCTGCTGGTCGTGGTCGGCAACGCGGCCTGGACAGGCGGCAGCATCGCGCTGCTGCTCTCGGGTACGGTGTCGCCGAACCTTGCCGGCGAGCTCATGGTCGTGGCGCAGGCGATCGCCACCGGCGTGTTTGCCGAGCTGCAGTATGTGGGATTGCGCAGGAGCGGGAGTGTGGTGGCGGCGTGAGCTTACCCCTGCCAGTCGTCGCCCGGTTTAACCGGGCGACCCAGTATTCCAGAGCCAGTGAACGTATGCGGATAAGCCGCGGCGTACTGGATGCCCCGGTCAAGCCGGGGCATAACGGCGGAGCCCGCTGCGCGCAAGTGCAGGCTACGCGCGCGCGCGGCCATTCTTCTTGCCAACAGCGTGGCCGTTGAGCTTCTTCTTTTTGGCGGCCTTCGGCCCCGCCTTCTGCGCTTTGCGCTCCGCGCGCGCCTTCACCTTGGCGCGCTCGACCCGCGCTTCCGCGCGCAACTTCTTGCGCTTGGTCTCGCAGGAGGGGCATTTGCAGCCGATCGGCTTCAGATAGGCTTTGAAATAGTCGGTGCCGTAGTCGTAGTTGATCTCGTCGCCCGGCTCGATGTTCTTGATGGCGCGGATGAAGACCTTGCGCTCACGGGGGCGCACGTCGGATTCGGCGTTGGGCCGGCACGAATGGTTGATGTAGCGCGCGAGGTTCTTGCGCACCGAGCCGTCGATGGTCCAGCGGCCGTTGAGCTCGAACAGGTACTTGTTCTCGATGTCGTCCTGCTCGGGAATCCGCGAGTCCAGGATCGGACCGTAATAACGGATGATCCGGGTGCCCTTCTTGATCGGTTTGGTGGCGAAGAGGCCGAGCCCGGTTTTCGAGCGGCCGACGCGATAGGATTTTTGCGAAGCGATGGCTGGCATGATCAATAGAATGAGGACCGCGAACGAGGCCGAATGCCTCAAGCGAAGCCGCCCTTCTAGAACGATTCCGCGCCGCTGTCAGGTGTCTGTCGACCCTGTTTGAACCTTGCCCACAATCAAGACGTCTGATGGAACGGAGTTCCCGTTCGATCAAAGGCGTCGTCATGATCCGCACCGCCACCGCAGGCCTGGCCATGTTGCTGATGTGCAGCGGTCTCGACCGCGCCGACGCCCAATTCGTGGGCAGCAAATATACCTCGACGGCCCCGAAGGATTGCCGCCAGATCGGCAAGCCCAGCGAGCTCGACGGCAGCACCGCGCGGGTATGCAAGGGCAAGGATGGTCTCGTGGTCCTGATTGCCGAGGACGATCTTCGCGAGGTCGTCTCCGTCGGCCGCAATCGCAGGGCGGCGGCTGAGGAACCGGCGGCAAAAGGCTGGTTCGCTCCGTTCAACTCGTCCGAGACCACCGTCGAATGGCGCGCAGCGGGCACACATCCGTTCGCGATGATCCAACGCTGGCACATCGCCGATGGCACCGATCCCGACCAGCAGGGACGGCCGAACACCAAGGTCATGCTCGTCGTAACCCGGCTGCCGCCGGGACCGGTCTGCCACGTCGCCTATGTCGACGCGATCGCCAACCCGAACAGCAATGAGCTCGCGCGCCAGGCGGCGGATAACTTCGCCCGCAGTTTTCGCTGCGGCAAGGACGAGGTGAAGATCATCGGCGCCGGCGGCCGCGCCGTGGAGCTTGCGACGATGCGCTAGGCGCTCGCCTGGCACCATGTCCCGATCGATCAGGGACTGGGCAGCTTCCCCGTGATGGGTGCCATCAGCATCGCCTCGAGCAGGCGTTCGGCCGTCGTCCCCTCGGGCAGTCGCCCCAGGATGTCCGAAAGCCGTCCGTCGAGCAGCAGCGTTGTGAAGCCGTGCACCATCGACCAGGCGCGTGCGATCGCAGCGCCCTGATTGAGCGTCAGCGCGTCGCCGCTGATCTGCTCCTGCCGCATCATGCCGACGGCATTGGCGAGCCCGGCGAAGGAAGCCTCGGCCGCCTCATGCAGCGACGGCCTGGAATAGTCGAGGCGCTCGGTGCGGAACATGATGCCGTACATACCGGGATGAGCCTGAGCATAGGCGACATAGGCTTTCGGCCGCACCAGTGCGCGCTCGAGCGGCGTGGTGGCGGCGTCACAGGATGACGCCATCGCCGCATTGAACTGGCGGAAGCCGACGGCCGCCAGCTCACTGAGAAGCCCGGTGAGGTCGCCGAAATGATGGGTGGGCGCGGCATGCGACACTCCGGCCTCGCGCGCCACCGCGCGCAACGTCAGGCCGGCGAGCCCGTCACGCTCCAGCACCCGTTCGGCGGCCCGGAGCAGCGCTTCGCGCAGCGCGCCGTGGTGATAGGGCGCCTCGGCCTTGACGCTCGATATGCGGCGCGCGGAACGCGGCTGCGTGCCCGCTGCCGACGATGTCTTTCGCGGAGTGCGCGCGCGCCGCGGGGATTCGGTCCTGGTTTCGCTCTTACCCATGGTCAAGCTATAAGACGCAATATTGACAGTGTAAAGATTTCACTTGACGGTCGCGACGATCGGCACTATCTCATCTTTACGATGTAAAGATTGGGAGGGATATGCCGTGCAGCAGGACGCTATCGCCGAGCGCCGCAACAATGTCGCGCCGATTCCATTCGAGGCCGACGCACCGTTCCCCAAGATCATCGGCGAATTGCCTCGCGAGCTGAACGGCACGCTCTATCGCAACGGCCCCAATCCGCAGTTCGACTCGCCTGGCGCGCACTGGTTCGTCGGCGACGGCATGCTGCACGCCTTTCACCTCGAGAACGGCCGCGCCAGCTATCGCAACCGCTGGATCCGCACGCCGAAATGGCTGGCTGAGCACGATGCCGGCCGCGCGTTGTTCGGCGGCTTCGGCCGCAAGCTGCCGGATGCCCCAGCGGGCCTCACCGACGGCGGCGTCGCGAATACCAACATCATCTTCCATGCTGGCAAGCTGCTGGCGCTGGAAGAAGCGCATCTGCCGACCGAGATCGACCCGGGCACGCTGGCAACGCGCGGCTATCACAATTATCAGGGCCGCGTCGCCGGCAGCTTCACTGCGCATCCAAAGATCGATCCGATCACCGGCGAGCTGGTGTTCTTCGGCTACAATGCCGCGGGCCCGCTGACACCTGCCCTCTCCCACGGATCGATCGATGCCTCCGGCAAGGTGACGCGCTTCGAACGGTTCGAGGCGCCCTATGCCAGCATGGTGCACGACTTCATCGTCACCGAGAACCATGTGTTGTTTCCGATCCTGCCCATTACCGGCAGCATGGACCGCGCGATGAGCGGGCGGCCGCCCTATGCCTGGGAGCCGGACAAGGGCGCCTATGTCGGCGTGATGAAACGCAACGGCACGGCGAAGGACATCGTCTGGTTCCGCTCTGATGCCTGCTACGTCTTTCACGTCATGAATGCATGGGAGGACGGCAACCGCATCGTCGCCGACGTCATGCAGTTCGAGGAGGCGCCGCTGTTTCCGCATCCCGACGGGCGGCCGACCAATCCCGAGAAATCCTTCGCCCGCCATTGCCGCTGGACGTTCGATCTTGCCGGGAAGACCGACCGCTTCCAGCGAACTTATCTCGACGATCTCATCGGTGAATTTCCCCGCATCGACGACCGCCGCGCCGGATTGAAGAGCCGGCACGGCTGGTACGCCTGCGCCAATCCGAAGCTGCCGATGTTCGGCGCGCTGTCCGGCATCGTCCATGTCGACGGCGATGGAAAGCGCCTCGGCCATTATCTGCTGCCGACCGCCGACACCATCTCCGAGCCGGTGTTCGTCGAGCGGTCGAAAAATGCGGCGGAAGGCGATGGCTGGCTGCTGGCGGTGGTCTGGCGCGCGCGTGAAAACCGCAGCGACCTCGCGGTGTTCAATGCCGCCGACATCGAGGTTGGCCCCGTCGCGCTGGTGCAACTCGGCCACCGCGTGCCCGACGGTTTTCACGGCAATTGGGTCGGCGCGCATTAGCTCTCCCTCGACATCGCTGATGTCACCAAAAAGGTCTCTCATGCATATGCCCTCGATCACCGCGGATCGCCTCGCCGTCCTGATCCTGATCTGCGCCGGGATCACACTCCAGATGATCCGGCCGCGGCGGAGCGGCCAAACCATCTTCAACGGCGGTGTCTTGCTCCTCGCCCTCGGCCTCTCGATCGCCTGCGCGTTACCTGTCCTGTCGCACCTGCCCTGGGCGGGATTCGCCGACGAAATCGCCGAGCAAGCCGTTGCAGCAATTCAGTTTTTGGAAGTCGCTTATGTCATTTTGACACTGTAAAGATTTACTTGACCCGGCCTCGCTTCTGAATTATTGATCTTTACATCGTAAAGATAAGGCCCGGACCGAGGCGGACCATGGCAATTTTCCTGATCCTTGCGCCCTATGGCGCCTACACTCTCCTGATGCTGGTGACATCGGCCACTATCAGCGTGTTCGTGGCCTCGGCAATCTGCCTCGCCACCGTCGCGATCGATGTCGTGCGCGGCCGCTCGGTGAAGATCCTGGCCATGGGCTCGGCGATGCTGTTCGCCGCAATCGGCCTTCACCTCGCGCTGTTCGACCCGGCGCTCGGCACGCTCGGTGTCAAGCTGTCGGTCGACATCGGCATCTTCGTCATCTCGCTCGGCTCGATGCTGGTCCGCCGTCCCTTCACGCTGCAATACGCGCTCGAGTCCGTGCCAGCCGAGACCGCGGCGATGCCCGGCTTTCTCTATGCCAATTACGTCATCACCGGCGCATGGACCGCGGCTGCGCTGTTGATGGCGGCCGCCAATCTCGTGCTGCTCTATGTCCCCGGCCTGCCGCTCTGGTCGAGCCTTGCGGTCGCCTTCGCCGCCCGCAACAGCGCGATCTACTTCACAAAATGGTATCCCGAGTATCGCCAGGTCAAGTACGGTACGCCGGCCAGCGCACTTCGCCACACTCGCTGAACAGGATCGACGATGAAGGACGTATTCGCCCGCCTCGCCTCCGACTTCCTCTCCGCCATCGTCTTCCTGGTCATCTACCTCATCACCGACAACGTCGTCCTGGCAACGTCGGTGGCGATTGCCGGTGCGATCGCGCAAGTGATCTACGCCCGCGTCAGGGGGCACAAGCTGAGCTACATGACCTATGCCAGCGTCGCGCTCGTCGTGGTGCTGGGCACCGTCACGCTGCTGACCAACGATCCCCGCTTCATGCTGGCAAAGCCCTCGATCGCGCATTTCGCGATCGGCGCCATCATGCTCAAGCGCGGCTGGATGCTGCGCTACATGCCGCCGATCGTCGTCGAGACCGTCCCGGAATATGTGACGGCCGCGGGCTATGCCTGGGCGGTGCTGATGTTCGTGATCGGCGTCGGCATGATCGCGGTCGCCTCCACAGGCGATCTGAAGCTGTGGGCGTTCTACATCACGGTGGTCGCAGGCGGCGCCAAGATCCTCGCCTTTGCCGTGCAGTATGTCGTGCTTCGCCTCATCGTCACCAGCCGACGGCGCGCCGCCGCCCGCGCCTAAATGCCTCCAACGGAGCGTTAGGCAGCTGCTGCGAGTTGCGCTATACGCTCGGCCCGGGACTGGCCCGCGGATCGTCGCGGTCCGCCGGGATCTTGGGAGACGCGAATGGCCGTGGACGGCAACTGGACTCTGACCATGACGACGCCCATGGGCGAGCGCAAGGCGACGCTGAGCCTGACGGCTGCCGGCGGCGCGCTCGCGGGCACGCAGGGTGCGGAAGGCAATACCGCCGAGATTTTCGACGGCACCGTCAGCGGCGACAACGTCTCCTGGAAGGTCTCGATCACCAACCCCATGCCGCTCACGCTCGAATTCACCGGCACGGTCTCCGGCGACAGCATCAGCGGCGAGATGGGCATCGGCCCGATGGGCAGCTTCCCGTTCACGGGCGCCCGCGCGTAAGGGGGCCCTGCAATAATGCGCGCACTAGGTCTCATCGCGGCGACGATCCTGTGTGTCGCGACACAAGCGGCGCGCGCTGAGGAGACCGAACCGGCGTGGCGCGCAAGCGCGCTCGCCATGGTACCGGCAGGCTATGTCGCCGGCACAGCCTTTCGAACCGAAGGCTTGACGGGCGACCTCGCCGTCTATCCGGCGACATCGAACGATCCGAAGTCACCGGCAAGCGTGTTCGCTGCGCGCCAGGCTCTCGTAGTCTTGCTGACGCCGGATGCGACACGCGCAGTCTCGGCCGAATTGAAGCCGCGCACCGGGCCAGATCCGGACAATGACGACACCGATTTCGCAAAGCTGCACGCCGATCTGGCCGCCAAGCGCTCAACGCTGCCTGAGGGCACCGAGCCCTGCGATCTCGGCGCCTGGTCCATCGACAAGGATCCGAACGGACTCAACGTGCGCGCCGAGCCGTCGGCAAAGGCGCGCGTGCTCGGCACACTGCCGCCGCCCTACCGGCTGAAGTTAGGGGGCAGTGAGAACACGCCCGATGGCGGCTGGCTTACCGAATTCCGCATCATCGGCTCTAGGGACGGCTGGTTTCTGATCGAAGGCGCCAAGCCGCCAGGCAAGGACTACGAGGACGACAAGAAATATCCGCGCAATGCGCCGAAGCCCTATGCCGGACGCGGCTGGGTCGCCTCCAACAAGGTCGGCGCGTCCTACGCCAATGGCGCGACACGCATGGGCGGCCTGTTCCAGGCGCCCTTCGTCGACGCCCAGTGGACACCGGCGCAACGTGAGCTCGGCGGCGCGATCGACACCGATGGCGGCCCGAAGCGCATCTTTGCCTGCAGCGGCCTCTGGGGCCTGGTCGAGAGCCAGGACGGCGTGCGCGGCTGGTGGCGCGGGCTGTGCTCCAACCAGGTCACGAATTGCAATTGAGCGAGCGAGGTGAGACCGCTGTGTCCCGGACGCGGTGCAGCACGTAGCGCTGCTCCGCAGACCGGGACCCATGCCGCCACGTGGACCCCGGACCTGCAGCGCATCACCATAGCGCGTCGAAGACGCGCGTGAACGCGCTTATGGTGCTGCGCAGCGTCCGGGGAACATGACCTCAGCCCAGATTCAACTCCTTGAAGAAGTCGTTGCCCTTGTCGTCGATGATGATGAAGGCGGGGAAGTCGACGACCTCGATGCGCCAGATCGCTTCCATGCCGAGCTCGGGATATTCGAGCACCTCGACCTTCTTGATGCAGTGCTCGGCAAGATTCGCCGCGGCACCGCCGATCGAGCCGAGATAGAAGCCGCCGTACTTCTTGCAGGCCTCGCGCACGGCCGGCGCGCGATTGCCCTTGGCGACCATCACCATCGAGCCGCCGGCGGCCTGGAACTGATCGACGAAGGAATCCATGCGGCCAGCGGTGGTCGGGCCGAACGCACCGGAGGCGTAGCCCTCGGGCGTCTTGGCGGGGCCGGCGTAATACACCGGGTGGTTCTTGAAATAGTCCGGCAGCGGCTCGCCTCTCTCAAGGCGCTCGCGCAGCTTGGCATGCGCGGAGTCACGCGCGACGATCATGGTGCCGGTCATCGAGACCCGCGTCTTGGTCGGGTATTTCGAGAACGTCGCCAGGATATCCTTCATCGGCTGGTTGAGGTCGATCTTGACGACCTCGCCGCCGAGCGACTGCTCGACCTGCGGCAGATATTGCGCCGGGTTGTGCTCGAGCTCTTCGAGATAGACGCCGTCCTTCGTGATCTTGCCGAGCACCTGGCGATCGGCCGAGCAGGAGACGCCGAGCCCGATCGGGAGCGAGGCGCCATGACGCGGCATGCGGATCACGCGGACGTCGTGGCAGAAATACTTGCCGCCGAACTGCGCGCCCACTCCCAGGCTTTGCGTCATCTTGTGGATTTCCTGCTCCATCTCGACGTCGCGGAAGGCGTTGCCGTCAGGCGAGCCGTGCGTCGGCAGCGCATCGAGATAGCGGGCGGAGGCAAGCTTCACCGTCTTCATGCAGAGCTCGGCCGAGGTGCCGCCGATCACGATGGCGAGGTGATAAGGCGGGCACGCCGCGGTGCCCAGCGTCAGGATCTTCTCCTTGAGGAAGGCGAGCAGCCGGTCCTTGGTCAGCACCGAGGGTGTCGCCTGGAACAGGAAGCTCTTGTTGGCGCTGCCGCCGCCCTTCGCCATGAACATGAACTTGTAGGCCGAATCTACTTCGGGAGAGCCGCCCTCGGCGTAGATCTCGCATTGCGCCGGCATGTTGTTGGCGGTGTTCTTCTCCTCGTACATCGACAACGGAGCGACCTGCGAGTAGCGCAGATTGCGGCGGAGGTAAGCATCGCGCGCGCCTTCCGACAGTGCCGCCTCGTCGTCGCCATCGCTGATGACGTTGCAGCCCTTCTTGCCCATGATGATCGCGGTGCCGGTGTCCTGGCACATCGGCAGCACACCGCCGGCCGCGATGTTCGCGTTCTTCAAAAAGTCCAGCGCGACGAACTTGTCGTTGGGGCTCGCCTCGCCGTCCTCCAGGATCGCGCGGAGCTGCTTCAGATGACCCGGCCGCAGATAGTGGTTGATGTCGCCAAAGGCCGCTTCCGACAGTGCCCGCAGCGCCTCACGCGACACCACCAGCATGTCTTTCCCCAAAACCTTCTCGACCCGCACGCCCTCGGCCGTGATCTTCTTGTAGGGCGTCTCGTCCTTGCCAAGCGGGAATAGCGGGGTGTGCTTGTAGGGCGGAACGGGCTTTGACGGGTCGGGGAAGGCGGTGGGAGCGTTCATGGTCTGGAATCTCGGGGTTTTGGAGCCCTCGTGGGCCTCTAGCATAGAAGCGTTCTAAGCCATTTTCCCACAAATGGAAGGTTTTCGCGTCCCCACAATTGGGATGCGGCCTCCCGCTCCGTGCGTTCTCGATTGTCCCGATGAAGCACCAGGAACGCTATCGCTACCTCTGATTTTGCGATTTTATGTCCGCAATCGAGCTGGGGAAAAAGGGGGAAATCGAGATGTCAGAAATTACAACGCCATTGGTGAAGTTTAGCGACCAGATCGCCGGCTCCGTCATCAAGGGTTGGGAAGTCGGCGGATATGCGCTTGGCTTGCTCGTTCTCGCGGCAGCGACCTTGGTGATGGCTTGTCTCTTGGCTCTTTCCGGACACGAGCAGCCTGCAATTGCGTTTCTCTTGTTGGGGTCCGCGGTAATCGTGTTTGTGGGGTACAACTTCTATGTGAAGGCCATTATCCCAGCAAAGAGGGCCACTGAACGTCTCGAACAGAGCGGCCCCATGATCGACACCGTGCAGGAGATGGCGATCCTCCTGACCGAGATAATCTCCCAACTGAACGACTACGCCCTCTTGAATACGGAAGCGATCGTTTCAACGGTCGAGGGCGTGAAGGAACGAATCGCCAGGCTGCCGGGCGGCAGCCTGCTGATTGGTTCAAGCTACTTCGCCAAGGGAGAGAACCTGGCAAAGGGCGTGCGCCAGGTCGCGGCAAGTTCGCGCAGCGTTGTCGCAGACGTTCGCGATTCCATCACCAAGGCCGACGTGTCGCGGATTGGCGGGCATCTGAAGGATTTGAAGCAGTTGAAGCAAACAATTGAAAAAGAGCTTCTCAGCGCCCAGGGCGCCTAAACAGCGCAACCGTTCGCAAATAGGCCTGATCGGAGGTCTTGCATGGCCTCGGAGTACAGGCTTTTATGCGGCCTCCAAGGGGCTTTTCATCATGATTTTCAAACCGAACGTCCGCGGCGCGATCCTGGTCGCCGCCGCCATCACCGGCCTTGTGACCGTCGCCTCGCCCTCCCGCGCGGACCAGTGCGACGACATCGCAAAGCAGCTCGCCAGCGGCATCGACAAGCTGAAGGTCAACTTCAAGGCTTCCAACATCATCTATCTCACCCACCCGGCGGCGAAGGAGCTCTCGCTCGGCTGCCGCGCGCAGGGGAAGACCTACTCCAACGAGCTCTATGCCAAGGGCGACCGCAAGCCGACCCCGCAGTTCTATGAACTGGTCGGATCCGCGGCGGCGCTCACCTTCACAGTGCCGAAGGACGACACCACGAAAGGCGCCACGCGCTGCCTGAAGCGCATGGGCCTGCTCCGCGGCGACAAGGTGTCGATGCGCTTCAAGCGCCTCAACATGGAATGCTCCCGCACCAAGACGGAAGCGTCGATCGCGATCACACGTCCGAAGGACGAGTAGGCGCGGCTCGCTCTTGCCGCGCGAGTGGCGACGCACGTGGCGCGCCGCCACTCACCACACACTCCGTCATTGCGGATGCCGGCGCAAAAGGGCGCATCTCACGCACCAGATCCTTCGCATTTTAGCGATCGCCTTGAAGGAAATTTCGCTCCTCGCGGCCCAGGGTCAATTGTTTCAATGTGTGAGGATTTGTGGATGAGCGTTTCTACCGTTGCGCCGCCGCCGATCGCGATCGTGGTGCCGAGCTACGACACGACCAAGCAGCAGGACGATCAGGCCAAGACCAAGGACAACGACCCGACCTATAAGCCGCCGCCGCCTGCGCCGCTGCCGCCGGGTCAGGGTACACGGATCGATCAGCTCGCCTGATCAGGTTTGCGAGAGGTGAAACGCCCGATCCGCTCGATCGGGCCTTTCGCGCGTCCGGCCGCATCTTTGCCGGATAGCGGGACCAATATCGTGCGCGTCAATCCTGGGACCTGCGCATGATCGCAAGACTGCTGTTGCAGAGCACGATCACCACCGTCGCGATGGGCGCGCTGCTGTTCGCGGCCGCCGGCACCCTGAATTGGCCTTCGGCCTGGGTGTTCCTCGCGACCTCCGCCCTGCTCGGCCCGCTCTGCGGCTGGTGGCTTTATCGGGTGGACCCCGCACTGCTCGCCGAACGTCTGCGGCCGGTCCTGCAAAAGGACCAGCCCGCTGCCGACAAGGTGTTCATGACCGTCTTCGTCGTCGCGATGCTGGTCTGGCTGGCCGCGATGGGGCTCGACCGGCGTACGCTATCCTCCGACATGCCGATGGCGCTGCAGATGCTCGGCCTTGCACTGTTCCTGCTCTCGACGCTGTTCATCCTCTGGGTCTTTCGCGAGAACTCGTTCGCGGCGCCCGTGGTGAAGCTGCAAGCCGAGCGCGCGCAGCGCGTGATCTCGACGGGGCCTTACGCGCATGTGCGCCATCCCATGTACAGCGGCATGATCCTGTTCTTCGCCGGCGTGCCGCTGCTTCTGGGCTCATGGTGGGGACTTCTGATGGTGCCGCTCCTCCTCGTATTGTTTGCGGCCCGCATTCGCATTGAGGAGCGCACGTTGCGCGAGGGCCTGCCGGGCTACTCCGATTATATGACGCGCGTGCGCTATCGCCTGCTGCCCGGCGTGTGGTGAGTGCGCATCATTCTCCTGTGCACTGATCGCGCCCGAAACGGCCGGTCCGGAACGGGGGCTGCGCGTTTTCTTTACGCGAACCGGTATCCACTTCGCTCGAAAACGCTTTAGCCATCCAACTCGCGGTAGCGGCGGAAGATGCCCTGCTCGTTGAAGGCAATGCGGCGCTCGCTGTCGAGATAGGCCTTGATGTTCGGCCGCTCGGCAACGCGATCGTGCAGGCGGACGAGGCCCGGGATATCTGCCTCGAACGCCTTCATGCGCTTCGGGAAAGCGTAGCGCAGCCCGTCGACGATCTGGAACAGCGAGAGATCGACATAGGTGAGCTTGCGGCCGGTGACATAGGCGCCGCCATTGTCCTGAACGAGCTGTTCGAAATAGCCGAGATATTTCGGCACGCGCTCGCCCCAGAAATCGGCCGTGCGCTTCTTCGCCGGCGGCTTCTGATCTTCGTAGTAGAGCGAGGGCCCCAGCGGATGATGAGTGTCGTGGATCTCGACCACAAAATCGGTGATCGTCAGCTGGAGCTGGTGCACCCAGAGTTTTCCGCCTTCCGTCTTCGGCGCAAGGGCGTGGCGGGCGCCGAGATAGAGCAGGATGTTGGCGGTCTGGCCGACGACGAGTTTTCCCGCTTTGAGGAACGGCGGCGCAAAGGGCGGCGTCCCCTTGTGCGCGTCCATCATCTTCATCATCGCGCTGGTTCCGCGCGGACCACGCGCCACGTCGACGTAAGCCGCGCCCGCCTCCTCCAGCGCCAGCCGCACATATTCGCCGCGGCCCTGGATCTCAGGCCAATAGTAGAGCTCGTATTTCATGGAAACTGTCCGTGATTGCGTTGCGGCAGGTGTAGCACGCAACCACGAACTCCATGACGGCGGAGAGAGTTCCGCGCCTCAATTCGCCGCAAAACAATACAGCAGGCCGTCGCCGCCCGTGCTCTTCAGATCGGCCTGCGAGCAGCCGCCGTCGGGGCCGCGCGAGGGATGCGAGCTGTTCCACGATTTCGATGGCTCGTCATCGCAGGCCCTGACGATCGGCGTGGCCGACGACCGCCACGCCTTGCGTGCTCGACGTCCAGTTCTTGCAGGTCTTGTCGTCACCCGCGGAAAAGCGCCTGCGCCGATGGCGCCGCAAGCAAGGCCACAGCGAACGCAAGACCTGAAATTGTCACGGATCTCCCGATACGGATCATCTTGTCCTCCAGTTGTGTTTTTCGTTGGCCGCCAGATTTCAACCCGATCGCGCCCGCTTATTCCGATGCCGCGATCCGTGACGTCCCAAAAGAAAAAGGCGCCGTGCAATAAGCACGACGCCTTGGTTTCTAAGTCGTCTGCGATCAATTGGTCTGCTGGATCGCCGACAATTCCCAGGCGGCGCCCGGACGGCGGGCAAAGGTCCAGACTTCGGTGGCTTCGCCCGGCTGCTCGCTGCCGGCGACAATCGCGCCGGTGTTGCGATCCAGCGTCTTGTCAGTGAGCGCGAAGCGCAGCGCCACCGTGGCGTAATCGGTCTCGCCTTCGCGCCAGGATTCCGCGAGGTCGCCCTGCAACAGCTTCACATTGCTGACCTTGTTGACGACGTTGCGCGCGCGGTTCTGGCCGAGATCCTGCTCGAAATAGGAAACCATTTCCGGCGTCGCGAGCGTGTGCAGCTTGGCCACGTCCTCGTTGGACCAGGCGGTCTGGACGTCGCCGAGCAGGCGCTCGAACGCCTCATAGTCGTCCGGCTTGATCTCGAGCGGCGCGTTGTTGGCGCCGAAGCCGAAGCCGCCGCCAAGACCACCAGCAAGACCACCACGATTGTTCGCCTGCGGTCCCGGACCGGCACCGGCGTCAGCATTGGCATAGGCCGCCTGCGGGGCGTGGCGGCGCTGCCACCAGGACATCGCCAGCCGAACCACGAGCACCACGAGCGCGATCTGGATGATCAGGCCGATGATCGACGACAGGCCGCCGAGGCCGCCGAACAGGCCACCGCCGAACAGCATGCCGAGCAGGCCCGCGCCGAGGAAGCCGGCCGCAAGGCCGCCCAGGAAACCGCCGCCGCGGCCGAACAGGCCGCCACGCGCGGGTGCGGCGGCGGCCGAGTTCATGCCTGCGCCCGGCTGGGTGTAGGTGCGGTTGAATTGCGAGGTCGAGCCCGGCGCGGTCGTGGTCGACGGCGGGGCCGAATAGGTCCGCGAGCCGCGCGAACCCGACGACATGCCGCCACCGACGCGCGCGTCGGCGGATGAGATCGCCAGCGCAGTCGGCAGCGCAAGCGCCAGCACGACGGCCATCGTCTTGAAGAGGCTGCGGGAGCGTTGCGAGAACTTCATGTGCGTTTCCCAAATCCCCGGATGGGGCGTGCCCCTAAGATGGGCAGCCTTCCGTAAAAAGGAAGCCACTATCGGAACTTATGGCTGCGGCCCTCAGTCGCGGGGATGTGGCAAAAGCCCATGTTTGGCGGCAGCTTGGCCGGGGACGCGCAGGAACCGCGGTCGCGGGTTACCGTCGCTTTGCGACGGAATTTCGCTTTTTCCTTCGTTATTGCGTTGAAGCCCTCACCCCGCCTTCTGCATCGTCTCCTTCACGGCCGCCACGAGCTGGCTGAGCGTGAACGGCTTGGGCAGGAAGTCGAACTGCTGGCCTTCGGGCAGGCTCTTCTCGAACGCGTCCTCGGCGTAGCCGGAGACGAAGATGAACTTGATGTCGGGGTTCTTCTCGCGCATCGCCTTGAGCAGGGTCGGGCCGTCCATCTCCGGCATCACGACGTCGGAGACGACGAGATCGATGCCGCCGCTCTGCTCTTCCAGCAATTCCATCGCCTCGACGCCGTTCTCGGCCTCGACCACGGTGTAGCCGCGCGAGCGCAGGCCGCGTGCGTTGAGCGCGCGCAGGCCCTCTTCGTCCTCGACCAGGAGGATGGTGCCCTGTCCGGTGAGATCGGTGCGGGGCTTGGCGTCCGCTGCGGGCCCGGCTTCCTTCGCGGCACCGTTGGTGGCGCCAACGACCGCCGCCGGCTGCTCGACCTGCACCTCCGGCTCGGCATGATGGCGCGGCAGGAAGATGTGGAACGAGGTGCCCTGCCCCGGCTCGGAATCGACATAGATGAAGCCGCCGGTCTGCTTGACGATGCCGTAGACCGTGGAGAGACCGAGGCCGGTGCCCTTGCCGACTTCCTTGGTCGAGAAGAACGGCTCGAAGATCTTGTCGCGGATGTCGGCGGGAATGCCGGTGCCGGTGTCGGCGACCTCGATCCGCACATAGTCCGCGGCCGGCATGCCCTTGTAGGCGAGCCTGGCCGCTTCCTCAGTGGTGACGTTGGCGGTGCGGATGATCAGCTTGCCGCCGTCGGGCATGGCGTCGCGCGCGTTCACCGCGAGGTTGACGATGACCTGCTCGAACTGGGAGACGTCGACCTTGACCGGCCAGAGGTCGCGGCCGTGGATGGTCTCCTGCTTGACCTTCTCGCCGATCAGGCGGCGCAGCAGCATGGCGAGGTCGGAGAGCGCATCGCCGAGGTCGAGCACCTGCGGCCGCAGCGTCTGCCGCCGCGAGAACGCCAGCAACTGGCGCACCAGCGTGGCGGCGCGCGTCGCGTTCTGCTTGATCTGCATGATGTCCTGGAACGACGGATCGGTCGGCTTGTGCGCGTTCAGCAGGAAGTCGTTCGCCATCATGATGGCGGAGAGCACGTTGTTGAAGTCGTGGGCGATGCCGCCGGCGAGCTGGCCGACCGTCTCCATCTTCTGCGACTGGTTGATCTGGTTCTCCAGCGCGCGCCGCTCGGTGGTCTCGAGCATGTGCACGATGGCGACTTCCGCATCGTTCTCGGCCGTGTCCACAGGCGTGACGAAGAACTGGCCCCAGCGCTCTTTGGTTCCTTCGAGCGCCACTTCGACCGGCGCGACGTCGGCCTGGCCCTCCGCGGCCTGGTTGATGGCCGTGATCAAAAGGTGCCGGTCGCGCGAATTGACCGCGCGGAAGATCGACTTGCTGGCGCTGTCGAGCCCCAGCGCCTGGCCGAGCTTGGCGTAGCGCGCATTGGCGCGCACGACGTTGCCGCCGCGGTCGACCGTCGCGATCGCCATCGGCGTATGGTCGAAGAAGCGCATGAAGCGGACTTCGGCGGCGCGGTCCGGATCGCTGCGCTCGTCCCGGGCACGGCTGATCACCAGCGTGCGCGACGGCCCCGGCGCACCGTCGGCGCCGAAGGCGAGCTTGTGATAGAGCCGCACCGGCATGGTCTTGCCGGTGCGCATGCGCAGATCGATGTCGAAGACTTCCGTCTTGACTTCGCCCGGCACCGCCACGATCGCGGTGAGCAGCGAAGCGCCGTCGCCGGAGACGATGTCGGTGAGCTTCAGCCCGCCCGAGCCGATCTCGGCGAGGTCGTAGTCGAGCCAGTTCGCCAGCGTCGCGTTGACATAAGCGAGCTCGCCGGCCGGATTGACCGAGAAGAAGCCGCAAGGCGCGTGATCGAGATATTCGATCGCGTGCTGGAGCTCCTGGAACACGTCCTCCTGGCGCTCGCGGTCGCGGGTGATGTCGGCGATCGACCACACCGCGTATTTCGTCTCGCGCTTGCCCGTGCCGAGCGGGCGCACCCGCATGCGCAGCCAGCGGCCCTGGCTGCCGTCATGGCCGGAGATGCGCACCTCTTCCTGCTGCCGTTTGCCTTCGCGCGCGGCCTTGAGCAGACGGAACACGGCTTCGGAGACGTCGGGGTTGCCGATGAAGACGCGCTCCACGGGCCGCACCTCCTGCGGGCCGGTGGCGCCGGTCAGCGTCAGATAGGCGGCGTTGGAATAGACCACATGGCCGCGCGGATCGGTCACGGCCAGGCCGTCGAAGGCGTGATCGGCGATGCGCCCCATCACGGGATCGTCGAGATTGCGATCGACGAAGCGGATGATGCCGGCGGCGAAGGCGAACAGGTTGAACAGGCCGACCATCGCCAGCACGGCGAGGATGCCGAGGATATAGGGCTGCGCCTGCGCGCGCCCGAGCGTCATCAGCCCGACGGCAACGGCGACGAGGCCGGCGGCCACCAGCAGCACCAGCGCAATGCTGCCCGAGCGCGGCGACGGCTCGTGCGCCGCAACGGGCTCGCGTGTGAGGTCGTGGTCGGTCTCGGCAGTCATCTCAAGCTGGCACAGCCTGTCGGCAGAGAATCAACGCGCTACGGGGCGCGTGGGGTCCTCCCTGCCTGAATCGGACCCGCAGGCGCAAGGGCAGCAGGGGCGAAAGGTACGCTGATTCCCAGATTACGGCCATTTCCGGTACTTCTCGGGGGTTTTATTGCCGGCCGGCGCCGAATCCGCTCTTCAGACGCATGACGTAGCCGATGACTTCGGCGACCGCATGGTAGTGCTCGGTCGGGATTTCCTGGTCGATCTCGACGGTGGCGTAGAGCGCGCGGGCGAGCGGCACGTTCTCGACGATCGGGATGTCGTGCTCGCGCGCGATCTCCCGGATCTTGAAAGCGAGGTTGTCGACGCCCTTGGCGACGCAGATCGGCGCCGACATGCCGCGCTCATAGGACAGCGCGATCGAATAGTGGGTCGGGTTGGTGATGATCACGGAGGCCTTGGGAACCGCCGCCATCATGCGCTTCTTGGACCGCTGCTGGCGCAGCTGCCTGAGCTTGCCCTTGATGTGCGGGTCGCCTTCGGACTGCTTGAACTCTTCCTTGATCTCCTGGAGCGACATCTTCTGCCGCTGGAACCAGCTGCGATACTGGAAGAAATAGTCGCCAATGGCGATGATCGCGAGCGCCGCGACCACCGCGCCGAGGAGATGAATGGTCAGGCTGGTGGTGGCGCCGAGCATGGCCGCCGGATCGAGCCTGACCATCGCCTCCATGCGATGCCGTTCCGGCCACAGGATCGTGGTCATGACCGTGCCGAGCACGATCAGTTTGCCGAGACCCTTGAGGAAGTTCGCCGCCGCTTGCTTGCCGAAGATGCGCTTGAGGCCTTCGGCAGGCGACAGCTTGCTGAACTTGGGCTTGAGCGATTCGGCCGACCAGACCAGGCGGTGCTGCAGCATGTTGCCGGCAATTGCCGCCAGCACCAGCATCAGCAGCGGCACGCCGACCGCCGCGAGCACCGCGACTTCGATCTGCTGCATCAGGGCGAGCAGAGCCCTGCCGTCGGTCTTGATCATCCAGGAATTGGCGAGCAGGTTGCGCATCGGCGTCATCAGCCCGCTGCCGACCGATCCCGAGAAGGTCGAGACCACAAGCGTGCCGCCCGCGATCATGAACCAGGTGTTGATCTCCTGGCTCTTGGCGACATCACCGCGTTCGAGCGCCTCTTCGAGACGTTTTTGCGTCGGGTCTTCTGTTTGACTCTCTGGATCGTTGTCTTCCGCCATCGATCCCTCGTTATCTGAGCGGCATCATCTGGTGCATGACACCGATGAAATAGTCGAGATACGTGCCCATCATCGCCGTGAGCACCACGGCGAGCACCAGGAAGCCCGCGAAGATCGACAGCGGCACGCCGACGAAATAGACCTGCATTTGCGGCATCAGCCGCGCCAGCACGCCGAGGCCGATGTTGAAGACGAGGCCGAACACCAGAAACGGTCCGGAAAGTTGCAGGCCCAAACGGAATGCGGCTGCAAAAGCGCGCGTCGCCAGCGCAGCGATATCGCCGCTCGACACCGTCTCGCCCGGCGCGAAGATCGTATAGCTGTCGTTCAGCGCCGCGATCACCAGATGATGGCTGTCGGTCGCAAACAGCAGCGTCACCCCGAGCATCGTCAGGAAATTGCCGACCAGCACGCCCTGCTGTCCCTGCGTCGGATCGACCGAGGTGACGAAACCCAGCCCCATCTGCTGCGCGATCACGGCACCGGCAACCTGGAGCGCCGACAGCGTCACCCGCGCGGTGGCCCCCAGCACGATGCCGATCACGATCTCATGCAGCATCAGGACCAGCAGCGGCGCGATCGAGCCCATGTCGACGTGATAGGCATTGCGATGCAGCGGCAGGATGATCAGCGTGAGCAGCAGCGCGATCGACAGCTTGATCCGCGTCGGGATATTGGTCTCGCCCAGGCCCGGCAACAGCATCACCATCGCACCGACCCGGGCGAAGGCGAGCATGAAGGAAGCGGCGAGCGCCGGCAGCAGCGAGACGTCGATGCGCATGACCGGCGCATTGTGCCTCAGCCGCCGATGATTCGCGACGATATCCGCAGCATGTGGGAATGCAGTGCGTCGGCCATGAACGGCAACGCCAGCAGCATTGTGGCAAAGATGGCCAAGATCTTCGGCACGTAGATCAGCGTCTGCTCCTGGATCTGCGTCAGCGCCTGGAACAGCGACACGACGACGCCGACCACGAGCCCGACCACCATCAGGGGCGACGACACGATCACGATGGTCCAGATCGCATCACGCGCGACGTCGAGGGTTTCGGGTCCGGTCATTGCACAATTCCTTTGTCTTATTCCTCGCCTCCCACCACTCTAGCGAGCGATGCGAAGGCCTATCCCCGTCACTGCGAGCGCCGAAATCAGATCGGCATCTTCATGATGTCCTCATAGGCCGCGATCACGCGGTCGCGGACCGAGACCAGCGTGGACACCGCAACATCGGTGTCTGCGACCGCCGTCACCACGTCCATTACGTTGGCCTTGCCGGCGGCCATCGCCACCGTCTGCGCATCGGATTTGCGGCCGGACTCCATGACGCTGCCGACAGTGTCTTTCAGAAGAGAGGCGAAGGACTGCCCGCTCGGCTCGCTGCCCTTGCCGGCACCGCTGTTCTCCAGCACGCGGGCGAGGTTTGCATAGGCGTTGGCGGCAATTGTCGGTGTTGCCATGGCTCAAATGTCCTGTTCAGCTCTTGAGGATGTCGAGGGTGCGCTGGATCATCCGGCGCGTCGCACTGATGATGTTGAGATTGGCCTCGTAGGACCGCTGCGCGTCGCGCATGTCGGTCATCTCGACCACCGAGTTCACGTTGGGATATTTGACGTTGCCGGTCGCATCCGCCGCCGGATTGTTCGGCTCGTATTTGGTGCGAAAGTTGGACTGGTCGGGCTTGATCCTGCCGAGGGTGACGACCTGCGCGTCGAGCGTGCGGTCGAGCGCCGAGGAGAAGGTCGGCACCTTGCGCCGGTAGGGATCGCCGCCGGCACTCTGCGACGTCGAATCCGCATTCGCGATATTCTCCGAGATCACCCGCATGCGCCCGGCCTGCGCCCGCAGACCGGAGGTCGCGATTGCCATCGAGCGGGCAAAGTCGCTGCTGTCATTCGCCATGATCTACCTCCAGCTCTCTTTTTTGAGCATGATCTGGTCGGAAAACCGCTGCACACTTTTCCGGATCATGCTCTAGCCTTTGCCAATCGCGGTCTTGAGCAGATGCAGGCTCTTCGAATAAAGCGAGGTCGCCGCCGCGTAGTCCATCTGGTTGCTCGCGGCCTTCATCATCTCCTCTTCGAGATTGACGGCGTTGCCCGCGGGACGGGTCTCAAAGCCCGCATTCTTGTTCTGGTCGAATCCGGAGGCCGCGCCTGACGGCGCCATGTGGGAACCGCTGGTGCGGGTGAGCGCCAAAGGGCCCATCGAACCCGTGACGGCGCCGCCCTTGTCCAGTTTCGGCTCGACCAGGTCGCGCGGCCGGAATTTGGGCGTGTCGGAATTGGAGACGTTCTCGGACAGGACGCGCTGGCGCTCCTGGTGCCACTGCATCTTGGTGCGAAGCGCCGACAGCACCGGGAGGTCGTTGATGGACATCTTGCGGCTCCTTCCGCCTCTCGGATCAGGTCCGAAGCTAGGCAGAATTTGCCGCCTGTATGGTTAACAGCTGGTTAAAGATGTCACAGGCAGATGTCCCCCTCCGGAACACAAATGCGGGCGCCCGTGATTCTACGCCTCCAAAAGTGGCATTAACCCAACCGCTTGGCGGCGCGTGCACAGGCCAAGAAGTCGTTTTGGATCGAGCGATTCATAGGTTATTAAGAGTTGGGGACGGCAAAACTTGCCGTGGGACGTTAAGAGATAGCAGTTTGGGGCATCGTACGCCGGTGGTTGGCACATCTGACCACGGGCACGAGAAAAGCGCCATTTGTCGGGGACAAGTATGCAAGGCAGCCCTATCACCTTCATCGTCGCGTTCATCGTCGTTCTGGCGTTGATCGGCGTCGCTGCATGGCTGGTTCGCCGATTCGCCACCAGCCGGCTCGGCGCCAACACCCAGCGCGGCCGGATGCCCCGGCTCGCCGTGATCGATGCCGCCGCGGTCGACGGTCGCCGCCGTCTGGTGCTGGTCCGGCGTGACAATGTCGAGCATCTCCTGATGATCGGCGGCCCCACCGACATCGTCGTCGAACCCAACATCGTGCGCGCAGCGCCCGGCCGCGACCAGCTCCCGCAGCGTCCCAATGCCGCCGAGCCGCCGCGTCTTGCGCCGATGCCTGATACCAGCGGCTGGGCCGACGAAGCGCCGCGGCCCGAGCTGCTCGATCATCCCGAACCGCAAATGCCCGAGCCGCCACCGCGGCCCGCGCGCCCGTCCTTCGCCGACGAAGTGCGCCGGCCCGCTCCCGCGCTGGCCGAACGCCGCAACGAGCCGCCGCTGGCCGGCTTCACGTCCGAGCCGCTCGCGCCGCGCCCCGAGCGCGAACTGCGTCCCGAACCTATTCCGCCGCGCGTTGCGCGCAGCGAACCCCCTCTGATGCCGCGTCCGCCGCGCCAGAGCGAGCCGGTGAAGGTGCCTCCAGTGCGCGCCGAGCGCGCAGCCGCACCACCTCCTCCTCCGCCTGTGCCGCAGGCTCCGCCCGTTCCGCCGCCGGCGCCCGCTCCTGCGGCGCCATCGAGCGCCGAGCAGAATCTGGCCGAGATGGCGCAGCGGCTCGAAGCTGCGCTGCGCCGCCCCGCCGGCGAGACGCTTGCCCCTCCGGTCGCGCCGGAGCCCCCGGCCGCTCCCCCGCGTGTGGCCCGCAGCGAGCCGCCGGCGCCACCGGCCCCGCCCGCAAAGCCAGCCCCGGAAAAGACCAGCTTTGAAAATCTCGAAGACGAGATGGCCTCGCTACTCGGCCGTCCGAAGCCGTCTTCGTGAGGCTGCCGGCCCTCCCGCGTAGAGTTCTTTTTCTTTTTGTCCTGATCGGCGCGGCTTCGCTCGCGAGCCCTTCGCATGCGCAGGACATCAGCATCAATCTCGGCGGCGGCGGCGCAGGCGGTGGCGGCGTCACCGAGCGCGCGATCCAGCTGATCGCGCTGCTGACGGTGCTGTCGATCGCACCGTCGATCCTGATCATGATGACGTCGTTCACGCGCATCGTGGTCGTGCTGTCGCTGCTGCGCACCGCAATGGGCACGGCGACCGCGCCGCCGAACTCGGTGATCATCGCGCTCGCGATGTTCCTCACCTTCTTCGTGATGGGACCGGTCCTGCAAAAATCCTATGACGAAGGCATCCGTCCGCTTGTCGCCAACCAACTCGGCGTCGAGGACGCGCTCCAGCGCGCCGCCGTCCCCCTGCGCGGCTTCATGCAGAAGAACGTGCGCGAGAAGGACCTCAAGCTGTTCCTGGATCTGTCCGGCGAGCCGCCGCCTGCCACTCCCGACGAGCTCGGCTTACGCATCCTCGTCCCCGCCTTCATGATCTCCGAGCTGAAGCGCGCCTTCGAGATCGGCTTCCTGCTGTTCCTGCCCTTCCTGATCATCGACCTCGTCGTCGCCTCCGTGCTGATGTCGATGGGGATGATGATGCTGCCGCCGGCAACCATCTCGCTGCCCTTCAAGCTGATCTTCTTCGTGCTGGTCGACGGCTGGTCGCTGGTGGCGGGGAGCTTGGTGCAGAGCTACGGGGGCTAAAGCGTGATGGCATTAGGTTCGATAGCCTGAATTTTTGAGGTAGTTGGCGCATTCCTCGGATGTGAAGGCATCGAGTGCGCGGCCGATTGCGGCGCAGACCGCGTCGACGGTTCGCGCGGCAG
>NZ_JARVWW010000017.1 GCF_029846715.1 Bradyrhizobium nivariense
CCGCTGCCCAGTGTCGAAGAGGCGCTGGCCTATCCCTACACGGGCTCTGAGCGCACCTCGATCTCGCGCAACCGCTCGCGCCTGTTCGTCGGCAGCCCTGCGACGGTGCAGAAGACGCTGCAGCCGCTGATCGACGCGAGCAAGCCGGATGAGTTGATGGTGATCACGGCTGTGTACGATCACGACGCGCGGAAGAAATCGTATTCGCTGTTGGCAGATGCATTCGGGCTGAGAGCGGCCGCGTAAACACTCTCGTGCCCCGGACGCAGCGCAGCGCCCTTCAGCGGTGCACTGCAGAGCCGGGGCCCATGGCGCCTCTGCGCTTCGCAGCCTCTGGATCCCGGCTCGCGCTTCGCGCGTCCGGGACACGAAACTATTCCATCGTCGCCCGGAACGGGTGCCCCGGATACACGCCGACGATGCGGAATTCGCGCGAGAAGAATTTCAACTCCTCGATCGCGAAGGCGAGACCCTTGTCGTCAGGATGGCCGTCGACGTCGGCATAGAATTGCGTGGCGAAGAAATTGCCGTCGACCATGTAGCTCTCGAGCTTGGTCATGTTGACGCCGTTGGTGGCAAAGCCGCCGAGCGCCTTGTAGAGCGCGGCCGGCAAATTGCGCACCCGGAACACAAAAGTGGTGACCAGAGGACCGGAGCCCTGAGCGCCCCATTTCGGTTCGCGCGCCAGCACCACGAAGCGCGTGGTGTTGTGGGCCTCGTCCTCGATGTCCTCAGCCAAAATGTCGAGGCCGTAGATCTGCGCGGCGAGGCGCGAGGCGATCGCGGCGACGGACTTGTCGTTGCGCTCGGAAATGTCGCGGGCGCTGCCGGCGGTATCGGCGTGCACGATTGGCTTGATGCCGAGCTTGCGGATGATGCGCCGGCACTGGCCGAGCGCGTGCACATGGCTCTCGACGCTCTTGATGTCTTCGAGCCTGGTCCCCTTCACCGCCATCAGCTGATGGCGAACCGGCAGAAACCATTCGCCGACGATGAAGAGGCCGGAGGCCGGCAGCAAATGATGGATGTCGGCGACGCGGCCTGCGACCGAATTCTCGATCGGGATCATGCCGAGGTCGGCCTCGCCCGACGAGATCGCCGACAATGCGTCCTCGAAGGTGGCGCATGGCATCGGCTCGGCGTCGGGATAGGCCTCGACGATGGCGATGTGGGAATTGGCCCCAGGCTCGCCCTGGAATGCGATTTTCAGCTTGCTCATGCTCGGCCTTGTAACAGCGGCTCAGGATTTGGAAAGGATGCTGCGGGCGGTTTCCAGGTCCGCCGGCGTGTCGACCCCGCGGGGCACGGTGTCGACAATGGTGAAGTCGATGCGCATTCCGGCCTCAAGCGCCCGGAGCTGCTCGAGCTTCTCCTGCAATTCCAGCGGCGAGGGCGGAAGCCGGACGTAGCGCTCCAGCGCGGCGCGGCGATAGGCGTAGAGGCCGATATGGTGGTAACGCGGCCCGTCGCCGGTCGGGGCGGTTGCGCGGGTGAAATAAAGTGCGCGCATGCGTCTGCCGCCGAGCGAGGTTCCGATCGCCTTCACGACGCTTGGCGCGAGGTCCTCCTCCTCGGTGTGGATCTGCGAAGCCAGCGTGGCGATGTCCACGACGGGGTCTTGCAGCGGCGGCAGCACCTCGCGGATGTTGTCGATCGTGATGGTCGGAAAATCGCCCTGGAGATTGACCACGATCTCGGCCTTGCCGTCCGGATCGAGCTTCTGCATGGCCTCGTGGATGCGGTCGGAGCCGGAGGGGTGCTCCGGGCGGGTCATCACGGCCTCGCCGCCATGGGCGGTTACGACCGACGCGATCTCCGCCGTGTCGGTTGCGACCGCGACCCGGCCTATGCCGGCGGCCTCGGCACGGCGCAGCACATGCACGATCATCGGCAGGCCCGCGATATCGGCGAGCGGCTTGCCGGGCAGGCGGGTGGCGGCCATGCGGGCCGGAATCAGCACCAGGATGCGGGGATCGATCATCGGTTCAAGAGCCTGGAAACGGGGCGTTTTCCGCGCCCAGAAATGGGGTGGGGACGGGCTTGAAGCCCGCTCGCTTATACGGGTTGCCAGACCCCGGGCAAACCGATATCTCAATGGCAAAACTCGGGGAAACAATAGGGAACGTTTGATTCTCCCGAGGCTCGTCCTGGCGGCTGCCTGGCCGCCAATTCTTCTTGCGGTGTGGGGCCTGGCCGGAAATGGACTCTTTCGAACTCAACAAAATTCTCGGTGCCGTGCTCGGCACCTGTCTCATCCTGCTGGTGACGAGCTTCACCGCGAGTGCGCTGTTCTCGCCCAAGATGCCGGAAAAGCCGGGCTTCGAGATCGCCGTGAAGGAAGACGCCGGTCACGGCAAGGAAGGCGGCGCTGCCGCCGCGGCCTCCGAGCCGATCGAAAAGCTGCTCCAGACCGCCTCGGTCGAGAAGGGCGCCTCCGCCGCCAAGAAGTGCGGTGCCTGCCACACCTTCGAGAAGGGCGGCCCGAACCGTGTCGGTCCGAATCTCTATGGCGTTGTCGGCGACCATGTCGGCGAAGGCCGCGGCGGCTTCAACTTCTCTGCTGCGATGAAGGGCAAGGGCGGCGCCTGGGACTTCGAGGCGCTCAACAAGTTCATTGCCAATCCCAAGGCGGCCGTCCCCGGCACCGCGATGGGTTTTGCCGGTATCCCGAAGGATAGCGAGCGCGCCGACGTCATCGCCTACCTGAACAGCCTCTCCGACAGCCCGAAGCCGCTGCCGACCGCGGCAAAATAAGGCGCTTCAGTATCGATCTTGGAATATGCGGCCAGGCTGAAAAGCCTGGCCGTTCGTTTATCCAGGCCTCGCGGTGACGTTATCGGGGCGTTTGGCCGCAGTGAGCCGCCGGCCCGGGCTTCCAAGATGAGGAAAAAGCAACATATTCCGTCGAAACCTCGCCTATATTGGGAACTTAAAGGAGTAGCCTCCTTCAAGACAGGAATGTGGATTTGGCCATTACCCGACGCGATCTCCTGCTCACTGGCACTGCCGCAGCAGCGCTCCCTGCCCTCGGTTCCGTAGCGGGCCTTCCCGTCGTCGGCGCGGCGCACGCGCAATCTGCCAGTGAGCTTACTTGGCGCCACGCACTGTCGCTGTTCGGAAAGGTCAAGTACCCCGCCGACTTCAAGCGCTTCGACTACGTCAATCCGGAAGCGCCCAAAGGCGGCGTCGCGCGCCAGATCGCCGTCGGCACATTCGACAATTTCAACATCGTGGTCTCCGGAGTGAAGGGTCAGGTCGCCGGTGCCGTGGCGTTCGTCTATGAATCGCTCCTGACACCCGCGCTCGACGAAGTCTCGACCGAATACGGCGCACTGGCCGAGGCCATCAGCCACCCCGACGATTTTTCCTTCGTCAGCTATCGTTTGCGGTCCGACGCCAAATGGCATGATGGCAAGCCTGTGACCGCGGAAGACGTGATCTTCTCGCTCGATTCCTTCAAGAAGCACCACCCGCAGTACTCGGCCTATTACAGCCATGTGACGAAGGCCGAGCAGGTCGGCGAGCGCGAGGTGAAGTTCGTGTTCGACGCGCCGGGCAACCGCGAGCTGCCGCAGATCGTCGGGCAGCTGACCGTCTTGCCGAAGCATTGGTGGGAGGGGACCGACGCGCAGGGTCGCAAGCGCGATGTCTCCGCCACCACGCTCGAAGTGCCGCTGGGGTCGGGCCCCTACAGGGTCAAGGAATTCGTTGCCGGACGGTCGATCGTGCTGGAGCGCGTCAAGGATTATTGGGGGCGCGATCTCGCCGCCAATGTGGGCCGCAATAATTTCGACGAGATGCGCTACGAGTATTTCCGCGACGCCACCGTGGCGATCGAGGCTTTCAAGGCCGATCAGGTCGATTGGCGCACCGAGAACAGCGCGAAGAACTGGGCGACGGCCTACGACTTCCCGGCCGTCACCGAAAAGCGCGTGCTCCTCGAGGAGTTCGCCAATCGCAGCTCGGGCGTCATGCAGGCCTTTGTGCCGAACCTGCGCCGCGCCAAGTTCAGGGATCCGCGCGTGCGTCGAGCGCTCAACTACGCGTTCGACTTCGAGGAGATGAACAAGCAGATCTTCTACGGCCAGTACAAGCGCGTCAGCAGTTATTTCGATGGCATCGATGAGCTGATGGCGACCGGTTTGCCGCAGGGCAAGGAGCTCGAGATCCTCGAGACGGTCCGCGCCGAAGTCCCGCCCGAAGTCTTCACGACGGCCTATACCAATCCAGTCGGCGGCAGTCCGGAAGCCGTGCGCGACAATCTGCGCGAGGCGCTTCGCCTGTTCAAGGAAGCCGGCTACGAAGTGCGCGACCGCAAGCTGATCGACGTCAAGACGGGCGCCCAGTTCTCGCTTGAACTGCTGAACTCGGATCCGAGCTTCGAGCGGATCACGCTGTTCTACAAGCCGTCGCTGGAACGGCTCGGCATTGCCGTCAGCGTGCGGACGGTCGATCCGACCCAATACGAGAACAGGACTCGCGAGTGGGATTTCGACATCGTCACCAACTCCTGGGGCGAGTCGCAGTCGCCGGGTAACGAGCAGCGCGAATTCTGGTCGTCGAAGACGGCCGACATCGCCGGGTCACGCAATATTACCGGCATCAAGAATCCGGCGGTCGACAAGCTGATCGAGCGGGTGATCTACGCCAAGGGTCGCGACGATCTCGTCGCGGCAACCAAGGCACTCGACCGCGTCCTGCTGTGGAATCACTACGTGGTGCCGCAGTGGACCTATACGAAGGTGCGCACCGCGCGCTGGGATCGCTTCGGCCGGCCGGCGGAATTGCCCAAATACGGTCAGTCCGGCTTTCCGTTCATTTGGTGGTACGACGCGGACAAGGCGGCGCGGATCGCAAAGAAGTCGTGAAGGACGCTCCCCGCATGACGCAGATGTCACGCCGGCATGTGCTGGCCCTGGGTGCCGGCGGTGCGTTCAGCGCCGCCTGGCTCCGGGGCGCGACAGCGTCCGAGATGCCCGCCGAGGCCCACGGCATGTCGGCGTTCGGTGACCTCAAATATCCCGCCGACTTCCATCACTTCGACTACGTCAATGTCGACGCGCCGAAGGGCGGCACGTTCTCGCTTATCCCGTCGGTGCGCGCCTACAACCAGTCCTACCAGACCTTCAATTCGCTCAATGCCTTCATCCTCAAAGGCGATGGCGCGCAGGGCATGGACATGACCTTTGCGCCGCTGATGGTGCGAGCCAATGACGAACCGGATGGGATGTACGGGCTTGCCGCCAAGTCTGTAAATATATCGGCAGACAAGCTGGTCTATCGCTTCACCATGCGGCCCGAGGCGAAATTCCACGACGGCACCAAGCTCACCGCGCACGACGCGGCATTTTCGTTGACGGCGCTGAAGACGAAGGGCCATCCGCTGATCATCGTGCAGATGCGCGATATGATCAGCGCGGAAGCCGTTGACGATGCGACACTAGTCGTCAGCTTTGCCAAGGGACGCGCGCGCGACGTGCCGCTCTATGTCGCGGGGCTGCCTATCTTCTCGAAAGCTTACTATGCCTCCCGTCCGTTCGACGAAACGTCTCTGGAGATCCCGCTGGGTTCGGGGCCGTACAAGGTCGGCAAGTTCGAGGTCAACCGCTACATCGAGTATGAGCGCGCGAAGGACTGGTGGGCTGCCGATCTGCCGCCATGTCGCGGCAGCTACAATTTCGACGTCGTGCGCTACGAATTCTACCGCGACCGCGATGTCGCCTTCGAAGGTTTTACCGGCAAGAACTATCTCTACCGCGAGGAGTTCACCTCTCGGATCTGGGCGACGCGCTATGACTTCCCTGCGGCGAAGGACGGTCGCGTCAAGATGGAGGTCGTGCCCGACGACACGCCGTCCGGCGCGCAAGGATGGTTCATCAACACGCGGCGCGACAAGTTTAGGGATCCTCGCGTGCGCGAGGCCCTGATCGACGCCTTCGACTTCGAGTGGACCAACAAGACCATCATGTACGGTGCTTATGCCCGCACGGTGTCGCCATTTCAGAATTCGGATCTCATGGCGAGCGACGGACCTCCGTCGCCGGACGAGCTGAAGCTGCTGGAGCCGTTTCGCGGCCAGGTTCCCGACGAAGTGTTCGCCGCACCGTTCACGCCGCCAGTCTCGGACGGCTCCGGGCAGGACCGCAGCCTGCTGCGCAAGGCGCAGCAACTGCTCATTGAGGCCGGCCTGCCGATCAAGGACGGCAAACGGGTGCTGCCGAATGGTGAGGTGTTCAGGATCGAGTTCCTGCTGGACGAGCCTTCGTTCCAGCCGCACCATGCCCCCTACATCAAGAATCTCGCGACGCTCGGCATCGAAGCGAGCGTGCGCCTCGTCGATGCCGTGCAACACAAGGCGCGCCAGGAAGATTTCGACTTCGACATCACGATCCAGCGCTTCAGCATGTCGGCGACACCGGGCGATGCCATGCGCGCGTTCTTTTCCTCGCAGGTCGCCGCAACCAAGGGCTCGTACAATCTGGCGGGCGTCGCCAGTCCAGCCATCGACGCCATGATCGAAAAAATCATGGCGGCGGACAACCGAGAGGACTTGACCGTCGCCTGCCGGGCCTTCGATCGCCTGTTCCGGGCCGGCCGTTATTGGGTGCCGCAATGGTATAACAAGACGCATCGGCTTGCTTATTGGGACCAATTCGGCCATCCGCAGAAGCTGCCGCGTTATGCCAACGGCGTCGGCGCCCCCGATATCTGGTGGCATGATGGCGGCAAGGCCGCCAAGCTCGAGCAGGCGAAATAGCCATGAGCGCCTATATCGCCCGCCGCATCCTGCTGATGATCCCGACCTTGCTCGGGATCCTCTTCGTCTCCTTCATCGTCGTGCAGTTCGCGCCGGGCGGCCCGGTCGAGCGCGTGATCGCGCAGCTCTCGGGCGCCGACACCGGCGGCAGTTCGCGCATTTCAGGCGGCAGCGACTTTGCACAGCGCACGCCGGGCCAAGTCGGCGCCGGCGGCGATGCCATGAACTCGAAATATCGTGGCGCGCAAGGGCTCGATCCCGATTTCATCAAGAAGCTGGAGGTGCAGTTCGGCTTCGACAAGCCGGCACCGGAACGCTTTCTCCTGATGGTGTGGAACTTCGCCCGCTTCGATTTCGGCAAGAGCTATTTTCGCGACGTCAGCGTAATGCAGCTGGTCAAGGAGAAGTTGCCGGTCTCGATCTCGCTCGGCATCTGGCTGACGCTGCTAACCTACCTGATCTCGATTCCGCTCGGCATCCGCAAGGCGGTCAGGGACGGAACGCGCTTCGACACCTGGACGTCGAGCGTGCTCGTGCTCGGCTATGCGATACCCGGCTTCCTGTTCGCGATCCTCCTGATCATCCTGTTTGCCGGGGGGTCGTTTTTCAACTGGTTCCCGCTGCGCGGACTGACGTCAGACGGCTGGTCGGAGTTTCCGTGGTACTGGAAGATCATCGATTACTTCTGGCATCTGACGCTGCCGCTGATCGCCATGGGGCTCGGCGCGTTCACCACCATGACGTTCCTGACCAAGAACTCGTTTCTGGACGAGATCCGCAAGCAATACGTGATGACCGCGCGCGCGAAAGGCTGCAGCGAGAATCGGGTGCTCTATGGTCACGTCTTCCGCAACGCGATGCTCATCGTCATCGCCGGCTTTCCCAGCACCTTCATCCACGCCTTCTTCTCGGGCTCGCTTCTGATCGAGACCATCTTCTCGCTGGACGGGCTGGGGCTGCTCAGTTTCGAGAGCGTTCTCAACCGCGACTACCCCGTGGTGTTCGGCACGCTCTTCATCTTTTCGCTCGTTGGCCTCGTGATCAACCTCATCTCTGACCTGACCTATATGTGGATCGATCCGCGGATTGATTTCGAGGCGCGGGAGGTCTGATGACGCTGGCCGCCCCCACCACGCCGATCGAAACCACTGCGAAGTCGCCGCTCGGCGATGCCGTGCCGATCACGCGCAAACAGTTCGTGCCATCGCCGCTCAACAGGCGGCGCTGGCAGAATTTCAAGGCGAACCGGCGCGGCTACTGGTCGTTCTGGATCTTCCTGATCCTGTTCGTGGTGTCGCTGTTCGCCGAGCTGATCGCCAATGATCGGCCGTTCCTGATCAAATATGACGGCCACCTCTATTGGCCGTCCGTCGTCACCTATTCGGAAACCACTTTCGGCGGCGACTTCGAAACGGCAGCCGACTATCGCGATCCCTATTTGCAGAAGCTGATCAGGGACAAGGGCGGCAGCATCGTCTGGCCGCTGATCCGCTACTCCTACGACACCCACAATCTCGATCTGCCGACGCCGGCGCCGTCGCCGCCGACCTGGATGCTGACGGAAGCGCAGTGCAAGCCTGTCGTCGAGAAGAAAGGCCTCAAAAGCTGCCGCGATCTCGAATACAACTGGCTCGGCACCGACGACCAGGGCCGCGACGTGGTGGCGCGGCTGATCTACGGCTTCCGCATCTCGGTGCTGTTCGGCCTCTGCCTGACCATCGTCTCCTCCGTCATCGGCATCGCGGCCGGCGCGGTGCAGGGCTATTTCGGCGGCTGGATCGACCTGTTGTTCCAGCGTTTCATCGAGATATGGACCGCGATCCCTTCGCTCTATCTGCTGCTGATCCTGTCGTCGGTGCTCGTGCCGGGCTTCTTCGTGCTGCTCGGCATCCTGCTGTTGTTTTCCTGGGTGTCGCTGGTCGGACTCGTGCGCGCGGAATTCCTGCGCGGGCGCAATTTCGAGTATATCCAGGCGGCGCGGGCGCTCGGCGTGTCGAACAAGGTCATCATGTTCCGGCATCTGTTGCCGAATGCGATGGTCGCGACGATGACGTTCCTGCCATTCATCGTGTCGAGTTCGGTGATGACGCTGACGGCGCTCGACTTCCTGGGGTTCGGCCTGCCGCCCGGCTCGCCGTCGCTTGGCGAGCTGCTGTCGCAGGGCAAGTCCAACGTGCAGGCGCCTTGGCTCGGTTTCTCCGGCTTCTTCTCGGTCGCGATCATGCTGTCGCTTTTGATCTTCATCGGCGAGGCCGTGCGCGACGCCTTTGATCCGCGCAAGACGTTCAGGTAAACTAATGGACGCGATCAACCAGCCCCTGCTCAGCGTGCGCGACCTCTCGGTGGCCTTCCACCAGGGCGGTGCCACCACGCTCGCGGTCGACAAGGTCTCGTTCCAGATCAAGCGCGGCGAGTGCGTGGCGCTGGTCGGCGAGTCCGGCTCCGGCAAGTCGGTCAGCGCGCTCTCGATCCTCAAGCTCTTGCCCTATCCGAACGCCTCGCATCCCTCGGGCAGCATCCGCTTCAAGGGGCGCGAGCTGATCGACCAGTCGGAGCGGGAGATGCGCGAGATTCGCGGCAGCGACATCTCCATCATCTTCCAGGAGCCGATGACCTCGCTCAATCCACTGCACACGATCGAGGCGCAGATCGGCGAGATCATCCAGCTCCATAACCCGACCAGCAATGCCGAGGCGCGCAGGCGGACGCTGGAGCTGCTGACGCAGGTCGGCATTCCCGAGCCTGAAACGCGGCTGAAGAGCTATCCGCACCAGCTCTCCGGCGGCCAGCGCCAGCGCGTGATGATCGCGATGGCGCTCGCCAACGAGCCGGATCTGTTGATCGCGGACGAGCCGACCACGGCGCTCGACGTCACCGTGCAGGCGCAGATCCTGACGCTGCTCGCCGAGATCCGCGGCCGGCTCGGCATGAGCCTGCTCTTCATCACCCACGATCTCGGCATCGTGCGCCGCATCGCCGACCAGGTCTGCGTCATGAAGGGCGGCGAGATCGTCGAGCAGGGGCCGGTGGAGCAGGTCTTCAGGAGTCCGAAGCATCCCTACACGCGCGACCTGCTCGCCGCGGAACCGAAGCCGGATCCAGCGCCGCCGCAGCCGGATGCGCCGGTGGTGATGTCGGCCGATGACCTGAAAGTCTGGTTTCCGATCAAGCGCGGGTTGATGCGCAAGACGGTCGGTCACATCAAGGCGGTCGACGGCGTCAGCATCGCCGTGCGCA
Organism: Bradyrhizobium nivariense; assembly: GCF_029846715.1. Classification (GTDB taxonomy): domain Bacteria; phylum Pseudomonadota; class Alphaproteobacteria; order Rhizobiales; family Xanthobacteraceae; genus Bradyrhizobium. The sequence continues at coordinate 9,995 of NZ_JARVWW010000017.1, forward strand.
AGGGCGAGACGCTCGGGGTCGTCGGCGAGTCCGGCTCGGGCAAGACCACGCTGGGGCTCGCATTGATGCGGCTGATCTCCTCGAACGGGCGCATCGTGTTCCTGGGAAAAGATATCCAGGGTCTGCGCTTCAAGGAGATGCGGCCGTTCCGGCGCGACATGCAGATCGTGTTCCAGGATCCGTTCGGCTCGCTCAGCCCGCGCATGTCGATCGCCGACATCGTCGCCGAAGGCCTCTCCGTGCATCAGCCGAAGCTTTCGCGCGAGGAGCGTGAGGCGCGCGTCGTCAAGGCGCTCGAGGACGTCGGACTGAAGCCGGATACCCGCCACCGCTATCCCCATGAATTCTCCGGCGGCCAGCGCCAGCGCATCAGCATCGCACGCGCGGTGGTGCTGGAGCCGGATTTCGTCGTGCTGGACGAGCCGACCAGCGCGCTCGACATGCTGATTCAGGCACAGATGGTCGATCTGTTGCGCGAGCTGCAGCGCAGGCGCGATCTCACCTACATGTTCATCTCGCACGATCTGCGCGTCGTCGCCTCGCTCGCCAGCCATCTGATCGTGATGCGCGGCGGCAAGGTGGTCGAGGAGGGCCAGGCCGCCGAACTGTTCAAGAGCCCGAAGACGGATTACACGCGCGCGCTGTTCGCGGCGGCGTTCCGGCTGGAGACGGAGGGGAATGGATCGGTGGCGACGTAGCGGCGGTCAGAGCCGCTTGATCGCGGTGACTTCGCTGCCGGCTTGCTTGATCCGAGCGATCGCCGGCTCGACCGCTTCGATCACCGTCGCCATGTGATGCGCGTTGGCGTGAACCATGGTGCTGCCATCGCGGACGATGGCGACATGGCCCTTCCAGAAAATGAGATCGCCGCGTTGCAGCCTGCTCAGCTCATGCGGCTCCAGCGCGCGGCCGAGGCCGGCCTGCTGCATGTCGCTGTCGCGTGGGCAGCCGATGCCCGCTGACGTCAGCGAGACCTGGACGAGGCCGGAGCAATCGATGCCAAAACTGCTTTTGCCGCCCCAGAGATAGGGCGTGCCGACGAAGCGCTCGGCGACTGTGACGAAATCCGGCTCGCGATGACCAAGCGGGGCGAGATGGGCCTTGGGCAGATATTGTCCGTCGCGCGTCACGGCGAAGCTGCCGTCCTCGCGCGCGACCGCGATCTTCGATCCCATCACCAGCGTGTCTGCCGGCGGCAGCTTGATCGAGGGACCGGGGAAAGCAAAGGTTCGTAGCGCACTGACCATGTGGGTCGGGGCGGCCGAGGGCTTCATGAGCGCTGCATCCGGCAGCCAGCCGACATAGCCGTCACCGGAAAGCTGACCCCAGGCCCAGCCTTCGCCGTTGCGATCGTAGACCGTGACGCGCTCGCCGCGCAGCGCTTGCGTCATCAGCATCGCGTTCGACGACGGCTGCTCGCGCACGGGTGCGATCGCCTCGACTATCTCGAATTCCTCGCCCGTCACGAACCGATCCGCCTGCACCTTGCCTTCGAGATATTTCGCGGCGAGGTCGCTTCGCGCCGGCGTCAGCCGCGGATCGTGTTTTGGATCTCGTCCTGAATCATGCATAGCGCTCGCTCAGCAATGTGTAGATCGCGCGCGCGGCCTGGCACTCGCCGCCTTCGGGGCGTGCGGGCTTCGCCGACGGCGTCCAGCCGTAGATGTCGACATGCAGCCAGCTCCTGGCCTGTTCGACGAAGCGTTGCAGGAACAGCGCGCAGGTGATCGAGCCCGCAAACCCGCCAGAGGGCGCATTGGTGATGGTGGCCGTCTTGGAGTCCAGCCACGCATCGTAAGGTGGCCACAGCGGCATGCGCCACAACGGATCGTTCTCCTTCACCGCGCATCGCGCGACGTCGGCAGCCAGCGTCTCATCGTTGGTGTAAAAGGGAGGTAAATCAGGCCCCAGCGCGACGCGTGCCGCTCCCGTCAAGGTGCCGAGATCGATCAGCAGGTCCGGCTTTTCTTCGTCGGCCAGCGCCAGCGCGTCGGCGAGCACGAGGCGACCCTCCGCGTCCGTATTGCCGATCTCGACCGTGATGCCCTTGCGCGAGGTGAAGATGTCGAGCGGGCGGAAGGCATTGCCCGCGACCGCGTTCTCCACGGCCGGAATCAGCACGCGCAGGCGGACCTTGAGCTTCGCATCCATCACCATGCGCGCCAGCGCCAGCACGTTGGCGGCGCCGCCCATGTCCTTCTTCATGATCAGCATGCCGCTCGACGGTTTCAGGTCGAGCCCGCCGGTGTCGAAGCAGACGCCCTTGCCGACCAGCGTCACCTTGGGATGGACCGGGTCGCCCCAGCCGATGTCGATCAGCCGCGGCGCACGGTCCGAGGCCATGCCGACGGCGTGGATCAGCGGAAAATTCGTCTTCAACTCCTCACCGACGGTGCAGGCAAAGCTTGCCCCGAATTCGGCGGCGAGAACTTGCGCGGCTGCGGCCAGCTCTTCCGGCCCCATGTCATTGGCCGGCGTGTTGATGAGGTCGCGCGCCAGCATCGCAGCGTCCGCCATGCGGTTGATCTCGGCCGCGTCGACGCCATCGGGCGGCTCGAGGCGGACCTCGGGACGATCCGCCTTGCGGTACCCGGCAAAGCGATAGCTGCCGAGCGCGAAGGCGAGCGCAGCGAGCCGTGCATCGTGTGGTGCGTTGGCGAAGCGATAGATGCCCGGCGGCAGCAGACCGGGCAGGGCGCCCGGCCGGAACAGGTCGCGCGATCTTGCGCCTTCATCCTCGAGGCCGAACAGCACTTGCGCGATCGCGCCATCCGGCGCGGGCAGCACGAGATAGCCGCCCGGCTTTGCGGTAAAGGCGCTCGCAGTGGCGAACTGGCGTTGCGCCGGCGGCAGCGTCTCGGCGACCTGATCCCAGTTCGACTTGGTGACGAAGGTGATCGGGATGGCGTGGGGCGACGTGTCGAAGACAGAAGGCATTGGCGGGTCCGGATCGTCAGATCGAGCGGGTCATACGAACGGACGAGACTTCGCAGAGTTTCGCCGCCGCTGCAATCGGCTTTGCTGTCACCGTTCGGCGATCCGCTACTCGTAGCGAGGGGGCCATGCTAGGTTCCGGCAACGGCCGTCAGGTGCGGAGATCTCCGGCGGCCGACGACAAAGCCGGCCGGGAGGAAATGCAATGGAATTTGTGTGGAGCGTGGTCACATTCATGGGCCAGGTCGTCGAGGCGATTTTCGGCTATGTCGAGCATCATCATTGGATCTTCGCATTCCTTGCCGGCGGTTACGTCTTCTATCTCCACGACCGCTCCGTTCACGCGCGGTTCGATGCGCTTGACAGGCGTATCGACGAAATCCGCAAGCGGCTTGCCATCGAATATTGATCGGGGCGAGCGAAACCATCATCGGGTAGGCCTCGTATCTCATGCTGAGAACTGCCGTTCACGCGAGCGCGGCCGTAGGGCTTTACTAGCGCTGTGGTTGTGGCATTATCGATGAATATTTTAGATTGTGCCGTGCGGTTCTGCACGTCGCGAGAGCAAGAACGCGGCACGCGGTCGATAATTACCCGGGCTCATCACGGTCCGGGCTGATACCGGACTGAACTTGATCATCGAAACATTTCTCTCATCGTTTGAGCGGCGCAGCATTCGCACATGAGCGGCGCAAAATGGATAGATCGTTCGTTATTGTACAGATCACCGACCTGCATCTGGACGGGTCGGGCCGGCTGCTTGCGACGATCGAGACGCTCAATGCCGCAATTCGCGAGAGGATGGCGGACTTCGCGGACGTTCCCGATCGCATCCTGCTGATCACGGGCGATCTCGTGGACGACCCGACGCCGCGTGCACTCGACGAAGCGCTCGCCGTCATCGCGTCCTTCCGGCAGACCGGGCTGTTCACCGATATCCAGGCAATTGCCGGCAATCACGACGTCAAGCGCCCGAGCCAGCGTGCAGGCCGTCACGACGTCTATGATTACCTGCATCTGCCGCGGACCTCGAAGAGCGTCTACTACCGCCAGGCTGGCCTCGATCTGGTGCTGCTGGATTCCAACCACGCGAGCCTCACGACAATTGCGAACGGCAATGTCGATCAGACGGCCTATCACGCCATGGTTGCGGATTCCGCGCGGCTGAGCGTCGAGCTCGCGGGCAGCCTTGGGTCGGCAGGCCGTGCCGATTATGCCGAGCCGGTGGAAAACCTGGTGCGCGTGCTGGCGCTGCACCATCATCCGCTGCCGCAGGCAACCGGAGAGGGGAAGCGGTTTCTCGGCGTGCCCGACGAGCCGCTGATGTATCTCGCCGCGCCCGCGACCTTCCTCGAAGCGGCGACCTCGCTCAACGTCGATCTGGTTCTGCACGGCCACCGGCATGTCGAGGGGCTGACACGCTATTCGATGCCCGATCCGCGCGCCACGTCGAGCGAGAGCGATCAAGCGTTCTGGCGCACGATCTACGTCTTGCCCTGTCCGTCATCGACCGGGCAGGCCGGTGACGATGCCGGCTTCAACGTCATCCATTTCGGCCCGATGTCCCATGCCGGCCGCACGGAGTATCGCTTCGCGATTGCCCGCTACTCGCGGCCACGCAACGATGGTGTCTTCGGGCCGCTCGATTCGAACCTGCCGCACGGTGTCATCAGGCTGCCGGCCGGGCGGGATTTTTCGCGTGACCCGGCTGTCGAGTCGGCCATCGAGATCGACGCATGCACGACGCTGAAGCGGGACCAGGTCGCAGTATTCGCCCGCCGGCTCCTGCTGCGCCGCGCCTTCTATGCCGACGGCGAGGTGGATTGGGCCAACGTGTTCCACGTCTATCTCGTCACCTCTCACGCCTGGGCCGATCTCGAGGGCAAGTTGTTGAGGTCTGCCCGCAAGCATGACATCGAGGCGGCGGCCGTGGTGACATCGCTGCTGCGCCGATTGATCGAGCAATCGGCCGATGTGCTCGGCATCGATGATTTTCAGCTCGACGAGCTCCGCGCGAGGCGTCTGGTCAATCGTGACGATCTTCGGCGCGAATTGCCGGGAGGGACGCTCCCTGGGATCGATGTTGAGGCAGAGGCCCGACAACGACTGCAATTGCTGCGGGACCTGAACGAGCAGGCGAAGGCGCTCGGCCTCGATCTGGGTCTCGGCGGCGAGGTGCCGCCGCAGACGCCGCGGTGAGGGGCGCAGGTCGGGGGCGTTAACCGGCCGTTAGGGTTAACAGTCTATTGCTGGCGCGTTCGGCTCGATCAATCGGCTCGAGAGTCAAAGCGTCATGCGTCAACGGTTCAGTCTTGCCCGGCTTCTTGCGTCCACCTCGCTGGTCGCGGCGGTGGCCATGGGCCTCGGCGGCTGCACGGCGATGTCGAAACTCTCCGACGTCACGGGCTCGGTCGGGCCGCAGGCGGAAGCCGCTCCCACCGATCCCGCGCGCGCTGCCGAAGTCTATGGCGAGCGCTATCGTGCCAATCCCAAGGACGCCGACGCGGCGCTCGCCTATGGTCAGGCCCTGCGCGCCAACGGTCAACGCGCCCAGGCCGCCGCCGTGCTCGAGCAGGCGACCATCGCCAATCCCGGCAACAAGGCGCTGATGGCCCAATACGGCCGCGCGCTCTCCGACAACGGCAATTTCCAGCAGGCCTTCGACGTGCTGTCGAAGGCGCATTCGCCCGACAACCCGGATTGGCGCCTGCTCTCGGTGCAGGGTACCGCGCTCGATCAGATGGGCCGTCACGAGGAAGCGCGCTCCTATTATGCGAGCGCGCTGAAGATCGCGCCGGGCGATCCGGGCGTGCTCTCCAATCTCGGCCTGTCCTACATGTTGTCGAGAGACTTGCCGAAGGCCGAAGACGCGCTGCGGCAGGCCTACGCCTCGCCGCGCGCAAGCGCGCGGGTGCGGCAGAATCTCGGTCTGGTCGTCGGTCTTCAGGGCCGCTTCGCCGAAGCCGAGACCATCGTGAAGGCGGACCTGCCGCCGGACCAGGCTGCGGCCAATGTCGCCTATCTCAAGGAAATGCTGACCCGCAGCGACGTCAGGCGGGGTGCGCCGAAGCGGATTCCGGTCGCCTCGCTCGGCCAGCCCGACTGATCAGACGTGATTTTCCAATCTTGAAGACGCCCGCGGACCGCGTCTTACGTCATTGCATCTCGCTGACCTTGATGCCGGTCGGTCCGAGAATGACGACGAACAGCACCGGCAGGAAGAACAGGATCATCGGCACCGTCAGCTTCGGCGGCAGCGCGGCGGCCTTCTTCTCGGCTTCGTTCATGCGCATGTCGCGGTTTTCCTGCGCCATCACCCGCAAGGATTGGCCGAGCGGGGTGCCGTAACGCTCCGCCTGCTGGAGCGCGAGACATACCGACTTGACGCCCTCCAGCCCGGTGCGCCGCGCCAGGTTCTCATAGGCGACCTTGCGATCCTGCAAATAGGACAGCTCGGCCGTAGTCAGGGTGAACTCCTCCGACAGCGCGATCGACTGGCCCACGATTTCGACCGCGACCTTCCGGAACCCCATCTCGACCGACATGCCGGATTCGATGCAGATCAGGAGCAGGTCGAGCGCATCGGGAAAGGCCCGCTTGATCGAGAGCTGGCGCTTGGAGATTGCGTTTCGGAGGAACAGCATCGGCGCCTGAAGGCCGAGATAGGCCGCACCGACGCAGATGCCGATCTTGATCGGCATCGGCTTCTCCATGTGAGCGATCAGGAACACGTAGATGACCGAGCCGACGAACAGCACGATCGGAGCCACCAGGCGGGCGAACAGGAAGGTGATGTAGGGCGCCTGGCCGCGATAGCCCGCCATGATGAGCTTGTCTCGCGCCGCTTCCTGCGCAAGCCATTTGGTCAGGTTGAAGTCGTCGACGACCTTCGAGACGATCTGCTTCGGCGTCTGGCGCAGCGAGACCTTTTCGCTCTTGTGGAGGCGCTCGCGCTCGCGCTGCCGGATGCGCTCACGTTCGTTCGCCACCGCCTTCATGCGCTTGGAGAGGCCCTCGCCGGCGAATAACGGCATCACCAGCGTGTAGACGGTGGCGCTGGCCGCGATGGCCGCCAGCAGCATGGTCATGAAGTGGACGTCGTGAAGTTTTGAAACGAGGAACTCTACCATAAGGCACCATCAGAAGTCGAAGTTGATCATCTTCTTCATCACCATGATGCCGACCGACATCCAGACGACGCAGCCGACCAGCATGAGCTGGCCGGTGGGATGAGTCCAAAGCATTGAGATGTATTGCGGCGTCGTGAGGTAGACGAGGAACATCACGATAGGCGGCAGCGAGCCGATGATGCCGGCCGAGGCCTTTGCTTCCATCGACATCGCCTGGATCTTCTCTTTCATCTTTTTGCGGTCGCGCAGCACCTTGGAGAGGTTGCCGAGCGCTTCGGAGAGGTTGCCGCCCGATTTCTGCTGGATCGAGATGACGATGCCGAAGAAATTGGCCTCTGGCAGCGGCATGCGATCGTAGAGTCGCGTGCAGGCCTCGCCGAGCGGCATGCCGATCGCCTGCGTCTCGATGATGGACAGAAACTCGGAGCGCAGCGGCTCTGGCGCGTCGGCGGCGACGACCTTGATCGATTCGAACAGCGGCAGGCCCGCCTTGATGCCGCGGACGATGACGTCGACGGCGTCGGGCAACGCGGCCAGGAACTTGTTTTCGCGGCGCTTCTTCAGGAAGCCCAGCGCCCAGCGCGGCAGGCCGAAGCCACCGGCAAAGGCGAGACCGGCGGCGCCGAGCAGGCCGCCGCCGACGAACAAGGCGACTGCGAACAGCACGCCCGCCACGACGGCGGACACGATCCAGAATTTCTGCGGCGCCCAGTCGAGGCCAGCCTGCGACAGGCGAAGATTGAGCGGTACGCTCTTCTCCTGCTGGCGCCGCGCCTCGAGATCCTTGAGCGAGGTCTCGACCTGCTCGCGGCGCGAGCGCTGCGTCTTCTCGGCCGTGCGGGCCGTGGGCGCCTCCGCGCGCGAGATCGAGGCCCGGCGGCTCTCCGCCTTCCGCTCCCCGGACAGTATTGGATAAAGGAAGACCCAGGCGAGGCCGCCGACGGCGGCGGTGGCGAGGAAGGCGAGGGCAAGGACTTGCATGTTCATGGCTGCGCCGATCTGCTCACGTCGTGGGCGCCACTTCTGCGGCGTCGAGCGCCGCGGCGAGGCGCTTCTCTTCGCCGTAATAGCGGGCGCGTTCCCAGAACTTCGGGCGGCCGATTCCGGTCGAGCGGTGCCGGCCGATGATCTTGCCGTTGGCATCCTCGCCGATCATGTCGTAGAGGAAGACGTCCTGAGTGATGATGGTGTCGCCTTCCATGCCCATCACCTCGGTGATGTGGGTGATGCGGCGCGAACCGTCGCGCAGGCGCGCGGCCTGGACGATGACGTCGATCGAGGCGCAGATCATCTCGCGGATGGTGCGTGAAGGCAGGGAGAAGCCGCCCATCGTGATCATGGATTCGCAGCGCGACAGCGCCTCGCGCGGATTGTTGGCGTGCAGCGTGCCCATCGAGCCGTCATGGCCGGTGTTCATGGCCTGGAGCAGGTCGAACGCCTCGGGTCCGCGGACCTCGCCGACGATGATGCGCTCGGGGCGCATACGCAGGCAGTTGCGCACGAGCTCGCGCATGGTGACCTGGCCTTCGCCCTCGATGTTGGGCGGGCGGGTTTCCAGCCGCACCACGTGCGGCTGCTGGAGCTGGAGTTCGGCGGCGTCTTCGCAGGTGATGACGCGCTCGTCGTGCTCGATGTAGTTGGTCAGGCAGTTGAGCAGCGTGGTCTTGCCCGAGCCGGTACCGCCGGAGATCAGCACGTTGCAGCGGACGCGGCCAATGATCTGGAGGATTTCGGCGCCTTCCGGCGAGATCGCGCCGAACTTGACGAGCTGATCGAGCGTCAGCTTGTCCTTCTTGAATTTGCGGATGGTGAGGGTGGGGCCGTCGATCGACAGCGGGGGCACGATGGCGTTGACGCGGGAGCCGTCGGCCAGGCGCGCGTCGCAGATCGGCGAGGATTCGTCGACCCGCCGGCCGACCTGGCTGACGATGCGCTGGCAGATGTTGAGCAGCTGCTGATTGTCGCGGAAGCGAATGCCGGTGCGCTGGATCTTGCCGTCGACCTCGATGTAGACGGTGTTGGCGCCGTTGACCATGATGTCGGCGATGTCGTCGCGCGACAACAGCGGCTCCAGCGGACCGTAGCCGAGGACGTCATTGCAGATGTCATCGAGCAGCTCTTCCTGCTCGGCGATCGACATCACGATGTTCTTGATCGCGATGATCTCGTTGACGATGTCGCGGATTTCCTCGCGTGCGGACTCGGAATCGAGCTTGGCGAGCTGGGCGAGGTCGATGGCTTCGATCAGCGCGCCGAAGATGGTCGCCTTGATCTCGTAATAATTGTCCGAGCGGCGGGCTTCCATGGTCGGCGCAGGCTTCGCCGGGGCAAGCGGCGGCGAGGCGACCGCCGGCGGCGACGGCGCGCGCGACACAGCGGGCGCCGGAGCCTGGGCAGGCTCTGGTGCCATGGCGCCGGGCTTCGGGGCCCGAGGGTCGGTGTCTGTTCCGCTACGCTTACCGAACACTTAACAACTCCATGCGGCGGCTTATTTTCCCCGCAACTTCTCAATCAGGGGTGAAAGCAAGGACGATTTTTGCTTCTTCGTCTCGCTGCGGCCGGTCAGGCGCTGCGCGATCTGAAGGAACATCTCGATCGACTTATGGTTGGCCGAGATCTCTGCGATCATCTGGCCGTTATTGGCCGCCGAGCCGAAGATCTGCGGCTCGAACGGGATCGAGACGACCGGCTGGCTCTCGATCGCCTTGGCGAACTCCGCCGCGGCGATTTCGGGCCGTTTCGGCACGCCGACCTGGTTCAGGCAGTAGAGTGGCGGCCGGTCGTTGGGGCGCGCGGCCTTCAGGAGATCGAACAGGTTCTTGGCGTTGCGCAAATTGGCGAGGTCGGGCGCCGCCACGATCAAGATGTCGTCCGCTCCGATCAAGGCGCGCTTGGTCCAGCCCGACCATTGGTGCGGGACGTCGAGCACAATGCAAGGCATGGTGGAGCGCAGCGTGTCGAACACGGCATCGAAGGCGTCGGTGCCGAAATCATAGACCCGGTCGAGCGTCGCCGGCGCCGCCAGCAGGCTGAGGTGGTCGGTGCATTTCGACAGCAGGCGGTCGATGAAGGCGGTATCGACCCGATCGGGCGAGAACACGGCGTCGGCAATGCCCTGCGGCGGATCCTGGTTATAGTCGAGCCCGGCAGTGCCGAAGGCGAGGTCGAGGTCGGCGACGACCGCGTCCATCGCGAGATCGCGGGCGATCGCCCAGGCGACGTTGTGGGAGATGGTCGAAGCGCCGACACCGCCCTTGGCTCCGACCACTGCGATGATGCGGCCGACGGCCTTGGCTTCCGGCGCCGAGAACAGGTTGCAGATCGAGCGCACGACGTCGATCGCGCCGACCGGCGCAAGCACGTAGTCGCTGACGCCGCGGCGCACCAGCTCGCGGTAGAGCATGACGTCATTGATGCGGCCGATCACCACCACGCGGGTGCCGGCGTCGCAGACGGTTGCGAGATGGTCGAGCCCGCCCAGGAGGTCGTTGCGGCCGTCGCTCTCGAGCACGATTACGTTCGGCGTGGGCGCCGAGCGGTAGGCTTCGATCGCAGCCGCCATACCGCCCATCTGGATCTTCAGATGGGCTTTGCCGAGACGGCGATCCTCGCCCGCCGACTGCACGGCGGCCGCCGTTTCCACGGTCTCGCAGAAAGCCTGGACCGAGACGCGCGGCGCAGGCGCAATATGCTCCTCGATCGGCGGGAGAGATGCCTCAGGCTGATCTTCTTGGGGCTGGCGAGCGTAGCTGATCATCTGCCGGTGTCGCTGAGTTTGGCCTTGTCGGCCTCAGGATAGGTGATCGCCGTCGACATTCCCTTGCGATACTTCTCGAACGCGGCGGTGCGCCGCGCTGTGTAGGACGGCGTTTCGGGCCGCGGCTGCTCGAGATCGGACGGATTGTCGACCATCGCGGCGAGGTTGCGCTGATAAGCGCAGCCGTAATTGTAATAGTCCTTGTTCTCGAACCAGCTCTTGTTCTTCATCGAAGGGCCGATGTCCTCCGGCCACAGGCCGCAGGGACCCGCGACCGCGGCGATCTTGGAATAAGTGAGCCGGATCGGCGGCAGGAAGCGCTTGTCTTCCGGCTGGTAAGGGCGCGCGCTGACGCCGCGCGGCGGAACGCCCGCTGCCGACAGCATCGCCTGGATTTCACGCATCGTGTCCGCGACCGGACGCGCGTTGGGCGTGCCGGACGGCACGTCGATCCGGATCGCCCCGGTGCCTTCGTGCAGCCAGGCCGATGCAACTCCCATCACGTCGGCGCGCTGGGCGGCGGTCAATCCGCCGCGGGCATGGCCGACGAAGACGACGATGGAGCGGTTCTGCTCTTCGATCGCGATCGGATGGCGCTGCTTGTAGTCGTCGGGAATGGAGGCCGTGACCGCTTCGTCGTGCTGGCAGCCGCCAAGGGCGAGCGCCATGCCGACGAGCGCGCCACCGAGATGGATGGCGCGTCTGCGAATCTGGGGTGGTCTTGTGATCTTCATGAAGTCCCCGTTCCGCCTCAGTCGGTGATGAAGCCGTAGGTGCCGCGGTAGTTCTTGGCCGGGTCGGTCCGGCCGGGCACACCGTAGATGCGGTTGATGTTGCCGAGCAGCTCGGCCTGCGGATCCGCAGGCGCGGAAAAGCCGTCATCCGGCCGCGACAGGTCCTTCTGCGAAACTGCCCGAACGATATAGGGCGTCACGATCACGACCAACTCGGTCGCGTTGTTGACGAAGTCACGGCTGCGGAACAGCGTGCCGAGGATCGGGAGCTGCATCAGGCCCGGCAGTCCGCTGACTGCCTGCTTGGTCTGCTGCTGGATCAGGCCGGCCATCGCCATCGCGCCGCCGGAGGGAATTTCCAGCGAGGTCTCGGCGCGGCGGGTCTTGATCGAGGGCACCGTCAGCGAGTTGACCGAAGTCGAGGTCACGGCCTGGGACAGCGTGATCGCATTTTCATTTGAGAGCTCCGAGACCTCGGTCATCACCCGCAGGCTGATCTTGCCCTCGGTGAGAACGACGGGGGTGAAGTTGAGCGAGATGCCGAACTTCTTGAAGCTGATCTGGGTGGTACAGACATGCGTGGTGGGGTCGCACGAATAGCCCGCAGGGACCGGGAATTCACCGCCGGCGATGAATGTTGCCGATTCACCGGAGATCGCGGTCAGGTTCGGCTCGGCCAGCGTGCGGATCACGCCAGCGGTTTCCATCGCGCGCAGGGTGGCCTGCACAGACGGGGTCGCGCCGAACTTCGTGGTCAGACTGTTGCCGTCCACGAGATTGTGGCCAAGCGCCGTGAACGGATTGGAATTGGTGAAGCTGACGACCGAGGTGCCGTAGTTGAGGCTGGCGGTGAGGTCGATGCCGAGCTGCTTGACGATGCTGCGCGCGACTTCGGCGACCGTCACCTTGAGCATGACCTGGTCGCGGCCGCGGACCACGATCGAGTTCACCACCTTCTCGGAGCCGCCGGCAAGGCGCGCGGCGAGGTCGTTGGCCTGCTGGGCTTCGGCTGGGTTCGCGGCCGAGCCGGTCAGGACGATGCCGTCGCCTAGCCCGTCGATCTGGATGTCTGAATTGGGCAGGACTTGCTTCAGCGCGGCCCGCACGCCGTTGAGGTCGCGTTTGACCGCGATGTCATAGGCCGCAATCTGCTGGCCGGCGGAATCGAAGAACACGATGTTGGTCTGGCCGATCGAGGCACCGATGATGTAGGCGCGCTGCGCCGAGCGGACTACCGCATTGGCGATCTTGGGATCAGCGACCAGCACATCCTTGATGTCGCGCGGCAGGTCGATGACGATCGATTTGCCGACGCCGAGCGAGAGGAAGCGTGCGTTCATCTGACCGTCCGCTGCAGCCTGCGCCACAGGGCGATAGTCGGCGGCGACCACAGGGGTCAGCACCGGGTTGAGGGCCAACGCGAAGGCAGCCGAAAACGACAGGGCGCGGACCATTGAGGCTCGCATCGTCGCCAACTCCGCCCCGCATTTCATATCGCCTGTCCTCATCGTGCTTTCGCCGTCTGACTTGGGATGCCGTAGCGAATGATCGAGACGCCATCGCGCTTCTGTGCGGATTCATCGAGCGTGATCTCGCTCAGCTTGACGTCGACGATGCTGCGCAGCGCCAGCGACAGCGTGCCGCTCTGGCGCGCGGAGGAGAGCGTCGCGGTCTGCGCGGGGTTGAGCTCGAGGGTGACGGTCTTGCCGACCACCGCGTTCTGGCCGTCCTTCTCCTTCGGCGCCTGGTCGATGGCCAGGACGCGGACATTGGCCAGGATGATCTCGGACGTGACCAGATCAGGGGCACCGCTGCTCTGGTCCGGGTTCTTGAGACGGCGCGTCAGAAGCACGTCGACGCGGTCGTTAGGCAGGATGAAGCCGCCTGCGCCGGTCTCCGGCGAGATTTCGGTCGAGATCGCGCGCATGCCGGTGGGCAGGATTGCCGCCATGAAGCCGGAGCCTTCGGCCTTGACCAGCTTCTGGTCGCGGATCGGCTCACCCTGGATGAAGGGGGCGCGTGCGATCGAGCCGGTGACCTGGGTTGCCCCCTCGGGGCGCTCGGTGCGGCGGATGAAGGTGGCGCTGGCGGTCGCGGTCGGCCAGGTCTGCCATTGCACGTCTTCCGGTTTGACGGTCTGGCCGAGGCCGATGTCGTTCTTGGCCACCAGGACGTCCACAGTCGGAAGCTGCGCGACCGGAGCCGGAGGCGGCGCAGAATTGTCCGAGCCGCTCGCCAGGTACGCGGCGACACCGCCGGCGCAGATCGCGACCGTCAGGACGACAGTGCGTGCCCTATTCATACGCTTCACTTTCCAACTAAACGCCGCGACGCGGCCGCCGCCGTAATCGGCAGTTGACCAGCTATTCGTCAAAGCATGGTTAATGAGGCGTATCTAAATCGCCTTAACGCCGGGTTCACCCGGTGCGTTCAGCGCAATGCAAGGTGAGCGAGGTCGATCGCCTTCACCCATTCGGTCTCCGGGTAGACCATCAGCGCGCTCAGTGCGAGCGCGATGCCGTAGGGAATGCCGCTCTCCTTGGCATGCAGCCGCGCGAGCCAGGCCTGGCCCGCCAGCCCGTACGGCAGCGGCCACTGCCGGAACTGGAGCAGGAGCAGCGTCAGCGCTCCGCCGAACAGCGAGGCGTAGAGCAGGAAGTTCATCAGCTGTGTGAAACCGAACCAGAGCGCGACGGAGGCCGCGACCTTGGCGTCGCCGCCGCCGACCCAGCCCATCGCAAAACAGGTGAAGGCCACGACCAGGAGAAGCGCGCCGGCGCCGACATGGCTCAGCATCTCGTAAGGTGCCATGCCACCGGCGAAAGCGAGCGCGAAGAAGCCGGCGACCAGCACCAGCGACACGCGGTTCGAGATCGTCATGGTGAAGAGATCGCTCGCGGCGGCAAACGCCATCAGGGCAGGGAAAAGCAGAAGGCGCGCAAGGTCGAGGAGCATGGGCTGCGTCTTGAGGCCTGGGGTTTGCCGCGGAGCCGGCGTCGCCGGATGCTAGCCGGCAGTGCTAAACAAACCGACAACGGCGGCAGCGGTCTCGCGAGGCGGGACCGCCGAAAGCGTGCTTACCAGAGGCTGGCAATGCGCGCGGCGAGCGCGGCCGTCGCAAGCAGCAGGGCCAGGCAGACCCAGAAGGCCGGCGAACCGGCCTGCGCCGCTTCCGCCTCGTTCGCCGCGACCGCGGCACCGGTTCTGTACTTGCGCAACGCCACTGGAACTCGCCGTCTTCAAAAAAACAAAGGCCCCGGAGGTCCGGGGCTTTTGCCGTCGTTCGCCGGTGGCTTACTTCAGCGAGCTGCTGATCGAGGTGAACTTGCCGTTCAACGTGACGCCCAGGCTATTGACGACAGTGATGATGGCCAGCGCGATGCCGGCGGCGATCAGACCGTATTCGATGGCGGTGGCGCCGGATTCATCCTTCGCGAAACGCGCAATCAAGTTCTTCATGAACAAAACTCCATCTAGGGTGAGATCGCCTCGTTCGGCGGTGTGCTTGACGCAATGACCATGAGATCCGAGCTCTTTCGGTAAAGTTAATTCGACCGGGCAAACCCGCTTCCCGCCGGCCAGAGTGAATTTCGCCTTAAGGGGGCAGCCGCGATTCGTCCCGGTTCCGGATGTGCAGCAAGCGCAGCACCGGCTTCACCGTCCCTTAAATTTAGGGGAGTACGCGTAGGCGGGACAGCAATTCGCAAGAGAGGCGACGATGTCGAGCCTGCCCATGCAAGTCGCCCTGATGCTCGGCGAGACCATCGCGAAGGTGATCCCCACGACCTTCGCGTTCGCGGTGGTCTTCACCGTGCTCGAGCATTTCTGGGCCTGCAATCCCGGCGTGCCCTGGTGGCGCAAGCGCGAGATCCTCACGGACATCTGCTACTGGTTCTTCGTTCCGGTGTTCGCACGCATCATGCGGATCGGACTTCTGATCGTCGGCGCGAGCTTCGTCTTCAACATCCACGATGCCGACGAGCTCATCGCCTTCTACGACAATGGCCACGGTCCGCTGTCGCTATTGCCGCTCTGGGTCCAGGCCGTGCTGTTCCTGGTCCTGTCCGATTTCATGCTGTACTGGCTGCACCGGCTGTTCCACGGCGGCGGGTTCTGGAAGTACCACGCGATCCATCACTCCTCGGAGGAGATAAGCTGGATTTCGGCGGCCCGCTTCCATCCCGTCAATCTCATGCTCGGCACGATCGGGGTCGACGTCGTGCTGCTGATGGCCGGCATTTCGCCGAACGCCATGGTCTGGCTCGCCCCGTTCACGACCTTCCATTCGGCCTTCGTGCACGCCAACCTGAACTGGACCTTCGGGCCTTTCAAATATTTGCTGGCGACGCCGGTGTTCCACCGCTGGCACCACACCTCGCTTGAAGAGGGCGGCGACACCAATTTTGCCGGCACGTTCCCGATCTGGGACGTGCTGTTCGGCACCTTCCGCATGCCCGAGGGGAAACTGCCGCAGGATTACGGCAAGGACGAAGCCACTATGCCGAAGGAGATTGGAGGGCAGCTTGCCTATCCGTTCCGCCGCTAAAGCATGATCCGGAAAAGTGCGAAGCGGTTTTCCGAAAAGATCATGCTCAAACAACAACCTAAAGCGCGATGATGATTCATCCTCATCTCATCGCGCTTTAGAGTCCTCGATGGCCGCAAAACGCCAGTCCGTTCAAACAATAGTCGGCGAATTTGCGGAACGTTCACGAATTGAGGGCAGGTTAGCCGGGTCGGGCACCGGCTCCGCTGTTATCTGATCGCTTCTGCCGGTTTGTGTCGTCCCGGGGGTATGAGTATGCGTAAACAATTGCTGCGCCGTCATGCGCGCGTCTGTCTTCTGGTTGCGGCTACGGTGCTGGCATCGCCGGCTGCCGGCCTTGCCGAATCGACCGCCGATACCATCGCCGTCAATGTCGACCAGGCCAAGCTGGTGCGGCTGCCCGGCAAGGTGGCGACCATCGTGGTCGGCAATCCCATGATCGCCGACGTCACGCTCCAGCCCGGCGGCATGATCATCGTGACCGGAAAGGGCTATGGCGCCACCAATTTCATCGCGCTCGACCGGGGCGGCGAGATTCTGGTCGACCGCCAGATCCAGGTCGAAGGTCCGAGCGACCGGCTCGTCACCGTCTATCGCGGGATCGAGCGCGAGTCCTACAGTTGCGTGCCGCTTTGCCAGCGCCGCGTGACGCTCGGCGACAGCGACACCTACTTCAACAACACGATGAACCAGGCCGGTTCGTTGAGCAGCACGGCCAGCGGTGCCGGTGCGGGCGCCAAGACCAACTAGCAAGACCAACTAGCAAGTCCAGCTAGCGAGACCGATTGGCGGGTTTGCCCGGGCAGGATCGTTCCGCCCGACACGCGCGCGTGCGCGTGCGCGTTCCTCGCTCAGTGCCTTGTCTCAGTGCCTTCTCAGTGCCTTGGGTCGTTCGTGATTAACGCACCCTTAACGGCGCGGGCCGCCGGGGACGGATCGCTTGAAACACTTAAACAATCAGTTTCCGCTACTGAATGGGGCAGATGATCGCCGCTGCTGGGGAATTTGATGCCATCGCCTGCACCTAAGAGGTTCACGCTCCTCGCTGCGCTCCGCCGGTTTCGCGGCAGTCGCCGCGGCTCCGCAGCCGTCGAGTTCGCGCTGGTCGCACCGATGTTCTTCGCGCTGCTTTTCGCCGTCATCGAGACGGCGCTGATGTTCTTCGCGAGCCAGGTGCTCGAGACCATCACCCAGAATTCCGCGCGGGTGTTGCTGACCGGGCAGGCGCAATCTGGTTCGGTGACGGCCTGCGCGGTGTCCGGCGTGAGCACACCCTGCTCGCAAACGACGTTCAAGGCTTATGTCTGTAGCCAGATCCCGGCGCTCTTTGATTGCAGCAAGCTCTACGTCGACGTCGTGAGTACGAGCTCCTTCGGAGCGCTAAGCCTCACCAGCTATGGCGATTCCTGCAGCTTCAACCCAACCGGCGTGCAATACGGTGCCGGGAGCGCCGGCCAGGTCGTCGTGGTGCGGCTGTTCTATCAGTGGCCGCTCTTCGTCACCGGCCTCGGCTTCAACATGGGGTGCAGCAACAAGCGGCTGCTGGTGGCGACCGCGGCCTTCAAGAATGAACCCTTCTGAGACAGATGGATCCGAGCGGACCGATGCAGGCAATTGCGAATATCTGGAGAAATGCCCGTAGCTTCGTGCGCGACTTCGTCGCCGACAAGCGCGCGCTCGCCGCGACCGAATTCGCGGTCATCGTACCGCTGATGCTGGTGATGTTCTTCGGCACCGTCGAATTTTCCTCAGCCGTGGCGATCGATCGCAAAGTCACGATGATCGCACGGACCCTGTCCGATCTGACGTCGCAGTCAACGACGCTCGCCGATACCGACATGCAGGACACGTTCACGGCAAGCATATCGATCATCATGCCTTACGACGCTACGCTCGTGAACGGCACGATTGTTCAGATCTATATCGACGCAAGCAGCGTCGCCAAGATTCAATGGAGCAAGTCCGCCACCATTGCGAACGGTGCGACGCAGGCCACGCTGACGGCTCCGCCTCCGTCTCTGGCACCTGGTACCACGGTCACCTCGATGATTCCGTCAACGCTCTTGATCCCGTCGACCTACCTCATCTTCAGCCAGGCGAGTTACCTGTACACGCCTTCCGTCAAATTCGTCCTGAAGTCGGGCATCACGCTGAGCGATGTCTCCTACACGCGGCCGCGCCAGGTCACCTGCGTTCCCTACAACGGTGTGCCGTCGACGTGCTGAAATCTGCGAGCAGGTCCTAGACTGAAAGCAGGTCTTGAATGAAAGCAGGTCCTGAATGAAAGCAGGTCCTGGAATGAAAAAAGGCCGGGCGTCGCGCCCGGCCTTTTCTTTTGACTTGTTCGCTTGAGCCGATCGGGGCCGTAAGCGGTAGGCTCAGCCGGCGGAGCGGAGGTTGTCCGCTGCCGACTTGCCGGAACGGCGGTCGGCCACGATCTCGTAGGAGATCTTCTGGCCTTCGTTCAGTGTGCCGAGGCCAGCGCGCTCGACGGCGCTGATGTGGACGAATACGTCCTGGCCGCCGTCGTCGGGCTGGATGAAGCCGAAGCCTTTGGTCGCGTTAAACCACTTCACGGTTCCCATGCTCATGGGGTAGTCCCTTCTCAGATAACACAATGTAAGAGCCCGCTCGCGCAGGCAGGTTAGATCGAATTTTGGAAGGGTCGTCAGCGTGTCTGAACCGGCTGTACCGGTGGATGCCAATGTCGTCCGGCCGAAAATCGATGAGCTGTTTTTACTGGAAATAAGGCCCCATAACAATCCTGACATGCACGATTTTTTGATCCGCCGTAATGTCCACGGCGGATCAGCATACGGGTCAGAATTCTACGTCCGTGCTCGCGCGCCGAGCCCCGATTAGCGGCGGCGGAACTGGCCACCACGCTGCCCGGGACGGGGAGGTCCGCCCATGCCGCTCGGGCGTTCGTCCTTGTGACGGAAAATCAGCCGGCCCTTTTCGAGGTCATAGGGCGACATCTCCACCGTCACGCGGTCGCCCGCCAGCGTCTTGATGCGGTTCTTCTTCATCTTGCCGGCGGTATAGGCGACGATCTCGTGCCCGGCGTCGAGCTGCACGCGGTAGCGCGCGTCGGGGAGGATTTCGGTGACCAGTCCTTCGAACTGGATCAGCTCTTCCTTAGCCATGAATTTCTCCAGGTCGTGGACGGCTAGTGCGAATGGGGTTTGCGGGTCGGTTGGCCGTTCGGCCGACTCTCGCGGCGCAAAAAGGCAACGCCTTGTATCCCATCAGACGCGCCGGCGCTATGCGCGGAACGCTGTTCAGGACGGCCGTTTGGCGAAGAATGCGCCTTGCCGCCGGAGTGGCCGCGACGAGCTGGCTTCGAAGCCTTCGGGCCACTGCCGGGCCGTCCGTCAACATGCCTGGCTTCGCCGTGCCGTCCCTCGCCGGGCCTTCCGTCGCCCTGCTTGCCGGCGCTGTGGTGGCGCCCGTCGGCATGCCTTTCGTCGGCACGTCGCCCGTCGCCATGCCGTGCGCCTTGCGGGCGCTGGCCCGGGCGGCCGGGGCGGCCCTGGCGTTGCTGCGACGGGGGAGGACCTGCATCGCGGCGGCCCGCGTCGGTGCGGTGGTCTTCGCGCGGCAGCGCCACTTTGATCAGCCGCTCGATGTCGCGGAGATAGGCGAGTTCCTCGCCGCCTGCGACCAGCGAGATCGCGGTGCCCTCGGCGCCGGCGCGCGCGGTGCGGCCGATGCGGTGCACATAGGTCTCGGGCACGTTGGGGAGGTCGAAATTGATGACGTGGGTGATGCCGTCGACATCGATGCCGCGGGCGGCGATATCGGTGGCGACCAGGGTGCGGATATCGCCGGAGCGGAACAGAGCGAGCGTCCGTTCGCGATGGTTCTGCGACTTGTTGCCATGGATGGCGCTGGCGGGGATGCCCGCCTTCTCAAGCGTCTTCACCACCTTGTCCGCGCCGTGCTTGGTGCGGGTGAAAACCAGCGCGCGGTTGACCGGCTCCTGTTTCAAGAGCTGGGCGAGGAACGCCGGCTTCGCGGAGAAGTCGACCTGGATGATGCGCTGCTGGATGCGCTCCACGGTCGAGGAGACCGGGGTCACCGCGACGCGGGCGGGGTCGCGCAGCATCGCGTCGGCGAGCTCGGCGATGTCCTTCGGCATGGTGGCCGAGAAGAACAGCGTCTGCCGCTTGATCGGCAGCTTGGCGACGATTTTGCGGATGTCGTTGATGAAGCCCATGTCGAGCATGCGGTCGGCCTCGTCGAGCACGAGGAATTCGACGCTGCCGAGCTTCAGTCCGTTGCTCTGCACAAGATCGAGCAGGCGGCCGGGGGTGGCGACCAGCACTTCGACGCCCTGCATCAGCGAGCGGACCTGACGGCCCATCGGCACGCCGCCGATGGCGAGCGTCGAGGACAGGCGGATGTGGCGGCCGTAGGCGTTGAAGCTGTCGAGGATCTGGCCGGACAGCTCGCGCGTGGGTGACAGCACCAGGACGCGGGTCGTCTTCGGCTGCGGCTTGATGCGGTTCTCGAGCAGGCGGTGCAGGATCGGCAGCGCGAAGGACGCGGTCTTGCCGGTTCCGGTCTGGGCGATGCCGACGACGTCGCGGCCGGTCAGCGCGGTCGGAATCGTCTGGGTCTGGATGGGGGTGGGGGTGACGTAGTTCTCTTCGGTGAGAGCACGAGCGATGGGTTCGGCGAGGCCGAAATCCTGAAACGAAGTCAAAAGCGGGGTTCTTTCCATGTCAAAAGCGGGCGCCCGGCGCATTCGGCGCGGCGCGCGCAAAAGGGTGTCGAGAAGGACACCTGCGTGTTTGGGGTGTCGGATGGCTTTGATGGGATGGGGCAAGCCAGACGCCCGTAAGGGCTTAAGAACACGCGGCTCGCAACGGCCTCTTGATTCGCAAGAAGCCTCGGCCTCGATATGGAACATTGAGGCGGCGCTTTCAAGGCACGCCCACCACAAATGGCGATTGCGGTGCAGAAATAGTTATGCCGGAAATTTAGCCAGAGCGCGAAATTTGCTCAGAAAATGATCTGTTTGCCGCTTTCGCACACATTTGGGTTGCCTAATGTCTAGGCGGATCGGCTGTAACCATACTTCGTTTTCTGACGATTTTATAAATAAAACCAAAGGCTTGATGGGTGCTCAAGCCATGGCACGGTTCTTGCGAATCCGTTAATCGCAGGCGGCCGTGGGGCCGTTTCGCAGCGTTTTTCACGTCTGCGTCAGGGAGATGAGACACTCATGCATAGCAAATCCACTCACGATATAGCGGCGTCATTTAGCCGCCGTGGCGTTCTCGCCGCGACCGCCGGACTGATGCTCGGTCTGGCCTCCATTTCCGGTGCGAAGGCCGCGGACGACACCATCAAGGTCGGCGTGCTTCACTCCCTGTCCGGCACCATGGCCATCAGCGAAACCACGCTGAAGGACACCATCCTCTTCCTGATCGACGAGCAGAACAAGAAGGGCGGCGTGAACGGCAAGAAGCTCGAAGCCGTCGTCGTCGATCCCGCTTCGAACTGGCCGCTGTTCGCCGAGAAGGCGCGCGAGCTGATCACCAAGGACAAGGTGTCGGTCGTGTTCGGCTGCTGGACCTCGGTGTCGCGCAAGTCGGTGCTCCCGGTGTTCAAGGAGCTGAACAGCATCCTGTTCTACCCCGTGCAGTACGAGGGCGAGGAGAGCGAGCGCAACGTGTTCTACACCGGTGCTGCGCCGAACCAGCAGGCGATCCCCGCCGTCGACTATCTGATGAAGGACGAGAAGGTGAAGCGCTGGGTGCTCGCGGGCACCGACTACGTCTATCCGCGCACCACCAACAAGATCCTGGAAGCCTATCTGAAGTCGAAGGGTGTCGCCCAGGAAGACATCATGATCAACTACACGCCGTTCGGTCATTCCGACTGGCAGACGATCGTGGCCGACATCAAGAAGTTCGGCTCGGCCGGCAAGAAGACCGCGGTGGTCTCGACCATCAACGGCGACGCCAACGTCCCCTTCTACAAGGAGCTCGGCAACCAGGGCATCAAGGCGAAGGACATCCCGGTGGTCGCGTTCTCGGTGGGTGAGGAAGAGCTCGCCGGCATCGACACCAAGCCGCTGCTCGGCCATCTCGCCGCCTGGAACTACTTCCAGTCGATCAAGTCGCCGGAGAACGAGAAGTTCATCAAGGCGTGGCAGACCTACACCAAGAATCCGAAGCGCGTGACCAACGATCCGATGGAAGCGCACGTGATCGGCTTCGACATGTGGGTCAAGGCGGTCGAGAAGGTGAAGTCGACCGATCCGGACAAGGTGATCGACGCGCTGCCCGGCATCGAAGCCAAGAACCTGACCGGCGGCACCTCCAAGATGCTCCCGAACCATCACATCACCAAGCCGGTGTTCATTGGCGAAATCAAAGCCAACGGCCAGTTCGACGTGGTGTGGAAGACCCCGGGTCTTGTCGCGGGCGACGCCTGGTCCAAGGAGCTCGACGGCTCCAAGGACCTGGTCGGCGACTGGGTCGGCAAGAAGTGCGGCAACTTCAACACCAAGACCAACAAGTGCCTCGGTTCGGGCTCCTGATCCGGATCTGACGCTCCATTGCACGATCGGAGAAGGCGGCGATCCCGCCGCCTTCTCCACTCTTTTCTGCCGGGGTCAATCACAGTGCCAGCCAATCTGTCCGCCCGTCTCTGTTCGCTTGTGCTCTCGTTGGTCCTGATCGCGTTCGCACTGCCGGCCTTCGCCGGTCCGTTCGAGGATGCGGTCGCCAAATTCGCCAACGACGATTTTTCCGACACCGAGGAAGCGATCGGCGTGGTCGCGAGCAGCGGCAATCCGCTGGCCTACCCCATCATCAGCGCGCTTCAGGACGGCCGTCTGATGGCCGATCCGGACAGCAAGAAGGTTTACGTCACCGGCGCGGACGGCAAGTCGATCGATGCCGCGACCGGCCAGCCGGTCGCCAGCGTCCCCGACAGCGCGAGCGCAGTCCGTCTCAACAATCGTCTGCGCCGCAGCGTCGACGCTGCCGTCGGCGGCCTGACGCTGATGTCGCCGGATCTCGGAATGCGCCTGCAAGCCGCACAATCCGTCTTCAAGTCGCACGAGGAGACCGCGCTCGAAGCCGTCGAAGGCGCGCTCGCCAAGGAAACCAACAGGGCGGTCAAGGCCACGCTCGGCGACGCTCGTGCCGCAATTCTGCTGTACAAACCCGACGCTACCGAAGTGCAGAAGCTCGAGGCCGTTGCCATCATCAAGGCGCGCGGCGACCAGGAAGCGCTCGCGCTTCTCACCGGCATCGGCAGCGACCAGCCGGCTTCGGTGACGAAGGCGGCGGCGAGCGGCATTGCTTCGATCCAGAGCTCGCTCGCGGTCTGGTCCATGGTGCAGAATGCCTGGTACGGCCTCTCGCTCGGCTCGGTGCTGCTGTTAGCCGCGATCGGGCTTGCCATCACTTTCGGCGTGATGGGCGTCATCAACATGGCGCATGGCGAGATGGTGATGATCGGGGCCTACACCACCTTCGTGGTGCAGGAAGTGATCCGCACCCGCTATCCCGGCCTGTTCGACTATTCGCTGCTGATCGCGGTGCCGCTCGCCTTCCTGGTCGCCGGCGCGCTCGGCGTCCTGATCGAGCGCAGCATCATCCGTTTCCTCTACGGCCGTCCGCTGGAGACGCTGCTGGCGACCTGGGGCCTGTCGCTGGTGTTGCAGCAGGCGGTGCGTACCATGTTCGGCCCGACCAACCGCGAGGTCGGCAATCCCTCCTGGATGAGCGGCGCGTTCGAGCTCGGCCAGATCACGATCACCTATAACCGGCTCTGGATCCTGGTCTTCACGCTCGCGGTGTTCGTAATTCTGCTCGCGATGCTGCGCTACACCGCGCTAGGGCTCGAGATGCGCGCGGTGACGCAGAACCGCCGCATGGCGGCCTCGATGGGCATCGCCACCTCGCGGGTCGACGCGCTGACTTTCGGTCTCGGCTCGGGCATTGCCGGCATCGCCGGCGTGGCGCTGTCGCAGATCGACAATGTCAGCCCCAATCTCGGCCAGAGCTACATCATTGACAGCTTCATGGTCGTGGTGTTCGGCGGCGTCGGCAATCTCTGGGGCACGCTGGTGGGTGCCTTCACGCTCGGCATTGCCAACAAATTCCTGGAGCCGGTCGCCGGCGCCGTGCTTGGCAAGATCGCGATCCTCGTTCTCATCATCCTGTTCATTCAAAAGCGGCCGCGCGGCCTGTTCGCGCTCAAGGGCCGTGGGGTGGAAGCATGACCCCTCACATGCTGACGCGATCGCTGGACCGCGGCGCGACGATCTTCCTTGCCGTCGTCGCGGCCTGCGGCATCCTCATCCCGCTGTCCAACCTGCTGCTGCCCGCGGGCTCGTTCCTGCAGGTGCCGACCTATCTGGTCGCGCTCTGGGGCAAATATGTCTGCTACGCCATTCTCGCGCTTTCGATCGACCTGATCTGGGGCTATTGCGGAATCCTCTCGCTCGGCCACGGCGCCTTCTTTGCGCTCGGCGGCTACGCCATGGGCATGTATCTGATGCGGCAGATCGGCACCCGCGGCGTCTACGGCAATCCGATCCTGCCCGACTTCATGGTGTTCCTGAACTATTCGAAGCTGCCCTGGTACTGGTTCGGCTTCGACATGTTCTGGTTTGCGGCGCTGATGGTGCTGTTCGTGCCCGGCCTGCTCGCTTTCGGCTTCGGCTGGCTCGCCTTCCGCTCGCGGGTCACCGGCGTGTATCTGTCGATCATCACGCAGGCGATGACCTATGCACTGCTGCTCGCCTTCTTCCGCAACGATTTCGGCTTTGGCGGCAACAACGGCCTGACCGACTTCAAGGACATTTTGGGCTTCAACGTGCAGGCCGAGGGCACCCGTGCTGCGCTGTTCGCGCTGAGCTGCCTGGCGCTGATCGCGAGTTTCCTGATCTGCCGCTCCGTGGTGTCCTCCAAGCTCGGCAAGGTCCTGATCGCAATCCGCGACGCGGAATCGCGCAGCCGGTTCCTCGGTTACCGCGTCGAATCCTACAAGCTGTTCGTGTTCACGCTGTCGGCCTGCATGGCCGGCGTTGCCGGTGCGCTCTATGTGCCGCAGGTCGGAATCATCAACCCGTCCGAATTCGCGCCGGGCAATTCGATCGAGGCGGTGATCTGGGTCGCTGTCGGCGGCCGCGGCACGCTGGTCGGCGCGGCACTCGGCGCCGTCGTCGTCAACTACGCCAAGACGGTCTTCACCTCGGGCATGCTCGCGCCCTACTGGCTCTTCATGCTCGGCGCGATGTTCATCCTGGTGACGCTGCTGCTGCCCAAGGGCATCGTCGGCACCTTCAATGCCTGGTGGGACTCGTCAAAGGAAAAGCGCGCCGCTGCGACGACGGCGAGCGCCGCGGCCGAAGACGGCGTCACCGAACCCAAGATGGCGGAGTAGCGCGATGAACGTCATGGACACCCGCGCGACCTCCGCAATGCTCTATCTCGACGGCGTGCACGTCTCGTTCGACGGCTTCCACGCCATCAATAATCTGTCGCTGACGCTCGAACCCGGCGAGATGCGGGCCATCATCGGCCCGAACGGCGCCGGCAAGACCACGATGATGGACATCATCACCGGCAAGACCAAGCCGGACGAAGGCACGGTGCTGTTCGACGGCGTCACCGATCTGACGCGGCTGGACGAGACCCGTATCGCCGAGCTCGGCATCGGCCGCAAATTCCAGAAGCCGACGGTGTTCGAGAGCCAGACCGTGCAGGACAATTTGCTGCTCGCGCTCAATGTCGATCATAGCGTCAAGGGCACGTTGTTCTGGCGCGGCAGCAGGGCGGAGTCCGAACGCATCGACAAGGTGCTGGAGACGATCCGCCTCACCGACGCCCGCAACCGTCACGCCGGCAGCCTCAGCCACGGCCAGAAGCAGTGGCTGGAGATCGGGATGCTGCTTGCGCAGGATCCGAAACTGCTGCTGGTCGACGAGCCCGTCGCCGGCATGACCGACGTCGAGACCCATCTCACGGCCGAGCTGCTGAAAGAGATCAACAAGACCCACACCGTGATGGTGGTCGAGCACGACATGACGTTCGTGCGCGAGCTCGGCGTCAAGGTCACTTGCCTGCACGAGGGTACCGTGCTTGCGGAAGGCACCATCGACCAGGTCTCGTCCAACGAGCGGGTCATCGAAGTCTATCTGGGACGCTGAGCCATGCTTGAGGTCAAGGATATCAACCTGTTCTACGGCGCGGCGCAGGCGCTGCGCGGCGTCTCGATCGCGGCCGAACCCGGCAAGGTGACCTGCGTGCTCGGACGCAACGGCGTCGGCAAGACCTCGCTCTTGCGTGCCATGGTCGGCCAGTACCCGATCTCGTCGGGCGCGATCGTGCTCGACGGCAGCGACATCACGGGCCTGAAGCCCTATGAACGCGCGCGCAAGGGCATCGGCTTCGTGCCGCAGGGCCGCGAGATATTTCCGCTTCTGACGGTCGAGGAGAACCTCAAGACCGGATTCGGCCCGCTCAAGCGCGAGGACAGGCACATCCCCGACGACGTGTTCTCGCTATTCCCGGTGCTGCAATCCATGCTCGGCCGGCGCGGCGGCGATCTCTCCGGCGGCCAGCAGCAACAGCTCGCGATCGGCCGCGCGCTGGTGATGCGGCCAAAGCTGCTGCTGCTGGACGAGCCGACCGAAGGCATCCAGCCCTCGATCATCAAGGACATCGGCCGTGCCATCTCGTACCTGCGCAACCTCGGCAGCATCGCCATCGTGCTGGTCGAACAATATCTCGACTTTGCCTGCGAACTCGGCGACAGTTTTGCGGTGATGGATCGCGGCGCGGTGAAGTTCACCTGCGACCGCTCCAATCTCGACCCGGCCGAAATCAGCCGCCAGATGGCGCTGTAATCCCAAAATTTCTGCCGCGGCCGGCTGGGGAGACGGATGCGCAGCGACGTTTTAACGACCTCTTCGGTGTTTGAAGCCAACCGCGCCCGCGGCGCAGTGCGCTTCGACGTCCACGCGCGCGATGGCGTGACGCGTCGGGGGACCTTGCATGAGTCCGGCTCCTTGCGCGTGCGCTTTCCTTCGCCGGAGGACGAGGGCTTGTCCGGCGTGTTCGTCAATACGGCCGGTGGTGTCGCCGGCGGCGATCGCTTCGACATCGAGATCACGGCCGCTGATGCCGCCCGGCTGACGTTGACTACGGCGGCCGCAGAAAAGGTCTATCGCGCGCCGGGGCAGACGGCAGAGCTCAATATCGCGCTAAAGGTCGCCGCGGGTGCACATCTCGGCTGGCTGCCGCAAGAGACGATCCTGTTCGATCGCGCCCGTGTCCATCGTAGCTTCGACATCGCGCTCGATGAGACGGCTTCACTCCTGCTTTGCGAGATCGTCGTATTCGGTCGTATCGCCATGGGCGAACGGATGGAGCAGGGCGAGTTCGTCGATCGCTGGCGGCTGCGTCGTGGCGGCAAGCTGGTGTTCGCCGAAACTATCAGGCTCGACGGCAATATCGGCGCAAAACTTGGGCGATCGGCGGTGGCGAAGGGCGGCGCCGCGATCGGCACGGCGCTGATCGTGCCCGGCGACGAGGCATTGATCGAGCGCATCCGGGAAGCTTCGGAATCCTTCGCCGGTGAGGTCGGGATATCCGCCTGGAATGGCTTTGCAATGGCTCGGTTCTGTGCCCAAGATGCGGCGTGCTTACGCGCCGACATGATGACCGTGCTGGCGCGCACCGGTGCGGCTCTGCCGCGGTTGTGGCTGAACTGATGAGTTGAACGGAAGAGATTTCGCAATGAACCTGTCTCCCCGCGAAAAGGACAAGCTTCTGATCTCGATGGCGGCCATCGTGGCGCGCCGCCGGCTCGATCGCGGCGTCAAGCTCAACCATCCCGAGGCGATCGCGCTCATCTCCGATTTCATCCTCGAAGGCGCGCGCGACGGCCGCACCGTCGCCGAGCTGATGCAGTCAGGCGCGCAGGTCCTCACCCGCGACCAGGTGATGCCCGGCATTTCCGAGATGATCCACGACATCCAGGTCGAGGCGACGTTTCCGGACGGGACCAAGCTCGTCACCGTGCACGAGCCGATCAGGTAGGAGCGAGAGCATGATTCCCGGCGAACTCTTCATCCAGGACGGCGAGATCGAGCTCAATGCCGGCCGCAAGACCGTGACGCTGACGGTCGCCAACACCGGCGACCGCCCGATCCAGGTCGGTTCGCACTACCATTTCTTTGAGACCAACCCGGCGCTGAAGTTCGACCGCAAGAAATCCCGCGGCATGCGCCTCGACATCGCCGCCGGCACCGCCGTCCGCTTCGAGCCCGGCCAGACCCGCGACGTCCAGCTTGTCGCGGTGGCCGGCAAGAAGACCATCTACGGCTTCCGCGGCGACGTGATGGGGAAGCTGTGAACTCCACAGGAACGAGCGCGGCGCGGCACGGTTGAGACGAAAACGGAGGTCTTTGCCATGCTGTCACCCGTCCGCCTCGTCTCCGAAGCCGCCGAACTCGCCGCGCGCCGGCATAACGGGATGGCGCGCAAGGGCCGCGGTCATGAGCCCTACATCAACCACCTCGCCGAGGTCGCGAACCTGCTTGCGACCGCGACCGATGGCGCCGATGCCGAGCTGGTCGCAGCCGGCTGGCTGCATGACTCGATCGAGGACACCGACACCACGTGCGAGGAGCTCGCGGAGAAGTTCTCTGAACGTGTTGCCTCCCTCGTCGTTGAATGCACCGACGACATGCGCCTGCCCAAACCCGAGCGACGGCGCCGGCAGATCGTCGATGCACCGAAGAAATCGGCGAGCGCTAAGCTGATCAAGATCGCCGACAAGATCAGCAACATCGGCGCACGCATTCATTCCGATCCGACCGCCGAGGAGCGCGATGACCTCGCCGACTATGCCGGCTGGGCCGAGCAGGTGGTCGCGGGCTGTCGCGGCGGTGCCGCCTGGCTCGATACGGCATTCGACGACATGGTGCTCACAGCGAGGGCCTCGCTGTGAGCACCGATCCAAAATTCAAACGCAAACGGGGCTTGTGATGTCCGTCAAAATAAAGCGTTCCGTCTATGCCGACATGTTCGGGCCGACCACCGGCGACAGGGTGCGGCTGGCCGACACCGATCTCATCATCGAGGTGGAGAAGGATTTCACCACCTACGGCGAGGAGGTGAAGTTCGGAGGCGGCAAGGTGATCCGCGACGGCATGGGGCAGTCGCAGGTCACCAACCGGCAGGGCGCGGCTGATACCGTCATCACCAATGCGCTGATCGTCGATCACTGGGGCATCGTGAAGGCCGACGTCGCGATCAAGGATGGCATGATCGCCGCGATCGGCAAGGCCGGCAATCCCGACATCCAGCCGGGCGTCACCATCATCATCGGCCCCGGCACCGACGTGATCGCGGGCGAAGGCAAGATCCTCACCGCCGGCGGCTTCGACAGCCACATCCATTTCATCTGCCCGCAGCAGATCGAGCACGCGCTGATGTCCGGCGTCACCTCGATGTTAGGGGGCGGCACCGGTCCCTCGCACGGCACCTTCGCCACCACCTGCACGCCGGGGCCGTGGCACATGGGGCGGATGATCCAGTCGTTCGACGCCTTCCCGGTCAATCTGGGCATTTCCGGCAAGGGCAACGCCTCGCGGCCCGCTGCGCTGGTCGAGATGATCAAAGCCGGCGCCTGCGCACTGAAGCTGCACGAGGACTGGGGCACGACGCCGGCTGCGATCGACAACTGCCTGTCGGTGGCCGACGATTACGACATCCAGGTGATGATCCACACCGATACGCTGAACGAATCCGGCTTCGTCGAGGACACCATCAAGGCCTTCAAGGGCCGCACCATCCACGCCTTCCACACCGAGGGGGCCGGCGGCGGCCACGCGCCTGACATCATCAAGGTCGCGGGCCTGAAGAACGTGCTGCCGTCCTCGACCAATCCGACGCGGCCCTTCACCCGCAACACCCTCGACGAGCATCTCGACATGCTGATGGTGTGCCACCACCTCGATCCCTCGATCGCGGAAGACCTCGCCTTCGCCGAGAGCCGTATCCGCAAGGAGACCATCGCGGCCGAAGACATCCTGCACGATCTCGGCGCGCTCTCGATGATCTCTTCGGACTCGCAGGCGATGGGGCGTCTGGGCGAAGTCATCATCCGGACTTGGCAGACTGCCGACAAGATGAAGAAGCAGCGTGGATCGCTGCCGCAGGACAAGGGCAAGGACAACGACAATTTCCGCGTCAAGCGCTACATCGCCAAGTACACGATCAATCCGGCCATTGCGCACGGCGTGTCGAAACTGATCGGCTCGGTGGAGAAGGGCAAGCTCGCCGATCTCGTGCTGTGGTCGCCGGCCTTCTTCGGCGTCAAGCCGGACTGCATCGTCAAGGGCGGCATGATCGTCGCCGCCCCGATGGGCGATCCCAACGCCTCGATCCCGACGCCGCAGCCGGTGCATTACCAGCCGATGTTCGGCGCCTTCGGCAAGGCGCGCACCGCATCGTCCGTGGTGTTCACCTCGAAGGCTGCGATCACCGGCGGGCTGGCGCGAAAACTCGGCATCGACAAGAAGCTCTATGCGGTCCAGAACACCCGTGGAAAAATCTCGAAGAAGAGCATGATCCACAACGACGCTACGCCCAATATCGAGGTCGATCCGGAGACCTATGAGGTGCGCGCCGACGGCGAGCTGCTCACCTGCGCGCCGGCCGAGGTGCTGCCGATGGCGCAGCGATATTTCATGTACTGAAATAGCGCCTCGACACGTCTCCCCGGCGCGTCCGGGGAACGGATTTACGGTTTTGCGTTCGATCCCGCCTGGTCTAATGTCCCGCCCGGTATCTGAAGCCCAGAAGAAAAGCCGGGAGGATTTCTCGTGATCTACGTCGTTGCCACCTTGACCATCAAGCCCGAAACGCGCGCCGAATTCATTGCAGCCGCCACCGCCTGCATCAAGGAGACGCGGAAAGAGCCCGGCAATATCGCCTATGATCTGCACGAGAGCGTCACTGATCCCGCCAAGATGGTGTTCGTCGAGCAGTGGGAGAATGCCGAGGCGCTGGTGCCGCATCGCGGCCAGGAGCACATGAAGACGTTTGGCCGCGTCGCGGTGAAGTGTTTCACGGCACCGCCGAAGATCGAAGTGATCACGCCCGAGAAGGTCGAGACACGGTAACGGGGTAAAAGCGCATGATCCGGGCGACGCAGGTCAGGGGACAACACCGCTTCACGGAAGCGCCGGCGGATACGGTCGTGCTCGATTTCGACGATCGGCACCGCCGCCGCATGGCGATGACGGGGACGCGGGGGCTCGAGTTCCTGCTCGACCTGGAGAATGCCGTCGCGCTGCGCGGCGGCGACGCGCTGGTGTTGGAGGACGGCCGGCTGGTCGAGGTGGTCGCCGCGCCCGAGCCGCTGCTCGAGATCCGCGGCCACGATCCGCACCACCTCATCCGCGTCGGCTGGCATCTCGGCAATCGCCATCTGCCGACGCAGATCATGGCCAAGGGCCTGCGCATCCGCCGCGACCACGTCATCGAAGCCATGGTGAAGGGCCTCGGTGCGCGCGTGATCGAGATCGAGGCGCCATTCGATCCCGAAGGCGGCGCCTATGCCGATGCCGGCCATGCACATGGGCACGACGACCACGCGCATCACGATCACGGGCATCATCACGATCACGGCCACGATCACCATGATCACCACCAGCATGATCATGCTGCGCATGACCATGGTCACGATCACCATCATCACCACGACGAGCATTGCGACCATCCCGATCATCACCACGGCCACAAGCATGCTCATGACCACAAATGAGCCGGTCAGCGCCGGTGATCTCGCGGAGCGCGAGGCGGCGGCGCTGTACCGGCTGATGACCTGGCTGTCGCCGGCGTTTCCCGTCGGCGGCTTTTCCTACTCCAGCGGCCTCGAATGGGCGGTCGAGGCCGGCGATATCACCGACACCGCATCGCTGGCGGACTGGCTCGATGCGATGCTCCGCGATGGCTCGGGCTTCTGCGACGCGACGTTTCTGGTCCACGCCCATCGCGCCACTGAAGTGGGCGAGGACGCCACCTTGAGCGATATCGCCGAGCTTGCCGCAGCCTTCGTGCCGTCGCGCGAGCGGCAACTGGAGACGACTTCGCAGGGCCGTGCCTTCATCGACATCGCCCGCGCCGCTTGGGATGCCGACGGCCTGGATGCCATGATTGCGGCATGCCGCACGCCGCTGGTCTACCCTGTGGCGGTCGGCGTCGTTGCCGCGGTGCACGGCGTCCCGCTGGCGCCGACGCTGCACGGCTTTCTGCATGCGCTGGTCTCGAACTGGATTTCGGCGGCCAGCCGCCTCGTTCCGCTCGGCCAGACCGACAGCCAGCGTGTACTGGTGAGGCTGGAAGCCGCGGTCGCCGCGACTGCCAATCGTGCGCTGAATGCGACATTGGACGACCTCGGTGGCGCGACGTTTCGCGCCGACCTCGCCAGCCTGCGGCACGAGACGCAGTACACGCGGCTGTTCAGGTCGTGAACACGGGCTTCACTCCGTCGTCCCGGCGAAGGCCGGGACCCACAACCACGAATCTTTGTGGCGATGGAGGGATGCGGCCACAGCCCGCCACATCAACTGAGTTCGGTGGCTATGGGTCCCGGCCTTCGCCGGGACGACGTTAAGAGAGAGCGAATTAGATGTCCAAATCTCACGGCCCCTTGCGTGTGGGCATCGGCGGTCCGGTCGGATCGGGCAAGACCGCGCTGATGGATCTGCTCTGCAAGACCATGCGCGAGCGTTATGACATCGCCGCGATCACCAACGACATCTACACCAAATGGGATGCCGAATTCCTGGTGCGCTCAGGCTCGCTGACGCCTGACCGCATCGCCGGGGTCGAGACCGGCGGCTGTCCGCACACCGCGATCCGCGAGGATGCCTCGATGAATCTCGCTGCGGTGGCGGACATGCGCGCCAAGTTTCCCGGGCTCGATCTCGTGCTGATCGAGTCCGGCGGTGATAACCTCGCTGCCACTTTTTCCCCGGAGCTCGCCGACCTCACCATTTACGTCATCGACGTGGCGGCCGGCGACAAGATCCCGTCCAAGGGCGGCCCGGGCATCACCCGGTCCGACCTCCTTGTCATCAACAAGATCGACCTGGCGCCCCATGTCGGCGCCTCCCTGGAAAAGATGGAGACGGACGCCAGGCGCATGCGCGGCGAGCGTCCGTTCGTCATGACCAACCTGAAGAAGAGCCAGGGGCTCGATCGCATCATCGGCTTCATCGAGGCCAAAGGCGGCTTGAAACGGGACAGCTGACCGACGCGACGACTTAACGCAGGCGTTTCTCTTCGTTAACGCCCTGGGCAGAAACCATTAACGGAACAAATTTCGGACACGGCGATTGATAACCTCCGGTCCCCGGGAGCGAACCCATCCCGGCCAGACCATCGTCCGGGCGGATTAAGCTTTTCAGGCGACCCAAGTTGCGTACTGATGCCTCCTCCTTCATTATCACCGCCACCGGGGTTCACCCTGTTTCGGCACATGGCCGTTCGATCGGCGTTAATATGCTCCGTGTTTATTGCCGACCTCCTGCTTTCGCCTGAGTAGTCGCGTGGTCCGGCTGGGTTTTATCATCGGCTTCATCGCTCTGCTCGGAGCCCTGCTCTCCGGGCTTGCGGCCTATCGCGTCCACGACCAGGAGCTGGCGCTGGACCGGATCGCGCTGGCGCGCGCAATCGACGTCCATGCGAGCCTGGTCCAGGACCGGCTCACCGAGCGCGAACTGCTCGCGCGGGTTGCCTCCGGCCTGTTCCGGACGCCGTCGGTGCTCAAGCCAAACATGCTCGAGCCGCTGCGCTCGGCCATCTACGCCTTCAAGACCGATTTCGTGGTGGCGGGCTGGGTCGCCCGCCTGAAGCCGAACGAGCTTGCCGCAGCGCAGGCCGCCATCGCGAGCGCCGGCTTCCCCAATCCGCAGATCCGCACCTATGACGACAAGCCGATCGACCCGGCTGATGTCACCCAGCCGATCGACGTGCTGATGGACCTCGAGCCGCGCAGCAACGAGACCAAGGCGCTGCCCGGCCGCAGCTACGACCAGGATCAGGTGCGCAGCGCCATGCTGATGCGCGCCAGAGTGGAGAAGAGGTCGGTTGCCTCAGAACCCGTTCCTCTCCTGCGCGTCGGCGGGCCGATGGGCATCATCGTGGCCGCTCCCGTCATCCCCGAGGGCGCGACGGAGCCGGCGGGCTTCATCACATTCTCCTACGAGCTCGCCTCCCTGATGCTGACCAACGACGACATGTCGCTGTTTGCGGTCGCGCTGAAGGATCCGCGCAGGGAGGGTGGTGAACTCGTCGCCAATGATCAAGGCGTGGTCTCGGCCCGCATGACGGAGGCGGACGGACCGGCGCCGTCGGCGACGCGCACGGTGAGCTTCGGTGGTCGCGACTGGCAGCTCGGCTATTACGCCAAGACCAACTCGGCGCGTCGCGCCGAGCAGACTGCGATCATCGTGGCGGCGATCGGCTTTGCGATCACCGCGATGGTGTGCGGCCTGTTCGGCTATGTCGCCTACAACAATTTGCGGCTCAGCCGGGAAATCCAGGTCAGAATCGGCTTCGAGCGCCGGCTGACGGCGGTGATCGACGAGCTCAACCACCGGGTCAAGAACATCCTGGCGGTGATCCAGTCGATCGTGACGCGCACGCTGCGCCATGGCTCCGACATGGACATCGCGCGCGAGCTCCTGATCGGCCGCATCCACGCCATGTCCAACGTCGTCTCGCTGCTCAGCGAGAGCCAGTGGCAGGGCGTCAAACTGAAGGGCCTGTTCGAGGCGCGCGCCATCCCGCACGCCGACCGCATCGCCGTCACCGGTCCTGATATCGCAGTCAGCGCGCGCGCGGCGCAAAGCCTGTCGCTGCTCTTCTTCGAGCTCGCCTCGCACTCCGACGAGGGCCTGTCGCTGGTCGGCAAGCATCCGAACATCACAGCCAATTGGACCGTGACGAGCGAGGGGACCGGCGAGGTCTTCCATTTCCGCTGGGAGGAGTTCAACACCAGCGAGGCGACGCGCCGCCCCGATTCCGATTTCGGCCTGATCCTGCTCGACCGCGTCGCGCCCGAGGCGCTCGGCGGCACCGCCAAGCGCTATTTCACCGACGTCTCCTATGTCTACGAGCTGATCGCGCCGATGGAGACCGTCGAGGACATGACCGAGCGCGACCGCACTGACAAGCTTTCAGCACCGATCCGGCCGGCGCGGTAATTCGAAGCTCTAGATTCTTGTTTTGACGCGTTTTCTTCACGCGAACCGGTATCCACTTCGCTCGAAAACGCTCTAAAGCGCGATGAGATGAGGATGAATCATTATCGCGCTTTAGGTTGTTGTTTGAGCATGATCTTTTCGGAAAACCGCTTCGCACTTTTCCGGATCATGCTTTAGCGCTTCGGTCGCAGCACGAGGTCAACCAGATTCCGTGCGTAGGCCGGCGTGATCGGCGCGATGCCGAAGACGTAGCGGTAGAACAGGCCGCCATAGATCGCGTCGTAGAGATCCTCGGGCGGCCCCTCCGCCAGAATGCTGCCCTCGTTCTGCCCCGCGGCGATCATCTCGACCAGCGCGTCGCGGCGGAATTGCAGATAGCGGGCGTAGAACAGCTCGGCGGACCCGGTCTTGGAAATGCATTCGGAGATCACGGCGAGCTGGACCTTGCCGAACTCGCCCTGGAGCGCTTCGGCATAGGCCGCGGCATGGCGGCGTGCGCGTGCGGCGGGGCTGCCGGAACTCGCCGGCGGTATCGGCAGCATCTGCGCGGCATGGTGGAGGAAGGCGTCGATCAGCAGTGCCTCGCGGGACGGCCACCATTTGTAGATCGTCATCTTGGAGACGCTGGAGTGCCGCGCAACCGCGTCGATGGTGGTGGCGGCAAGGCCGGTCGCGGCCATCAGCGCATAGGCGCTTTCGAGAATGGCGTTGGTGGTCTCGATCGACCTTGGCCGGCCGCGCCGGGGCGCGCTGTCGGCTCCCTCACCCCCGCCATTCGCCATCACCACGCCCGGCCTCCTCGCGCAATCCGCTCCCGCTCCCGCATAGCGCAGCCGTGATGGCCGGCCTAGCGGAATCGGAAGGTGCCGAGGCTAGGCCCGCTGCCGCAAGGCCGCGGGCAGGTCCTGCCGCTTCGACCATGCGATGTAATATGCGACCGCGGCCATCGCCGCGAAGCCAGCCAGACTCACGGCGATCTGCATCACCACCAGATTGGGGCCGGTGATCAGGATGAGATGGCCGGTGAAGGACAGGAACACGCCGACGCAGAACACCGCGAGCCATTCCTCGCCACATCTGATGACCGTCTGTAGCGATCTCCATTGCAGGCCGGGATGATCGGCCGGGACGAGATGTGTCGCGAGGAAAGCGAGCGCGAGGAAGTGGACCACGCGATAGGGCGCGAGATTTTCCTTGTCGGTCGGCGTGATGTTGTTGAGCACGATATCCGGCAAGTAGGCGGCAAGCGCCGGCGAGTGGCGCATCAGCGTGATCGCCATCGCGAATACGAGATAGGCGCCTGCAAGCACGCGCAACCAGGACAGGCCATGCAGGGCGCGGCCCGACGCACCGGTCACGGCGAACCAGCCGCCCAGCACCATCAGCATCTGCCAGCAGAACGGGTTGAAGGTCCACTCCTGGTCCGGATAGACCCGGAAATTCCAGTCGAACCAGCGCGCCGCGAAGTACAGGGCGACCGATGCAGCCAGCGTCAGGTTCGGACGCCGCAACAGCCCCCACAGCGCGAACGGAAGGAGCGCCATCAGCGGGATCATCAATTGCAGGAGATCGAGGTTCAGCGGCTCTTCCTGAAGTACCAGTCCGCGGACCAGGATGCGCAGCGGATGCTCGATGATCCCCGAGATGTTGTATTCGTGGATGATCTCCGGCGCCATCGATTGCGAGGCGACATAGGCGATGGCGTCGATGTAGATCACGAACAGAACGACATAGGCGGCATAGAGCCGCCAGACGCGTTGGAAGATACGCGTCGCTGCGACGACGTAACCGCGCTCCAGCGCGATCTTGCCGTGAATGATGGCCATGCCATAGCCGGCCACGAACACGAACAGGTCTGCGGCGCCGCTGAAGCCGAAATTTCGCAGCGTCAGCAAATTGACGACGTTGTTCGGGATGTGGTCGACGAAAATCGACCAGTTGGCGATGCCGAGCGTCAAATAGAGGCGGGCGTCGTGATTGAATGCGGCGAGGTTCGCCTTGACGGACGGTTTCATCGAAAAAATGGCTTTTGGAATCAGGGGCGCTGCTTTTAGCGGCAACCGCCTGCCTATCCGAGTAGCGTTTGCGTGATAGAGGACAATTGCGTCGGACGGCGCAAAATTGGCGCGGCGCCGCCGGTGCCGAATTCCGATCGATGCGCTCGCAGGACTTAGGACGAAGTTTTTGAACCCGCGCTAGCCGCTACTCGGCAGGTTCAGCCGACGCCTCGTCGGGTACGCCGGCGCGGCTCGCCATGATTCCGAGGGCGACGCCGCCGACCGCCAGGATCGGCAACAGCCGCTTGATCCCGATGGCGCGAACGATCTGGAGACCCGTGGCGAGCAGCATGGGGTCCGTGAGCATGCTCTGCGCGGCCGACTTCGCGGCGCGCTCGGCTGCGATGTGAGCTTGCTTGCGCAACTGCCGCTTGTAGGCCCAATAGCTCGCTGCCGCGGTCAGGGTCAGCAGAAAGAAAACGCCGGCACCGGCGAGGCAGGCCTGCACCGGACCGTATTTTTCCAGCACCGAGATGAAGGCCGCCGCGCACAGGAAGCACGTGGTGATGAAGAGTGCGAACGCCGCGCCCGCTGCCAATGAGGTCAGCCGCACAGTCGTGCCGGTGGATGCACTGATCCCGTCGATGATGCGCTGAAACATGGCCTTGCTCCTCAAACCCCCACAAGCCGAATCGTCACAAACCGGCACCGCCGGCGCCGCAGCGCCGGCGTCTCAAAATCCGTTCGCGACATCAGCGGCGCCAGGCGGCGCCGATCAGGAAGCCGATGCCGAGCGCAAGCCCGACGGTCGCGAGCGGCCGCTGCGTGATCGCGTCCTCCAGCGTCTCCTCGATCGACCCGTAGGCCTCCTGTGCCGCGTCAAACATCGCGCCGCCGCGCTCCGACATGTCGTCGATCGCGGAATCCACGTTCTCGCGCGCCTGGCGGTAGCCGCGGCGGGCCTGCTTGCTGGAGGAATTAGCAAAGGTATTGAGCGCGTCGGTGATCTGATCGGTGAGGGCGGCGATATCGCTTTTCACGGCTGCTACATCCTTCTCGAGGCGTTCTCTGGTGGCTTTGTCGGTCCAGTCTCTCATCCCGGCTTCGGCATTGGTCGTGGACATCAGGAGCTCCGAACTGTTGACGGCTGAGATAGCCGGAAAACGTTTCGTCGCAGGGTAAGTTCCGTTGTGGGAAACCGGTCAGGCCTGCGGGAGCTGCGGCGAATCCGTCGGCAGCAGATGCTCCTTCAGGATCAGCGCGACGATCAGAAGCGGCGACGACAGGAACGCGCCCATCGGGCCCCACAGCCAGGTCCAGAATGCCAGCGCCAGCAGCACGGCGAGCGCATTGAGCTCCAGCCGCCGGCCGATGATGGTTGGCGTGACAAAGTGTCCCTCCAGGAAGGTGAGGCCGCCAAAGGCAAGCGCCGCCATCAGGCCACCTCCAATGGTCGGGAAAGTGACCAGTCCTACCACGACCAGAATGGCGAACATCGCAACCGGCCCGATGATCGGGATAAAGTTGAGGGTGGCCGCGAGGGCGCCGAGGCCGGCGGGATTGGGCATGCCGGTGAGCGCGCAGACGAGGCCCGCGCCGACGCCGACGCCGACATTGATGACGGTCACGGTCAGAAGATAGTTGCCGAGATTGACCTCGATCTCGTTGAGGATACGAAGCGTGCGCAGCCGGGCGTCGCGATCGCTGAAGGTCATGATCATCGCGCGGCGCAGGTCGCGCCAGCTCGCGATGAACAGGATGAGGGTGACGAAGAACAGCACGAATTCGGTGAAGGTCGGCGACAAGAATTCCAGCGCCGGCTGCACCCATTCGAATTTCGGCATCTGAAAATTGGGCAGCCCCTCCGAGCCGCCGACCATGGTCTGCAGCTCCCGCCACAGCGCCAGCGGCCGGTCGAACACGTGCAGCTTGTCCTTCAATTGCGCGCCGAGTTCGGGCAGGCGCGAGCTCCATTCCATCACCGGTGAGGCGATCAGCGCGACGGCGAAACCGACCACGACGGTCACCGCGATCACGATCAAGGCCGCGGCGAGCCCGCGCGGCACTTTCCGCTCCTCCAGGAAGGTTGCAGCCGGCGAGAGCATCGTGCCGGTGACGAAGGCCATCACGACAGGCAGGAAGAACGCCTTTCCGACATAGAGCACAGCGACGACGGCGATGATGAGCAATCCGGCGAGCGAAAAGGCGACGAATTCAGTGCGCCGGATCACTGGCGGAAGTTCGCCGTGGCTCTCGGGAAGCGGTGTGCCTTCGCTGTTGCCGGGAATCATACGTTCACTGGGAAGGACGCGCACAATACCTCTCCGGCACGGAAGCGTTCGGTCCGCGCGCCCATTAGTGGGAGGAGAAACGTACGAACCCGCCGCCGGTTCCATCGCGGCTTCGTGAAGAGACGCTCGCTTGACTGTGACGTGGCTGCCGCATCTCGCCGCGGAACTTGGAGCGGCTCGAGCGCGTTTATCGGACCAGCGCATCACCCTGATGCAGGCTGATGCAGGCATCCAACGGGGCAGCACATGACAAAGTTCTCCGCAGTCCGACGCCGCTTTTCGCCGCGCCGCATCACCGCTTTCGCCTTCACGACCGCTTTGCTGGCCGTGCCTTTCGGCGCCGCTAGCGCGCAGACCCTAGGCTATACCTATACCTATCCGCAGGATCAGGGCTATTCGCAGGGTTATGCAAGCCAGGGTTATGTAAGCCAAGGTTACGCACGCCAAGGCTACGCACGCCAAGGCTACGCACGCCAAGGCTACGCACGCCAAGGCTACGCAAGCCAAGGCTACGCAAGCCAAGGCTACGCAAGCCAAGGCTATGTGAGTCAGGAGTCGCAGGTCTCCGACGAGGATGCCGCGCTGCCCGATCGCCTGCGTAAGCAGATTGTCAGCTTCGACCGGAGCGAGCCGGCCGGCACCATCGTCATCGATACCAACAACACTTATCTTTACTACGTGCTCGGCCAGGGCCGCGCCATCCGTTATGGCGTCGGTGTCGGGCGCGAGGGCTTCACGTGGTCGGGCGTGCAGAGCGTCAGCCGCAAGGCGGAATGGCCGGACTGGCATCCGCCGGCCGAGATGATCGCGCGCCAGCCCTATCTGCCGCGCTTCGTCGCTGGCGGTCCCGGCAATCCGCTCGGTGCGCGCGCGATGTATCTCGGTTCGAGCGAATATCGCATCCACGGCACCAACGATCCCACCACCATCGGCAAGTTCGTTTCGTCCGGCTGCATCCGCATGACCAACGAGGACGTCACCGACCTGTTTAGCCGCGTCGATGTCGGGGCCAGGGTCGTGGTGCTGCCGAAGAACGCGCCGCTGATGGCGAGAGGCGGGGATTCCGTGCGCAAGCGCCAGCCGGTCACGACGCTGCCCTCGGGCGGGCAGGCGCTGAACATTTCGACGTCGGCCGTAAACTAGGAGTTGAGCGAGGTCACATGAAGAGACGTTCGATCTGTAAACTGGCCGGTGGCGCGGCGGCGTTTTTCGCCGTCGCCTCCTTCGGCCTCGCGCTGACGCCGTCGGCGCATGCGGAGGACTTTTTCTCGGCCCTGTTCGGCGGCTTCCGCGGCCGGACGGCGCCGGAGATCCGCATGCCGTTCCCGAATGACGACATGCCGCGCTACGACACGCCGCGCCAGCGAGCTTCTTATGGCGGCGGCACGGCCTATTGCGTGCGCGGCTGCGACGGCCGCTATTTCCCGGCGCAGGGAAACGATGCCGAAAGCAAGGCGCAATCCTGCAAGAGCTTCTGCCCGACGTCAGAGACCTCGCTGGTCTATGGCAGCAATATCGACGACGCCACGACGGAGAACGGAAAATCCTATTCCGACCTGCCGAACGCCTTCCGCTACCGCAACGAGATCGTCGCGGGCTGCACCTGCAACGGCAAGAATCCGGCCGGGCTCGCTCAGGTCAAGGTCGAGGACGATCCCACCTTGCGCAAGGGCGACATCGTCGCGGGCGCCGATGGCCTGGTGGTGGCCAGCCGCAATGCCAACGACCGCCGCGGCGTCGCGATGAACTTCTCGCCGCTGCCGGACTCGGTGCGCGCAAAATTCCGCCAGGTGCCGGTGGTGGCGAAGGAATAGGCGTGACGTCGTCCTGCCTTCGCGGGACGACGTCGCTGGGGTTGCGTGCGTGCCTTACGCCGCGCGGATCTTGCCGAGGAAGTCGCTGACCTCATGGCCGAGCTGGCGGCTCTGGCTCTCCAGCATCTCGGAGGCCTGCTTCACGTTGTCGGCGGCGGCAGCAGCAGCGTCCGCATCGGATTTGACGCCGGTGATGTTGTCCGAGACGTTCTTGGTGCCCTGCGCCGCATATTGCGTGCTGCGGGTGATCTCTTGCGTGGCCGCACCCTGCTCCTGCACGGCGGCGGCGATTGCGGTCGCGACTTCGTTCACTTCGCCGATGATGCCGCCGATGGTCTGGATCGCGCTGATGGCGTCGCCCGCGACCTTCTGGATGTCGGCGATCTGCTCGGAGATCTCCTCGGTCGCCTTGGCCGTCTGGCTCGCCAGTGATTTCACCTCGGAGGCCACCACGGCAAAGCCGCGACCAGCTTCGCCGGCGCGGGCCGCCTCGATCGTGGCGTTGAGTGCGAGCAAATTGGTCTGCTGCGCAATGGTGTTGATCAGGCCGACGACCTCGCCGATGCGGCCGGCCGACTTCTGAAGTCCCTGCACCGTGCCGTCGGTCTCGCGCGCCTGGGTCACGGCGCGGCTGGCGATGCCTGCAGCATGCGCGGCCTGCTGGCTAATGTCGTTGATCGATGCGCTGAGCTCCTCGGCGGCGGCGGCGACGCTGTCGACGCTCATCGAGGCGTCATTGGAGGCCTTGCCGGCGACCTGCACGCGGTCGTTGGTCTGGCGCGACACCGCGGACAGATCGCCCGAGGTCTTGCGCATTTCACCGGAGGCGTCGCTCAATTCGCCGAGCGTCTTGCGCACCGCGCCCTCGAACTCGCCGACATAGGCCTCGACCGCGCGCTGGCGCGCGGAGGCGCCCACATTGCGCTCGCGCTCCTGCGCCTCGATCTTGAGCTTCTCGTTGGCCTGCTGCTTGAAGGTCTCCAGCGCGCCGGCAAGCGCGCCGATCTCGTCCTGGCGGTCGAGATAGCCGCTGTCGACGGCAAGATCGCCGCCGGCGACCTTCAGCATGGCGTCCCGGATGGTGTTGAGCGGAGTGATGACGCGGCGGCTGACCAGCATGATCGCGCCGACGGCGAGCCCAAGGGCGAACGCCAGCAGCGTAAGCTGCACGATCAGTGCGCGCTGTGCGGCGCCGCGCTGTTCCTGCGTATGGACCTTGGCAGCATCGAGCGCACCTTCTGCTACTGCGACCGCGCTCGCCATGCGGCCGACCGTGATCGGGCTCCATTGGTTCGCTGTCATCTCGGGCTTCTCGCCCTTGACCAGCGCGTCCGCGAGACGGTCGCGCAAGGCCAGATATTGCGGCTCGAAATAGGAGGTCTTGGCAGAGGCCATCGCGGAGGCGAGCCCCGCCGGCAACTGCATGCCGGACGTCGATAAATCCAGCGCCTTCCACATCGCGCTGGTGCCGCCGACGTGTTGGGTATAGGCGTAGCGGCCTTCCGGCGTGATCTTGCCGGCGGCAAGCCCGGTCGAGACGATCAGCGACGCCTCACCAGCGGTGTTGCGGAGCAGCCAGGCGTTTTGCTTGATCGACAGTAGCTGGTCGATCGCGGCATCCTGGTGATTGACGGTGGCGGCCAGGACGTTCGAAAGCTTGTCGAGCGTGTCGAGCAGGCCCTGTGTCGTCTCCATATATTCCTTAGGCAGGCCGGCGCGGCGCTGCTCCTTGGACTTGGCCACATCCTCCCAGAACTGCTTCTGCTCCTCGGTCAGCAGCTTGTGGAGGCGCGCGAGCTCCGGCACCAGTGTGCCCGATTGCGGAAAGTCCATGGTCGGCAGCAGCTCGATCGCGCGCGCCATCGCGGGCATTTGGGCGCCACGCAGGGCACGCAGATATTTCTCGATCTCGCCGTCCATCGGCTCGGTCGCGTTCAGGAGGCGGAACGTGGTCGAGCGGTCG
Source organism: Bradyrhizobium nivariense (assembly GCF_029846715.1). Lineage (GTDB taxonomy): Bacteria > Pseudomonadota > Alphaproteobacteria > Rhizobiales > Xanthobacteraceae > Bradyrhizobium. The sequence goes on from NZ_JARVWW010000017.1 coordinate 53,419, forward strand.
GTGCGCAGATTGTGCATCGCCTTGAACAGATCGGCGGAAGTGTCGGCGATCTGCGAGATGCGGTTGGCGGTCCTCAGGCGATCCCACGACTCGTAGGCAGTGAGCGAGAGCGCGATCACCACGCAGATCGACGTGATCGCGATCACCGCCTTCAGCAGCGCGGATACGGTCAGACGATTCAGCATCGAAGTCCCCCAATTCCCATTGCAAAGTTCGTGAAGTGGCCCCGGCAACATCGGAAAAGAGGGGCACGCAAGAATCGGCAATCGCATGCCGTTTGCGGCTCACGGCCAAACGGTGTCTGCATCTGAAAGGAAAAGGGTAAAGTTTTAGGCGGCCCCGTTGATCGTAGAAGTACGTATTTACTAGAAGTTGCAGTGGGTTGCTCCGATGGAACCAGCGCGGGAGATGAGCGTTAAGACACGTCAGTAATTGGCCTGAAGGGGGGTCCTAGCGATGCTGGTCGGCGGACTCGTCACCTTTCTCGTCGTCATTCTCGTGCTTTACCTCATCAACATGTTGCCGATGGACGGCCGCGCCAAGCAGATCGCGCGCGTCGTCGTCATCATCATCGGCGTCGTGTCGCTGCTGAAATACCTGACGGTGTTTTAGGTCTTCACCTCGCCCCGCTTGCGGGGAGAGGTCGATCGCGAAGCGATCGGGTGAGGGGGTTCTCCGCGAGTCGAGCGCTCACCGAGTTCGCGGATGCGGCCCCCTCAACACTCGCTCTTCCCGTAAGAACGGGGAGAGGGAGTGCACGAGCCATCCCGCCACGACAAAGGCCCCGGCATGGGCCGGGGCCTTTGTGGTTCGTGACGAGACCAGCTCTAATGCAGCGACTTGAGCCAGGCATCGACATCCTGACGGATCTGATCCCGGGCCAGGCCATAGCGTTGCTGGAGCCGGCCTTCGAGCTGATCGCGGCGACCCTCGATCACGTTGAGGTCGTCGTCGGTGAGCTTGCCCCATTTCTCCTTGGCGGAACCCTTGAACTGCTTCCAGTTTCCTTCGATCCGATTCCAGTCCATGACCATCTCCTAAAGCGTTGATGGTCCTACAACGACAGCGGCGCGCAGCCGTTCCGCTGCGCGCCGCGACGTTTCGCCCGATAGGTCAGTCTGTCAGCCCGAGCCTTGTCAGCCTAAAGCCTTGTTAGCCTGAAGCCTTGGCCTCGCGGCGGCGGGCGGTGAGGATGTATTCGGTGTAGCCGTTCGGCTGCTCGCGTCCCTTGAAGACGAGGTCGCAGGCGGCCTTGAAGGCTGTGCCGTCGAAGGCGGGCGCCATCGGCTTGTAGATGGTATCGCCGGCGTTCTGCTTGTCGACCACGACCGCCATGCGCTTGAGCGATTCCATCACCTGCGCTTCGGTGATGACGCCCTGATGCAGCCAATTGGCAAGGTGCTGGCTGGAGATGCGCAAGGTGGCGCGGTCTTCCATCAGGCCGACATCGTGGATGTCGGGCACCTTGGAGCAGCCGACGCCCTGGTCGATCCAGCGCACGACATAGCCCAGAATGCCCTGGCAGTTGTTGTCGATCTCCTGCTTGACGTCGTCGGGCGCCCAGTTCGACTTCGACACCGGAATGGTGAGGATGTCGGAGAGTTTTGCCCGGGGGCCGCCCTTGGTCAGCTCCTGCTGCCGCGCGGTGACGTTGACCTGGTGGTAGTGCAGCGCGTGCAGCGTGGCTGCGGTCGGCGAGGGCACCCAGGCGGTGGTGGCGCCGGCTTGCGGATGGGCGAGCTTCTGGGCAAGCATGTCCGCCATCTTGTCGGGCGCGGCCCACATGCCCTTGCCGATCTGCGCATGGCCGGGCAGGCCACAGGTCAGGCCCATGTCGACGTTCCAGTCCTCATAGGCCTTGATCCAGGCCTGCGCCTTCATCTCGTTCTTGCGGATCATCGGGCCCGCTTCCATCGAGGTGTGGATCTCGTCGCCGGTGCGGTCGAGGAAGCCGGTGTTGATGAACATGATGCGCTTGGAGGCGTGCTGAATGCAGGCCTTGAGGTTGACGGTGGTGCGCCGCTCCTCGTCCATGATGCCGACCTTGAGCGTGTTCTCGGGCAGCGACAGCATCTTCTCGACGCGGTCGAATATTTCGCAGGTCAGCGACACCTCGTCGGGGCCGTGCATCTTCGGCTTGACGATATAGGCCGAGCCGGTGCGGCTGTTCTTGACCTTGGAGTTGCCTTTCAAGTCATGCACGGCAAGAAGCCCGGAGACGGCGGCGTCGAGCAGGCCTTCCGGAATCTCCTCGCCCTTTTCGTCCAGCACCGCGTCAGTGAACATGTGGTGACCGCAATTGCGCATCAAGAGCAGGCTGCGGCCATGCAGCTTGACCTCGCCCTTGCCGTCAGGCGTCTTGTAGCTGCGGTCGGCATTGAGCGAGCGCGTCAGCGTCTTGCCGCCCTTCTCGAAATCGGCCGACAGCGTGCCGTTCATCAGGCCGAGCGTGTTGCGATAGACCAGCACCTTGTCCTCGGCATCGACCGCGGCGACCGAGTCCTCCATGTCGAGAATCGTGGAGACCGCGGACTCCATGACCATGTCCGCGACGCCGGCCGGATCGTCCTTGCCGATCGCGCTGGTGCGGTCGATCTTCACTTCGACATGCAGGCCGTTGTTGGCGAGCAGCACCGCGCTCGGTGCGGCTGCATCGCCCTGGAAGCCCGCGAATTGCGCGGCGTTCTTCAGCGCGGTGGCGTTGCCGCTCTTCAGCTTCACCGCGAGCTGGCCCGCGACCACGCTATAGGCGGTGACGTCGGTGTGACTGCCGGTCGCCAGCGGCACGGCGGCATCGAGGAACGCTTTTGCCTTGGCGATCACCTTGTCGCCGCGCGCCTTGTTGTAGCCCTTGCCGCTCTCGGACGGATCGTGCGGGATCGCGTCGGTGCCGTAGAAGGCGTCATAGAGCGAACCCCAGCGCGCATTCGCGGCGTTCAGCGCGTAGCGTGCGTTGGTCAGGGGCACGACGAGCTGCGGGCCGCAGATCTTGCCGATCTCCTCGTCCACATTGGCGGTCTCGACCCTCTGCGTCGCCGGCTCCGGGACGAGATAGCCGATCTCCTTCAGGAAGGCGGTATAGGCATCGAGGTCGAACGCCTTGCCCTTGTTGGCGCGGTGCCAGTCGTCGATCTTGGCCTGCAGCGTGTCGCGCACCGCCAGCAGCGCGCGGTTCTTCGGCCCCAGCTCCTTGATGATGGCGGCAACCCCGGCCCAGAACGCATCCGGCGCGATCCCCGTTTTCGGGGCCGCTTCCTTGGCGATGAAGTCAAACAGGACGGGAGCGATCTTCAATCCGTGGGCGTCGACGCGTTTCATGATGGTCTTTCTTGTTGGAAATGGCTGTTTTTGGCTGCTTTTGACCCGACAGCAGCAAAATGCGCCCACAGGGAGCGGCTTTCAGGGCCTTATTAGCCCCAAAATCGGGGCCGTGAGAAGGCCCCCGACGTCTGTCAAAATGTCAAGGCGAGGTGGCGGCAAGCTGGCTGTCATCGCCCGGCTCCGACCGGGCGATCCAGTATTCCAGAGGCGGCAGTGATCTAACCGAGAAGTCTCGGCGTACTGGATTCCCCGCCTTCGCGGGGAATGACAGCGGAGCAAGTGGTGACGTCCGCCGTCGCCATGCCGGGCTCCTTAGATGCGGCGGCAGGTGGATGGCCGGGTCAATCCCGGCCATGACGTAAGAGGCCGCCCTTCAAATATTTGCGGCGAGGTCCACGACTTCGTCGAACAACACACCGGTCGTCTTCAGCATCTGTTCGATCTCGTCCGCCGCCTCGGCGACCGTCCGCGTCGAGGTGTCGATCACGAGCTCGGCGGCGTGCGGTGCCTCGTAGTCGTTGCCGATGCCGGTGAAGGATTGCAGGGTGCCGGCGCGGGCTTTCTTGTAGTGGCCCTTGGGGTCGCGCTCCTCGCAGATCTCGGCCGGTGTCGCGACATGGATCTCGCGGAACGAAGTGTCGGCGATGCGGCGCGCGGTGGCGCGGTCTTCGCGGGCCGGCGAGACGGCGGCGACGATGGCGATGTGGCCGTTGCGGGCGAGATGCGTCGCGACTTCGGCGAGACGGCGGATGTTCTCGCTGCGATCATTGGCCGAGAAGCCGAGATCGCTGTTGAGCCCGGCGCGCAGCGTGTCGCCGTCGAGCAGGATCGGCGAGCCGCCATTCGAAAACAGCCGCCGCTCCAGCGCCTTGGCCAGCGTCGACTTGCCGGACGCCGGAAGGCCCGTGAGCCAGACCACGGCGCCATTGTGCTGATAGCGCGCCGAGCGTTCGTCGGGCCGCAGCGCGGATTCCACCGGCACGATGTCGACCGGCACGGCGCGCTGGCCGGCATCGACCGACAGTACGAGGCCGCCGCCCGCGATGCGGCCGGACACCTCGATCACGATGCGGCCGGTGCGCGGGTTCTCGGTGTAGGGGTCGGTGGCAATCGGATTCGAAAGAGAGATGTCGATCTCGCCGACATGGTTGCGGCCGATCGCCTTGTTCTCGACGCTCGACAGCTCGCCGGGATCGACGGCCTTCTCGATGGCGACGACCGTGGCGCGGCTTTCCTTAGGTCCGCAGCGAACCAGGAGCTGGTCGCCCTTGGCCAGCGGCTTGTCGTGCAGCCAGAAGATCCGCGCGCGCAGCCGCCGCGTCTCGCGTGGGGCGCTATTCGCATGCGCGATGATATCGCCGCGCTCGACGAACAGCTCGCGGTCGAGCGTGATGCCAACCGAGCGGCCCGCACCCTGTCGGCCCGCGACCGGCGTCATCGGCCAGCTCTCGACCGTCTTGATCTTCGCGATCTTGCCGGCCGGCATGATCACGATCTCGTCGCCGGCAATGAGGCTGCCGGATTCGATGCGGCCCGCGACGATGCGGCGGTCGTCGAATTTGTAGATCGCCTGCACCGGCAGGCGCAGCGCCAGCGTTTCCAGCGGACGCGCCGGCTCGAGCCTATCAAGGGCCTCGACCACGGTTGGGCCTTTGTACCAGCCGATGCGGTCGGTGCGCTCGGCGACGCCGTCGCCGTCGCGGGCGGAAATCGGGATCACGGCCGTGGGCTTCACGCCGAGGCCCAGCAGATGCGCCGAGATCTCGTCGCTGATCTCCTTGAAGCGCTCCGCGGAGAAGTCGACGCGGTCCATCTTGTTGACGACGATCGCGACCTGCTTCACGCCGAGCAGATGCAGGAGATAGCCGTGCCGCCGGGTCTGGTCGCGCACGCCTTCGAGCGCGTCGATGATCAGCACCGCGCCGTCGGCTTGCGAGGCGCCGGTGATCATGTTGCGCAGGAATTCGGCGTGGCCGGGCGCGTCGATCAGCACGATGTCGCGCGAATTGGTGCGGAAGCGGATCTGCGTCGTGTCGATGGTGATGCCCTGGTCGCGCTCGGTCTGGAGTGCGTCGAGCAGGAACGACCATTCGAACGGCATGCCGCGCCGCGCGCTGACGGCCTTGAGCATCTCGAGCTTGCCATCGGGCAGGCTGCCGGTCTCGTGCAGCAGGCGGCCGACCAGCGTCGACTTGCCGTGGTCGACATGGCCGACGATGACGATGCGGACCTGCGGTCGCGTCGTGCCATTTGGCATCGAATTGGTGCCGTTCGGAGTGGCGGGCGAAACGGGGGTGACGATCATGTTCATACGACGCTCGCGTCCTTCAGAGATAGCCGGCGACGCGCAGGCGCTCGAAAGCGTCCTCGGTCTCGTGGTCGAGCGCACGGCCGGCACGTTCCGGCACCTTGGTCTGCTCGAGCTCGATCAGGATCTCGTCGATGTTCGACGCCGTCGAAGCGACCGGATTGGTGATGTCCTGATCGCCCAGCGAGCGATAGCGCTTGCCGTTTTGCGACAGGTAGAGCGGGATGATCGGGATGTTCTCGCGCTTGGTGTAGGCCCAGATATCGGACTCGGTCCAATGCAGAATCGGATGGATGCGCAAATGCGCGCCCTGGGGCGGCGAGGCGTTGAAATGATCCCAGAACTCCGGCGGCTGGTCGCGCACGTCCCAATTGCCTTCCAAGCCGCGCGGCGAGAACACGCGCTCCTTGGCGCGCGTCGCCTCCTCGTCGCGGCGGATGCCGGCAATCAGGCCGTCAAAACCGTATTTGCCGAGTGCCATCTTGAGGCCCTCGGTCTTGCGCGCGGCGGAACGGGCGGCGGGCGGCAGCGTTGGGTCGACGGCATCGATCGGCGGGCAGGGCTCCACACGCAAATCGAGATCCCACTCCTTGCCGTAGTGATCGCGGAACCGATACATCTCCGGAAACTTCTTGCCAGTGTCGACATGGAGAGCCGGGAACGGCAGGCGGCCGAAGAAGGCCTTGCGTGCCAGCCAGATCATGACATTGGAGTCCTTGCCGAGCGACCACAGCAGGGCGATCTTCTTGAGGCGGCCGAAGGCTTCGCGGAAGATATAGATGCTCTGGGCTTCGAGCTGGTCGAGATGGTCCATGCTCGGGGCAAGGTCAGCAGAAAATTCTCGGGCGTGCTTACGCTCGGCGAGAGCGGGACTGCTCAGTCCATTTGCAGCGGAATCGTCCTTGAGAAGATGCATCTCTGCCACTTTGCGTTTGGAGGCGAAAATTCTATAGTTGCGGTGCGGAGGAGAAGAAAAAAATTTCTCTTTGCGCGCTCGAAACGACACATATATAGAAAATAATTCCAGTCAACCCCGGATGTGGGGGAAGCGAGTATCGCATGCGGTTCTTGCCGGTGTTTCTCGATCTCAAGACCGGTCCGGTGGTCCTCATCGGCGCGGGCGAGCTTTTGCGCGCCAAGTTGCGCGTGCTCGCCGCTGCCGGTGCGCGCATTCGCGTGCATGCGATCGACGGCAATCAGGACCTGGGTCTGAGCTCCGGGGACGCGATGCGTATCGACATCGCGGCCGGCGATCCGCTCACAGCCGATCTCTCAGGAATCATCGCCATCGTTTGCGCCGGCGCCGGCGATGTCGGCGTTGCGATGTCGGTCCGCGCCAAGGCGCTCGGCCTGCCCGTCAACGTCATGGACGATCTCGAACATTCCAGCTTCATTTTCCCGGCGATCGTCGATCGCGGCGATGTCGTGGTCGCCGTCGGCACTGGCGGCACGTCGCCGGTGGTGGCGCGGCGCGTCCGCGAGAAGATCGAGGCGCTGCTGCCGGCGCGCATCGGCGAGCTCGCCGAGTTCATCGGCGGCTTCCGCAAATCCATCAACGAACGTATTGCCGAGTTTCCGCTGCGCCGCCGCTTCTGGGAGCGCGTCATCGACGGCCCGATCGGTGCCGCCGTTCTGGCCGGCCGCAAAGGCGAGGCGGACGCGGCGCTCAAGGCGATCTCCGATCCATCCGCGTTCGCACGGGCCGACCAGCCGGAAGGCTCCGTCGCGCTGGTCGGTGCAGGGCCCGGCGATCCGGATTTGCTCACCATCAAGGCGCTGCGCGCGCTCCAGGACGCCGATATCGTCTTCCACGACGAACTGGTTTCGCCTGAAGTTCTCGACCGCATCCGTCGTGACACCACGCGCGTGCCGGTCGGCCGCCGCGTCGGCAAGCCCGGCATCGGGCAGGACGCGATCAACAAGCGCATGATCGCGGCCGCCGAATCCGGCCAGCGCGTGGTGCGGCTGAAGGGCGGCGATCCCTTCGTGTTCGGCCGCGGCGGCGAAGAAGTCGAAGCCCTGCGTGCAGCCGGCGTTGCCTATTCGATCATTCCCGGCATCACCGCAGGGCTCGGCGGTGCCGCCGATTTCGAGGTGCCGCTCACCTACCGTCATGAAGCGACCCGCATCACCTTCCTCACCGCGCACAAGGCGCGCGACGCGGAGACGGTGGACTGGTCGACGCTCACCGACACCAAAATGACCGTCGTGGTCTACATGGGCATGACCGCCGCGCCCGCCATACGCGCCGGCCTCTTTGCCGCCGGCCGTTCGCCGGAGACGCCGGTCGGCGTGTTCGCCCGCGTCACGCGTCCCGATGCGCAAGGCGCGATCGGCACGCTACGCGACCTGCCCGAGCTGGTGCGACGGACAAATGGCGGCCCCGCCATTCTCATCATCGGCGATGTGGTCCGGCATGCCGGCTCGCTTCGCCGCCAAACCCCAAAACAAATCATCTCTGACCTATTGGATGCAGCCGAATGACCTCCCCGCTTGAACAGAAGAAGATCAAAATCGCCGGCCCCTCGGTCGTGACCGCCAACCGCACCTGGGACGGTATCGTGGTTTACCGCACCGCCGCCAAGAGCTGGTCCGCGGACCTGTCGGAAGCCGCGATCGTGCGCAACTCCGACGAGGCGAAAGCGTTGCTTGCGGAGTCCGTTGCCGATGACGTCGGCGCGATCGGTCCCTATATCGCGCCGGTACAGGTCGGTGCGGACGGCAAGATCGAACCCGGCAATCTGCGCGAACAGATCCGTCGCACCGGCGTGACCATCGGACAGCCGGTCCAGGTTTAAGGCATTCTCTCATGTACGCTTACGACGAAATCGACCGCACGCTCGTCAACGAGCGCGTCTCGGAGTTCCGCGACCAGGTGAAGCGCCGCCTCTCCGGCGAGCTCACCGAGGACGAGTTCAAGATCCTGCGGCTTCAGAACGGCGTCTATCTGCAACTGCACGCCTACATGTTCCGCGTCGCGATCCCCTACGGGACGCTGGCGTCGAACCAGTTGCGCGCGCTTGCCCACGTCGCGCGCAAATACGACCGCGGCTACGGCCATTTCACCACGCGGCAGAACATCCAGTTCAACTGGATCAAGCTTGCCGAATTGCCGGATGCGCTGGCCGATCTCGCCGAGGTCGGCATCCATGCGATGCAAACCTCCGGCAACAACATGCGCAACGTCACCTCGGACCAGTGGGCCGGCGTCGCGCCCGGCGAGATCGAGGATCCCCGCATCTGGTCGGAGCTGATCCGCCAGCACACAACGCTGCATCCGGAATTCTCGTTCCTGCCGCGCAAGTTCAAGATCGCGATCACCGCGTCGGACCACGACCGCGCCGCGATCAAGATCCACGACATCGGGCTGAAGCTGATCAAGAACGAGAAGGGCGAGACCGGCTTCGAGGTGCTGGTCGGCGGCGGGCTCGGCCGCACGCCGTTCATCGGCAAGACCATCAAGCATTTCGTCCACGGCCGCGACATCCTCAGCTACATCGAGGCGATCCTGCGGGTCTACAACCAGTACGGCCGCCGCGACAACATCTACAAGGCGCGCATCAAGATCCTGGTGCACGAGCTCGGCATCGAGAAGTTCTCGCGCGAGGTCGAGGAGGAGTGGCAGCACATCCGCAACTCCTCGCTCCAGATCGACGACGAGGTGATCGAGGACATCCGCTCGCGCTTCGCCTATCCCTCCTACGAGAAGCTGCCGCACAATCCGGACCAGCTGCGCCAGGCCGCGGCCGATCCCGATTTCGAGGCATGGCGCAAGAACTCGGTGGCCCCGCACAAGGTCCAGGGCTATTCCATCGTCACGATCTCGCTGAAGCCGATCGGCGCGCCTCCGGGCGATGCCACCGCCGAGCAGATGGACGCGCTGGCCGATCTCGCCGACAGATATTCCTTCGGTGAGATCCGCGTCGGCCACGAGCAGAACCTCGCTTTGCCGCATGTCGCCAAGCGCGACCTGCCGGCGCTGTGGAAGGCGCTCGACAAGCTCGGGCTGGCAACGCCGAACGTCAATCTGATCACCGACATCATCGCCTGTCCGGGTCTCGACTATTGCTCGCTGGCGAACGCGCGCTCGATCCCGATCGCGCAGGAATTGACGCGGCGCTTCGCCAATCACGAGCTCGCCAATCTGATCGGCCGCCTCCACATCAACATCTCCGGCTGCATCAATGCCTGCGGCCATCATCATGTCGGGCATATCGGCATTCTCGGCGTCGAGAAGAACGGCGAGGAGGTCTATCAGATCACCATCGGCGGGCGCGCCGACGAGAGCGCCGCACTGGGCAATCTGATCGGCCCCGGCGTCAAGTTCGACGAGGTCGCCGACGTCGTCGAGGACATCGTGGAGGCCTATCTGGCGCTGCGCGAGCGGCCGGAGGAGCTGTTCATGGACACCGTAAAACGCCTCGGCGTCGAACCCTTCAAGGAGCGCGTCTATGCCACTCGTTAACGGCGGAAAAATCGTCGACGACAGCTTCGTCAAGCTCGCCGTCGACACGCCGCTGCCCGAGGGCGGCGACGTCCTGGTGCCGGCCGAGCGCTTCGTCGGCGAGGCCGATGCGTTGCTCAAGCGGACCGGCAAGGTCGGCGTGATCTGGCCGAACAATCGCGACATCGCCGAGCTGGTGCCCTATCTCGGCAAGATCGCCGTCGTCGCACTGGTGTTCCCGACCTTCCGCGACGGACGCGCCTACAGCCAGGCGCGGCTGCTGCGCGAGCGCTACAATTACCGCGGCGAATTGCGTGCGACGGGCCAGATCCTGCGCGACCAGTTCGTGTTCATGTTGCGCGCCGGTTTCGATTCCTTCGACGTCAAGAAGCAGGCCGACGCGGAAGCCTTCATGGAGACCGCGAAGCGCTATTCGGTATTCTACCAGCCCACCGGCGACGGCCGCATTACGGCGCTGCACCGGCGCATGCAGCTGCGTCACTCCGAAGGGGTCGGCACGTGAACGCAATCGCGCCTCCAGTTTCTTCGATTTCCGTCTCTGCGCTGCCGTCGGCGGAGGAACTCGATCGTGCCTTGCGCGATGCCTCGCCCGCGGAAATTATCGCCGCTGCGCTGAAGACGGTCGGGCGCGAGAAGCTCGCGCTGGTGTCGTCGTTCGGTACGGAATCGGCGACGCTGCTGAAGGTCATGGCCGACGTCGATCCGGCGATCCCCGTGATCTTCCTCGATACCGGCTGGCTGTTCGAGGAGACGCTGGCCTATCGCGATACGCTGATCGCGACGCTGGGCCTGAAGGACGTCCGCTCGATCAGGCCTGCCGAGGAGACGCTGTCGCGCGAAGATCCCGACCGCGACCTCTGGTTCTCCGATCCCGACGCTTGCTGCCGGATCCGCAAGGTCGAGCCGCTGGCGCGTGCGCTGAAACCATTCGACGCCTGGCTCAACGGCCGCAAGCGCTTCCAGGGCAGCTTGCGCGCCGATATTCCGGTGGTCGAGGACGACGGCGCTCGGTTGAAGTTCAATCCCTTCGCCAATGTCTCGCGCGAGGAACTCGAGGCGATTTTCGCCCGCGCCAAATTGCCGCGTCATCCTCTCGTGGAGTCCGGTTTCCTGTCGGTTGGGTGTATGCCCTGCACGAGCAGAACGGCCGAAGGCGAGGATGAGCGTGCCGGTCGCTGGCGCGGCCGGGCCAAGACGGAATGCGGCATCCACACGATGAAGACTTCATAGCATGGTCACGCTGCCCGGCTACGAACAAGAAAATCCGGTTCCGTTGACTTAAGCGCGTTTCGACCCGAGTTATGCCTGCAGGTCTTCGCTGACATCGACGTCGTCGAAGTGAATGGAGATGGACATGATGCGCCGTATCGTTCCGCTCGCCGCAGGACTGCTCGTGACAGGCTTGTTGGCAAGCTCGGCTCTCGCCGCTGACATCAATCTGCTGAACGTATCGTACGATCCGACGCGTGAGCTCTATGCCGAGTTCAACAAGGCGTTCGCGAATGCCTATCAGAAGGAAACCGGCAAGAGCGTCGAGATCAAGCAGTCGCATGGCGGCAGCGGGTCGCAGGCGCGCGCCGTGATCGACGGATTGCAGGCCGACGTGGTGACGCTTGCGCTCGCCTACGACATCGACGCCATCGCGGGCAAGGGCCTCACGGCGGCTGACTGGCAGAAGCGGTTGCCGCAGAATTCATCGCCCTACACCTCGACCATCGTGTTTCTGGTCCGCAAGGGCAATCCGAAGGGCATCAAGGATTGGGACGATCTGCTCAAGCCGGGCGTCGGCGTGATCACGCCGAACCCGAAGACGTCGGGTGGCGCGCGCTGGAATTATCTGGCGGCCTGGGGCTTTGCGCAGAAGAAATACGGCTCGGCCGACAAGGCCAAGGACTTCATCGGCAAATTGTATCAGCAGGTGCCGGTGCTCGACACCGGCGCGCGCGGTGCAACCGTGACTTTCGTCGAGCGCGGCGTCGGCGACGTGCTGCTCGCCTGGGAGAACGAGGCGTACCTGGCGCTGAAGGAATTCGGCCCGGAGAAATTCGAGATCGTGGCGCCGCCGCTCTCGATCCTGGCGGAACCGCCGGTGACGATCATCGACAAGGTTGCCGATAAAAAAGGCACCCGCAGCGTCGCCGATGCCTACCTGCAATACTGGTACACCAAGGAAGGTCAGGAAATTGCGGCGCGCAACTTCTATCGTCCGCGCGATCCCGAGATCGCCAAAAAATATGAAAACTCCTTCGCAAAGGTCGAGCTGTTTACGATCGACGAATTTTTCGGCGGCTGGACCAAGGCCCAGAAGGAACATTTTGCCGACGGCGGCGTCTTCGATCAGATCTACAAGAACTGATCGGGCGCTGTCGGAGGGGCTTAAGCAGGGGGCCTGGTGAGCGCAATCGCAGCACGACGCCGGACATTGCCGGGCTTCGGTCTCACGATGGGGCTGACGCTTTCCTGGCTGTCGATCATCATCCTGATTCCGCTCGCCGGCCTGTTCCTGAAATCGCTCGAGCTCAGTCCCGAGCAGTTCTGGAACATCCTCTCCAGCCGTCGCACCCTGAATGCCTTGCGCGTGTCCTTCGGCCTCGCCTTTGCCGCCGCCTGCGTCAACCTGGTAATGGGCAGCATCATCGTCTGGGCGCTGGTGCGTTACCACTTCCCCGGAAGGCGGCTGTTCGATGCCATCGTCGACGTGCCCTTTGCGCTGCCGACGGCGGTTGCCGGCGTCGCGCTGACCGCGTTGTTCGCCGAGAAGGGCTGGCTCGGCGCGCCGCTTGCGGCGGCCGGTATCAAGGTGGCGTTCACGCCGGTCGGCATCTTCGTCGCCATGATCTTCATCGGCATCCCGTTCGTGGTGCGCACGGTGCAGCCGGTGCTCCAGGATCTCGACCCCGAGATCGAGGAGGCGGCGGGCAGCCTTGGCGCCAGCCGCTGGCAGACCATCATTCGCGTGATCCTGCCCTCGCTCGGGCCGGCGCTGCTCACCGGGCTCGCGCTCGCCTTCGCCCGCGCCGTCGGCGAGTACGGCTCGGTCATCTTCATCGCCGGCAATCTGCCGAACGTCTCCGAGATCGCGCCGCTCCTGATCGTGATCCGGCTGTCGGAGTTTCGCTATGCCGACGCGACCGCCATCGCGGTGGTCATGCTCATAGTGTCCTTCGTCATCATCTTTGCCGTTAACCGGCTCCAGCGCTGGGCGCAGAGCCGGATCCCGGCGCGCTGAGGGCGGATCATGACGATGCAGATCGCAGAGTCCGTCTCACTCTCGGCCCCCGACGCCAGGGCACGCGCGCATGCGGCGGCCGCGCAGAACAACCTTCGCACCGAACCGCGCGCGGTCCGCATCACTATCATCGCGCTGGCGATGACCTTTCTCTCTGTCTTCGTCGTGCTGCCGCTGGTTGTGGTGTTCGCGCAGGCCTTCTCGAAGGGAATCCTCGCTTATCTCGCCGCGCTGGCCGACCCGGAGGCGTTGTCCGCGATCAAGCTGACACTGGTGGTGGCGGCGATCTCGGTCGGCCTCAACCTCGTGTTCGGTCTCGTCGCGGCCTGGGCCATCGCGAAGTTCGAGTTTAGGGGCAAGACCTTTCTGATCACGCTGATCGACCTGCCGTTCTCGGTGAGCCCGGTGATCTCGGGTCTCGTCTTCGTGCTGCTGTTCGGCGCGCAGGGCTATTTTGGGAGCTGGCTGCGCGATCACGACATCCAGATCCTGTTCGCGGTGCCGGGCATCGCGCTCGCGACCACCTTCGTGACCTTCCCCTTCGTGGCGCGCGCGCTGATCCCGCTGATGCAGGAGCAGGGCACGCAGGAGGAGGAGGCCGCGGTCTCGCTCGGCGCCTCGGGCTTGCAGACCTTCTTCCGCGTCACGCTGCCCAACATCAAATGGGGCGTGCTCTATGGCGTGCTGCTCTGCAATGCGCGCGCGATGGGCGAGTTCGGCGCGGTGTCCGTCGTCTCCGGCCATATCCGCGGCGAGACCAACACCATGCCGCTGCTGGTCGAGATCCTCTACAACGAATACCAGTTCGTCGCAGCGTTCGCGATCGCCTCGCTGCTCGCGATGCTGGCGCTGATCACGTTGATCGCCAAGACCGTTCTCGAACGCCATCTGGACGAAGGACACGACCGCCGTGACCATTGAAGTCAGGAATCTCGTCAAGAAATTCGGCAGCTTCGCAGCCCTCGACGGCGTCGACCTCAAGGTCGACAACGGCGAGCTGCTGGCGCTGCTCGGCCCCTCCGGCTCCGGCAAGACCACGCTGCTGCGCATCATCGCCGGCCTCGACTGGCCTGATTCCGGTGAAGTCGCCTTCAACGGCGAGGACGCGCTGGCGCGGGGCGCGCGCGAGCGTCACGTCGGCTTCGTGTTCCAGCACTACGCGCTGTTCCGCCACATGACGGTGTTCGAGAACGTCGCCTTCGGCCTGCGCGTGCAGCCGCGCGCGATCCGGAAGGACGAGTCCACCATTCGTGCGCGCGTCAAGGAGCTGCTCGATCTCGTGCAGCTCGACTGGCTTGCCGACCGCTATCCGAGCCAGCTCTCGGGCGGCCAGCGCCAGCGCATCGCACTCGCCCGTGCGCTCGCGATCGAGCCGCGCATCCTGCTGCTCGACGAGCCCTTCGGCGCGCTCGATGCCAAGGTGCGCAAGGAGCTGCGCAGATGGCTGCGCTCGCTGCACCACGAGATCAACGTCACCTCGATCTTCGTCACCCATGATCAGGAGGAGGCGCTGGAAGTCGCCAACCGCGTCGTGGTGATGGACAAGGGCAGGATCGAGCAGATCGGCTCGCCCGACGACGTCTATGAGAGCCCGGCGACCGCCTTCGTCCACAGCTTCATCGGCGAATCCATCGAGCTGCCGGTCCACATCGAGGGCGGTGTCATCAGGCTCGGCGACCGGCCGCTTCGGCTCGCGGCAGATGGGCATGCGCCTGGCGCGTCAAGACTGTTCGTGCGGCGACACGATATGCTGGTTGGCCCGCCCGGCAGTGGTGCCTTCGAGGGCGCCGTGCAGCATGTCCGGAATTTCGGCCCCGTGCAGCGGGCCGAGGTGGCCCTGTCAGGCGGCGAGACCATCGAGATCGACGCTCCCCGCAATAGGGAACTGCGCGCCGGCGACACGATCGGCCTGGAGCCCCGTCGCTACCGGATATTTGCGGGCTAGGCGCCTCGGCCAAAAGCTCAAATCTTCCTCAAAATTCACCTTTCAGCCACGGTTGGTATGCAACAACGGCCCCTGATTTGGGGGCTCCTGTTCATGCGCGCCGCGGCCGCGATATCAATCACTTTGCTGCTTGCCGGCTGCGCCGGCAACGAAGCGCCGGTCCAGCAGCCCTCGATGTATGCCGATATGTCGGCCCCGGGCTCCAAGCTCGATGCGCAGGCGGCTGCGATCATGATCTCGCAATACCGCCAGAACAACGGGCTCGGCACTGTCGTGATCGACTCCGATCTGATGCGGCTCGCCGAATCCCAGTCCCAGGCCATGGCAGCGGCCAACAAGATGGACCATGACGTCCGCGCGCCGCTGGCCAAGCGCCTCAGCGCCGGCAGCTATCCGGCGACGGTTGCGGTCGAGAACGTCTCGGCCGGCTATCATACGCTGGCGGAAGCGTTTTCCGGCTGGCGCGACTCGCCCCCGCACCGCGCCAACATGCTCAAGAGCGGTGTCACAAGATTGGGCATAGCGGCGGGCTATGCTCCCGGCACCAAATACAAGGTGTTCTGGACCATGATCCTGGCCTCGACCGACCCCCGATAAGCCAGACTTGATCCCGGGATGCATTGACGCCGCGGCGAAACTGTCGCCACGGTGGCTCGCCTTTTGCTATTGTTCCCGCATGACAGATCATAGCCCGGAAGTCGCAACAGTCCCCGCGAACGCGCAACGCGTCCTGGTTCTCCAGGGCGGCGGCGCGCTCGGCTCCTATCAGGCCGGCGCCTATCAGTCGCTCTGCCACGCCGGCTTCGAGCCGGAATGGGTCGCCGGCATCTCGATCGGCGCGATCAACGCCGCGATCATCGCCGGCAACGAAGGGCAGACGCGCGTCAAGCGGCTCAAGGAATTCTGGGAGATGGTCTCCGCGCCGGTGCCGTGGAAGCCGATCGGCAAGAGCGATCACAGCCGCGAGCTGTTCAATTCGACCAGCGCCGCACTGATCGCGACCTTCGGCGTGCCCGGTTTCTTCACGCCGCGGATTCCGCCCGCGCCGCTCTGGCCGCCCGGCAGCCCGCAGGCCGAGAGCTATTACGACACCGCGCCGTTGAAGAAGACGCTGGAACGTCTGGTCGATTTCGACCGCATCAACGACTTGAAGACGCGGCTCTCGGTCGGTGCGGTCGGCGTCGCCTCCGGCAACTTCAAATATTTCGACAATTTCGAGTTCAGGAAGCTCGGCAAAAAAATCGGCCCCGAGCACATCATGGCCTCCGGCGCGCTGCCGCCCGGCTTTCCGTCCGTCGTGATCGACGGCGAGCATTATTGGGACGGCGGCATCGCCTCCAACACGCCGCTCGACTACGTGCTGGACGCGGAGGTCGACCGCGACCTCCTGATTTTCCAGGTCGATCTGTTCAGCGCCCGCGGCGATCTGCCGACCTCGCTGCTCGAGGCCACCGAGCGCGAGAAGGACATCCGCTTCTCCAGCCGCACGCGGATGAACACCGACAAGAACAAGCAGATCCACAATGCCCGCAGGGCGGTGCGCGACCTGATCGGCAAATTGCCGGACTATCTGAAGAACGACCCGTCCGTCGAATTCCTCGCCAAGGTGTCGCGCGAAAGCACGGTCACCGTGGTGCACCTGATCTATCGCAGCAAGAACTACGAATCCTCGTCCAAGGATTACGACTTCTCGCATGTCGGCATGGTCGAGCATTGGGAAGCCGGCGTGCGCGACGTGCATCTGTCGATGCGCCACAAGGACTGGCTCGAGCGGCCACAATCCGGCGAGACCATGGTGACCTACGATCTCACGGGGGACGTCACCGCGCCCCCGCCAAAAAGGAGCGAATAATATGGGTAGTCTGTCAGGCAAGAACGCCGTCGTGACCGGATCGACCAGCGGCATCGGGCTCGCTTATGCGCGCGCCTTCGCTGCCGCCGGCGCCAATGTCGTCATCAACGGGTTCGGCTCGCCGGAGGATATCGAGAAGGAGCGCGCCAAGATCGAGTCCGATTTCGGCGTGAAGGCGATCTATTCGCCTGCCGATATGACCAAGCCGGCCGAGATCGCCGGGATGATCGCGCTCGGCGAGAAGAGTTTTGGTTCGGTCGACATCCTCGTCAACAATGCTGGCATCCAGTTCGTCTCGCCGATCGAGGAATTCCCGCCGGAGAAGTGGGACCAGATCATCGCGATCAACCTGTCCTCGGCCTTCCATGCCATCCGCGCCGCCGTCCCCGGCATGAAGAAGAAGGGCTGGGGCCGCATCATCAATACCGCCTCCGCACACTCGCTGGTCGCCTCGCCCTTCAAATCGGCCTATGTATCGGCCAAGCACGGCATCGCCGGCCTGACCAAGACCGTGGCGCTCGAGGTCGCGACCAACAAGATCACCTGCAACTGCATCAGCCCCGGCTATGTCTGGACGCCGCTGGTGGAGAAGCAGATCCCCGACACGATGAAGGCGCGCAGCCTCACGCGCGAGCAGGTCATCAACGACGTGCTGCTCGATGCGCAGCCGACCAAGGAGTTCGTCACCTCCGAGCAGGTCGCAGCACTCGCGTTGTTCCTGTGCGGCGACGATGCCGCGCAGATCACCGGTACCAACCTGTCGATCGACGGCGGCTGGACTGCGGAGTAACAGCGCTCTTCGTCATGCCCCGGCTTGACCGGGGCATCCAGTACGCCGCGGCGTCTCGGCACAACCACAGCCGTCTCGGAGTACTGGATCGCCCGGTCAAGGCCGGGCGATGACAGCGAGAATGCTGCGGCTGTTTTCCGTTCAGTGTGTCCAGGCCAGCGCCGTCACGAACGCCGAGGACAGGTTCAGCTCCGCGAACATGATCTTGCCGGCGACCACGAACAGCACGCTGGCAAGTGTCAGGCGCAGCACCGTCTCGGGCACGCGCGTCGCGCTGAAGCTGCCGACGATGATGCCGGGCAGCGAGCCCAACAGCAGCACGCCCATCAGCGCCCAATCCACGTCGCCAAGCGCCCAGTGCCCCATTCCGGCGATCAGCGTCAGCGGGACCGCATGGGCGATGTCGGAGCCGACGATGGTCGCCATCGGCAGGCGCGGATAGAGCAGCAGCAGAACGGTGACGCCGACCGCGCCGGCGCCGACCGATGAAATCGAGACCAGCACACCGAGCACGATCCCGGTGACGACCGTCGCGATCGCCGTGGTGCGGTCATCGACCTGCACCAGGCGCCGACGATAACGCTCCATGATCGCCTTGCGGAAGATCAGCGAGGTCGCGGTCAGCAGCAGCGCGAAGCACAACACCAGATTGACCAGGCCGCGCTCGGAATCGCTCTTGAGGTCGAGCTTCCACAGCACGAGCAGCGTCAGCGCGCTCGCGGGAAGGCTGCCGCAGGCGAGCCGCAGCACCGCCGGCCAGTGCACGCTGCGCGACCAGCCATGCACCACGCTGCCGCCGGTCTTGGTGGCGGCGGCATAGAGCAGGTCGGTGCCGACCGCGGTCGATGGATGAATCCCGAACAGCAGGATCAGCAGCGGCGTCATCAACGAGCCGCCGCCGACGCCGGTCATCCCGACCAGCAGGCCGACGCCGAAACCGGAGGCGACGTAGAGTGGATCGATCATGTCCAGGGAATCTTAGGTTTATCTCGTCAGTTGGGCAATATGACGTAGAATAAATTTCCCCTAAGGCGCAACCGCTTGGGAGCAATAAGAAAAATCGTGCTGCTTGGGTGGTGGTAGGTAGGCATTTCGCTTTGTCCCCGGGCGCGCTTCGAAGCAGCCGTTCCCCCGAGGGCAGCATGCGAGGGCGGGTGGGAAGCGCCTATTTCCCAAACGCCAGCACGTGCAATCCGAGCCGCTGTCGCACGATCCAGAACAGAAGCACCGTCTCGAAACTGAGCGAGATCGAGGTCGCGGCCGCAGCGCCGTGGCCGCCGAAGCGCGGCACCAGCGCGATGCAGAGCACCAGGTTCATCACAAAGGCCAGCGCATAGGCCAGCGCGCAGATCTTCTGCTGGCCGAGCATGTTGAGCAGCCGTTCGACCGGGCCGATCGCGGCACGGACCACGAGGCCGATCGCGGCGACGAACATGATGTCGTAGCCGACCACGAATTGCGGTCCGAACAGCCAGAGCAGCGGCTTGCCGAGCGCGAGCAGCACGATCGTCGCCGCCAGCGACGGCCAGAACGTCCAGTTGATGGCATGCGCCACGTAAGCCGACAGCCGCGCCTTGTCGCCGCTTGCGTTGTATTCGGCGAAGCGATGCGCGGTCGTCGCCGACATCGCGTAGTGGATGAAGGAGACCAGCGCCAGCGTCTTCACCACCGCGAAATAGACGCCGACCTCGTCGGAGGGGCGGAATTGCTGAAGCACCAGCACGTCGGTATAGGACAAGAGCAGGTAGAAGCTTTCGACCAGCAGGATCGGCAGCGAGACGGCGAGCCAGCCGCCGATGTCATAGGCCTTGGGGCCCGGCTCGATGTGATCGGCGAGCTTGCGGTTCAGCACCGCCATCTGGCCGGTCATCGCGATCCACACTGCGCCGGCGCTCGCGACCATCGCGGCGACCGCGCCGAGATGATAGCCGAGCAGGAAGGCGCAGGCCGTGATGCCGATGATCAGCGCCTGGCGGATGATGAATTGCGGCATCAGGCCGAGCTGCATCCAGTCATGCGAGCGCGCGATGCCGTCCTGGGTGTTGGCGACGACGAAAGCGGGCAGCGTCATGCAGCCGATATAGAGCGGCAGCACCTCGGCCGGATCGATCCAGGGCGACAGCAGCTTGACGATGCCGGCGAGGCCAAGCGACACCAGCGTCGACACCGCAAAGGTCAGCCATCGGCTGCCGGAGAGAAAGCCGCGCAGCAGCGCATGCTCGCCTCGGGTGCGGTATTCCGGAATGATCTTTTGCGCCGAGGCCGAGATGCCAAAATCCATCATGCTGCCGAGCAGCAGCACCCAGGTCCAGACATAGACATAGACGCCGTAGTCCGACGTCCCCATCCAGCGCGCGAGCAGCACTTGCGAAAAATAGGCAAGGCCGGCGCTGATCACGCGAATGACGAAGATGGTGCCGGCCAGCCGCCGCGTCAGCGATGCCTCGCTCGACCCGCCCGTCAACTTTTCGCGCAACCGCGCGATGAGGCCGGCAGGTCCGGTCGTTGCGGGTTCTGCATCCATCACGGCCAATTCGAAGGATCCCCAAGGCGCGCACGCGCATGCTGCGGCAGGCTTGTGCGGTAGCCTTGGGAATTAGCAACCATTCGTTAAGATTCGGTTGGGTCAAAGATGTCGTCCTGGCGAATGCCAGGACCCATACCGCGTGATCTATCAGGAGGGACTGGGTAGCAGTTCCAAACGAGGAATCTTCGCCAAACTACTTCCTGGGGTAATGGGTTCTGGCTTTCGCCAGGACGACCAGTCACTCCAAATTCGTATTGAACTCGTACGACTTCTCCGGCCCGACCAGCGTGAACTTCAGCGCTGCGCCGTCGGGCTTGGCGCCCGGCGGCAGCCCGTCGAGCTCGAACGAGAAACGCTTGACGCCCGGTGGGCTGGGCTCGACCGGCGCCGGGATCGGCAGCGACCAGTCGGGCGTCGGTCCTTCCACGAACAGATTGACGTTGCGCCCATCCGGCGCGACCACGTCGACCACCACATTCTTGGGCCCGTCACGCTTGACGTCGCGGATTGTGAGCGGGTTGGGATCGCCGATAGTGGCAGGCTTGGGCACGGTGTCGAGCGCTGCACGCAGATTGGAGTCCTCGGTCGAGGCGACGCTGTTGAAGCCAAGCTCGGCGCGGGCCTCGACGGGAATGCAGAGCTTTTCGCACACCGCGTAATTGATCTCGGCGCGCAACGTCACCGGCTTGTCGGCCGCCTTGGGAACGATGCGCAAAGGCAGCACGATCTGGTCGTGATAGCCGATCGAATGGCCGCCCGCGCCGTCGTCGAACTTCAGCGGCGCCGGCCACATCACCGTCACCGCTTCGACATTGTCCGACTTCGAGAAGTCGAAGCGCGGCGGAACGCCGGAATCGCCCGGCACGCGCCAATAGGTTTTCCAGCCCGGCTGGATCTGGAAGGCGATACCGCCGAGCAGGACGGCGCCGCTGCGCGATCCCGCGAGCAACCGCACTGCGGAATGTCCGTCGCGCTGCCAGGGCGATGCGTCGTCGGCGCGGGCGGCAATCGCCAGCGACGACGCGAGCAGGGTTGTCGCGACGCCAATCGCCGCATGCAGTGGAACTCTTGTCAGCATGGTACGTCTTTACAGGGTCACCCCAGGGCAAACCATTGAATTGCTTGTGATGGATGCACCTGAATCGAGATCCTGCAAGCCTTGATTTGACAGCGGCCCGGCCCGACATCAGGATAGGAATTGAAACCGGAGTGCTTGACCGATGGCTCCCACAGGCAAGAGAACGGGCGAAAGCACTCGCAAGTCCGGCCCCGCGTTCCCCAGTTCGGCGGGTTACCTCGACGGGCGCCTCCTGATCGCGATGCCGGTGATGGGCGATGAGCGCTTCGAGCGCTCGGTGATCTATCTCTGCGCGCACTCCGCCGAAGGCGCCATGGGCATCATCGTGAACCAACCGGCCGGCAGCATCGACTTCCCCGAGCTGTTGCAGCAGCTCGGCATCATCAAGAAGGGCGAGCACATCAAGCTGCCGGAGAATGCCGAAAGCATGAAGGTGCTGCGCGGCGGTCCGGTCGATACCGGCCGCGGCTTCGTGCTGCACTCCAGCGATTTCTACATCGAGAACGCGACGCTCCGGATCGACGACGACGTCTGTCTCACCGCGACTGTCGACATCCTGCGGGCGATCGCCAACGGCTCCGGCCCCAAGCACGCGATCCTCGCGCTCGGCTATGCCGGCTGGGCGCCGGGCCAGCTCGAGACCGAAATCCAGAGCAATGGCTGGTTGCATTGCGATGCGGATTCGGAATTGATCTTCGGCGACGACGTCGACGAAAAATACGGACGCGCGCTGCGCAAGATCGGCATCGATCCCGGCATGCTCTCGAACGAGGCGGGCCACGCGTAGCTGTCGCCACACCCTTGGTGTCGTGCGTCACCCTCGCTGTCATGCCCCGGCTTGACCGGGGCATCCAGTACGCCGCAGCCTATCGATTCTGCCAAAACCGTCTCGGAGTACTGGATCGCCCGGTCAAGGCCGGGCGATGACCAGCTTCGGAAAATGACGAACTACTCCGCCGCCTGCTGCTGCACCGTCGGCTCGGTCCCCGCCACCGTCGCACGGCGCATGTCGCGGGGCTGCGACTGGTCGTAGCGGCGGACGCGGTGCATGGTCTGGCGATTGTCCCACATCACGAGGTCATGCAGCTTCCATTTGTGGACGTAGACGAACTCGCCTTGCGTCGCGTGCTCGTTGAGATCGCGCAGCAGCAGCCGGCCCTCGGGGACGCTCATGCTGACGATCTTGCCGGCATGCGATGAGAGATAGAGCGACTTGCGGCGATGGACGGGATGGGTGCGCACGAGACGTTGCAGCACCGGCTTGAACATCTGCTTCTCGTCGTCGGTGTATTCGGTGAAGCCGAGCGATCCCCGCGAATACATCAGCGAGTGCTCGCACACGAGGTCGTCGATCTCCGCCTTGGTCTCGTCGTCGAGCGCATCATAGGCCGCGCGCATGTCGGCGAATTCGGTGTTGCCGCCCTTCGGGTTGAGCACGCGGGCCGACAGCAGCGAGAATTTTGCCGGGATGGGGCGGAACGAGCTGTCGGAATGCCACAGGCAATTGCCGAGGTTGAATAGGTGCGCGCGGCTGTCTTTCGCCAGCGGCTTGCCATCCTTGCCGAGATTGGAGACGTCGTTCAGGCCCGATTGGAGCCGGTAGTCCTTTTCCTTCGTGACGGTGCCGCCGCGCGCGTCCTCGCGCTGGCCGAAATTCAGCGCAAAAGCCATCTGCTGTTCGTCGGTGATGTCCTGGTCGTGGAAGACCAGCACCGCATATTTGTCCATGGCAGCTTCGACCTCGCGCGCCTCGGCCTCGGTGAGAGGCTTTCGCAGGTCGAGGCCGGAAACCTCGCCGACAAAATGTGTCTGAAGCTGCCGGATGGCGATCGTCATGGCGTTATCTCCCGCGAACTGCGAGCGGTTGGTCCCGCTCTGTCGAGGAAAAAGTTACTCCCGTAACAGGCGATGTCAACGCTGGGGGCGCATAGCTGCCCGTAGCCCGGATGGAGCGAAGCGTAATCCGGGGAGTCTTCCCGCGAGGTGAGAACCCCGGATTGCGCTGCGCTCCATCCAGGCTACGCACCTTTGGTGCCGCTCACGCGTTGCGCGCCATCAGGCCGCCGTCGACCGGGATGACCGCGCCGGTGAGGAAGGACGCTGCCGGCAGGCACAGGCTCAGCGTCATGTGCGCGACCTCCTCGGGATCGCCGTAGCGGCCCAGTGCGGTGCGGCGCTTGGCGTAGATCGTCTTGTGCTCTTCCGATATCCGGTCGGTGATGGCCGTGCGGATCGGCCCGGGGCAGATGCAGTTGACGGTGATGCCTTCGCGGCCGAGCTCCACCGCGAGCGAGCGGGTGAGGCTGGCGACGCCGCCCTTCGCCGCCGAATAGGGGCTGTGCAATGCGGTGGCGCCAAGCGCCTCGGTCGAGGCGATGTTGACGATGCGCGGGCTCTTCGACTTGCGTAAGTGAGGCAGCGCGGCGCGGATGATGCGCGGATGCGCCGTCAGCATCACCGCGATGCCCCTGGCCCAGGCGTCTTCATAGGCCTCGTCGTCGATCACGGCGCGCACGGAGATGCCGGCATTGTTGACGATGATGTCGAGCCCGCCGAAATGCGTTGCGACGTCGCCGACCACGCGCTTGATCTCACCGCCGTCGGCGACGTCGAGCTTCCAGGCTTTCGCCGCTCCGCCGGCTGCCGCGATCTCCTTCGCGACGGCTAGCGCGCCCTGCTGGTCATAATCGGTGACGGCAACGTTCGCGCCGTCAACGGCGAACACGCGCGCCGTCGCGCGCCCCATGCCGCTGGCCGCGCCGGTGACGAGAACGGTCAGACCCCTCACGGAGCGGCTGAGCTGTTTGAATTCGGACATGCTGCTTCCTCGCGCCCTGCTTGTTCTTGTTATGATTGACAAGGCTGGCATCGATCCGCAGACAGGTCAAACAAGCAAGACAATCGGGGAGGCCGCGATGATGAACGAGCTCGATTTCTCAGGCAAGCAAGTGCTCGTCGTCGGCGGTTCCAGCGGCATCGGCAATGGTATTGCGCAAGCCTTTCGCGTCAGGGGCGCGCGAGTTGCGGTCTGCGGCACGCGTGCTCACGCGAAGGAATATTCGCAAGAGCAAGGCTCGGATCTCGCCGGTCTCTCCTACGCGCAGCTCGACGTCGGCAATGCCGGCGCGGTCGAAGCGTTCAAGCCGTCCTTCGATCGGCTCGATATCCTGGTGCTCGCGCAAGGCGCGGTGCTCTATCGCCGTGGCGAGTTCGAGATGGCTGGCTTTCGCAAGGTCGTCGAGGTCAATCTGATGAGCCTGATGGCCTGCGCCACGCGGTTTCATTCCATGCTGCGGGACTCGCAGGGATCGCTGATCATGGTGTCCTCGACCGCAGCCTATCATTCCACCATGGGCAATCCCGCTTACAACGCGTCGAAGACCGGCGCGGTCGGGTTAACGCGGACACTGGGCGAGGCCTGGGCCGAGGATGGCATCCGCGTCAACGGCATCGCGCCCGGTCTCGTCGACACCAAGATGACCAAGGTGACGACCGACAATCCCAAGCGGCTCGAAGGTGCACTTTCACGCATTCCGCTGCGGCGATTGGGCACGCCGGCTGACATGGCGGGCGCGGCGCTCTTCCTGGCATCGCCGCTGTCGTCCTACATCATCGGCCAGACACTGGTCGTCGATGGCGGGCTTAATCTCTAGGCGCGAAGGAACTGCGCCGCGCCTGATCGGTTACTTGGGCTGACCCCCCGAGGAGGAGCATCATGGATGAGGATCGGATTGTCGGATCGGCCAAGGAATTCGCCGGGCGCGCGGAAGGCGCTGTTGGAGATCTGGCCGGCGATGTGCAGACACAGGCGTCCGGCAAGGCACGCGAAGCCGCCGGCACCGTGCAGAATCTGTACGGCCAGGCCAAGGATGCCGTACGTGACGCTGGCGAGACGGCGGCTGGCTACGCCAAGAATGCCTACGACAACAGCGGCGAGACTTTCCGCGATGGTTCGCAGGCGATTGCCCAGAAGGTGCAGGACAACCCGCTCGGCGCGCTGCTGGTCGCCGGCGGCATCGGCTTCGCACTCGCGCTGTTGATGGCGCGTCCCGCCCGCCGTCCGCCGCCGCCGCGCTGGCGCTATTACGGCTAAAGCCAACGTCTCAACTATCGTGCCCCGGGCGCAATGCGGCCTAAAGCGCGATGAGATGAGGATGAATCATCATCGCGCTTTAGATTGTTGTTTGAGCATGATCTTTTCGGAAAACCGCTTAGCACTTTTCCGGATCATGCTTTAGGCGATGCGTAGCATCGTTCGGAAACGCCGCATTGCTGAGCCGGGGCCTGTTCTTTTGGGATGTCGCTAGAGCGCAGGTGCTGCACCGAGTCCGGAACAGGCGAAACCAATTATCGGAACACTTCCGCCGATCGCCCAACGTTGCCTGGCGGACGCGGGATCGCAGGGTTGGGATTCGGATTGCGCGGTGCCGGCGCCAATTGACGCGGCGGGGGCGGCGGAGAGCCGAAGCCGAAGAAATCACGAATTGATGGCGCCGCTTGCGCCGGCTGCTGCGGCACCGGCGGCTTCTTCGGCGCGAGCTTTGGCGGCGCGATCGCTGCGGCCGCACCCGGCGTGCCCGACGCATTGCCGTCAGGCGTCGTCGCGGCCATTGGCGTATCGCCCTTGGCCTGCTCGCGGCCGACTTCGCGGCGCGGCCAGGCATAATCGTCGGCACGGCCGGCGGGCGCAGCCAGCGGCTCGCCCTTCACCATCGTCTTCGCAGCGAGCGCATCGACGGCGGCAGGACGTGAGCCTGGCCCGCCCAGCAATTGATCGGTCGAGATCGAGGCCGCAACCAGCGGCACGATCGGGCCGGCCAGCGGCCGCGGCGCGGGCTTGCCGGGTTCGGCACTGGTATCGGGGGTCGCCGGTTCGCTCGGCAGCGCGATCGGGCCGGAGCGCCCGGCGAGCAGGCGCGTGATTTCGCGCTCGACGTAGTGCGCGAGCTTGCGCGCGCCGGGTTTTGTGAAATAGACGCCGTCATAGCTGCGGAGCTGACGGATCTGGCCTTCGAAGTCCGGGCCCTTCTGGAGGAAGCGGCCGGCCTCGTCGACAAAGCCGTCCCAGACGTCGACATAGGTGATGCCGGCCTTGGCCGCGCCTTCGCGATAGAGCGAATCCAGGAACAGCATGTCCGCGGTGCCCTTGGGGCCGCGGATTGCGGGCAGGCCGACCCACAGCACCGGCACGCCCTTGCTCTTGAGCACGTTGGCCAGCTCCTCGATCTTCTTGCCGTAGAGCTCGACCCAGCGCTCGTCGCGGAATTCGTAGAGGCCGTTCGGGTTGCGCGCGGTCTTCTCGGGCGCTGCGACCGCCGGTGTGTCAGCGTTGTCGGCATCATCCTGCGGCAGGTCGGCATCGGCCGGCTTGTCGTCTGGCTTCGCGGCAGTGTCGCCGGGCTTGGCATCGCCGGGCTTGGCCGGTGGTTTGCCGCGCGCGCCCTTGTCGTTCTTCTTGTCCTTGTCCGTCGCCTTGTCCGATTTGTCGGGTGCTGCCGCCTCGCGGATCGCGATGCGGTCGTTGAGACCGAGCATGACGACGATCACGTCGGGCTTTTCGGTTTCGAGGATACCCTTCGCAGCCGCCGCCCAATCCGAGGGCTCACCCTTGGGCTGATACTTGATCAGGCCGGACGTGGTCTTGTGCTTGCGGATCACGCCCATGTCGGGCTGCTCGGTGTAGGCGTCTTCCAGGCCGTAGGCGAGCCAGTCGGCCATGGCGTCGCCGATCACCAGCACGTTCCTGTCGGGGATGGTATCGCGCTTGGCCGGCGCCGGCGCGCGCGAAAAATCCTGGCGCGGCGCCTGCTGCTGTTGCTGCTGGAAAGGCGCGAAGAAGTCGCCGCCGAACCATCCGCCACGGTCACCGCCGCTTCGTGGTGGCGGGGCCGAACGCTGCGGTGGGCCGCCGAAGCCGGGGAAGTTGAAGAACTGCGCCGAGGCGGGTCCCGCGACCGACACCAGAATCGCAAGCGCCGTCCCCAGCGCGATCAGCGGGCCGGTCTCGGTCAGCGCCTTGAACAGGGACTTCTTCGACATGCGATCTCGGGCACGCGCAATGGGGATCGGGATAGGCTCGATATAATAGATATAATAACGGAATCAGGCGCCAAACGGGCAGATTCTCTTTTCAGATTCTCTTCAGATCCTTGAGATTCTTGGCCCATACACGGGGAACAGCCGCCCCCGTCAAGGCTGCCTGCCAAAATCCCTGTTCAGGGTTACTTTCGGCGCGATTTTACCGCCCGCGCAGCCGGTCCAGCACGTCGGAGGAGGCAAAACCGTCCGCGGCGACCCCGACCGAGGCCTGGAAGTTGCGCAGGGCCTCCCGGGTCTGACCGCCGAACTGGCCGTCCGGGGTGCCCTTGTAGAAGCCGCGCTGGGCCAGCAGCTGCTGGAGTTCCAGCCGCTCGGTGCGGGACAGCTCGCGTTCCTGCCGCGGCCAGGGTTGCACGAAGGGCTGGCCGCCGCGCAGGCGGTCGGCGAAATGGCCGATCGCCAGCGCATAGGCCTCGGCCGGGTTGTACTTCATGATGACCCGGAAGTTCTGCAGCATCAGGAAGCCCGGCCCCTGCGCGCCGGCCGGCGCCAGCAGATAGGCTTTCTCGGCCGGATGCGGGAACGGCTGGTTGGCCGGGCGCTTGAGGCCGAGCTTCTCCCATTGCGCCATCGTCATCGCCTTGGCGCGGTCGGCCAGCATGTAGTTGAAGCCCTGGGGCACCACGACCTCGTAGCCCCAGGTCTGGCCGGCCTGCCAGCCGTCCTTCTTCAGATTGTTGGCGGTCGACGCAATCAGGTCGGTGGGATTGTCGACGACGTCGCGCCGACCGTCACCGTCGCCGTCCACCGCAAAGCGCTTGAACGCGGTCGGCATGAACTGGGTCGGTCCGAAGGCGCCGGCCCAGGAGCCGCGCAACTGTTCGGGCCGCAGGTCGCCGCGGTTGAGGATTTCCAGCGCCGAGAGGAACTCGTCCCTGAAATAGGCTTGGCGGCGGCCGATGCAGGCGAGCGTCGCGGTCGATTGCAGCACGCTGCGGTCTCCCATCTGCGTCGAGTAGTTGGACTCGATGCCCCAGATCGAGGCGATGATATAACGATCGACGCCGGTGGCTTTTTCGGTGGCGTCGAACTGCGCCTTGTATTTGGCGAGGACCTCGCGGCCCTTGGCGAGGCGGTTGTCGTTCACGAGGATGTCGAGATAATCCCAGATCGACTTGGTGAACTCCGGCTGCGAGTCCATGAGGTCCATGATGCGCAGGTCGGGCGCAAGGCCTGCCGTGAAGCGCTGGAAATTTTCCTGCGTGATGTTGCGCCGTGCGGCATCCGGCCACATGGCCGCGACGCAATTGTTGAAGTTGCCGGCAGCTTCGCGGATCGCGGCCGCCGTCATCAGCGGATGGCCGGAGGCGCCATCCTCGCCGCTCCAGGGCTGAGCTCCGGTTTGAGCGCCGCCGGGGCCGGGCGCGGCTTGCGGGGGCGCCGGATTCGGGCCGGAGAAAATACCGCCAAACAGATTGGAGAGGCCGTTTTGCGCCTGCGCGCAAGCCGGCAGTAGCAACGCGGCCGCAATCATCGCTCTGCTGGTCACAAATCCAGCACGTTTCGCCAGCCCTGCCATCGATTGCATCATGTCCACCCGTCGGCCTGAAAATTCGCCTTCAGGAGGCCCGGTTACGGTTGCCACTAGCTTAACAAAGGTGAAATTTTGGTGACGGCCTTTTTCTCAACTCTGTGGGGGCGAGGCCCCACATCCGCCTTTGTTAGCGGCTGCAAACAAGCTAGCAAGATGCCATTGCTCCGTTCACGTCCTCAGGTATTCGATCAATCCCATGAAAATTCGCAAAGCCGTATTCCCCGTCGCCGGCCTCGGCACCCGCGTCCTGCCAGCCACCAAGGCGATGCCGAAGGAAATGCTGACCATCGTCGACAAGCCGCTGATCCAGTACGTCTATGACGAGGCGAGGGAGGCCGGCATCGAGCATTTCATCTTCGTCACCGGCCGCAACAAAAATGTCATCGAAGATCACTTCGACAAGATGTTCGAGCTCGATGCGACGCTCAGCCAGCGCGGCAAGAAGGCCGAGCAGGAGATTCTGGCGCAGAACCAGCCGGAAGCCGGCGCCGTCAGCTTCACCCGTCAGCAGGCGCCGCTCGGCCTCGGTCATGCGGTCTGGTGCGCGCGCGACATCGTCGGCAACGAGCCGTTCGCGGTCGTGCTGCCCGACGAGCTCGTGCTCAATTCGCCCGGCTGCCTGAAGCAGATGATCGAGACCGCCAGCAAGCTCGGCGAGAAATCCAACGTCATCGCGGTCGAGGCGGTGCCCGACCATCTCACCCATCAATACGGCATCTGCGGCGTCGGCAAACGCACCGGCAAGATGTTCGAGGTCGACGGCATGGTCGAGAAGCCGGCCAAGGGCACCGCGCCGTCCAATCTCTCGATCACCGGCCGCTACATCCTCCAGCCGGAAATCTTCAAGATCCTGGAGACCCAGGAGCGGGGCGCCGGCGGTGAGATCCAGCTCACCGACGCCATGATCGGGCTCGCCAAATCGCAAAAGTTCTACGGCGTCGAGTTCGAGGGCGAGCGCCATGATTGCGGCTCCAAGCCCGGCTTCCTCCGCGCCAACATCGCCTACGGCCTGCAGCGCCCCGAGCTGCGCGACGGGCTGATCGCGGAGATGAAGAAGTATCTGGGGCAGTAGCCTCCGTCGGGACGACATTGAGTATTTGGTGCGCGGCTCGCCGCCAATAGCGAGCCGCCCCTCACGCCACCAGCGACAGCTTCGGCAAGCTTGCGACCACGGACTGGTTGCGGCCGCCGGCTTTGGCGGCATAGAGCGCCTTGTCGGCGGCGGCGACCAGGATGGACCAGTCCAGACCTGCCGTAGGGACGAGACTCGCGATGCCGCAGGAGATGGTGGTCGTTGCCTGGTCGTCGGACCAGCCCTGCACCTTGACGCGGATCGCCTCGGCCACCTTGAAGGCGTCGGTGACCGAGGTGCCCGGCAGCAGCACGGCGAATTCCTCGCCGCCATAGCGCGCGGCGCAGTCGCCGGCGCGGCTCACCGAGTCGGAAATGCAGATCGCAATGCCGACCAGCACCTGGTCGCCGGCCTGATGGCCGAACGTGTCGTTGTAGGCCTTGAAGTGATCGGCATCGATCATCAGCAGCGCGACCGGCGTCTTCTGCCGTATCGCGCGGCGCCATTCGACGTCGATCACCTGGTCGAACTTGCGGCGGTTCTTCAGGCCGGTGAGCGCGTCCGTCGTCGCCATCTCCTCGAGCTTGCGCTCGGCCTCGGCGCGCCGGCCGATCTCGCGCGCGAGCACCAGCGTCGAGGCCAGCATGAACAGGATGAGCGCCAGGACCACGGCGCCGATCCGGTAGGCTTCCTTCTGCCAGAGCTCGAACACCGCGTTCAGCGGCTTGCCTGCCACCACGAACATCGGACCGGAGCCGGTGCTGCGGACGTAGAGGCGCGGCGTCGCGTCCACCGGGCCCTGGCCCGCATAGGACCCTCCGGCCCTGAGATTGTCGGGCTTCCAGCTCTGCTGCGCCCTGAGATTCTTGCCGATCACGTCGAGGTCGAACGGCCGCCGCATCATGATGGTGCGGTCGCGCTTGAGCACGGTGATGGTGTCGTCAGGATCGAGGTTCAGCCGCTCGAACAATTCGTGGAAATAGCTGAAGCGGATCGAGCCGGCGACGACGCCCATGAAGCCGCCGTCGGTGTCGCTGATGCGCCGGCTCAGCACGATCGCATAGGCGCCGCGGAACAGCATGGGACGGCTGATGAAGAGCCCGGCTTCGGGATTGTCGCGATGAATCTTGAAGTAGTCCTCCTCGCTGCGGTTCTCCGGCAGGGGATCGAGCGTGGAGGCGTCGATGGTGAGCCGGCCGTCGGCGTCGAACACCTGGATGGCGCCGAAATGCCTCGCCGTGGTCGCATGGTCGAACAGGATGAGGTGACGGATCGACTTCGAGACCGTGGCGATCTCCGGCAGCAGCATGTTGCTGGCGACCGCCTTCAGGGACAAATCGTAGATCTCGATGTTCCGGCTGACGTCGGACTCGATGGTCGTCGCCAGGTTCTCCAGCGTCTGGCGGGCGAGCGCCTCCTCGCCGCGGCGCATGTCCAGCATGACGTTGACGCAAATGGCGGAAAAGCCGATCACCGTCACCACGGACGAGATGATCAGCAGCTTCGCCGAAAGCCGCCATGGCCGGCGGGCCATGACTTCGCGCCATCCAGACAACATCGTTTGCTCCCGACATGAGTGAATGCGCCCGAAAGCTTGAGTAGTGTTTAAGCCGGGACGGCGCTGCCTTAATGAGTTAAAAATTGGTTTCCGCGGCTCACGTTTTTGGGCAAAGCGGGGCTTCGACCAGCGAAGAGGACAGCGGTGAACGATTACGACGCGTTGCGCGATTATCTGATGCGGCAGAAGCAGGCGGAATTCGTGCTGACCTATGAACAGATCGAGGAGATCATCGGCGCGGCCCTGCCGCGCGCGGCGAATCGTGCCTCATGGTGGGACAGCCTGCGCAGCCCCGACATCCAGATGCCGCAGCGCGAAGCCTGCCTCGCCGCGGGCTTTGTGGCGATGCGGATGCCGGACGGCCAGAGCGTGCGGTTCACGAAGCGGAAGAGCGACCGGCGTAGGCCGGGGTGAGGCGAAGGAAAGTCAGCTCGCCGCTTCCAGCCGCACTTCCGTGAGCAGGCGCATCGCGGCATCGGCGTCCATCGGCTCGCCGAAGGCAAAGCCCTGCGCGTATTCGCAGCCCATCTGGTAGAGCTCGACCGCGTCGGAATCGGTCTCGGCGCCTTCCGCGACCACTTCCATGCCGAGGTCGTGCGCGAGCGCGATGATCGACTTCAGGATCACCGGACGGGTGCCGCGATTGCCGGTGCGCACGAAGGACTGGTCGATCTTGATGGTGTCGAACGGGAAGCGCTGGAGATAGGCCAGCGACGAATGGCCGGTGCCGAAATCGTCGAGCGACAGTCCGGTGCCGAGTTCGCGGATGCGCGTCAGCATCTGCGCCGCGTGCTCCGGATTCTCCATCACCAGCGATTCCGTCAGTTCCAGCTTCAGCGTGCCGCGCGCCACCGAGGAGCGCGAGAGCACGGTGCGGATGTCGTGGATCAAATCGTGGCGCAGCAATTGCCGCGAGGAGACGTTGACGGATGCGAAGATCGGCTCGCGCGAGCGCATCGCGCGCTGCCAGATCGAGAGCTGCTTGGCGGTCTGGTCGAGCACGAACATGCCGAGGTCGATGATCAGGCCGGTCTCTTCGGCAATGGTGATGAATTCCGACGGCGCCATGCGTCCGAGCTTCGGATGATCCCAGCGCACCAGCGCCTCGAAGCCGGCGACAGAACGGTCTTCAAGCCGCACGATCGGCTGGTACAGGATCGTGAGCTCCTGCCGCTCGATGGCGCGGCGCAGTTCGCTCTCCAGCGTCAGCCGGTCGGTTTTCCGGGCGCGCATCGCGGGCTTGTAGACGTCGATGCGGTCGCCGCCGATGCGCTTGGAGTGATACATCGCAAGCTCGGCGTCCTTGATGATCTCGTCCGTGAGCTGCGTCTGCGGATCGGACAAGGCGAGGCCGATCGAGGCGGTGAGAAAAATCTCACGTTCGTTGAAGGCGATCGGCGCGCGGATGGTCTTGCGGATGGTTTCGGCGAAGGCGGTGATGCGGGCCGGGTCCTGTTCTGACAGCAGGATCAGGCCGAACTGGTCGCCGGCAAGCCGTGCCAGCGTGTCCTGCGGCTTCAGGATGCGGGTGAGGCGGCGGGCCAGCGTCAGCAGGATCGAATCGCCGACCGCGATGCCGACGGAATCGTTGACCTGCTTGAAGCGGTCGAGATCGATCACCATCAGCGTCGGCCGCAGCGTCGGCATGGTCTTGGCGAAATGCGCGACGGCGCCGAGCCGGTCCATGAACAGTTTTCGGTTGGGCAGGCCGGTGAGGTTGTCATGCACGGAATCGTGCAGCAGGCGCTCCTCGGCATTGCGCAGCTCGGTGACGTCGGTGAGCGTGCCGACCACGCGCGAAACCTCGCCATCGGAGCCGACCACCGGGCGCGCCTTCAGCGCGAACCACATGAAGTGGCCGTCCGGCGTGCGCAGGCGGAAGTCCTGCACCAGGCGGCCGCGGCGCTGGTCGAGCACGCTGTCGAGCGCCGCGCGGAAACGGTCCTGGTCGAGCGGATGCAGCACTTCGAGCCAGGAGGCGGCCGGGCCTTCCAGCGTGCCGCGCTTGAGGCCGAGCAGGGCTTCGGTCTCCGGGCTGGTGAAAACCTTGTCGGCGGAAACGTCCCAGTCCCAGATCAAATCGCCGGAGCCGGCCAGCGCCAGCGCCCGCCGCTCGATGTCGGAGACGACGCCGGTGGTGGCGCCGCCGCCCGCGAACGCGTGTTGCATCACCGTGAAGCCGATCAGCATCACGATCAGCACGAGGCCGCCGAGCAGCGCTGGGCCGACGATGTCGTTGGTGACGGAGCCCGCCACCGTCATGCCGGCCGCGATCACCCAGACCACCAGCAGGAACCAGGTCGGGATCAGCAGCACCGCGCGGTCGAAGCCGTGGGTCGAGAGATAGACGATCAGCGCGAAGCCGGCGAAGGCGATCAGCACCAGCGAGATGCGCGCGATGCCGGAGGCGACGGCGGGGTCGAACAGGGCCAGCGCAACAAGGGAGCCCAGGAACGCGAGCCAGCCCACCGTGATGTGGGAATAGCGCACATGCCATCGGCTGAGATTGAGATAGGCGAACAGGAACACCAGCAGCGTCGCCGCCAAAATCGCCTCACCCGCCGCGCGCCAGATGCGCTCGGCGTTGTTCGACATGTCGAGCACCTTGCCCCAGAAGCCGAAATCGACGCCGATATAGACCAGCACCGCCCAGGCCAGCGCCGCGGCAGCCGGGAACATGATGCTGCCCTTGACCACGAACAGGATGGTCAGCACCAGCGCGAGCAAGCCGGAGATGCCGATCACGATGCCCTGGTAGAGCGTGAACGAGTTGACCTTGTCCTTGTAGGACTCCGGCTCCCACAGATAGAGCTGCGGCAGCTTGTCGGTGCGCAGCTCCGCGACGAAGGTGATAACGGCGCCGGGGTCGAGGGTGACGCGGAAGACGTCGGCGGTCGGGCTCTCCTGCCGCTCCGGCCGGTCGCCGGTCGAGGGCGTGATGGTCGCGATGCGCGACAGCCCGAGATCGGGCCAGAGCAGCCCCGAGGAGACGATGCGGTAATGCGGGGCGACGATCAGGCGGTCGAGCTGGTCGTCGGTGTTGTTGGCGAGCGCGAACACCACCCAGTTCTGGCCGCCCTCGCGGGCGCGCACCTCGATGCGGCGGACGATGCCGTCGGTGCCGGGCGCGGTGGAGACCTGGATGCGGTCGGCGTCGCTGCGCTGGTGTTCGAGCACGCCGGTAAGGTCGATCGCGGGCGCGTCGCCGCGGACGCTGACAGCGTCAAGCGCGCGCGCCGGGAACGCGCAGACGAGAATCATGAGGCCCAGCGCTATGGGCGCGAGGCACCTGATCAGACGCAAGGTCAGTTCTCCGCGTTCGACGCAAACTCTTCAGTGCAGGATCGTCAGTGCAAGCCGTTTTCCGAACGGAACAAGATGGTTCGGTGCGTCGCGATAGATGCCACGAAAGCAAGGAAAATCAAAGGGTTTCCGCCCTGCCCTGTGGCCGCTGACCTAGACCTCCAACACAATTTTGCCAATATGTGCCGAGGTTTCCATCCGCCGATGCGCATCGGATGCCTTTTCCAGCGGAAAAGTGCTGTCCATCAGCGGCTTGACGCGGCCTTCGCGCAAAAGCGGCATCACTTTCGCCTCGATCGCGGCCACCATTGCCGCCTTGTCCGCATTACTACGGGGACGCAGCGTCGAGCCGGTATGGGTGAGGCGCTTCACCATCACCTTGGCGATATTGACGGTGACCTTGGGCCCGTTGAGGGTCGCGATCTGCACGATGCGGCCGTCGACGGCGGCGGCATCATAGTTGCGGTCGACATAGTCGCCGGCGACCATGTCGAGGATCAGATTGGCGCCGGCATTGTTCGTCTCCGCCTTGACCACGGCGACGAAGTCTTCGTCCTTGTAGTTGATGGCACGATCTGCGCCGAGCTTGAGGCAGGCGTCGATCTTGTCCTGCGATCCCACGGTGACGATCACCTTCGCGCCGAATGCTTTTGCGAGCTGGATCGCCATGGTGCCGATGCCGGACGAGCCGCCATGGATCAGCAGTGTCTCGCCGGCCTTCAGCGTGCCGCGCTCGAACACATTGTGCCAGACCGTCATCAGGGTTTCCGGCAGCGCGCCGGCTTCCTTGATCGACAATGCCGGCGGTACGCTCATCGCCTGGGCGTCCTGAGCAATGCAGTACTGCGCATAGCCGCCGCCGGCGACCAGCGACATCACGATGTCACCGACCTTGTGCTTCTTGGCGTTGCTGCCGACGGCCACCACTTCGCCCGCGATCTCGAGGCCGGGCAGGTCGCTGGCGCCGGGCGGCGGCGGATAGGCCCCGGAGCGCTGCGCGATGTCGGGCCGGTTGACGCCGGCGGCCTGTACCTTGACCAGGATCTCGTCGGGGCCGGGCTGCGGCAGCGCCCGTTGTTCCGGCACCAGCACCTCCGGCCCGCCGGGCTTGGAGATGGCGACCACGGTCATTAGCGCGGGCAGCTTGTCCATGATGTGTCCTTGAGCAAAGGTGCGGGTGGAGCGAGGCCTTTGCTTAGCCAGCGCGATGCAGGCTGGCAACCGCCTCGGCCTTGTCCGGCGTGAACGCAGGAGGAACCTGGATGGCGATGGAAGACGACGACCGCCCGCGCAAGAAGATCAGCCACGAGATCGGACAGGATCTCTCGCTGTTGTCGGTCGAGGAACTGACCGAGCGCATCGCGCTGCTCAAGACCGAGATCGCAAGGCTGGAAGAAGCCGCAACAAAGAAGCGCGCCTCGCGCGATGCGGCGAACAGCGTCTTCAAGTCGTAGGGTCCGACGCTGGAGCGGCGGCTGGCCTCACACACGGCCTCATCCTGAGGAGCGCGGCACGCGCGTCTCGAAGGATGGCCGCGGGCGAGAGCAGGGCCTGCATGGTTCGAGACGCGCGCGAAGAGCGCGCTCCTCACCATGAGGGTCTGGTTTCGGCGTTCGCCGGAATGGCGACGGAGAATTTGCCCCGCAGCGCACTCGGCCACTGACCGACATGGCTAACGAACCCTCAAAATAATCGCTCGTTTACTCTACATTAAGCTTTCGAGTTTATGACTGGAACTGTCCTCGTTTGGACACCGAGTGGCTCCTGTCCACTCTGTTTGACGCCTCCCTGTTATCAACTTTCAAAGCCGCCGGTTTTCCGGCGGCTCTTTTTTTGTTTTTTGGGGGCAGCATGATCCGGAAAAGTGCGAAGCGGTTTTCCGATAAGATCATGCTCAAACAACAAGCTAAAGCGCGCCGCGCGCGCTTTGGCTCCGGTTGAATTCCGAGGAATGACCCGCGGAAACCATATCCGTGCTTGTCGCTGGACTCCGCGTCCCGCCCGCGCAATGATTTGTTCATCATAAGCCGGCGCCTAAGCCGGGCGGGTAATCAGTTGCGTAAGGGGCGTTAACCATGGAACGTTTGCAAGCCGAAGGCGCTCTCGTTCAACTCAGCGAGCGGTTCACCAATTCTGCGGCGTTCGGCGCCCTGTTCCGTGAGGGCATGGACCTGGTCGAGGAGACCGCCGCCTATCTCGACGGCGCCGGCCGCACCGAGGCCAAGGCGCTCGATCGCGCCGTCAGCCTCACCTATGCGACCGAGAGCATGCGCCTCACCACCCGCCTGATGCAGCTCGCCTCGTGGCTGCTGCTGCATCGCGCGGTGAAAGAAGGTGAGATGACGCTCGGGCAGGCCAATCGCGAAAAGACCAAGGTCAAGCTCTCGGCGGCCGATCCCGGTCCCGGCGACACCATCGAGAAGCTGCCCTCGCAGTTGCAGGACCTGATCCATCGCTCGATGAGCCTTCAGACCCGCGTGCGCCGTCTCGACACCACCATCCACACCCCGCCCGCCGAACTCCCCGCGATCGGCAACCCGCTGGTGCCGCACCTCAACGCGCTGAAGGCGGCGTTCGAGCGGTAATCCCGCAACTCAAACCGTCACCCTGAGGTAGCCGCTTCTTCGGCGGCCCTCGAAGGGCGACGGCCCGGCTGCATCTCGGCCGTTCATCCTTCGAGGCTCCCGGTGCGATGCTTTGCATCGCGCCACTCGCGCCTCAGGATGACGGGTCGGGTAGCGGCGCGACGGCCCCCCAAAAAACAAAAACGCCCCCGGCTCTCCGGGGGCGTTTTTCGTCTCCAGCCTTGAGGGCCGGATCAATCCTTCTTGAGGAAGCCCGAAAACTTCTTCTGGAAGCGCGAGACGCGGCCGCCGCGATCCATCAGCTGCGCGTTGCCGCCGGTCCAGGCCGGGTGCGACTTGGGGTCGATGTCGAGGTTCAGCGTGTCGCCTTCCTTGCCCCAGGTGGAGCGGGTCAGGTACTCGGTTCCGTCGGTCATCACGACCTTAATCGTATGATAATTCGGGTGAATTTCGGCTTTCATGGCAATTCCTCGGCGCCCCGGCGCCTCGCTTGAGTGGCTATCGAATGACGGATTTGGCGGCGTCTATACCCCACGGGCCCCTGTAAAACAAGCCATTGCGGGGGTGTTGGCAGTGCTTCGGCAAGGCCTGAAGGACCGGGCGGTCCCCTAAGGGACATCCCGGATTTGCCACTCCCGCTCGCCCGGCCTATTTGAAGCGGACTCCTCTCTTTTGGTCGGATCTCATGAGCGCAGTAGAACGGCTTGAAACCGGGCCCGCGGAAGCCCCGTCGATCGAAGCCGACCTGATCGAGGCACCGGCGAAGAGCCGCGCGAAACTGCGGCCGCTGCTGGCGCTGGCGCCCTATGTGGCGCGCTATCGCGGCCGTGCGGCGCTGGCCTTCGTGGCGCTGACGATCGCGGCCCTGACGACCCTGCTGGTGCCGGTCGCGGTGCGCAGAATGATCGATTTCGGCCTGACGCCTGAGGGTATCGAGCTGATCAACAGCTACTTCTCGGTGATGATCGCGGTCGTCGCTGTGCTCGCGCTCGCGAGCGCCGCGCGCTATTACCTCGTGATGACGATCGGCGAGCGCATCGTTGCCGATCTCAGGCGCGACGTCTTCGCCCATCTCTTGTCGCTCTCGCCGGCCTTCTTCGATTCCGCGCGCAGCGGCGAGCTGGTGTCGCGTCTCACGGCGGATACCACCCAGATCAAATCCGCCGTCGGCGCCTCGGTCTCGATCGCGCTGCGCAATCTGATGATGTTCTTCGGCGCCGCCGCGATGATGGTGATCACCAGCCCGCGCCTCTCCGGCTTCGTGCTGCTGGCCATTCCCCTGATCGTGCTGCCGCTGGTCGCGTTCGGGCGCTGGGTGCGGCGGCTGTCGCGCAATGCGCAGGACACGCTGGCCGAGGCCTCGGCCTATGCCGGCGAGCTGGTCGGCGCGATCCGTACCGTGCAGGCCTATACCAGCGAAGGGTTGGCTGCGAAGCGTTTCGGCGGCGAGGTCGAGCAGGCCTATGAAGCCGCGCGCACCTCGACCCAGGCCCGCGCCGTGCTCACCGCCATCATCATCTTCATCGTGTTCGCAAGCGTGGTCGCGATCCTCTGGATCGGCTCGCACGACGTGCTCACCGGCACCATCACGCCGGGCCGGCTCGGCCAGTTCGTGCTCTATGCCGCCTTCGCCGCCGCCGGCCTCGGCCAGCTCAGCGAGGTCTGGGGCGAGGTCTCGGCGGCCTCCGGCGCTGCCGAACGTCTGTTCGAGATTTTGCATGTGCAGCCTGACATCACCGCGCCCGCAAAGCCGCGCGCGCTGCCGGTGCCGGCGCGTGGCGAAGTCGGCTTCGATCAGGTCAGCTTCGCCTATCCGGCGCGGCGCGACGTCAAGGTGCTCGATGCCGTGTCGTTCACGGTGCGCCCCGGCGAGAAGGTCGCGATCGTCGGTCCATCCGGCGCCGGCAAGAGCACGATCTTTCATCTGCTCTTGCGCTTCTACGATCCGCGCGGCGGCGCGATCTCGCTTGACGGCGTGCCGGTGAAGTCCGCCGATCCGCGCGATTTCCGTTCCCGCATCGCGCTGGTGCCGCAGGAATCCAACGTGTTCGCGGCAAGCGCCCGCGACAACATCCGCTTCGGCCGGCCCGATGCGACCGACGCCGAGGTCGAGCGCGCCGCCGAGCTCGCGCATGCCGCCGAGTTCATCCGCCG
Organism: Bradyrhizobium nivariense; assembly: GCF_029846715.1. GTDB lineage: Bacteria > Pseudomonadota > Alphaproteobacteria > Rhizobiales > Xanthobacteraceae > Bradyrhizobium. Next base: position 93,239 of record NZ_JARVWW010000017.1, read on the forward strand.
CCTGCCCGAAGGTTTCGAGACGCCGCTCGGCGAGCGCGGCGTGACGTTGTCCGGCGGCCAGCGCCAGCGCATCGCGATCGCGCGCGCGATCCTGCGCGATGCGCCGCTGCTGCTGCTGGATGAGGCCACCTCCGCGCTCGATGCCGAAAGCGAGACGCTGGTGCAGACCGCGCTGGAGGAGCTGATGCGCCATCGCACCACCCTGGTGATCGCGCACCGCCTCGCCACTGTGCTGTCCTGCGACCGCATCCTGGTGATGGACCAGGGCAGAATCGTCGAGCAGGGCACGCATGCCGAGCTCGTCGCGGCGAACGGGCTTTACGCGAGGCTTGCGAGGCTGCAGTTCGAGGGGGCGTGAGGCGTCGCGTCTTTCGCGCTGTCATCGCCCGCGAAGGCGGGCGATCCAGTACTCCGAGACAGTGCGACGATACGGTGAAGCCGCGGCGTACTGGATTCCCCGCCTTCGCGGGGAATGACAGTGGAGCTTTAGAAGGAGCTTCGAGCCCCAACAGCCCCAGTACCCGACCCTAACGAAACGCTCCTGTTTTGCTCCGACGAGTCAACCCGCCTTGCTGCCTGCGTAAGCCATTGATCTTGTTGTCATCGGCTACTGTGCATGGGGTTGTTTTCGCTATTTTTGTTTTGCCGTCCGGATTATCGGCACTTCGGCGACAGCGCCGGCACGTTCGGCCACGGCCAGTTCTTCCAGCTCCCGTCCTCTCCGACGCAGGCCGATGGCGCGGGGCCGTTCGTCGGAGCCGGAGCGCTCGTCTTGATCGGCATGGTGAAGCGCTGGTCAACATAGGTCGTCGAGACATATCCGGCGACGATGACGCCCAGCAGGACCGAAGATCCCTTGGCCAGATCGCTCAGTTTCATCGGTCATCTCCATCCGCCTGCCATCGCAACTTCTGGGCACAACGAATAGCTGGCGTCCTGGGATCCCGACGTGACGGGCGTCACGCCCGCCAGAATCGAGCCCGCCAGAATCAAGGCCGCCACGTCATCTTCAGCACCGGCCGGCCCGAGGTCGGGTTCACCTCGTCGCCGGCATGGGCAAAGCCGTTGCGCTCGTAGAAGCCGATGGCGCGGGCGTTGTCCTTGTTGACGAGCAGCGTGATGCCTGCGGGTGACAGGCGCTTGGCCTCATCCACCAGCAGCTTTGCGGCGTCCGAACCCCAATGCGCGGGATCGACCACGAGCTGGTCGAGATAGCCGTCGCCGTCGATGGTGACGAAGCCGGTCAGCGCGCCATCCTGCTCCGCCACCACGATCGAGGCCTTCGGCACAAGATCCTTGCGCCAGCGCTCGCGCCACCATTCCAGGCGGGCGGCGAAGTCGATCTGCGGATAGGCCTGCTGCCAGGTGCGATGCCAGAGCTCGATCGAGGCGGCCTCGTCCTCGGGACGGTAAGGGCGGAGGTGGAGGGCGCTCACTACCGCTCCGTCAGCTTCAGCTCGATGCGGCGGTTGCGCTTGTAGGCTTCCTCGGTGTTGGCGGTGTCGAGCGGCTGGAATTCGCCGAAGCCGGCGGCGACGAGGCGCTGGGCCGGCACGCCGAGCGAGATCAGATATTGCACGACCGAGATCGAGCGGGCGGCCGAGAGGTCCCAGTTCGACTTGAAGTTCGGCCCGTTCACCGGGCGCACGTCGGTGTGGCCATCGACGCGCAGCACCCAGGGGATCTCGTTCGGGATCTTCTTGTCGAGCTCGATCAGCGCGGCCGCCAAGGTGTCGAGCTCGGCGCGGCCCTCGGGCAGAAGCATTGCCTGTCCGGTATCGAAGAATACTTCGGACTGGAACACGAAGCGGTCGCCGACGATGCGGATGTCGGGGCGGTTGCCGAGGATGGCGCGCAGGCGGCCGAAGAATTCCGAGCGGTAGCGCGACAATTCCTGCACGCGCTGCGCCAGCGCGACGTTCAGGCGAGACCCCAGATCGGCAATGCGGTTCTGCGATTCCTTGTCGCGCTTCTCGCTGGCGTCGAGCGCTTCTTCCAGCGCCGCCAATTGCCGTCGCAGCGCGCTGATCTGCTGGTTCAGCACCTCGATCTGCGCCAGCGCCCGCGCCGAAACCGTCTTCTCCGAGTCCAGCGCCTTGCCAAGCTCGGAGGACTTGCCTTGCGCGTCGTTGCCGGCGGCGGCGAGCCCGTCATAGAGGCCCTTGATGCGGTCGCGCTCGGTTTCGGCCGAGGCAAGGCCGGCTTTCAATTGCGAGACCTGGTCGTCGAGCGTGAGCTTGCCGAGCTTTTCCAGCGACAAGAGTTCGTTGAGCTGCGCGATCTTGGCGTTGAGCTGCTCCAGCGCCTTGTCCTTGCCGGTCACTTCCTGCGACAGGAAGAACTGCACGACCAGGAACACCGACAGCAGGAATACGATCGACAGCACCAGCGTCGACAGCGCGTCGACGAAGCCGGGCCAGTAGTTGAAGGCGCCGTCGCTGCGGCGGCCGCGGGCTAGAGCCATGTCGCTAACTCTTCTCGGGTTGGCGCGCGATGCGCTCCAGCAGGCGGCGGATCTCGCGGTTCTGCTCGCCCTGACCGTCGGCCCATTCGCGGATCATCTGCTGCTCGGTCCGCATATGCGAGACCAGCGCCTGGATGGCTTCGGCGAGGCTCGCCATCGCCGCGGTGGTGCCGCGGCTGGCGCTGCCTTCCTCGAGCACGGAGCGTAAGCGCTCGACGACCGCCTGAAGCTCGCCGCTGGCAATGCCACCGCCACCGGCGGCGACAGCCACCTCGCCGCTGCCATATTCGCGCACGGTGGTGGCAAGCCAGTCTTCGAGGTCGGTGTAGAAGCGGTTCTGCGCCTGGCTCGATTGCAGGTCGAGGAAGCCCAGGATCAGCGAGCCGGCGAGGCCGAACAGCGAACTCGAGAATGAGATGCCCATGCCGCCGAGCGGGGCGGCGAGGCCCTCCTTCAGCGTGTCGAACAGGGCGCCGGAATCGCCCCCGACCTTGAGCCCGTCGATCACCTTGCCGACCGAGCCGACCGTCTCGATCAGGCCCCAGAAGGTGCCGAGCAGGCCGAGGAAGACCAGAAGGCCGGTCATGTAGCGGGAGATGTCGCGGGCCTCGTCGAGGCGGGTTGCGATCGAATCGAGCAGGTGCCGCATGGTGGTCTGGGTGATCGTCATCCGCCCGGAGCGCTCGCCGCCGAGGATCATCGCCATCGGCGCCAGTAGTTTGGGGTGGCGGGCGGGCGCAAGGCCGGGATCGGCGATGCGGAAACTGTTGACCCAGGAGACTTCGGGATAGAGCCGGATCACCTGGCGGAAGGCCATGATGATGCCGATGAACAGCACGCCGCCGATCAGGGCATTGAGCCCGGGGTTGGCGAAGAAGGCCTGGATGATCTGCTTGTAGAGCACCACCCCCACCAGGGCGCACAGCACCAGAAAGACCAGCATCCGCACCAGGAAAACGCTGGGTGAGGATAGCTTGGTGTACTCGATGTCGAGGGAGGAGCGGGGCGAGGCGCCAGACGGCATGGCCGGTATCATCCGTTACGAAACTTGCTTGCGGGCGCACTATGGCACAGCGCCGGCCCAAAAAAAGCGCCGGATGCGCCGATTTCGTGGAGAGCCGGGGAACTCAAAGCGCAAACTACGCTTTGATAGTGACGTGTTCCGCAAATCGTTGGCATTCCACAGGTTTAGCTCGCACTTTCCCCCTGCCGCCCAAAAGACGGAGTGGTCGCATGAGCGTCGTGTCCGCGATCATCGGGACTGCCGAACGCGTGCCGCTTCCGGATGTCGTGATCCGCGCGGCGATCCAGCGCCTGTGCTCGCGCATGGTGACGCGCCTGTCCGCGCTGGGCGCGGCCGACGATGCCGCCTTCGCCGGGCGGATGATGCTGCGGCCGATCGCCGAGGACGCGGATGTCGGGCATGACGAGATGCCCGCTTCGTTCTTTGCGAAGGTGCTCGGTCCCAACCGCAAATATTCGTCCTGCTTCTACAAGACCGGCGCGACCACCTTGCGGGAGGCCGAGGAGGAGGCGCTGCGCCAGACCGTCGAGCATGCCGCTCTCGCCGACGGTCAGACCATCCTTGAACTCGGCTGCGGCTGGGGCTCGCTGTCGCTGTGGGTGGCGCGTCAGTTTCCGCACGCGAAGGTGACGGCGGTGTCGAGCTCGCAGGCGCAGCGCGCCCATGTCGAGGAAGAGGCGCGGCTGCGCGGTCTCCCCAACCTGCGCGTGGTCACTGCGGACATGAACGTGTTCGCGCCCGACGGGCAATTCGACCGCATCGTCTCGGTCGAGATGTTCGAGCACGTGATGAACTGGCGCAAGCTGATGACGCGCCTGCGCTCTTGGCTCGCGCCGGAGGGGCGGTTCTTCATGCACATCGTCGCCCATCGCTCCGGCTCTCACCTGTTCGACCGGGCCAATCGCGAAGACTGGATCGCGCAGCACGTCTTCACGGGCGGGCTGATGCCGAGCCATCATCTCGTCAGGCAATTCGACGACATCTTCACGGTCGAGAAGGAATGGTGCTGGAGCGGCACGCATTATCAGCGCACCGCCAACGACTGGCTCGCCAATTTCGACGCGCATCGCGATCCCATCGAAGCGTCGTTGCTCAATGTCTATGGCGAGGACACTGCATTGTGGATGCGACGTTGGCGCTGGTTCTTTCTCGCGACCGCCGGGCTGTTAGGCTACGCCGATGGAACCGAGTGGGGCGTCAGCCGCTACCGGATGAAGACCGCCGGGTAATTGCGATCTTCTGTCGCAGCACGCAGCGATGGAACCGGACTCACAATCCGGTGACCCCCAAAAAGCCCCCTGACCTCAGCATGATAGGCCGTGTGACATTGAGCCGCCCGCAGCATGCGTTGCGTCGCAGCAAGTCCGCTCTATTTTGACGGCATCAGCCGCGCTGAATGACCCAGAACGGGCCTTGGCGGAGCGTGATCAGTTTCAACAATATCGGGGCACCCCACTTCATGTCAGGACTTCGCGCGCGATCGGCATGCGTTGCAATGATGCTCGCGGCCTTTGCGCCGCTGTTGGCAGGCTGCGACGAATCCAGCTCCGCCGTCTCGGCCGCCCAGCCCGCCGACCCTGACGTCAGCATCGTCATCGTCAAGTCGCAGCCGCGCGCCGTGGTGCGCGAGCTGCCGGGCCGCATTGCGCCGACGCGCGTCTCCGATGTGCGGCCGCGCGTCTCCGGCATCGTGGTCGAGCGCCTGTTCCGACAGGGCAGCGAGGTGAAGGCGGGCGATCCACTGTACCGCATCGATCCGCGTCCGTTCGAGGTCGAAGTGATGGCCAACGACGCCGCAGTCGCCAAGGCCGAGGCCGCGTTGATGCAGTCCCAGCAACAGGCGCGCCGCATCGCCACGCTCACCAGCCAGCGCGCCGCGCCCGAAGCCGAGAACGAGAAGGCGATCGCGGCCGAGCGCCAGGCCCATGCCGAGGTCGAGGGCCGCAAGGCCGACCTCGCGCGCGCAAAGCTCAATCTCGACTACGCCACCGTGCGCGCGCCGATCGACGGCGTCGTCGGTGCTGCCCTGGTCAGCGAAGGTGCGCTCGCAGTGCAGAACGAGACCAATCTCGCCTCCATTCAGCAGCTCGACCCGATCTATGCGGACTTCACCCAGTCGGTGAACGAGCTCAACCAGCTCCGCCGCGCCTTCGAGAGCGGCGACCTCGAGCGCATCGCGGCCGATGCCGCCAAGGTGCGCCTGGTGCTCGACGACAACACGATCTATTCGCTCGACGGCAAGCTGTTGTTCTCTGACGCCAAAGTCGACGCCCATACCGGCCAGGTAACCTTGCGCGGCGAATTCCCCAATCCCAAGCGCGAGCTCTTGCCGGGCATGTATGTCCGCGTCCGCATCGACCAGGGCCTCGACAGCGACGCGATCGCGGTGCCGCAGCAGGCGATCCAGCGCAACGGCGGCGGCGGCAGCGAGGTGTTCGTCGTCAAGGACGACAACCACATCGCGGTGCAGCCGGTGCGCACCGGCTCGGTGCAGGACGGAATCTGGTTCGTCACCGACGGCCTGAAGGCCGGCGACAAGGTCGTGGTCGAAGGCTTCCAGAAGTTCGCCGCCGGCGACAAGGTCAAGCCGCAATCCTGGTCGGAAGCGGATGCGACCGCGGACAACCGGCACGCCCAGAAGCTCACGCGGTAACGTTTGGGGCGTCGCTATTGTCTTGATCCCTCATCCTGAGGAGCCCGCTGGAAGCGGGCGTCTCGAAGGATGGCCGCGGGCGAGATCCGGGCCTTCATGGTTCGAGATGCGCGTTCCGCGCTCCTCACCATGAGGGACTAGTGAAACAACGAGGGTAAAGCGGTAAATGGCGAGCTTCTTCATCGACAGGCCGATCTTCGCCTGGGTGGTCGCGCTGTTCATCTGTCTGGTCGGCGCAATTTCGATTCCGCTGTTGCCGATCGCGCAGTATCCGATCATCGCGCCGCCCTCGATCTCGATCTCGACCAGCTATCCCGGCGCCTCGCCCGAAAACCTCTACAACAGCGTCACGCGGCTGATCGAGGAGGAGCTCAACGGCGCCTCCGGCATTCTCAATTTCGAATCCACCAGCGACTCGCTCGGCCAGGTCGAGATCATCGCCAATTTCGTGCCGGGCACCGATACCAGCGCCGCCTCGGTCGAGGTGCAGAACCGCATCAAGCGTGTCGAGGCGCGGTTGCCGCGCGCGGTGATCCAGCAGGGCATTCTGATCGAGGAAGCCTCCAGCGCGGTGCTCCAGATCATCACGCTGAACTCGACCGACGGCAGCCTGGACGAGGTCGGTCTCGGCGACTTCATGATCCGCAACGTGCTCGGCGAGATCCGCCGCATCCCCGGCGTCGGCCGCGCCACGCTCTATTCGACCGAGCGCAGCTTGCGCGTCTGGGTCGATCCGGCAAAGCTGGTCGGCTATGGGCTGACCGCCGACGACGTCAACAAGGCCATTGCCGCGCAGAACGCGCAGGTCGCTTCGGGCAGCATCGGCGCCGAGCCGGCGACGTCGAGCCAGCGCACCTCCGCGCTGGTGCTGGTCAAGGGCCAGCTTTCGTCCCCCGACGAATTCGGTTCCATCATCCTGCGCGCCAACGCCGATGGTTCGACCGTGCGCCTGCGCGACGTCGCGCGCATCGAGGTCGGCGGTCTCAGCTATCAGTTCAACACGCGCCTCGACGGCAAGCCGACCGCCGGTCTGTCCGTGCTGATGTCGCCGACCGGCAACGCGCTGGCGACCGCGAGCGCGGTCCAGGAGAAGATGAAGGAGCTGTCGCGCTTCTTCCCGGCCAACATCTCCTACGAGATCCCCTACAACATCACGCCCGTGGTCGAGGCCTCGATCAAGAAGGTGCTGACAACGCTGGTCGAAGCCATCGTGCTGGTGTTCGTGGTGATGTTCGTGTTCCTGCAGAACATCCGCTACACCATCATTCCGACCATCGTGGTGCCGGTGGCGCTCCTGGGCGCCTGTACCACGCTGTTGCTTGCCGGCTACTCCATCAACATGCTCTCGATGTTCGGCATGGTGCTCGCGGTCGGCATCCTCGTCGACGACGCGATCGTCGTGGTCGAGAACGTCGAGCGCATCATGGCCGAGGAGGGGTTGCCGCCGAAGGAAGCGACGCGGAAAGCGATGTCGCAGATCACCGGCGCCATCATCGGCATCACGCTGGTCTTGATGGCCGTGTTCGTGCCGATGGCGTTCTTCCCGGGCTCGGTCGGCATCATCTACCGCCAGTTCTCCGTGACCATGGTCGCCGCGATCGGCTTCTCCGCGTTCCTCGCGCTGTCGTTGACGCCGGCGCTGTGCGCGACTTTGCTCAAGCCCGTCACGGCCGGTCATGGTCATGCGAAGAAGGGCGTATTCGGCTGGTTCAACCGCATGCTTGACGGGGGCAAGGAGGGCTATTCCCGCACCGTCGGCTTCTCGCTCAAGCGCACCGGCCGCTTGATGCTGGTCTATGTCGCGCTGCTCGCAGGCCTGTCCTGGGCCTTCGTCAACCTGCCGGGCGGCTTCCTCCCCGTTGACGACCAGGGCTTCGTCACCACCGACGTGCAGACCCCGTCGGATTCGTCCTATGCCCGCACCGAAGCCGTGATCGAGAAGGTGGAAAAATATCTGGCGCAGCGGCCGGGCGTCGACAACGTCACCTTCCTCACCGGCTTCAGCTTCTCCGGCCAGGGCATGAATGCCGCGCAGGCCTTCATCACCCTGAAGGACTGGTCGGAGCGCGGCCCGAAGGATTCGGCAGCGGCGATCGTCGCCGACATCAACCGCGATCTGTCGTCGTCAATCCACGACGCAAAGATCTCCGCGCTGCAGCCGCCGCCGATCGACAATCTCGGCAATTCATCAGGCTTCTCGTTCCGCCTCCAGGACCGCGGCCAGAAGGGCTATCCGGCGCTGATGCGCGCCGCCGACCAGTTGATCGCGGAGGCCAATGCAAGCTCCGTGCTTCAGAAGGTCTATGTCGAGGGCCTGCCCGAGGCCGGCGTGGTCAATCTCGTGATCGACCGCGAGAAGGCGGGCGCCTTCGGCGTCACCTTCGAGGACATCAACAACACGATCTCGACCAATCTCGGCTCGAACTACATCAACGACTTCCCGAACCGCGGCCGCATGCAGCGCGTCGTGGTGCAGGCCGACGCCCGCGACCGCATGCGGACCGAGGACATCCTCAACTACAACGTCAAGAACAGCCGCGGCCAGCTCGTGCCGTTCTCGTCCTTTACCAATGTGGAATGGGCGCGCGGACCGACGCAGATCGCCGGCTTCAACTACTATCCGGCGGTGCGCATCTCCGGCGAGGCGAAACCCGGCTTCACCTCGGGCGATGCCATCGCCGAGATGGAACGGCTTTCCGGCAAGCTGCCGCGCGGCTTCGGCTATGAATGGACCGGGCAGTCGCTCCAGGAGAAGCTATCGGGCTCGCAGGCGCCGTTCCTGCTGGCGCTGTCGGTGTTCGTGGTGTTCCTGTGCCTCGCCGCGCTCTACGAGAGCTGGACCATTCCGCTCGCGGTACTGCTCACCGTGCCGCTCGGCATCGTCGGCGCCGTGATCGCGGCGATGCTGCGTGGCTTGCCCAACGACGTCTATTTCACCGTCGGCCTGATCACCATCATTGGCCTCGCCGCAAAGGACGCGATCCTGATCATCGAATTCGCCAAGGATCTGCGGAAAGAAGGCAAGCCGCTGGTGGACGCCACCATCGAGGCCTGCCGCCTGCGCTTCCGCCCGATCCTGATGACCGGCCTTGCCTTCATCTGCGGTGTGCTGCCGATGGCCATCGCCCATGGCGCCGGCGGCGCCAGCCAGCAGGCGCTCGGCAGCGTCGTGATGGGCGGCATGATCGCAGTGGTGATTTTGGCGCTGCTGATGGTGCCGGTGTTCTTCGTGTCGGTGCAACGCGTGCTGGGCGGGGATCGGGAGAAGGCAGAGGAGAAGAAGGCCGAGATGTACGGGCCGCCCGCGCCGGCAAGGGCCGGCCACTGAACAGGGCAATGCGGCGGCATCGGCAGTGGGCTCCCTCTCCCGCGTGCGGGAGAGGGTTGGGGAGAGGGTGTCTCCGCGTCGGGATTGTCGAAAATTGCGGAGATTGTCCCTGCGAGGTGAGAGCCCTCACCCGCCGCGCGCGGGACGATGCTTCGCATCGCCCGGGGCGCGTCGGCCTCTCCCGCAAGCGGGAGAGGCGGAGCAAGCCCGCGCCGTCCTCGTGTAATCCACATGCGACTGTCCTGACTGATCGCCGGATCGGTCGGCTTGCTTTCTCGGGATTGTCCATCCAGACTGCATCCCTGGATTGAGAGAATGTGCATTCGCGTCGCGCCGCGAATGCACAGGTATCCCGCCGATCGAGAGCATGTCATGCGTCCGACCGAAATTGCGATCTCGAACTATCGCTCCATTCGGCGGCTCTCCATACCCATCCATCCCCTGTCGGTGTTTGTTGGCGAAAACGGTGTCGGCAAATCCAATCTCTACAAGTCCTTGTCGCTGTTGCGCGACGCGGCGACCGGTCAAATCACCCGCACGATCGCCGATGAAGGCGGATTGAATTCGGTCTGCTGGTCCGGCATTCGCAAACGAGGCGAAGACGGACGGCTGCGGTTGTCGGCCACATTCGACAGCATGAGGTATTTCATCGAGCTCGGGTTTCCCAGCCCGCTTCAGGCGGCGTTTTCCGGCGAGCCGATGATCAAGGCCGAAAGTATCGAGGCGACGCATGGCAAACGAACGGTCAAGCTGATGGAGCGGATTAATTCGCTCATCAGCGTTCGCGGCGAGAGCGGCGCCTGGAACGCTCACAAGGATGCGGTGCTGCCGTCAGAGACCGCGCTTGCGGCTTTTTCCGATGGCAAGCAATGCCCGGAAATCGACCTGATCAGGAATGCGATGCTGGGCTGGCGATTCTATCATGACTTCCGCACGGATCCGGCGTCACCGATACGAAAGCCCTGTCTGGCGATCGCAACGCCCTCGCTCAGCGCCGATGGAACCGATTTGGCTGCAGCCCTGGCGACCCTCTATGTCATTCGGGAAGACGCCAACGACTTGCAGGACGCGATCCAGGATGCATTCCCCGGCGCTGAGCTCCGCGCATGGGAGGAAAACGGCTTCTGTCAATTTGATCTGCAACTGGCGGATATGCCGCGGCCGTTTAGGGCTCATGAACTATCCGATGGGACGCTGAAATACATCTGCCTGCTCGCAGTGTTCATGGGTTACCGGCTGCCACCGTTCATCGCGCTGAACGAACCCGAGACAAGCCTGCATCCGTCGCTGCTGGCGCCATTGGCCCGGCTCATCGCCAAGGCGTCACGCCGCGCCGACATCTGGATTGTCACTCATTCGGGACAGCTGATGGAGGCCTTGCGAAGCGAGAGCTCCGTCCCGCTTCGCCGGGTGATCAAGTCGAAAGGCGCCACGACGATCGAGGGCCTGACCATTGGCGGTGAATATCGCGACGACGAATCCGACGATGGCGACGCTTAGTTGTTGCAGATCGAGCCGCAGAGCTGCCGACCCAGCGGTTTGGGAAGGAGCAAGCGATCAATGATGGCCGCCATTGCGATCGCTTACATAACTACGGGCGCTCTCTACATTTGGCGTGATTTTCGAAAGCCGGTGGATAAGCAGCCCAGCTATGTCAAGTGGGGCGGCATACGGACCAAGCTGTTCATCGTGCTCTATTGGCTCCCCGGAACGTTGTCTGCGGCCTGCCGGGGCGGTGTCTTGCGAGACTTAGCCGTTCCGTGGGCAATCTTTGCTGCTCTCACCGTGGCCGGGCTTTACTTCTCAAGTCGATAGCTTGCCGCAGGCGGAGCATCCAGTACGCCGCGGCCGTTCCCTATCCAACTGATCTCTCTGGAATACTGGATCGTCCGCCTTCGCGGACGACGACAGTGGTGTGTAAGGCGCGGCCTCGGCCTACGCCGCCTTCCGCAAAATCTTCACCAACTCCCCGTGCACGAACTCATTCCCGCACACGACATGCCCGGTCACCAGCGCGTCGCCGGGCGTGTCGATGTCGCCCACCGTTCCGCCCGCTTCGCGCACCATGATCAGGCCGGCGGCGACGTCCCAGGATTGCAAATTGCGCTCCCAGTAGCCGTCGAGGCGCCCGGCGGCGACGAAGGCGAGGTCGAGGGAGGCGGCGCCGAAGCGGCGCAAGCCGGCGACGCGGTCCTGGATCGCGGTCATCTCGCGGCGGAATTCCTCGTGGTCGCCGCGGCCGATATGGGGCAGGCCGCAGGCCACCACGCATTCGTTGAGCTGGCGGCGGCCGGCGACGCGCAGGCGCTGGTCGTTGAGGAAGGCGCCCTTGCCGCGCTCGGCGATGTAGAGCTCGTCATTGGCGGGGTTGTAGATCACGCCGGCGATGATCGTGCCTTCGCGCGAAAGCCCGATCGAGATCGCGAATTGCGGGATGCCGTGCAGGAAGTTGGTGGTGCCGTCGAGGGGATCGACGATCCAGGTGTGGCTCTTGTCGGAGCCCTCGCGCATTCCGCCTTCCTCGCCGATGAAACCGTAGCCGGGGCGAGCCTTGGCGAGGTCCTGGTAGAGGATCTCCTCGGCGCGCTTGTCGGCCAGCGAGACGAAATTCGCCGGTCCCTTCAGCGAGACCTGGAGATGCTCGATCTCACCGAGATCGCGCTTGAGGCTGCGGCCGGCACGGCGCGCGGCCTTGACCATGACGTTGATAGTTGCGGAATACAGCATGAGCTCTGGTCTTGATCGGGGGAAATGGCGCGAAATCGCGCCTGTTTGGGGGATTGGGTGCCCTGCGAGGGGGCCAACGTCAAGTCATTGCTTCAAGTCATTCGGCGTCAAATCATTTGGTCCCGAGCCATTTCCTGGCGGCGGCCTCGGCCTTGCTCCGGTCGTCGGCCGGCAAATCGGACAATTGCTTGTCCAGCTCCGGATCGCCCTTGCCGGCGGTCTTGGCCACCAGATGCCATTTAAAGCCCTCGACCTTGTCCACGGATGTACCCATGCCGTTGATCAGGACCCAGGCCAGCCGGTTCTGCGCGATCGCGCTGCCCTGGCGGGAGGCCTTGCGGAGCAGGGCTACGGCCGCCGGCTGGTTCTTCGGCGTGCCGGTGCCGTTGAACAGCGCGATCGCGTATTCGACCTCGGCATCGACATTGTCGGTCAGCGTGGCGGCCTGGAGCAGACGCACCGCCCGTTCCGGGTCCTTCGGCACGCCAGTGCCTTCCTTGTAAAAGGTCGCGAGCGCGTATTGCGCCTCGGGCAGGCCGGCATCGGCCGCCTGGCGCAGCAGCTCGGCGGAACGCTTGACGTCCTGCGGCAGGGTCTGGCCATCGAGATAGAGCAGAGCGAGGTTATAGGCCGCCTTGGGCTCGCCGAGCTTGGCGGCGGAGGCCATCAACTTCACGGCTTCGTTTTTGTCGACCGGGCCGCCGCGGCCGGAAATCCGCAGCATGGCGAGCGCGAACATCGCCTCGCGGTCGCCGGCGTCGGAGGCGCGCTTGTACCATTGCAGCGCCTTGGCGTAGTCGCGCCGGATACCCATGGCGTTGGAATAGAGCTCACCCAGCATGGTCATCGCCTTGGCATCGCCGGTCTCGGCACGGGCGGTGGCGAGATCGAAGGCGGTCTTGTACTGGCCGCGCTGATAGGCGCCGAACACCAGATCGACGTTGGAATTGTCCGACGGAGGCGCCGGGATCACGGTCGCGGCTGGGGCAGGCTTTGGGGAAGCTGAAGGCTTGGGGGAGGTTGAAGGCTTGGGGGAGGCTGAAGGTTTGGGTGCGGGCGCGGCCTCCTTCTTCTTGGTGACCGGAGGCGGCTTCGGCTTCTGTTTCTCGGCCGGTGGGCTCGGCGTTGCGGCTGGCGGCGTGATCTGGAGCTGCGCGGCCGCGGGCACTGTGAGCAGCAGCGTGGCCAGGATCGTGATGCGCGGAAGCTTCATGTCGGGCGCTAGCCGTGCTCGCGGCTCGCGGGATCTTGGCCCGCAGTCGCATGGGCCTTCTTGATCGCAGCGTCTATCTCGACCAGCGCGGCCTTGGGTCCGCGCGGATCGGCCCAGATGAAATCGCCCACCAGCACGAAATCGGCGCCGCTGGCGGCGAATTCGTGGGCCTCTTCCAGCGAAATGGCAAAGCCGACGCAGGGCGGCTCGAACAGCTCGGCCCACCAATCCAGCCGCTCGGCGATCGCTTGCGACGACGGCCGCTGGCCCTTCGCGTCGGGTTCGCCGAACAGCACGTAATCCGCGCCGATCTCGCCCGCATCCATGGAATGGTGCCGCGTCGTCAGCCCAGCGACGCCGGCGATGCGATCGGGCTTGAGCGATGGCAGCGCCTCCTTCAGCGCGGCGATGCCGGGCAGGTGCGCGCCGTCGGCGCCGCCGCGTGCGACCAATTCGGCATGGCCGTCGATCAATAGCGCCGCGCCCGCTTTCTGGACCGGCGGCGCCAAAGCCTTGATCCGCGAGATCATGGTGCGCTGGTCGGTCTCCTTGAGCCGCAGCAGCACGGCCGCGACGTCGGCGGAGGCGAGCAGGCCGGGCAGCTCGGCCAGAAGCGAAGCGTGATCGTCGACCACAGGTGTCGCGAGATAAAGGCGCGGCGCCGGGCGCGGCGGAGGCGATTTGTTCGACAAGATCTAGGCTGCTTTCTGTTCCAGGCTGCTTTGCCATTCGCCCCTGGAGGCGAGGCCGTTCATCCGCGCGCGATGACTGAATGCGTTTTGTCCGGCTGCGACGTTCTCGGCCTTGCCCGACCAGGCCTTCTGCGGTGCGGCCTGGAGCGCGCGGCCGTAGGAGAAGGTCAGGCCCCAGGGCAGCGGGCCGAGCTTATGCATGGCGTTGAGATGCGCGGTCGCCGCTTCATCCGACTGGCCGCCGGAGAGGAAGGCGATCCCGGGCACCGCCGCGGGCACGCAAGCCCTGAGCAGCCGTATCGTCTTCTCCGCGACCTCCTCGACGGAAGCCTGCTTCGCGCATTTCTTGCCGGAGACGGCCATGTTCGGCTTCAGCACCATGCCCTCGAGCGCGACGCGCTGCACGCGCAGCTCCTGAAACGTCTTGTTGAGCACACGGCTCGTCACTTCATAGCAGCGATCGATGTCGTGATCGCCGTCCATCAGCACTTCCGGCTCGACGATCGGCACGATCTGCGCAGCCTGGCACAGCGCGGCATAGCGCGCCAGCGCATGGGCGTTGACGCTGATCGCGGTCATCGAGGGAATGCCGCTCGCGATATCGATCACCGCGCGCCATTTCGCGAAGCGTGCGCCGCGCTCGTAGTATGTCTTCAAGCGCTCGGCGAGCTTGTCGAGCCCGACGGTGACGAGCTCGCCCGGGCACATCGGCAAGCCTTGCGTGCCCTCGTCGACCTTGATGCCGGGAATGGCGCCGCTCTGTTCGATCAGCTTGACCAGGGGCGTGCCGTCCTTCGCGTCCTGCCAGATCGTCTCGTCATAGAGGATCACGCCGGAGATGTACTGGCTCATGGCTTCCTTCGAGCGGAACAGCATCTCACGGTAGGCGCGGCGGCTCTCTTCGGTCGATGCCACGCCGATCGCGTCGAAACGCTTCTTGATGGTGCCGGAGGATTCGTCGGCGGCGAGAATGCCCTTGCCGGGCACGACCATGGCGGTCGCGATCCTGTTGAGCTCAGTCAGATTCATCGAGGTGTCCTCCCAAAACGATTCTGCCCTTGCCGGTGAAAATAGACCGTTCTCGGGCAAATGCCGAGTTAACGTTCGTCGCAGGGTAAGGGGGGAGGGCTTGTTCACCTCTCCCCGCCTGCGGGGAGAGGTCGGATCGCCCTTGCGATCCGGGTGAGGGGGTACAGGTCCCGCAGTCATCTCATCCGCGGATAGAGCCCCTCACCCCAACCCTCTCCCCGCGAAGGGCGGGGCGAGGGAGGGAAAGAGCGTGTCCGGCCTCAAGCCACCGCGCGATCGCCTACGCGACGCGGGGGGCGAGCTCGCCCTTGGCGTAGCGCTTGGCCATCTCCGCCGTCGTCAGCACCTTCTTGATCTTGGAGGCTTGCCCGGCGGTATTGAATTCCTGGAGCCGCTGCTTGCACAGCCTGGTCATCGCTTCCATCGCGGGCTTGAGGTACTTGCGCGGATCGAACTCTTCCGGATTGTCCTTGAGCACTTTCCGGATCTGGCCGGTCATCGCCATGCGGTTGTCGGTGTCGATGTTGATCTTGCGCACGCCGTGCTTGATGCCGCGCTGGATCTCGGCCACCGGCACGCCCCAGGTCGGCTTCATCTTGCCGCCATGGGCGTTGATGATGTCCTGGAGGTCCTGCGGCACCGACGAGGAGCCGTGCATGACGAGATGCGTGTTCGGCAGCTTGCGGTGGATCTCCTCGATAACGTTCATGGCGAGGATGTCGCCGTCGGGCTTGCGGGTAAATTTGTAAGCACCGTGAGAAGTCCCCATCGCGATCGCGAGCGCGTCGACCTGGGTCTCCTGGACGAACTTCACGGCTTCTTCCGGATTGGTCAGGAGCTGGTCGTGGCTTAGCTTGCCCTCGGCGCCGTGGCCGTCTTCCTTGTCGCCCATGCCGGTCTCGAGCGAGCCGAGCACGCCGAGTTCGCCCTCGACCGAAATGCCGCCGAGATGGGCCATGTCGGTGACGGTCTTGGTGACGCCGACATTGTAGCCCCAGTCAGCCGGGGTCTTGCCGTCGGCCTTGAGCGAACCGTCCATCATCACCGAGGTGAAGCCGGCCTGGATCGCGGTCATGCAGGTGTCGGGGCCGTTGCCGTGGTCGAGATGCACGCAGACCGGAATATGCGGATAGATCTCGGTCACCGCGTCCATCATGTGCTTGAGCATGATGTCGTTGGCGTAGGAGCGCGCACCGCGCGAGGCCTGGATGATGACGGGCGCGTCGACCGTGTTGGCCGCGTCCATGATCGCCAGCGCCTGCTCCATGTTGTTGATGTTGAAGGCCGGCACGCCGTAATCGTTCTCCGCCGCATGGTCGAGCAATTGACGCAACGTGATCCGAGCCATGTGTCTTTTTCTCCCGTTTGGGCCTGCAAGGCCACTGCTTGAAGGCCGCTAACTATTCGCCGACTGATTACTTGGTGTGCAGAACTTCGACGCCGGGCAGGGGCTTGCCTTCCATCCATTCAAGAAATGCGCCACCGGCGGTCGAGACATAGGTGAACTGACCGGCCACACGGGCCTGGTTGAGGGCCGCGACGGTGTCGCCGCCGCCCGCGATCGAGATCAGTTTCTTGGCCTTGGTGCGCTCGGCGGCATGCTTGGCGGCGGACATCGTGCCGCGGTCGAAGGGCTGCATCTCGAAGGCACCGAGCGGTCCGTTCCAGACCAGCGTCGCCGCATCGTCGATCGCGGCATGGACACGTGCGATCGACTGCGGACCGACGTCGAGGATCATGCCGTCGGCCGGGATCGCGTCGAGGCCATAGGCATGCGACGGCGCGTTGGCCGCGAAATGATAGGCGACCGTGGCGTCGACCGGCAGGATGATGGCGCAGTTGGCGGCTTCCGCCTTCTCCATGATGCGTAGCGCAGTCGCGGCGAGATCCTTCTCGGCCAGCGACTTGCCGATACCGACGCCCTGGGCGTGCAGGAAGGTGTTGGCCATGCCGCCGCCGATCACCAGCGCGTCGACCTTGGTCACGAGGTTTTCGAGCAGGTCGATCTTGGTCGAGACCTTTGCACCGCCGATGATCGCGATGACGGGCTTGGTCGGTGAGCCCAGCGCCTTCTCCAGCGCAACCAGTTCGGCCTGCATGGTGCGGCCGGCATAGGCCGGCAGCTTGTGGCCGAGGCCTTCGGTCGAGGCGTGGGCGCGGTGCGCGGCCGAGAACGCGTCGTTGACCCAGATGTCGCCAAGCTTGGCCAGTTCGGCGACGAAGGCGGGATCGTTCTTTTCCTCTTCCTTGTGGAAGCGGGTGTTTTCCAGGCAGAGGATGTCGCCGTCGTTCAAGCCGGCAACGGCCGTGGCCGCGGGCTCGCCGATGCAGTCGTCGGCGAAGGCGACGGGCTTCTTGACGACCTTCGACAGCGCCTCGGCAACGGGCTTGAGCGAGTCCTTGGCATCGCGCCCCTTCGGCCGGCCGAAATGCGCGAGCAGGATGACCTTGGCCCCCTTGTCGGCGAGTTCCGTGATGGTCGGCGCGACGCGCTCGAGCCGGGTCGCGTCACTGACGCGCCCGTTGTCCATGGGCACGTTGAGATCGACGCGCAGCAGCACGCGCTTGCCCTTCACGTCGACGTCGTCGAGGGTGCGGAATGATTTCGTCATTGGAGGCCCTTGTCCCGGGCGCACTTGCGGCGCGCAGTGCCGCCGTGCAGAACCGGGACCCACGTTGCGGCGAGTCCCGCGGTTAAATGGGTCCCGGCTCCGCGAAGCAGCGTTTCACGCTGCATCGCGTCCGGGACACGAGAGCGGAGTTAGATCACCTTCGACATCGCGACGGCGGTATCCGCCATGCGGTTCGAGAAACCCCACTCGTTGTCGTACCAGGCCATCACGCGAACCAGCGTGCCGTTCTGCACCTTGGTCTGATCCATGTGGAAGGTGGCCGAGTGCGGATCGTGATTGAAGTCGATCGAGACGTTGGGCGCGGTGGTAAAGCCCAAGATGCCTTTGAGCTGCTGCTCGGAGGCGCGCTTCATCGCCTCGTTGATTTCCTTCGGATCGGTGGCGCGCTTGGCGACGATCTTGAGGTCGACGACCGAGACGTTCGGGGTCGGCACGCGGATCGCGACGCCGTCGAGCTTGCCCTTCAGTTCCGGCAGCACGAGGCCGATCGCCTTGGCGGCGCCGGTCGAGGTCGGGATCATCGACATCGCAGCCGCGCGGCCGCGATAGAGATCCTTGTGCATGGTGTCGAGCGTCGGCTGGTCGCCGGTGTAGGCGTGAATGGTCGTCATGAAGCCGGTCTCGATGCCGACCAGGTCGTTCAGCACCTTGGCGACCGGCGCGAGGCAGTTGGTGGTGCAGGAGCCGTTGGAGACGATCAGATGATCCCTGGTCAGCGTCTCATGGTTGACGCCGTAGACGATGGTGGCGTCGGCGCCGTCGGCCGGCGCGGAGACCAGCACGCGCTTGGCGCCGGCGGTCAGATGCGCGGAAGCCTTCTCCTTCGCGGTGAAGATGCCGGTGCATTCCAGCGCGATGTCGACGCCGAGATCCTTCCAGGGAAGCTTCGAGGGATCGCGCTCGGCGGTCACCTTGATCTTCGCACCGCCGAGGCTGATCGAGTCACCATCGACGGTGACGGTGCCGGGGAAGCGGCCATGGACGCTGTCGAAGCGAAGCAGATGGGCATTGGTCTCGACCGGGCCGAGATCGTTGATCCCGACGACCTCGATGTCCTTGCGGCCGGACTCGGCAATAGCCCGCAGGATGTTGCGGCCAATGCGGCCAAAACCGTTAATTCCGACGCGGACTGCCATGTTTCGTCTCCTTATGACCGTTCAATGACGGGTGTTCGATAACGCCAATCATCCCGCACAACGCGCTTAGCGCGCCTGCGAGGGTTTTTTTAGGGCGGACGCCCGGTTCGGCCGGGCGGTGCTTGATCATATGAGAAACTACGTAGTCCTTTTTTTTGGCAAGCTCAACTCTCAGGAAACGCGCTTCAGCACGGCGTTCACCGCAGCCTCGGCGGTAATGCCGAAATGCTTGTAGAGCTCCTTTGCCGGCCCGCTCTCGCCGAAGGAATGCATGCCGACGAATTCGCCATCCTGGCCGATCACGGCATCCCAGCCCCAGCGCACCGCCGCCTCGATCGCGACCTTCACCGGCGCGTTGCCGATGATGGCGGCACGCTTGGCCTCTGGTTGCGCTAACAACAGCTCGAGCGAGGGCACCGAGACCACCCGTGACGCGATGCCGCGCTCGGCGAGCTGCTTCTGCGCAGCGACCGCGATCTCGACCTCGGAGCCGGAGGCGAACAGCGTTGCCTTGGCTTCGCCTTGGGCGGCCACCAGCTCGTAGGCACCCTGAGCGCAGGGGCTGTCGTTCGGCGCGGTGGTGCGGAGCTGCGGCAGGTTCTGCCGCGTCAGCGCCAGCACGGTCGGGCCGTCGATGCGGTTCAGCGCGAGTTCCCAGCACTCGGCAACCTCGATGGAATCGCAGGGGCGGAACACGCGCATGTTCGGGATGGCACGGAGCGCGGCGAGATGCTCGACCGGCTGATGGGTCGGGCCATCTTCGCCGAGGCCGATGGAGTCGTGCGTCATCACATAGACGACGCCGGCGCCCATCAACGCGGCAAGGCGCATCGCCGGCCGCGCGTAGTCGGTGAACACCAGGAAGGTCGCGCCGTTCGGCGCGAAGCCGCCGTGCAGGAAGATGCCGTTCATGGCCGCACACATGCCATGTTCGCGGATGCCGTAATGGATGAAGCGGCCCTTCGGCGTCTTGGCCGAGAAGGCGGTTGCCGACTTCGCCTTGTTGTTGTTGGAGCCGGTGAGGTCGGCCGACCCTGCCAGGAATTCCATCGGCATCGCGGCGGCGATGACTTCGATCACGGCTTCCGAGGATTTGCGGGTGGCTGCAACCATCGGCTTTTCCAGCAGCTCCTTCTTGTAGGCGCGCACCGCCTTGGCGAGCGAGGCCGGGCGCTCATGGCGCACGCGGCGCTCGAACTCGGCGCGCTTGCGGCTGCCGAGCTCTCCGAGCCGGCCTTCCCATTCCTGGCGCGCCACAGCACCGCGGCTGCCGGCTTCCCGCCACGCCTTCAGCACGTCGTCGGCGACCGCGAACGGCTCGAGCGAGATGCCGAGATTCTCCTTGGCGGCCTTGAGCTCCTCGGCGCCGAGCGCCTCGCCATGCGCCTTCGCCGTGCCGGCCTTATGCGGCGCGCCGAAGCCGATGGTGGTGCGGCAAGCGATCAGCGTCGGCTTGCTCGACTTCTTCGCCCGCGTGATCGCGGCGCTGATCGCGGCCTGGTCGTGGCCGTCGATCTTCTCGGCCGCCCAGCCTGCGGATTTGAAGCGCTTCACCTGGTCGACGGAATCGGAAATCGAGGTCGGGCCGTCGATCGAGATGCCGTTGTCGTCGTAGAGAACGATCATCTTGTTGAGCTTCCAGTGCCCGGCCATCGCGATCGCTTCCTGCGACACGCCTTCCATCAGGTCGCCGTCCGAAGCGAGCACGAAGGTGTGGTGGTCGACGATCTTCTTGCCGAACTCGGCGGCGAGCATCTTCTCGGCGAGCGCCATGCCGACCGCGGTCGAGATGCCCTGGCCGAGCGGGCCCGTCGTGGTCTCGATGCCGTTGGTGCGGAAATTCTCGGGATGTCCGGGCGTCAGCGAGTCGACCTGGCGGAACTGCTTGATCTGGTCCAGCGTCATTTCGGAATTGCCGGACAGGTACAGCAGCGAATACAGCAGCATCGAGCCGTGGCCGGCCGAGAGCACGAAGCGGTCGCGGTCGGGCCAGCTCGGTGCGGTTGCATCGTATTTCAGAAACTGGGTGAACAGCACTGTGGCCATGTCGGCCGCGCCCATCGGCAGGCCGGGATGGCCCGACTTGGCCTTCTCGACCGCGTCCATCGCGAGGCCGCGGATCGCATTGGCCATGCGGGTGGCATCGACCTGCGTATGGGCCATACGGGTGGCATCGAGCTGCATCATGATGAAAATCCGTCTGGAATGAGGTGCTTGATGGCCGTGTGCGCCGCGCTGGATCGAGCCTGGCGGTCACGGGAGGTTTGGGGGCTGGATAGCATCTCGGTTCCGGGACTCCAAGGCAATCAAACGCCATCCCCGGGCGAAAAGTTGCGCACCGCGCGATCAGGAAAAGCCGCAGCCGGAGATGGTGCAGACCAGGAACCAGCCGGCCGGGATGCCCATGGCCGATCTAGCAGTGCATAGTTTCGCGGCGGCGTTGCGCTTCCCTAGCTTGCCACGTAAATTTCTGCTTCTAACCGCTTGCCGAACCGAGTCTTTTGCCGGGCGGCAAGCCCCAGAAAAAGCCCAAGGAAAAGCCCACGGGCAAGGCCACAGGTTCCGCCGCTGACTGCATGAACGATCGCGTATCCAACAGCTCTGCCATGACGGAGTCCTCCGCCGTCGAGATCGAGATCGCGACCCGCAGGCTCATGGCGGCGCTCGACTCGCTCGAAAGCGCGGTGGAGCGGCGGCGCGATGCCGATCGCGACGAGAACGAGCTCGCGGCGCGGATCCAGGCGCTGGGCGCGGACCGCTCGCGGCTTGCCGACGAGCTCGACGGCGCGCTGGTGAAAGCGCGCAAGCTCGAGCGCTCCAGCCGCGAGATCTCCGATCGGCTGGATTCCGCGATCGTCACGATACGCTCGGTGCTCGATACCGGAGAGGACGGATGAGCCACATCAACGTCACCATCAACGGCCGGCAATACCGCATGGCCTGCGAGGAGGGCCAGGAGGTGCGGCTGCTCAAGCTCGCCGAAAGTCTGGAGACGCGGATTCAGTCGCTACGCGGAAAATTTGGCGAGATCGGTGATGCCAGGCTCACCGTGATGGCGGCGCTGACCGTCTGCGACGAGCTGGTCGACGCCGGCAACCGGATCCGTACCATGGAGCAGGAGCTGACCGAACTGCGGGATTTCCGCAACGCCGCCGTCGAGCGCGCCCGGTTGACCCAGACCGCCGTCGTGAACGCACTGAACGCCGCCGCCGAGCGCATCGAGAAGTCGACCCAGGTCCTGAACCGGACCGTCGGCAACGGGATCGCCATCGGCTGACCGTGGGAGTGCTTGGGGCCCATCCTTCGAGACGCCCGCTTGGGCGGGCTCCTCAGGATGAGGTCTTGTTTCTCGGTAAAATCTCAAACCCTCATGGTGAGGAGCCCGCCCAAGCGGGCGTCTCGAACCATGCAGGCCCGGCATTTTCGCCGCATCCGGGCGGCCGCGTGGGATCGCTATGGCGATTCGTCAGTAACGTTGTTACATTGCCTGGGCGAGGCTGCGGCGCGCGTCAGGAGCCATTATCCCCGGGGCCTTATCGATCCTTTAGGGAACTGTCCCTGGCCGGGCCCGTGGGCCCGGACATATGGTGCCCACCTACTTTCGTAGGGAACTCCGGGATCGAGTGCTTCAACGGCGTCCGCGGCTTCGTACTTGTACTTTCTGGCAATACGTTCTTCGAATTGCGTCCACGACAAACCGGCGGTCCCATTCACTCTCAGTGTCATGCCCCGCGAAAGCGGGGCATCCAGTACGCCGCGGCGTCGACGTTTGACTATTGGCGTCTCTGGAATACTGGATCGTCCGCTTTCGCGGACGATGACGGCGGAGCGAAAACGCACATGTCCAATTCGAAAGCCGAACTCCGTGCCAAAGCCCTCGCGGCGCGCGATGCGCTGAGCGAAAAGAAACGCACCGCCGCCGCCGCCAAGCTCGCCATGCGTGGGCTGCCGTTCAAGCTCGTGCCCGGCAGCATCGTGTCCGGCTATTCGCCGATCCGAAGCGAGATCGATCCGATACCGCTGATGAAAAAACTCGCCGAGGAGGGCGCTAGGCTCGCGCTGCCTTGCGTCACCGCGCGCGGCCAGTCGCTGATCTTCCGCATCTTCCATCCGAACGATCGCCTGATGCTCGGCCCGCTCGGCATTCCCGAGCCGTCGCCTGGGGCCGCTGAAGTCATCCCGGACATCATGCTGACGCCGCTCGCTGCATTCGACCGTCTCGGCCATCGCATCGGCTATGGCGCGGGGCACTACGACCACACCTTCGCGCATCTGCGAAAAGGCAAGAACATCATCGGAATCGGGCTCGCTTTTGCAGCGCAGGAGATCAAGGCGGTTCCGGCACTATCCCACGACGTGGCGCTGGATTATGTGCTAACGGAATCGGACGTGTTCGATTTCCGGAGTTCTGAAGTTGCGCATTCTCTTCGTGGGTGATGTCGTCGGCCGTAGCGGCCGCAACGCCATCGCCGAATATCTGCCCGGCATGGTCAAGGACTGGTCGCTCGATTTCGTCGTCGTCAACGGTGAGAATTCCGCCGGCGGCTTCGGCATCACGGAAGCGATCTATCAGGAGTTTCTCGACGCCGGCGCCGACGCGGTGACGCTCGGCAATCACTCCTGGGACCAGCGCGAAGCGCTTGTTTTCATCGAGCGCGCGGAGCGTTTGGTGCGGCCGGCGAACTATCCGCGCGGTACGCCCGGCCGCGGCGCCGCATTGGTCGAGACCAAGAACGGCAAGCACGCGCTCGTCGTCAACGCGCTCGGCCGCGTCTTCATGACCCCGTTCGACGATCCCTTCGCAGCCCTGGAGCGCGAGCTCGGCGCCTGCCCGCTCGGCATTGCCGCGGACGCCATCGTCGTCGATTTCCATTGCGAGGCGACCAGCGAGAAGCAGGGCATCGGCTTCTTCTGCGACGGCCGCGCCAGCCTCGTCGTCGGCACGCATACGCACGTGCCGACCGCCGACCACCAGATCCTGTCAGGCGGCACCGCCTACATGACCGACGCCGGCATGACCGGCGATTACGACTCCATCATCGGCATGCAGAAGGAAGAACCGCTGCGCCGGTTCACGTCGGGGATTCCCTCGGGCCGGTTCGAGCCGGCGGCGGGTGTCGCAACGCTCAGTGGCGTCGCCGTGGAAACGGACGATGCGACGGGGCTTGCGCTGCGGATTGCACCGGTGCGCGCCGGCGGCCGGCTGGAGCCGACGACGCCGAAATTCTGGCTGAGCTGAACGGTCGCACCACACACTCGGTGTCGTCCTGGCGAAAGCCAGGACCCATTACCAACGGCCGTAGTAATGGGCACATTCGTGGTCGAGGGCGTCGCGCCAAACAGGCCGTCGGGGTAATGGGTCCTGGCTTTCGCCAGGACGACACCAGTGAT
Source organism: Bradyrhizobium nivariense (assembly GCF_029846715.1). Lineage (GTDB taxonomy): Bacteria > Pseudomonadota > Alphaproteobacteria > Rhizobiales > Xanthobacteraceae > Bradyrhizobium. The sequence continues at coordinate 117,529 of NZ_JARVWW010000017.1, forward strand.
TATTCCGCCGTCTGCTCCCGCAACTCCGCCACGTCCTTCGCCGTCAGCTTCGAGCCCTTCGTCCCAAACCGCGCCGTGACGTAATTCGCGACCGCGGCGATCTCGTCGTCGCTATACGCATTGCCGAACGCGGGCATCGACAGCGCGCCGTCGGGTGTGTGGCGCTTGGTGCCTGACAGCACGATCTGCGCGACGTTGGTGGCGGCGGGGTCGTTGACGGCCCAGGTGCCGGTCAGCGTTGCCGTCGGCGAGACCGGGCTCTCGCCGCTCCAGCCGTGGCAGCTGGCGCAGGCGCTGGCGAACACCTTCTTGCCGCGTGCATCCGCCGTGACGCCGTCCTTGTGCGAGGCGGGCGCGACCGGCGCCGTGGTTGCGGGCAGGTCGGTCGAAGGCACCGGCGGCACGCCGCGCAGATAGGCGACGATGCTTCGGATGTCTTCGGGGGCGAACTGGCTAAAGCTGTGATCGACCGCTTCGCCCATCGGACCCGACGCCGAGCCGTGGCCCGGCGCGTGGCCGAGCGAGAGATAGGAGACCAGGTCCTCGTCGCGCCAGCTGCCAAGGCCGGTGGCCTTGTCGGAGGAGATGTTGAAGGCGCGCCAGCCGGCCGTGATCGCGCCGCCGAACTTCTTGCGGTTGTCGAGCGCAAAGCCGAGATTACGCGGCGTATGGCATTCGCCGCAATGCGCCAGCGCCTCCGCGAGATACGCGCCGCGATTCCACTCCGGGCTCTTCGACGCATCAGGCGCAAAGCGCGTGTCCGGATTGAACACGGCCGACCAGAACATCATCGCCCAGCGCTGGTTGAACGGGAAGGACAGCGTGTTCTCCGGCGGCTTCGCGCGTACTGCCGGCAGGCTGAACAGATAGGCCTTCACCGCCAGCACGTCCTCGTTCGTCATGGTGGTGTAGGACGTGTACGGCATCGCCGGATAGAGCCGGGCGCCGTCATGCCGCTTGCCGCGCTGGACGGCGTTGAGAAAATCCTGGTCGCTGTAATTGCCGATGCCGGTGTCCTTGTCCGGCGTGATGTTGGTGGAATAGAGCGTGCCGAACGGCAGCTTGAAGCCGAGCCCGCCGGCATACTCCTTCTCGCCCGGCTTGGTGTGGCAGACCATGCAGTCGGCCGCCTTCGCGAGATATTCGCCGCGCTCGATCAGGCTGGCCTTCTCGAGCTTCGCCGGCACGCCGGTCGGCTTGCCGGCACGGTAATCCGCCAGCGCAACCTTCGGGCCGCCCGCGAAGTCGAGCGGGCCGGGCCCGCGGATGATCCAGACGCCGAGCGCCACCACGACAATGGCGATCACGACCAGGCTTGTGAGGATACGCATCTTGCCGCTCATGCCTTTTTCCCCGCAGCCAGCAATTTCCGGTCGATCGGCAGGCGCCGCAGCGCCACGCCGGTTGCCGCGTAAATCGCATTGCGCAGCGCCGGCGGTCCCGCCGTCGTGCCGGTCTCGCCAATTCCGCCCGGTGCCTCGCCGCTCTTGACGACGTGAACCTCGATCTTGGGCGTCTGATTGATTCGCAACATCCGGTAGTCATTGAAGTTGGATTGCTGGACGCGCCCCTTTTCGATGGTGATCTCGCCGTAGAGCGCGGCGGTAAGGCCGAAGATCAGCCCGCCCTCGACCTGAGCCACGATCGTATCGGGATTGACGGCAATGCCTGTATCCACCACCGAGGTCGCACGGCGCAGATTGACCTCGCCTTGCTCGTCGACCTCCGCTTCCACGACGGTGGCGATGAAACTCCCGAAGGACGGCTGCAGGCACACGCCGCGCCCGACGCGCGCCGGCAACGGTTGATCCCAATTGGCCTTTTCTGCCGCGAGATTGAGGACGGACAGGAAGCGCGGCTGATTGGCCAGCATTCCACGGCGAAACTCGACGGGGTCCTTGCCGGCCTTGCGCGCCAGTTCGTCCACGAAGCATTCGGCGGCAAACACGTTGTTGTTGGGGCCGACCCCGCGCCAGAACCCGGTCGGGATCGCCGGCGGTTCGGCCCGCACAAATTCGACGTGGAAGTTCGGGATCTCGTAGGGCACGTCGGTGGCGCTGTCGATCGCGTCGATATCGATGCCCTTCTGGAACGCCGGCGGCAGCCAGCGCGCGATGATCGCAGCGCCGGCGATCTTGTATTTCCAGCTGGCGATCTTGCCGTTGGACAGGGTCGCTGCGATCGTGTCGCGATAGACCGGTCGATAGACGTCGTGCTGAATGTCTTCCTCGCGGGTCCACACCACCTTGACCGGCCCGTCGACCTGCTTGGCGATGCGAACGGCCGCGACCACCATGTCGGGCTCGAGCTTGCGGCCGAAGCCGCCACCGAGCAGGTGCTGGTTGACGGTCACCTTCTCGACCGGGAGTCCGGCGGCCTTGGCCGCCTCCGACTGCACGCGCGCCATGATCTGCGTTCCGGTCCAGATTTCGCAGGAGTCGGGCTTGCAATGCACCGTGGCGTTCAACGGCTCCATCGTTGCATGCGCCAGGAATGGCAGCTCGAACGAAGCCTCGATCTTTTCGCCGGAGGCGAGGCCCTTGGTGATGTCGCCGGTGGATTTGGCGACCACGCCGTCCTTTGCGCTGGCGGCGCGCAAATCGTCCCAGATCGCTTTCGAATCGATCTTCGCGTTCGGTCCCTCGTTCCACTCGATGTCGAGCGCGTCCAGGCCTTTCTTCGCCGCCCACATGTGATCGCCGACGACGGCAACGAGATCGTCGAGCACGACGATCTGCCGCACGCCCGGAATCTTCTTGGCGGCACGGTCATCGACCTTGCCGACCTTGCCCCCGAAAACCGGGCACTGCGCTAGCGTTGCGAACTTCATGTTCGGCACGATGGCGTCGATGCCGTAGACCGCCTTGCCGTTGACCTTCTCGGGCGTGTCGAGCCGCTTGAACGGCTGGCCGATATAGACGAAATCCTTGGGGTCCTTGAGCGGGACGTCCTTGGGCGGCGTCTGGCCGCTTGCGGCAGCCGCAAGCGCGCCATAGGCAAGCGTCCGGCCGCTCGCCTTGTGGGTCACCTCACCCTTCGAGGTCGTGCAACTGGCGGGATCGACGCCCCATTGCGCGGCCGCAGCCTGCACCAGCATGGCGCGCGCACTGGCGCCGGCATCGCGCAGCGGCTTCCAGAACGCTCGGACCGACGTGGAGCCTCCGGTCGCCTGAATGATGAAAATGGGATTGCCGTAAAGCTTCTCGTTGGCGGGTGCGTGCAGCAGTTGGACCTTCGCCCAGTCGGCGTCGAGCTCCTCTGCCAGGATCATTGAGACCGCGGTGTAGATTCCCTGTCCCATCTCGACTTGCGGCATCACCAGCGTCGTCAGACCTTCCGGGTCGATGCGGATGAAGGCGTTGGGCGCGAACTTCCCATCGGTCGCGTCAGGCGGCTGCACCGGCTCGTTCGCGGCGGCGCGCAGCGGCAGATGGAAGGCGAGCAGAAAGCCCGTGGCGAGGCCGCCGGTCAGAAGCGTGCGGCGGGAGACGCTGCTATGTGCGATCATGGCGGACCTCACGACTGCCGGCCGGAGGCGGCCTGCTTGATGGCCTCGCGGATGCGCACATAGGTGCCGCAGCGGCAGATGTTGCCGGCCATCGCGGCGTCGATGTCGGAATCGTCAGGGCTGGGCGTTGCCGCCAGCAGTGCCGCGGCCGACATGATCTGGCCGGACTGGCAGTAGCCGCACTGGATCACTTCGAGATCGAGCCAGGCCTTCTGCACCTTCGCGCCCGCCGGCGTGCTGCCGACATGCTCGATCGTGGTGATGGCGCGGTTCGCGACCGCGCTGACCGGCAATACGCAGGAGCGCACTGCCTTGCCGTCGACGTGCACGGTGCAGGCGCCGCACTGCGCGATGCCGCAGCCGAACTTGGTGCCGGTCATGCCGAGGACGTCGCGCAGCACCCACAGCAGCGGCATTTCAGGTGGCGCGTCGAAGGATTTCGTTTCGCCGTTGATGGTGAGAACAGTTGCCATATGCATCCCCTTGCTCGCTCGATCGCTTACGGCGATCTAGTCAGCGAATTTGCGCGCGACAATAATCATACCGATGCGAAACGATGAAGCGTCGAAGTTTTCTGCGATGCATATTTGCGCAGCGAGCGCGTCAGGCCATGACGTTCACGAATTTGTGCGGCGATCGCTGCTGTGATTTTGGGCTAATTGATATGATAACCGTCATTTTCTGACGTATTTTCTTCAGTTCCGCCGTTGCTCGGCGCACATGGCCGTGCGAACTCGCAAAATCATGCGATGACGAAAGTCGTGCGATTATGGAAGTCGATCGACGGCGCGGATTATCGCATATGAGCTCGGCGGGGTCTGAGCGAGCGCCTCGTCCTTCGAGACGACCGCTTCGCGGCCTCCTCAGGATGAGGCTGACTGGCAGCTGTGCCTGTCGAAATTGCTGCCACATACTCCGTCCTCATCCTGAGCCGCCGGAGGCGGGCGTCTCGAAGGACGGCCGCAGGGGAGATTCGCAACGCGGGTAAGAACGATGGCGCCGGCAGATGCTGACTCACTCGCGTGAGGGGTCTGACTCTTTATATGCGCAGCTTCGGAATAATAGCAGTATACGCCTGTTTTGCCCGACGGCGCAACGGCCGCACGAGGCGCCTAGATCGACGGCTTCATCAGGCGCTTAAGCCATTGATTCCGCTCGCCCCGGCTACTGTGCATGGGGTTGTTTTCGAGCTTTTTGATTCAGGGACGTCATAGCGCCGTCGCAGTAGGCGCGTCGCGACGGCCCGTCAGCTCTGCCGAAAGCCCATCCGGAAGGCGCCCCAGTGCTTGCCGCGGATCATGATCGGCGAAGACAGATCCTTCATCAGCACGAACTGCCCGCCGCCCATGTCGCGGCGATAGGTCTGGAGCAGGAACGGCTTGGTGTTGGCAGCGACCTTCTTCACTGCGCGATCGGTGAACAGGCGGCGGTTGCGGCAATTGGCGTTATTCCAGACCGGGTCCTTGCCCTGCGGCAGGCGGTAGTTCGGGTTGTGCGTCGGCAGATAGCCGCCCTTGGCCCAGGCGACGCAGAACACGATCCGGGAATCGGATTTCTGGATCGGATCCTGGATCGCGGGCAGCAGGCGGTCGGTGAACTCGACATAGTTGGTGTTGTACTGCTTGGGATCGCTGCCGAAGATTTCCCGGTAGTTCTCGTCCATGAGCTGGTCGAGCGTGATCTCGCCGCGGTCGATTGCGGCTTCGAACTCGGCCGAGATCCGCTTTGCGGTCTCGACGACGACGCGGATCAGCGGCGCATCGGATGTCTCCACGCCGCTGTCGGCGATCAGTGCGATCAGGCCTTCAGACGTGTCGAGCAGTTTTGTCACGCGCTGATCGGCGTTCTTGAGGTCGCGCGAGGAGAGGTCGACGCCCTTGGCAAGCTCGTTGAGCTCGCTGATGACGGTGTCGCAGTGTCCGAGATTGGAGGTCGCCGCGCGTGTGACGCTGCCGATTTCCGCTTCCACGGAGGCGAAGCCCTGCTGGACCCGCGAGATGATGCCGGAGATCTGCTGGGCGCCTTCGCCGGCAGTCTTTGCGCGCTGCGATGCGTCGCTGCTCTCCCCGATCAGGCCTTCGATCTGGCCGTCGAGATCGCGTACGGTATCGGAGATCTGATGCGTGGCCCGGCGGGTGGCTTCCGCGAGGTTCTTCACCTCGCTCGCGACCACGGCGAAGCCGCGGCCGGCATTGCCGGCGCGTGCCGCCTCGATGGTGGCGTTGAGCGCGAGCAGATTGGTCTGCTTCGCGATCGCCTCGATCGAGCCGGACACCTTTGCCACCTGCGCCAGCGCCGAGCCGACGGCGCTCAAGCGCGCCTCGATCCGCTCCACCGCCGCCACGAGCTCGGAGATGTGGCTCACCGCGGCGTCGACTGCGCCGCGCGACTGCGCGATCTCGCCGACCGCCGCTGACGTGGTCGATTGCACCGCCTGTGAGGCATTGGCGATGTCGTGGTTGGCCGAGACCATCGTCTCGGCGGTTTCCTGGAGGTGATGGAACCGTTCTGACTGGTTCGCGACGCGGTTTGCGACTTCCTGGACGTTGCCGGCGATGTCGGCGAGTTCCACGCCGAGGCCGCCGATGCGGTCCGCGAGCTGATCAATCAGCCGTTCGGCAAGTGTTCGGTTGGAGTCGGTGTCCAGTACTGCAAGTTGTACGACGGACATGTCTTGAGAGTCCTCCAGTCAGAGCCGTTCGCCGGCTCTCCGCGGCATTCCCATTCCAATTCCAATTCCAACTCTAAAAGATGATTCGCGGCCGATGTCTTGCCTGAGCGTGCACTCAGGCGCAATTCGCGCCTTAGCTCTGTGGTTTGGGTATGACCTTGCCGAAAAGCCGCTGCACACTTTTTCGGATCATGTCCTAGAGCTTGTAAGCCGTGCGAAATCCGCCCCAGTGCCGGCCCTGCACGCGGATCGGGACGTCGATCTCGCGCATCATCACCGTATTTCCGTTGCCCATGTCGCGCGCATAGCTCTGGACCAGATACGAGCGCAGGTTGTGCGCAGCCGCCAACCCCGCCGGATCGTTGAAGATCCGCCGGTTGCGGCTGTTGGCCGTGTTCCAGGCGGCATCGCCCGGCCGCTGCGGATGCGAATAGATCCTGTTATGCACTGGCAGGAAGCCGTTGCGATCGACCATGGCGCAGAACGCCATGCGCTGGTCCTTCGCCAGAAAGGCTTCCTGGAACGGCGGCAGCGCGCGGTCGGCCCAGTCCAGATATCTGGTGCGGTATTGCTGCGGATTGGTTCCGGCGATTTCGGCATAATCGGCGTCGAAGAGGTCGGTGATCCCGACATCGCCGCGTGCGACCGCCTGCTCGAAGATCCCGGTCAGCGCGTTACCCGCCTCCATGGCACGGGTGACGAACTCCGTGTTTTCTTCGTGGATCGACCAGAGCCTGTCCTCGATCTTCTCGTTGAGGACGGCATCGGGATTGACGAATTGCGCGCGGGCGCCGGCCTTGGATTGCTCGACCACGCGCAGCCGGCAGGCCCCGACGTCTTCGAGGGTGCCTTCAATCATCGCTTGCGGTGCAAGGCGGGCCGCGTCCGCGCCGCCGATCAGCACGCCGTCCATCGATATCTCGTAGACCGGCAGCATCCCGCGGGCGGTTTCGAGCTTGAGATGGCAGGGCAGCCGCTCGGTCTTGCGGCGGTCGTCATGCTCGCTCTGGCGGAGCAGCACGGCGCAGCGCGATTTCAGTTTCTGTGCGAAGGCGGTCACGGCCTTGCCGGCGCTGGCGACGTTCTCGCCGTGGGTCTCCGCCGCCTTGGTCGCAGCATCGATCTCGGCTGCGCTTTCGCCGACCGAGACGATGAATTCCGACGCACTTGTCGCGTTGCCGGAGACTTCGCTGGTGGTGGCGTTCTGTTCGGCGACCGCGCCGTTGACGGTCTCGAATACCGGGCGGATCGCCTCGATCGCCTGCGAGATGCGGTGCACCGCATCCGCGGAGCCGGCGGCGTCGCGCTGGAGCGCGTCGATCTTCCTGGTGATCTCCTCCGTCGCGCCCTGGGTCTGCACCGCGAGTGCCTTGACCTCGGTGGCGACGACCGCAAAGCCTTTTCCCGCAGCGCCCGCGCGCGCGGCCTCGATGGTCGAGTTGAGAGCGAGCAGCGTCGTCTGCCGCGCGATCTGCGCGATCAGATTGACCACGTTGCCGATGGCGGCCGAGGATTCGCGCAAGCGATCGACATTGGCGCGGGCTTCCTGCGCCGCTGCGCTGGCCTCGTCGGCGAGCTTGCCGGCCTCGCGAACCTGCGCCCCGATGCCCAGCGCCGACTGGGTGAATTTGTCGGCGGCGTGGGCGAAGGTGGAGGCGTTCGATTGCGCGGCGTTGGTCCGGCCGGCCAGGGCGTCGGTGCGGTCGCGGATGGCGGCAAGGGTCGTGGCGGTCGCCTCGGCGCCGCCGGCCATCGAATTGGCGGCGCGCTCGAGCTGGCGAATCATCGCTCCCAGCTCGAGTTCCAGCAGTTCCAGGATTTCCTTGGCAGAATCGCCTTCGACGGCCCCGGCAGGCTCGGAATTGGCCACCGGCTGCGCAGCCTGCGGGGCTGCCGCAGCTGCGGCCATGTCCGGCAGATGCTTCCGAAATAGTCCGAACGCCATCAGGTCTCTCTTGTCGGGGAACGGTCGGACGCTATTTTCGCAGGCTGGAATGAAATCAGGGTTAACGATGCCTGACATCTAGGCACGGGCCAGTACGGTGTTACCTTAAAGTCGTAGAGCCTCTTTCTTTCCAGTGGGGTGGCGGCCTATAAGGCCGCGCTTCCCACGCTCACCTTGGCGCACGATTCCGCTAGAGAAGATCACGCATGGCCGGACATTCCCAATTCAAGAACATCATGCACCGCAAGGGGCGGCAGGATGCCCAGAAGTCGAAACTGTTCGGCAAGCTGGCGCGGGAAATCACCGTCGCAGCCAAGCTGGGGACGCCCGATCCCAACATGAACCCGCGCCTGCGCGCGGCCATCATCGCGGCGCGCCAGGAAAACATGCCGAAGGACAATATCGAGCGCGCGGTCAAGAAGGCGCTCGGCAATGAGAGCGAGAACTATGACGAGATCCGCTACGAGGGCTATGGCCCCGGCGGCGTCGCCGTCATCGTCGAGGCGCTGACCGACAACCGCAACCGCGCCGCTTCCGACATCCGCTCCTTCTTCACCAAGTCGGGCGGCAATCTCGGCGAAACCGGCTCGGTCTCCTTCATGTTCGACCATACCGGCATCATCGAATACGACCGCAGCGTCGCCTCCGACGATGCGGTGCTGGATGCCGCGATCGAGGCCGGCGCCGACGACGTGATATCGAGCGAAGGCGGCCACGAAATCTACGCCTCGACCGAAGGCTATCGCGACGTTGCCAAGGCGCTCGAAGCCAAGTTCGGCGAGCCGCGCAAGGCCGCGCTGATCTGGAAGCCACAGAACACGATCGCGGTGGACGACGAGACCGGCGAGAAGCTGCTCAAGCTGATGGACCTGCTCAACGAGCACGACGACGTCCAGCACGTCTACGCCAATTTCGAGGTGTCGGACGCGCTGCTGGCGAAGATGGGCGGGTAGGGGGCCCACTTCCCCTGTTACTTCCGTTCTGTTTCTGTTTCCCCCACGGCAGCCAGCCGCTATCACTGGCCCATGACTGCGCTCCCGATTCGCGTCCCCGTTCGCATCATCGGCATCGATCCCGGCCTGCGCCGCACCGGTTGGGGTGTGATCGAGGCCGAGGGTAACCGCCTGATCTACGTTGCCTGCGGCTCGGTGGAACCGCCGGACGATTTGCCGCTCGCAAGCCGGCTGCTCGCGATCCATGAAGGGCTCGCGGCGGTCCTGTCCGATCACAAGCCGATGGAAGCGGCGGTCGAGCAGACTTTCATCAACAAGGACGGCGCTGCGACACTGAAGCTTGGCCAGGCCCGCGGCATTGCCATGCTGGCGCCCGCAATGTTCGGCATCAGTGTTGCCGAATACGCGCCGAACCAGGTGAAAAAGACGGTGGTCGGCGCCGGCCACGCCGACAAGCACCAGATCGCGATGATGCTCAAGATTTTGCTGCCCAAGGCCGATCCGCCGTCCGCGGACGCCGCCGACGCGCTCGCCATCGCCATCACCCACGCCCATCATCGCCAGAGCACGGCGCTCAGGCTGAAGGTGGTGGGGTTATGATCGGCAAGCTCAAGGGCCTGATCGATTCCTACGGTGAGGATTTCGTCCTCCTCGACGTCGGCGGCGTCGGTTACCAGGTGCATTGCTCGACGCGCACGCTCCAGCATCTGCCGTCGCCGGGCGAGGCCGCCGTGCTGTCGATCGAGACCTATGTGCGCGAGGACCAGATCAAGCTGTTCGGCTTCCGCACCGATCAGGAGCGCGAATGGTTTCGCCTGCTCCAGACCGTGCAGGGCGTCGGCGCCAAGGTCGCGCTCGCCGTGCTCGGCACGCTACAGCCTTCCGACCTCGCCAACGCGATTGCATTGCGCGACAAGGCCGCGGTGGCGCGCACGCCGGGCGTCGGCCCCAAGGTCGCCGAGCGCATCGTCACCGAGTTGAAGGACAAGGCGCCGGCCTTCGCCAATGTCGATCCGGCCGTGGTGCATCTTGCCGGTGCCGTCGACGACCAGCGCGCGCCGCGCCCCGTCGCGGACGCGATCTCCGCGCTGGTCAATCTCGGCTACGGCCAGCCGCAGGCGGCGGCGGCGATTGCATCCGCATCGCGCAGCGCCGGCGAGAGCGCCGAGACTGCGCAGCTCATCCGGCTAGGCCTGAAGGAGCTGTCGAAGTGAGTGCGGTCCGCGCCAATCCCGTCGCCGTTCTTTTTCGTCGCCTTTCGCGCGTGGCCGGCATCGTCGTGATTTTCTCCGTTGTGGGGCCGCTGACGATCGCCGCGCTGGTTTCGGTGACGGTGACAGCGCTCGGTGCCGCGGTGCTGCAGATGTTTCTTGCGCTCCTCGAGCTGGAGGCACTGCGTGCCCTGGTTTCGATCGCGATCGTGCTGCTGGCCATTGCCACGATTCTCGCCTCGTTCCTTCCCGCAGTCGCCGCCGGCTTAATATTCGCGCTGGCCGCGGTCTACGCGGACCTCAACATGATCTGGATGGCGTGGCTCGCCGCGGCCATGGCCGCCGCCGGCTTCGTCGCGTTTGGCATGTTCGTTGTGCCCTCCGAAGCCTCAGCGGTGATCTTGCCGAGTGTCCGTTCCGCGCCTGGGGCGCTGAAGCTTTCCGCGATGCTCGCCATCGTCGCCGTCATTCCGGCCAGCCTGTGCTGGTGGCTCGCGAAACCGCTGCACCGTGTTATCCTGCCCGCATGAATACTCCCCCCCGCATGGTCACGCCCGAGCGCCGTAGCGACGATGTCGGCGACACCGCGCTGCGGCCGCAATCGCTGTCCGACTTCGTCGGCCAGCAGCAGGCTCGCAAGAATCTCTCCATTTTCATCGAGGCGGCGCGCAAGCGCGGCGAGGCGCTGGATCATGTGCTGTTCGTCGGTCCGCCGGGCCTCGGCAAGACCACGCTGGCGCAGATCGTGGCCAAAGAGCTCGGCGTCGGCTTTCGCGCCACATCAGGCCCGGTGATCGCCAAGGCCGGCGATCTCGCCGCGCTGCTTACCAATCTCGAAGAGCGCGATGTGCTGTTCATCGACGAGATTCATCGCCTGAGCCCGGCGGTGGAAGAAGTGCTCTATCCCGCGATGGAGGACTTTCAGCTCGACCTCATCATCGGCGAAGGCCCGGCGGCGCGCTCGGTGAAGATCGAGCTGTCGAAATTCACCCTCGTCGGCGCCACCACGCGCGCCGGTCTGCTCACCAATCCCTTGCGCGACCGCTTCGGCATTCCGGTCCGGTTGAATTTCTACACGATCGAAGAGCTCGAAAGCATCGTCACCCGTGGTGCCCGCGTGCTCCATGTCGGCATGAGCGCGGACGGCGCCAACGAGATCGCGCGCCGCGCCCGCGGCACGCCGCGCATCGCCGGCCGGCTGTTGCGCCGCGTGCGCGATTTTGCCTCCGCCGCCGATGCAGCATCGATCGACCGCAAGATCGCCGACCACGCGCTGAGCGCGCTCGAGGTCGACGCCGCCGGCTTAGATGCCATGGACCGTCGCTACCTCACGACCATCGCGCAGAACTACGGCGGCGGCCCGGTCGGCGTCGAGACCATGGCCGCCGCTCTGTCCGAGCCGCGCGATGCAATCGAAGACATCATCGAGCCCTATCTGATCCAGTGCGGCTATCTGCAGCGCACTCCGCGCGGCCGCCTGCTCACCTCGCACGCCTTCCGCCATCTCGGCATCAGCGAGCCCTCGCGCGATGCGGCGGCACAGTTCGGCCTGTTCGGCACCGACGAGAGCGACGACTGACCTGCGCAAGTGCAGAGTGCTCGGGCTGTCATGAATTTCCGGTAATCTCGTGCAGAGGGTCTGCACAAACATACCCCATTTTCGCTCCAATCGGATCGCATCAAGAAGCTGCATCACGATCGGGCTTCCATGATCACGCGTCGTCATCTCATCCGTTCCATCGGCGGCCTGTCCGCTCTCGCCGTCTCGACCGCCGCCTATGGCGTCGGCGTCGAGCCGGTGCTGCGGCTTAGCGTCACCCGCTATCATCCGACCCCGCGGCAATGGCCATCGGATTTTCCGCTGAAGATCGCCGTGATCGCCGACATCCATGCCTGCGATCCCTGGATGTCGCTGGAGCGGATCGAGGCCATCGTCGATCGCACCAACGCGCTGAATGCGGATATCATCGTGCTGCTCGGCGACTATGTCGCCGGCCTGCACCAGGTCACGCGCATCATTCCGGCGAGCGAATGGGCCAAGGTACTGGCCGGCCTCAGGGCGCCGCTCGGCGTCCATGCCGTCATGGGCAATCACGACTATTGGGAGGATAGGACCGTGCAGCAGGCAGGGCACGGGACGACGATCGCGCATCGTGCGCTGGAGGCCGCCGGCATTCCCGTCTACGAGAACGACGCCGTGCGCCTCACCAAGGACGGCCGCCCGTTCTGGCTCGCCGGCCTCGGCGATCAGCTCGCCTTTCTGCCGGCGCGGCGCTTCCGGACAACGGGGCGCTTCGGTGCCGACGATCTCGCCGCGACGCTCGCAAAGGTCACCGACGACGCGCCGGTGATCCTGCTCGCGCATGAGCCCAACATCGCGCCGCGCGTGCCCGCGCGCGTCGCGCTGCAACTGTCCGGCCACACCCATGGCGGCCAGATCCGCCTGCTCGGCTGGTCGCCGGCGGTTTCGCGGCAGCATGGCCTCCGGCTCGCTTACGGTCACTTTCGGCTCAAATGCGACGTCATCGTTTCCGGCGGCCTCGGTTGCAGCCTCATGCCGGTCCGCGTCGGCGTGCCGCCGGAGATCGTCGAGGTGACGCTGGGGCGGGGGCCGGTGGTGGCGTAGTCGCTAAATTTCGGCAGGCGTCTGGGCACATGCCTGGGGCTGCGCTATACTGATCTGATGAATTCTGCCATCGAGAAAGCTGTCGAAGCCCTTGAGTTGCTGCCTGAGGAGATGCAGGGGGCAGCGGCTGATTATCTGTTGTCCCAAGCCAAGAAGTTTCGAGCGCTCAAAGACGCGATCGATGAAGGGATGACAGACGTGGAAGCCGGACGCGTAGTCCCGTGGGACCTCGGCGAATTCCTCAGGCAAACTCGGGCGAAGCGATAGGGGGCCGCGTGCAGGTTGTTCTGTCCTTGCGCGCTCGCACAGACCTTCTTGAGATCCATTCATATCTCGCCGGGCGTAGTTCGGCTGCAGCGGATCGATTGGCCGCAAGATTCTCAGAGCGGTTCGATGAGCTACGGAAGTTCCCCCCTTATGGGGCCGGATCGGAGTGAGTTGAGGGTGTCACTTCGAGGTTTGTCGATTGACGGTTATATCGCTTTTTACCTCGTCGAGCTTGATCGAATAGTCATTGTGCGAGTGTTGGATGGACGTCGCGATATAGAGCGAGAGTTTTCGTAATGACAGCTCATCTCGACGGCGAGATCCGCGATGGCCGCCACCACATGCAGGTCCGCGTCTATTACGAGGACACGGATTTCTCTGACTGGACGTTGTCGTAACAGATAAACCTGCTGATGTTCCCTGTTTTGGGGCAGTTTTCTGGGAAAGCCTGCGTGCTGAAAAGGGCTGCGGCGTTCAAATACGGGGTGTATTCGTAGGGCATCCGCTTGCGTACCGGATGCACTATAATGCAGTCGACCAAGTTACGGAAAGCGACACGAGTCTCGATCGCCTTCGGATTTGTTCTGAGCGCGGTGACCAGTCTCTTTGCCTCCGAACAATATCGGTCGCCAAACCTCGGATGATCGAATGGAATCACGTTTTCGCCACCGTTGCGGAGCAACCGCAGGCGCTCCTCGACAGTTTGCCGCTCCGCGTCACATTCATCTATCCGCTTGACCAACTCATCCGGCTTGCGACGGCTGTTCGCGATCGCATATGACAAGCGTTCGATCTCAGTGTTCAGCACATTCCGCCGACGCTCTAGGTTAGAGCGTTCGCTGTTCTTTTGCTGATCGCTCTTCCGCTCCTCCTTCCAGGCACGCATCGCCTCTTCAATGGCTTTCGGAGAAAGCAACCTTACTTCCATTTTCTCCGCAACATCCTTCAGTAGAACGTCCATATCAAAGCTGCGGGTATGCTCGCAGGTGCCTCGCTGATGCGCGTTGGCGCATGCGGCGCGTGGTCCGCCATTCCGGGAGGATTGAGCGATGCGCATAGGGCCATTGCAAACGCCGCACCGAAGGACTCCTGCAAGCGGATGCTCGTTGTTGCGTGGGACCACGTGTCGGCGCCGCGGCTTGCCGGTCGGTCCGAACATGTGGATAGCGCGCTCACTGCGAACCTTCTGCGCTCGATCCCAGAGCGCTTGGGGAACGATCCGCAGCTCGGCGTTTTTCACGATGATGTGGCGTTCTTCCGGGTTGCGGCGCTTCTGCTTCTTTTGCGTTTCCGGATTGAGAATTGTTGAGCGAACATTCCAATGTATTTCGCCGATATACAGTTCGTTGCCGATAATGCCGCGACCATGGCGGCCGCCAGTGATGCACTGATGATTCCAGGTGGTACGACCAGCCTTGTTCTTATGACGAGTGGCCCCAGGCGAGGGCACGCCTTCGCGGGTGAGATCGGCGGCGATATCTCGCGTTGAACGGCCCGACGTATACTCGATGAAGATACGGCGCACGATCTTCGCTTCGCTCTCATCGATCATCCGCTCGCCAGGCGCGCCCGGCCTGGGCCGATAACCATAGGCGTATGAGCCGGGAATTCTTCCGTTGCTGACAGCGTTATCGTGCCCGCGCCGAACCTTGTCGGCGAGCTGTGGCTTGTAGATCGTGTTGTACAGACTTGCGATGCTGATATCAGTCGCCGTCGCATAAACGCCTTTCTGGTCCATCAGCTCAACGCGGTTGAACTCAAGCACCTGCTTGAGCCGCTGGATTGTGGCGGGGTCGCGCGACAAGCGGTCGAAATGCTCGACGATGATCACCTCGAAGTCTTGCTTTCGCACACCCTCGAGCAAACGCTGATAGCCATCGCGCTTGTCTTCGGTAAGGCCAGACCTTGCAGCGTCGACAAATTCACCAACGACATCGAGGCTATTGCGGGCGGCGACCTTCCGGCAGAGTAATAGCTGACCATCAATCGAGGTCACTTTTTGCATGTCGCTCGAGTAGCGGGCGTATATCGCGGCCCTCTTTTTTTGTGATGGTGTCGCCATCCCGTTCCCCTATCGACTGCCCCGAAACGCGTTGTTCATCCCGCGCAAGCTGCCGTCCAATGGCACGCGCCAGCTCAAGCCAAATTTCCTCATTGTTGGGATTGTCCCAACTTTGCAGGTGAGAAGGATCAAGCGATCGGATGATCGCCTTTCGGCCCCGAGGCGATCGGATTCGGGTACGCATTACAGCAAATCCTCCAGAAGCTACCGTAAATTTCCAGCGCGCGCTATGGATCGGCGACAGGGGTCACGTGCGGCGTTCGCATGCTCCGTTCGGAGGCTCGATCGAAGCCCCTGCATTCGGCTTTCGCTCGATGCGGATCGCCATCCAGCAGCAGCCTCAGTCGGCAAGCACCATGACCTGACAAGAGTCACGACAGGGCGACGGATGACTTTTGCTCCTGCGGCGCTCATGGAAGTCTCAATCGGCAATGGCGAGTCTATTCTTGTTGACTGTTGCAGTTGTGAATGAAAATGAGATTCTTCGAATATCGGGCGCGAGCGTGTCGCTGCGAAGATAATCGTAGGCCGGAGGGAATTTGCTAAGCAAAGCGGAGTAGTCATACTTGTGTCTGAGAGTGCGAGACATCCGATTGATCGCGTTCATAGCTTGACGACGCCGTTTCGCGTCATCACAGGACGAACGTCATTGAACCGGACGCAAAACACGTCGGGGTCGCACCGACCCACTGGCGTGCGACTCCGCGACCGGATGGATCTAACTGCTTGCGCGCGCCTGCGACGCCAATCCTCTGCCAACTCCTGGCAACCATCGGAGCCGGCATCTGCCGCCCTGCGGGAGATGACGCCAAAGCAGCTGACTGCGATTGGACTTGCCCCACCTTCCACATGTCATATCGAACAACGTCCCAGCACTGCGGGCGAGAACCCCTTCTGTGCTTGGAGGCGCAGTTCTTCAAGTTCTATGCAGGCTCCAAGCTCGGAGACGCAAAGATCAAGTCCGTCCATGTCAATGATGCGCTTCGTGAACTAGAGACGGCCGACGTCGGCTACGTCTCCTATCTCGTCAATAAATATCCATTCCTCTGGAGCATGTCGGGGCCGAACCCAACCGAAGCATTCAAAGGCGAAGCCTCGTTGCTCCAGACTTACGACATATTGAGCGAGATTTCTCACCCAAACGGCCTTGGCACACAATACCTCTACCCGGCTGCCGATGCGCCGGACAATTCGGAAGTTATGGCTTTCTATCGCTACATGACTGGTGCTGCGATTTGGCAGGCTCATCACCTACTCGCTGCACTCGATCGGATGGAAACATTCCCAGATCGTTTCGTCGCGAAATTCCCTGATAGGACCCAGTTCTCCGATGACAATCCGCTCCGGAGCAACTCGGGCTAAAAAACGGGCTTACGCCGATACGGAAGCGGGATCGCGGGGAATGCCTTCCCCCTGGTCGGCGCCGCGGTCGCCGACGCCCCCCTTTCTGCGGGGAGGCCCCCGCAACGCCCCCATTTGAGTGAGAGGACGGATCGGCTTCGCCGTGACGGGTTTGAAGATCGGAGGAGAGGCCTCCGGCGCCCCTCATGGAGATTGTCCCATGACCCAAGTCGAGGTTCTAAGCGCCCTGCAGGTTCACGCGGGCGGATACAAGGTTGACGTCAGCCGTGGTGAGCGCGTCGGCCGCGTGTCCTCAGAGTGGTTCTCCCGGCCCGCCGACGAGCGGTACCTGTCGTTGTCGGATCTCTACGCGGCTGCGCGCGGCCGCACCGAACGGAGCCGGACACGCGCGGTGGAAAGCGCAGCGATACGCCACTTGGGCGACGACTTTCGATGCGTCACGTCGGCTCTGATATTTTCCGATCGGCGAACCACTCGGACTGTCGACCGTGCTTACGCGATAGAGGTTCCACATCTTGTCCTTTGTCGGCGAGAGTCGATACAGCCGTCCGTTCGTGCGGCAGTGGCAGTCGGGCGATCTCGCTAGCTGTGTCCACTTGCAGTCCGCGCCGGACAGAAGCCGCTGCTCGCGGGCGATCCGATCCTTCTCTCGTGACTGTTCATATCGTTCTTTTTGCTCGATCCCGAGGCGCTCTTCCTCGCGTTCGACGTGGTCGCGCAAGAGCCCGATGATAGCTGGCAGCTCGGTCCCCTCGGCCTTCTCGCGCTCATAAATCGCCAGACAACCTGGCTGGAGCTCTTCTTTCGGATAGGAGAAATAGTCTTCGTCTTCGAAGGCCCGCATGCGCTGGGTGACGTCCGTCGTTGTCAGGACCGGTCTAGGCATCTCGTTCAGAAAATCGCGCAGATCGTCGAATGGAATCCAGCAGCCTACGGCTGATTTGACGAGCTTCTCCCGATGTTCATCCCATTTGAGCCAAACGGAGTTGCGGCCGTCGACGACGCGCATGATCTCGTTCGCGAGCACGATCACCGCATGCGGTTCCCGAATATGGCGCAAGGAGGGGCTCCGCACATCCTTGAAAAGGAGATGCTTGATAGCTTGTAACCGCTCGTCTTCTGGCATTTCACCTTCCTTGGCTCTCCGGCTCTGCTTCTGGGGCGACCGCCGGTTTCTCGATGGACA
Organism: Bradyrhizobium nivariense; assembly: GCF_029846715.1. Classification (GTDB taxonomy): domain Bacteria; phylum Pseudomonadota; class Alphaproteobacteria; order Rhizobiales; family Xanthobacteraceae; genus Bradyrhizobium. The sequence continues at coordinate 135,320 of NZ_JARVWW010000017.1, forward strand.
TTCCATCCTCGGTGATCTGAAGGCGGCCTACCGGACTCCCAAGGCCCATGCCGTCCAGCCTGCGACGGCGCTTTCTTCGGTCTTCTCTGGACCGAAGGCCGCGATCGCGGCTTTGACAAATGCGCGAATAAACGCGCGCTTGCAGGACACCGTTCGTCGTTACCGCGCGATCAGGGGGATATGAGGAGCGAGAAGCCCTGAAAGCCTCCTGCAGGTGGAGTACGGGTTATACGTTGAAGCGTATTTCGATTTCTGGACGAACCCGCTCCGCGGGAGGGTATCCGCGTTGAGCGCGGCGTATCCCCCTTGAAGCCAGCCCGTGTCTCTGACTGACCCCGGCACCACCCGCACAGCGACGTAATCCACCCGATTTCAGAAGCGCTTGCCCCTGACAAGATGGTGTTGCTGCCCGCGCGCAGCGTCCCTTTTGTCAAGGAGTTCGCTATGACCTCGCTTCGGTTACGCATGATGGAAGACATGCAGGTCCGCAACCTGTCGCGACACACGCAGGATTCGTATTTGCTGCAGGTTTCGCAGTTCGCCCGGCATTTCGCTAAATCGCCGGCTTTGCTCGGCCCGGAGGATATCCACGCCTACCAGGTCTATTTGACGAACGAGAAGAAGCTGGCGCCACGCTCGGTGCAGGTGACCGTCGCAGCGCTTCGATTTCTCTACCGCGTCACGCTCGGCCTCGATTGGGATTTCGACCGGATCATTCCGTGCCCAAAGGCGCCAAAGACACTGGCCGTCATTCTCAGCCCCGAGGAGGTGCTGCACTTCCTTGGCTGCATCGAGAGCTTCAAACACCAGGCGATCCTGACGACATGCTATGCCGCCGGCCTACGTATTTCCGAGGCGACCCGGCTGAAGCCTGAGGCTATCGATCGCCAGCGCATGGTGCTGCGCGTCGAGCAGGGCAAGGGACAGAAAGACCGCTACGTCATGCTGTCGGCCAGGTTGCTGGAGGTGCTGACGGACTATTGGCGCGCCGTGCGACCAACCGGGGCATGGATGTTTCCCGGTGCCGTTGCTGGAGAACCGATATCGACAAGCGCCGTGGATGCCACCTGCCGCCAGGCACATCGGATGTCGAAACTCTCCAAGCCGGTAACACCTCATTCCCTGCGGCACGCATTTGCGGTGCACCTGCTCGAAGCTGGAACCGATCTCCGCACCATCCAGCTCCTGCTCGGCCATCGCAGCCTGTCAACGACCGCTCAATATCTGCGGATCGCCACCAACAAGGTTTGCGCAGCGACGAGCCCGCTTGAACTGCTGCCGCGTCCGATCCCCAAGGCTTCCTCGCCGCCAACGCCCGAACATTTCTGACGGCCAGCCTCATGGGCCGCTCAGGTCCGGAGGTCGCGGATATATTCCGTCGCTACGGTGCTGCCTGGCGAGAGCAGCACTGGGCTTCGCTATCGACTGAACGACGCGCAGCTATGACTGCCATCGAGCGCTGCCGAACTTCAGCGCTCGGAGGCCATGTCGAACGGTGCGACCGCTGTGGTGAACGACGGATCGCTTACAACAGCTGCCGTTCCCGCAGTTGCCCCAAGTGCCAGTGGCTCGCCCGAGCGGAATGGATCGAGGCTCGGCGGGAGGAGCTTCTCGATACGCAGTATTTCCACGTCGTCTTCACCGTTCCCGACGAGATCGCCGCGATTGCCTTCCAGAATGCCGACACGGTCTACAAGATCCTGTTCCACGCGGCCGCCGAGACGTTGCGCACCATCGCTTCCGATCGGCGACACCTCGGCGCGGAGATCGGGTTTTTCGCGGTGCTTCACACCTGGGGTCAGAATCTTAGCCATCATCCCCATCTCCACTGCGTCGTGCCCGGCGGCGGGCTTTCGCCGGACGGGAGCCGCTGGATCGCGTGCCGTCCCGGCTTCTTCCTACCAGTCGCCGTGCTCTCCCGACTCTTCCGGCGATTATTTCTCGAAGGCCTGCAAAGGGCATTCGATGCCGGTGAGTTGCGATTCTTTTCGGCATTGGAACGGCTGCGCGATCTCGTCGCATTCCGGCGCTATCTGGATCCCGCCCGCCAGGTCAACTGGGTGGTGTATGCCAAGCCACCCTTCGCGGGCGCTGAGCAGGTTCTGGAATATGTCGGACGCTACACACACCGGGTGGCAATCGCCAACAACCGGATCGTCGATATCGAGGATGGCAAGGTACGCTTCCGGTGGAAGGACTATCGCAACGACAACCGGCAAAAGGTGATGACGCTCGACGCCGGGGAGTTCATCCGGCGTTTCCTCGTCCATGTCTTGCCCGAGGGATTTCAGCGCATCCGCTATTACGGTTTCATGGGCAACCGCTACCGCAAGCAAAAGCTCGCCCGCTGCCGCGAACTCCTCGGAATGCAGCACTCCGATACTCCGGTGAATCCGAAGGAAGGGCGCGATTATCGCGACAAGGTCGAGGAGCTGACCGGGGTTTCCCTGCGGGAATGTCCCTTTTGCCATCAAGGGCAGATGGTGTGCATCGAGGTGCTCGCGCCCGTTGCGTCACAAGACCCACCTTCTCCGGACACTTCATGACGGTCGGGATTTTCCAATCATTGATCATCGTTCGTTCTATCTGCCAAGGTAGACAGCAGGCATCCTATTGTCACGCTTCCGACATCGAGCCCTCCAGGCGCAGGCGTCGCCGGTCTTTCCGACCGGGAGACCATATCTCGATTAGAATCTTTCGCCATGAAGACCGCATCCAGCATCTCCCGCGGCCTCAGCGACAGCACCGTCCGCTGGGATGCAGCATCCAATTTCCATAGCGGCACCGGCGCGCTAGGCGGCTTCGTCCAACACGTTTTTAGATTACCGGCGCACTTCACAGCGGCGCACTTTGAAGCTTCGGTGCCGCGCGCCGCCAATCTAAAAACGCTCTCTATTATGCGCCGCAGCGTATATGGCGTACGGGCGGGGGGGAGTCCCCGAACGTTGGCGGTCGATATCCGAAAGTCCTTGTCATCGCCAACCCTAAACTCGTGCTCCGGGTCGATCGGCGCAGAGGCGAGCGCCGAATGGGGGGCGGATGGCCCAGCCCGAAGGCGCCTCCCGAACTCAAGCCGCTTCGTCCGCTCGCGCGCCTCCACATGCGGCACATTCCGCTCGTGACCACTGTCGATTGACAATCCTAGTGCCCGTGTCCCCCTCGCGGTAAGCCAACTCACCGTAAGCCGACAGCCATGACTCACTGAGGCGGCCGCCGAGATTCGCGATGCGACCTTGCGACGTGACGAATACCCTGCCGAAAGAATGCGCTGGCGGCTGGAGCACGCAGTCGAGGGCAAGCTCGCTAAGCATCGCGGTCACGTAACTAAGTTCGATCGGACCATACGGCTGATAATGAGCACCACACGCCGGCTCTTCCTGATTGGCGTCTCCGCCCTCCGGCCATTCCACAACTTTGAACGACGGCATTCCCGTACGGCCGATGTGGCATTGTAGGCAGCCGCCAGCCTCGGCGATCGCCACACCGTGTCCGGCGCAAGCATGCGCCTCGGTCCAGCCATACACGATTGGTCGATCTCGTCCCTGAGCAATATGCCAGCGATTAAGAGCGGACTCAGCTGCCCAGCTTCCCGTAGCAGAAACGATCAAGTCAGCCGCCACCATAAGATCTTGCTCGGTATGAAGCAGGTGATGCAGGTCGCAATCGCGGTGCTCGATTGTAAGGTGAAGAAAATCAGCCTGTAGGCGCTCAGTCAGCGCCTCGGCCTTATTGCGGCCGACCGCAGTCGCGCCCAGAGGGTGCCGACCGACGTTCGGCCAGCTGAGCGTATCGTAATCGACTAGAATGAGCCGACCAACGCCAGCTTGCGCCAACGCAAGAGCGATCGGGGCACCAACGGATCCACATCCCACTAAGACGACAGTGGCCCGAAGCAAATGCTCCGCCCGAGGGTCGCGATTTCGGCCGTGGATCCAACTCGCGTCGGCGCGTTGCACCGAGGTTCTGACAACGGGGACGGGCCCGAAGAAACGACTGAGCAGAACCGGCCTCGGCGTGTGGCCGCGTCGAAAGCCTTTGGACAGAGGCTCAGCCGCCGATCGGACATGGTCCTTTAGGCACTTCGGATTTGGTACCTTGACGCCGATCAGGGCGGCCCCGCCGCGGCCAGTCGCTCCCAGCATGGCGACGAGATAATCGGGTTCGCCAACAGCAGCATCCTCGAGCACCCCTCTTGATTCATCCCCGATCGCGGCAGCCTCCGCGAGGAGATCTGAAGAAGTCTCGGGGTAGGCGGCGGGAAGCAGAGGTTCACCAAGCCAGATGAAGGCGGCGACCTCGGTCCTGGTATCCACATTGTCGCCGAAACGGCGACGCACCCACTGTGCGAGTGAAGCGGCATCCTCGCCGACGACTTCCAACCCTTTTCCTCTCCAAACCTGCACAAGTCTCGATGGCGGCGCAGGAGCGACTAAGCTGTAAAAGTCTGTTCCTTTCAAATGGGCCTTGTAGGCCCAGTAAGTCAGAAACTCCTCGCGGAAATCGCGTTCGATGATCGAGCCCTCAAGCAGCTCCTCAATGAGTCGTATCGAGCGGTGAAGCAGGTTTGCGGCGACGGCGGAAGGGTCATCGGGATCATATTCCGCCATGTTCGGCAGCAGACAAAGAATGCCGTCACTCTCGACGTGCGGCCATGTCATGAAATCTGGATGATCGACGAGCGCGGTCCTGACCGGAACGGTTGGAAAGGCCGCCGTCGCCACCACGTCGACGCGACGCGTTCCGGAAAAGACCACGCTGACCCGCCACGCCGCGACCCATCGGCGCGAAGGATAGCAAGTGCTGATCGTCGCCTGGTCGAGACGTTCGGGGGCCTGCCCTGTCAGTTCGCGCAGCGTGGCTTCAAGGCGAAGCGCCGCCTGTCGCCAACGCAGCGGGAGCGTCTTCTCAGGCATGCCGACCGCCGCCAGCGCTGCTGACGGCGGCGGCCGCTACCGCGGTCTGCGAAAGCAGGCCGGCCGACGTGATGATCGCCGGGGCGGCGACCGCGGCGCGCTGTTCCTCCTCCAGCCGCTCGCTGAAGAAGGTGGTCGCGAAAACCTTGCCCCAGCACTTTAGCGCACGCTCGCGCGTGCAGTCGTCATCGAAGAGGGGCTGCAAGGTGTCGATCGCCTCGGTCAGCTTATCGCGAAAGCAGCGCGCCCGAGCGTCGTCGGGCCCGGTGGTGATATAGTTGTCGGGCGTGACGGGGTGGGCGACTTGGAGATCGCCGTTGAGTCGATTACGGATTGCGACCATCGTATCGTAGAGCGCTTGATCCTCCCAGTCGTTGTGACGGAATCGCTCGGTCGTGAGTACCGAGATGCCGAAGCCGCTCAGGATGCCGTCCCGCCAGCTACCGCGGCTGCGTACATATTTTTTGAGGTCTCGATTGATCCGACGGAGCTGAACGCCATCGGCGGACTTCGCGCGTTCGTCCTCGTACCAGTCCGACACGTCTCGTGCGTCGGATCGCTTCCACCCACTACTCGCTGCCAGCTCGTAATGGATTTCTTCGCCGAAAGCGGTTGATGTCAGCACTCGTCGATAGACCGGCAGGTCGACGTGATAGCCCTTTTCGTAAACGACGCGCACGCAATTCGACCGAACCTCGGGCGGCGTCTTGAACTTGCCGTCATCAACGGCGTTGCGGACCATCTGGCGCGCCTGCAACGAGGTCATCTCCGCCCCGCGATCGCCGACCAAATCTTCCTTCCTAAAGTAGACGCCGTCATCGATGTCGTAGTCATTGTTGGGATCGCGGGTCATCGTCTTCATGGCGTAGCTGCCTTGCTTGACGAACTCGAGCGGTGCCGGCTTATCCGCTTCAGCAAGCCCGTTGCGGAGCCGGGTGCGGTTAGCGTTGCGCCGGTCGCGCATCGCGTCCTGCTCGCTCTTCGGCAGGGTCACTTCTTGATCGTGATATGCACGAACATCCTTGGAGCAGTCGAACATCCTCTATCCTTTCTGGTCGGAGGCTGCGGGGCGGTCCCAGACCGCTCCTGTGGCCGGCATCGCCGGAAGTTCGGTCATGAGGCGTCGGATCATCCGACCATCCTCGCTATTTGCGTCGTCGCAGGAGCTCTTGGTCAGGTCGGCATCCGTATGCGCCTGCGCGATCAGGCGATCCATTGCTTCCGGCCGCGTGTCGTCGAGCCCCAGGTAAGGCATCATGCTTGCCGGGACAGGCTTGTTGGGGAACCGCACCCTTCGGATCGAGCGCCCACAATTGCTGATGGCGTTCGCCAAAAGCCGCGCCATGTGATCGAAGGCAAACTCCTGCGCCGAGATGCTGAGCGGCGCAACGTCGGCGCCGAGCGTCCAGTCCAACATCGATCGATGGGCGCTTTCCGCGTCGAGATGATCTCCTTCGGGACGCGGACAGGTTCCCAGCGAGAAGATCTCAATCGCGCGGTCCGGCGCCGCGATCGTCAGCGCATCGACGAGCCCGACCATGATAGGGTTGTTGGCCCAGAGACCTCCGTCCGCGAACACTTGCTGTGGCCCGCCCGGCGTGTTCGGATCGTCGATAGCCGCAAGCGAGCGATAGATCGGCGCTGCGCTGGTCGCCATGCACACATCCACCAGCGGGTAGCGATCATCGCGAACACCGCTCTTCGGCGTCTTCTTGAATACCCAGGCGCGGTGTTGGCTCATCAGCACGGCGGGGATTGACAGGGAGATGCCGCGCCCGTCGAAAACATCGCGCATCGTCACAGCGCCGAGGACACCTTGCAGCGCATCGCGAAGCGCTTTGTCGCCCTCGCGCACGAACCGGCTGCCCTGCGTAGCGCGATAGATCGCGCTGCCTTTCCCGGCGATCCGGTGCGGAAAGATCTTAGGCCCATGTTCGCGGTAGAGCGCCACCACCTCGGACATGGGTCGGCCGACCGCGAGAGCACAGCCGACAATCGCCCCGGTGCTCGTGCCAGTAATCAGGTCGAACCCACGGCCAAGATCGAGCGCCGTCTTACCTCTAATCCGGGCGAATTGGTCGGTCAGGCGAGATAAGAACGCGGCGGTATAAATGCCCCGCATGCCGCCCCCATCAAGGCTCAGAACGCGAAAGGGGCGTGCCGTCTGTCGATGTTCCTCAGATATTTCCATCCGACGGGCCTTGGTAGCAAAGTAGGGGGCGCTCACACATCAATATGGACTTTCTGGCTCGGACGACTTCCGCCTCGGGGAACGGGCCGCGCAACGGCTGCGTCGGCATGTGGTTATCCTTTCGGCGGAAAGGGGTCGTTGCCGTACGAATTCGCGTCCCGGATACGACCGTCAGGACGGTGGATGACGACTTCGCCATGCTCGCGAAGCGCGGTCTCGCGCGCAGCTTCCGTCGCTTCGGCTTGGGTGTCGTGAGTGGAGCCCACTCGCGACGCGCCTTCGCGGCGTGTGGCCCACCCCGCTTCGTGCGGCACTACATGGATGCGTTTTGACATTGCAGGTTCTTTCGACTCGCGGAGCGCTCACCGGCCAGGATAGAGATTCCCGATTTCAAGCTCGATGTCAACCATTGATCACATTGACATGTAAATAATAAGCACATCATGTTTATAATATTGACATCGGCCGCGATGCAGCGCAAACATCGAGTATGGCAGGCGATCCGCTCTATAGGGCGTTCGGGAGTGCCGTTTCGGCCCGGCGAAAGGCGCTGGGGCTGACGCAGGCGCAACTGGCAAGCAAAGTGAAAATGTCTCGCGCGTCGATCGCCAACATCGAGAGCGGCCGGCAGAACATATTGCTGCATCATGTCTATGCGCTTGCCGCCGCGCTCGACTTCGCGAAGGTCGCTGACTTGCTGCCGCCATTGCCGCAAAAGTCCATGGGGGAGGAATTGAAGATGACGCTGTCGAATCAGGCGCTGTCGAAGCAATCGCTATCGGAACATGCGGGGGCTCAGGTCGCGGACTTGATCACGAGCGCGCTGGCGCCACGTCGCGGTTCTAAGGTCGGATCGTGAGAGACGCCGATCCAGGTCGAGCGCGGGAAGCCGCGCGCGCGATCCTCCGGGAGTTCGGCGTTTCAGCGCTGCCCGTCCCGGTCGAACGCATCATCAAGTCGCGCAAGATCGTCCTTCAGTACGCGCCGCTGGAGGAGGATCTTTCGGGCATGGCCTATATCAAGGATGGCATCGGCATCATCGGCGTCAACGCGCTGCATCATCCCAACCGCCAGCGCTTTTCCGCAGCCCATGAGCTCGCCCATCATGTGCTGCACGACGATGACATCAGACAAGCCGTTCACGTCGACAAGGGGATTCGTGTTCTCTTCCGGGACGACATCTCGGCGCTCGGAACCGAGCCGATGGAAATTGAAGCCAACGCCTTCGCCTCAGAGCTATTGATCCCCGGCGATCTCTTGGCCGCCGCCTTGGAAGGCGGTGGCGTGGACCTCGAGGACGAGGCGGCGATTGAGGGTCTCGCGCGTCGGTTTAGGGTAAGCCCGGCAGCGATGCGTTTCCGGTTGACCCGTTGGTAGCACGCCCATGAGCTTCGTCTTTTTCGACACCGAGACGACGGGGCTGAAACGGGGCTTCGATCAGATACTCCACTTCGCGGCTGTTCGCACTGATGCGAACCTGAACGAGCTGGCGCGGTTCGAGACGCGCTCGCGTTTGCAACCGCATGTGCTTCCCCATCCTTCGGCGCTTCGCACGAATGGCTTGCCGATCGAATGGCTGACCGATGGGAACCTGCCGTCGCACTACACAATGGTGACAGACATTCGCCGGACCCTGATTTCCTGGAGCCCGGCGGTGTTCGTCGGCTTCAACTCCATCCGCTTCGACGAGGAGATGCTGCGCCACGCGCTCTTTCAGAGCCTATATCCGGCATATCTGACGAGCAATCACCGCAACTGCCGCGCCGATGCGCTCAGCCTGGTGATGGCCGCCGATGCCGTATCGCCTGCGCAGCTGGTCGTGCCGGTCAACGAGGAAGGGCGGCGGACTTTTCGCTTGCAACAGCTGGCGACCGCGAATGGCGTCTCCCATGCTCGGGCGCACGACGCGATGTCCGATGTACTTGCGACGCTCGACCTATGCCGGCTGATCTATCAACGATCGCCGGAGTTGTGGCAGCGGTTTGTGCGCTTCTCGAACAAGGCGACCGTCGCGGATTTCGTCGAGGCCGAAGACGGCTTCGTGTTGACCGAGTTCTTCGGCGGCCAAGCCTATCATTCGCCGGTCGTCTGCATCGGTTCGGATCCCGATCAGGCCAATGGCCGGCTTTGCTTGAGCCTCAACGAAGATGTGGGCCGGCTCGCCGCGATGAGCGATCCCGAACTGCAAGTTCATCTGACGCAGAAGCCGAGTCCGATCCGTCGCTTCAGGATCAATGCCGCACCCACACTGACGGCGTTCTTCGACGCTCCCGAACATATGTTGGAGGGCGGTGCGATTGGCGATATCGAAGACTGGGCCCGTCGCGTGAAAGCGGACATTGGTCTGCGCACGCGGCTTGTGGCTGCGTACATCGCCGCGCGCGAGCCCTACGCGTTATCTCCGCACATCGAAGAGCGCATCTATAACGGCTTTCCCGGCCCTGCTGACGAGGCACGAATAGCCGCGTTCCACGGTGCGCGATGGGAGGACCGCTTCGCGATCGTCCAAGGCATGGAAGACGAGCGACTGCGCTGGTTCGGCCTCCGGTTGATCTATTTCGAAGCGCGCTCGGTTCTCCCCGAACCTGCTCGATTGGAGGTCGAACGCTATTTAACCGATCAGATGACGGGTGACGGTTCGGGTTGCCTCACTATCGATCAGGCGATGGCCGAGACGGGAAGGCTACTGGGAGAGGCTGTCGGTCCGGACGACCTTCTGATGCATTATCGCACTTACCTGCAGGATCGACGGGCGCGGTTGGAGGCCTATCGGGCGAAGCTGGTCGCCTGAATCCGCCAGATCGGGGACGGGTCTGACTTTCGCGCATCTGAAATGCGCGATTGTCCTTGACATTTTCCCCGGTTCTAGCGACTTTCACGCATCTGAAATGCGGGCAAGTCTGTGACAATCCTCCTGGTCGGTGAAACCATTGACAGGCGACGCGCCCATGCCCAGGCGGCAGCGGGCGAGCTCATTCAGCTCGTCCGTGGGGTCTACGCCCAGGCCAATGCCGACGTCGATGCCGCGGTCTTGGCCCACGCCGTGCGCATCGCACATTATCTCTACCCGACCGCTTATCTCTCGTCGGCGTCCGCCGCGCTCCTGCGACCAACCCCCGACGGCCGGCTTTTCCTAAGCGGACGACGCAACCAGCGAACCCGGATCCGCACGCTCGAGATCGTCCAAAACGAAGCGCCCGCTCATCCGTCGACGGCGCCGGCGATCGTGGGCGACGATCAAGGTGAGATCAGGATCGAGGTGTCGTCACCGCGCCAGCGGTTCCTGGAAGCGTTCCGGCTCCGAAGCGAACATGCCAGCGCTATTACCGACGAGTTTCGTGCCGATATGGCGGCACGGCTGATCGAGGAGTTTGGATCACCACAAGCGGCGGCGGACGCCGTCTGGGCGCTGGCTCGCGAGAATGGCTGGTATCGCGAGGGCGAAGGGGCCGAGCGCTACCTGACCACGCGCCCCTCTGCTGGAAAGGCGGTGGCGAACAAGGCGGCTCTTGAGCGGATCGTCGCCTGGCATGGCGAGCCTCTCGGCCGCCTGACGCACGACGGCTTCGAATGGCGTTGGAAGGCGACGGCGAATACGGCACCGCCGCTCGTTCGCCAGACAGCGCCCGGCAAGCTCCCCGCATTTGTGGAGTCGCTGTTGCCGGAAGGCTGGCTCGCCCAGGTGCTTCACGAGCGGGACGATCGCGATGCCATTCGCCGCGGCAAGCGGTTCATGTCGAACGTCGCTGTTATTACCAATAAGAAAGAGCTCGAAGCGCTCCCGCTCGACGTCCTGCAAGCGCCGCTTGCGAAGTTCGCGAAAGGCGGGGAATTCACTGGACGCTATGTCGGTCCATCGCGGGGTGAGCTGGAGCACAGCTTCGAGGAGAATCTCGCGCAGTTATTTGAGCGTGCGGAGACGCCCCGTCTGTCCGGCGTGCAAATCAAGGCACCGATGTGCCTGACGTCCGAGGGCGCGCTGATCCCGGCGATCGACGCGCCGTTCACCCACATCCTCAAGCCCGCGGGGATCGCCGGCTTCGACGCGCTGCCAGTCGTCGAATGGATCTGCCTGGAGCTCGGTCGAGCGGCGGGGTTCGTCGTGCCTGACGCCGCACTCGTCGGCATGCCCGACGGCATGGCGCCCGCACTCGTCGTCGAGCGGTTCGACATAAGGCGGGACGAGACTGACGAGCGCCGCCTCGCGCTCGAGGATTTTTGCTCGGTGCTCGATCTGCCCGCGGCGGCGAAGTACGACGGCACTATCGAGCGCGTGGCGCGCGGGCTTCGACCGCTCTCCACCGATCCCGCCGACGATCTCGATATTCTATTCCGGCGCGCGCTCTTCGCCTGGCTGATCGCAGACGGCGACATGCACCTCAAGAACCTGGCGTTGCTGAAGATCGCCGCGCCCGGCGCGCCGCAATTCGAGAGCGTCCGGTTCGCGCCGCTCTACGACGCGGTCACGACGCGGGTCTTTCCGGGCCTTGCCAGTGATCGCATGGCGCTTAAACTGAGTGGGAAGGACGAACGGCTCACGCCGCGTGATTTTCTCACGCTTGCCCGTACGATCGAGCTCCCCGTCGCGCGCGCGGAAAACGCGATGACGACCGTAGCGGCGGCAACGCGCAAGGCCGCGGGTGCCTTATCGCTGCCCAAAATTGCGCGTGACCGCGAAGGCGCCACGTCCGCGGAGGGGCGCGTCAAGGCGATCGTGGCTGAGCGATGCGGTGCCTTCGCATGAGCTTGGAATCGGTCAAAATATATGTTGGCGTGACCGACCTCGACTGGTTCGAGTTTCTGTCCGCGCGAAGCGTCGACGAGGTCAATTTCTGGCAACCAGGTGGCCGATCGCAGTTTCGCGCGCTTCAGCCCGGCGAACTGTTTCTGTTCAAGCTCCATAGCCCGAACAACTTTATTGTCGGCGGCGGTCTGTTCGGCCATGCCTCGATCGTTCCGATCTCGCTCGCATGGGAAGCGTTCGGGGACAAGAACGGTGCCGCCTCGCTCGACGAAATGCGCGGTCGGGTGGCTCGCAATCGACGCGAGCCGGTCGACTTTCGAACCGACTATTCGATCGGTTGCCGCATCTTGGAGCAACCGTTCTTCTGGCCGCGGGATCTCTGGCTTCCAATTGCCGATCGCTGGGCGCCGAGCATTGTGGTTGCGGTCATTGCAAATCAGGATGACGAACGTCTGCGCGGAGACATTGATCGCCTTCTTTCAGAAGGCTGTCGCGTCCCCAATGCGCGCTTAGCTTCCTGCCGGTCGAAGCTGCGCGAGGAAGCACGTTCGAGAATTGCGCGAGCCGGCGGAGGGCGATGGCGCCGGCAGGACATCGAAAGGATCGTTCGGGACCACGAAGGTTATCTCGCGAACGCGCCCGAGCTCGAACATTATGTGCACCCCAATAATTGGGGCGATCTTCGCGGGACGATGGCCAAGGAATCGGCCGCAATCATCATCGGCCAGTCCGGAACGGGCAAGACGCTTGCGACCAAGATGCTCTACGATGAGCTCCGGAAGGTGACGCCCGGTTTGACACGTGTTCCGATCCGGCTTGGACCATCGCAGCTTCGCGATGACACGACGCCGCCACCAGTTCTCTACGACATCGAAGATTCTTGGGGGCGGTTCGACTTCGACCCGAACAGCCGACCGTGGAATGATCAACTGGGCGACTTTCTTGCATCTGCTCGGCCCGACCGCATGATCATCGCCACTTCGCGGCTCGACGTGGCGCAAGCAGCAGGCGTCCTTCCGACGATCAAGCCGTGGGTCGTGGGTCTAGAAGCCGAGAACTATGACAAGGTCGCACGGCAAAAGCTGTACCGCAGCCGCATCGACAGCCTACCAAGAGATCTGCGGCCGCTCGCACGCAGCTCCGAACGCCAGGTTCTCGATAACTTGGCGACGCCGCTCGAGATTCAAAAATTTTTCGACGCGTTGCGAACACAGGATCGCGAAGGGCTCAAGAATCCGCCTGGGTTTGTCGGAGCTGCCATCGATCGTGCTCATCAGGACTCGATCGAGCTCACTGTCATCGAGCAGATCGAGGGCGGCGTGATGTGCCGGCCGCCGCTGTCATGTGGGCCGTCCTAGCCGCCAACGACAAAGTAACGCGTTCAGTCCTTCGCGAGATTGAGGACGGCCTTGCGGATATCGATGCTGCGATGGAGAAAGGTGTGTCTCCGCTCGTCGACTTTTTCGTGGCGGCCCGTAACTTCCGCCAGAGCGACGGTGGGATCGTCACCTACTACCATCCGCGAGTCGAAGCCGGGATCACGCGGGCGCTCGAGAAAAATCGGCAGACGGTTCGCCGGACGTTGCGCCGGCTAATCGACCTTCTGGTTTCGGCAGATGGCCCAGGGGAGGAATGGGGTGCGGGCGCAGCAGCCCGCATCCTGTCGCGTGCCCGCACTCAATTTGGTGTAAATCCGACAGACAGCGCAGCACTCAAAATTGATGCTTGGCTTGAGGTAAGAGTTGCCTCCGGCGGAAAGGAATTCGGAGAGCATCTTGAGCTTGCCGCGAGCGCCGGCTCGACGGCCAGCAACGCCGCAGAAGTGGCGCGTTTCCTACTGCATCGTCCAGACAGATCGTTCGGTGGCATGCTCAGTTGGGGGCGACAGAAGAAGGATGTGGACTGGTACAACGCACGCGCTGCAAACCCGGCGACGAAGCCTCTGGTCGAGACGTTCATTCGTACGATTCTACCGCAAGACCGCGTTCATTACCCGACCTCTCTTGCTGATGAGCTCGCACGGCTTTCTTCGGGCCTGACACCCGCGTTTCTGGAGGCTGCCGCAGAGGCCGTCCACTACGGTTATATCGGGTCGGATGACGTGATCGCTCATGGCGCGCTCAACGACATCGAGGGCTTCGAAGCGATCGTCGATTCTGCGGTTGCCGTTCTCACACCCTCCGAAAAGGAGCTGCGAGAGGCAGCTGAGACACAGCTTGATATCGTCAACGACGTTTACAGTGATGATTACGCGCAGCACATCTCAGAGAACGATGACGGTTACACCGCCAGGGAGTTTCTGAAAGCGTATGTTGGACGCGTTCGCCGGGAAAGAGGTTGGCAGCTCATAGCCCAACATCGGCATGCCGAGAAGTTGCGGTGTTATTGGCTCAGAGCGCTTGCCGAAGAGGCTCGCGAAGGCCCAGTTAACAGTGACGAGCTGGCTGGCGCATTTCAAGCCGTCTACGGCACGACGGACGAAGACGACCTCTGGGTGGTGTTGCTGAAGCAATGGGATCCGCAGTATAGTCGAGCACTCGCGGCACGCTTGGTCGAGGGATCATCAGACGGCGGCGTCGAACGGGCAGCGCTGACGTGCCTCATTGAACACGATCCCAAAGCGCTTTCCACGATCATAGCGGACCTTGTCGATCGAGGCGCAATCAGCCGCCTCGTCGGTCTCAGCAGCGGTATCGCCTACCTCCGTCGCGGGCGCTCACGTGATGGTTCGGAGCACGTAGCTACTGCCGAAGCTCCGACAGCACAATTGCCTGAGCCATTTGCGGAGATCTGCGAGGCAGAGATGGCGCTCGCTAAGGAGAAGGTGCCGATTCTATCGAGCGCGGCCCGCGACGTGCTTGCTAACATACCCGACCCAAGCGATTCGGTCCGCATCCTTCGGCTCGAACTTCATCCGAGCAATGTCCTGTCAGTCGGAGGCGACATTCGCTGGGGACTCGAGAAAAGCGATGATTCTGCGGCTGCTGTTCTCGCGGTTGAGGCTGCCATTCGCGAAAACATGACCGGCGAAGTGGAAGGGGCGCTCGATCATCGTTTTGCGCATGTCGCCGCGCGCGCTGACCTCAATCGCGACTCCCTTATCTGCCCCGCTGCCGTCGCGTCTCTTGAAGCTTGCCGACCATCGAGCGAGCCCGGTGAGAAGGGCGCTCGTGGATGTGCTGAAAGCCAAGCCGAACCGTGCGCATCAGGCGACGTTGATCTAGCTCGCGGGCGATCAATGGTCGAAAAACACGATGCACTACGGGCAAGATAGCGATGATTACCCTATCGCACAGACAGCGGTAAACGCGCTTGCGGACGTCGCGCCGCTTGGCGGCGCAGACGATGAGGCGGTCTTAGCGATCGCGATCGACACGTCGGACCCTGATGTTCGTAACGCGTATTTCAGCTGCTTGCAAAAACTGGCGGTCTTGCCATGCAAAACAGACTGTTTGACATCGCAGTCGAACCTGGACGGGCGCATGTTCGATCGTCCGCGGCTCATGTAATGCGGAGCACCTTGATCCGGCCATCGTCGACAAGATCACGCCGCGGTTGCTGGCGACGCGGTACGAACCGGTCGCCGGCGTGCTTGCTATCCTAATCGCTTGGCGAGGTGAGATCGCTTCGATCCGCGCTGCAGCGGAGGAGATCGCGACAAATTCCAAGCGCAGGGTGCTACTTCTTGTCATCGTGTGGGTCCTTAAGGACCGCGACCCGCAAATCGCCGAGGAGATCGCGGCGATGTTGCCCGCAGGCCATAAAGCGGTGGCTTGGGCGCTCGGTGACGAGCTTGCCAAGGTGGACGATTCATTGATCGCGGACTTGGGCGATCATGCCGTGTGCGCTGAAGTGTTGAAATACATGAGGCCTACATCTGACACGAAGGCGCGGAAATCCAAAACGACATCGAGTCGGCGTTAAGGGCTGAAGTGGATATGGCCCTCGTATCACACAATCAGTTGCCTCTAGCCGACGGCGACCGGCCGAATGACTGTGTTTCGGCATGGAATAAGGGCTCTGACTCACTTTTGATGAAGTTCAAGCGTCGGCTCGCGTTGGTTTCACAAAGGAATCAATATGATGCAGCGACCCCTACGTCCGTCGGCCTTGGTCCCTCGCGGATTTGACGTGGAAAGCGCCTTTTGTGATGGCGCTACGACCGTGATCACCGTACGCGGCACGAGCCGGACGAGTCTCTGTCCCAGCTGCGGGACCAGTTCTGGGCGGATCCATAGCCGATATCAGCGGCGCCTCACCGATCTGCCGCTGGCGGGGCGGCAGGTTCGCCTGGTGGTCGTGGCGCGCCGCTTCCGCTGCGTTACTGTTCTGTGCGGTCGGCGCATTTTCACCGAGCGCTTCGACGACGGCGCTCTGGCACCGTGGGCGCGGCGAACGACCCGGCTCGATCTAATCGTCCATCACCTTGGCCTTGCCTTGGGTGGCCGCCCGGCGGCGAGTTTTGCCCGTCGACTTATGCTGCCCGTGAGCAACGACACATTGCTTCGGGTGGTTAGAAAGCGCGGGTGTCCGCCCTTTGCTGCGCCGAGCGTTATCGGCATCGACGATTGGGCCTGGCGGCGCAATCAGCGGTACGGAACGATCATCTGTGACCTCGAGCGGCGACGACCGATCACTCTCTTACCCGACAGAGAGCCAGCCACTGCGTAGGCCTGGCTCGCGGGGCAGCCACAAATCGCTGTGGTCGCGCGCGACCGCGGCGGTGGATATGCCCTTTGTGGCCAAGGCACTCCCGCACGCTACCCAGGTCGCCGACCGTTGGCACCTCATGGAGAACGCGAGCCACGCCTTCCTGGATGCGGTTCGCAAATCCATGCGCCAGGTCCGCATCGCGGTCGGTCCGCCACCATAAATCCCAACTTATTGACCGCCGCCGAGCGAATTCAATATGAGGGCTATCTTCCGCGAGAAGACACGAACGCGGCAATTCTCAAACAGGCTGAGACGGGCGTCTCCATAAAGGAGATCGTACGGCTCACCGGCCATAGCCGGGGCCTCGTCCGCAGGGTGTTGCGAGGTCAGCGATCCGACGTGTTCAGGGTGCGCGAGAGCTCGCTCGAGCACTACCTGCCATGGCTGGATGTTCAGTGGGCCGCTGGCCATTGTAATGGCGCCGACCTTTGGCGTCGCCTCAAGGCGCAGGGATTTAGAGGCTCGGTGCGAGTCGTTGCCGAATGGGCGACACGCCGTCGGCGTGCCGAAACACCCGATGCTCAGAGCCTGCAGCGCATACCATCCGCGAGAACGATCGCCCGCCTGATGACCAATGGCCGCGATACGCTATCAAAGTCAGAGACCGTCACCATTGCGGCGATTGAGCAAGGCGTTCCTCTCCTGGTGGAAGCTCGAGAGATCATAGCCGCTTTCCATGCGATGATCCGCAAGAAGGCCCACGGAGAGCTTGAACCATGGTTGGAACGAGCATGCGCAAGCCTCGTCATGTCTTTCGCCAACGGCGTCATCAAGGACAAGGCCGCCGTCAGCGCAGCAATCACGACGTCCTGGTCCAACGGACAGACAGAGGGCCAGATCACCAAGCTCAAACTGGTCAAGCGCCAGATGTACGGACGCGCCAAGCTCGATTTGCTGCAGGCTCGGCTAATCGGCGCCACATGACCAGTGCTGCACCAAAATTGCGTCAGAGCCCCTTTTGGATGCCGATAGGGGGTCCCAGTCGAACGCCGATTGACAGTGTCGACCGTGACCCGCTTGAGGTCCCGGCTGCGCAACGCGCCGGCCTGGTGCGCCACCCGCAGGCTCTCGGCCAGCAGCAGCTCCGGATTGTCGCGGAGCCGCAGATCCGAGCGCTCGCGCGGGAACGCCTGCTGGAAGAACTCTTGGCCGGTGAAGTACTGGAAATACGGGTCGTGGACCCAGCGCTCACAGACCCCCTCATCGGACCGCCGGTAAATGTGCTTGAGCAACGACAGCCCGATCATGAAGCGGGTCTCAATCCCCGGCCGGCCGTTCTCGCTGTAGAACGGCGCGATCTCGCCGTCGATCCAGTCCCAATCGATCTTGCCGGCAAGCAGAACCAGCTCGTGCTTCAGATTGATGATCTGGTCGAGCCGAGCCCGGAACAGATCGTTCGATCCCGTCGTCTTGTGCTTGTTCGGCCGCATCGTCCCGTCCGATGCGGCACAGAATCATGCTCCGCCGCGAAAATGAATCCACAAAAGCGAATTGCAAGTTTGAGGTTCTCGACCCCCAATCCCTGCAATCTCAAATGCCTCCGCATCTGAAAAACAGACAATCCGTACTAAGGGAACTGCAACCCGTGCTCGGCAAATAGGATGGAGACGATGCAGCCGACGTGCTGCTCACGGCGGTTAGCGATGCCATCGCATGTCTGAGGCGCTGGTTATTTCCAGTCTATCAACGGATGAGCCTCGTCGGATGGCGCACGCAAACTGGCGTTTCCGCTGTCGGCTTTGCCATTGAGTGTGAGCGAAAGGTTCAGATTGTTGCGCAACATCTCGTTGTCTGGCTCCGTTGCAAGTGCACGTTGATACAGCGCTTGTGCCTCAGAGTGGCGTCCCTCGGTGTCGAGGACCACGGCTTTCGCGTTCAGTGCACGCAGATCACCGGGTGTGGCAATCAAAACGCTCTCCAGTATCTGAAGCGCCTCATCCGCGTGCTTTCGCGCCAGTAAGGCCCGCGCAAGAGGGATCGCAACATCAACGTTGCCGGGCCGTTGGCTCAAAGCAGCGCGCAGAGTGTCCTCACCAGCATCCTGGTAAAATGCGTGCGCAACGCGCTCCCGCACGGCAGGATCGACATCCTTGGTAGCTAATAACTCTGGTCCTGGCGCCTCCGCTACTCCAACAGCTGATTTATTCAAGCTAGTGCAACCGCCGACCAGCAGAACAGCGAGCACTGCCAGGAGCCTAGAGCACGAGCCCGCGCCAACGGAGCGCTGCTGCTGCCCTGCTTGTGGTTGTCTCATCAGGTCCATCCCACGATCAACTGCTGTGCTCCATCAACCGGCCGCGGCGACCGGGCCGCGACGGTCCGCTGACGGAACCGTCTCCTTGGTTTCCGTGAGTGTGACGGATCCAACGGGCTGGATCGTGAAATCGGAGGCGAGGTCCTGGTAGGACAGAACAGGTAGATCAATACTGTTGCGGGTGAGAAAACCGCGGACGAAACGCCGGATATCCATTGAACCCAGAATGACCGGCCGGCTCTGACCCGATGCGATGCTTGCATGGATCCGACGGAATTGGGAAAGCAGCTCCTCGGTTTGCGAATCCTCTAAAACGAGGTAGGGGCCAACAGCGGTATCACGCAGCGCACCACGCACGATCTCCTCAGTTTCCCGCTCGATGATAAAGGCGGCCACCACACGGTGGGCATTGGCATAGCGATGGCAGATCTGCCGCCTCAGACCGGAGCGAACATATTCGGTGAGCAGCACGACACTTTTCTCGCGTTCGCTCCATTCGGCCAGCGTCTCCAGCACCAGGCGGGTGTTGCGAATGGGGATGCCCTCGTCCAGTAAGCGGCGCAGGACGTCGGCGATCCGGGGAACCGGCGTCGTGCGTAGCACCTCCTTCACCAGATCAGCGTACTCCTGCTCCATCTGGTTGAGCAATTGACGCGTCTCCTGAATGCCCAGCAAGCGCTGTGCGTACCGTGTCAATGTCGAATGGACGCGTAAGCCGACGAGTTCGCTCGGATTATGATACCCTATTCCGGCGGCTTTGAGAGCCGGCGCATGCTCTTGTTCGATCCAGATCCGGTTTGTGTCCGGCTCCTGCCGAAACGGGATACCGCTCAATTCAATGTTCGCCACGTCATCGTTAAGCATGAGCTGCGCCGGATCAACGAAATCCGCTTCAACTGGGACTCCTTCGACATCCACCCTAAATTCCGATTCGGCCAAGCGCTGATCGAGTTGGGCGGGGATGCGTGGAATGGTGATGCCAAGATCGGCTGAGACCAGCGCCGAAACGCGTCCGATGCATTGCTCGAGCTCCCCTTTGTCGATTGCATGTGTCAGATTGGGCGCGAGGAATAGCGTGATCGGCAGTGCCTCCGTAGGGACGGTTTGCTTCTCGGCTTGTGCGTCCGTTTTGGCGGCTATCGTCCCGCTGTGCACACCAACCTTGAAATAGCTCGCGCCGGCAAAGAATGCGGCCAGGATAACAAATGGAGGCAGGGGGAAACCGGGCACGAGTCCCATCACAAGCAACACGCAGGCGGCCAGCCGTAGTGCTTGTGTGCTCGCTGTAAGTTGGTTGACGATATCGGCACCGAGTTTGAGCCTGGTGGGCCCGTTGACGCGGGTGACGATAGTTGCGGCTGTGATCGACAGCAGGAGTGCCGGAATTTGCGAGATTAGCGCATCACCTATGGTCAGCAGCGTATATTGATGCAGCGCCTCATCGAGCGACATTCCCCTGGAAAGCAGGCCGATGCTGATCCCACCTAGCATATTGATGCAGATGACTATCAGCCCGGCGATGGCGTCGCCCTTGACGAATTTCATAGCGCCGTCCATCGCGCCGTGAAGCTGGCTTTCTTGCTCAAGCACGGCGCGCCGGCTGCGGGCTTCGTGCTGATCGATGTGGCCGTTGCGCAGCTCCGCGTCGATCGCCATCTGCTTGCCGGGCAGCGCATCGAGTGTGAAGCGCGCCGACACCTCTGCGACTCGTTCGGCGCCCTTGGCGAGAACCATGAACTGCACCATCGTCACAATTAGGAATATGACAATTCCGACGGCGATGTTGCCCGATATGACGAAGTCGCCGAAAGTGTGAATGATGCTACCGGCATCGCCCTCAGCTAGAATCAGCCGCGTCGTTGCGACAGTAAGCGCCAGACGAAAGACGGTAGAGATAAGGATCACGCCCGGCAAGGACGAAAAGTCGACTGGCGTGTTGAGATGCAGGGCGACCATCAGTAGCAATATGGCCAAGCCAAGGTTGAAGCCGATCAGCGTGTCGATCGCTACGATCGGGATCGGTATGATCATCAGGGCGATCGCCAGAAGCAGAACCAACGCGACCATCAAGTCCGGATGGGCCGGCGCGCGCGCAATAAGGTTGCGTAGGACGTTGGCCATGAGCAGCCCCTATTGTTGTTCGAACCGAGTTGCGCTGCCCCGCAACGAAACATAGCGTGCAAAGGTGGCCCGCGCCTCAGCAATGCGGCCACTCTTGCGCAGGGCGTGACTGCGCAAGAGCATCAGAGGCAGGCGCGAAGACGGCTGGCCGTCAAAAGTGTCCAGCCTATCCAATACCGTCAGTGCTTCATGGCCGCTCCCCTCTGAGACCAGAGCGTAGGCCAGAATGCGCAGCAGGTCGACGTTCTGAGAGCGCTCGTGAGCTACGAATCGCAGCAGAGCCAAGCTTTCTGCGCTGTTCCCGCAAGCAAGATGGACATAGGAAAGCGCGCAGAGCAACTCAAGCTCCTGTTCAGAGATCAGCGGCACCTCACGGTCTTTGGACACGTTTGGTAGTGGAATGCGCGTGAGGTGTTGCCCTCGGTCAACCTCGGCCATTGCTAGCCTTTGATTAAGCCGTTCTGATTCTGCCGGAGCAGAACTAGCCGCCGCAGCTCCTGCTGCAGCACACCGATCCCTTCACGTGACACCGAATCCTCTGGCGCCGCCGACAGCGCAACCGCCAGAGTTTCGAGAAGAAGGCCATGTTTATCTGCACGCAGGACGTCCCAATGACGTAAGCGAGGTGTGACGAACGAGAGCAGGTTGCCTGCGAGATTGGGGCCATTTAACCGAGCCAGTTCTGGACATGGCGCGGTCTCACCTACTTGGCCGCGCGTCCTGTTGAAATTGACGCGCGAGACTGGATTGACAGAGTCAAGCTCCACCGCGGCCTCGATTGTGGCCCCAACCGGCAGATCCTGCGACGGCCTATCCCGAAAAGTTGGCGCGTGCCTCTTGCCGTCATCTACTTGCGCCGCCTCGATCTCGATGCCATCGGCTTGAGAGATGGTCGGCTGAGCGGCAGGCGTATGATCGCCGAGATCGATCCTCTGAAAAGAGGTGCCAAGCTCTACAGAATGCCGGCGCAGCCTAGTCATGATAAATTCCTTCTTACCTGCAAGGTGAAACTCTAGTAGGGGAGGGCAGCAAGCCGGCCATTCCGGCTCAGCAGCACGCGTCCCTCCTCGATCCGATCAACGGTCCATCCATTATTCAACAGCGCGCCCAAGAAGTACTTTTGATCGCCAATGACGAGATAAGGATCCTTTCCGCGCCATACAGCCTGAACGGCAATTGCGGAGGGCATCTTCTCCTGCTTGACCGCGACTGTGTTGAGGAGCGTATAAGCGCCACCACTATGGTGGTCGAACCGTTGCTGGACGTCCTGCCATTTTGCAACAGAGGCGGGCGTAATGGTGCCGTGAACGGTGACAACATCCGGGCCAGAACCGACTTTGATGTCGAGAAGACCAGCTCTATCAACCTCCTCTTGCAGCCGTTCGGCAGCTGCATCGGTCGTCAGAGCATCAGGAGCGCTGACCGCTGGTTTGGGCGCAACTTCTACGGCCGGGGGCGAATCGGTGCTGAGGGCCGCAGCGGTGTCGGTGCGGACGAAAAGAGTTGAGACTGTGCTGATCGCCACAGAGCTTATGAGGACAATCGCAAGTGCGGCAATCGATACACGCCAGCCGTCGAGAGAGCCAGCTTGTTTGCAACCTTCCATCGACCAGCGAATGGACATTGCGCCCGCATGAATAACGGCTGGGAGAGCAACAACAACGCGCTCGTTTGAGGAAATCGTCTCGTGACCTTCGACGCGGATTTGACTGGCTAGGGCCTCGATCTCAATCGAATCGCAATGTGGGGTGATGCGAAGGTGTTGCCGTTCGAGACCTTGTTCGATGAAGACGAAATCGGCATCGAAGCCACTGCCAATAATGCTCGATCCAGACCCTGCCTTGCCAGTCAGCCCGGAATAAAGTCCTGATAGCACTTCGAAATGCGGGCAGTCCGGTTCATGCACAATCGGCCTCCTTAACAGCGAGACCAGCCGTACGGCAATGCCGTACGGCAATGCCGTACGGCTGGTTTCGATTTCGCTGACTATTCACACCCGGAAAGTGGGGCGACGATGTCGTCCCACTTGTCCGTTACTGCACCCGCTCATCAGCCGCCTTCTTGATCGTCGAAAGCGACGTTGTAAGCGTGCGAAGCTGAACATCCCTCTCGGCCGCCTGGGTGCTAACGGCAGTCAGAGCGGCGAGCTGCTTGTCGAACGCTGCCTGTGCGGCGACCTGAGTCATCGCGTCAGATGCTCCAGCGAGAGCCGTACCAGCCGCGCCACCTGCGCTCGAGGTAGTAGCCGCACTTGTCTTGCCAGTCATACTATTTCTCCCATTTGTCGAACATTGCCGCTTTAGCGGCTCCTATATCCTGACGCCGTAAGTCCAACATCAGGAATCCTGCTCTGTCTCGGCGATGGCTTCGTCGAAGCTCGCTGACGCATTACTTACAAGTTGGATACCGACGGACCCGAGAGCAGCGGTGAACGCTTGCTGCAAACGCGCATCCTGCGAGTTATCGTCCGGACTGGACGCGCCATTTACAGGGCAGGTAGTACCAGACGATCGGCAATCATCATGCGCACGTGGCGCACCATCATCCTCATGCGTGCCGGGCGTGTGCGAGCCGTTTTTGTTGCCTCGGGCCGCACGGAGATCGGTATCAACGTGCACAGCGGCGCTTGACGGAATGCGCATCGCGTTCTCCTATCTTAAATTCGATCATGCCGATGAAGGCAATCTCCACTATCGTCATTGTGCCAGCGTTAGCTTTCGATAACCTGACGAGACTTGGAGAATGCAATAAGTCGATAGGAATTCGTCTCCTTTGGCGTTCCGGATCAACAATCGTATCTTAGCAGTGCGCTGGCGGACACTCGCGACCAGATAACTTGTGAAGGAAAGCCATGCTTTCCGGGTAGCGATCGATCCCGCGCTCTGTTTCTTCATAAGGTAGAGCTTCAACGAGCGGACCCGCAGCACCGGGACCGAAGAAGCCAACGTGCTGAGACCGAGGCGCTGGAATAGCTCGCCTGCGACACGTCACTTCTTTGGCGATTGCTTCTCCTCGGGCGGCGGTGATGCCTCGATCCCATCAGATACGACCCTAAGGTATTCAGTGCTCAGACGAGCCGGCCGCGAACAGCGATCCCTCAGCCCTGCTACGCCTTAGGGCGATGCGGTCAATCCCACTTCGCAGCGCGGGCGGACGCCTACGCCTCGCGCGGCGGCGCTCGGCGCCTCCCAGCTCTGCACTAGCGGCCTAATGTGCCCTCGGTCTCACATTTGTAAGCCTGCTATTCTCGTCGATGTCGATCCGGCTTTCTCGTGGGAGATAAAGCGTCGATAACTTCGGCCTGTCCGATTGGAGCCAGATGCCGGCCTATGCAACTTTCGCAGCCGCGAAATGAAACTGAGGCTGATCGTGTATCGGACCTTCTGCCCACATCGTGGGCCGAAGTTCGACACGACAAAGTGTCTGCGTGCGGGCGGCGGGTTCGAACGTGGAGGCAAAGCTTGCGGGACCTACTGATCGGTAGGTGGTGGCCGGCCAATCGGAGGGCCCACAAGTGCGCATAGCTTACAGCACGGTCTGAGGCGGCGCGTCGTTCCAACTAGCTGTTGGCGCCGACAGCTTGCATGCGCTCGGACTCAATGCGTTCCTTCAGCTGGTTCAAGTAATTTTCCGCGTGCGACTGTGCGATCGAAACCGGCAGATTGATGCCAGCCGTCGCGGCTTCTTGAATTGCCTGCTTCATTAAGCCTTCGCGCATGGCTAGCTTGACCTCGGGGCCGCCGAGGCAGCCAACCGCCTGCGACGCAAGACTGATGCCCGCTTCTTCCAACGCTAGCTTGATGTTGCCACCGGTAATGGCAGTGTGAAGAAGATTTGCTGCTTGCGCCTCGCTCTCGAGCACCATTGACGCGAGATCGGCCAATTCGCCAAGGCCCGGAATAAAGCCGAGTAAACCAACTCCGGTTGCAGCCCAGTCGAGCACCTTCGAGCCAACCTTGAGCACGTCGTCAACGACATGCATGAAAGCGCCGCCGTTTTTCTTAGGAGACTTGATGTCGGGCTGATCAGCGACGCCCATCATCATGTCCGCGGCAGCGGACTGCTCGCCGGCCGTTTGGGCGACATGCGTCTTCAATTGATGCGCGGTGCGGTTCGCAGTCGACATGTTGTTGAAGAAGTGGGTGAAGTCGTTATTGCTGATATTGCCGGAATCGACCGTATGGCCCCCGCCGAAGTCGAAGAACTGATGGTGGGTTTTGTAGCCTGTGATCGAATTATTCATTAACCCGAACAACAGCGGATCCGAGAGCAGTTGGGAGGCAGCCTGTCGCACGTCGGGGGCTAGACTGTTGTCATCGGCCATGCTCGCTAGCTTGTCCCGAGTCAGGTCGCCCTTCCCGAAGAAAGCGCTTTGATTTGTATTGATCGTGTCCAGCGTATCCAGCTCGGTTTGCGTGAGAGTCATCGATGATGACGCAACCTGCAGGAAGTCCTCTTTGTGGACCTTATCTATCGAGCCACCGTACAACTGTTTCCATTCATCGGGGTAGCTGAGAAAGTATTGAGCGGCCGCGAGAACCTGCGGCGGGCTTTTTCCGGCTTTTGCCTCGCCATCGACAATCTGCTTAAAATCGGCGAGGCTGAGGTTCTTGGGCAGACTGTCGGAATACCGATAGAGCTCGCGCAATGCACCACTCTCGGTCATATTTGACGGCTGGCCGTCTCCGGTGCCGTCGGATGGAATGTAGTTTTGCTGGTAGCTGTGCGCCTGCTGCTCTTGGAATGTGGCAACCTGTGCGTGATGGTGTGAAAAGTCCGAGAGATCACCCGCCTTGATCTTTCCGCCGCAGCGGCCGTCGCCTTGCGAGCCTATTGCATAGAAGAGCTCAGGATCCTGCTGCAATGCCCCGATCGCCGTCTTCAGATCGGGCGGCGTGGAGGGATCGTTGGCCAAATCTGAAAGGGACTCCCAATCGAGCGGGCATTTGTCTTTGTGACGGTTCAGCACCGACACAATCTGCAACTCGGCGTTGGTCAAGGTGCCGCCGTTCCACGTGATCCTTGAGCTGGGTACAGGCGCCGTTGCAACACTGGCGCTCGCAACAGAGGATGACTCGGTGGTCTGCGCAGGTGCGTCCAATGCAACGGTGAGAGTCGGAGGCAGGATATGCAGCGCCTCCTGCACGAGTTCCTCCGTCAGTTGCTGGTCGGAATCTGGCGGCTCCGAATGATCGCCTATCGCGTCCTCCAACGAGTAGCTGGCCAGCACCGCCTCGAAGCTTGAATGCTCCGGCAGCGACGAGAGCCCCGGAGCAAGCCCGGACAAAGCCGCGGTTGGATTGGCATTTAGCAATAGGTTGTTCACTGATATACATCCTTGGTGTGAGATTGCGCCACAAGTTGATCATGTGGCGCAGCCGAGTGCGTGACACAACGAGCAAGAAGCAATGCTACGCGGAGCTCAACGGCTCCTGTCAGGTGCGTCCGGTTGCTCAGTGCGTGCCAGCCCTCAGTTCCGTAACTAATCTATCGGCGCATCGCCGGCTAGATTTTCACGCTCCTATGGTACAAGGGATTAGCTGTCGAGAAGCTGACGGTCCGCAAGAACTCGGGATGAGTCATGAAAGACGCCCTTCCGAAAGCTGTAGTGCATTCTCAAGACATGTTTGGCGCTAGCTTCTTGCGTTCGACCGCGTTCCAATTAACTACTCGGGTCCGCCTCGGCTTCGTGCGTCCGTGGACTGACCTGTACGTCGATCGCGACGCTCCGCGGAATCCCGGTCCAGCCAGTCGCATTCAAGCTGGCAGCATTGCCTCTCGAAAGCTGATAGCGCGCACACAGAGACCGCCTTGAGTTGCTGTAAGCCACTCGCTGCATCAACTCATCTCCGGGCTGGACCAGCCGCGTGAACCGCGCTGTGTTAATGCGACGCCTCGGGCAAAAGAGGGCTCTCCGGTCGTCCATCACGAATGACCATGCTCGACGACCCCCGAAACAACATCAAAACCGATTGCTGCGGCGGCCTTTCGACAATCGTAGGGTTTCGCTGCGCCTGTGCCTCCGCCAGCAGGCTTTTGAGCGTTTGGTCCACAAGCGCGATAAACCGAGGCGGACCAGAAACGAAGACTGGGCCATCTCCTGCTGCAGGTCTCACAAAATAGCGCTCATCCGAGATGTTGAGAGCATCGAGCGCGGCCTTGAATGCTTCGAAGGTGATTGGAGTCAGGACGAGCAAGCGGCTTTGCGCCTCGTGCGCATCAGACACATAAAGCACCAGTCCATCGTAGTACCATTGAAGATTGTAGAGCTTGCTTAAGCGTTCGAGGAATTCTCCCGGCGCGAGATCCGGCATTCGCCCGCGAATCCGCCCCTTTACCTCGGTGCTAACATTGATTCGGATATTTAAATTGTTGCCAAACTCCTGCAGTGCAGCAGCAAGGTCCTGGTCCAGAACCGTGTAGCTATAAGGTGCCGATGGCAGCGGCAGGGGAGCGCCGAGCGCTCTAACGAGCCCCAGGAGAATAAAAGCTCCGACATATAGGAGGTTCTTCAAAATGTACAGGCTCCTGGCTCTGATGAGCA
The DNA here is from genome assembly GCF_029846715.1 of Bradyrhizobium nivariense. GTDB lineage: Bacteria > Pseudomonadota > Alphaproteobacteria > Rhizobiales > Xanthobacteraceae > Bradyrhizobium. Next base: position 162,800 of record NZ_JARVWW010000017.1, read on the forward strand.
CTCCTAGTATTCTTCCGCTAGCGAACAAGCACCGAAATTCGTCACAAAGATGGAGGCCGAGAATTCGTCCCAAATGCGAGGCCAAGCGTGATCTTTAGATGACTGTGCTCCTGATACTCGTCAGCTTCTGGTCAGCTCGCTTCGCTAGGAGTGCTGAGCCGTTCACGGTGTCGAATGGCTAATCTCATGACGTGAGAGCAACGATGTCGTCCATGATGCTTGGCGTTACGCCGATCTCCGCCGGTCCGCTCGAATGTCTATCCGAGGCTTGTTCATCGACGCGGGCTCAGTTTCACGAGAGTCTTGCCCAGGTGGCTTCAAATCAAGATGCTGCCTCTTCGATGATCGATAGCACGTTGGCTCCGCCAGTGTCGGAGGCTCAGCGTGCAGGCACGCAGGTAAGCCCCCTTGGCGATCGTATCCTTCAAAATCTTGCTGCAATGCATCGAGGCATATCATTTCCTTCGGCGGTCGGCGGCGGGCCGACTCCTGCGAATGGACCGGCAGCGCAACCCATCTTGCGCTCTCACGAATTCGAGGTGCACCCGGTCGGAAACCTGGAAGGTGCAGACCATTTCGAATCGACGTTGGCGAATCTGCGGGATGTTTACAATAGCGTCACTTACGTTTCGCTCATCTCCAAGTGTACTAGCGCTGCCAGCTCGTCTCTGAACAAGCTGCTCTCGGCAGGCTGACAGCCGTTGATGAGCGTTTTACCGCATAGAAAGATCGGTCGTCGCGCGAGCGTGGGAAGGCGGTTTCATATTCTTGTGGCGTTGCCGGTCTTGCTCTCCCTGGCCGGTTGCAAGGCAGATGTTTATACCAAGGTACAAGAGCGTGAAGCCAACGAAATGCTTGCGCTTCTCCTCAGAAAGGGTGTCGATGCCGTCCGCATTGTCGCCAAGGATGGGACCAGCACGATTCAGGTGGAAGAAAAGCAGCTAGCCTTCTCGATCGACCTGCTGAATGGCGAGGGCTTGCCGCGTCAGACTTTCAAGAACCTCGGGGAGGTGTTCAAGGGATCTGGTCTTGTTGCCTCTCCGGTTGAAGAGCGCGCCCGGTACGTTTACGCCCTAAGTGAAGAGTTGTCGCGCACGATCAACGATATCGATGGGGTACTCTCCGCCCGTGTCCATGTTGTTCTGCCGAAGAATGACCTTTTGCGACAGGATGCAACCCCGTCCTCGGCGTCGGTTTTCATCCGACATGGCTCCAATGTGAGGCTCTCAGCCTTGCTACCGCAGATCAAGATGCTCGTCGCCAACAGCATCGAAGGGCTATCATATGACAAGGTAGCGGTCGTGTTCGTGCCGGTTGAGCGGGCTCAGCATGAGCTGTCGTCAGCGTCAGCAGCTGCTTCGGCTCAACCGGCCAAGTTCATGTCGCCCCCCTTGTTTGCGATCGGGGTCGGAGGTGCGGGTGCCGCGCTGGGTGTTCTATCTTACATGTTGCTGAGCACACGGATGCGTCAGTTCGGTCGATCATCGCGGAAAGTTGGAAATCTCGGCGTATCTTCGACCATGTACCCGCGGCCCAAGCCGTCGGCAAAGAATTGAGCTCTGATGCAAAATAGACGGAATGCAGTGTGGGTATCGATGCCATCCAACGAGCCAAATCATTCACCTCATCCGCATTCCAATCGCTTGCGCGAACTTGCTGCGGTGATGCATCCGAGCCGTTTTGCCGCCCGTCTTGATGCGCTGCTGTCAACGCCCACGGTGCTGCGGTTGCAGAGGAGTGTCAGGCTTCAGGAGAGACTGGCCGAATTGGCGGTAGGCAATGAAGGGGCCTGGAACGGAAGTAACTGGGGCAGGGACGTTCTGCTCGGCCATGATCCGCATCGCGCCGCCCGGCTCGCTGGCAGTGTTTGGCATGCCCGTTCATTGCTGAAGCTGGTGTCAAGGCGTGATCTGGAAACTCTGATCGGAAATGTCGGTGCGGAAGCACATGCTTTCGGTATACGAAACTTGTCCAGCGCAGTCGCAACTACATCGATTCTCGATCCGGAACGACTTTCGCAAGGAATAGAACACGACGGATATGCCTGTCTTGGTGCTTGGCTCGATGAAGCTTCAGAGCTTGACCGAAAGCGCGTTCTTCTCCGCTTACCTGTGGGGACGGCCGCGGAAGCTCCAGCCACCGAACACCACAGGGCGGCTGGCCAATTGCTGTCTTTGGTGATGACCCATCTGGCCACGGAGGCACCAACGGCATGACCGACAACGATCAAGCATTGCCAGCAGACCCGCAGATTCGTCCGGTCGGCCCACTTATACCAGCCGCGGAACTTGGGATCTGGTCCGATGCGCTAAAGACCCGGGCGCTAGCGGAGCGGTATCTGCGCCAGGTTCGCAGCTGGGCAAGAAAAGCCTATGAGCGCGAGCAAGCGCGCGGCCACTCAGAGGGTCTGAAGACAGGTTCGGACGAAATGGCGCAGCTGGTTGCCCGGGCTACTTGCGAGCTGGCACGCCGAAAAGCTGTTCTGGAACATGAGTTGCCGCAGCTCGTCCTCGATATCTTGGACGACGTCCTGGGCTCCTTCGATCCCGGCGAGATCCTGGTGAGGACGGTTCGTCATGCGATCGATCGAACATATGGCAGTGCGGAAGTATGTCTTCATGTGTCGCCTGTGAAAGCCGATGCACTGATCCGCGAGTTCGAAGCGTTCGACGGAAGGAATGGTCGGCCGAAACTTACAATTGACCCGGACCCGGCTCTGACGCCGGATCAGTGCGTTTTGTGGAGCGAGTTTGGCAATGTCGATCTAGGGCTTGCCGCGCAGCTGCGTATCTTACGTGTTGGCCTTGCCCCGTCTTCTCAGGAACGCGAGCCGTGACCACGCTACGACGATCCTATGACGATGGGCTTGTCGAAGCGGCTGTGCGCGCCGAGTTGTCATCTGTGAAATCTACAGCAAAGCAGATCGATACGCGCGCGGTGCGCGGACGGATCACACGGGCGATCGGCACATTGCTTCATGCCGTTTTGCCAGGGGCACGTGTTGGGGAACTTTGTGTGTTGCAGGATCATGGCACTGGATGGTCACTTGAGGCCGAGGTCATCGGTCTGCTGCCGAACGGGGTGTTGCTGACGCCTATCGGCGAAACGATAGGCCTGTCTAACCGCGCGGAAGTGGTTCCGACCGGGCGAATGCGTGAAGTGTCAGTTGGACCCGATTTGCTTGGCCGCGTGATTGACAGTGCCGGCCGTCCGCTCGACGGCAAGGGGCCAATAAAGGCGGCCCACACTCGCCCGCTCCGCGGCAGGGCGCCCAATCCAATGAGGCGGCGTAGCATCGAGCGGCCGTTTCCGCTCGGCGTTCGCGTGCTGGATGGACTGCTGACGTGCGGCGAAGGCCAGCGGATCGGAATCTATGGAGATGCCGGTTGCGGCAAGTCGACCTTGATGTCGCAAATTGTAAGGGGCGCGGCCGCCGACGTGACCGTCGTTGCGCTTGTGGGAGAGCGTGGACGTGAGGTACGTGAATTCATCGAGCGTCATATCGGAGAGGCTCTCGATCGTACGATTGTGGTCGTTGAGACCTCCGACCGCTCGGCAATGGAGCGGGTGCAATGTGCTCATATGGCGACTGCACTCGCGGAGTACTTTCGTGATCAAGGGCTGCGCGTCGTACTGATCATGGATTCATTGACGCGCTTTAGCCGCGCAATGCGCGAAATAGGCCTTGCCGCAGGAGAACCTCCGACGCGGCGCGGATTTCCTCCCTCCGTGTTTGCGCTTCTGCCTGGTCTACTGGAGCGTGCCGGTATGGGCGAGCACGGCTCGATCACGGCGTTCTATACCGTGCTTGTCGAAGGTGATGGCATGGGCGATCCAATCGCCGAAGAATCGCGCGGTATTCTCGATGGTCATATCATTCTTTCACGCGCGCTCGCGTCGCGTGAACATTTTCCCGCCATCGACGTGCTGTCGAGCCGAAGTCGCGTTATGGATGCGGTCGTCTCTGGGTCACATCGAAAGGCGGCATCCTTCTTCCGTGAACTGCTCTCACGCTACAATGAGGCGGAGTTCTTGATCAAGGTCGGTGAATACAAGCCGGGTAGTGATCCGCTAACCGACCGGGCAATCGCCTCGATCGAGCAGTTGCGGAAATTCGTGTGCCAGGGCCAGGACGAGCCTTCCAATTTTGAGGAGACCGTGACATGGATGTCGCGTCTGACGGCCTGAAACCGGTCGAAGCGTCGAAATTACGGCTCGTAAAGGACATAAGAGAGCGAAGCGTGCTTCGTAAGCTGTCCAATATTGAAGACAAGCGCCGCATTGCGTTTGAAGCCGTGGAGCGAGCTTCCAGCGATCTTGCAAGCGCCGAGAAACACCGTGCAAGCGTCGAAGATCAACTCTACCAGGAAATGGCATCTCTTGGTGCGATGTCCGTCACGGAACTCGACCGTCGCTGCCATCGGGTCATTGGACGGCTCACAGCCGAGATCGCATCGAGGCGGGAGGCGCTTGAGCAGGCGCGCATCGCTCAAGAGCAAGCCCAGACCGCGGTTGTTGAGGCCCGCGCTCTCTGGGCCAAGCGTGCGGCGGCGAGCCACAAATGGCGACAGATCGAGCGCGATGTTCAGCGCACGACCGATGCTCGTCTGGAGTTCGCAGCCGAAATCGAAACGGACGATGATCAGTTGCTCCCCTATCGGGGTGCTTCGCATAGCCAAGCGGTAGGCGTTTCAATTTGATGGCTGGTTCTCTGGCGCGACAATGTAGTCGTATAGAAATCACTTCGGCGAATACCCCGGGTGCACTTGCAGAGTTCGAGCCGTCTCTACTCCTGTCCCATGGCGTGGTCTTGTGGCTCAATGAGATCGCCGCGCCGCGCATGGTTCTGCGGAGCCGCCTTGGCGAAAAGCCGCTATTCATCCGTATGAACCGGCTTGTGTGGCAGGCGGAGCCGTCTGCCTTGGCCATGCTTGACTGCGTATTTCGCGTCGGAGGTGAAACGGCTGTATTGTCCTTGCCCCGCCCGCTTGTGGAGACACTGATTGCGACGGTGCAGCCTGACCTCACTTTACCTTCCGAGCCTACCCGTTCGCTCCTTCTCGAACTTGCGCTCGAATCCTTGCTCTGTCCACTGGAAGCGCTGCTAGTGCGGGATTTGCAACTTGCCCGCATCGACGAAGCAAGCGCGCACGGCCCTTATCTGGAACTCGAGATCGCCCACGGGCCGATCGCGGGCAAGGCCCGCCTATTCCTATTCCCGTCCTTGGACGGTCCGGTCCCGTCCGCGTTCCGAATCTTAGGCGAGTTGCTCCGCCAATTGCCGCGCGAGACACGCGCGCTTTCTCCGGAATTGCCTGTCATTATAGCAACGGAGATTGGCTCGCTGCGCGTGTCCATCGCACTGATTCGTCAAGCACAGGCGGGCGACGCACTGTTGCCGGACGTCATTCCCCTTGCCGGCGGCGAGGTCATCCTCACCGCGGACAGGTTATGGGCTCCGGCACAGGTCACCGGTGACACACTGGTCCTGCGGGGGCCGTTCCGCCTGCAACCCCACCCTCTAAAGCGTGCACATATGATGACAAAACGCCAAGCGCAGCAACTGATCCCTCCCTCAGAAGCCGACATTGACAGTGTTGAGATCACGCTTGTGTTCGAATGCGGCCGCTGGTCTATCCCGTTGGGCACGTTGAGAAGCATCAACGAAGGGCATGTGTTCGAACTTGGTCGCCGCTTTGACAGCCCAGTCGACATTCTTGCCAATGGCCAATTGATCGGCTGCGGCGACGTCGTTCGGGTCGGTGAAGAACTGGCCATCAGGTTGCGTGGCAGGCTGGCGGTCAATGATTGACTTTCCACCAAGTATCGTTGCGCTTCTTGCGGTCACGGTGGGCCTCGGCCTTCTGGCTTTGGCAGTCGTCACAACAACGGCGTTCATAAAGGTTTCCGTCGTTCTCTTCCTGGTTCGCAACGCGCTCGGCACCCAATCCATACCCCCGAACATCGTTCTGTATGGCGCTGCATTGATCCTCACCGTATTCATTAGCGCGCCAGTGTTTGAACAGACCTACAACCGCGTTACCGAGCGGCAACTTCGCTACGAAACACTCGATGAATGGGTGACCGCCGCCAAGGAAGGCAGCGAACCACTACGCGCTCATCTGAAGAAATTCACAAACGAAGAGCAGCGTACATTCTTCCTATCGTCGACAGAACGTGTCTGGTCTGAGGAGATGCGGGGCAACGTTACGGCTAATGATTTTGCGATTCTTGTACCCTCGTTTATGATCTCGGAGTTAAAGCGTGCGTTTGAAATCGGCTTCCTTCTGTATCTTCCATTCATCACGATCGATCTGATTGTAACGACGATCTTGATGGCCATGGGCATGTCCATGGTCTCACCAACACTAATATCTGTTCCTTTCAAGCTCTTTCTATTCGTCACGATCGATGGCTGGTCGCTGCTCATGCACGGATTAGTCTTAAGTTACGCAACGCCAGGAGGTTAAGGTGGACGAAGCCAACATACTCACTCACCTCAGCCGATCGCTTGTCCTATTCATGATCTGGGTTCTGCCACCGCTCCTCTCAGCCCTCGTGGCCGGACTGGGCGTTGGCATCATCCAGGCGGCAACGCAGGTCCAGGATCAAACCTTACCCCTCACCGTGAAGCTGGCCGTCGTCGTCGCCGTGCTGGTTCTATTTTCTCCAGTGCTGAGCGCCCCGCTTATTGAACAAGCCCAGCATATTTTCGCTGAGTTCCCCACTCTCACAGCGAAGTATTAGCGTGTGGAAGGCAGGGCAAAGTCTCTGCGATAGTACCGCCATCTGCCGTCGATGGGGCGAACCCAGCCGATTATTTGCGGCATTTTCGACTTCTAACATCAGGGCAGGGCGAGCGGGGCCTGTTCCATTGGCCGAAGCAAGCGACTACCAGATCTCAATGCATGGTTTGTCACCCACCGAGACGCAAACACTGATCCAGACTGCTATGGACTTCGTTGTTGCGGCCGGCCTAGGTGCAGCCCGCACCCTAGGCATCACCTTAGTGCTTCCCGTATTTACGCGACTGCACATGAGCGGGATGATCCGCGTTAGCTTGGCGCTCGTGATCGGACTGCCATGCTTGGCGCATATCAAGAATGGCCTGCAGACGCTAGATCCAGGCACCCGTATGATCGTCCTCGCGTTCATTGGTCTCAAAGAGATATTCATCGGCCTGCTGATCGGCTTCTTGCTCGGTATACCACTATGGAGCATCCAGGCGGTTGGTGAGATCATAGACACCCAGCGAGGTGTTTCGAGCCAGGTGGACGATCCTGCGACCCGCAGCCAAGTCTCGGCGACAGGTCTTTTTCTCGGGACCGCTGCGGTTACGATTTTCGTTGTGTCTGGAGGTCTGCAGACGATGGTCAGATGCCTCTATGACAGCTATCTGATCTGGCCCATATATCAGCTACTTCCTACCCCGACGCTGCAAGGGGCAACGGAATTTGTAGCGCTCCTTGACCATATCATGCATACGACCCTGCTGGTTTCTGGGCCTGTCACGGCCCTACTGCTCCTGATCGAAGTATCCCTCATGTTGCTCGGGCGCTTTGCGCCACAAATCAAGCTCAACGATCACTGCCTGACCATCAAGAATGTCGCTTTTGGCATCATCATGATCAGTTACACCGTCTATCTCATCGAATACATGGGCGCGGAGATCATCCAGTTCAACGGCGTGCTGGAGTGGCTTGCGAAGTTCTTGAAATGAACGGCGCGAGCGAAGAGAAGAACCTTCCACCAACCCCCAAGAAGCTACGGGACGCGCGCAAGAAAGGACAGAGTCCGCGCAGCGCCGACTTTGTCACCGGCGTCAGCGTTTGCGCAGGTTTCGGCTGCCTATACGTTAGAGCGGGCCAGATTGAAAACGGCTGGCAAGAAGCGTTGCGGCTAGTCAATAAGCTGCAGGCGCAGCCCTTCAATAGTGCGGTCCGGCAGGCGCTGGTCGGATTGATGGAAATTTCTATTGCGGCAGTTGCCCCAATCATCGGAACGGTGGTGATTGCGGCTATCTTGGCCAGTGTCCTGGCTAGCGGCGGGCCGACATTTTCTATGGAGCCACTGAAACCAGGCCTTGAGAAGTTGGATCCCGTCAAAGGGCTGAAAAAGATTCTCTCTCAGCGATCACTTGTGGAGCTCGGCAAGTCACTAATCAAAGTATTGCTTCTTGGTGGAACCCTTCTTCTTGTTGTGGTCGCAAGTTGGAAAGCGCTTGTGTACTTGCCCGTCTGCGGTTTGGCTTGCTTCGGGTTTGTCTTTAACCAGCTCAAAGTTCTGATCGAGATTGCGGCCGGCGCTTTTCTGATCGGCGGTTTGATTGATCTACTACTTCAGCGCTGGCTGTTCTTGCGCGATATGCGCATGACGCAGAGCGAAGCGAAGCGCGAGTCCAAGGAACAGGAGGGCAATCCTCACATAAAGAATGAACACCGTCGGCACCGGCGCGAGTCGGCGAACGAGTCGCCGCTCGGTATTCATCGGGCCACATTGATCCTGACCGGCCCCGCAATGTTGATTGGGCTGCGCTATGTTCGTGGTGAGACTGGTGTTCCGGTCTTGGTCTGTCGCGGTGAGGGCGAACTTGCTTCACGTTTGCTTGGTCAGGCGCGGGCGCTGCATCTCAGCATTGTCCAGGACGATATGTTGACGCGTCAGCTGATCCAAAAGGCAGCGTTGGGGAAGGCCGTTCCGATCGACTGCTTCGAGAGGGTTGCAAAAGCGCTCTTTGCTGTAGGCATGGTTTAGCTTCGCGCGCACGCCCCAAATTGCACAACCTGATCTGCAAACGGCGCGATCACGAAGGAAAGCGAACATTGTTTGTAGGGTCGTCTGCTTATCGCTGACCGACTGACCAGAATATCAGCCAACATAGCGCCGTACGCTGCTTAGGATTGATGAGCCGCTCATGAACCTTCCGATAGAACTCTGTTCTGAGTTCCATGTTCCAAGTTGCCGTGGTCAGTCGGCGTGATGGTCCTCCGGGCCGGAAAGGGAAGCACCGCACGATCGCCACTGGTTGGCACGACAGCTTCATTGCCCAGCAAGTCGCCGGGTTCGTTCACCATGACTCCCAGGTTGTTCTGGATGGAGCAGCCAAGCGTCGGATTGAAAGAATTATCGTCTACCGAAGGGCCAACGATCGAAAGCGGTGGACAGATGGCAGGATGTGCTTCGTAGATAGTCGCCTCGATCCTTACCCCGAAATGGGCAGGCAGACTGAGGGCGGAATCGGACAGGCGGATATTCAAAGGGGTAACACCCATCGCGCGGGCATCATGGGCCACCTGCGCAATCAGCCTGGGTGAGCCCGTGACATCGAGATGGAGTGCATCCCGCCGACCGCGACTGGCGCTCGCAATGAAGTCCCGCAGACGAGATCTCTCGACGCGACGAACGCCCTGTAGCAGCAAGACGCTTGTCTTCTGCTCTATCCGGATCGTTCGTTCAGCGTGCCCAGAGTAGATCGCAGAACTGTTTGTGCATCCACCTACGCTCGCCGAAATAGCGATCAAGCAATACAGATGTCGCAAGCTCATGCGCTGTCCTCATTCGATGATAAAGCTGGCGCCGCCGTTAGCGCGTGGTTGTGCCTTGGGAGTATCACGGCCTCGCGGCGAACTTGCCAACGTGTTTGTTAAAGCGCGCCCGGCATCCGAGGGTGGTCCGATGCGGTCAGTGGGCGCGCTCATCTTGCCAGGACTCGATCCTGGTCGCACGATGTAGGGCGTGACAATAATTACCAGCTCCGTCTCGTCCTTCTGAAATGAGGAAGAACGAAACAGCGCACCCAGGATCGGCATATCGCCCAACCAAGGAAAACGGCCAATGTCCGTGCTGAAATTGCGCCGGATAAGCCCTCCAATTGCAAAGCTTTGACCGCTGGCAAGCTCGACGACCGTACTGGCACGCCGCGTGGAAAGACCGGGTATAGACGTTCCATTGACGCTGACTTCGCCTACTTTCGACAGCTCGCTGACCTCAGGCTTCACGTGAAGATTGATCTGGTTGTTGCTGAGAACCGTCGGGACGAACTCTAGGCTAATCCCAAATTGACGGAATTGGACTGAGACCTGCCGATTGTCCTGCATGACCGGAATCGGAAATTCGCCGCCTGCCAGGAAACTTGCTGATTCGCCGGACATGGCGGTAAGGTTCGGTTCAGCCAGTACATACGCGAGGCTCTCGTTAGCGAGTACGTCTAGAACAGCACTGACGTTCGCACCGCCAATGCCGTACCCGACGCTTGCCGAGCCGGCTCCACGGGTGGCGCTGGCACCACCAGCTTTGCCACTTTTAAAGCCGAAAACGAAAGGGCCGGTTTGACCCGAGGCAGAGAGGTTAATGCCAAGCTCCTTCATGGCGGTGCGCGAAACCTCGGCGACGCGCACGCTAAGATTGACCTGAAGTGAACCGGCCACCTGGATCTTGTTGACGACCAGCGCATCCGCACCGAGAAACTGCTCCGTGATCTTCTTGGCGCTGTCGGCGAGATCGGGATTTGGTGCTGTTCCGCTAAGAATCGCGCCGCGCGGCGTATAGCTAACTTGGATCGGATAGTCCCCGAGCTGCGCCTTCAGCGCGGCACGCAGATCTTCTATAGGTTGGGTGATGACAACGCGAAGCTCGGCTAACGCCTCGCCATTATCGTTCAAAGCGAACAAGCTGGTCCGCCCCGAGTGTTTTCCAAACACGAAGATGGTCGTGTTCGACGGCGCCTGATAGTCCGCGATGGCCGGGTCGGCAACAAAGATGCTCGCAGCTGGCGCTGGGAGATGAATCGTTTTGCCCTGCGAGGAGGAAAGATTCAGAGTTCCCTGAAGGCTATCAGCAGTCGCGCGTGGCGTCCCCACAGTACCAACCCGCTTTACCTGAGCTGTGGCGGCAAAAGGAGATAGTAGAGCGACCATGCATAGCGCACAAAAAATGCAGGGAAGAGCGGCAGATGTGACGGCGCTCGGCTCTCCGAGGCTGCCATGATGAGTGTTAGGAGCGAACTTCAAGGGAGCCTTCGCTTTCAGGTTCAATCGATTGCGCAGCGGGCACCTGCGCCAGTTCAAGTGCATAACCGACGCCGCGCACAGTTGTGATCCGTAGCGTCGCGCCGGACCGGCTCAAATGTGTGCGTAAGCGGTAGATCCCAACTTCTAGAGCATTGGTCGAGACCTCGTCGTCGAACGCATAGAGGCCCTCCTCCAGTGACGCTCGTGGTACGGTGCGGCCAGCGCGGCTGAGCAGATGTTCAAGAATGCACAGTTCGCGCCGGGCGATCCTTAATTGCCGATCATCAATTGAAACTTGCCGGCCGATAGAATCGAAATGTAGATTTCCGAACGTAAGGACGGGCGCTGTCATTTGCGGCGATCGTCGCAAAATGGCTCGCATACGAGCGACGAGTTCATCGATAGATACTGGCTTGGGCAGGAAATCGTCCGCGCCGCCGTTGAAGATCGCGATTCGCCTGCCCAGATCGTTCAACTTGCTCACTATTATGGCGGGAATCGAACATCCCTCGCGTCTCAACTGCTTCAGCCAGTCCAAGCCATCTCCATCGGGCAAAACCAGTTCGAGCAAGACAATGTGATAGCTGGCGCAAGCAAGGGCGGTCTCCGCCTCGTCAAGAATGCGGACTACATCCACGGCAAAACCGCAAACCAACAGCGCTTCCTTTACAGCGCGCGCAAAATCCGTATCACGATCAACCACGAGAATTCGCATTCTATCGCCCTTCGCACATCTGTCCCAAAAGCCGAGCGCAATACGGCCGTAAATGAGGTCTGGCCGATCTCAAGGGCTCCCGTTTCGTCTGACTGTCCGAAGCCCGGACCAATGGCGGAGATCATGGTCGCCACCGACGAGCGTCACCCGAGCTTGTTCAGCCTGTTGGCGACTGCGGCGTCTGGCCCGGGGTCGCACGCATTGTCGGCGACGCTCAAAATGCCACTTCCGGCTGGAAGAGCGCCTGAATCGTTTCTGGACACCGAGGGCCATAGCAGAACGCTGGCGCATCCGTATGCCCGCAGTTACTGCGGTCATTGACCCGCTGAGGACAGTATCGATACTGCCGCTCTCCGAGCCTGAAGCAAAAGCGCACGAGACAATGGCGGGATTTCTGCTGAATGGACACGAGGATTCGACATTTGAAGCTCCCAAATCGATTGGTCTGCGTCGGTCTTGCTGTGCTCTCGATCTGATGGACCGCCAAGTGACCCCCAATGCAAGTTGCCGGAAGGTAGATTGGGCCTCTGTAGGCCAACGAGCCAATAGATACTGGTGACGAACGACCGATCTGGCTCGGACGGGAGGAAGGCTCCCTCCCGAAACTAGCGAGTTCCAGCAGTCGCTATATTCAGTCATGTCTGACGTCCCCGATGCTGCAGTCAGGCTGCTGTCCAGAAATGTGGCCGCGGAAACAATAGGAAGTGAATCAGCAATCGATTCGGCCGCATGTTGGCGTCGTCATCCATCTGGTTTGAGCGGTTGCGCCGCGTGCAATTCATCTCTCGGCGCAAACGGCATGGTATCCAAGTTGGGCTAGGCGCAGCAGGGGGCGGACGGAGACAGTCCGCCTTGCTCTCGGTCCGCTCGCAGTTTCCGGCTGCAACTGGGCAGCGGCGAATCGTACGCCCTGTTGCACAAGAGATCTTTCCGATAGGCCTTCGGCAGGAGGGATGCTCGCAAAGCTTCACGCAGTCGAGCGGCGCGATGTTGTAGCCTTCAGACATTCGCTATTGTTGCCTAACTGTCAGCAAGGGTTGAGGCGACCGATGCCGCGACTTGGCGCAAAGCCTACACTCTGACGTTAGGTGCGATTCAAGGGGCTTTGACAGTGATTGATCGAATACCAACTCCCGTGGCAGGCACCGAACTGCGACGAGCCAACCCCGCGTGAGTCCATCGACTGGCACACGGTGGTCGACCTAGTCAGCTCGTGTTCCAAAACTACGCCCCGCGCACGAGCAATCAGGCAATCTTTCTTTGCGTTTTGGGCACGGCATTACGTGCTCGACAGTGCGATAGATCGATTTGGCTCAGACGCCGCAGTTAATAGCCACACTATAGCCCGTTGGGCATCCACGTCTTGCATGCCGCCAGCTCGTCCTTGAGTTGGCCTGCGACGGACTGACGAACGCTTTGCGCATGATATTCCCGAATGTTTCCTCCAGCGGCGATTGCACTGTGGAATGCTCCTTCCAACAGCGATTGCACTATCGGCCTTCAGGTAAAATTGACAAATCCATTGTTTTTATGGACCGCATCCAACTGCCGAATAGATCATGGAGCGGCGCATCGGCGCATGCTGAGGTGTCGATTGCGCTGCGACGAGCGGGCTCGCGATATGGCATGAGATCATGGATGATGCAGAATGTGGTAGGCACAGTTGCGATCGCATTTGTCCCCGCGCAACGAGAGCGGGGTGAGTAAACAGCCCAGCGCTAGCAGGCAGATGCCTCAACTGCATAGGCGGGTATCCAGAGGTGACGACCGATCGCATTGAGCGCGTGGCCGCACAGGGCGCTGCGGTGAAAGCTCGGAAGGTCTTCCGTCCGCTCAAAATGACTTGACGACGGCGTTAGCGAAATCGATCGTGCCCGCGATATCGTTGAATTCAACAAGCAGCTGCGCAAGGCGGATCACCCCGCATTTCTGCAGAAAGCTGCCGTTGAATTTCAATCTAGATTTCTGCCGAGTTTCGAGGAAAGCATCCGTGCCGAGAGATCGTGGGGCTATGCCACGACATACAACGCGGTGAGCCGAAAGGCCGGAGACCAGGTTGGCCGGGACGCTTGCGAGAGAATGGCTTCTCGTGTATCGCAGCTTGACCATGCACTGATGGGGAAAGTCGGAACCAGAGCGCTCTCTATATTTACGGCGTCATTCGGTCGGCACTCCAGTAGAGCGGAGTGTCGCAACGGAGCGATCAGAATAGCTAACTTTTGTCGCGAGGAAAGCAGATCGCTTCAACGATTGAACAATCTGAGCCTGGCAGCGTTGATAAACGGTTTCAGCAAATGGCCGGAAGAGGTGGCCTCGCGCCAAGCCGCGACCGCGCTTGCGCACGAAATCCTGCGCCGTCCCGGCCGGCTCTGCGATTTTGCTCAGCAGGGGTTGGCCATCCTCGTGAACGGCTTCAGCAAGTGGCCGGAAGAGCTGCCCTGTGGTCAAGTCGCAGTCGCGATTGCAGGCGAAGTCCTTGGACGTGCTGTCCGGTTTTACGAGTTTAGCGAGCAGGATCTGGCGAATCTGGTGAATGGCTTCAGTAAATGGCCAGATGAGGCAGCCTCGCGTCAAGCGACAGTTGCAATCGCAAATGAGCTCTTGCGCCGTGCCGCCCAGCTTCCTCATTATACCCAGCAAGCACTTTCGAACCTTGTGAACGGGTTTTGCAAATGGCCTGAAGATGCGACCTGTCGCAATGCTACGGTCGCGATCGCCGGTGAGGTACTCTGCCGGGCTGCTCAACTCCCTGATCTTACTCAGCAGGGGCTGGCAAACCTGGTGAACGGCTTTGGCAGGTGGCCGGAAGAGGCCGCCTTTCGCCGAGCCGCGGTCGCACTCGCTCGCGAGGTCTCGCGCCGCTCAGCTCTGCGATTTCTCACAGCAGGGACTGGCGAATTTAGTGAACGGCTTCAGCAACTGGCCGGAGGAACTGCCTTGTGGTCAAGTGACCGTTGTGCTTGCGGGTGAGGTCCTTCGCCGCGCCGAACGCAAGGCGGGGCTGCCAGGTTTCACTGCCCAAGACCTCAGGGGCCTGGTGATCGGTTTCAACAAATGGCTGCAAGAGAGCGCCGCTCGCCAAGCCACGATCGCAATCGCCGACGAGGTCCTTCGCCGCGATGCCCGGCTCTTTGACTTTACCAAGCTGAAATCGGAGAATCTGCTGAATGGCTTTAGTAGATGGCCGCAAGACGCCGTCGGCTACCGAACGATAGCGGAGATCATCAGGGAGTTGCAACTCACGCAAACTGAAGTCGTGCAGCTCAGTGTTGGAGAGAATTGGTCCCAGCAGACGAGGTGATCGACCAAAGAAATCTCTCGGCAGCCGTGTTCAATGCTCATGATGCGGCGATGCCCTCGACACGACAATCCCGCGCAGCGAAGGCCGCCTAGTGATGGGATCGGCAGCGTTCACACTTCACAGAGTTGAGCAAACAGTCGGAAGGGCGTAGTTCTTAATCGAGGCTGAGAAGGATGTCATCGAGTACATGCTCTCATCATTGATGACCAGCGTGTTGCAGAAGCGCGTCGCGCCTTCCGACGAACAGGTGAGGCATCATTTCGGGCTAGCCTGCGAAAGAGCGGGGCTGATTGCAACGGAAGAGGCGGCAATCCGGATCCTGAAGCGTGTCTCACGCGAGATCAACAAGGCGAGATCAATGCTCGAGTTCATCGGGCGCGGCACGGATTGGTTGCAGTGAGCTGGGCGTAGAGAAATATCCGTCGTATCACTGCAGATGCAGCCGTTTGTTCAACTGACAATGGGAGCGAACCAAGAGCCGGGTCATCGTCGCTTGTCCGTCGAAATCTGCGACAGCATGAGCCGATGTTGGAGGATCGCTCCTCGCGGCCGATGTCAAAACAGGAGGGAGCTTGTCATCCAGGATGACAGAATCGAGCCTTTATTGATTGCGCGCGAGAGCGCGCGCCGGCTTCAAAAGGTACTCTCGACTGCACGTTTCGGCTGAAGAATCCTTTATCGCAATTCCACACGTTCACCTCCCATTGCGAAATGGATGGCGAGCCGGAACTTCAGTGTGCCCTTGTGCCCCGTAGGCTTTCGATATTCGTCGCTCGAGATCGATAGGGTCCCCGCAGCATCACACTCGAGTCCACGTCGCGAAACATGGTGTAATTTCGTCGGATCCACTTATGCATGGCAAGGCGCTCTCCTGATGGACCCGCTGATCATCCACGATGGGGTCGCCAAGGCTCGCAATAGGCCGCTTCACAGCTCAACCGCGTGGTCCCCGAGCACCTGGCGCGTTAGAGCGCCCTTGAACTCGCGGGCGATCTCCTCGCGAATCTGAGCTCCGAACTGCAACTCAGCATCGCTGTTGCCGGTCAGGTCATGATCGGCGAGCCGTTGGTCGAGGCGGCTCTGGAACTCCCCGTCCATCGCCTCGGCGAGCCGGTCCTGCATTTCTGCATGGGCTTCGGGGGCGATCCGGCGCACCACCGTCTCCCAGGGTTGCCAGCGAGTTGCCAGATAGTCGGCGAACCCCGCCGCCTCCTCATTCCGCACCTGCGTCTCGGCTGCGGTGAGGTCGTGCTCAGTAACGTAGGCGACATCAAAGAACCGCATGTCCGGAGCGACGAGCTGCAGGTCAAGCCGCTCACGTAGCTTGACCTGATAGGCGAGATAGACTTCGATCTCGTCGACGAACTGGAGCAAGCCGACCTTCTGACGGGCAATCGGCTCGAGCGCGTCCAGGCGGAACAGGACCCGGGCCTGCTGGATGAGTTCGCCGAGCCGATCGTCATAGGCCCCGTCCTCGACATCGGCGTTCAGGCGTGCGGTCTGCATGCCGTTCCAGGTCAGGGTGATGCGATCCTGGCAGTTCTCGCTCGCCCCGAAGGCCAGCTGAAAATACTGCTGGCGCAATTGCGGCCTGATCGCTGCCTGCCGCAGATCCTCGGCCACGACCTGCTGGAAATGGGGATTGTCATAATTCACGGTCTCCCGCAGCCTGTCGAGGAAGAGCGCGTATTCCGAGGCACCCGCCTCGTCGGCGAAGTTCTGCCAGGCGGCGATCGCCTCCGGCTCGGCCTCCATCCAGTCCGCTATCACCTCGGCCAGCGGCCGTTCCTGACCCACCGCCGTCCCCCCGCCCATCGAGAAGAAGACCCACGGGCCGGCATAGCTCAGGGTATTCAGGGCTCCCGCCAAATTCGTCCGCACCTGCTCGGGCAGCGGATTATCCTCCACGCAAACCATGCACTCAGAACCTAGCCGGGTTAGCAGGGTCTCCGGCAGGCTGGTCAGCCGATTGTCGCGTGCCTCGAGCACCTGGAGCTCGGCCGGGAGGGTCTCGGGCAAGCTGGTCAGCCTATTGCCGCTGACGTGGAGTCTCTGGAGCTCAGGTGGGAGGGTCTCGGGCAGGCTGTTCAGGTGGTTCTCGCGCGCGAAGAGCAACTGGAGCTCGGCGGGGAGAGTGTCGGGCAGGCTGGTCAGCCGGTTGCCATCGGCTTCGAGCTCTTGGAGTTCGGGCGGGAGGGTGTCGGGTAGGCTGGTCAGCCTATTGCCGCCGACAGCGAGCAACTGAAGTCCGGTCGGGAGGGCGTTGGGCAGGCTGGTCAGCAGGTTGCCGCGGACATCAAGGTCCTGGAGCCCGGCTGGCAGAGTGTCTGGCAGGCTGGTCAGCCGGTTGTTGCCGACGGCGAGTTTCAAAAGGCCCTCCGGAAGGGTTTCGGGCAAGCTGGTCAGCCTGTTGCTGCCGATGGCGAGTGACTGGAGTCCCGTCGGCAGGGTGTCGGGCAGGCTGGTCAACCGGTTGCCGCTGGCGTCGAGCGTTCGGAGTTGGGACGGGAGAGTGTCAGGCAAGTGCACCAGCTCGTTGTCGCTCACGTTGAGCGACTGGAGCCCCGGCGGAAGGGCGGCGGGCAATGTCGTCAGGCCTAGGTTCAAGAGCTCCAGCCCTACATAGCCGTCGCCGGCCT
>NZ_JARVWW010000018.1 GCF_029846715.1 Bradyrhizobium nivariense
CGACTATATCGAGCGGTTCTACAATGCCATCCGCCGTCATTCGACGATCGGATATCTCAGCCCTGTTGAGTTCGAGCGCAAGGTGGGATTAGCTTAACCAGCCGTCCATCAAACCGGCAGCAGCTCAGGGCTCTAGGCCGTCTCTAGCGAGATTTTCGAGACGCTGAAGTTCTTGATCAACGCTGCCCACCACTGGAACGATTTGGGTAGGAATGCCATCTTTTTCGTCAACGCCAATTATCAAATGACCACCGGACGTATTGGCGAACGATGAGATGTCTTTTAGGAACTCCTTTACGTCATTGTCTGTGCGTCCGTATGTCGAACGCTTATAATCCACCAGCACGCCTTCAGGCACACCCGCCGCTATTTGATTAAGCAAATCCTGTTCGCTAAGGCCGCCTAGATCGATATTGGCTACAGTCATGGGTACCCTTTAGGTAGTCGAATGTGGGTAAGGCCAAATGCGCAAGAAGGATCGTAGACGTCTGCCGCTCACTAAACAAACTGCTGCGATACGAGATCGACGAATTGCGTGCGAAGCGCTGATTTTTTCCCGATTCCGCGAGGCAACCGTCCGCATTCTGGTCTGCGAAGGTTTTGAAGGCCACCACCAACCGGATCGCCGAAATCGCCGGCGTCAGCGTCGGATCGCTCTACCAATATTTTCCAAGCAAGGAGGCGCTGGTCGCCAGCCGTAATCGATTGTAGCTGGGCGTCAATCCTCAGCACGTTCGCTCCTAGGGAAGCCGACGTTCCCTAAGCTCCACAGGCCGGCACGATGACATCATGCCCCTGTTTTGCCCGACGCGTCAAATCGCTTCGGAAAAACATCATCCTGCCAATGACTTCGCTACTGTGCATGGGGTTGTTTTCGGCATTTTAGTTTGCCGGCCACCGAAGCGGCCACCCGCTACCGATCGTCGCGCATGCGTCCTCGGCGGGAGCGAGCGCTACGCCGCCCCTCGATCCACCCGACAGATGATTTGGAAAAATGGTCGGAGCGAGAGGATTTGAACCTCCGACCCCTAGTCTCCCAGTGGGATACTCACATTGCAGCATTCTATAGTTCTTTCATCAACTTAGCTGACCTTGCGGCCGCTGGTTCGGGACTTCTTTCGGGACTTTTGCATTGCATCCACGCCGGCCGCGACCTCGTCGTCGACGACGTGGGCGTACTTGGTGGTGGTCTTGATGTCGGCGTGGTTGAGCGCCCTCTGCACCAGCTTCAGGTTCTTGGTTTCCCGCAGAAGCTTGGTCGCGAAGTCGTGTCGGAAGTCATGGAATCTGAACCCGGAGACGCCGGCAGCGGCCCTGGTCCGCCTCCACATAGTCTTCAGCCCGTTGTAAGTGACGGGATATCGATGCCCCCTTACAAGATCGGCGCTCTTTTTCGTGCGCCTGGCCACGTAGGTGAACACCGCCTCGGGATGGTGCCCGCGCAACGGCCATAGGATCTGCCGGATTGCGTCGGTAATAGGCACGGAGACGCGCTTGTCGCCCTTCCCGGCTTTCTCAATCTTGCGGGCGTCCCAATTCACCTCTGACCAGCGCAAGAGACACTCATTCAGGCGAAGGCCCGACGCGCTGGCCAACTCGAAAACGGGCTGATAGTCGTCTCGGGTGGCTTCCTCTAATCTGTCGGCCTCATCTCCGCGAAGCTCGCGAACGATCTCCTGCGGTTCCTTCAGCCAATGTTGCTTCCAGTTAGGCTCATGGTCGAACCGGATGCCCCACGCCTTGGCGCGAGTGAACAGCTTCTTCAGGACCTCAGTAGTGCTGCGATTGACGGTTGCGGGCGCAATCAAAGGAGCCGGCTTCCTTTTGCCTTTGCCGTGCCGGGTGATCCTGTGTCCCCGGCGCCAGGCAACCAGCCTTGCGACGTCGTCGTCCCCAATATCAGTCAGCAGTTTTGTTGCTCCAAAATAGTTGATCAGTCGCTCGATGTCGCGCCAAGTAGTGTCGGCGCCTGCGTGGTGCTGACCGATCTCATTCCAATATCTGCCAGCTACATCGTCCAGCTTTGTCGACGCCGGAGATGTCGCGGTCTTTACGAATTGTTTCGCTCGGTCGCGTTCGGCGCGCTCGAAGGTTTCGGCCTCGCGCCTGCTCGTGCATCCCGTAGAGCCGTGAAAGCGAGCACCCTTGTGCTGGAAGTCGAAATGGTAGAACGGGCTGTCTTTGTGCTTGTAAACTGACACGGCACGTCCCTCCGCGTTCTGCGCTCGATCAACTCGTCGAGATCCTCATCAGTGAATTTGCGTCGCTGCTTCTTGCTGCCGCGTCCCACGTTGATGTAGCGAAGCTCACCGTCGCGGACATATCCATTCAGCGTCTTGACCGAGACGCCCAGACGCTCTGCTGCACTTTGCGGCGATCGTAGCTGTGCGGACATCAGGCGTCCGTCTCAGTGGGGCGGTTAGGCTTGCCACGCGTGGCACTGAACTGTCTCGCAAAAAGCGATTCGACTGGCTTAAGGGTTGCAGCGGCCGAAGGCGAAACCATATTGTCGACCACCAGCGCAGCGGCAGCTAACGTGTGCTGAGTGAAGCTGGCCGTGATCTGGAGGCGATGCGCGCCTTTTGCCTTGCCGCCGCGATCGGGACCAAACGTCACGACGCCCATAACTTGGGGACCATCCCAATCGCGCAGAAATTCAATTTCTACAGATGGCACCAATCGATTGAACCGGACTTCGACGCTGATATGTTCCCCGAATTTTAGGCTTTCGGGTTGATAAGGCGTAATCAAGCCCTCTTTGATCAGATCCTCCATCCTCTTGTGGCGGTGAGGACTGTTCTTTTCGCTGATCCACTGCGCCCACAGGTCACCAGGAATTTCGGCTGCGGGAATGTGACGAAACAAGTTTGCCAGTTGACCATTCAGCGTGGAACTGATCAGGAACTCAAAGAACTTACCAAAATCGCCTGGGAGTCTGAGGCCACGCCTACCAGGTGATGAGTCTGGACGAACGCCGTGACTAGCGAGGAAGCTTATTCCCGCAGTAAGAAAGTCCGCCCCCTGAAAGTCATAGAGGCGGCCGTTTTTTAGATTCCGAAAGGTTTCTACGGCCGACCCCGCCTCCCGGGTGACGCCAGTTCCTCCAATCGCTATCAGCAAATTCGCTGCGTCCACTATGCTCATTTCCGCGGCGCTACGTCCACGCCCCGATTGACCGATGTGGCCTGCTTGTCTGGCAAACCGTCCGTAGGCGAACACGGTTGCGGCAGGCAATCCGGTCACGCCCGCGACAGCTTCCACCAGACTGCTTAAACCTGCCATGGGACCCCGATCTGTTGCCGCGACATTAGCCTCGGCCATTTGTTGCGTCAACAATTGCTTAGCTTGTACTCCCAAATAAATTGCGCGGGCTTGGCACAGGGTCGTCGCCCTACATTGCGCACCCAACATTTCGCTTCTGGTGCCGGGGCTAGTCTCAATACGCACGCCACTACCGGACTTTTTGCAAGACCGAAGACTTGCGCGAAATCCGAGGCTCGAGCCCTTTCCCGGTTCTTTCGCGGTGAAGAGTCGTTAGCGCGAAGCGCTCGCTACCCATGGCAGCCGGCAGCCCGGCGGCAGTCACCGGAAACTCCCCGGGCGCCATGGTCGGGCGCGCGCATCCCCTCCAGCACGACGGAGATGACCCCAGCTCGACGTTGCTCATGCGCCCGCCTGCGAGCCCCGCCAAAGCATGGCCACGCCACCCAAGCCAAATGTCGCATCATCTGGAGAGGGATGAGCAGCCCGCCTTCCTAAGTCACAGGAGCTAGAGTGGTGGGCAGGCCCCAAGCGGAAGGCGCGAGAGCATGACTGGAGATCAACCCCCGGTTATGTTACGATTTGCGGCGCCACGAGACCAACAGCCTCGAAGCAATTGATGCGCGCCTCGATGGCAGAGTTGAACATCGCCATTAGCTGGGGGGAGCGGGATGGGCACTATCAGAATAGCGCATATCAGTGATCCGCACTTCGGCTCCGTCAATCAGCTGGAGGTGTGGCGCAGCGCACGGGACTTTCTCAATGAAACGATCAAACCACATCTGGTGCTGGTCACGGGTGACATAGTTCATACGCCCGACCAGGACCTTTACACGACCGCGCGAGAAGAGCTGGACCATTTGGCCGTGGTCGGTCCGAAGCCCAAGGACTCCTACCGCGTCTGCGCCGGAAACCACGATCGTCATCCGTACGGAAATGCACCCGGTCTGTTTCAGAAAGCTTGGGAGAAAATCGCCGGATATGAGAGCGCTCCCGCGTGGTTTTCTCACGAATTTGAAGGGCGCGTGCCGACGGTTGACCATCCTCTGGACATTCCGCTGTCGGACGGAGGCGACGTTTGGAAGGTCCGAGCCGTCGGCATCGATACCAGCACTGACGCGAAATTCGCGGCCCAAGGCCATGCCGCGCTCAAAGATCTTCAAGGGCTCGCTAACGCGGCGCGGGGCAATCAGGAAGCCGACCTCGTCGTACTGATGCATCATCATCATCTGCTCGCGATCAAAGAACTGGAGGAAAGCCGCCAAACGTTGAAAGATTTGCTGAAACCCACAATCATGCTAAATGCTGGCACTGTGCTCGAGGCCTTGGCGCAGGGCTACGTCAACGTCGTGCTGCATGGACACGAGCATTTCCGCATGTTTGCGAGGTACGGAACGTTATCCGGCCAGCAGAGCGATACCGTCATAATCGGGGCGGGTTCTGTGACGGGGAATCACAGCACTAAAGGTTGCCATATCCGGCGCGCCTCCTTCAATGTTATCGAACTACGTCCCGACCGCTCCGTGCACGTGCAGGTGATGGCCAATAGCGACGGGCTTAAATGGAAAGCAACCGATCCTCCGATTCAACTCCTCGATGGTCGTGCCATTCGCCGGGCGCGCTTCTATAGACGTGCAGATCCTGCCTCGCCGCCGACCAGCAGGATCGTGAAGTGCGTCGAGTTTCACGCAGACCGTACCGTGGATGTGACGCAGTCTTGGACGGATTGGGCGTTGTCAGGACGCTGGGCCACCACTACGACCAACAGTTCTGGATTACCGTCGAGCGCTTACATCAAGTTCGAGTGGCCCCAAGGCGAGCCGACCGAGGTCCAGGAGCAGCGGTTCGTGCTGGATCCCAATGGAATTCGCACCTACCGCATCGACTTGCCAATAGGTCGTGGAGAAACGCGCCTCGCGCGTCGGATTGTTGCCCGGTTCAAGTGGTGGGGCGGTGCAGTTCTGACGAAAAACGATCTGGCCTATTTCGATTCCAACACCGTTGGCGAATTCCGCAGCCACAATCTGGAATTCTGGACCGTCCGCACCCAGAACGAGTTGCAATCGATGTCGCTTCTCGTTCGGTTGCCGCCAGCGTTCGCGCCCAAACCGGAAGATGTTGCTGTGTACTGCAAGTCGGTCGGGGCGTCCGGTGAAGTCCTCGCTGCGATAGAGGAACTCAGGCCAAGCGTGCAACATCATGCCTTGGGGGTTTTCTCGTTGGAGATTCCCTACCCGCTCCCCCACTATCGCTATTCACTGGCTTGGCCCATTGCGGATGATTCGCCGCCCAGCGCCGCCGCCAAACGCTTTCATTTAGCAGCCAATGCCAAGGGGCAACAATTGCTGGAGGCCTATGCCAGGGTGCTGGACCGCTCGTCAGTTGGGGCCTCAGTGGTACTCGGGCTCTACGTTCCTGCCACCGGAAATAGCACAACCCTGACGAAAACTGGCGAACTTCGCACCGGTGTCGCGGAAGGCGCAGCGCCGGCCTCGCTATCCCTGCGCAGCGACAATACGATGAACCGTCACGCCTTTTGGGGCCGAATCCAACTCGCATTGGCGGACGCCCGCGACCCGGGATTTACGCGCGGCGAGCGGGCGGTGATTATGGTTCCCATAAGGCAGTTCGGTCGAGAAAATGAGTCGACCTGGGGATTGATAAGAATAGGACTTCATGCTCATGGCGGATTGAGCGACGACGCGCTCCTTGCGGTACTATTGAAGGAACTTGAAGTATTTGCAGATGGCGTACCTATGGCGCTACAAAAGGCCGCTTAATGAGGTCGAAGGAAGAGAGCCATGCGACTGATCATTCCCGGCCTAGGCGCCACTTTCACTGTGGTCGATGTCATCCCGGCGGCCTCTGCCGAGGTGTCTGCTGCGACCTCCAGCGCCGAGGCTGCTGTTGACGAGGCATTCGGAAAACCGCTTTCCCAACTGCCACACGATGCGCAGCAAACATTGCTCGAGAACCTTCCGTCTTCTGCGGGCGGGCTGGCCGTCGGGCCGGACTCCAGCCAAGAATGACGACCGGGTATGCCGTGTCTACCATTCGTTTAGCACTGCACTTTGTCGCGTCGCACGCGATCACGCCCGCAAGACTCAAGGCGCTTTTCAGTTTTCTGGTGATTGACCTTGAGTGCGCGGCATCGCGGGCTTGCTCGCAGTTGCACGCGAACCTGAGCGCCTGAAAGCGCCGCCGACCACTCCCGTGTTGCCCTTCTGTCCACGTCGTAAGCCGTGACGTAATGGGCGATCCCGATCAGTACGTTTCCACCAGCTACGTTGAGCGCCAGAACCTTTCGCCCGTATGGCGTCGCCTCTAGCAAGAGGCTGGACAACCACGTTGCAGCCGTCGCGCTGCACGTCGCTCACTATAATAATCTCTGCCGTACCCACGAAACCCTGCGCACGACGCCAGCGAAGGCGCTGGGCTCGGCTGACAAGCCTTGGACCGTTTGCTCAGCTTTTGGATGCTGCGGTCGGTGTGGCCCCTGCGCTGCCCACCGAGACCCCGCCAGATCGGCGCCGGAAGTTCACTGTAATTCAGGGAGGGAAAAGCTAACCAATTCGCCTATAAGTAGCAACTTTGTGTTGCCTAATTGCACCAGACATGGTCCCAGTAAGTTGACACGAGAGTGAACACAACCTATTTGATTGCCGCGAGTTAACTTATATATTAACTTCCCATAAGGCATACTGGATGTACCGCAGAGTTCCTGCGACAAGCTATGAGACGGTGTGCCACGGTGTCGCGGGTGATGTTCGAATGTCGCCCGTGATCCACACCAACTACCTCCAAGCTATTGCAGGAAGTGATGAAATCTCTTCGAAACGGAAGGCTCAGCTTGAACGACATTTTCAGGAATTCTGTGACCACATTCACTTTTTTAAGCGGCTGAGCGACCTTAAGTTTAAGAATGAAGGAAACTTCTCTGTTGGAAATGGTTCTTCAGTGACTGCTACTGTGTGGACGTTCAAGGCTTGGCAATGGCGGCTGTACGGGTCGATTCTTCAGGTGCATCAGCGGCGGTGCTTTGTCGGCGTGAATATTGATCCGAGCAAGAAGCAGAACAAAGCCAACCAACAGATGCTGAGAGATACAGCACAGAAGATCGGCCTCTTAGTTGAGTTCTGGGGTTAGAAATGGAGCGCGATATGACCAAGAACATGCCCCCTTCCGATCCGAAAATCATCGAGGCGGAGGAAAATCTCCTTATCGATTTTCAGGTCGCTATTCAGGAGATGATGTTTGAGAAGAATATCAACCGCTCGCAACTGGCTGAACGATCCGGCATGTCCAAAGCTCGGATCAGTCAGATCCTGGGTAATGAAGCGAACCCGACCGTGAAAAGCATGGCGCGGCTGTTTCACGCAATGAATGAACGCGCCATGGTGACCCGCAAGCCTATTCAGGCGACCTTCGAGGCGGCCGCTAAAGCGAAGGCGGCTGGGGGGCAGGATTGGAAGTGGAGCGAATCGACCGGTGAAGTCCGCGTTGACGCCCAACTTGTGGCCGTCATCAAGGACACTGGCGCGTCGAATGACAACTACCATGATCGATTTTTGCTGATCGATTCTGAATTGACTCTGGAAGTTGCCTAGATGAACGACGAAAGCGCTAGCCATGCTCTCGTAAGAGCGGGGGATTCTCCGCCCCCCGCTCTCACCGCTGAGCAGGTGCAGCAACGACGCGCTGATTATAACCGGCTGGTTCGCACCACGCGGCTTGCTAACTTGGTGCTGGAGAGAGTTGATTTCAAAATCTCTCCCGAAGCGCTCGGCATAAAAACATCGTTGCTCAATCGCAATATCGGCGCGACCACCAAGGTCATGGCTTATGGCCATGACGATGGCACCTGTATGGCGAACGTGATTTGGGAAGTGATTCTGAAGTTTAAGACCAAAACGGTCGTAAAGTGCAACGCGTCATACATTGTGAGCTATGAGGGAGTCAAAGACTGCTCTGATGAAGTTATAGAGCTGTTTCTGGAGCACGTTGGTAAGGTTGCCACTTACGCTTATTTCCGAGCGCTCTACGCTAACTTGGATTGGTCAGCGACGTTGAATTCACAGCCGTTACCGGTTCTTCAGCTTCAGCCGAAAATTTGACTGGCCTACTTTGAATCCCGAGTGGCCTATTTCGGCCAGTACCCTTGAATAGAGACGCAATGTCTCTGAGGGGGCATTTGCAGACATGGCGCGGAGCCAGAAAAAGTCCGGATCACAACGAGAGCAAAAACGTGAGGGGATGGCCGAGACCCACAACGGACGCCGCTACAGCTTGCTCCGCTTGTTCAGTTTGCGGACACAGTGTTAGATTCGGCCCAATACGCGCTGTACTTGGACGGCAGACCATTTGCTCTTTCGCGGTGTGAGAATCCCTGCCTCGTTCAACCCGTCGGCAATGGCTCTCAGACTCGTTTTGCCGGCCGCCTGTAGCTCCCTGATGATCGGCGCCAAGTCTGAAGCCCTCGCGTTAGCCCGCGCCTGGAGAGTCTCTGTGGCCATTTCCCGCGCCTTCTTGCTCGGAACGACACCCCGATCACCGCCGAGCTTAGTCCCTCGCCTTTTGGCGGCCGCCAGCGCGTCCTTTGTACGCTTGCTGATCATGCGGCGCTCTTCTTCAGCGACCATTGCCATGATACCCACGGTCAGCCTGTTGGCGTTCGGCATATCGGCCGCCACGAAGTCGACGCCTGCTTTCTCAAGGCCAAGCAGAAAGTGGGCGTCGCGGGACAGCCGGTCCAGTTTGGCAATGACCAGCTTGGCACCATAGATCCTGCACGCCTTGATAGCCTCATCCAGCTTGGGGCGATCGATGCGCTTGCCGCTTTCGACCTCGACGAACTCCTTCACCAGCGACCAGTTGCCGCCGTTCAGGTATTCAGCCACGCCATTGCGCTGTGCCTCGATGCCCAAGCCCGATTTGCCCTGGCGGTCGGTCGAAACGCGGAGATAGCTGATCCATTTTCCGTCTGCCACGCCACCCTCACAAATCAGTCAACCTTCATTGATTGATTTGTAACAGCTCGACGCCAGTTTGCAAGCCCCGACGAGGGGCTTCTTTTACGACCACTTCAGGCACTACAGCGCCCAACTCGCAGACAAGGCCTCCGCCTGCCGAAGGACAGTCTGAACAGCCGCATCCTGCAAGTCCGGCGGGTAACCGTGCTTGCGCAGGATTCGCTTCACTAAAACGCGCATTCTCGCCCGCGCGCTTTCGCGGTGAGACCAATCCACACTGGCGCTGCCCTTCAGGCTCACAAGGAGTTCGTGAGCGATCAGTTTCAGTGCCTCATTCCCCATCAATTCGACCGCACTTTCGCTTTCCGCCAGTGCGTCATAGAACGCAATTTCGTCTTGAGACAATCCTTCGTCTTCACCGCGCTTGCGGGCGGCCCGAACCTCCTTCGCGAGCGCAATCAGTTCCTGCATGACCTCGACCGTGCTGATCGCGTTTGTGTGGTAGCGCGCGATGGCGCTTTCCAATCGTTCAGAAAAGCGTTTGGTCTCGACTACATTGGTTTTGCTTCGGGATCGGATTTCGTCATTGAGGAGCTTGCGCAGCGCTTCAAGGCCCAGGTTCTTCTTTTCAAGCTGCTGAACCTCCGCCAGGAACTCGTCGGACAAGATCGATATATCTGGCGTCGTAACGCCCGCTGCGGCGAGTATGTCAACGATCTCGGTTGAAACGACTGCCCGGTCCAAAATCTGCTGAATTGCAAAATCGCGCGCTCCGCCGTTGCCGCCCGCGCTGTCGACGGATTTCACAAGCGCGGCGCGAACTGTTTGGAAGAAACCGACCTCATCTCGAATATCGCGCGCCTCGTCGCTGGCCGACGCCAACGCAAATGCCTTAGTTAGCGCAAGCACGGCATCCTGATAGCGGCGATTTTCCAGCCGTTTGCCATCCTCACTCATTTGCTGCGCCGCGGCTGCGTGCTGGTGGTCCAGGATCCACTCGATAGCCTCGGCGAGCACCACCAACCGTTGATGTGGTGTGCCATCAAGGCCGCGTGCGTAGTCGAAGCCATGATAAATCGCCTTTACGACCTCATATTTCTCAATAAGCACCGCGATTGCTTCGCTCTCTGGAATGCCTGCCTGTTGCCGATCCGAACCGGAGTACTGGCTCAAGGCGTTCTTCAGGTTTTGCGCGATGCCGATATAATCGACCACTAGGCCGGCAGGCTTATCGCGAAACACGCGGTTCACGCGGGCAATAGCTTGCATTAGCCCGTGGCCCCTCATCGGCTTGTCGATATACATCGTGTGCATAGACGGCGCGTCGAAGCCGGTCAGCCACATATCCCGCACGATGACGAGCTTTAGCCCGTCCTTGGGGTCTTTCGCTCGCTTTGCCAAAAGATCCCGCCGCGCCTTGGTCCCGATGTGCGGCTGCCAGCCTTGGGGATCCGCTGCGGAACCCGTCATCACCACTTTGATAGTGCCGGCGTCATCATCGCCGCTATGCCATTCCGGCCGCAGCGCAACGATTTGGTCGTAAAGCGCAACGCAGATGCGGCGGCTCATGCAAACCACCATCGCCTTGCCTTCCATAGCGGCGACGCGATCCTCGAAGTGCCTCACTAGATCAGCGGCGACCATTTCAACCCTCTTCTTCGACCCAACTAGTGCCTCAACTGTCGCCCATTTTCGCTTGATACGCTCTTGTTCGGTCGTTGCCTCGTCTTCCGTTAGTACATCGATTTCAGAATCGATCTTCGGCTTTTCCTCTTCAAGAAGCTCAATGCGAGCGAGGCGGCTTTCGTAGTAGATCGGGACAGTGGCACCATCCTCAACCGCCCGGCTGATGTCGTAAACGTCGATATACTCGCCGAATATGGCGGGTGTGTTTACGTCGTCTGTTTCGATGGGCGTCCCCGTGAATCCGATGAAAGATGCGTTCGGCAAGGCATCGCGCAGATACTTCGCGAAGCCATAAGCGATTTCTCCGGTCTTTTGTTCAATCCGCGCCCGAAAACCGTATTGGCTACGGTGCGCCTCGTCGGCTATCACGACGATGTTCCGGCGGTCGGAAAGCATCGGGTATTTGGATTCACCGGTCGCCGGCGAAAACTTCTGAATGGTCGTAAAAATCACACCGCCGGAGGCACGGTTCAGCGCCGTTTGCAGATCGTCGCGGCTGTCCGCCTGGATGGGCGACTGTCGGATCAGATCGCGACACATCGAAAAAGTTCCGAAAAGCTGGTCGTCCAGATCGTTGCGGTCGGTGATGACCACGATCGTCGGATTTTCAAGCTCAGGGCGGCGAACGAGCTGCCCAGCATAGAACGCCATCAAGAGGCTCTTGCCCGAACCCTGCGTGTGCCAAATCACGCCGACTTTCCGGTCGCCTTGCGGAGCGGAAGCCTCAACTGTTTTCTCGACTGCATGCCGCACTGCGTGGAACTGGTGGTAACCCGCGATGATCTTCGCGAGCCCCGAGCCAGTTTCGCCGAACACGGTGAAGTCGTGCAGCAGATCAAGCAAGCGGCGGCGGTCGAAGATGCCTTCGATCAGGATATTAAGTTCCGGCTGCCCCTTCGCAGCGATGACCGTTCCATCGGTCGTGCGCCAGGGCATGAACCGCTCTTTATCGGCGGTCAGGGAGCCGACCCGCGCGGTAATGCCATCCGAGGTTACTAGGACCGCGTTCGTCCGAAAGAGCGAGGGTATCTGCGTTTTGTAAGTCTGGAGCTGGTTGTGCGCTCCGGAAAGCGTGGCGTTTTCACCGCCAGGAGCTTTTAGTTCAATTATGCCAAGTGGTAACCCGTTAACGAACACCACGATATCCGGCCGCCTATTGATGCCGGCCTCGATCACCGTAAACTGGCCTGTCGCGAGCCAATCGTTGGCGGCCAGGTTTTCGAAATCGACTAAACGAACCTTGTCGCCTCGGATGGTGCCGTCGTCACTGTAAAATTCGACATCGACGCCTTCAACCAGCAGCCTATGCAAGCGACGGTTTTCTTCGACGAGCGAGGGCATCTCCGTCGCGAGCACCTTTCTTAAGGCATCCCCTCGCGCGTCAGCAGGGATCGCCGGATTCAGCTTTTCGATCGCTGCGAGGAGCCGTTTGGCGAGCACCACATCGGCGTAGGCCTCCCGCTCGGGCACCTTTCCATCCGGCCCAATCTCGGCATCGGTTGAAATCGCGTAGCCAAGGCCAGCGAGGTGATCAAGCACTACCTGTTCAACGGCGGCTTCGGATAGGTAGGCCATCAGGCGATCCTCCCAATGGGGCTTGAAATTGAGGATGCCCTAACCGCTAGTGACATCTTCTTAGTCATGAAAGCCTCCTTCCAAGAGCGAGATAAGCAGGTCCTCAATCGCTTGGTCAGGGTCTTCGGGCGGATACCAAATGGGATGAATGTCGGCTTGCCCGAGCTCATTTCGCCGGGCTTCACGATCAGTTCCTTCATTCAATGGAAGGAAAGCAAAATGCCTGGGTGTCTCGACGACAGCTGCCTGCTTTATCTCACGAAGTGCACGAACAGTTCTGTCGACCGACAGGCTGCATCCAAGGAAAAGAAGACTGGTATTGGCAATCAACAGTTTGAAAAGTTCTCGATAGTTTCCGTCATCCCCATAACAAGCAGCGTATTCAGCGCCAGTGAGAATGCGGCCTTGTGCGCTATCCGCTTCACCGTGCAGCCGAAGAAGACAGTGCGGTTCGTCGGCCAACCTCCGAGGCGCCTCCGTCAGCCGTCTCCCTGCGAACTCGCCTTTGAGGCGGCAATCGGAAGCTTCATAGACGCGATTCAGGACGTAGTCGAAATTCGTTGTTAAGCAGCCCCGCGTGAACATGAGCGGAAGCAACTGCACCGGCCCCTTCAGCGTCTTGATGCGAGAACCAAAAGCATTCTGCATCGCTTCCGCAAAGACATCGGGCCCCATCCGGTCAAGCAATAGCTGCGCGGCATCCTCATATCGGTAAGCTACCAAGTCCGCTCGCACCTGATCGACAACGGTCGGAAAGTCGACTGTGAGACTTTCAAGGAATGCTCCCCACAATGGAAAACCGGTTGGCCGAGAAAGACCCGCACCGACGAACGGAATAACGCTTTGGCGGTCAAGCTGCGTATGCAACCTGTTGAACCTATCAAGACAGCCAAAACGCTCAAGGAAATCGCGAGCACGATCCTTGGCATTCTGCTTCTGGCTGGCAACCCAGTCTAGGAAATGCGCCCCGTAGTCATGTGGTGCCATTGTCTGAAAGACATCAGCAGGCGGCCATTCAAACGTGCGGACTTTGACGAACCCTTCATCATTGAGTTCTTCGACGAAGCGCTGGCGAAAATAATCCACGCGACGCCTCCGTCAAACGAACGGCTTCGCGTCACCGACGCGAACTTCGCCCGACATAAGCTTCGGAAGCAGAAAGTCGCGAGTGGCGGCGAGAGCACGGTTTTCCTTTTCATTAGATACCATTCGATCAAACAACGGCCTTGCAGTGTCGTCGAAGACCCGAAGCAGATCAGGTGTGGCGAAGGTCACTTCGATCGGCCGAAAGTTTGCCTTGCTGATTTCCTGGAAGGTCGATCCGTTGGCGTTCTGATGAACGGTCTCCATGTTGGCCTGCGTCCAGAGCCAAACGAACACGTCAGACAGGCGCTTTCTGCACATCATCGCAATGAACCCCTGATTCACTGCGACCGGTGTCTGAGCAATCGCCATATAGCCGATCGGTGCTCGTGAAGAGAGCAGCACGGTCCCAACCGGAAGCAAGCCGGAACCAATCTGCGAAAGGCCGGCCTTTGTAATTTGGCGCTCCGTACTGAGCAGAACCGGTGTGCTCAATGAGGAGAGGTCTTTGGGTGTAGCCCATGAGATATCACCGCCCCAAAAAGCAGCGTCCTTCGTGCTAGGCGTTGCCCCCCCGACTACCTCAACTTCTTGTCCTATCGTGGAAGTGATCCACCCATCCGGCTTTCCTTTGTCATCGAGGCGGTCGGGGAAGAGGGGCCAGATATCCGCCGCGAGGTAAGGTGCGCGGCCCTCCAACTTGGCGCGGGTCGGACCGAAATCGACGAACCAGTCCTTGAAGATCGCCCGCGCGGCCGCTTCCAGCGTCTCGTTCATTCGCCGGTTCAACTCGATCTTGTCATTTAGCGCTCCGAGAACTCCGAGGATGCGATCTTGCTCCTCGATTGGCGGAAGTCGGAATCGGATTTTGCGCGCAGATCCAACGTTGAAATGCTGCTGCACGGCGCCGACAGTGTAAGCGTCAATGTGATGAGCGGCCGACGAGTTGACTACGAATGAGATGAAAGATGGTCGGACCCTCGGGGTTGCCCGGACCACCACAACATCTGAACAGTTTGCTTCTGGCAGCCAGTCCGGGATTACAGCGCATGACCCGGGCTTGCCCGTGCGAACGATCACAATATCGCCGGGCTTGAGGGCTGATTTTCTTAGTCGTAAGTGGAATTCACGAGAAATCTGCTTCAGGTCGTTGGTGTTGATAATAAATGGTTCGACGTTCAGTGAACGAAGAAATGGTACGCCTGTTTCCACATACTGGTCTGCCATTGGCCCAACGTGGCCAACCGTTACGTCCGTTGCTACCTGCTCAAGGGTCACATCTTCCCAAAGTTCGCTCACGGCATGAGCCTTGCCAGCCTGTCAGAGATTGCCGCACTGAGCGCATCAGATTCTACAAGCTGCATGTCAAGTCTTGTGCGCAAGGCCGCGAACCGCTCTGCAAATGGCGTTTCATCGTCTTCCACGTCAGCCGCGCCTACATACCGCCCTGGCGTAAGCACATAGCCGTGGCTTTTGATTTCATCCAAGCCTGCAGATTTGCAGAACCCGGGCACATCGGCATAGGCGCCTGCCTCGCCCTCGCCGCGCCAAGCGTGATAGGCGCGCGTGATCTTTTCGATGTCCGCGTCCGAGAACTCCTTCCGCGTGCGGTCCACCATATGACCTAGCTTCCGAGCGTCGATGAACAGGATCTCGCCCCGTCGATCGCGCAGCTTCGCATTGCGCGCGATACCGTTTGATTTGTCGCGGGCGAGGAACCAGAGGCACACCGGAATTTGCGTCGAATAGAAAAGCTGGCCGGGCAGCGCAATCATGCAATCGACGACGCCGGATGTGCCGCCCACACCTTCGATTAGCGCGCGGCGGATTGTATCTTCACCGCTTTGAGTTGATGACATTGAGCCATTTGCCAAAACCACGCCGGCCGTGCCGCTTGGCGCAAGATGGTGCACGATATGCTGTATCCACGCAAAATTGGCGTTGCCAGCCGGGGGGACGCCGTAGTTCCAGCGTACGTCCTCGCGCAACCGATCGCCGCCCCAATCCGAGATATTGAAGGGCGGATTCGCGAGAACGTAATCGGCCTTGAGATCGCGAAGCTCATCCTTGTGGAAGCTGCCTTCGCTGTTCCACTTGATCTCAGCATCAATGCCGCGCACCGCGAGATTCATCTTGCAGAGCCGCCACGTCGTATAGTTCGACTCCTGCCCATAGATGGCTATATCGCCGATCCGGCCCTCGTGCTCCAACGCAAACTTTTCAGACTGGACAAACATGCCACCCGACCCGCAGCACGGATCGTAGACACGCCCTTTGTAGGGCTCAATCATCTCGACCATCACGCGCACGACCGAGCGCGGGGTATAGAACTCGCCGCCGCGCTTGCCCTCCGATCCAGCAAACTGGCCAAGGAAATATTCATAGACACGGCCGAGCACGTCGCGCGCCTCGCCCTTCTCCTGACCAAGGGCTATGCTGGAGACCAGATCGATAAGTTCGCCCAGCATCACCGCGTTGAGTGCGGGCCGGGCATAGTCCTTCGGCAGCACGCCCTTCAAGGTTTCATTGCGCTTCTCGATAGCGATCATCGCCTCGTCGATCATCTTGCCGATCGAAGGTTGTTTCGCGTTCGCCTGAAGGTGCGACCAGCGGGCTTCCTTCGGCACCCAGAAGACGTTCTCGGCGGAATATTCGTCTGGGTCCTCCGCACCGTCGGGATAATCCGTGAGCAACTGGGCACGCTTCGCCTCGAAGCTGTCGGAGATGTGCTTAAGAAAAATCAGTCCGAGCGCAACGTGCTTGTAGTCGGACGGCTCCATGTTTCCGCGCAACTTGTCCGCAGCCCTGAAAAGATCTGCCTCGAAGCCAAGGTTGCCGCCGTTGCCATTCGTTTTGCGATCTTTGGCGGTTGAACCGTTTTCAGCCATCCAGCTTTCGTCCCTTTGCAAGCGTTAGGATTGAACAAATCGAAATATCTTGGCTAACTTGATTCTACCCATTGGATTCAAACGATATTATTTGGCGATCAATTTAGCTACCAGAGATAGACAGCCATAATCCAACACATCCTCAAACTGGTCGTAGCGGACTTCGTACCGTTTGTAAGTGGCCCAACGCATCCATTTCGGTTTCGGTGGGAAATCCCATTCATCTGGATCTAAGTTAGCTATCAGTCGCGACTTGATTCGAGCCTTTCCAGCGTGAGCGCGGTTGGTCCCATCGTTGAATTGGGAATGATAGGCAACTTGTCGGCCCCAAGTCTGTCTGCTGCAAAATCGGGTCGCGCCCGGCGGCCTCCACAGGACAGACGCGAGCCGGTTCATGACGGGGCACACAAAGTACCATTGTCGCCCGCCGAAATGGCGAGGACGCGAAACGAGAATAATCCGCTGGTCTAAGCTGCCAAGCTGGATGCGAAACCAGCCATCGGCTTGGCCGCTCATGTCGGCGCTAATCGCGCCAGTGGCAACTTCACCCCAATAAGAGTGCGTCCAAGTAATGCCCCGAACGCCGACGTTCGCGCCTGGCTTGATGAATTGCTTGCGAACAAGACGGTTCAGGTCCAGCTTCAGGCCGTCCTGCAAGCAAACTCGTACTCTCGATCGCGGCATTTTGGCGCTGCCTATTCGGTTATTTGCCGGGTCGTATCCTTCATTGCGGCAAGCAACCTCGAAATTCCGCGCCGGCGTGCAATCGCGTCTGCGCTGTACCGGCCGTGTTTGAAGGCGTTTCTGTTGCCCTTGGGAGCGCCTGGAGACCGCCCGCCATGCATCCGGCACCTTCCATTACTCATCGCGGGTGATTGGCAAGGCTTGCCCGCTCGCGTCCGCGCTCCGCATCTCTTCGCGCGGTGCATATCCAAGTGCATGGGGTTGATCCTCCGTTTTCGCCTCGCCCCTGCCCCCCGAGGGCTCGACCATTCCGACCACTGCCTGCCCGCCCGCATGAACGTGGACGTGCTCAACCGTGACCTTTTGCTGGCCTTTG
Source organism: Bradyrhizobium nivariense (assembly GCF_029846715.1). Classification (GTDB taxonomy): domain Bacteria; phylum Pseudomonadota; class Alphaproteobacteria; order Rhizobiales; family Xanthobacteraceae; genus Bradyrhizobium. The sequence continues at coordinate 17,523 of NZ_JARVWW010000018.1, forward strand.
CCGCGATGGCGGTTCAGGGCTTCGAGCAACGCCGCATAGGTGCGCGACAGCTTGCTGGCCTGGGCGAGGTTCTCGCGTCGGCCCTCGAAGGTCTGTTCGCCGATCATCGCGCGCCGATAGCATTCCATCGCGGCGTTGTGGGCGGCTATTAGCTGCGCCGCCATCATGCCTTCCAGCTCGTCCTTCGGCCCGATCCCGGCGAGCGCGGCAAGGATGGCATTCGATTGCTTGTCGCGGTCTTCCTGGCTGGAGTTCTTTAACCAGAGCGACTGGAGGGCTTGATTGGCAAGAATATTGTTCCAGTGATCCGATTCCGATCCGCCGAGATCTTTCAGCCGCCCTTTTCGGTCCTCGGGATGGTTGGCGACTAGTGTTTTCGGTGCGTTCATTCACGTCCTCTCGAATGGCTCTGCTTGGCTTTTCTTCATTCAGATCGCGCCACCACAGCGTACACAGCGCAGAACAGCCGTATTTCCAATAAAAGCTCCATTAGCCACCAACCCTCTATTGGAAAGTGGGCTGTGGTGCGCAGTGGCTGCGGTCAGTCCGCCTTGATCCACCACCTCTTGCCTTGCCAATCGGGCTTGCCGTCGTTGTCCCGCTTCCAACAGAGGTGCTCCATGATGCCCGTGATCCGGCGCTGGTCCGCCGTGCCGATCCTGGCTGCCTCCATGAAAAGGGCCTCCTTGGCGACCTGACCGACAGTTACCTTGTGCTGGGTCGTGAGGTAGTTCTCGATCGGGTCCTGCCAGGCGTCGGCTTCGAAGCGCGCCTCCTGCTCCGGCATGATATGCTGCCGTTCGAAATTGCGATCTGGCCACCATGGCTCGCCCTCTTTGTAGAGGTGAACCGCCTCTGCGAAGAGCTGTTCGCGATCTTCAGCTAACCCAGCGATATCAATCTGCCCGACTTTCACGGGCCAAAACCGACGTCCTCCAGTTTCGTCTCGGAGATACGCGTCCTTGTTGGTGGTGCCGATGAATACGCACTGCCGAGGCTCGGTGACCTCGAAGCGGCCGTAGCTGGGCCGGTAACGCTCGACCTGCCGCGTGATGAACGCCTTGAGCTGCGCGCTTTCGGCGCGCTTCAAGGCGTGCATCTCCCCGATCTCGATCAGCCACTTGCCACGAAGATGTTGAGAGACGTCCTTGCCTTCGCCGATCTCGGGAAGATTGTCAGAGTAATAGTGGCCACCCAGTATGGCGCAGGCCGAGGACTTCATGGCGCCCTGGGTACCCTCAAGGACTAGCATGTAGTCCACCTTGGCTCCGGGTTCGCAGATCCGGGCGACCAGGGAAATCAGGAACATCTTCCCTATCGCCTGAGTGTAGGGATTGAGCGCGGCGCCGAGCTTGGTCGTCATCCATACGTTGACGCGCTTCTGGCCGTCCCAGACAAGGTTCTGAAGCCATTCACGGATGGGGTGGAAGCTGCGCTCGCGGGCCCGCGCATTGACCGCATCGCGTACTGTATCGCGGGCGATCCTGCGGATGCCTGCCTTCTGAAGGTACTCCGTCAGTATTGTGACGTCCTCCTCCACCACGGGCCTGCAATCGAACGGCGCGAGCGGCTGGCCGATCTCGTGCACCAGCATGACGCAACGCTGCATCTCGTCATGCGCGAAGGCGTCGCTGATGTTCGGATCTCGCCGGAGAGCGACCAGCGCATTGGTTACGATCGGGAGCGGCTTGCCGTTTTCGCTGATACATTGGGCCAGCCACGTATCTTTGACCGGGAATTGAGCAATGACATTCATCGCGGACCTCCGGCGAAGGCGAGGCTGGCGATGGTGCAGGCAGTGGTGTAGCCAAAACAGTAGATCTGACTCAGCTTGGCCGCTTGAAGAGTGATCGGCGACGTGTCAGATTCTTCGTTGCTCGAAAGTGAACTCTGCGATCCCGCCCTGTGCCCTTGCTCCCCAGCTGGCACGGGGCTTTTCGTTTCAGGGGGTGCCAACATTCGGCGCCTCCGTAGCGAACGGTCCAAGAACGCAGTTCGGGACTATTTCGGGAGTTTTTGCGCCGAACGGTGCAAACCGGCGCCTATTTGTTCTCATTCGGCGGCGGACCGATGCTGGCGCCGAAAACAAAAACCCTTGTAGATCAAAGGGTTTGATGGTCGGAGCGAGAGGATTTGAACCTCCGACCCCTAGTCTCCCAGACTAGTGCGCTAACCGGGCTGCGCCACGCTCCGAACGTCGTTCCATTAGCTAGGATCGCCGGTTTGCGCAAGGCGAGGTGCGCACCATTTTGGTGATCGCCCTGTCTCCGGAACTGGCCGCCAAGCCGCCGAACGCGGCCCCTAGCCGTCCTTCAGCGCCTGATCCAGCATTTCGCGGCAGGCGACGAGGTCGGCGAGCACCCGTCCGAGGCGCTCCCGATCGATGGCGCTGGGGCCGGCGGGCGCGGCGGGGGTGCCGCCATTGCGGAAGGTGGTGAGGATTTCCTCGTCGTCGGTCTCCGAGAAGCGGAAGTCGATGCCCTCCTCCTCGCCCTGGTAGTCGTCATCGTCGCTGTCGCGGGCGCCGCGGACGCCGGTCTCCTCCTCGGGCTCCATCAGGCTCGCGCCGACGGCATCCTCGATGGCGCCGAACGAGACCGCGGCCGCGCCGTCGGCCAGGCCCTGCACCGATTTGACGCCGTGCTCCTTGAGGATCCGCTGCACCCCGCGGATGGTGTAGCCCTCCCCGTAGAGCAGGCGGCGGATGCCCTTGAGCAGGTCGACGTCGTCGGGACGGTAATAGCGGCGGCCGCCGCTGCGCTTCATCGGCTTGATCTGGGAGAATCGGGTTTCCCAGAACCGCAGCACGTGCTGCGGAATGTCGAGTTCCTGCGCTACTTCGCTGATGGTTCGGAACGCATCCGGCGCCTTGTCCAAATGCCAAATCCTTCGCGCGAGGCGTTACGCCTCGGGTTGAGCCTTGCTGGCGTCGCCATTGGTGCGGTGCTGGGCGTTGATCCGCTGCTTCAGGATCGCCGACGGCTTGAACACCATGACGCGACGCGGCGAGATCGGCACCTCGGTGCCGGTCTTCGGGTTGCGGCCGATGCGCTGGCCCTTCTTGCGGACCATGAACGAGCCGAACGAGGACAGCTTCACCGTCTCGCCCTTCTCAAGGCAATCGGTGATCTCCTTCAGCACGAGTTCCACGAAGGCGGACGATTCCGTGCGCGACAGGCCCACCTTCTGGTAGACGGCTTCGCACAGATCGACACGCGTTACGGTTTTACTTTGATCGGTCATCGCCCTGCCCCACATCACGGCGAACAATTGTTGTCTGAAATTATGAGCTTACGATACGCCGGTCAACAGCGCTCATCAATGCAGACGCATCGATAATCCGCGCTATTCGGGCAAAATTTTATCGACTGTGGCTTACCAGCGCACCAGCGCGGAGCCCCAGGTGAAGCCGCCGCCCATGGCTTCCAGCAGAACCAAATCGCCGCGCTTGATGCGGCCGTCCTTGCGCGCCACCGCCAGCGCCAGCGGAATCGAGGCCGCCGAGGTGTTGCCGTGACGGTCCACCGTCAGCACCACCTTCTCCGGCGCGATATGGAGCTTGTGCGCGGAGGCGTCGATGATTCGCTTGTTGGCCTGGTGCGGCACGAACCAGTCGATGCTGTCGGCGTTGAGCCCGGTCGCCTCGAAGGCGTCGACGATCACGTCGGTGATCATGCCGACCGCGTGCTTGAAGACCTCGCGGCCCTCCATGCGCAGATGGCCGACGGTCTGGGTCGAAGACGGGCCGCCGTCGACGAACAGTTTTGCCTTGTGGCGGCCGTCGGAGCGCAGATGCGTGGTCACGATGCCGCGGTCGGTTGCGGCTTTTCCCGGCTGCTCCTGCGCCTCCAGCACCACCGCGCCGGCGCCGTCGCCGAACAGCACGCAGGTGCCGCGGTCGTTCCAGTCGAGGATGCGCGAGAACGTTTCCGCGCCAATCACCAGCGCGCGCTTGAAGGCGCCGGTGCGCAGGAAATTGTCGGCGGTGGCGAGCGCGAACACGAAGCCCGAGCACACCGCCTGAAGGTCGAAGGCCGCGCCATGGTTGATGCCGAGCCCGTGCTGCACGGCGACCGCGGTCGCAGGGAACGTGTTGTCGGGCGTCGAGGTCGCGAGCACGATCAGCTCGATCGACTGCGCGTCCACGCCGGCGTCAACGAGCGCAGCCTGCGCCGCCTTGAGCGCCAGATGCGAGGTGAACTCGCCCTCAGCCGCGATACGCCGCTCGCGAATGCCGGTGCGCTGCACAATCCACTCGTCGGACGTGTCGATGCGCGCCGCCAATTGGGCGTTGGTCACCACCTGCTCCGGCAAATAAGAGCCGCAGCCCAGCACGACCGAACGAATTTGAGTCACGAAACAGCCTCCTGCGCGGCCTGCACGGAACTTAGTGCACCACCTTCGCGGTTGAGCATCTGATTGATCTTGTTGAGGAGATCGAATTTGACCATCTCATAGCCAACATCGATCGCATAGGCAAAGCCTTCGGCGCTGATTCCGCCATGGCTCTTGACCACGATCCCGTTCAATCCGAGGAGCACGCCGCCGTTGGACTTGTTCGGGTCCATCTTGTTGCGCAGCGCCTGGAAGGCGCCGCGCGCAAGGAGATAGCCGAGCTTGGACATCCAGCCGCGCATCATCTCGTTGCGGAGCAACTCCGCCATCTGCCGCGCGGTTCCCTCGGCGGCTTTCAGCGCGATGTTGCCGCTGTAGCCTTCGGTGACGATGACGTCCGCCACGCCCTGGCCGATGCCGCCGCCCTCGACGAAGCCGAGATAATCGAGCTCCGGCAGGTTCCTGGCACGCAGGATTTCGCCGGCCTCGCGAATCTCCTCGTGCCCCTTGATTTCCTCGACCCCGATATTGAGCAGGCCGACCGTGGGACGCGTCTTGTTGAACAGCACGCTGGCCATCGCCGCGCCCATGATGGCGAGCGACACCAGATGGTGCGCATCGCCGCCGATGCTGGCGCCGAGGTCGAGGACGACGGAATCGCCGCGCTTGGTCGGCCACATGCCGGCGATCGCCGGACGGTCGATGCCGGGCAGCGTGCGCAGGTGGAAGCGCGACATCGCCATCAGCGCGCCGGTATTCCCAGCGGAGACCGCAACATCTGCCTCGCCCTTTTTCACCGCATCGATGGCAAGCCACATGGAGGAGGTCTTGCGGCCGCGCCGCAGCGCTTGGCTCGGCTTGTCCTCCCCACTGACCGCGACGTCGGTATGGATGATCTTCGAGGCGGCCTTCAGCGCGGGGTGGCGGTCGAGCTCGGGCTCGATCTTGGCGCGGTCCCCGACCAGCAGGAACTCGATCTCGCGATGCCGATGAAGCGAGATGGCGGCGCCTGGAATGACCACGGCGGCGCCGGCGTCGCCTCCCATGGCGTCAAGCGCGATGCGTACCTTGCTTGGCATAAAAGTCCTGGAAACCTGGTCTGGTGCGGTCTTGAACGAGCGGGGCCGCAAATGGGTCCGCCATAGACATGGCGGCCGGTCAAGCGCCACGCCGCACCCGGACCGGGGCGCGACAATAGCGTTTTGTTGTCCTGAAACAACCTGTTGCCCCCAGCCTTTTGCATTCGGGAACAACCGGCCGCGGACGGACGAATTCACAAGAAGCGGATAGAAATCAAACAGATAATTGGACCTTTCAAACCACCACCGCAAACACCTCGCGCCCCGTAGCAAAGCGGCCCTATGGGGAAGACGGCACCTATTGGTCCTTCTTCTTGTCCTGGAGTGCCTTCAGGACTGCAAAGGGATGGTCCTCCGGATCGGAGGCGATGGCCTCGGCCTCAAACACGACCCCCGGCTTCCGCGGATAGGGATCGACCGCAAGGAACAGGGCGTCGGTGGCGAGCCGGCCGAGGTCGATGATGCCATTGACGATTGCCTCCGGCGGGTCGGCGACATGCTCCTTATCGTCCTGCCCCTCCTCGATCAGGTCGGCCAGGCGGCGTACCTCGGCCTCGGGGGCAAATATCAGGTCCACCTCCTCCTCGATCTCGCTCTCCATGGGGTCGAGCGTAACCACGCAGGTCTGGCCGATCCGGGCGCGGACGTGCCCCGTGACCTGGATCCGGTTGCCGCTTTTCGGCACGACATCGAAGGCGGCCTGGACAGAGAGGACCTCCCGCAAGCCTGCCGTCTCGGCCATCGCCTGCCGCTCGGCGGCCGATGCCTCGAGCTTGCGATGCAGACCGGTGTCGGGGACCTGTGCAACGATGACGGGCACCCGCCAGGGATCGGGCCCGGATCCTGTAATCGGTCGGCTCATGGCGTAACATCCTCAGGGAACGCTGGAGGAAACTTGAAGGACGCACCCAGCAGTGCGGCCTCGCCGGTCCGGCCGAGATCGGCCTCGCTAGCCCTGGCATAGGCCGCGAGCCGCCGCGCCTGGTCCATGCCGGCCCCATTCAAGATATTCTTGCAGATCGCCGATGCCAGCGCCTCGCCGCCGCCGTCCATGGCCTGATCATAGGCCTGGACCCGGCCGTAAAAGGCCTCGCCGAAGGCCCGCATCCGCTTCGGCACGGTCTGGTCGCCTATCCCCATCTCGCGCAGATTGTCGTCCATGTCCTCGCAGAAGCGGTCGAACAGCGCCTGCGACAGCTCGGTGGCGCCTTGTTGGGGAGCGCCCTGGACCGTGCGCAGGCGGCGCAGCAGCAGCCAGAGATGCAGCAGCAACAGGTCGAAACGCCCATTAACCGTATCCGGCACGCCCAAGTCGCGGTAAAATATGGGTTCTCGCGCCTGCGTCACGATCATGCCATAGATGGCTTCAATGGTGCCCGGCGGGGCTAGGCGGGGTTTCCTGAAGTGATTGAACGGCCAAAGCATTGTGGTTTCCGCAAGCGGGCGCGCGCGTGTTGCATTCAGAGCCCCTGCCCGGTACTTCAGCGCCTCACGCGACGCAAGGGGACGGAATCAGTTCCGCTATGACGATAACGAAGCAGACCAACCTGCGCGCAGACAAGCGGCGCGGCTTTCAAGCACGTTGGCGCGGCTTGCGCCTGTTCGCGGCCGCGGCGCTGGTTGGCGTTGCGCTTGCCGGCTGCACCGGCGAGCAGTTCCAAAAGGGTTACATCCTGCCGCCCGGCGCGCTGGAGCAGATTCCGATCGGCGCGAGCCAGGACCAGGTGCTGATCGTGATGGGCACGCCCTCCACGGTCGCAACCCTCGACGGCGAAGTGTTCTATTACATCTCGCAGCGTTCGGAGCGCGTGGTCGCCTTCATGAACCAGAAGGTGGTCGACCAGCGCGTCATCGCCGTCTACTTCGACAAGAACCGGCGCGTGCGCCGGCTTGCGAATTACGGCCTCCAGGACGGCAAGATCTTCGACTTCATCAGCCGCACCACGGCGACGTCGGGCCAGGAGATGAGCTACCTCACGCCGATCTTCAAGCTCCTCAGCTTTAACTGAGCCTTCAGCCTGCGGCGTCGTGCCGCTTCGTGCGACTTGCCGTTGTGCATCCGGTTCCATACGCTCCCTGCAAAACAAGAAGCAGGGAGTGGATTCGTGTCCAATAAATTGCTGTCCCGCCGTCGCGTGCTCACCGGTGCTGCCGGCCTCTCGGCCGCGGCGATCCTGCCGCGATCGAGCCTGGCAGACTGGAAACCCACCGAAAACGTCCGCCTCGTCGTGCCGGCTGCCGCCGGCGGTTCGACCGACGTGATGGGCCGGCTCCTGGCCGCGCATCTGCAAACGGCCTGGGGCCAGTCGGCTGTGGTGGAAAACCGCTCCGGCGGCGGCGGGACGATCGGCACGGCCGAGGTGGTCCGCGCCAAGCCGGACGGCCACACCATCCTGATCGGCAATCCCGGTCCGAACGCGATCGCCTACAGCATCTTCAAGAACCTCACCTACAAGCCGGACCAGCTCCAGCCGGTCTCCAACATGATCCGGATCCCGAACATCGTCTCGGCGCATCCGAAGACCGGCATCAAGTCGATCGCCGAGCTGGTCGCCTATCTCAAGGCCAATCCGGACAAGCTCAGCTACGCCTCCTCCGGCGTCGGCCAGAGCCCTCACCTCACCGGCGCCTGGTTTCTCCAGCTCACCGGCCTGAAGATGACGCATATCCCGTTCCGCGGCGCCGGTCCCGCGCTCCAGGCGGCCCTTGCCGGCGACATCCAGATTCTGTTCGACAACCTCTATCCGAGCCTGCCGCAGGTGCAGAACGGCACCCTCACCGGCCTCTGCGTCACCACGACCGAGCGTAGCGACCTCGCGCCGAACCTGCCGACCATGCGCGAGAGCGCGCCGGAGCTCGCGGCTTTCGACGTCTCGTCGTGGTTCTCGGTTTTCCTGCCGAAGGGCGTCCCGGCGCCGGTGCTCGAGGCGCTCAATCTCCAGGTGAAGGCGATGCTGGAGCGCGACGACATCAAGAAGAACATCGCCGCCATGGGCGCCCGCGCCGACTACGGCACCCCCGACCAGTTTGCCGCCTTCGTGGACGCCGAGACGAAGAAGTTCGCCGGCATCATCCAGAAGGAAGGACTGCAGATGGACGTGCAGTGATGGGTTCGGTCTGCGGCGCCGGGGCTTTGATCCAGTTGAAAACGAGGAGCACCGCCGCAGCCAATGCGACCGCCAAGAGGGTGCGTGGCTGAAGCGACCCTGATCTCCTGGCTCCGGTTTGCGCTTTACCGCAGCTTGGACAGAGGGTCGTGCCCATCGGCATATCGCTGCCGCACTGATTGCACCTGGTCATCTCGAACTTCATGGTGACCAACCTCTCCGGAAATCGCCGCATCCGACTGGCAGCCGACAAAAAACCCGCGGCTTGCACCGCGGGTTTGTCGCAGCAACGCTGCCTCTGGTTCAGTGCGCGAGGATCGCGAGCAGCAGAAGCGCCACGATGTTCGTGATCTTGATCATCGGGTTCACCGCGGGGCCGGCCGTGTCCTTGTAGGGATCGCCGACGGTGTCGCCGGTCACGGCCGCCTTGTGAGCATCACTACCCTTGCCGCCGAAATGACCGTCCTCAATGTACTTCTTGGCGTTGTCCCAGGCGCCGCCGCCCGAGGTCATGGAGATCGCGACGAACAGACCCGTCACGATCACGCCGAGCAGCATCGCACCGACGGCCGAGAACGCCGCCGACTTGCCGGCCGCGCCGCCGCCCGCGATGGCGTAGATCAGGAAGTAGACGACGATGGGCGACAGCACCGGCAGCAGCGAGGGGATGATCATCTCCTTGATCGCAGCCTTGGTCAGCAGGTCGACCGCCTTGCCGTAATCCGGCTTGTCGGTGCCCTGCATGATGCCCGGCTTCTCGCGGAACTGTCGGCGCACCTCCTCGACGATCGCGCTCGCCGCGCGCCCCACTGCGGTCATGCCCATCGCGCCGAACAGATACGGCAACAGGCCACCGAACAGCAGGCCCACCACGACGTAGGGGTTGTTGAGCGAGAAGTCCGGTTTGACGCCGGCGAAGTAGGCGTGGTGCGCGGAGTCCGCAACGAAGAACTTGAGGTCCTCGTTGTAGGCCGCGAACAGCACCAGCGCACCGAGACCGGCGGAGCCGATCGCGTAGCCCTTGGTCACCGCCTTGGTGGTGTTGCCGACCGCATCAAGCGCGTCGGTCGACTTGCGCACCTCCTTCGGCAGGCCCGCCATCTCGGCAATGCCGCCGGCGTTGTCGGTTACCGGGCCGAACGCGTCGAGCGCGACGACCATGCCGGCGAGCGCCAGCATGGTGGCGGTCGCGATCGCGATGCCGAACAGGCCGGCGAGGCTGTGGGTGACGAGGATGCCGGCGATGATGACGATCGCGGGCAGCGCGGTCGCTTCCATCGAGATGGCAAGGCCCTGGATCACGTTGGTGCCGTGGCCGGTCACCGAGGCCTGGGCGATCGACTTCACCGGACGATAGTCGGTGCCGGTGTAGTATTCGGTGATCCAGATGATCAGCGCGGTGACGACGAGGCCGACCACGCCGCACTCGAACAGGGCCATGCCGGTGTAGTCGACGCCGTCGAGCTTGCCGAAGCCGATCAGGGAGTAGATCACCCCGGCGATGCCGACCAGCGACAGGATGCCGGTTGCTATCAGGCCCTTGTAGAGCGCGCCCATGATGGACTGGCTCGGCCCGAGCTTCACGAAGAACGTGCCGATGATCGAGGTGATGATGCAGATGCCGCCGATCGCGAGCGGCAGCGTCATCATGTTGGAGAGGATCGGCGTCTTGGCGAAGAAGATCGCCGCCAAGACCATGGTGGCGACCGCGGTCACCGCATAGGTCTCGAACAGGTCGGCGGCCATGCCGGCGCAGTCGCCGACATTGTCGCCGACGTTGTCGGCGATGGTGGCCGGATTGCGCGGATCGTCCTCGGGGATGCCGGCCTCGACCTTGCCGACGAGGTCGCCGCCGACGTCCGCTCCCTTGGTGAAGATGCCGCCGCCGAGACGGGCGAAGATCGAGATCAGCGAGGCGCCGAAGCCGAGCGCCACCATGGCATCGACGACGACACGGCTGTCAGGCGCGAGCTTCAGCGAATGGACCAGGAAGCCGAAATAAAGGGTCACGCCGAGCAGCGCGAGACCCGCCACCAGCATACCGGTGATCGCACCCGCCTTGAAGGCGAGCTCGAGACCGCCGGCGAGTGATGTCGTCGCGGCCTGGGCGGTGCGCACATTGGCGCGAACCGAGACGTTCATGCCGATGAACCCGGCCGCCCCCGACAGGATGGCGCCGATGGCAAAACCGACCGCGACGTAGAGACCGAGGAGATAGGCAAGCAGCACGAAGATGACGATCCCGACCATACCGATCGTGGTGTACTGACGCCGCAGGTAGGCCTGTGCGCCTTCGCGTACTGCCTCCGCGATCTCCTGCATGCGCGGCGACCCCGCATCCGCACTCAAAACCGAAGACGTCGCCCAGATCGCGTAGACGACGGAAAGCACTCCGCAGAGCACAATCAACCATAATGCTGTCATGTGATTTTTTGCCTCAGATCCTTGATGAACGTACCCCCGGCGCCTTTTGTTCTTCCGTCGTGCGGTGCGGCGCCTTGATTGTGAACAAGGCCGCCCCCTGCCCGAAGGGGCGGCCCTAGTCGGTCACGAGCTTGCCAAAATCAAATTGAGGGTGCAACGCCGGATAAGGCCGAAAAGCCGATCTCGGCAGGTATTTAAGCCCGTCTTGAGAGCCCGGACGCCGGTTTGGAGCAATTCCTAGAAGTGGCTGTAGGACAGCCGCTTCAAGACCAGTTCCTGACCCTGCCCGTCCAGGAAGCGCGGCCGCTCATGGCCCGCGACGATCGTGCCGATGGCGGTGACGGAAAGACCTGCAGCCCGCCCAAAGGCAATCAGCGTGTCGCATTGCGCCGGCGGAACGGTGCACAGCACCTCGTAATCGTCGCCCCCGGCAAGCAGCGTCTCGACGCAAACGATGTTGCCCGCGATCAGGCCGGCCGCAGCAGCCGAGAGCGGCACGCTCGCCACGTCGATCGTGGCCGAGACGCCTGATGCCGCACAGAGCTTTGTCAGATCTCCGGCAAGGCCGTCGGAGACATCCATCGCAGCCGTCGCATGGTCCCGCACGGCCTGCGCGAGAGCATTGCGCGGCTGCGGCACGCGATATCGCGAGATCAGCATCTCGCGCGCGTGCGGATCGGAGGCCAGCGCACTCGCCACCGTGCCGCCCTTGAGCACGTCGAGGCCAAGCGCGGCGTCACCGATCGTCCCCGTTACCAGGATGCGGTCGCCCGGCCTCGCGCCGGTGCGGCCGACCATCCGCCCCCGCGGCACGCGGCCGAAGGCTGTGATCGAGATCATCTGCGGCCCCGGCGTGGAGACCGTATCGCCGCCGAGCAGCGGACAGGCAAAGGTTTTCGCGTCTTCGCCCAGAGCATCCGCGAACGGCCTGAGCCAGGAATCCTCCTTGCTGCGCAGCGCCAGCGTCAGCACGAAGCCGGCAGGGATCGCGCCCTTGGCCGCGAGATCGGACAGGTTCACCCGCAGCGCCTTGCGCGCGATGGTGTCGGGCGGATCGGTGGCAAGATAATGCACGCCCTCGACCACCGCGTCGGTGGTGACGACGATGTCCTCGCCGAGTGACTGCAGGATGGCGGCATCGTCCACCAGCCCCAGCGCGCCGGGATCAGTCGCAAGCGGCTTGAAATAGCGCGCGATGAGGGTGTCTTCGCCGGAGGTTTCTGGTGCGTTCGTCATCGGCGCTAGCCCCAAACTCCACTGTCATCGTCCGGCTTGACCGGGCGATCCAGTACGCCGAGACGCCCGATATCAATAACCGCTGCCGCGGCGTACTGGATCACCCGCCTTCGCGGGTGATGACAGCGGAATGTGTGATTACCCCCGCCCGAACTCGTCACCGCGAAACTGGCGGCCGATCTGGTCGAGCACCGCGTTGACCATGCCGGTCTCCTCACGATCGACGAAGGCGTTGGCGACGTCGACATATTCGGAGACCACAACGCGCCCCGGCACGTCCTTGCGGTGCTCCAATTCGTAGGCCCCGGCCCGCAGCACCGCGCGCAGGATCGCTTCGATGCGCTTCAACGGCCAGCCCTTCGACAGCGCCTCGTCGATCAGAGGATCGAGCTTCTTCTGGTCGCGCACGACACCGGAGACGACGTCGCGGAAGAACGCCGCTTCCGCCGGGAGATAGGTGTCGCCCTCGACCTCGTTGCCGAGCCAGTGGCTCTCGAACTCCGCAAAAATATCGTTGATGCCAGCGCCCGCGATGTCCATCTGGTAGAGCGCCTGCACGGCTGCGAGCCGCGCCGCACCGCGCCGGTTCGCCTTCTTCTCCGTGCCGACCGGAGGCTTTTTGCTGTTGTCGGCCATGATCAAGCCCGCGCCAGGCGGCGCTTGATGCGCAACATCGCAAGTGCGGCACGCGCGGCATCGCCGCCCTTGTTGAGCTCGCTGGCGCGCGCCCGCGCCCAGGCCTGTGCCTCGGTGTTGACGGTGAGGATACCGTTGCCGAGCGGCAGCTTTCGCGCCACCGCGAGGTCCATCAGCGCGCGCGAGGATTCCTGCGAGACGATCTCGAAATGGATGGTGTCGCCGCGGATCACGCAGCCGAGCGCGATCGCGGCGTCATAGGGCTTGCCATTGGCAGCCGCGGCATCGATAGCGATCGCCACCGCCGCCGGGATCTCCAGCGCGCCGGGAACCGTGATGATATCATGGGTCAGGCCCGCCGCCTTCAGCTCGGCCACCGCGCCATCCAGCAGCGCGTCCTGGAGATCGTCATAGAACCGCGCTTCGACAATCAGCGCGCGTGCGCCGGAGATGTCGGTCTGGTCCTTCAGGGGTGCGCGCCGCGCGTCTGCCATCGTCAAATCCGTTTCACAGGGGTTGGCGCTATGTAGTCGCCACCAGCGGGTAAGCCAAGTTTAAAGACGCAGTCACTTCATTTCCGTCAGCCGCGCCGCGTAGCGAGCCATCAGGTCGACCTCGATATTGACCTCGGTGCCCGCCTTCCAGCCGCCGATCGTCGTGACCGTCAGGGTGTGCGGGATGATCAGCACCGAAAAGGTCACGTCCTTCACCGTATTAACCGTCAGCGACACGCCGTCGAGCGTGATCGAGCCTTTGGTCGCGATGAACCGCGCCAGCTCCCGCGTCGTCGAGAGCTCGAACCGCGCCATGTCGGGCAAGTCCTCGCGGCTGACGAGGGTCGCGATGCCATCGGCATGGCCGGCGACGATATGCCCGCCAAGCTCGTCGCCGATCTTGAGCGCACGCTCGAGGTTAAGCCTCGTGCCGACCCGCCAGTGCTTTGCGGTCGTCAGCGCCAGCGTCTCGGCCGCGGCATCGACCTCGAACCAAGTCCTTTGAGCAGAGTCTTTGCCGCCTTCGACGCCGGAAGCAACCACCGTCAGGCAGACGCCGTTGCAGGCGATCGAGGCGCCGTCGGCTATGGTGGTCTGATCGTAGCGGCAGGCGATGCGCAGCCGGTGCAACTGGCCCTGCGCCGTCGGCTTGAAGCCGACGATCTCGCCGATATCGGTGACAATGCCGGTGAACATGTCAGGTGCGCTCGTAGATGGTGAGAGTATCGTTGTCGAATGTCTCGCTAGCACGAACCTTGTAGGCCTGCGACTGCGTGATTTTCGACAGGGGCAATGCATCGAGCGCATCGACGCCGCTACTGCCGACCTCTTCCGCGCCGCGGAACAGCCAGACCTCGTCAACGAGGTCAGCGGCGATGAAGGACGCCGCAACGCGGCTGCCTCCCTCGACCATTAGCCGCGTGATGCCCTTCCCGGCCAATGCATGCAGCACGGCCGGAAGATCGAGCCCCGAGGCGTTGCCGGGCGGCACGCGGGTCACCTGCGCGCCTGCAGCGCCGAGCCGCGTGGCGGCCGCGGCGTCTGCGAGCTCAGAACCCACCACCCACAGCGGAATCTCACGCGCGGAGCCCACGAGCTTGGTCGCGCCGGAAATGCGCAGGCTCTGGTCGAGCACGACGCGCACGGGAGAACGTGCTTCCATGCCCGGCAGGCGGCAGTTGAGCTGCGGATCGTCCGCCATCACCGTGCCGATGCCGACCAGGATCGCATCGCTCTGCGCACGCAGCAGATGCACGCGGTTGCGCACGGCCTCGCCGGTGATCGCGACCGGCTTGCCGCCGGCCGCACCGATCTTGCCGTCGGGCGAGACCGCGAGCTTCAGGATCACATGCGGGCGGCGATCGCGGATGCGGCGGAAATGCCCGGCGTGGTCGAAGGCGGCCTCCGCCGCGCACCGACCCACATCCACCGTGATTCCGGCGGCGCGCAGGCGCGCATGGCCCTGACCGGCGACTTCCGGATTGGGATCCTCGATCGCTGCCACCACCCGCGTGATGCCAGCCGCGATCACCGCGTCGGCGCAAGGTGGCGACTTGCCGAAATGCGAACACGGCTCCAGCGTGACGTAGAGCGTGGCGCCGCGCGCGGCCTCGCCTGCACGCCGCAGCGCTTCAGGCTCGCCATGGGGACGACCGCCAGGTTGGGTCCAGCCGCGGCCGACGATGACGCCATCCTTGACGATGACGGCACCCACGGCCGGATTGGGCCAGGTGCGCCCCTGCCCGCGCCGGCCGAGCGCAAGCGCCAACTGCATGAAGCGCCGATCGGTATCCTTGGACTCGCGGGCCTTCTGCGCGAATTGATCCTCCAGGATGCGGAAGATCATTTGCGGATCGCGGCGAGCCGCGCTTGCTCCTCACCGGAGAGCTCGCCGAGCACGTCGGCGAAATCCTTGGCCTCGCGGAAATTGCGGTAGACCGAGGCAAAGCGCACATAGGCGACGTCGTCGAGCGTGCGCAGGTGCTCCATCACGGTCTCGCCGATCACCTCGGAGGAGATTTCGGCCTCACCCCCGGTCTCGAGCTCGCGCACGATGGTGGAGACCATCTTTTCCACCCGCTCCGGCTCGACCTGCCGCTTGCGCAAGGAGATCGACACCGAGCGCATCAGCTTGTCGCGGTCGAACGGCACACGACGGCCGTTGCGCTTGATCACCGTGAGCTCGCGCAATTGCACGCGCTCGAAAGTGGTGAAGCGAAAATTGCAGGCGACGCACACGCGCCGCCTGCGGATCACGGAAGAGTCCTCGGTCGGACGCGAGTCCTTTACCTGCGTATCGAGACTGTTGCAGTTCGGGCAGCGCATCCGTTTAGCCCAACCTTACTGGTAGATCGGAAACCGATCAGTGAGCGCCTTGACCCGTTCCTTGATCGCGGCTTCGACCAGCGGCGCCTTGCCGTCGTCGGACTGCGCGATCGCGTTCAGGACTTCGGCGATCATGCCACCGACCTGCTGGAATTCAGCGACGCCGAAACCGCGGGTGGTTGCCGCCGGCGTGCCCAGCCGAATACCGGAGGTGACAAACGGCGACGCGGGGTCGAAGGGAATGCCGTTCTTGTTGCAAGTGATGGCGGCGCGGACCAGTGCCTTCTCCGAGGTGTTTCCCTTCAGGCCCTTCGGCCGGAGGTCAACGAGCATCAGATGGTTATCGGTGCCGCCGGAGACAATGTCGAACCCGTGGCTCTTCATCGCCTCAGCCAGCGCCTTGGCGTTCTCGACGACGTTCTTGGCATAGACCTTGAAGTCCGGCCGCAGCGCCTCGCCAAAGGCGACCGCCTTCGCCGCGATCACGTGCATCAGGGGCCCGCCCTGCAAGCCGGGGAAGATCGCCGAGTTGAACTTCTTGGTCAGCGCCTCGTCATTCCACAGCATCAGGCCGCCGCGCGGACCGCGCAGCGATTTGTGCGTCGTGGTGGTGGTGACGTGGGCATGCGGCACGGGCGAGGCATGCACGCCGCCGGCCACGAGGCCCGCGAAGTGCGCCATGTCCACCAAGAGGTACGCGCCGACGCTGTCCGCGATCTCGCGGAACCGTTTGAAATCCCAGGCGCGCGAATAGGCCGAGCCGCCGGCCACGATCAGCTTCGGCTTGACCTCCTCGGCCTGCTTGGCGACCGCGTCCATGTCGATGATCTGGTCCTCGCGGCGCACGGTGTAGTGCGCCGCCTTGAACCACTTGCCGCTCATGTTGACGGGCGAGCCGTGGGTGAGATGGCCGCCGGCCGCAAGATCGAGGCCCATGAAAGTGTCGCCGGGCTGAAGCAGCGCCAGAAACACCGCCTGGTTCATCTGGCTGCCGGAGTTCGGCTGCACGTTGGCGAAGTTGGCGCCGAACAGCTTCTTGGCGCGATCGATCGCGAGGTTCTCGGCGACGTCGACCCACTCACAACCGCCGTAATAGCGCGCGCCCGGATAGCCTTCCGCGTATTTGTTGGTCATCACCGAACCCTGCGCTTCCAGCACGGCACGGCTGACGATGTTCTCGGAGGCGATCAGCTCGACCTCATGGCGCTGCCGGCCGAGCTCGCCCTTGATGGCGGCTGCGATTTCCGGGTCGGCCTGCTCGAGCGAGGCGGTGAAAAACGAATCGGGTGCGGAGGCGGTTTTGGCGAAGGTCATCTTGCGAATATCTCCACCGCCGCAGCCTGTTGGCGGGCTACGGGCGGGTCTGGTGTGGCGATCGGAAGCGGCGAGCGCGATCTACCACATCGCCCGCCCCCGGCCAAGTAGTTGCGGGTCGGGCCTGAGATTTATGCAAGATATGGTGGGGATCGAAGGTTTCGACACTGGGGCGGCTCTAAGGGACCACCCCGTCCGCGAACATCCGGAATGGGGCCGCTTTGAGCCTCAAACTTCGCGCCGGCACCGCCGGCCGAAGCCAGCGTCCCGTCACAGCCCGGTATACCCCGCCTTCACCGGGTCCACGCTGCCGTCGAGCTGGCGCAGATAGGTCAGGCCGCACACCGTCAACCTGTGGGTGTCCTTCTCGCCGGCTTCCATCAACGTATGGAGATAGTTCGTGACCTTGGCCCTCGCCTCAGCGCTCGCCGCTGAGGTGCGGTTGGCGAGCAGGTCATAGGTCTGCATGATGCGGTCGATGGCAGCTTCCATGGCACCCTCTGGTTCTTGCCGAGTTTGGGAGTTTTGATCAGGCAACCGCTTTGGCCTCGGACTGCGCCTCGAACCTGACGATGGCTTTGTTGGCCAGCCTGATCTTGTTGAATTCGCCGCGCTGGAGCAGCTTGATGACGATCTCCAGCAGGCGCTCGTCGGTGACGAGGGTGTCGGGGATCGCGCCGGAGCGGCGAAGATAGTTCGCGGCAATGGCATAGGCCTCGCTCACGAGTTCCACCTTCATCGTCCCCAAGCCGCGCTCGACCAGCATCGTCAGCCTCCGATCCGGAGGGGATAAGCGCCGAACCGGGAACTCGTTCCCAACGGTTGGCGATTTTTTTCGCAACCGCGAAATGACAAAACGCACCGGTCCGGGCAGAGCCGGGCCGGCGCGCTTGGGGAGGTTCAGGCACGTTTCGGGAGGCTTGCCGGTCTTGTTGTGGGCCGGCTTGGCCAAGTCCCGTCGAAAGAGCTCAGAGACGATACAGGATCTGGTCGGTCCAGAACCGCTCGAGGCGGTGCAGCGACTTGTTGAGGGTCGAGAACTCCTCGCCCGAGATGCCGCCGACCTGCTCCACCGTCTTGACGTGCTTCTGGTAGAGCGAATCGACGATGCGACGAACTTCCTGGCCCTGCGGCGTCAGGCGGATGCGCACCGAGCGGCGATCGACGCGCGAGCGCTGATGATCGAGGAAGCCGAGCTCGACGAGCTTCTTCAGATTGTAGGAGACGTTGGAGCCGAGGTAATAACCGCGCGTGCGCAGTTCGCCCGCGGTCAGCTCCTTGTCGCCGATGTTGTAGAGCAGGAGCGCCTGCACCGAGTTGATGTCCGCACGGCCGCGGCGATCGAACTCGTCCTTGATGACGTCGAGCAGCCGGCGATGCAGCCGCTCCACCAGAGTCAAAGCTTCCAGATAGAGCGTCTGCACCGAACCCTGCTGGCCGGAGACGCGCTCTGCGGTATCTGCCGCAGTTGCGACGGCTTTCATCATGACACTTCCCCTGTTGTCGTTTTTATCGACACTCATTCGACGAAACTTGTGTCCCGTCTGATAGGTGCAACTTAAGGGGCTCGTTTGAAGATCGGCTTAAATAAGAGAATAAAGAGATCATGAATTTAAGACAGTGAATTGCGGATTAAGCCTGTGCCACAAGTACTTTTCGCAACCCTCTGTTGACTCTCGCAAGGTCCTGTTCACCCTCCGTCCGCCCCGATTGTCGCATTCCAGAACAGCCCCGCCCCGTTTCGAAACGGCCGCGTAAGAGCTGTGGCGGAATGCACGGAGTCAACGAAAAGTTACCTCGAATTTTAGGCAACCAGCGGTCAACCAAGCGCGACATTCTCATGTCCCGGACCAGCACAGCGAAGCGGAGCGCAGAGCCGGGACCCAGATGTCACAAGGCGAGATCGCCGAGAAATGGGCCCCGGCTCTGCGACGCACCACGCCCCGAGCGCGGCACGCTGCATCGCGTCCGGGGCACGAGAGTATTTTTGCTTGGGACGACTTCGCCTATGGCGGCCGTTCGCGTGCGGCCATCCACGCGAGCGCGAGATAGGCGGCCAGCATGAAGGCTTCGACCCCGACCACGATCAGGCTACCGCCGTAGATGCCCGGGAACATCAGCTCGATCACCGCCATCGACACCACGGTGGTCAGCCACACCACCGCGCCCCAAGGCGTGGCGAGCCAGAGGCCAACCGCGGCAACGAGCTCGATCACGGCGAAGTAGACGGTGGCGGCCTGCCAGGCCATCGCCTGGTTCTCGAACGCCTCGTCCTCGCCGCCGACGAAGCCGGTGACCTGCGCCCAGTGATAGAGACCTTTCAGGATCGAGAGCAGCGCCATCATCCGCAGGAACAGCACGAGCCGGCGCGTCCAGACATTGTCGTCGGACTCAGTCCGCTCCGACGAGATCGCCGCCACCGACATTGCGTTGTCTCTGGCATTGTCTCGGACGGCGTCCCTGGCAGTTTCGCGGGCCGCATCGCGGGTGGAGATCTCGGACATGGCCCCTTCTGGCTGCTTTGCCCCGCAAAATCAATCGGCTGCCCAGGTCACTTCGGCTGCCCAAGTCACTTCTTTGCCTTGCGGCAGGTCAAGCCGCGGTGACGGGAACCATGCGAGCTGGTATAAGAATAATTCCAGCCGGAGGAAGAGTGATGGCGATCAAATACGGACGTCCGATCGAATTGCGCGAAGTTTCGCGCCGGGATGGCGCTGGCGCCTCCCCTGCCCTCGATCTGACCGTCCGCCCGCGCCGCAACCGCAAGGCCGAATGGGCCCGGCGCATGGTGCGCGAGAACGTGCTCACCACCGACGATTTGATCTGGCCGCTGTTCCTGATCGACGGCAACAACAGGCGCGAGCAGATCGCCTCGATGCCGGGCGTCGACCGCCTCAGCGTCGACCAGGCCGTGCGCGAAGCCGAGCGCGCGATGAAGCTCACCATCCCCTGCCTCGCGCTGTTTCCCTACACCGACCCGTCCCTGCGCGACGAGGAAGGCTCGGAAGCCACCAACCCGAACAATCTGGTCTGTCAGGCGGTGCGCGCGATCAAGAAGGAGTTTCCGGAGATCGGCATTCTCTGCGACGTCGCGCTCGATCCCTTCACCAGCCACGGCCATGACGGCCTGATCTCCGACGGCAAGATCCTGAACGACGAGACGGTCGCAGTGCTGGTGCGTCAGGCCCTGGTGCAGGCCGAAGCCGGCTGCGACATCATCGCGCCCTCCGACATGATGGACGGCCGCGTCGCCGCGATCCGCGAGGGCCTGGATCACACCGGTCTGCTTGACGTGCAGATCATGGCCTATGCCGCAAAGTACGCCTCGGCCTTCTACGGCCCGTTCCGCGACGCCATCGGCTCGGCCAAGACGCTCACCGGCGACAAGCGCACCTACCAGATGGACAGCGCCAATACCGACGAGGCGTTGCGCGAGGTCGAGCTCGACATCGCCGAGGGCGCCGACATGGTGATGGTGAAGCCCGGCATGCCCTATCTCGACGTCGTCCGCCGCGTGAAGGACACGTTTGCGATGCCGACCTTCGCCTATCAGGTCTCCGGCGAATACGCGATGATTGCGGCAGCCGCCAACAACGGCTGGCTCGACGGCGACCGCGCCATGATGGAGAGCCTCCTCGCCTTCAAGCGCGCCGGCGCGGATGGTGTGCTGAGCTACTTCGCGCCGAGGGTGGCGGAGAAGCTGCGGGCGCAAGGGTAAGCCCCATCGCCGGGACGACTGATGCGAGGCGCCAGCATCGCCCCTCACGACCAGCCCCCACCGCCCCCGAATCGCCGGAATATTTCGGCTTGTTAATCCCGGCGCCCTTGGCACGCGGACTGCCTGTTCCCATGTCCAGCCAGGGAGTTTCCTTCGGGAGGACGGTCATGTCTTATTCGGATTCGGGCAATGCCTGGCGCAATGGCGGTGGGGCGCAGCCGCACGCTTACGATCCCTATCTGCACCCGGAACTGTTCCGCGGCGTTGCGACGCGGCGGGTGTTCGCCTTCCTGATCGACATGATCGTGATCTCGGTGCCGGTAATCCTCGGCTACCTCTTCATCGCGGTGTTCGGCGTGGTCACGCTCGGCATCGGCTGGGCGCTGTTCTGGCTGGCCTGGCCGGCCTCCGTGATCTGGGCCATCGTCTATTACGGCGCCTGCATCGGCGGCCCGTCGTCCGCGACCATCGGCATGCGCTTGATGGATCTGGAGTTGCGCACCTGGTACGGCGCACCCGGCTATTTCGTGCTCGGCGCCACCCACGCCGTGCTGTTCTGGGTAACCGTCTCGTTCCTGTCGCCCTTCGTGGTGCTGGTCGGGCTGTTCAACGGCCGCAGGCGCTTGCTGCAGGATTTCGTGCTTGGAACGGTCGTGATCAACAATTCCGTTCGTGCGCCGGTGCCTCAAGGCGCCAGGACCTTTTGATCAGGGACCTTTTGATCAGGGACCTTTTTGGATCAAGAACCTATCAACCTTGACCCGCTAAGCTGACCGATCTGACCTGCCGACTAGACCGATTGACCGGGGGCTTTTGTAGCGCGATGCTGATGCTCATTTTGGAGGCCCACGACGTCCCTTGACCCAGCACTCGCGCGACACACCCCAATTTTACCTCACGGCGCCGTCCCCGTGCCCGTATCTGCCGGGCCGGCACGAGCGCAAGGTGTTTACGCACCTCGTGGGTGAGCGCGCCGGTGACCTCAACGACCTCCTGACCCATGGCGGCTTCCGTCGCAGCCAGTCGATCGCCTACCGGCCGGCCTGCGACCAGTGCCGCGCCTGCGTCTCGGTCCGGGTGATCGCCAACGAGTTCCGCCCCTCCCGCAATTTCCGAAAAGTTATCGCGCGCAACGCCGACATCATCGGCGAGCAGCGCAGCGCGGTGCCGACCTCCGAGCAATATTCGGTGTTCCGCGCCTATCTCGATTCCCGTCACCGCCATGGCGGCATGGCCGACATGACCGTGCTCGACTACGCCATGATGGTCGAGGACAGCCATGTCGAGACCCGCATCATCGAGTACCGCAAGCGCGGTCCCGACAGCGGCATCACCGGCCGCGGCCAGGAGCTGATCGCGGTCGCGCTGACCGACGTGCTCAGCGACGGCCTGTCGATGGTCTATTCGTTCTTCGAGCCCGGCGAAGTCAGCCGCTCGATGGGCACCTTCATGATCCTCGACCACATCGCCCGCGCTCGCCGGCAAGGGCTGCCTTACGTCTATCTCGGCTACTGGATCGAAGGCTCGAAGAAGATGGACTACAAGGCCCGCTTCCTGCCGCAGCAGCGCCTCGCGCCGTCAGGTTGGCTGCGCGTCGACGCTCAGGGCGATGCGGCGTCCGAGCCGCAGGATTAGCTCTCTGTCGTGCCCCGGCTTGACCGGGGCATCCAGTACGCCGCGGCGCCTCGGCTCAGTCACAACTGTCTCTGGAATACTGGATCGTCCGGTCAAGCCGGACGACGACAGCCGTGGTGTGCTCACCCGAACAGCGTATCCGCCAGCAGCTTCACGTTCAAAATCACGATGATGCCCGCGACGATCCACGCGATCGCCGCCACCCACACCGGTATGACGAACTGGCCCATCTTGCGGCGGTCGGAGACGAAGCGGACCAGCGGGATGACGGCGAAGGGAAGCTGCATCGACAGCACGACCTGGCTGAACACCAGGAGATCGGCCGTGCCGCGCTCGCCATAGATCGCGGTGACGACGATCACGGGAACGATGGCGATGCCGCGCGTCAGCAACCGGCGCGCCCAGCTCGGCAGGCGCAAATCGAGAAAGCCTTCCATCACGATCTGGCCGGCGAGCGTCGCCGTCACCGTTGAATTCAGGCCCGAGGCGAGCAGCGCCACCGCAAATAGCGTCGAGGCGATGCCGAGGCCGAGCAGCGGAGACAGCAGCTCGAACGCCTGGCCGATCTCGGCGACATCCGAGTGGCCGGTCTTGTGGAAGGTCGCGGCGGCCACGACGAGGATCGCGGCATTGATGAACAGCGCCAGCATCAGGGCGACGGTCGAATCCGTCGTCGCCCATTTGATCGCCTCGCGCCGGCCGGTGTCGTTGCGCTCATAGGCGCGCGTCTGCACGATCGACGAATGCAGATAGAGATTATGCGGCATTACGGTGGCGCCGATGATGCCGATCGCGATGTAGAGCATCTCGGGGTTGGTGAAGATCTCGGTCTTCGGCACAAATCCCCTCAGCATCTCGGCAATCGGCGGTGCAGCCGCGGCAAGCTGGACCGTGAAGCAGACTGCGATCACAACGAGCAGTGCGATGACGAAGGCTTCGAGGAAACGGAAGCCACGATTCATCAGGATGAGCAGCAAGAAGGCATCCAGCGCGGCAATC
The DNA here is from genome assembly GCF_029846715.1 of Bradyrhizobium nivariense. Taxonomy (GTDB): domain Bacteria; phylum Pseudomonadota; class Alphaproteobacteria; order Rhizobiales; family Xanthobacteraceae; genus Bradyrhizobium. The sequence continues at coordinate 40,825 of NZ_JARVWW010000018.1, forward strand.
AGCGCGCCGCCGATCAGGGGAATGCCGAACAGCAGTTTGAGGGCGATCGCCGTGCCGATGACCTCGGCGAGATCGCAGGCGATGATCGCCGCCTCGCAGGCGAGCCACAGCATGAAGTTCACCGCCGGCGAATAGGTCGCGCGGCAGGCCTGCGCGAGGTCGCGGTCGGTGACGATGCCGAGCCGTGCCGCCAGCGATTGCAGCAGGATCGCCATCAAATTCGAGAGCAGGATGACGGAGAGCAGCGTGTAGCCGAACTTGGACCCACCGGCGAGATCGGTCGCCCAATTGCCGGGGTCCATGTAGCCCACCGAGACCAGATAGCCCGGGCCGACGAAGGCGAGCAGGCGCCGCCACCACACCCCCGCGATGGGGATTGCGACCGTGGCATTCACCTCGGCCAGGCTCTTGGTAGCAGGCGCGTCGGAGCGCCAGCCGGCGGCGTCTCGGGTCAGATCGGGAGAGCGAGCATCCATAGGGCGAGAATACCGAAGTCGAACCTTATTGCAACTCATTTGCAACTGCATCTAGCCGCCTGGATTCCCCAAGCGGCCGTTCCCCTGTCGGGAAGCGGGTGGGTTTGGCCGTCCTCGGAGGCGGATACTGGCGCCAACTCGACTTTGCAGGAAATGAGCCATGTCAACTCCCCCGCGCCTCCCCGAGACATTCAACCGCCTCGCCTGGTCCAACCTGGCGGCACAGTCGGCCGAACAGATCGCGCTGGCCGCGGCCCCTATCGTCGCGGTGCTGACGCTCGGCGTCGCCGAAGGCCAAACCGGCCTGCTCCAGACCGCGCTCACGCTGCCTTTCGTCCTGTTCGCCATTCCGGCCGGCCTGCTCGCCGACCGCATCTCCCGCCGCTCGCTGATGGCGGGTGCCGAGGCGCTGCGGGCCGCGGCCCTTGCGGCGATCGTGCTGCTGCTCGCGCTCGGCGCGCTCAATCTGCCGCTGCTGGCGCTGCTCGGCTTTGCCGCCGTGTGCGGCACCGTCGTCTACAGCGTGGCCGCGCCGGCACTGGTGCCCTCGCTGGTGAGTTCGGACCTGTTGCCGGCAGCCAATGCGCGGATCGAGCTCGCACGCACCATCGCCTTCGCCAGCGGCCCTGCGCTCGGCGGCGCGCTGGTAGGGTGGTGGGGCGCGAGCCCCGCCTTCGGCTTTGCGGCCGCGCTCTCGGCCATCGCCGTCGTGCTGCTCTCCGGCATCTACGAGCCCGCCCGCACACCGGCTCCGCGGCGGCATCCGTTCCAGGACATCCGCGAAGGCGCGGCCTTCGTGTTTCACCATCCGCTGCTGCGGCCGGTCTTCATCACCCAGTTCATCTTCAACACCGGATGGTTCCTGCAGATCGCGGTGTTCGTGCCTTACGCCGTACGTCACCTCGGCCTGACCGCTGCCGGCGTCGGCACCGTGCTGACGATGTACGGCGTCGGCATGGTGATCGGCGCGCTGTTCGCCACGCGCGTGATGAAGCGCATCGCGTTCGGCACGGTTGTCGGCCTCGGCCCCGTCACCGGCTTCGTCGCCGCGGTGGTGATGGCCCTGACGGTGCTGGTCCCCTCACCCTGGCTTGCGGGCTTGAGCTTCTTCCTGCTCGGCGTCGGGCCGATCCTGTGGGTGATCTCGACCACGACGCTGCGCCAGTCGGTGACCCCGCCGCGCCTCTTGGGCCGCGTCTCCGCCATCAACATCATGAGCTACGGCGCCCGCCCGGTCGGCTCGGCGCTGGGTGCGATCGTCGGCGGCATCTGGAGCGCGGAAACGTGCCTCTATCTCGCCGCCGCCGTGTTCGGCGTGCAGGCGCTGGTCATTTGGCTCTCGCCCGCGGTGGCGCTGGATCGGCAGCCGGAAATGGTGGGCGATGAGGCGGCGGCGCGGTGCTAAAGCATGATCCGGAAAAGTGCGAAGCGGTTTTCCGAAAAGATCATGCTCAAACAACAACCTAAAGCGCGATGATGATTCATCCTCATCTCATCGCGCTTTAGCATCGCCCTCGCCTCCAACTCGCAATGACGGAGTACGCTGAGACTGCCGGCCTAGTTCGCCAGATACCGCTCGTAACTCCCCGTCACCGGCTCGCTCGCGTCGACCTCCGGATCGAGCGTGTAGAGATCCTGCGCGCGGCCGATGCCGCGGAGCGCGTAGCGGCCGGTGGAGACGAGGTAGCGGCGGCCGGCGGCGTCGAGGCCCTTGTAGAATTCTGCCGACGCCAGCAGCTCGCGATCGACAGAACGGCTCATCGAGGCGATGCGACTGACCTCGTTCACGGTCGGGCCGACCACGGTGAAATCAAGCCGGTCCTCGCTGCCGATATTTCCGTAGAAGACCTCGCCGACATGCAGGCCTATATAGGCGGACGTGGTGGGACGGCCCTCGGCCTCCCGTCGCAGGTTCAGCGCCGCGACGTTCTTGCGGGAGAGGTGTTCGGCGCGCAGCGCCGCGCGCCGCGCATGCGCCATGTCTTCACCGGTGAACATCGCGAGCACGCCGTCGCCGATCAGCTTCAGCACATCGCCGCCAGCGTCGTGGATCGCATCGATCACGGCCTGCGCATAGTCGTTGAGGAACGGGATGATCTCGTCGGGGCCGATGCTCTCGCTGATCCCGGTCGAGCCGCGCAAATCCGAATACCACAGCACGGCGTTGATGCGCTCGGTGACGCCGCGCGAGATGCGCCCGCGCAGCACCTGCTCGGAGGCATCGCGGCCGAGATAGACCCGGCCGAGCGTGCGCACGATGTCGACCTGTTGCGCCGACTTGATCGCGAGCCCCAGCACCGGCACGAGATCGCGCAGCGCGACGAGCTCCGGTTCGCTGAAGCCGCTTTCACGCCGCGTGGTCCAGCCGGAGTAGAGGCAGTCCATCTGCCCGAGCGCGCCGGTCTCGCCGAAACGATGCACGAAAGCGAGGAAATGCCGGTGGCCTTTCTCCGCAAGTTCGCCGATCTGCGAGAAATCGAGCGACGGCGCGTCGGCGAGGTCGATCACCATCTCGTCGTCGCCATGTTCGAGCAGATGAAAGAACACCGAGCGACGCCAGTTCTTGGCCGCGTCGCCCTCCGCGGTCGAGCCGTATTCGAGGACGTCGCTCTCGTTGGTCGGCGTATCGCTCCAGCGGAAAGCGCGGCCCTCGTAGATCGGATGCAGCGTATCGATGACGACGAGCCCGCGCGAGAGTTCCAGCCCTTCGGCGCGGCAGCGCTCGCAGAAGCCGCGCAACAGATCGGATTCGGGTAGGCCTGTAAGACCCTGGCCGGCCAGCCAGTTCATCAGGTCGAGGCGCGAGGTCAATTGCATACGCCATTATGCCGTGCATTCGTGACGAGCGAAAGGCGCAAGCCACGCGCGGGCCGTGCGCAAGGCTCCCGTCCCTTGCAGGTCGAACATGCCGTGGCCGCGGTTGACGCATCCACTACGCGGGCGGCAAATGCCGGCGATGATGACTTTGTCGGCCAGAATCGGACGCACGCGCGGATGAGCCAGCGCCAGCTTCCGATCATCCTGGCGCTCGGCACCACGCAGACCCTGGCCTGGGCCTCGAGCTATTATCTGCCGGCGCTGCTCGCCGATCCCATGGCGCGCGACCTCGGGGTCTCCTCCAACTGGATCTTTGGCGCGTTCTCGGCCTCGCTGGTGATCTCGGCACTGCTCGGCCCGCGCATCGGGCGACAGATCGATCTCGTCGGCGGCCGGCAGGTCCTCTCGGTTTCGAACCTGACGATCGCCGCCGGCCTCATCCTGCTCGGCGTCTCGCAATCGGTGGCGGTGATGGCGATTGCCTGGCTGGTGCTCGGCATCGGCATGGCGATGGGGCTCTATGACGCCGCCTTCGCCGGACTCGGCCGCATCTACGGCACCGAGGCGCGCAGGCCCATCACCGGCATCACGCTGATGGCGGGCTTTGCCTCGACCGTCGGCTGGCCGCTCACCGCCTGGGGCCTCGCCCATATCGGCTGGCGCGACACCTGCTTCGCCTGGGCGGCCGCCAACATCCTGATCGGCCTGCCGCTGAATTTCTTTATGCTCCCGGCGATCAAGGGCGCCAGGCAGGCCGCAGCGACAGCGGCAAAGCCGCATTTGCCGCTCGACCGCACCATGATCCTGCTCGCCTTCATCTTCGCCGCGGTCTGGACCGTCACCGGCGCGATGGCCGCGCATTTCCCGCGCATCCTGGAGACAACCGGCGCGACGCCGGTCGAGGCGATCGCGGCCGGTGCGCTGATCGGCCCCGCGCAAGTGGCCGCGCGGATTCTGGAAGCGGGCTTCCTCAGCCGCTTTCATCCGCTGTGGTCGACGCGGCTCGCCTGCCTCACCCACCCGATCGGCGCGGTGGTCGTGGCGATCTTCGGCGGCGCCGCGGCGAGCGCGTTTGCGCTGTTCCACGGTTCCGGAAACGGAATCCTGACCATCGCGCGCGGCACGCTGCCGCTCTCGATCTTCGGCCCGAAGGATTTCGGCTACCGCCTCGGCATCATCGGCGCACCGGCACGGATGGCGCAGGCCGTGGCGCCGCTGGCCTTCGGCCTCCTCATCGACGTCATGGGAGCCAGGGTGCTGATCGTCTCGTCCGCGCTCAGCCTCTCGGCGCTGGCCGCGCTGTTCCTGATCCGCGCGGAACCGCGGCCGGATTGACCGGGCCGGAGCTTTCGCGCACAAGCGGAACATGACCGAAGACACAAGCCCGCCCCGCACATTCAAAGGCCTCTTGCGTTGGGCGACCACGCCGCCGCAGGCCTGGGGTGTCTATCTCCTCGTCATCATCCTTGTCTGGCTGCTTTCGTTCTACGCCGGCATGCTGAAGCCGAAGAAGACGCCGGAAGCGAGCCCGCCCGCAGTGACCGCACCGCGCAGCTAGGCCGTCTTCGCTTCGCCGGTCGCGATCCAGATGCCGGCGAGCACCGCGATCAACCCGATCAGAAGATTTGGCGTGATCGGCTCGCCGATCAGCAACGCGGCGAGCAAGGTGGCGGCGATCGGGTTGACCGTCATCGTATTGGCGACGCGGGTCGGCGTTGCCCGCGCCAGTGCCATGACCCAGAGGATGAAGGCGAGCGCGCCGCCGCCAATGCCTAGATAAATGCCGGCAATCCACTGCCCCATCGTGAAGTGATCAAGCACTGCAAAGCTGCCCTTCACGAAACCCGCGAGCACCAGCACGGCGGCGCCCGCGCCCATGCCGACCGTGAGAAAGCCGAGCGGGCTCGAGCGCTGCATCAGGGGGCGCGACAATACATTGTAGAACGCCATGCAGAACACGGCGCCGGTCATGATCAGCTCGCCGCGCCAGGCCCCTGGCGGGCTTTGCGCCAGGCCCGCGGCCAGCGCCGCCGCCACGCCGAGCACCGCGACGCCGACACCCACGATCTTGCGCGCCGTCAGCCGCTCCACGCCGAGGATCGCGCCGACCACCATGGTGTGGAGCGGCAGCGTCGCCAGCGCGAGGCTGGCCCGCGCCGCGGTCGTGTAGGACACCGCGATGTTGTAGAGGATGAAGAACACGCCGAAAAAGCAGATGCCGAGCAGCGTCACGGCCGGCCAGTCGGAGCGCTGCGGCCAGCGCACGCCGAGCATCAGCGCACACGGCAGCAGGCAGAGAAAGCCGATTCCCCAGCGCAGGATCGCGAGCAAGATCGGGTCGGCGCCGCCGACGAGATAGCGGGTGATCGCCGCAGCCGTGCCGCCGAGACTGCTCGACACCAGTGCGATCGCAACCCCGGCCCACTCGCCCACGATGATCCCCCGTCGCGGAGTTTAGCGGGCCCTAGCACGGCGCTGCTGCCACCATCATGGCAGCAGCATCTGCGCGGGCCTCAGTCGTAAAACTCCGGCGCCATCTTCTGGCTGTCGCGCTGGGCCTTGTCGTGGTTGATCCAGAGCTGCGCCTTCTCCTTAGCCAGCGTGTCGGCGATCTTCTGCATCGAGGCCGCGCTCTGGTCCTTGTTGGCGTTGATGCTGGGCACGCGGCGGTTGTCCCAATTGTCTTTGAAATGGACGGCATCGCCGGACAGCACCACTGCGCCGGTCTTCGGCAGCTTCACCAGCAGCGACTGGTGTCCCGGGGTATGGCCGGGCGTCGACAGGATGGTCACGCTGCCGTCGCCGAACACGTCCTTGTCGCCCGCAAGCAGCTCGACTGGATGCGACGGCTTGAAGCGCGGTTCGTTGTTGGCGCCGGGCCAGTCATATTCGGCCTTCTGCACGTAGAGCGTGGCCTGCGGGAACAGCTCGACATTGCCGGTGTGATCGGGATGGGTGTGCGAGACGGCCATCACCTTGACGTCACCAGGCTTGACGCCGAGCTGTTCGAGCTGGGCGGCAAGCGTCTTCGGCCGCCGCCAGGTCACGGCCTTGGGATCGGCGGGCGCAAGGCCATTCGGCATCGCGGCGACTGCGTCGGCGATGCCGGTGTCCCACAGGAACCAGCCCTTGGTGTGCCTGATGAGATAGCAGCTGTCGACGAAGTCCATCGTCTTGCCCTCGTTCAGGCCGGGCGTCCAGCGCGAGATGTCGCCGGCGGTGCCCTCCCCGCAATTGAGCACGTAGAGCTTTTCGACACCGGTCTTTTCGGACTGCGCCAGCGCCGCATGACCGGACAGAACGAGTGCAGCGATGGCGAGAGCGAGCTTGATCCTTTTGATCCTTTTGATCCTTGGCATCATTCGTTCCTCCCTTGCAGCCAGGTCGGCTGCCATGTCGCCTGTGACCGAGGATCAACCCCGGCCAGTTCGCAGAATTCCCGCAAAGCCATCGTCAATGCGGGCAGGCTCAATGCGGGCAGGTCTCGACCTCGACCGTGACGTGGCTCAGCCCCTTCAACCCGGCGAGCCGCCGCTTGTAGACGGCCGGCTGCTTCGGCTGGTCCGACACCACCGACAGCAGCACGGCACAATGGCCGGGGCCGACCTGCCAGAGATGCAGGTCGGTGACGCGGTCGTCGCCGATCTCCATGCGCGCCCGGATCACCCGCTCGAGCTTCTCGTCGGCGCGCACGTCGAGCAGCACCGCGCCCGATGTCTTGATCAGGCCGAACGCCCAGCTTGCGATCACGGCACTGCCGATCAGGCCGACGGCCGGATCGGCCCAGACCCAGCCCGAATACATCGCGACGGCGAGCGCCGCGATCGCCAGCACCGAGGTCGCCGCATCCGCGATGACGTGGACGTAGGCGGCGCGGAGATTGTTGTCGTGATGATGGTGGTGGTGATCATGGCCATGATCATCGTGATCATCATGCGCATGGCCGTGATGGTGATGACCATGGCTGTCGCGCAAGAGCCACGCGCTGGCGAGATTGACGCAGAGGCCGAGAGCGGCGACCGCAATCGCCTCGCCATAGACGATCGGCACCGGCGTGAACAGCCGGAGCACGCTCTCATAGGCGATCTCGACCGCGATCAGGCCGAGGATGATCGCGCTGGCGAAGGCGGCGAGATCGCCGAATTTGCCGGTGCCGAAGGTGAAGTGCGAGTTCCCGAGGTGCCGCCGCGCGAAGCGATAGGCGAACGCGGCAATCCCCAGCGCCGCCGCATGCGTGCCCATGTGCCAGCCGTCGGCGAGCAGCGCCATCGAGCCGAACAGCGAGCCGGCGACGATCTCGCCAACCATCATGACCAGCGTCAGGACGACAACGAGCCAGGTGCGCCGCTCGTTCTCGTCGTGCTTGTCGCCCAGAAAGGCGTGGTCATGGGTCCATTGTTCGACGGAATGGGAATGCATCGAAATTCTCCGGAAAGGTCTGGTCGGTTGACCCGCAATATAGACCTGCGGGGTCTCCGGACAAAATCGGCGAAACGACCCGATTGACAGGTCGGTGCTGTTTCGGTGTAATGAAGTCCATGGGGATTTGAGCGATCTCCCCACGAGGCGACATGCCCAAGTATCGCGTCCCGTTGTTTTTTACGAGGGCGCATCATGTCTTCCTACACGACGATATCATCTGACAAATTGGCACGGCTGATCGGCACGGCGAACGCCCCTGCCCTGATCGACGTCCGCACCGACGAGGATTTTGCCGCCGACCCGCGACTGATCCCCGGCTCGATCAAGCTCAGCCACAGCAACGTTCCGGACTGGGGCAGCGAATTTGCTGGCCGTTCCGCGATCGTTTCCTGCCTGCGCGGCGAAAAGCTCGCGCAGGGCACCGCGGCTTGGCTCCGCCAGCTCGGCGTCCAGGCCGAGACGCTGGAGGGCCGCTTCGAGGGCTGGAAAGCGGCAAAGCTGCCGCTCGTCGACACCCGCAAGCTGCCGCCACGCGATGCCAAGGGGCGCACCGTGTGGGTGACGCGGGCGCGGCCCAAGGTCGACCGCATCGCCTGCCCCTGGCTGATCCGCCGTTTCGTCGATCCCAATGCGGTGTTCCTGTTCGTCGCACCCTCCGAAGTGGTCGCCGTCGGCGAGCGCTTCAACGCAGCCCCCTTCGACATCGAGAACGTGTTCTGGAGCCACCGCGGCGAGCTCTGCACCTTCGATGTGATGATCGAGGAGTTCGGGATTGCCGCGCCGGCGTTGCTTCGGCTGGCAACGCTGGTGCGCGGCGCCGACACCGCACGGCCCGACCTCGCGCCGGAAGCCCCCGGCCTGCTCGCGGCCTCGCTCGGGCTGTCGCGGATGTATGACGACGATCTCGAACAGCTCGAGGCCGGCATGCTGCTCTACGACGCGTTCTACCGCTGGTGCCGCGACGCTACGGCTGAGACCCACAACTGGCCGACCAACAAGGCGAAGGCGTAATGGATACTCGCAATCTCCAAGCTGAAGCTGATGCCGGTCACGGCGTCAGCTTCAGTGAAGCCTTTCGCGTCTGGCTCCGTGTCGCCTGCCTGAGTTTTGGCGGGCCCGCGGGCCAGATCGCGGTGATGCACCGCATCCTGGTCGAGGAGAAGAACTGGATCTCGGAAGGCCGCTTCCTGCATGCGCTGAACTACTGCATGCTGCTGCCGGGACCGGAGGCGCAGCAGCTTGCAACCTATATCGGCTGGCTGATGCATCGCACCGCCGGCGGGCTGATGGCGGGCGGGCTGTTCATCCTGCCCGGCATCATCGCCATCATGGGCCTCAGCTACGTCTATGCCGCCTTCGGCAATGTCAGCTTCGTCGAGGCGCTGTTCTTCGGGCTCAAGGCCGCCGTGCTCGCCATCGTCGTCGAGGCCGTGGTGCGCGTCGGCAAGCGCGCGCTGAAGAGCCGCATCATGATTGCGCTCGCCGTGATCGCCTTCATCGCCATTTTCTTCTTCGCGGTCCCCTTCCCGATCATCATCATCGCCGCCGGCGTGATCGGCTATGTCGGTGCCAAACAGGGTCGTCCGGAATTCGCGCCGGCCGGTCACGGCAACGGCGGCAACGGCGCCTTGATCGACAGCATGCTCGGCGAAGCCGTGCCCGATCACGTCCGCCCCGACACCGGCCGCACGATCCGCGTCGGCGCGTTGTGGCTGGCGCTCTGGCTGGTACCGGTGATCGCGCTGTTGCTCGCTCTTGGCCAAGCCAACGTGTTCAGCCAGATCGCCCTGTTTTTCTCGAAAATGTCGCTGGTCACCTTCGGCGGCGCTTACGCCGTGCTGGCCTATGTCGCCCAGCAGGCGGTCGAGCATTATCACTGGCTCAAGCCGCACGAGATGCTCGACGGCCTCGGCATGGCCGAGACCACGCCGGGCCCGCTGATCATGGTGCTTCAGTTCGTGGGCTTCATGGCCGCCTACCGCGACGCGAGCGGCCTGTCGCCTATGCTCGCTGCGACGCTCGGCGGTTTGCTCGCGACCTGGGTCACGTTCACGCCCTGCTTCCTCTGGATCTTCGTCGGCGCGCCCTACATCGAGCGGCTGCGCGGCAACAAGGGCCTCGCCGGCGCGCTCAGCGCGATCACGGCCGCCGTCGTCGGCGTGATCCTCAACCTCTCGATCTGGTTCGCGCTGCACACACTGTTCCGCGAGACCGTGCCGGTGCACGGCTTCCCGTTTGCCTTCGACATGCCGGTACTGACGAGCGTCGATGTCCCCGCGCTGGTGCTGTCGATCGCGGCCGCAACTGCGATCTTCCGGTTCAAGCTGGGAATGCTGACGGTGCTGGCGGGCTCGTGTGCCGCCGGCCTGGCGCTACGGATGGTGGGGGTGATCTGAAGCTCGTTCTCATTGGACGATTGGCCGACCCAGGTCCGCTCAACTCTCAACAGCGGCAAAGCAGCGGCATTGCCTCATGTCGCAGAAGCGCCAGAAGCGGTCATCATCGCACATCAATCAAAGTGAGGGCTCGCGGTGTCAGGCAGCCAAAGATGAATGTGCTTTCTTCCCGAATTGGATAGCCTGAGCTATGCCTGGGAAATTGGCCAATTGCCATCTCTCGGGAGACCACGAATGAAGTGGATAGTCACTGCCACCATTGCGCTTATTGCTTCGGTAATGTTCGCAGCCGCGCAGCCAGCAAAAGAGCCCTACCAACCGGGCCTTGGCGAATTCATGACAGCTACGCAGCTTCGCCACGCCAAGCTATGGTTTGCTGGAAAACAAAATAACTGGGACCTCGCTGCTTATGAGATCGACGAGATCAAGGAAGGCTTAGAGGACGCCGCAAGGCTTTTTCCAACCCATGACGGCATCCCTGTCGCTGAGATGATCAAGACCATCATCGATCCACGCATAGAGGAGCTTGAAAAGGCCGTTAGAGCAAAGAGCAGTACCAAATTTACGGCCGCCTTCGATGAGCTTACCGGCGGCTGCAATAGCTGCCACGCGGGAGCCAGCAAGCCGTTTATACGCATTCAGCGTCCAATCGCGTCTCCACTGACCAACCAGGATTTTGCGCCAGAAAAGTAATGGGAGTTGCGCGCATCGACCACATGACTTCCGAAAAGGGTCAAAGCGGCGTCTTGACGCTCGAACGGTCACTTTCGGTCTACTCTTGTCCTCGGACAAGCTCGGCCCTATCCGACACTTCGCATTAGGGCCACAACCGGACATCGGGCTTTCATTTTTCTGGCTCAGACCTTCCGGTCAATCTGATTGAACCGGGATAGGCTGTCGGCTTGTGCTTCACATACCCGATTTCTTCGGACAACTTCTTACCCGCTTCCGTCCAGCGCCCAAAGCGGCTGTCAACAATTTCCATCAGTCCAAAGTCCGCGAGTGCCTGAATTGCAAGTTGTCCGGCGCTCTCCGCGAGAGTGTCAACGTCATCCTCGTACTCGTACTCGTACTGAGGTTGGTGAACCATGGCGACGCATCAGCACGAAAATCGTCGGCGCTGCCCCAACAAGGACAAATGCCAAAGCCGCGTTGTTGATGCTAGCTCGACCGGCATCCTGCTAAGCGTGACCCTCGCCGTCATTTTCGATAAAGCCGCCCTTCGGAGCTTTGTGAGGCATATCCCATCCAAAGTAGACTTCCACCCGAACGATCTTGTCTCCGCGAGCGGTGGTTACCTAACAATTACGAAACCTGTGACCTCCTGCAGCAGCTGCCTCATAGACGATGACTGCTCGGTTTCCATCATCGGTCGCGATGACTTCATCGAACGAACTGGTTTTTTCGCTGTTGGGCCAGCAGCGGCGCAGATAAGTCGCACGATCCAACTCATTGTCGATTGGACTTGAGAAGTGATAATCGTCCGCAAGAAGCGCTTCGATCGCTGTCCGATCCTTATGGACGTATGCCTTTAACCTGGCACGTGCCAAATCGAGCGTGCTTTTCGTCATGCCATCTTTCCTTTTAGAGTTCGACCGAACGAAGGCCGACCGCAACTCCTCAACAAAGAGCTCGGGGGCCTCAAGCTGGACGAAGTGCCCTCCCTTGCTGGCCTCATGCCCGGATAGAAGCGACATCAGATAACTTGAGCCTCAACAACCTTCGGTAAAAATCGTTCCGGGCTCTCGCTGCGCGCGCTTGGCCAGAGTTCCGTGATGGAATTTCGAGGCTTCTGTTGAATGTCCGCTCAGGGTCCAGGCCGCCTGGGTCACAAGCCGACAATGACCCGTCGGGCAAAACACCCGCGCAATTCTCCACCTCGCATGTCAACCCCCGCCCGCAGAAATATTCCTCTTACCGAATTTCGGATTTGTCGTACAGACAGAGCACCCCGGCCCGAGACAAGGGGCGGATCGCGATCGTCACGAACCGCGGGCTGGGCAGCGATGGACGCGACGGCGTCGGGCACGATCGGCATTGCAGGGCGGCTTCGGGCTGTGAGCAATGGCCTTCGTGCCTACGACACGATGCCGAAAGCGTCTTGGCATGGCTTCGGGTGCGAGCACACGCCAGCTCTCGAAGTCCCAGCGAAGACGTGCGCGGACGAACAAGTCGTGTGGTCCTGACGCCCGGGGTCTGTGCGTCAAGTCCTGCGGTGAATGTGGCGGCCCGACCGGGCGCGCGCATCAGCTATCCGCAGGGCGACGGGGGCAATAGTGCATCGCTCCCCGGGGAGAGCACGAAGGACACGTTAAAACCATCGCGCAGGGAAGGCCGGGCGATCCGGCGAACCTGCGGTCCACCCCGTGTGCATTTTTCGTAGCGCACGGATCTCGGGTGCCAGCCGGCGCCCGGCCTTCCCTGCGCCCTTGTCTCTGCGTGGGCGCCGCGAGAGAGAAAAACTCGGGCGCAAGGAGCCGCGAGAACGCGAAGGCGCGTCTGCTGTTTGAAACGTGGAGCGGATCGGCGGCTAGTCGAGCCTCACCCTCGGTGTCATCGTCCGCGAAGGCGGACGATCCAGTACTCCGCGGCGGGCATTGTGCGAACCCACTAGCGCCTCGGAGTACTGGATGCCCCGCCTGCGCGGGGCATGACACCATTGTTGTCGCGCTACCGCATCATCATCCGCGCGATCGCCTCGCCGATCACCACCGTCGTGAAATGGGTGTTGGCCCGGCAGTCCGACGGCATGATCGAGGCGTCGGCGACGCGCAAGCCGGAAATACCCTTCACCGTGCCGTCAGGATTGACCACGCCGTCGGCATCCCCAACGCCGGTCATGCGGCAGCTGCCGGCGGCATGCTGGATGTCGCCGGTTTCACGGCGCAGCAGCGCGTCGAGCTCGTGATCCGGCAAGGCCGCAGCCTGCGGCAGCGTCAGATCGGTGTCGGTCAGCCTGATCCAGTCGGCGATGCCTGATAACGCCGGCTGGGCGGTGATCACGGCCAACCGTTTCACCGCATCCTTCATGCGCAGCATGTCGCGGGGATCGGCCAGCATGTTCTCCTCGACAACAGGATCGATCGCGGGGTCGATCGAGGCCAATTTCAGCGTTCCACGAGAATACGCGTTGAACAGCCCGGCGCCGATCGCTCCTGATACGCCGATGCCGCGGTGGTTGAAGGCGATCAGGATCATGTCGCGCTTGCCGCCATCGGCAAGGCCCGACGAATAGGTCACGCAGCAATTGGTGTGGCGGGTGTCCGGATCGGTCGGCCGCAGGTTTTCATGGAGCTGGACCGTGGCTCGGAACAGCGGGTGGTCGAAGAAGTGCCGGCCGACTGGCAGGTCGCGCTCGACAGCAATTCCCATCGCCTTCAGCTCATCCGCAGGCCCGATGCCGGAACGCAGCAGAATCGCCGGACTGTGGATGGCGCCGGCGCAGAGCACGATCTGGCGCGCGCTGATCTCGCGGGTGCCCTGCCCCTCGATGTGAACACGGAGACCGGTCGCCCGGCCGTCACTGATCAGCACGCGATCGACCAGCGCATGCCCGCGAATCTCGAGATTGGCGCGGCCGCGCGCGGGCTCGAGATAACCCTCATTGGTGGTGATGCGGCGGCTGTCGCGGCTGTTGATGGGATAGCAAGCGACGCCCTCGCCGTCAGGACCATTGACGTCGGCGCACCAGGGATAGCCGCTCGCCAGCGCCGCATCGCGCAAGCCGCGATCGATCGGGCCCCATTTTTCCGGCGGCGCCCGATAGACTGGCAGCGGTCCGCCGCGTCCGTGGCCCACGGCGTCGCCGAATTCGAGATCATCCTCGATCGCCGAGAACAACGGCATCACGTCTTTCGCGGACCAGCCGGTGCAGCCATTGGCGGCCCATTCATCGAACGCATCGGCGACGCCGCGGATGGCGATCTGGCCGTTCATCATCGACGAGCCGCCGAGCCCCTTGCCGCGCCAGTAGAAGCGCGGCTCCTGCCCCGCCACACGGCGCGTCAGAAGATCAGGCCACTGCCATTTCTCCTGGTACTCGCGCTTGTGGATGATCGGGATGGGATTTGGTGTCATCACCTCCCAGGGCGCCTCGTCGGCGCGCCAGTCGAGACCCGCCTCCAGCAGCAGGACGCGCCGTGCGGGATCTTCGGAGAGCCGTGCCGCAACAGCGGCGCCGGCTGAGCCGCCGCCGACAACAATGACATCGTACATCGCGCTACTTCTCAACGTTCCAGAAAACCGGGATGGCGGACGGTATCAGACCGCGCAAACCGGCGCGATAGGCGGCAGGCTGGGCGAATTGGCCCCACGGAATCGCGGGCGCCTGATCGTACATGACGGCCTGGATCTCGCCTGCGATCTTCTTGCGATCCTCCTCGGCGGGCGCCTTGGCAAAGGCCTCCATCAGCGGCGTGATGCGCGCGTCGCACTGCCAGCCGGTGAAATCGGCGCAATTGAACGCGACCATGACGTTGGTCAGCGGCGAGCCGAGGTCAAAACCGCCGGCGTGAACGCCATAGACGCTCCAGCCTTCCTTCTTGGCGCGGCGCGCCAGCACGCTCGCCCAGTCCATCACCTGGAGGTCGACGTTGAATCCGGCCTGTTTCAGCCGCTCGGCCAGCACCTGCGCCGAGACGCGCGGGGCTTCGAGATCATTGGCCTCCATCACGATCACCGGCTCGCCGGCATATTTCGTCGCCTTCAGCGCGGCCTTCGCCGCCTCGATCGACGGCTTGGCGGCGGCTTCCGTGCCGGCCTTGCTGTCATAGGTGGTGCCGCAGGTGAAGTAAGTCGCGCAAGGCGCGGCGTATTTGGCGTCGAGGCCGAGTGCGTCCAGCACCTCGCGTTGATCGACCAGCTTCCACAGCACGCGGCGAATTTCCGGATCGTCGAACGGTTTCGATGCGGCGTTGAGGCGATAGGCGCCTGCGAACATGTTGCCGCCGGTGAAATTGACGAGTTTGACCCGTGAGTTCTTTTCCATGGTCGGCAGCAGATCGAACGGCGCGTATTGCATGAAATCGACTTCGCCGGCCTGCAGCGCGGAAGCGGCGGTCGCACCATCGGGAATGACGCGGATCTCGAGCGTGTCGACGTTGACGCGCTTGCCGCCGGCGAGGAAGTCGGCAGGCTCGGGACGCGGCACATAGTCGGTGAACTTCTTCAGGATCATGCGATCGCCGGTGCGGTGATCGGCCTTGCTGTAGACGAACGGGCCGGAGCCGACGATCTCGGCGATGCGCTGGTCGCCGGGCGTCCTGGCAATACGCTCGGGCATCATGAAGGCGACCGGGCTGACGGGATTGCCGAGCGCGTCGATGACCAGACCGGACGGCTCCTTCAGTGTCAGCACGAAGGTTTTTGCGTCCGTCGGCTCGAGCGACGCCGTGATCGCGAAGATGCGGCGGCCGAGTGCACTGCGGGTCCCCCAGCGGCGCAGCGAGGCCACGCAATCGGCCGCCGTGACCGGCTGGCCGTCATGCCACTTCAAGCCGTCGCGCAGCGTGAAACTGTAGGTCAAGCCGTCAGGCGACACTTTCCAGTCCTGCACCATCTGCGGCTTGATCTCGCCCTTCGAATCCTTCGCGAACAGCGTGTCGAACACCATGTAGCCGAACGTGCGCGAAATGTAGGCCGTGGAGAAATGCGGATCGAGCGTGACGATTTCCGCCTCGAGCACCGCAACGAGATTGCCAGCCGCATGCGCCGGCGGCGCAACCAGCGCGAGCCCGAGCAGCGCCGGAATGAAAGCCTTCAGTTTGGACATTGGTGCCTTTGCCGTTTTGACTGAAACGTTTGCAGTCGCCAGGAAAAGGCAATGTTCGTGCCGCATGAAGGAAGCACGTATGCGCTCACGGCTGTCTGCCGCGCGTTTGCGCATCACATCTTCGCTGTCATCGCCCGGCTTGACCGGGCGATCCAGTATTCCAGAGGCCGTGTAACGATACGGAAAAGCTGCGGCGTACTGGATGCCCCGGTCAAGCCGGGGCATGACACCTGTGGTTGGGAGAGCAGTCGTCCTACCCGATCACCTTGCCGAACTTGTTCGACTTCGGGAATCCCTTCGGCGGCAGACGGCCGGCGTCGGCGCGGGTGCCTTTCCACTCGGCGAGTTCTTTCATCGTCGCGGAGAATTCGCGTCCCGCGGAGTCTTTCCAGGTCAGGCCCGCCTTGGCGTCGAACACGGCAATGTCGGACAGGCCGCCATCCTTGTACTTCTGCAGGCGGACGCCGCGGCCGCGGGCCATCTCCGGCACCTGGTCGAGCGGGAACACCAGCATCTTGCGGTTCTCGCCGATGACCGCGACGGTGTCGCCGAGCACCTCGGTGACGGTGCGCGCCTCGTTCGGCATGTCGACGTTGAGGACCTGCTTGCCCTTCTTGGTGGTGCCGACGCAATCGTCCTCGTTGACGACAAAGCCCTGGCCCTCGTGGCTCGCGACCAGGAATTTGCGCCCGCCCTTGTTGACGAACAGCGCGACCGGAGCCGCCTCCTGCTCGAGGTCGATGAACAGGCGGATCGGCTCGCCGTGGCCGCGTCCGCCCGGAAGCTTGGCGACATCGAGGGAGTAGAACTTGCCGTTGGTGGCAAACAGCAGCAGCTTCGAGGTCGTCTCCGCGAAGAAGGCGAGACCGAGCTTGTCGTCCTGCTTGAAGGTGAGGCCCGAGAGATCCTCGACATGGCCTTTCATGGTGCGGATCCAGCCCTTGTCGGAGACGACGACGGTCACCGGCTCGCGCTCGACCAAGGCCTCCTCCATGGCGGCGAGATCGTGCTCGGGCGCGTCGGCAAAGGTGGTGCGGCGCTTGCCGAGCGGGGTCTTCGGTCCGAACATGTCGCGAACCTTGCCGACCTGCTCGGCGACTTTCTTCCACTGCTCCGGCTCGGACGCGAGGATCGCGTTGATGCCCTTGAGCTCGTTGCGGAGGTTCTTGTCCTCGGTGCGGATTTCCATCTCTTCGAGCTTGCGCAAGCGGCGCAACCGCATGTCGAGGATGGCCTCGGCCTGTACTTCGGTAAGCTTGAATGTCTTCATCAGAACCGGCTTCGGTTCGTCTTCGGTGCGGATGATCCTGATCACCTCGTCGATGTTCAGGAACGCGATCAGATAGCCACCGAGGACCTCGAGCCGGTTCTCGATCTGCGTCTTGCGGTAGTTGCTGCGCCGAATCAGCACATCGCGCAGATGGTCGAGCCATTCGCGCAGACACTCCGCAAGTCCCACCACCTTGGGGACGCGGCCCTTGATCAGCACGTTGAGGTTCAGCGGAATCTTGTTTTCGAGCTCCGTCAGCCGGAACAGCGATTCCATCATCAGCGCCGGATCGACATTCTTCGACTTCGGCTCGATCACGATACGGACGTCTTCGGCCGACTCGTCCCTGATATCGCCGACCAGCGGCAACTTCTTCTGGTCCAGCAGCTCGGCGATCTTCTCAATCAGGCGCGACTTCTGCACCAGAAAGGGTATCTCGGTGACGACGACGACCCAGGTGCCACGTGTGCCCTCTTCCTGCTCCCATCGGGAGCGGACGCGGAACGAGCCGCGGCCGGTGGTGTAGGCTTCAGCGATCGCCTGCTTGGAATCGACGCAGATGCCGCCGGTCGGGAAATCCGGCCCCTTGACCCATTTCAGCAGCGCCTTGGATTTCGCGTCGGGCTTCTCGATCAGATGCAGCGCGGCGTCGCAGAGCTCAGCGGCGTTGTGCGGCGGGATCGAGGTCGCCATGCCGACCGCGATACCTTGCGCGCCATTGGCGAGCAGGTTCGGGAAGCCGCCGGGCAGCACGACCGGCTCTTTCGACTGGCCGTCGTAGTTGGGACGGAATTCGACGCCGTCCTCATCGATGCCCTCGAGCAGAAGCCGCGCGACGTCGGTCATGCGCGCTTCGGTGTAGCGGTAGGCGGCGGGATTATCGCCGTCGATATTGCCGAAATTGCCTTGGCCGTCGACCAGCGGGTAGCGCGAGGAGAAGTCCTGCGCGAGACGCACCATGGCGTCGTAGATCGCCTGGTCGCCATGCGGATGGAACGAGCCCATCACGTCGCCGACGATTTTTGCGGATTTCTTGAAGCTGGTGCCGGGGTCGAGCCGGAGCAGGCGCATGCCGTAGAGGATGCGCCGGTGCACCGGCTTCAGGCCGTCGCGCGCATCCGGCAGCGCGCGGTGCATGATGGTGGAGAGCGCGTACGCGAGATAGCGCTCTTCCAGCGCCTCACGCAGCGGCACCTCGTGAATTTCGGCCGGTTCCTCCGGCGGAATCAATCGTTTTCCCATGCCGCCCGGTTAAACCGTGGAAGCGAATCGGGCAAGGATGGATTGGTTCCCTGTGGGCGGCTACTGCCCGGCCCAACCGGCGGTCACGGTCGATTGGGTCTTGGCCTGCGCCGTCACCGGGGCATTGGTCAGGCAACGCCGGGCCGTCTCGATCTCGGCCTCGCTCGCCCCCTTGGACCGGGCCCATGCCTCTGCTGCCGCAGCCGAATATTTGGCCACATAGAACCTGACGACGGTGCAGGAGGCACGGCGAAAGACGCCCGGTTGCTCACCTGCGAGTGCGTCCGGCGCCAGCGCGATCAGCGCTGCCGATATCACAAATCCCTTGATCAGCATCAGGCTATCCCCGGTTGGAACCCCGACGGCAAGTCCAGGAAACCCGATTTCGTTCCAGAAAGACCGGCCTTATTAGGGCAATGCAGAGCCGCGCCAGGCTCATGGCGCGGGAACTGCGGCCTTCGCCTGCTGTCGCGTCAGCGCGTTGATGAAGCCCGCCCGCGCGTCGGAATGGCCCTGCCCGCGCGGCTCCAGCACGTGGCGCAGCAGGAACAGGCCGGTGAGCCGAAAGCCGTCCTGGAGATCCTGGTCGGTGACGTCGCTCGCGGCTTCGCCATGCCGCAAGAAGGGCGGCAACCGCAACAGCCGGTCCCGCCACGGCTCGCCCGCCCCGCGCGACACCGCCCCGCCGGACTTCGGCGAGACATAGATCAGGTCTGTGGTCTCCCCGGTCACCGCGCAATTGTCCAGCGCCAGCCCGAAGCCGAGCTCGCCGAGCATCGCCAGCTCGAAATGGATCACGTGCACGGCGGCGCTGCCGATGTCGTCGAAATCGTCGAGCGAATGTTCGAGCTGTGCAAAGATGTTTTCGTGCGGATCGCGCTCCGGCAGCAACCGCGCAATCGAGGCGACATGAGTAACGCCGTAGACGCCGTGGGATGATCCCAGCAGCGTCGCCGCGCGCAGCTTGAGGCCTTCGATGGCATAGGTGCCGAGATGCTCGTCGAGCCGCGCCCGCCACACCACGCTGAGGCTGTTGCCGGGCTGCAGCAGCGGCCGCATCCGCGAGCCGGCGCCGCCGCGGACGAGGCCGAGATGCCGGCCGTGCGCGCGGGTCAGCAGCTCGACGATGGCGCTGCTCTCGCCATGCCGCCGCACCCCCAGCACGATGCCTTCGTCGGTCCATTCCATGGGTGAAGTCTAGCGGATTCCGGTCTTCAATCGTAGGGCGGATTGGCCGAAGGCGTAATCCGCCAATTGCGCGTGCACTCCTGGATGCTGGATTGCGCTCCGCTCATCCACCCTAAGCGGCCTCACGCGTTGAACCAGCCCTGCGCGTCGCCGCGGAACGAGAAATACAATCCCATCGCCGTCAGCACGCAGGAGACGATCTCGATGGCGCTGTCGAGCTCCATGCCCTTTTCGCCCATGATCTGGCCGAGCGAGATCACCGACAGCACGAGCGCCGCCGCCAGCACCCAGCGCGGCCAGTTCTTGCGCCAACGCGCCGCGAGCCAGACGAAATAGACCAGCAGCAGGATCATGCCGCCGGCGAGCAGCGTCGCCGTCATGATCATCTGATCAGTCATCTCGGCATTCGGCGTGCGGTCCTGCACCGCGACCGACAGGGCATCCAGCATCAACGATGCATAGAGCAGCGCTTCGAAGCGCCGTACGTTGCTGGGTACGCTCATCGGTGACCGATCTTTTCTTGGTTATTCTCTGGGGAATTCCAGGCCCATCTCGCGATAGCGATCGGGATCGTCACCCCAGTTCTCGCGCACCTTGACGAACAGGAAGAGATGCACCGGCACGCCCAGGATCTCGCCGATCTCCTTGCGCGAATCCGCGCCGATCGACTTGATGGTGGCGCCGCCCGCGCCGAGCACGATCTTGCGCTGGCTCTCGCGCTCGACGAAAATCGTCTGCTCGATGCGCACCGACTTGTCCTTGCGCTCCTCCCACTTGTCGGTCTCGACCGTGGATTGGTAGGGCAATTCCTGGTGCAGCTTGCGGAAGATCTTTTCGCGGGTGATCTCGGCCGCGAGATGCCGCATCGGCGCGTCCGACATCTGGTCTTCGGGATAGAGGAACGGGCCCGGCGCCACCATCTCGGCCAGCGTATGCCTGAGGTCGTCGACACCATCGCCCGAGATCGCCGCGACCATGAAGGTCTTCGCAAACGGCATGCGCTCGTTGGCGGCCTGCGCCAGCGCCAGCAGCTTCTCGCGCCGGACCAGGTCGACCTTGTTGATGACCAGAATCTTCTCGTGCTTGACGCTGGCGGCCTTGGCGAGGATCGCCTCGGCTTCCTCGTCGATGCCGGCCTTGGCATCCAGCAGCACGCAGACGAGGTCGGCGTCATGCGCGCCGCTCCAGGCGGTCGAGACCATGGCGCGGTCGAGCCGGCGCTTGGGCAGGAAGATGCCGGGCGTATCGACCAGGATGATCTGCGCGTTGTTCTCGATCACGATGCCGCGGATCAGCGCGCGCGTGGTCTGCACCTTGCGCGAGACAATCGTGACCTTGGCCCCGACCAGCGCATTGACCAGCGTGGATTTGCCGACGTTCGGCGCGCCGATCAGCGCGACGAAGCCGCAGCGCGTAGCAGTGGGCGCCTCGCCGCTTGCTTCAACCGTCATTGCCGCCGCCAACGCCTTCGCGTTCGATCATCACTGAAGCTGCTACCTTCTCTGCCGCGCGCTTGCTGCCACCGATGCCTTCCGCCGGCGCCAGCCCCGGCAGGTCGACCGCGACGCGGAATTGCGGATCGTGATGCGGGCCGGTGCGCTCGACCTCGCGGTAGACCGGCGTCGGCAATCCCTTGCCCTGCGCCCATTCCTGAAGAACGGTCTTGGGATCGCGCAAGGGACGCCGCGGCTTGTGCATGCGCTCGGTCCAGTTGCGCTTGACGAACTCGGACGCCGCCGCGTAGCCGCCGTCGAGGAAGACGGCGCCGATCACGGCCTCGCAGATGTCGCCGAGCACGCTCTTGCGCAGGCGCGCGTCGGCGCTGGGGCCGACCGAGCCGAGCTTGATGTCGTCGAGCAGACCGAGCGACTTGGCGACATCGGCGCAGCTCTCCTTGCGCACCAGTTCGGCAAGTCGCTTGGACAGCTCGCCTTCGTCGGCGTTCGGGAAGGCGTGATAGAGCATGTCGGAGACGACGAGCCCGAGCACGTGGTCGCCGAGGAATTCCAGCCGCTGATAGCTGTCGCCGCGCTTGCGCCCGGACTTCAGCGCGGAGACGTGCGTAATCCCCTGCATCAAGAGGTTCGGATCGGCGAAGCTGTAGCCGATGCGTGCTTCGAGCGCCGCGTTCGCATCCGTGCCCTTGGCCTTGGTGCTCCGCACCCGCTTCTTCTTCGCAGGCGTCTTGATCTCAAGGGTCTTGGTCGCAGCTTCGCCGTCGGGGCCCGCTTGCGCCTCGGTCGGTTGGGTCGCGATGTCCTTGGCTTCGTCTTTCATCGGACGATTTTGAAGAAGCGAGTCCAGCGCACCGCCCACGGCCAGCGCCAGAACATCCAGGCATGCTCGCCTTCGGCGATCGAGAAGAAGATCATCTGGGCACGCCCGATCAGGTTCTCCTGCGGCACGTAGCCGACCTGACCGAGGAAGCGGCTGTCGGTGGAGTTGTCGCGGTTGTCGCCCATCATGAAGAAGTGGCCGGTCGGCACGGTGTAGACGTTGGTGTTGTCCACGTAGCCGTTGTCGGCGCAGTCCAGCGTCTCGTAGGACACGCCGTTCGGCAGCGTCTCCTTCCAGCGCTTGACCCGGGAGACACCGCCGCCTTCGGAGCCGCAGGGATCCTCGCCGACAAATTCGCTCATGCGCTGCCGCTCGACCGGCGTGTCGTTGATGTAGAGCAGCCCGTCCCGCATCTGGACGCGGTCGCCGGGAAGCCCGATCACGCGCTTGATGTAGTCGGTGGAGTCGTCCTTGGGCAGGCGGAATACGACGATGTCGCCGCGGTTCGGGTCCGAGCCCCAGATCCGCCCCGAGAACAGCGGCGGCGAGAACGGGATCGAGTAGTGGCTATAGCCGTAGGAATATTTCGAGACGAACAGATAGTCGCCGACCAGCAGCGTCGCCTTCATCGAGCCGGATGGGATGTTGAACGGCTGGAACAGGAAGGTGCGGATCACCAGCGCTATCAGGAGAGCGTGGATCACGACCCGGATCGTTTCGCCGACGCCGCTCTCAGTCTTCGTTCCTGAAGTCACGCTCATTGCTCTCTCAATTCCGGCCGGCGGTCACAGCGCGCCCCCCTCCCGCGAACGGCCCGTCGGTTCGCGTCCCAAGGAGATTGTCCTGATTCTGATAATGAGGGCCAATTCCGGCGTAAAGCCGAATTCGCCCAGGCTGATTTGCGTCCGCGGACTTTTAGACGGTTGTCGGAGGCCACGCAATCAAGGAACGCGTCAAAACTATATAAGTCTTTGATTTTTAATGATAATTATAAAATCGCCAAAGACCGATCAGGATTTGGCCAGCGGCACGGCGGAAATGATGACGAAGGCCTGTGCCAACGGCCAGTCATCGGTGATCGACAGGTCGATCTGCGCCTCGAACCCCTCCGGCGTCAGGGCCTGGAGCCGGGCCAGCGCCCCGCCCGTCAATTGCATGGTCGGCCGTCCTCCCGGCAGGTTGACCACCCCCATGTCGCGCCACCACACGCCGCGCCTTATGCCGGTGCCGAGGGCCTTGGAGCAGGCCTCCTTGGCGGCAAAGCGCTTGGCGTAGGTCGCCACCACCATTTTCTCGTTCTTGGCGCGCCGCTCCGCCTTGGCCCGCTCGGCCGCGGTGAAGATGCGATCGAGGAAGCGCTCGCCATGGCGCTCGATCACCTTGCCGACGCGGGTGATGTCGATCAGATCGGAGCCGATGCCGATGATCATGCCCGGCTCCGGCCGCGGTCCATCGCCGCGCGCATGCTGCGAACCGTCTCGGCAAGGCCGACGAACAGGGCTTCCCCGATCATGTAGTAACCGATGTTGAGCTCCATGATCTCCGGCAAGCCTGCGATCGTCTCCGCCGTCGCGTAGTCCAGCCCGTGCCCGGCGTGAACCTCCAGCCCCGCTTCCTTCGCGAGTTTCACTCCCGCCACGATACGCTGCCATTCGGCCTCGGCCTTGTCGGCGTGGCCATCGACGACCGCGTCGCACCAGGCGCCGGTGTGGATCTCGATCACGGGCGCGCGCAGCCGCGCCGCCATCTCGATCTGGGCGGGATCGGCGGCGATGAACAGCGACACCCGGATGCCGGCATCGTTCAGCCGCGCGATATAGGGCGCCAGCGCATTGTGCTGGCCGACGACGTCGAGCCCGCCTTCGGTCGTCACCTCCTGGCGCCGCTCCGGCACGAGGCACACCGCATGCGGCTTGGTGGCGAGCGAGATGCGCATCATGTCGTCAGTCGCCGCCATCTCGAAATTGAGCGGCTTGGAGATCTCGGCTTTCAGCCGCGCCATGTCCTCGTCGCGGATGTGCCGGCGATCCTCGCGCAAGTGAGCGGTGATGCCGTCGGCGCCGGCCTCGATCGCCAGCAGCGCCGCGCGCACCGGATCGGGATTGCGGCCACCGCGCGCGTTACGCAGGGTCGCGACATGGTCGACATTGACGCCGAGGCGGAGCGGAAGTGCGGGCATTTCAGGACTCACGAAATCATAGGGACAGACCAAGACAGAAGGCGCCTATCCATTAACACGTTCGACGCGGGCGACGACCGCCTTCGCGCGCAGTTGGGCCAGGATCGCGCTCAAATGCTTCAGATCGTAGACTTCGAGATCGATCGTCGTCTCCGTGAAGTCCGGTGAGCGGCGCTGCATGCTGATGTTGTCGATGTTGCCGTCGTGCTCGGCGATCACGGTCGCGATCTGCGCCAGCGCGCCGGGCTCGTTGACGTTCTCGACCTTGATGCGGGCGGGGAAACGCTGCGGCGCGGAGTCCTCGATGTCCCAGCGCACGTCGAGCCAGCGCTCCGGCTCCTCCTCGAAATCCTTCAGGGCCGGCGCCTGGATCGGGTAGATGGTGATGCCCTCGCCCGGCGTGACGATGCCGACGATGCGGTCACCGGGCACGGCGCCGCCGTTCGGCGCGAACTTCACCGGCAGGTCGGAATTGATGCCGCGGATCGGGATCGCGACCGAGCTGCGCGGCGGTTCCGACGATTTCTCCTTGAGCTTGCCGGCAAGCCCCTTCTTGATGCCATAGCGCGCTATGCGCTCCTCCTTGTAGTCGGGATACATCGCACGCGCGACGTGGGAGGCCTTGATCTCGCCGCGCCCCACAGCCGCCATGACGTCCTCGATCGAGGTGCGCGCGAGCCGCGGCAGCGCGCCCTTGAGCTTGTCGTCGGCGTATTCGATCTTGGCGCGCTCGAACAGGCGCTCCACGATGCGCCGGCCGAGACCGACATATTGATCGCGCACCGCAGTCCTGGTGGCGCGGCGGATCGCGGCGCGCGCCTTGCCGGTGACCGCGAGCGTTTCCCAGGCGGACGGCGGCGCCGCCTGCGCTTCCGAGGTCAGCACCTCGACCTCGTCGCCGTTCTGGAGCTCCGAGGACAGCGGCGCGAATTGGCCGTTGATCTTGCAGCCCACCGCGCTGTTGCCGACGTCGGTATGCACGGCATAGGCGAAGTCGATCACGTTGGCATGGCGCGGCAGCGCGATCAGCTTGCCCTTCGGGGTGAAGCAGAACACCTGGTCGTGGAACAGCTCGAGCTTGGTGTGCTCGAGGAATTCCTCGGGATTGGCGCTCTCCGAGAGGATGCCGATGGTGTGGCGCAACCAGGCGAACGCATTGGACTCGCGCTTGAGAAATTCGGTCGGCGAGCCCACGCCTTCCTTGTAGAACACGTGCGCGGCGATGCCGCGCTCGGCGATCTGGTCCATCGCCTCGGTGCGGATCTGCAGCTCGACGCGCTGGTTGCCTGGGCCGATCACGGTGGTGTGAATCGAGCGGTAGTCGTTCTGCTTCGGCGTCGAGATGTAGTCCTTGAAACGCCCGGGCACGACCGGCCAGTTGGTGTGGACGATGCCGAGCGCGCGATAGCAGGCCTCGATGTCGTTGACGACGACGCGGAAGCCGAAGATGTCGGACAATTGCTCGAAGCCGATCGACTTGCGTTCCATCTTGGTCCAGATCGAGAATGGCTTCTTGCGGCGGCCATAGACCCGCGCCCCCAGGCCCCGGTGGCGCAGATTGTTGGAGAGCTGGTCCTCGATTTCGCCGATCAGATTGCGGTTGCGCTCGGCGAGCGCATCAAGCCGCTGCATCACCACCGAATACGCTTCGGGATCGAGGGTACGGAACGACAGGTCCTCGAGCTCCTCGCGCATTTCCTGCATGCCCATGCGCCCCGCCAGCGGCGCATAGATGTCGAGCGTCTCCTCGGCAATGCGCCGTCGCGATTCCGGCGGCACGAAGTCCAGCGTGCGCATGTTGTGCAGGCGGTCGGCGAGCTTCACCAGGAGCACGCGGACGTCATCGGCAATCGCCAGCAACAATTTGCGCAGATTCTCGGCCTGCTTGGCCTCCCGCGACACCAGCTCCAGCCGCTTCAGCTTGGTGAGGCCCTCGACCAGCGCGCCGATCTCGGGCCCGAAGATCTGGTCGATCTCGGCCCGCGTCGCTTCGGTGTCCTCGATCGTGTCGTGGAGCAGCGCAGCCACGATGGTGGCGTCGTCGAGTTTCAGGTCGGTGAGAATCGCCGCCACTTCGAGCGGATGCGAGAAATACGGGTCGCCCGATGCGCGGGTCTGCGAGCCGTGCGCCTTCATGGCGTAGACATAGGCGCGGTTCAGCAGGTCTTCGTCGGTGTTGGGATTGTAGGACCTGACGCGCTCGACGAGGTCATATTGACGCATCATGCGCGCGCGGGGCCTCGCCGGGCGCGCGACCGGCGCAGTCGGGGCCACGGCAACCGATTCGGTTGCGGCCTGCATCTGCATTGGTCTGCGGCGCCGATATACCATGCCGTCCTGCCTTCAAACGGGCCACGAGACAGCCCGTTGTATACATCTTAGCTCCGATCGCGCGCGTGTCCGATCAATTCAGTGACAGGGCCAGGCGCCAACCGACGGCGCTATGGTAACCACGAAAACGCCAACAAAAGCAAAGGCCCGAACAACTGTTCGGGCCTCTGATAAGATCACAAGAAGTCGACGATCCCGACGGGACGATTTACTCGTCTTCCTCGGGCTGTTCCTCGGGCGGTGCGAGGCCTTCGAGACCCTTCAGGAGCTCTTCTTCCGTCATGCGCTCAACGGCGACTTCGGTATCGTCCGCATCCACGCTCGCACCCGCGGAACCGATCAGCGGCACAGTGTCCGGCTCGGGCTCGTCGACCTCGACGAACTTCTGCAGCGAGTGCACCAGCTCCTCGCGGAGGTCTTCCGGCGAAATGGTCGTGTCGGCAATTTCACGCAAAGACACAACAGGGTTCTTGTCGTTATCGCGGTCAACCGTTAGTTGTGAGCCGGACGAAATCATGCGGGCACGGTGGGCGGCCAGCAGCACCAGGTCAAACCGGTTGTCGACCTTGTCGATACAATCTTCTACGGTGACGCGAGCCATGGACTGTCGCTCCGTTGTGGGTGGGACGAAATATGTGGATGATTGGGGCTAGTTATAGGGGCGGGAGCGGTTTCGCAAGGCCAATTTGTGATTTGGCCTCGCCAAACGGCTCTGCTACCCCCACATTGGGGCTGAGGTGGGTGGTTTCCCGGGCCGCCATCGAGGGCGGCGCCGGGTGTACGCAAGTCCGCCATAACTATACCTTGATTGCCCCGACTTCTCCGGATTTGCGATTTCGACGGGTTTCGGCGGGACTTTAGAATTGCGCGGCTTGCTGTCGCCGCGCCAACAATAAACGATCAATCACAACACTACGCGAGCAAACTGAATGTCACCTTCCTCTACCGACAAGATCGCGCTCTTCATCGACGGAGCCAATCTCTACGCGACGGCGAAAACTCTGGGCTTCGACATCGATTACAAGCGCCTGCTGAAGGAGTTTCAGAGCCGCGGGACGCTGCTTCGGGCGTTCTACTACACCGCGATCATCGAGGATCAGGAGTACTCCTCGATCCGCCCCCTGATCGACTGGCTCGACTACAACGGCTACACCGTGGTCACCAAGGCGACCAAGGAGTTCATCGACGCCTCCGGCCGCCGCAAGGTCAAGGGCAACATGGACATCGAGCTCGCCGTGGACGCCATGGAGCTCGCCGAGCACATCGATCAGATGGTGCTGTTCTCTGGTGACGGCGACTTCCGCTCCCTGGTCGAGGCCGTTCAGCGCCGCGGCGTGCGGGTCACCGTGATTTCCACGATCGCCAGCCAGCCGCCGATGATCGCCGACGAGCTGCGCCGCCAGGCCGACGTCTTCACCGACCTCGTCGAGCTGCAGTCCAAGCTCGGCCGCGACCCGTCCGAACGCCCCGCCCCGCGTGACCGCGGCGAGCGCGAGGCGCGCCACCACGCCCCGCAGTTCCTCCAGCGCGCAACCACCATGGCGCCGAGGGGCGATGACGACTTCGAGGAGTGAGGCGGCCCGGTCAAGCCGCCAGCCTCTCACCCTCGTCCCCGACCGTGATTGTCCGCTCTGTCCGCGCCTGGTTGCCTTTCGCGAGGCCAACCGCGCGCGCGAGCCATTGTGGCACAATGCGCCGGTTGCGCCTTTCGGCGACATCAAGGCGCGCCTGTTGATCGTCGGCCTCGCGCCGGGGATGCAGGGCGCCAACCGCACCGGCCGTCCCTTCACCGGCGATTATGCCGGCGACCTGCTCTACGCCACGCTGCTCGAATACGGTTTCGCCAAGGGCAAATATCAAGCGCGTCCCGACGACGGCCTGAAGCTGGTCGACTGCCGGATCGCCAATGCGGTGCATTGCGTGCCGCCGCAGAACAAGCCGCTGCCGGTCGAGATCAACACCTGCCGCCAGTTTCTCGCGGCAAACCTCGCAACAATGCCGAACCTGCGCGCGATCGTCGCGCTCGGTCGCATTGCGCACGACACCGTGCTCAAGCCGCTGAACCTGAAGGGATCGCAAGCCCCCTTCGGCCACGGCGCGGTGCACCAGGCCGGCGCGTTCAAGCTCTACGACAGCTATCACTGCTCGCGCTACAACACGAACACCCGCGTGCTGACGCCGGACATGTTCCGCTCCGTGTTCGCGAAGGTGAAGACCGACCTCGACTAGGCCTCGACCAGGCCTTGGCTAGGTCTTGGCGGGATTGGCCTTCAGCCAGTCCAGGACATCGCCCGCGTTCCGGTCGGGCGGGAACACCGGATAGAACACGTGCGTAATCCGCGCATCGTCGATGATCAGCGCCAGGCGCTTGATCAGCGTCAGCCCCGCGACCTCCATGGTCGGCAGATTGAGGGCGCGTGTCAGCGTCAGCTTCTCATCCGAGAGCACCGGGAACGGCAGATGCAGCCGCGAGGCCATCTCGGTCTGGTAGTCGTTGCTCTGGGTCGCGAGACCGAACACCTGGGCAGCGCCGGCGGCCTTCAGCTCGGCAAACAGATCGCGAAACGCGCAGGTCTGCGGGGTGCAACCACGCGCGCCCGGGATCATATCCCAATCGTCGACCAGCGCGATCTTGCCGGGCTCGCCGGTGCGCGGATAGGCGAACACCACGGTCCGGCCCTGCAGCGCCGACAGCGCGACTGACGTGTCGTCAGTGGCGAGCAGGCTGATCGGCGGCAGCGTCATGCCTTTCAGGTGCGCGGCGCCGCCGTCGTCCGCGGGTGCGGGAATCCGGCTCCAATCGACCTCGAGCAGGTTTCTCTGAGTCATTCCGCTATCCCCTCGCCCGCAGCAACCGGC
Organism: Bradyrhizobium nivariense; assembly: GCF_029846715.1. Lineage (GTDB taxonomy): Bacteria > Pseudomonadota > Alphaproteobacteria > Rhizobiales > Xanthobacteraceae > Bradyrhizobium. Next base: position 70,052 of record NZ_JARVWW010000018.1, read on the forward strand.
CCTTCTCCCGGCTCCAGTCGCGCTTCTTCTCGGTCTCGCGCTTATCGTGCAGCTTCTTGCCCTTTGCAACTGCGAGCTGCAATTTGGCGCGACCGCGCTCGTTGAAGTAGAGCTTGAGCGGGATCAGGGTCATGCCTTCGCGGTCGACCGCGCCCATCAGCTTGTTGATCTGCTTGCGGTGCAGCAGCAGTTTTCGTGGCCGCTTGGGCTCGTGATTGAAGCGGTTGCCCTGGAGATATTCCGGAATGGTGGCGTTGATCAGCCAGATCTCGCCGTCCTTGGAATCGGCGTAGGATTCCGCGATCGTGCTCTTGCCGCTGCGGATCGATTTGACCTCGGTGCCGGTCAGCGCAATGCCGGCCTCGACCGTGTCCTCGATGGCGTAGTTGAAGCGGGCCTTGCGATTTTCCGCCATGACCTTGATCGGACGTTCGTTCTTATCGGCCATCACATTCAAAAACCATGGAAGACAAACCTAATCGAGATGCGCGAGGACGCTAACAGTTTGGATGAAGCGTGCGCGTCAAGACTTCTTGAGGAGATCGCGGATCTCGGTCAGCAGCTCGACCTCGGCCGACGGCTTTGGGGGAGCGGCAGGCGCAGCCTCGTCCTTGCGCTTCAACTTGTTCATGGCACGGATCACCAGGAACAGCACGAAGGCAATGATGATGAAGTTGATCGTCAGCGTGAGGAAGCTGCCCCAAGCCAAGACGGCACCCTGCTTTTTTGCGTCCGCGAGATTTGCGGCGGTGACCTTGCCCGAAAGCGGCGTGAAGTAGTTCGAGAAGTCGAGCCCGCCGGTGGCCGCGCCGATGATCGGCATGATCACGTCGCCGACCAGCGAATTGACGATGGCGCCGAAGGCCGCACCGATGATGACGCCGACCGCGAGATCGACGACGTTGCCCTTCATGGCGAACTCGCGGAACTCCGTGAGCATCCGCGTGCCCCTTTCCTCGACCCCCATGACCAGCTCCCCGATTGGCTAGCGCGTCAGTTGACGAGGCCAGCATGAACCATCGCGCTGCGCACGGCAACGCGGGTCGGCTCGGAGACCGGCACCATCGGCAGCCGCAGCGTCTCGTCCAGCTTGCCGAGCAGCGACAACGCGTACTTGATCGGCGCCGGGTTGCTCTCGATGAAGAGGTTGTTGTGCAGCGGCATCAGCTTGTCGTGCAGCTTCAGCGCGGTGGCATGATCGCCCTTCGCCCAGGCGGCCTGGAACTCCGAGCACAGCCGCGGCGCGACGTTCGAGGTCACCGAGATGCAGCCGTGGCCGCCATGGGCCATGTAACCGAGGATGGTCGCATCCTCGCCCGAGAGCTGATTGAAGTCCTCGCCCATCGCCGCGCGTTGCTGCGAGACGCGGACCATGCTGGCAGTGGCGTCCTTGACGCCGGCGATGTTCTTCAGCTCCCACAGTCGCTTCATGGTGTCGACCGACATGTCGATCACCGAGCGCGGCGGGATGTTGTAGATGATGATCGGAATTCCGATCGCGTCGTTGATCGCCTTGAAGTGCTGGTACATGCCTTCCTGGGTCGGCTTGTTGTAGTAAGGCGTCACGACCAGCACCGCGTTCGCGCCCGCCTTCTCGGCGTGCTGGGCGAGCTCGATCGCCTCCTTGGTCGAATTGGAGCCGGCACCGGCGACGACGGGCACGCGGCCCTTCGCTTCCTCGATGCACCATTCGACCACCTTCTTGTGCTCGTCATGGCTCAGCGTCGGGCTCTCGCCGGTGGTGCCGACCGGGACCAAGCCGTTGGTGCCCTCTGAAATCTGCCAGCTGACCAGGGAGCGGAACGCCGCCTCGTCCAGCGAGCCGTTCTTGAACGGCGTGACCAAGGCGGTGAACGATCCCCGGAATTTCGTCTTGGCTGCCATGGACTTCCTCCGTACGCGGCGATCTCGAGAGCAAGCCGCATTCATATCGGGTCTATCCCGCCGGTAAAAGACCCGCTTCCGTGTGAGGCACCGTTTAGGCCGCGATTTTGCCGCGGTGCTGGTGCAAACCCGGCAAAGGTAAGCCGCTGTTGGTATTTTGTCCGCATATTCAATCAAATACAGCCAAATCTTGTACAACAAGGTCTTGAGCCAATTGACTGATTCGGGGCGACGAAACGCCGTGACCTCCTTTCCGCGCGCCGGATGGCGATTGACCGGTCTGGCCGTGTGCCTGATGGCAGGGCTGTCGGTCGGCTGCGCCGCCTGGGCCAAGTCCAATGAGACGACCGCGGAAGGGGCGAAGGACATCGCGAAGCCAGCCGCCAAGGGGCCAGCCAAAGGATCGGTCAAGGGAACAGGCAAGGAAACCACCAAGGAAACCACCAAGGAAACCACCAAGGACGCAGCCAAGGGAGCGAGCAAGGGAGCAGCCCCCGCCCCGGCCAAGGATGCCGCGAAGAAACCTGCCAAGGAGACGGGCAAGGACGCCGGCAAGGAACCAGCGAAGGATAAGCCCAAGCCCGCGGCAGCGGCCCCCGCGCCAAAATCACGGCCGACCGCCAACGCCTCGCCCCACCAGAGCGCACCCGCGCCGGCCGTGACCGCCACCGTCAGACCGACCGCCCCGGCTCCCGCCAAGCCCGTCGCGGCTCCTGTCCTGGCTCCGGCGACCCGCCAGCACGCGGCGCCGCGCAAGCCGGTCACGCCGGCCGCAGTTGCTGCGACCTCCTCGACGTCGCAAGCCGACAAGGACACGCTGGAGACCGTCATCGAGCTCGTGCGCAAGCGCAAATCGGGCGATGCCAGCAATGCCGCGGCCACGATCTCGGATCCCGTCGCGCGAAAGCTCGCGGAATGGATCATCCTGCGCAGCGAGGACAATGGCGCGACCGTAGAGCGCTACCGCGCCTTCCTGTCCGCCAATCCGAGCTGGCCGTCGCAGACCTTCCTGCGCCGGCGCCTGGAAGCCGCGATGTGGGACGACAGGCGTGACGATTCGGTCGCGTGGTCGTGGTTCGAGAATGAATCCCCCGTGTCCGCCAAGGGCCGCTTCACGCTCGCCAAGGCGATGCTGGCGCGCGGCGACCGCGCCAACGCCGAACGGCTGGTGCGCGAGGCCTGGCGCAGCGATCCGATGTCGGAAGACACCGAGAACAACGCGCTCGACCAGTTCGGCGCGCTGCTGACGCCTGGCGATCAGAAGGCGCGGATGGACACGTTGCTCTACGGCAGCGAGAACGAGGCCGCACTGCGTGCTGCAAAGCGCCTCGGTGCCAGCTATGTCGCACTCGCCAAGGCCCGCATCGCCTCCCTCAAGAAAGCGCCGAACGCACGTGCGCTGCTCGAGGCCGTGCCGCACGAGCTGCACGGCGATCCCGGCTTCATCTTCGGCAAGATCCAGCTGCTACGCCGCGAGGAGAAATTCGCGGAAGCCGCCCAGCTCATGCTGTCGGCGCCAAAGGATCCGAACCGGCTCTACAATCTCGACGAATGGTGGATCGAGCGGCGCCTGCTGGCGCGCAAGATGATCGACACCGAGGAATTCCGCAGCGCCTATCTGATCGCGCGCGATGCGGCCCTGCCCTCGCGCGACATCTACAAGACCGAGCAGGAGTTCACCGCCGGCTGGATCGCACTGCGCTTCCTCAACGATCCCGCGGCCGCCACCCAGCATTTTGCCCGCATCGGCATCGGCAGCGTCAATCCGACCACGCTGGCGCGCGCCGGCTATTGGCAGGGCCGCGCCGCCGAAGCGGCAGGTCGCCAGCAGGAGGCGCGCAACGCCTACGCGCGGGCAGCCGAGCAATCCACCAGCTATTACGGCCAGCTCGCACGCGCCAAGCTCGGCCTGCCGCAGATCGAGCTCAACGGCCAGCCGCGCGGCCGCGGCGCCGAACGGCTGGAAATCGTGCGCGCCGCACAATTGCTCTACGAGCTCGACGAGCGTGAGATGGCGGTGCCTGTGCTCGCCGACATGGGCGAGAACGGCGATCCCGAAGCGCTTGCCGGCCTCGGCGAGCTCACCCAGCGCTACAGCGACGCGCGGGGCATGCTGCTGCTCGGCAAGGCCGCGCTCAATCGCGGCCTGCCGTTCGATTTCTATGCCTACCCCGTTAACGGCATTCCGCAGTTCACGCCGATCGGCCCCGAGGTCGAGCGCAGTATCGTCTACGCCATCGCGCGGCAGGAGAGCGCCTTCAATCCCTCGGTGGTCTCGCCGGCGCAGGCCTATGGGCTGATGCAGGTGACGCCGGACGCCGCGCGCTATGTCTGCAAGCGGCACGGCGGGACCTACGATCTGGGGCGGCTGAAGAACGATTCGGTCTACAACGCCACACTTGGTTCAGCCGAGCTCGGCGGGCTGCTCGAGGATTATCGCGGCTCCTACATCATGACGTTTGCCGCCTACAACGCCGGCCGCGGCAGCGTGAAGAAGTGGATCGATCGCTATGGCGATCCGCGTGACGCGAAGGTCGATGCGGTCGACTGGGTCGAGCTGATCCCGTTCTCCGAGACACGCAACTACGTGCAACGGATCATGGAGAACCTTCAGGTCTACCGCGCCCGCTTCGGCGGCGGCACGCGGTTGCAGATCGAGGCCGATTTGCGCCGCGGTGCCGGCAGCGTGGAATAGAGGCGCGCAGTCATTGCAGAAATCTAGGCGCTACAGCGTCGCCGCTCAGGAACCGCCGTTAAACTTCTTAAATATTGTCCTTGAGTCTTCCTCGAGAATATCAGTTCTCTGCCTTCCCATGCATTCCTTCAGCATCAACGTTGCGACGGTATCGCTGGGAAACGCATTTAGGACGACGCGGTAGGCGTGCTCCGCCGCCGCGAAATCCCCGGCCTCAAATTTCTGTGAGGCATGCCAGGTCATGGCAATCAGCTGCTCGTCGCCATCGCGGCCCCTTAACTCCGGATCGTCGCTGGCGCTCAGAGCAAGCAGCTCATAAATCATGAAATCGGTTTTGCGGCCCTTCACCTGAACCCGCTTTAGCGGTCGCGCCAAGATCTCTGACCGTACCTCCTCATACATGCTGTCGCTGATGCAGATGGTGGTGCCAAATAGCTTGTTGATGCCTTCGAGGCGAGCTGCGACATTTACGCCGTCCCCGAGAGCGGTGTAGCTCAACCGGGCTGACGAGCCCACATTGCCAACAAGGACGGTTGCACAATTGAGTCCGATCCTGATCCGGATCCGCGGCCGTCCCTCCGCCGCCCAGACATCATTGACGCGCTCCATGCGACGTGCAGCCCGCAATGCGCCGGCACAAGCACGCAACACATGATCCGTGCGTTGAACCGGAGCATTCCAGAACGCCATGACGCCGTCACCGATGAACTTGTCGACGGTCCCACCTTCTTTCGAGATCGCGGCGGATACTTCCTCAAGATAGGTCGAGATCTGGACCAGCAAATCGTCAGGGGTCAACGTTTCGGAGTGAGTCGAAAAATTTTCCAGGTCGGAAAAGAATATGGTGAGATATCGCGACTCGACTCCCAAGCTGAGCGGAATGCCCGATTTGATGAGCTGGCGGACCACATCGAGCGGGACGAAAGAGGAGAACGATTGGAGCGAGGTGCGAAGCAGGGCTGCCGCGGATTCTAGTCTCGCGATTTCCCGGATGTTGGACTGCCGCGATATGGGGGCCCCGAATTGCAGACTTTCAATGGCTTGCAATTGCTTGGATACGTTTTCGACCGGCCGCGACAGTCGGCTTGCCGCTATAAAAATAAAGAACAATTCGGTGGCGGTGAGGATGATGATGACCACCATGATCACACGATTGGTCGCTTTCAATGTGCCCACAAAATCGTCAACCGGCGTCAGTGTGATCACTTGCCACGGTTGGCCGAACCCATCGGGGAAATTGGCAAACGCCGCGATCACATCCTCCTCTCCGTTCCTCAGGGACGTGAAGATGAACGTGTCGTCATCGACCCCGGCGTGCCGACGATAGGCCTCCTGCAGGTCCGGATCGCCGACATCGGCCAGGTTCGCGAGTTTGAGCTTGTTGTTCTGGATCCGGACACTCTCCTGCATATTCGGAAAGGCGATGATATTGCCGTTGCGCCGATCGGCGATCAGAGTAGTGCTGCGAACGCTAGTTCTATGCTTATCAAGAAAACGCGACAGCACATCCATGGTGATGTTGGCCGAGGCACATCCAACGAAATCGACGCCGCGATATATCGGAACACGAAGCGATAGAATAGGAAAGCCCGTATCGGGATTGATCGCAGGCTCGGTCACCGTGAGCGTTCGCGTCAGCTTGGCCGTCTGATAGCCCGGTAAAGTGCGAATATCCACGTCGGTGCCGACATTGTATTCGCCGACTTGATGGGGCCAGAACCCGCGAGAGCCCATAGGTGATCGCGTCGATATAGCTGGAGTGCCAGTTGGCCGCCGCCGGAATTTGCGGATCGCTTCGTCGGCGATCCTCGTCGATGCGGGTGACAACTCGATGATAACCGTCATCAAAGCTGACATAGACAGCGTCAATGTGCGCGGCGGAGGTCAAGGCGCGGTACAACACATCGCGGCTTTGCTCGGTGCGGAAATAGTCGGGATCAGCGGCCGAGACCTCGGCGAGAAAGCGCAACAGACTTTCGGTGCTCTCGATCAATTGCTCGGTGCGCTCGACCGCTGCCTGGCTGGTCTGAACTACGGCATCATTCAAGGTCGCAACGATCGCAGTCGAATTTTTCGTATAATTATAGATCAGGATGAAAAGGAGAATGGGAATGCTGAGGCCAACAAAAGCCAGGGACATGATCAAGCTTAGCCTTGGCCGCCCCAGTGCCGCGATCAGGGGAAACCCTTTCAACCGGGCCACTGCCGGCCGCAATGAGCCGCGGATTCGGTACGCAAGCAAACCGATAACGGCCAATCCGACGCCAAGGAGCAGCATCGCGGTGAGCAAGCGCCCTCTGAATTTTTCGTCTCTGTCCCATATCAGTCCCGAGGGCACTGCATCATCGCTGAGCATGCCAAGCCTGCGATAACTCGCGGCGACAGCCTGCCAGCGCTCAACATTCTGCTCGCCGATATGTGCGGCGCCCCGGCGCACCAACGTATCCGTGCGAGCCGCTTCGAAAAGCAGAGCCTCGCGGCCTTTTTTTGCCGAATAGGTCTTAAGAATCAGGTCGACCGTCGCCTCCTTGTGCGCCAGCGCATAGGCCCAGCCCTTTAGGCTCGCTGCCCGGAATGCAACCACCCGCTCCGGGTGGGCCACCACCTGTCCTTCTGAAGTACATAGATTGTCACCATAAAAGTCGACTCCGTACTCCGTTGGGGAGAAGGAGCGATACGCCGCACCGAGCTGTTCAAGCACAAACGGTTCGTTGGTGCTGTACGCGACCATGGCATCAGCGCGACCGGCCAGGAGATCACGCGGGTCCCCCCTATGGTCCATTCGTGGTAGCGCCGTATAATCTATCCCTTCGCGCTTCAGCATCGCCGCGATTTCATCGCTACCTGGCGCGTCCATCAACGTGCGGCCGCGCAAATCCGAGATGCTGGTGATGTCGGCCCGGCGCGGCACCAGAATGATGGCCGGGGAATGTTGAAAGATAACGGCCAGCACGACCAGGCGGCGACCCTTTTCCCATTCACGGAGAACGTTGGAACTGCAGACGCCGAAATCGGCCTTTCCGCTGGCAACGTCCTCGGCCACCTCAATATCGGGACCTCCCTCGCGGACGAGGACGTCGAGCCCGGCTTCGCGATAGAAGCCCTGTTCAAGCGCGGCGTAGTAGCCCGCGAACTGGAATTGGTGCTTCCATTTCAGCTGAAGGGAAACCCGATCCAGCGCGGCAGCCGGATGCGCCGCCAACGACATCAAGCAAGTAGCCGCCATCGCTCCTATCAGGAAGGCTTTCTTCAGCGATGCTGCACGTCCAAGCGATTGCTGGTCGACTGTCATCGAAGCCTTTACTTCGGCAGCTGTCGGGACTCCCGGCATTGAGACGATTGCATTCGAAGTTGCGTCGCAGCAACTTCGTTCGTCCGCACGCGCATCTGTTGCTTTGAAGACGTCGCCCCGGGAGTTCGGGGCGACGTCTTGGTGCTGCATGCCGCCCTACTTGGCGAGTGCAGCTTGCGCGGCCGCGATCTTCGCTTTCACGGCATCGAGATTGAAGCTCGCTCCCCTTTGCATGGGCGGAAATTCAATTGCCGTCATAGCCAGCTTCTCCACGTGCTGCTGGACAAACACGAAGCGCCAGAATTCGTATTTGAACCAGTCGAAGTATTGCTGCGCGCCCTCCTTGGTCCCGCTATTTGGCCAGCCGGTGCGCTCGAAAGGATCGAGGCGAAGGTTGATCAGGTACGGCACGTCAGGTTTGGTTTTTTCGCCGAGCCAGCCTCCGGGCTGGTCGATAAAGCGATACTTGAAGTCGTCGATGCGCACGGCACCAAGCTCGCTTTCGCCGAAGTAAAAGATCTCGTGCCGGTTCGACGGCCCCTTGCCCGTGATCATGTCCATCTGGTTATAGCCGTCGAGATAGCACTTGTACGTCTTGTCACCGATCTGTTTGCCCTTCCTCAGCTCTTCGGCGATATTCGGGTTGCCGGCTGCCGCAACAAGGGTCGGAAACCAATCCAGCCCCGAGATGATACCGTTCTCGACCTTGCCCGCCGGCACCTTGCCCGGCCAGCGGATCATGCAGGGCACGCGGAATCCGCCTTCCATGACGGTGCCCTTGCTCTGCGCGAAAGGCGTTTGTCCGCCGTCCGGCCAGGTGAAGACCTCGGTGCCGTTATCGGTGGTGAACACCACGATCGTGTTATCATCGACGCCCATATCCTTGAGTTTCTGCATGACGATCCCGACGTCGTCGTCGAGCTGCGCCATGCCGGCCTCATGGATGGTCCAGCCGTTCTTGGAGTTCCGCAGCGCTTCGTACTTCGGCGACAGATGCGTGACGATGTGCATGCGGGTCGGATTGAGCCACAGAAAGAACGGCTTATTGTCGGCCTTGGCCTTGTCGATGAACTTCAGCGCGAGGTCACGGATTTCGTCGTCAACGGTTTCCATCCGCTTGGGATACAGTGTCCCCGCGTCCTCAATCTTCTGCTTGCCGACTTTGCCCCAGCGCGGATCCTCGGTGGGATCGTCGACATTGGTCGCGTAAGAATGGATCATGTTGCGTGGACCGACTGAATTCAGCAGTTCCTGCGGATAACCGGGATGGGCCGGATCTTCCATCGCGTCGAGGTGGTACAAATAGCCGAAGAACTCGTCGAAGCCGTGCACTGTCGGCAAAAATTCGTTTTTGTCGCCGAGGTGGTTCTTGCCGAACTGGCCGGTGGCGTAGCCCATTCCTTTCAAGGCGGTAGCGATGGTCGCCGCCTGTGCGGGTATGCCTGTGGGAGCACCGGCCTGACCGACCGTGGTCATGCCGGTGCGGATTGGCAACTCACCGGTGATGAAGTTGGCGCGCCCCGCCGTACAGCTGGCCTCGGCGTAATAGTCGGTAAACAACATGCCCTCGGCGGCGAGCTTGTCGAGATTTGGCGTCCGGCCGGCCATCAAGCCGCGGTGATAGGCACCGATGTTCCACATGCCGACGTCGTCACCCATGATGACGACGATATTGGGCCTCTGCCCCGCCGGCCCGGGCGCCGATGTCGGCTGCTGGGCTTGCGCGGAACCTGTGAGTCCGGCAACTGCAAAGGCCGAAGCTGCGACGAGGGAGCTACCGCTCAGCAGCAGATCGCGGCGTTTCAAACCTGTGCTGGGTGGTGGCGTAATACTGCTCTCGGGATTTCCCGGAATCTTGTCGCGGCTCATGACGTACTCCTTTTTCTGGCAATGCAACGGAAACCGACGTGGCTGGCAGACGTATCGATCGGCTCGGCATGACGCGCTGCCGGACGATAGCGGCGGCAATAGTTAGGCGCGCAAAGATGCGAGCCGCCCTTAAGCACCTTGCGCGGAATTCTTATCTTCGGATTTCGGGGGTCGTAGCTCGCAATTTCAGGCCCACCCCGCGGATTTTGCGGAATGCAACACGCCTTCGGCGCATCGGCCTCGTGCATCGGCGAATACCAATCGGCGGTCCATTCCCAGACATTGCCGATCATGTCATGCAGCCCGTAACCGTTGGCCGGAAACGTTGTGACCGGCGAGGTGCGCTCGAACCCATCGGTCGCGAGATTCTCGTGCGGGAAATTACCCTGCCAGGTGTTCGCCATATGGTTGCCGCCGGGGACTAGCTCGTTACCCCAAGCGAATTCGGCACCGTCCAGTCCGCCACGTGCGGCGAACTCCCATTCGGCCTCGGTCGGCAATTCCTTGCCGGCCCATTTGGCATAGGCTTCGACATCACGGTAAGCGACGTGCACAACGGGATGATTCTCGAGCCCGCGTAGGTTACTGTGCCGTCCGTATGGACGACGCCAATTGGCTCCGAACTTGAACGTCCACCATTCGCTCCAATGGCGCAGGTCCACCGCTTGCTGCGGCGGTGTAAAGACGAGAGAGCCGGCCTTCAGCATGTGCGGTAGTGCGCCAGGATAGTCCTTCGCATCGGGTGTCAGTTCAGCGAGGGTGACGTAGCCAGTCGCGTTGATAAAATCGCGAAATTGGCGATTGGTGACAGGCGTTCGGTCTATCCAAAATCCGTCCACGGTAACCCGGTGGACTGGCGCCTCCTCAGGATAGTGATGCTCGGAACCCATCCGAAAAGTTCCGCCGGAGATATAAACCATCTCCTGGTCCGCTGACCCCTCAACCGTTTGCCCGGAAAAACATTTCGCACCGGTGAAATTCATTTCATCTCGCCCCTCGACTAACCTTATGGCTGTGTCACGGACATCCGATGGTTCGCGTTCTTACTCGAAGGCGAATATCCGCTTCCAGTCATTCTTCATGTCGACCACCGTCCATCGATTCACCGCTGCGGCGTCGAGGGCCATGTCCAATTTCCCGAAGTGGGATTGGCGGTCGTAGGCATATTCGCGCCCGGCGTCAGTATGGTGGACGAGCAAACCGAACCGCGCGCCGGGGGCGAGCGTCGCCCATTGAAGCATTTCAAGGTCTCCATCCGAGTTGCCAAACGCGGCGATGGGGCGGCGGCCGATATGTTCATTGATTGCGATTGGCTTACCGGCCTTGTCATCGATGAAATTGATCTCGGGCAACCGGAATAGGACCGGGGCGCTGTCGCGCATCTCAAACCGGGTCTTGATCGAGGATCCGACCACCTGCTCTGGAGGGACGCCGTAGATGGCATCCGTCCACGGCCGCATGAACTCAACACCGCCGCCTGAAACGATGACAGTTTGGAAACCGTTCGCCCTAAGGTAAGCGAGCAATTCCAGCATCGGTTGGTACACCAACTCGGTGTAAGGTCGTTTGAAGCGTCTGTCGCGCGCCGTGACAAGCCAATCCGTGACGATCGTCTCAAACTCTGCCGTCGTCATACCGGCGTGGGTGACCGCGACCAGTTCGGCAACGCCCTTTTCGCCGGAAGCTGCGAGCGCGTTCAGGTCGCCGTCCAGCACCGCCGCGAACGGCTGCTTGTCTTTCCATTCCGGATGCATCGCGGCCATGCCTTTCACGCGATCGAGCACAAAGGCAAGCTGCACATACATCGGTTGTTCGATCCACAGCGTGCCGTCATTGTCGAAGGTTGCGACCCGCTGTTGGGGCGGCACGAAATATGGGCCGCCCTGGTCCGTGACGCGCCTAACGAAGTCGACGATAGATGTCTTCGCCGAACCGTCATTCCAGGAAGGCAACGGATCGCGCTGGGATTGCACCAGCGCCGACCTGGAGTGTAGCGAGGCTGAAAGCAGCGGAAGCACCGCCAGGGAAGAAAGAAGGGCGCGCCGATCCAGGTGAAAAGATCCAATGATTGGATTCACACGCGTCTCCATTTGCTCTGCAAACGGCATAAAAATGTACGACCATTCGCAGCGAGAAGAATCTCGTACTGTTGAAATTGGTTTGAAACCGCGACCAGCTTGATACGAGCATGTTGCGACGTGTCCAGTTTCGGTAGTTGGTTCTTTGAAGGACGGTAGGGCTTACAGAAAACGAAGCGGCACACTTCCGCGTTTTGATCTAAATCAAAGGATGGCCGCGTAGGTAAAAGATCCCGGATCACGATCCCAATCGCGCCCGGCGAGACATCGACGGCCAGCAGTCGTGCCACTGATTTCAGACACGATTGCTGTTCGAGAGCCGACAAGCCGGCGGGTTTGTTGGTCTTAGTATTTTCTGACGATCGGCTTTGTCGTCGGAGGCGCTCCGGGCGCGGGCGGCGAGATCGAACCGACGCTCAGATCGAGCCCGGCCCCCAGAAGCGAGTGGATCATTGCTGCGGAGCAGATCGCAGCGAAGGTAACCCAGGTATTCCAGCCCGATGGCCGGTTTTCGGCAGCGAACTCGCCATAGGCCTTGAAATTCAGATAGCCCTGCATGTCGCCAACCGGAAACAAGAAACCGATTTGCGGGCCGATGCCAACTACCTGGGACTGGAAGCAGCCGACACGGTCACCTGAACCGCTGTCCACAGCCGAGCCCCTTGTATACATAGCCCACCAGACCAACCATGACCTGCTTCGACAGAAATTGGGATGCACCCCAGTCGAAGTGCATGTCGACGCCGTGCCGTTTTCGTCGGCGAAGGCAGACTGAGCAGAAAGCAATAGAGTGGACGTCAGGAGGGCTGCAGAAATAACTCTGCGTCTATGTGCTGGGATTGAGCGCTCGCTTTTCGCAGCAGCAAGCGCGGCTCTCGCCGTCACATTGTGCCCCCAAAACTGTTCGCCTGGAAGTAGAATTGTACGCCAATGTACGGCTTAGGCAAGTAGCAAGTAGCAAGTAGCAAGTAGCAAGTAGCAAGTAGCAAGTAGCAAGTAGCAAGTAGCAAGTAGCAAGTAGCAAGTAGCAAGTAGCAAGTAGCAAGTAGCAAGTAGCAAGTAGCGAGTTCAGCCATCACCGAATGGCCGAAAATAGATGAATGGAATGACGAAAGCCATAGCGCAAAAGGATATGGCGGAGCCGAGCGGACGATCCGCATGCGGCCTCTGGCAGACGGCTAAAGCGCGATGAGATGAGGATGAATCATCATCGCGCTTTAGGTTGTTGTTTGAGCATGATCTTTTCGGAAAACCGCTTCGCACTTTTCCGGATCATGCTTTAGCTCCCTCGCACCGCCCAGCCGAGGATCATCTAAAGCAAAAGCCCCGGCGGTTTCCCGCCGGGGCTCTCGTCAGGTCTTAGACCGAACTTACCAGTTGCGCTGAGCGCGGAGGAGCAGAACGACCGAGTTCTGATCCTTGAGCTCGTAGGTGGCGACCGGCTTGGCGGGAACCGGGATCAGAGCTGCCGGGGTGACGATACCGGCATACTTCTGGTCGAGGTGGGTCCAGGCAACGTCGGCCGAGAACGTCAGGTTCTTGACCGGGGTCCAGCGGGTGATGACACCCACCTGTCCGACCGCGAAGTCCGGGTTACACGAGGTCACGCCGGCAAACCCAGCACCGATCACGCCACCACCAGCACCACCGGCGCCGCAAAGCGTGGTCTTGGCCAAGGTGCCGAACTGCGCCTGAGCGTAAGCACCGTAGATCGCGGTGTTCCAGTACGGATCCCAGTTATGGGTGTAAGCACCGCGGAAGCCCCAGGTCTTGACGGTCTCCTGCGAAGAACCGCCGCCCGCCGACGTGAACACGGTATCCGGAGCCGAGGCGAAGCCAAGGCTGCCGTAGGCGACGCTCGAGCCGCCGAACATCGCGTAGCTGCTGCCCGCGAGGTTCTGGAAGTTGTAGCGGGTCGCGCCGTCGGTGTAGACGCCCGAAATGTTGATCACGTCACCCGCACCAGTCGGGATGTTCTTGATCGACAGAGCGAGCTGGACAGCCCAACCCCATTTGTCGTCGGGGTGGCCAGTCGGCTCGGTCGCACCGTAGTACGCGACGTGGTTGTCATGCGCAGCCACCGACGCCTGGAAGAGACCCCAGGCCTGGTCGACACGCACCATACCGACGAGGTTCGGCGAACGCGAACCGCCGATGGCGTTGGAGCCGTAGGCGGCACCGAGGACGCTGGACGCGGTCGCACCGGCCAAGTTGAGGTTGCCGGCCTGATAGTAAGAGGTCGCATCTTCGGCCGAGAACGACGCCGTCACGCCCTGACCGAAGTCAGCGGTGTAGCTGAACTGGTTGACACCAGTGACCGTGCCGGAACCGCCGACGAGACCGTCGAAGTTGTTGCCGGGATAGTTGGTCCAGGGCGCGTCGAACTGCGACACGGCCTTACCCATCGTGAAGCCGGCGAACTGGATGAAGGCGTAGTACACGCCGAGCGAACCGCCCGAGGTGTTGCCGTCGGTGCCGTTGACCGAGCCACCGCCCGAGCCAAAGAGCGACGTGGTGGTCGCACCAGGAGTCGTGGCCGTAGCCAGCGCGCCGCTATAGGCCGTCGTACCCGTTGCACTGCCGGTGCCGACGTAGTTGCCGGTCGTCCACGAGAAGACGCCATCGAAGAAGGTGCGGACCACGCCGTATTCGGTCGCGGTGCGCGTGTCGATGTTGAGGTCTTCACGAGCGCGCGCCGTGTAGTAGTTCGTCAGGCGGTTGCGCGCGCCGTTGGCACCCTGGGTCGAGACGTTCTGGTTCAGGGTGAAATCCGAGTTGGTGCCCAGCGCGACTTCAGCGCGCAGGTAACCACCCAGCTTGATGCAGGTGTCGGTGCCCGGGATGTAGTAGAAACCCGCACCGTACAGGGAGCAGATCTTCACGTATTCGACCGCTTTGGCCTTCACGGGGAGATCGGCTGCCTGCGCTCCGCCAACGGCGATCAGACCCGCCGCCGAACCGAGCAAAAGGCTCTTAACCAACTTCATGTTAAACCTCCAAGTTTGCCATAGGGAAGGTTCCGGATCCGCTGGGTGAAGACACCCTAAGGTTGGTTCCCTTGTCCCTTAAAATTCACCGCTTAGTCGCTTCGCGCCTTCGGACACACCCGCTGAACGCGAGGGACTTAAGCGAACCACCTAAAACGGGACGACCTCGGGATGCCCCCCTCCGTCGCTCAGTCACAATTACCGAACGCCTTTGCACACACAACAAGAGAACGCCTCAGAACGGGCCAATGGAGCTTGTTTTCCGACGGGTGTTGCACAAATAACACGCAGATGTGATCAGAGCGACCTCGCAACATATTGATTCTATTATAGTTTTTGAACAGGTTCGATTTGTCACCAAAAGTTCCGGCGGCGGTCCCGCATTCGCGGGAGAAGCCCTTGCTGCGGGTCTGACGCGCCCGAATCGTAGAATCAACAAAGGACTCAGCGCGGCCCACCACCCTTCGGGAATTGGCTGGCCTGACCAGGAAGCGGCCACGACTGCGTGCGGAGGCCGCTACGTAATCAATATGAGTTGGAACGCTCCCGCATGGCCGGTCAAAGGTCCGCCACGGGCTAAAGCAGACGAAGTCCTACGTCCGGCTAGGTGGTTCCAGATCGCTCTCGAGGGAAACACAGGCAGTGACTGCCAGCCTTGCCCACGGCGCAGTCGCGCGACGGAGCGTGAGGACCGGCTGCGGACAATCGACGTCGTGCGACGGTCGTCCTCATCCGCGCGCTTGAACTTCGAGATGATCTGGCGGCAAGCCGGCCTGATGTCGTTGATACATAGCCTCGTAAGCTGTCTCCAGCCGCCTTGCATAGAGCGCCGCATCAAACAGTGCTGCGGTCAGGCGGCTCCCCTGCAGCCTACCGCGAATATCCGCCAGCTTCTGTTTATCGAGCGCCAAGTCGATCGCCAGGGCTTCATAATCCGCACGCGTTCGTGTGATCAGCTCAGGCAGGCCGACGGCGCTAAGCAAGCTCGCCGCCACGCGGCCTGCGAAACTATTCCCGATATGGGTCACGACCGGCAGACCAGCCCACAACGCATCGCTGGCCGTCGTATGTGCGTTGTAGGGCAGCGTGTCCAGGAAGAGGTCGGCGAGGCGATGGCGCGCCAAATGTTCGGATGATGACGCAACGCGCCTTGCAAACACCAGGCGATCCGGGTCGACGCCCAGGCCCATGGCTTCCTTCCGCAGATTCGATTTTGCGATCTCCCCCACGTCGGACAACCACAAGACCGACTGGTCCACGCTTTTCAAGATATTCATCCAGCAGCCGAAGACAGCCGGATTGATCTTGTAGGCATTGTTGAAGCAGCAGAACACAGTCCATTCCTGCCGCAAATCGTGATCAGCCCGATTGAGCGCAGCTTCGTCGATTTCTCCAACGTGATTGTCACGCGGCATAAAGCTGCCGGGCAAGCGAACGACCTTCTCGTCGAAGAATTGGCTGTTTTGATCTGGCAGCACGACGTGGTCGGCAATGATGTAGTCGAATAGCTCCCTGCTCCCCAACGTTCCGGCAAATCCAAGATAGTTGACGACGATCGGAGCCGGACTGGACGCGAACAACGACAGCCTGGCATTCTGCGTATGGCCCGCAAGATCGACAAGAATATCGATCTGCGCATCGTCGATCGCTTTCAGGACTTCACTGTCGATCTTGTGCTGACAATCGATAAAGCGATGAAACGAACTTTCGAGCCGCCTGCGCAGATCGCTGTCGTCATCAGGGCCGATTGAAAACGCATACGTCTCGAAGCGGTCGGGATCGTGACTCTCGAAGATCTCGGCGGTGAGGTACCCGACCGGATGCTTGCGAAAATCGGGCGAAACATATCCGACCCGAATCTTGTCGTGGCTGCGGATTTCACCCCCTGGCCTCGTTTTGGCGACATGCGGGAGCTTTGCCTTCACCCAGGTCCTGGCGCACAGGAGCTGATCATCAGGAGAATCCGTCAAAGAAAGCAACGCAAAGGGAGAGCTGTTGGCCTTCCCTAATCGTATTGCTGCCGTCAACTGACCGATCTCTTCGTCCAGATTGTCCCAATTGCACAGGTTCATCTTTGCAAGAAGGCGCAAACCCGCGATGCCCTCCAGGTCAGGCCAGATCGACACCGCCTTGTCATAGGCGACAAAGGCTTCGTCATAGCGCCGGAGCTCGGTAAAAACATTGCCCCGGCCAATCCAGGCCCCCTCTGTGTCGGGCTTGATCGCGAGCGCCTTGTCGTAGGCGGCAAGAGCCTCCTCATAGCGCTTCAGCCCCCACGCAACATTGCCACGACCGAGCCATGCCTCGGCGAGATCTGGCTTGATCGACAGCGCCCGGTCGTATGCAGCGAGTGCATCGTCATGACGCTTGAGCTCGGTGAGAACATTGCCGCGGCCAAGCCAGGCTTCCGCCAGATCGGGGCGGATCGACAACGCCCTGTCATAGGCAGCGAACGCTTCGTCAAGGCGTTTGAGATCGAAGGACACGTTGCCCCGACCAAGCCACGCGTTCTCCAGGTCGGGCTTGATCGTGAGCGCCCTGTCGTAGGCTGCCGACGCTTCGTCGTAGCGCTTCAGGCTCCAGAAAAGATGCCCCCGGGCAACCCACGCACTCTCGAGATCAGGCTTGATCGCCAACGCCTTGTCATACGCGGCAAGCGCCTCGTCATGGCGCTTGAGATCGGTGAAAACTTCCCCTCGGCCAACCCACGCACTCGGGACATCCGGTTTGGCCGACTGTGCCCTGTCGTACGTGGCAAATGCGTCGTCGTACCGCCTGAGATTCCGGAGCGCATTGCCTCGACCAAGCCATGCCGTCTCCAGGTCAGGCCTGATCGACAACGCCTTGTCGTAGGCCGCGAGGGCGTCCTCGTAACGCCTGAGCTTCTCGAGGCAACCGCCCTTGCTTGCGTAGGCATCGGCAAAGTTCGGATTGTAGAATGTCGCCTTGTCGAATTGCTCAATCGCTTCCCCATAGCTTCTCGCGAACTCGGCAAGGATCGAACCTCTGTTGTGATATGAAAGGGGATTGCGCGGATTCACCGCCAACGCGCGCGTGAAATAGGCCAGAGCCTCCTGAGGTCGATTCAGGGATTTGAGCGCATATCCATAGTTGCTGAGGGCTTCGTCGCTGCTTCCGTTCAGGGCCACAGCCGCCCTGAGATGCACCTCGGCCTCGGCAAATCGACCTTGTACGAGCTTCACCACCCCCAGGAGATGTTCGACTTCGAAGATGTTCCTGGACGCTTTTGCTATCTGCTGCAGTATTCTTTCCGCTTTGACCAAATCATGGGCGTGAAAGGCTTCGACAGCACGTCGAAATTTGGTCTGCAGTTCACCCGCCAAGCCCATTCCTCCCTCAGGACGTCCGGTCAATCATACCATCGGCTCCGACATTGCAAGATCTGCGCGACCAGGCTGCGGTTGCAGGGGGCGGCGGTTGAGGACTGGACGAGGCCGCCGGCTGCCCTGCTCCGCTTTGGAACCACGGCGAGGCCCGGGAGCCGACAGAGGGCCACGGACGTCGAGACGGGCCACCGTCCTGATCGCTGCGGGATCGTCACCTGGTTTGGGAGCATGGGGCATCAGCGAGGCGGCGGCTGACTGCAGAAAGCCACGACAAATCAGTCGCTTAAGGGTACATGGCGGAGACGGAGGGATTCGAACCCTCGATAGGCCTTTACAAGCCTATAACGGTTTAGCAAACCGCCGCCTTCAGCCACTCGGCCACGTCTCCAATATGCCGGGTATGCCCGACCCGGGGGCGAGCCGCAAGCGGCAGAATTAAGGTCGGTGCGTTCTTTCACCTGAAAGCGACCGCCGAACGGCCGCGAAAGCCTGGCGCAAGGATCAGCGCGGTCGACGCAGCCCGATTCGCGCTCTCCTTATATATGCGTGTCCGCATCGGGCGGCGGGATCGCCAGGTCCGCCCCGTGCGAGAGGCAATCGGCACCGCGGCCGTCCGAGTTCCAGATCGCAGTCGTCGTGCGCGATCGGAATCGGTGGCCATTGACCAATGTCTGGTCATTCTCGTCGTGGTCGCTCACGCCGCGCCGGTCCAGATGGCGGCACGACGAAGGAACTCGATTCAGCGCAACCAGACTCACGTGTGAAAACTCGGGCCCGGACGCGAATCTCCGCTCAGTGAGCGGAGACCCACGCCCTCGCATCGCGCTGCGCGGCCGAGATCTCGACGTCCGACATCTGGCCGGCGACTTCCTGGCGCAGCGTCACGGCGTCCTTGCGGCCCTTCAGCGCGGCGAGGTTGAACCATTTATGCGCGGCGACGAGATCGACGAGGCCGGAGCGTCCGCTCGCCCAATAGATCCCGCGCTCGAACAGCACGTCCGACAGCGCGCCTGCGTCGATCGGCGTCGCGGTCTCCAGATCGAAAGTACCCTGAAACATAACGCATCCCCTCTTTTCTTATGCCGCCTCGTCCCCCGAGCGCGGCTCCCGTCCAACTCTGATCCGCATGCCCCTTCCCGGATCATGCGCTGTTCAACTCATCCCCAAGCCTTGTTGCCCAAGTCTTGTTGCCCAAGTCTTTTTGCCCAAGCCGTTTGCCGGCCTGTTGGAGACGATGATGGCGGGCAAATTTGAATGGCAGTTTAAGCATCGCAATGAAGCAGACGTAAACGCGCCCGCGCCAGGCGAGCGCGACAAATACAAGAAGCCCCGGTTTTGCAGGCACTTCTGCAATTCGTCAGATTCGGTTTACCTTGGGATTTTGGGAGAACGATAACCATCGCGCACGGTGGCGCGGGTCCTGTGGTGTCGCCCGCCCGCCGTCGTCACCCGCCTTGTGCGCAATTGCGCACTGGGGCGGGTGACCCAGTATTCCAGAGACAGCAGTCATCCATCGAGAAGCCGCGGCGTACTGGATCGCCCGGTCGGAGCCGGGCGATGACACCGCAAATGGGGAAGCGACGAACCGACGCTGCGCAGCGAAAATGACGCAGCTCTCGCCTGCCTCAAGGCAGAACAGCCACGTCGCGGTCAGATCAGCAATGTCGGGATAAGGGAATGCCGGCAATACCCCGGCCTCAAGAGAACGAGGGCGTCGGCGAACACGTCAGGACCAGATTCCACGTTGGCCCGAAGGCCGCTTGTGAAATTGCGGAGCCCCTTACGGAGAACCGCACCGAACGAAGAAAACTTGTTTCTTCTGCCGGACCGGCCTTTGGCGAGCGAACCCGCGAAAGTGAACGATCCGACCGTTGACCTGATGTCTCGCCGACACCCTCTATCGTCGACCAGAACCTTTTGAGAGGCGCTGATGACGTGCCGGCTCTCTAGGAGCCGGCAACTTCAAAAAGCGAAGTTACTTCTTCTTCGCGACCTTGCGGGTCTTCTTCGCAGTCTTCTTCACTGCGGACTTCGCCTTCTTCGCCTTCTTCGCCTTCTTAGCTTTCTTGGCCATGTTGCCCTCCGATGTGTGAGATGGCTTAATCGCTGCATGCAGTCGGGGATCGAGTGCACACTCATCCCGAATACACCAACACAACGAAAAAAACAGCGTCTCGCTTAAAGAAGTGTTGACGACGCAACGCGCCTGCGCTTGGCGAACGCGATGCAAGCGAACTGCATGACGTGTGCTTGCGATCGCGGAGAATGCCCGCAGCATCAGCGTCTGCGAGAGATGCAATTGCAGGAAACACTATGCAGCAAGTATTTTTCTGCACGCGCGCATCGCGCGTGATCGACGCGATGACGTGCATCTCCAATCCCGCGACGACCTCGCGAAGGCGCTTCGCGGACTCTGAGTCGCGGCTTTTGGCAACGAAAATATTTTCATGATTAACGGCGCGGGCGCTCGTCAGAGGGTGTGCAAGTCGCCGTTTTGCGCGAATCGCGTGACGGCGATTCGGTCGGCGTATCGCGGTCGATCAGGATGAAGTTTGCCGCCGAGGATGCGCGCGAGCGTCGCATCGCGAACTGAAAGCGAGGTGACGACGCGTGTCCGTCACCTCGTTCGAACGCGCGAGGTCAGATGCCGAGCTTGGACTTGAGCAGGTCGTTGACGCTCTGAGGGTTGGCTTTGCCGCCGGACGCCTTCATCACCTGGCCGACGAACCAGCCGAGCGACTGCGGCTTGTCCTTGACCTGCGCCGCCTTGTCGGGATTGGCCGCGATGATGTCGTCGACGACCTTCTCGATCGCCGAGAGGTCGGTGACCTGCTTCATGCCGCGGCTTTCGACCAGTGCGCGGGGATCGCCGCCCTCCTGCCAGACGATCTCGAACAGATCCTTGGCGATCTTGCCGGAGATCGTGCCCTCGCCGATCAGGTCGATGATCGCAGCCAACTGCTCGGCGCCGACCGGAGAGGCCGTAATATCCCTGCCCTCCTTGTTGAGACGGCCGAACAGCTCGTTGATGACCCAGTTCGCGGCGACCTTGCCGTCGCGCGCGCGGTTGGCGAGCTTCTCCAGCACGGTCTCGTAGAACATCGCGCTCTCGCGCTCGGCGACCAGCACGCTCGCGTCATAGGCCGACAGGCCGAGATCCGCGACGAAGCGCGTCTTCTTCTGGTCCGGCAGCTCGGGGAGCTCAGCCTTCAGCTCGTCGACGAACTCTTGGCTGAACTCCAGCGGCAGCAGGTCGGGATCGGGGAAGTAGCGATAGTCGTGCGCCTCTTCCTTGGACCGCATCGACCGCGTCTCGCCCTTGTTGGGGTCGTAGAGCCGGGTCTCCTGATCGATCGCGCCGCCGTCCTCGAGGATTTCGATCTGACGCCGGGCCTCGTACTCGATCGCCTGGCCGATGAAGGTGATCGAGTTCATGTTCTTGATCTCGCAGCGGGTGCCGAGCGGCGCGCCCGGCTTGCGCACGGAGACGTTGACGTCGGCGCGCAAGGATCCCTTCTCCATGTCGCCGTCGCAGGTGCCGAGATAGCGCAGGATCGAGCGCAGCTTGGCCACATAGGCCTTGGCCTGCTCGGCATCGCGGATGTCGGGCTTGGAGACGATCTCCATCAACGCCACGCCGCAGCGGTTGAGGTCGACAAAGGACATTGTCGGCGACTGGTCATGCAGCAATTTGCCGGCATCCTGCTCCAGATGCAGCCGCTCGATGCCGATGGTGGCGGTCTTGCCGCCGTCCAGTTCGACCACGACCTCGCCCTCACCCACGATCGGCGACTTGTACTGGCTGATCTGGTAGCCCTGCGGTGAATCCGCATAGAAATAGTTCTTGCGGTCGAACACCGAGCGCAGGTTGATCTGCGCATTGAGGCCTAATCCGGTCCGGACAGCCTGCCTGACGCATTCCTCGTTGATGACGGGCAGCATGCCCGGCATCGCCGCGTCGACCAGCGACACGTGGCTGTTCGGCTCGCCGCCGAATGCGGTCGACGCGCCCGAGAACAGCTTCGAGTTCGAGGTCACCTGCGCATGGATCTCCAAGCCGATGACCATCTCCCAATCGCCGGTGGCGCCTTTGAGAAGCTTGTGAGGGGTGACGGATGCGTTCATGGCTTTACTGGTCCCTTTACCGGTCCCTTGGCTGCTCGCCTTTCACCCGCTTCGAGAAGGCCGTTGAGCGACCGAAGCACGTCGGCCGGCCGGCGCAGCGCGATCTCGGGGCGGCCCATCACCTCGATCTCTCCGAACAGCGCGTCGACCTCCGGCGAGGAGGCGAACACGAAGCCGTCGAACGAGGTGCTCTGCTCCTCGAAATCGCTGGAGATCTCGACCCGGTAGCCATGCGCCTTGAGACGATCGACGACCTCGTAATGGAGGGCCTGCGAATGGGTGGCAATGAAGAGATAATCGACGCGGCGCTTGGTGAGCACGCTCTCCGCGCCTTCCAGCATCTCGATCTCGAAGGCCTGGATATCGGCATGCAATATGTCGAGATGCTTGATCTTCCTGTCCCTGAAGAAGGCGTCGACCTCGAATTTGCCCTTGCCGACAAAGGCCTTGACGAACTCGCCCCGCAGTCCGTTGCGCGCGAAATTATCCTGACCGGTCTTCAGGCAGGCGGGGTCCGGCTCAACCAGGATGACCTCTGCCTTGGGCCGCGTCTTCTTGAGCCACATCGAATAGTGGCCCCAATAGGCGCCGAGCTCGATCATCGAGGGCGCCTCGCCCAGCCGCTTCAGCAATTCCTGGAAGACATATTCTTCCAGCGGCTCGTGGACGCCGCGATTGATCACAAGCACGCTGCTGAAGGGGCCGTAATAGGCTCCGGGCCCGATGCCCGGAACCTTCAGGCCGTTATGCAGATAGACCTGATCGCCTTCGACGAGGCCTGCCATCGGGACGCGTTCGATCAGAAGGTTGAGGGGATCGGAAACGATCTCGCGAAAACGGCCGAATAAATCCTCCGGCTTCGCCTTCGGCCCCGTGAAACCAGGCTCGCTCATGCGGACGCGCTCCCACCCAGCGCATCAGCGATGCGCTGCCATTCTGCTTCAAGGGAATCCTTTGCCACGGGCTGGCCGGCCTGGCGGTACCAATAGCTGGCATTGCCGAGGTCGCCCTCGACCCGGTGCAGATAGGCGTGCACCCAGGCGGCCTCGGGGCTGCTCTCGTCCTGGACGATCTTGTGCGCCTTGTCCCAGTCGCCCTTGGCGGCCCACCACAATGCGGCGAGCGGCGCGCTGAGATCCGGGGACGGCGCGTCGCCGTCGAGGCTGGCGATGTACGCCGCCATGTTCACCACCATTTCGCCGGCGTGAAGCGGCCGGCCGCCTGCTCGATCACCTCGCCGAGCGAGAACAGCGTCTCCTCGTCGAAGGGCCGGCCGATCAACTGCAGGCCGAGCGGCAGCCCCTGCGCGTCCTTGCCGGCGGGCACGGCGATGCCGGGCAGCCCCGCCATGTTCACGGTCACCGTGAAGATGTCGTTGAGGTACATCTCGACGGGGTCCGCCCCGCCCTTCTCGCCGATGCCGAAGGCCGCCGACGGCGTCGCCGGCGTCAGGATCGCGTCGACGCCCTTGGCGAAGCAATCCTCAAAATCCTTCTTGATCAGCGTGCGCACCTTCTGGGCGCGCAAATAATAGGCGTCGTAATAGCCGGCCGAGAGCACATAGGTGCCGATCATGACGCGGCGCTTCACCTCCGCGCCAAACCCTTCAGCGCGGGTGTTCTCGTAGAGCTCGTTGATGTTCCTGCCCTGCTCGCGCAGGCCGTAGCGCACGCCGTCATAGCGCGCGAGGTTGGAGGACGCCTCCGCCGGCGCCACGATGTAATAGGCCGGCAGCGCGTATTTGGTGTGCGGCAGCGAGACCTCGACGAGCTCGGCGCCGGCCGCCTTCAGCCAGGCCGCGCCCTCGCTCCAGAGGTTTTCGATCTCGGCCGGCATGCCGTCGAGACGGTATTCCTTGGGTATGCCGATCTTCATGCCCTTCACGGACTTGCCGATCGCGGCCTCGTAGTCGGGCACGGGGATGTCGACCGAGGTCGTGTCCTTCGGATCGTGGCCCGCCATCGAGCGCAGCAGCATCGCGGCATCGCGCGTGCTGCGCGCGATCGGACCGGCCTGGTCGAGCGAGGAGGCAAAGGCGACGATGCCCCAGCGCGAGCAGCGGCCATAGGTCGGCTTGATGCCGACGGTCGCGGTGAACGCCGCCGGCTGGCGGATCGAGCCGCCGGTATCGGTCGCGGTCGCGCCCATGCAGAGCAGCGCGGCCACCGCAGAGGCCGAGCCGCCGGACGAGCCGCCCGGCACCAGCGTCGTGTTGGAGCCGTCGCGCCGCCAGGGATTGCCGACCGGGCCGAAGCACGAGGTCTCGTTCGACGAACCCATCGCGAACTCGTCATTGTTGAGCTTGCCGAGCATCACCGCACCATCGCGCCAGAGCTGCGAGGTGATGGTGGACTCGTAGGTCGGCACGAAATTGCCGAGGATTTTTGAGCACGCCGTGGTGCGCACGCCCTTGGTCGCGAACAGGTCCTTGATGCCGAGCGGAATGCCGGCGAGCGGCCCCGCATCGCCCTTCCCGATCCTGGCGTCCGCTTCGCGCGCCATGGTCCGCGCCTGGTCCGGCGTCTCCATGACGAAAGCATTGAGCGCGCGCGCGGCTTCGATCGCGTTCAGATGCGCGTCGGTCAGCTCGAGTGACGTGAAAGTCTTGGCCGCAAGGCCCTTGCGGGCCTCGGCGAGCGTCAGCGATGTCAAATCGGTCATTTATTGATCGGGCTGCAGAAGAACGGGGACAGGGTCTTGTCGTTGGCCGGGGCGTCTTTTTTGGCGGCCGCTTTCGCAGCGGCCTCGATCTCGTCGAGCACCGCATTGACGGCGACGTTGGGGTCGGCAGCCTTGCCCTGCCGCTCCATCTTGTCGAGATAGTTCATGTAGGCCTGATAGGCCTTCTCGTCGTCGCACAGCATGCACATCGGACTTGGTCCTAAGAATTACTCGACCACTTTCGGCACCAGGAAGAAGTGACCTTCGGTCGCGGGCGCGTTGGCAACGATATCGTCGGCGATCTCGCCGTCATTGACCACGTCCTGCCGCTTCTTCATCTGCATCGGGGTGACCGAGGTCATGGGCTCCACGCCCTCGACATTGACCTCCGAGAGCTGCTCGACAAAGGCGAGCATGGCGTTGAGCTCGCCCTGCAGATGCGGAACCTCGCCCTCGGAAACCGCAATGCGCGCCAGATGCGCGATGCGGCGGACGGTAGCGGCGTCGACGGACATTATGTAGGGCCTCTCACGGCAAAACCTAACCGCCGTATAGCAGAGGCCGCTTTTGCGCCGCAACCGGCGCTTCCCGCCTATCCAGCCAGCGCTTTCAGGCGGGCCAGGGCCGATTTGGCGAAATCGCGGGTCAGTTCGGCCGCGGGGACTTCGCGGCCGAGGGCGATGGCCTGCCCGGCCCAGAGATTGGTGAAGTCCACCCTGCCCTGCTTTTCGGCAGCCGCCTTCAGCGGTCCCAGCGCCGTTGCGGCATGGGGAAATGGCGGCGCGTCCGGCGAGATCGGGCCGGCCTCGCGCATCAGGCGGTTCTGGACGCCGCGCGCCGGCCGCCCGGTCATGACATTGGTGATGACGGTGGAGTCATCCCGCCCATCGGCGAGCGCCGCACGGGCCGCCGTACTGACCTTGGATTCCGGACAGCGCAGATAAGCGCTCCCGATCTGCACGCCGGCCGCGCCGAGCGCGAAGGCGGCTGCAATGCCGCGGCCATCCGCAATGCCGCCGGCCGCAATCACCGGGACCTTCACCGCGTCGACCACCTGCGGCACCAGCGCAAAGGTGCCGGGCTGCTCGGCAATCTTGTCGGTCAGGAACATGCCGCGATGGCCGCCAGCCTCCGCACCTTGTGCGATCACCGCGTCAGCGCCGTGCTGCTCGAGCCAGACCGCTTCCCTCACCGTGGTCGCCGAAGAGATGACGAGACATCCTGCCGCCTTGACCCGCTTGAGCAGCGCGTCCTCGGGCAGGCCGAAATGGAAGCTGACGATCTCCGGCTTCAACTCCTCCACGATCTCGCAGAAGCCGGCGTCAAACGGCGCGCGGTTTGCGGCATAGATGGGTGCGGCGGCATCGAGGCCATGCTCACGGTAGTAGCTCGCGAGGCGTTGCTTCCAGCGCGCCTCCGCCTCGGCCGTGAGCTCGACTGGTGTGTGGCAGAAGAAATTCATGTTCACCGGCGCGGAGACGCGCTGGCGGATGATGTTGACCTGCTCGCGCGCCTTATCCGGCGACAGCATCGCGCTCGGCAGCGAACCGAGCCCGCCGCCTTGCGCCACGGCGATCACGAGCTCCGCGTCCATCACGCCAGCCATCGGCGCCAGCACGATCGGAAATTCGGTCTTGAAGAGGTCGATCAATCGACGGTCAGGCCACATGGTTCTTGCCTCATGTTCGCTCTTTCCCTCTCCCCTTGTGGGAGTGGGCGGATCGCCGCGCAGCGGCGAGACGGGTGAGGGTTTGTATCCGCGGAGACAGACCCCTCATCCGGCGCGGATTGCATCCGCGCCACCTTCTCCCACAAGGGGAGAAGGAAAAGAAACGATGGAATTACGCCGGCCGGTTAGCAGTTGCTCGGCCTCGATCGCAATCCGTTCGACGATCTCGGCCGCCGGTGGAATATCATGGATCAGTCCGACCGCCTCGCCGGCGATCACGGCCGCGACGTCGAAATTGCCGGCGGCCTTTGCCGCGGCATAGTCCGCCGCGACTGCGGCAACATTCTGCATCAGCTCGACCTCGCGTCCGATCCAACGCCTCGCATGGTCGTTGACCAGACACCTTCCTGTGAAGGGCGCTGGCCAGACATTGTTGCGCGAGAGATCAAAGACGATGCCGCGCACCGTCGAGCCGCTGCTTCCGGCGCAGATGCGCCGCTTGGCCTCGTCGGCGCCGTCGGCCTCCTGGCTCGCATAGAAACGCGTGCCGAGCAGCACGCCGCTCGCGCCCAGCATCATCATGGCAGCGAGCCCGCGCCCGTCGGCAAGTCCGCCGGCCGCGACGACCGGCACGCGGCCCGCCGCAAGATCGACGACGGCGGGGACGAGATCGATGCTGGTGCGCGAGGCGCCGTGGCCGCCCGCCTCCGTCCCCTGCGCGATCAGGATATCGGCACTGGCATCGAGCCCCTGCCGTGCCATCGCCTCATCCTGCACCTGGCAGATCAGCCGTGCGCCGGCGGATTTGATCTTCGCGACGAACGGCGCAGGATCGCCGAAAGACAGCATGATCGCGGACGGTTTTGCGGCGAGCGCGACGTCGAGAAGCTCGGGCTGTTTGGCGAGGCTCCAGGTGATGAAGCCGACGCCGAACCGAGCGCGTACCTCGGCGAGCTTCGCGGTCTCTCGTTCAAGCCACGCCCTCTCGCCATAGCCGCCACCCAGGATACCGAACCCGCCCGCGCGGCTCACGGCGGTCACCAGACGACTGCCCGCGACGATATCCATCGGCGCCAGCAGGATGGGATGCCTGATCTCCAGTAGCCTCGTCAGCGACGTCGCAATGGGCATGGTCTCTCCCCGATCTGGACAGTGAGACTAGGCCCGAATATCATTCTCTAAAATTGAATTCTAGCGAACGTTGCCATCTCAAAAGAGAAACGATGCCATGGAACTCAGCGACATCCAGACCTTCGCCGCCGTCGCCCGTACCGGGGGCATCACCCGTGCGGCCGAAGAGCTCAACACGGTGCAGTCGAACGTCACCCAGCGCGTGAAGGCGCTGGAAGCCGAGATCGGCACGCCGCTGTTCGAACGCCACAGCCGCGGCATGACCCTGACCGGCGCGGGCAAAAGGCTTTTGCCCTACGCGCAACGGATGGCCGCATTGTCGCACGAGGCCGTGCTCGCCGCGCGCGACGACGGCGAGCCCAAGGGACCGCTCGCGATCGGCTCGATGGAAACGACTGCGGCGGTGCGGCTGCCGCCATTGCTCGCCGATTTTCACCACCGCTTTCCCGCCGTCCGGCTGAGCCTGCGCACCGCGCCCACCGCCGACCTCGTCGCTTGCGTGCTCGAAGGCACGCTCGACGGCGCCTTCGTCGCCGGTCCGATCGCGCATGCCGATCTCACCGCGACAAGCGCGTTCCGCGAAGAGCTGGTGCTGGTCAGCGCGCGGCGCTGGGCCTCGCTCGCCGAGCTGCGCGCCGGCACGCCGGAATCCGGCCCGACCGCGCTGGTGTTCCGCACCGGCTGCACCTACCGGCAGCGGCTCGAACAGATTTTTGTCGAGTTCGGCTGGCCTTCGGCCGCACGCTTCGAGCTCGGCACGCTCGACGGCATGATCGGCTGTGTCGCCGCCGACATGGGCGTGACGCTGCTGCCGCGCGCCGTCGTCGAACGCAGCGCGATCAACGGCAGCGTGTCGATCCACGCGCTGAGCCACTCGCACGCGCACGTCGAGACGCTCTTCATCCAGCGTTGTGCCGGACATCAAACCAGCGCGCTGAACGGGTTTGCCGCCGGCCTGAAGAAAGACGACGACGTCATCGCGGCCTGAGATGCCAGCGCGTTCCACCACGCGAAATTCGCTGTCACAAATCTGTCGTACTTGATTCAATCGACGCTGCGCGTAGCGAATGTTGCGTTCAGCCGCCGCAGCATGACACCTCGAAAAGTTTTGAAGCCCGCGACTTTTCTACGTTAGGATGAGCGACTGGCCAGCGCGAAACCATAACGAAGCCAAACATCGGCAAAAACATCGGCAAAAACATCGGGAGGACTATCGATGCGCAATACGCTCGTGTTGTGCTGTGTCGCCGCGTTGTCGGCGACGGTCGAAACAGCAAGCGCCCAAGACTGGACCAAATCGAAATGGGGGCCGAACGACGAGATCGGTGCCGCCAACTACATGACGCCAGAGCTCGTGCTGAAGGCCGCATCTCTGGTGAAGACCGGAAAGACCTATGCCCTCGGCATTCCCGTCACGCCGCAGACACCGGCCTATCCGCCGCGCGCGTTTAAGCTCACCATCGTGCAACCCGGACAAGCCGGCATCCCGGGCCTCGGACCGAACAAGGCGACCTACAACGACGATATCCTGGACACCTGGGTCGGCATCGGCAGCCAGATCGACGGGCTCGGCCATCTCGGCGTCGAGCACGTCTATTACAACGGCAACAAGCTTGCCGACTTCGCCGATCCGAACGGGTTGAAGAAGCTCGGCATCGAGAAGGTCCCGCCGATCGTCACCCGCGGCGTGCTGCTCGACATGGCGGCCTATTACAACACCGACATCGTGAAGGAAGGCACCGCCTTCAACGTCAAGGAGATCGACGAAGTCGCCAAGAAGCAGGGCGTCGAGATCCGCCAGGGCGACGTCGTCATCTTCCACACCGGCTGGCTCAGCCTGATCGGCAAGGACGACAAGCGTTACTCGGCCGGCGAGCCCGGCCTCGGCGTCGAAGGCGCAAAATACCTGACCAGCAAGGGCGTCGTCGCGATCGGTGCCGACACCTGGGCGCTCGAGGTGCTGCCGTTCGAATCCAAGAACGTGTTCGAGGTGCACCAGATCCTGCTCGCGATGAACGGGACCTACATCCTCGAGAACATGGACACGGCCGCGCTTGCCAAGGACAAGGGGTATGAATTCCTGTTCGTGCTGGGCCAGCCGCGCTGGACCGGCGGCGTGCAGGCAATGATCAACCCGATCGCGATCCGCTGATCCGATACCCGGGCGAGGACCCGCCTGCCGTAGGCAGACGCCCTCGCCCGGCCTAGCTCTCTGGCCTGAGATGCCACCGCCGCAACGCAACCAAAGCCCAGATCGCCTCGACCACGCCGAACGGCCAGGCCCCTTGCAGGAAGCCGTAAGCCGAACCGAGCATGCAGGACATCGCGAACAGCAACACGAACCAGTGGCTGCGGTCTTCCAGGGCGTAAGTGACCAGCATCGCCGTCACGGCGAACAGGCCAAATAGTGTCAGCGCATCCATTGTTCCGGGTTCACTCCGTAGCGCGACGCGTGATATGCGCTAGTCCCATGCCGGCTCTTATCCTGCCTCTCGTCGACGCTGCAACCCACTGGCCCGAACGCGGCGGGTTGGTCGGCCTTGATCTCGGTACCAAGACCATTGGCGTTGCCGTCTCCAATCCGGACCGCCGGCTCGCGACCGGCGTCGAGACGATCCAGCGCAAGGCGTTCAAGCAGGATGCCGCCCGGCTGCTCGCGATTGCCACTGAACGCAAGGCCGTCGGCTTCGTGCTCGGCTTGCCCATCAACATGGACGGCAGCGAGGGCCCGCGCGCGCAATCGACCCGGGCGTTTGCCCGCAACCTCGCCGGCCTGACCGCGCTGCCGATCGGGTTGTGGGATGAACGACTGTCGACGGCTGCGGTCGAACGCGAACTGATCGGCATGGATGTCAGCCGCGCCAAGCGCGCCGAAGTGATCGACGAGCACGCCGCGATCTTCATCCTGCAAGGCGCGCTCGACCGCCTCGCCAATCTTCGCGCAGCCCCGGGGCCCGACTGATCCATGGCCGTCGTGATCGCGGCGCTTCTCCCCGTCTTTATCCTCATCGTGCTCGGCGTCGTGCTGAAGCGCACCCTGATGCGGCTCGACACGCAGTGGCACGGGCTGGAACGGCTGACCTATTTCGTGCTGTTTCCGATGCTGCTGATCCAGACGCTGGTGAAGGCGGACCTGTCCAGGGTGCCGGTGGCCGGCGTCGGCGGCGCGCTGCTGCTGTCGGCGCTGGCGATGTCGCTGCTCTGCCTTGCGCTCCGCCCGGCGCTGGCGCGCCTCGATATCGACGGCCCCGCCTTCACCTCGATCTTCCAGGGCGCGACACGCTGGCAGACCTATGTGGCGCTGTCCGTCTCCGCCAACATGTTCGGCGATGTCGGGCTCGCGCTGGCCTCGGTGGCAATGGTCGCGATCATTCCGCTGGTCAACGTCTTCAGCGTCGCGGTGCTGGCGCATTATGCATCGCCGAAGAGACAGTCCGCGCGCGCGATCGTCATGACGGTGATCCGCAATCCCCTGATCTGGGCCTGCGCGATCGGGCTCTTCATCAACGTCATCCATATGCCGCTGCCGAAAATCTGGCACGAGGTCGCGGATGCGCTCGGCCGCTCCTCGCTCGCCATCGGCCTGCTCGTCACCGGCGCCGGCCTGCAACTCAAAGGCCTGCTCCGCCCGAGCGTGAGCGCGACGATCGGGGTGGCGTTCAAGCTCGTGCTGATGCCCGTGCTCGCGCTGGTGCTCGCCGCCTGGTTCGGCCTCTCCGGCGACAGTCTCGCCATCGTGGCGATCTGCGCGGCCGTGCCGTCCTCGCCCAGCGCCTACGTGCTGGCCCGCCAGATGGGCGGCGATGCGCCGCTGCTGGCACAGATCATCACGCTGCAAACCATTTTGGCGGCGATCACGATGCCTGTCGTAATAGCGTTGATGGCCTAGCTCCCCAGCCACATCGTCAGCACCACTGCGGTCAGGTTGTTCAGTGCGTGCAGCGCGATCGTGAGCCAGAGCGAATTGGCGCGATACCGCATGTAGCCGAACCACAGGCCGATGGAGAAGACCTCGGCGAGGAAGTACATGTCGTATTGCAGATGCACGACCGTCCACACCAGAGACGACAGGACGATCGCGCCGGGCACGCGCAGGAAGCTCGCCGACCAGCCGCGAAACAGGAATCCGCGCGCCAAAACTTCTTCCGACATCGGCGCGGCTACGCTGAAGGCGAGCAGGAGCAGGACTGCGGCGCCCTTGTCGCGGCCCGATTTCAAGAGATCAGTCATGAAGCCCGGTGTCGCCTCGCGGCCCAGGGATCGCGATGTGACCTCCCAGGCCAGCACGATCACGATGAGGCCGACGGCGCCGAACAGGACCTGCATCCACGACGGCCAATGCAGCGCGAGGTAGCCGGTGAAGGATGCCTTCTTGATGCGGATGGCAAGCCACACCACAGCGAGCGTCGCCGGCAATCCCATGATGACGGATAACGCGAGCGCCGCGGGCTCATGGCCGACGAGCTGAAGCGAGGCGAGGTCCATCGGCAGGCCGCGCTGTACCACCAGCAGAACGATGGCGCCGATCTGCCCGACGAACATCGCCAAGAAGATGAGAAGGCCCCACAGTGCCGTGCCCCAGAACTTCCAGACACCCGGCGTCGCAGGCATCTCGATCAGCGGCGGATGTTCGGGATTGAGGGAATCCATCAAAAGGCTTTCGTTGGGAGGCTCACGGCAGCGTCCGCTCCAGCAACGCGCGCACGTCGCCGGTCTCGAGCTCGACCGCGCCGTACATGCTGGGATGGGTCGTTGCGAGGCGCGTGGCGGCGAGGAGTTCGGCATGATGCGGCGTCACGCCATTGAGCGCCGCTGCGGCCGCAAGCAGCGCCAGCTTCTCGACCGCAAGGCGCGCGACGCGTTCGCCGTCGGCGCGCCGGAAAGTCTTGCCGATGAATGCGGCTGCCTCGCCTGCCCCTGGCAGGCCTTTTGTCTCGGCTGCAACGGATTGCAGCACCGCCATCGCCGCCTCCGGCTCGCGCGACAGCGCGCGGAGCACGTCGAGGCACATCACGTTGCCCGAGCCTTCCCAGATCGCGTTGACCGGCGATTCCCGGTAGTGACGCGCCAGAATGCAGTCCTCGACATAGCCGTTGCCGCCGAGGCACTCCATCGCTTCGTAGAGAAACGCGGGCGCGCTCTTGCAGGTCCAGTATTTGATCGCGGGCGTCAGCAGCCTCATGTAGGCCGCCTCAGCCGCATCCTGCGGCGTCCGGTCGAAGGCGCGGCAGAGCCGCATCACCAGGGCTGTGCTCGCCCCGACATGCAGCGCCATGTCCGACAGCACGGCCTGCATCAAGGGCTGATCGGCGAGATGCTTCTGGAACACGCTGCGGTGACGGGCGTGATGCAGCGCGTGCGCCAGCCCCGACCGCATCAGGCCGGCGGAGGCAATCGCGCAATCCTGCCGCGTCAGCTGCACCATCTGGATGATGGTGCGGATGCCCTTGCCTTCCTCGCCGACGGCTTCCGCATAGGCGCCGACGAATTCGACCTCGGAGGACGCGTTGGAGCGGTTGCCGAGCTTGTCCTTCAGGCGCTGGAACTGGATCGCGTTCACCGACCCGTCCGGCGCAAAGCGCGGCATGAAGAAACAGGTCAGCCCGCTATCGGCCTGCGCCAGCACCAGGAACGCGTCGCACATCGGCGCCGACATGAACCATTTGTGGCCGGTGATGCGATAGGCGTCGCCGTCACGCACCG
Organism: Bradyrhizobium nivariense; assembly: GCF_029846715.1. Classification (GTDB taxonomy): domain Bacteria; phylum Pseudomonadota; class Alphaproteobacteria; order Rhizobiales; family Xanthobacteraceae; genus Bradyrhizobium. The sequence continues at coordinate 103,493 of NZ_JARVWW010000018.1, forward strand.
CGCGCGTCATGTTGGCGCGCACGTCGGTGCCGCCCTGCTTCTCGGTCATGCCCATGCCGAGCGTCATGCCGCGCTTCTCCCACCACGGCGCGAAGGTGGGATCGTAGCTCCTGGTCGACAGCACCGGCATCACGCGCGCGAGCAGGTCCGGCTGCATCGCCAGCGCCGCGACGGAGGCGCGCGTCATCGTGATAGGACAGAGATGGCCGGTCTCGACCTGCGTGGCCATGTAGAATTTTGCCGCACGAATGACCTCGGAGGCATCGCCCGTGGGCTTGCCATCCGCGGTCCACGTCGAATTGTGTACGCCGGCATGGGCGCTGTGCGCCATCAACTCGTGATAGGCCGGATGGAATTCGACCTGGTCGCGCCGATTGCCCTTGGAGTCAAAGGTGCACAGCTTCGGCGTGTTCTCATTCGCGACGCGCCCGCGATCGGCCATCGCGGCCGAGCCCCAATGCTTGCCGAACTCCAACAGCTCGCGTTCCGCCGCCGCACCGCCATTGGCTTTCACCGCCTCGACCAGCGGCCGATCCACGGCGAAGAGGTCGACGTCCTCGAACGGTGGCGACTGGTTGAAGACCTCGTGGGTCGCGAAGCTGGGCTGGGTCATCTCGTGTCCTCGGCGCGGAATCAGTTCCGGCGCGGCTGGATCGGGAAATCATAGGCTGCCCCGCCTGCCCCCGGCAGGGAAAAATGCCACCACTCCTTCGAATAGTTCACAAAGCCTTGCTTCGCCATCGCAGCCACCAGTCGCCTGCGCCAGGCGCGCTGGTCCGGATTGATCGACGGTGCGGCGGTATGCCCTTTCACATCGGTGCAGTCGTAGCCGGTGCCCATGTCGACACTCCCCTCCGGCGGGCGCGCCTCGACCGGCGCCGTGCAATCGGCATAGCTTTTTGACGGGTCGTATTTGCCCGAATTGTCGGCTTTGAGATCGACCAGCGCGAGATCGAGCGCCGCGCCCGTCGAATGCTGCGAGCGGCTCGCGATGTAGCCGAGGCGGAACAGCTCCGTCTTGGGAATTTTGGGATTGTAGCGCCGCTCGGCGGCGGTCTCGCGGCCGTTCTGCGACCAGTTGACCATGTCGAGCGAGGCCCGCGCCGGCCGGTAGCAGTCGAACATTTTGAGCGACAGGTTTTGCGCCGCCAGTTCCTGCTGAACCGCCTTCAGCCGCAGCCCCACCTCGCGCTTGACCACGCATTCGCCGGCACCGTAGCCGGCGAGCGGACGGCCGACGAAATTGTTCGAGGTGGCGTAGCGGATGTCCTGGACGATGCTGGGGTCGATGTCGCGCAGATAGACGAAACTGCCGGGGAGCGATTGGGCGTGGGCTGGTGAGACTGTGATTATCGCAATAGTCGCAATTAGAAATGATTTCACGAGATCCATCCACATCGTCATGGCCGGGCAAGCCGTCCGACGGACGGCGTCGCTTCGGCTCGCCTATGCCCGGCCATCCACGCCCTTTTTGCGGCGGCAGTGCAAGAACGTGGATGCCCGGGACATCTGGCGCGAAGACGCGCTTCGCGCTTCTGCCCGGGCACGACGGAGGAAGTCGGACTATCGGGGGATAACTCACCGCCCCGGCATTGGCCCTTGCCCCACCCGCCATCCGCGCCTATAGCTCTCGCTTTAATGACATCGAAATCGACCTTCGTCCTCGGCCACCGGCATTTGCTGGGCATCGAGGGCCTTTCCGCGGCCGACATCACCGGCCTCCTCGACCTGTCCGAAGAATATGTCGAGCTCAACCGCCAGGTTGACAAGAAGCGCACCGTCCTGCGTGGACGGACGCAGGTGAACCTCTTCTTCGAGGCTTCCACCCGGACCCAATCCTCGTTCGAGCTCGCCGGCAAACGGCTGGGCGCCGACGTCATGAACATGTCGGTGTCCTTCTCGTCCATGAAAAAGGGCGAGACGCTGATCGACACCGCGGTGACGCTGAATGCCATGCACCCGGATATCCTGGTGGTGCGGCATCACGCCTCCGGCGCCGTGGAACTCCTGGCCCGCAAGGTCGACGGTTCCGTGGTCAATGCCGGCGACGGCGCCCACGAGCACCCGACCCAGGCGCTGCTGGATGCCCTCACCATCCGCCGCAACAAGGGCCGCATCGAGGGCCTCGTCGTCGCGATCTGCGGCGACGTGCTGCATTCGCGCGTCGCCCGGTCCAACATCATCCTGCTCAACACCATGGGCGCGCGCGTCCGTGTCGTCGGCCCCTCCACGCTGCTGCCGCCGGGGCTGGAACGGATGGGCGTCGAGGTCGCGCGCGACATGCGCGAGGGGCTCAACGGCGCGGACATCGTCATGATGCTGCGGCTCCAACGCGAGCGCATGAACGGCTCCTTCGTGCCCTCGTCCAGCGAATACTTCCACTATTTCGGGCTCGACCAGAAGAAGCTCGCTTACGCCAAGCCGGACGCGCTCGTGATGCATCCCGGCCCCATGAACCGTGGCGTGGAGATCGACTCAGCTGTGGCCGACGGCGCTCAGTCCCTGATCCGCGAACAGGTGGAGATGGGCGTCGCCGTGCGCATGGCCGTGCTGGAAGCGCTCGCCCGCAACCTGCCGAACGCGTGATGCCCATGTTGACCGATCGACGACCCATCCTGCTTGCCAATGCCCGCGTCGTCGATCCCTCCCGGGATTTCGACGGTCCCGGCGACGTCCTGATCGCCGACGGCACCATCCGCGAGACCCGACGCGGCATTGGAGCTGCCGGCGTCCCCGAGGGCACCGACATCGTCAACTGCTCCGGCAAGATCGTGGCCCCCGGCCTGATTGACATGCGCGCCTTTGTCGGCGAACCCGGTTTCAGCCATCGCGAGACGTTTGCTTCGGCGAGTCAGGCGGCGGCGACCGGCGGCGTCACCACCATCATCTGCCAGCCCGCGACCGAGCCTGTCATCGACAATTCCGCGACCGTCGACTTCGTGATGCGCCGCGCCCGCGACACCGCCATCGTCAATATTCTGCCGATGGCGGCGCTCACCAAGGGCATGCGCGGCGAGGAGATGACCGAGTTCGGCCTCCTGAAGGCTGCCGGAGCGGTCGCCTTCAGCGACGGCGACAGAAGCGTCACCAACGCGCAGGTGATGCGCTGGGCACTGACCTACGCGCGCGATTTCGACGCGCTGATCGTACATTATACCGAGGATCCCAAGCTCGTCGGCGAAGGCGTGATGAACGAGGGTGAGTTCGCCACGAGGCTTGGCCTGATGGGCATCCCGAATGCGGCCGAGGCCGTGATGCTGGAGCGCGACATGCGCCTCGTCGCGCTCACCGGCGGTCGCTATCACGCGGCTTCGCTGTCCTGCACGGATTCGCTCGACATCCTGAAACGCGCCCGCGATGCCGGGCTCCCCGTCACCGCGTCGGTCTCGATCAACCACCTCGCGCTGAACGAGAACGACATCGGCCCCTACCGGACCTTCCTGAAGCTGTCGCCGCCGCTGCGCACGGAGGACGACCGCCGCGCGCTGGTCGCAGCCGTCGCCTCCGGCCTCGTCGACGTCATCATGTCCGACCACAATCCGCAGGACGTCGAGGGCAAGCGCCTGCCGTTCGCAGAGGCCGCGCCCGGTGCCGTCGGGCTCGAAACCATGCTGCCCGCGGGATTGCGGCTCATGCATAATGGCGAGCTGGATCTGAAGATGCTGATCCGGGCGATGTCGACCCGACCGGCCGAGATCCTGGGTTTGCCCGGTGGGACCCTGCGCGCAGGCAGCCCGGCGGATGTCATCGTGATCGATCCCGATACGCCCTGGGTGGTCGACCCCGCCGATCTCAAATCGCCCTGCAAGAACACGCCGTTCGACGAAGCCCGCTTTACAGGCCGCGTGGTGCGCACCATTGTCGGCGGACGAACGGTGTACGAGCATGTCTGACCTGCAAGATCATGCGTGGCGTCTCTGTTCGACCGTCAGATGCAGCCATTGGAGATGCGGCCATGGGGCTTGAAGCATTCCTGCCGGTGGCCTTCGTCATCGGCTACCTCCTCGGCTCGATTCCGTTCGGGCTGATCCTGACCAGGCTCGCCGGCACGCAGGATCTGCGCTCGATCGGCTCCGGCAGTATCGGCGCCACCAATGTGCTGCGCACGGGACGCAAGGGCCTTGCCGCGGCCACCCTGCTGTTCGATGCGCTCAAGGGTACTGCGGCCGTGGTGATCGCGCTTCGCATCGGCGGCCTCGACGCGGCACTGCTGGCTGGGCTCGGTGCGTTCCTCGGCCATCTTTTCCCGGTCTGGCTCAAGTTCAAGGGCGGCAAGGGCGTCGCGGTCTATATCGGCATCCTGCTCGGCCTGATTCCGGCGGGCGCGCTGGTGTTCTGCCTGCTTTGGCTCGCGACCGCCTTCACCACCCGCTACTCCTCGCTTTCGGCACTGGTGGCCGCCTTCGTCACGCCCCTGTTCCTGTGGTGGTGGTTCAGCGAACCTAAACTAACCTCGCTGTTCGTAGCGCTGACGCTGCTGCTGTTCTACGCGCATCGCGAGAACATCAAGCGATTGCAATCGGGCAAGGAAAGCCGCATCGGCGAGAAAGCCTGAGCCGGAAAAAAGTACGGATACCGCCGCGCCTCTTCCGCATTATGTGCCAAATCCTGTTTGCAACTCTGCCCGACTCGCGGCCAGAGTGGCGAACGGGTTCCAGCCTGTCATCCTGACGGCGGAAATGTCGTTAGGCGGTTGCTCAGAATGAGCGAGAAGATTGTCGGCGCGCATGATGAGGGCGGCTTGCAGGGCACTGCGGCAAGCCGTCTGCTCTCGGCGACCAACATCTGGTCCGATGCGCCCCCGCCGCCTCCTGCGCCAGAACCCGTCCCCATTTTGCCACCAGCGCCGCCACCTGCTCGCGTCGCACAAGCGTCGGCACCGGTCGCGGCCGTGATCGCGGCCCCACCTGCTGCGCCTGCTGAGCCGCGCTCCAACCCATGGCCGCCCCCATGGCCGCCGCGAAAATTGTCGCTGGCGCTCCAGGGCGGCGGCACCTTTGCCGCCTTTACCTGGGGCGTGCTGGAGCGGCTGCTGGAAGAGCCATCCATCGCGATCGACACCATCAGCGGCGCCAGTGCCGGTGCCATCAACGCGCTGCTGCTCGCCTCCGGCCTCGCTGAGGGCGGCCGCGAAGCTGCCCGCGCGCGACTGAACCGGTTCTGGATCCGGCTGATGCACGAGGCCTCGTTCCGATCGCTGATGCTGATCGGCGGCTTTTCGCCGGCGGGAAGCGCGGTCGCGTTCGGTCCGACGCTGCGCTCCGGCCAGTTCGATCCGTTCGATCTCGATCCGCTGCGGCAGGCACTGTCGCGCGACATCGACTTTTCCGCCTTGCGCGACCCGCGGTGCCCAAAACTGCTGATCGCGGCGACGCGAATCCGCGACGGCCAGCAGCAGATCTTCCGCAACGACGCCGTCACCGCCGACGTCGCGCTGGCCTCGACCTGCCCGCCGCTGGTTCACTGCGCCGTCGAGATCGACGGCGAGGCCTATTGGGACGGCGGCTTGGGTGGCAATCCGCCGCTGCTGCAGCTGGCGCAGGAAACGACAATTTCCGACATCCTGATCGTCCAGGTTACGCCGGCGCGCGACAGCTATGTGCCGATCACGCTGGCCGCCATCGACCGCCGGCTCGACCAGATCGCGGCCAACGCCTCCCTCAACGCCGAGATTGCGGCGATCGAATGGGCGCGATCGCACACGATGCCCGCGTTGCGGCTCTCCAAAATCGCCGCGGAAGACTCGGTCGACGGCCTGGCGCAACGCTCATCGACCGATCTCGGCCGCGGCTTCATCCGCCTCTTGCACCGGAGCGGACGCGAAGCCGCCGAGCGCTGGCTCGGACAGAGTTCGCATGCCCCCGCGGTGCAGATCAGATCGGACGACCGCGAGCCCGCGCTAGCCTGATTTCGCCAGCGCGGTCTCCAGGAACCACGCGGCAGCAAGTGCACCGGGATCGTTGCCGAAGCGCGCGATCACCTGCACGCCGATCGGCAGGCCGCCGACCTTGTGCACCGGCACGTTGACGCAGGGATTGCCCATCAGCGTCCAGAGCCTGTTGTAGCGGGGGTCGCCGGTGGAGGCGAGGTCCTTGGCCGGCGGCGTGCCCGGCGCCGAATAGGTCAAGAGCACGTCGAAACCCTCGAACAACTCGCCAAGCTCGCGACGGCCACGACGGCTGATCCGGCGTGCGTCGTCGTAATCCTTGGGTGTGAGACCGACCGTCGCATCGAGACTGGCGCGCAGCATCGGCGCGATCTCGTCGTGATGCTCCGAAAATTCCCAGGCAAGCGCGCGATGCGCCTCAAAATCCTGGATGATCGGATGGATACGCCAGGCCTCCTGCACAGCTTCGGGCAGATCGATGGTCTGCACACTGGCACCGGCGCGCGTCGCCGCCTTGATCGCAGCTTGCAGCCCCTCTTCGGCGGCCGGCTCCACGGCGCCGGCAAACTCCTGCCTGACCACGCCGATCCGTGGCGCCTTCGCCGGGACGATGCCGGAGAATTCGGTGCGGCCGGTCATCGCCAGCAATCCGCGCGCAAGATCCTCCGCGCGGGCGCCGAACAGGCCGACGGTGTCGAGCGCCCACGAATAGCATTTGACGCCGACGGTCGGCAGCATGCGAAATGACGGCTTGATCGCGGCAGCCCCGCAATAGGCGGCGGGCCGGATCACCGAGCCGCCGGTCTGGGTGCCCAGCGCCAACGGGATCATGCCGGCACCGACGGCCGCGGCGGAGCCCGAGGACGAGCCACCCGGCGTATGGCCAAGATTGTGCGGATTGAGCGTCGGGGTCGGATCGCGCGAGGCGAAAGCCGTGGTCGTGGTCTTGCCGATGATGGTGGCACCGGCCCGCTTCAGCATCATCACCACCGGCGCGTCGCTGCGCGGCTGCCAGCCGCGATAGATCGATGATCCCATCTCGGTCGGCATATTGGCGGTGTCGATGATGTCCTTGATCCCGACCGCGATGCCGCGCAGCGGGCCGGAGGCCTGCGCCTTCGCGGAGGTGTCGTGACGGACGAAGGCGTGGACGTCCTTCTCTTTGGCCTCGATCGCCGCATGCGATTGCGCGATGGCGCCCTCGGGCGAAAGCTCGCCCGCTTCGATGCGGCGCTGGAGGTCGGCAAGTGAGATCATGGCAAAACCCTTCTTATTGGGATCGCTTTTAGCATCGCGACGAGGTCGCGCAAGCGGACGGAGATGTCGCCCACGCCCTCAGGTTGTTCCATGCTGCGCCTGCAAGGAGTCGCCGTGGACGCCAATCCCAGCGTGGAACTGACAGGGTCGACGGCCTGCGGTTGATCCGCTCCGACAATGCTTGATCCAAATCAACGAAGCCAATGACGCAGGCCACAACACTGCTGCGGCAGGTTGCGGCTCTCTGGCGCAACCTGCCCCACAATCGTCTGGTCGGCGGGCTGGAGGAATGCGCTTCTAACCGTGAAAGGACATGTAACATGTCACGTCGAGCGATCTTCTCGTTGGCCGCTTCGGTCATCATCGGCATCGGGTGCGTTGCAATGGTTTCAACTGATGCGTTCGCCTATCGCGGTGGTGGGCGCGTCGGTGTTGGCCGCGTTGGCGGCTATCACGGCGGCGCTTATCGCGGCGGTGTTTACCGTGGCGGTGTTTACCGTGGCGCAGCGGTACGCCGTGGAGTGGCGGTAGGCGTCGGTGCTGCTGCCGTCGGTGCCGGTGCGTACGGAGCTTACGGAGCTTACGGAACGCAACGCTGCGGATACTATCCCTACGGACCTTGCTACTAGAAACTGTCGGAGAGCCGGCTCTCGCCGAATGCAGATCAGGGACGTACCCGGGCGACGTTCGGCCGAGCGCTCATTGACGTCATCTTTGCGCGCCCGAAATGCGGCTCGCTTTCGTCGCGGTGGAGCTACCCCATTTCTCCTCGCGCCAGCGCACGACGCTGTTGCCCACGCCCTCAGGTTGTTCCATTGTGTGTCTGCAAGGAGACGCCGTGGACGCCATCAATCCGAGCGTGGAGCTGACCGAGACTGAGCGGATCGACCGCCTGCGGCTGATCCGCTCCGACAATGTCGGGCCGCGCACCTTCCGCTCGCTGGTCGATCATTTCGGCACGGCGCGCGCCGCGCTGGAGCGGCTGCCGGATCTCGCGCGCCGTGGCGGTGCGCAGCGATCGGGGCGCATCTGTGGCGCGGACGATGCGAAGGTCGAGCTCGCCGCGAGCCGCAAGTTCGGCATCGCATGGCTCGCGCCCGGCGAGGACGGCTATCCGGCCCGGCTGGCAACGCTCGACGATGCGCCGCCGCTGCTCGCCGCGCGCGGTGATGTCGCGACCTTGATGCGGCCGATCATCGCCATCGTCGGCTCGCGCAATGCCTCCGGCGCCGGATTGAAATTCGCTGGTCAGCTCGCCCGCGAGCTTGGCGAAGCCGGTTTCGTCGTCATCTCGGGGCTCGCCCGCGGCGTCGACCAGGCCGCGCATCGCGCCAGCGTCGAGAGCGGCACGATCGCCGTGCTCGCCGGCGGACATGACTGCATCTACCCGCCCGAGCATGGCGACCTGCTGGCCTCGATCCTCGACTACGAGGGTGCTGCGATCTCCGAGATGCCGCTCGGCCACGAGCCGCGCGCCCGCGACTTTCCCCGCCGCAACCGGCTGATCTCGGGCGCTTCGCTCGGTGTGGTCGTGGTGGAGGCCGCGCATCGCTCGGGCTCGCTGATCACCGCGCGCATGGCCGCCGAACAGGGCCGCGAGGTGTTCGCGGTGCCGGGCTCCCCGCTCGATCCGCGCGCCGCCGGCACCAACGATCTGATCAAGCAGGGCGCAACGCTCGTCACCGAAGCCGCCGACGTCGTCAACGCGGTCCAGCCGATCATGAAGCGGCCGGTGATGCACCCGGCCGGCGAACCCGACAGCGAACCGTTCGAGAGCGATCCGCAAGGACACGACCGCGGCCAGATCACTGGTCTCCTCGGCCCGACGCCAATCTCGATCGACGATCTTGTGCGGATGTCCGGCGCCTCGCCCGCGATCGTGCGCACAGTGCTGCTGGAGCTCGAGCTTGCCGGTCGGCTCGAGCGTCACGGCGGCGGATTGGTGTCGCTGCTTTAGGTATCTTTTTGACGCGTTTTCTTAACGCGAACCGGTCTTCACTTCGCTCGAAAACGCTATGGATTGCGCTCGTCGAACCGCGCCCGCGCCGCCGCGATCTGCTGCTGATGCGTGATCGCCCACTCCCCCAGCGCCTTCACCGGCTGCTGCAGCCCGCGGCCGAGATCGGTCAGCTCATAATCCACACGCGGTGGAATGGTCGGGAAAATCGTGCGCGTGACCAGGCCATCACGCTCCAGCCCACGCAGCGTCAGGGTCAGCATCCGCTGCGAGATGCCGTTGATCATGCGCTTGAGTTCGTTGAAGCGCTTAGGCCCGTCGCTGAGCATCATGATGACGAACACGCTCCATTTGTCGCCGACACGCGCCAGCACCGAGGCGACGCCGCGGCAGTCTGCATGGTTGGGATCCGGCCTCGGTGAGGCAGGCAAATCGATGTGTGCAGGTTTCAGAGATGTGCCCATGGCTCAAAAAAGTGCGTTCTTGCGGGGTTTTCGATAGTCACTCATGTAGCTCTGGTTACAAACTTATACCAGGGTGATGCCAAATGAAACTCCTCCATCTCGACTCCAGCGTGCTCGGCCCCCACTCCGTCTCCCGGCAGGTCTCCGCCGCCATCGTCGACCGGCTCCGGCAGGCGACGCCATCGCTCGACATCGTCTATCGCGACCTGACCCAGACCCCGCTCGCCCACCTCTCCGGCTCGCACCTCGCAGCCGCGCAGGGCGCGCCGGCGCCGGCGGAGCTCGGCCCCGACCTCGCCGCGAGCGCGGCCGCGCTGGACGAGTTCCTGGCCGCCGACATCGTCGTGATCGGCGCGCCCATGTACAATTTCACCATTCCGAGCCAGCTCAAGGCCTGGATCGACCGTGTCCTGGTGGCGGGGAAGACGTTCAGCTACGGGGCGAACGGACCGCAGGGTCTTGCCGGTGGCAAGCGCGTGATCGTCGCGATCTCCAGGGGCGGCTATTACGGTGCGGGCTCACCCGCCGCGGCGCTGGAGCATTTGGAAACGTATTTGCGCGGTGTATTCGGCTTCATGGGCATCCCCAATCCCGAATTCATCATCGCCGACGGCATCCAGGTCGGACCGGAGCATCGCGAGAAGTCGATCGCAAGCGCGCTTCAGGCGGCAACCAGCCTGCGCGCGGCCTGAGGCTGCGCCGACATCATCAGCCGCCGCCACGGCGGTGGCTGATGCACCGGTGCGCGATCGGCGAAGCTAAAACCAGGCGCCCTGAACGCCCAGGATGACGGCGACGAGCGACACGAACAGGCCGATGCCGGAGAAAAGAACGACCCCGATGAACTCGGAGGTGTCGGAACGCTTGGCGGGAATGACGGACTTTTCGGTGAAAATACGCGGTGCTGAAATCGACGAAGAAATGCGAGCTGCCTTCGGCATATCGGGCTCCCTTGAAAATGAGTCTTGTGACCCCCTTGCCCGTAAAAGTGTCTTTGCAGCACAAGCGAAGGTTCAACGCCTCACGCAAGGTTCAGAAAATACAGCTCGCGACACGTGGGAACCGGCCGGCGCAACCGCTTGCGGCTGGGCCGACCGATTCAATTTGCGCCAAACTTGATCAGCCGCGATAGATCGGCGCGCCGCTCGGAGAGGCAACCGCGCCGCCGTCGACGAAGATCTCCTGGCCCTGGACATGCGCGGAATCATCGGAGGCGAGGAACAGCACTGTCTTCGCAACGTGATCTGTTTCACCAATACGGCCGAGCGGCGTCGACAGCGCGATCCGCTTCTCGAACGCCTTCTCTGCTTCGGGCGTCGCGGTCGCAGGCCCCCAGATCGGCGTGCGGGTCGCGCCGGGCGCGACCACGTTGACGCGAATGCCGCGCGGCGACAGTTCCGAGGCCATGATCCGCGCCATCGCGCGCACGCCCGCCTTCGCGGCGCCGTAAGCCGAGTAGCCGGGAATGCCGAGCACTGAGATCACCGAGCCGTTGAGGATGATCGAGGCATTGTCGTTGAGATGGGGCAGCGCCGACTGAACGGTGAAGAACACGCCGGTGAGGTTCGTGCTGATGACCTTCTCGAAGGTCTCGAGCGTCGCCGAGCCGAGCGGCGTGCCGCCGGCGATCCCGGCATTGGCGAACACGATGTCGAACTTGCCGAACTTTTCGGCCCCCTTCTTGATCGCGGCTTCGGTCGCGGCGATGTCGGTGGCGTCGGCGGCGAGTGCGAGCGCGTTCGGCCCGAGTTCTTTCGCGGCAGCGTCCAATGTCTCCTTGTTGCGCCCGGTGATCACCACCTTCGCGCCTTCCGCCACGAACAGCTTTGCCGTTGCCAGTCCAATGCCGCTATTGCCGCCGGTAATCAATGCCGTCTTGTTCTTCAGTCTCACGCTCGCCTCCAGTGGTTGCATCATAAAACTAGATTGCCATCTAGGGCATATGGTTTTATGATGCAACCACACAAGCATGTGATCGGCGCCGAAATGGGGCGAACGCGAAAGGAGCAGCCGATGGTGAAACGAACGAGCTTCGAGGGCGATGCCTGCCCGATCGCGCGATCACTGGAAGCAATCGGCGACTGGTGGTCGCTGCTGATCATCCGCGAGGCGCTGTTCGGGCTGCGCCGCTTCGGCGAATTCCAGAACAAGCTCGGCATGGCCAAGAATATTCTGTCGGCGCGGCTGCGCGCGCTGGTCGAGCACGGCATCCTGGCAACCGCCCCCGCCTCCGACGGCAGCGCCTACCAGGAATATGTGTTGACGCCGAAGGGCCGCGGCATCTTCCCGATCCTGGTCGCACTTCGGCAGTGGAGCGAGGAGTTTGACGATCGCCCGGAAGAGATCGCGACTATTCTGGTCGATCGCGAGAAAGGCCGCCCGGTGAGGAAGCTCGAAATGCGCGCCGAGGACGGCCGCCTGCTCAGCCCGGCGGACACCATGCTGAAGCCGCGGCCTGCGCCGCGGCGACGCTCGACGGGATAGCGGCGCGCTGTCTTTCCAACGTCGTCCTGGCGAAAGCCAGGACCCATTACCCAAGGACGAGTTTGGCGAAGACTCGTCACCCGGAATTCGCACCGCGCTCGGGTCGATAGACCTCGCGGTATGGGTCCTGGCTTTCGCCAGGACGACTCCGGAGAGAGAGAGAGCGTGATCGATTCCGCTCGGTCTTCGCCGCTACGACAGCTTGCGCTTGCTCCGCAGTCGCAGATGCTCGTCGGCCTCCAGCTTGGTCATCCCCAGGAGATAATGCAGCACGTCGAGCTTGTGCCGCTCGGCGAGCTTGCGCAATGCCCCGACCTGCTCGGCGATGAAGGCAACCGCCTCCTCCACGCCGCCCTCCCCCGGTTCCTCGTGACGCGAGCCTCCCGGCGCGCCTGATGCGGCGCGCGCCCGTTTCTTTCCTGGCCTAGTCACCAGACCCCACCCGAATCCATATCCCCGCAGAAACATTACGCCGACATCGGCCGCAACTCAAAGGTGGTATTTTGCAACTTTCTCGATATGAAACTTTTCCCATCGGGATGGCTTTCAACACCCCTCGATTTGACAGCGAGGGTCGCACCACCCATGTTCGGGACGAAACGGCCGACCCGAATCTCATCGAATTCGGCCCAGAACTTCCCCATAAGTTACTGGAACTACATGAATATCGTCATTGTGGAGTCGCCGGCGAAAGCCAAGACGATCAACAAATATTTGGGCTCGTCCTACGAGGTTCTGGCCTCGTTCGGCCATGTCCGGGACTTGCCTGCGAAGAACGGTTCCGTCGATCCCGACGCCAATTTCAAGATGATCTGGGAGATCGACCCCAAGGCGGCCGGCCGGCTCAACGACATCGCAAAATCCCTGAAGGGCGCTGACCGCCTGATTCTCGCGACCGACCCTGATCGCGAGGGCGAAGCCATCTCCTGGCACGTGCTGGAGGTGCTGAAGGAGAAGCGCGCGCTCAAGGACCACAAGATCGAGCGCGTGGTGTTCAACGCCATCACCAAGCAGGCGGTCACGGACGCGATGAAGCATCCGCGCCAGATCGACGGTGCGCTGGTCGACGCCTACATGGCGCGCCGCGCGCTGGACTATCTGGTCGGATTCACCCTCTCCCCCGTGCTGTGGCGCAAGCTGCCGGGCGCCCGCTCGGCCGGCCGCGTGCAGTCGGTGGCGCTGCGGCTGGTCTGCGACCGCGAACTGGAGATCGAGAAGTTCGTCGCGCGCGAATACTGGTCGCTGATCGCGACCTTGCTGACGCCGCGCGGCGACGCCTTCGAGGCTCGTCTCGTCGGCGCCGACGGCAAGAAGATCCAGCGCCTCGACATCGGCACCGGCGCGGAAGCCGAGGACTTCAAGAAGGCGCTGGAAGCCGCCAGCTACGCCGTGACCACGGTCGATGCCAAGCCCGCCCGGCGCAATCCGCAGGCGCCGTTCACCACCTCGACGCTGCAGCAGGAAGCCAGCCGCAAATACGGCTTTGCGCCGGCGCACACGATGCGGATCGCGCAGCGGCTTTACGAGGGCATCGACATCGGCGGCGAGACCACCGGACTCATTACTTATATGCGTACCGACGGCGTGCAGATCGATCCGTCCGCGATCACCCAGGCGCGCAAGGTGATCGGCGAGGATTACGGCAACGCCTACGTGCCGGACGCGCCGCGCCAGTACCAGGCCAAGGCCAAGAACGCCCAGGAAGCCCACGAAGCGATCCGCCCGACCGACATGTCGCGCCGCCCCGACAGCATGAGCCGCAAGCTCGATACCGACCAGGCGAGGCTCTACGAGCTGATCTGGAAGCGCACTATCGCGAGCCAGATGGAATCGGCCGAGTTGGAACGCACCACGGTCGACATCACGGCGAAGGCCGGCGGCCGCACGCTGGACCTGCGCGCCACCGGCCAGGTCGTCAAGTTCGACGGTTTTCTCGCGCTCTACCAGGAAGGCCGCGACGACGAGGAGGACGAGGACTCCCGCCGCCTGCCCGCGATGAGCCCGAACGACGCGCTGAAGCGGCAGTCGCTCGCAGTCACCCAGCACTTCACCGAGCCGCCGCCGCGCTTCTCCGAGGCTTCGCTGGTCAAGCGCATGGAAGAGCTCGGCATCGGCCGGCCCTCGACCTATGCCTCGATCCTCCAGGTCCTGAAGGACCGCGGCTACGTCAAGCTCGAGAAGAAGCGCCTGCACGGCGAGGACAAGGGCCGCGTCGTGGTCGCGTTCCTCGAAAGCTTCTTCGCGCGCTACGTCGAATACGACTTCACCGCCAATCTGGAAGAGCAGCTCGACCGCATCTCCAACAACGAGATCTCCTGGCAGGAGGTGCTGAAGGATTTCTGGACCGGCTTCATCGGCGCGGTCGACGAGATCAAGGATCTGCGCGTCGCGCAGGTGCTGGACGTGCTCGACGACATGCTCGGACAGCACATCTATCCGCCCCGCACCGATGGCGGCGACATCAGGCAGTGTCCGAGCTGCGGCAACGGCCGGCTCAATCTCAAGGCCGGCAAGTTCGGCGCCTTCGTCGGCTGCTCGAACTATCCGGAATGCCGCTACACCCGTCAGCTTGCTGCCGACGGCGAGACCACCGCTGACCGTTCGCTCGGCCAGGATCCCGACACGAGCCGTGATGTCTGGGTCAAGGCCGGCCGGTTCGGGCCCTACATCCAGCTCGGCGAGCAGAAGGATTATGCCGAAGGCGAGAAGCCCAAGCGCGCGGGCATTCCGAAGGGCACCTCGCCCGGCGATGTCGAGTTCGAGCATGCGCTCAAACTGCTGTCGCTGCCGCGCGAGATCGGCAAGCATCCGGAAACCGGCGAGCCGATCACCGCAGGTCTCGGTCGCTTCGGGCCGTTCGTGAAGCACGAGAAGACCTATGCCAGCCTGGAGGCCGGCGATGAAGTGTTCGACATCGGCATCAACCGCGCGGTCACGTTGATCGCGGAGAAGATCGCCAAGGGCCCGAGCCGCCGCTTCGGCGCCGATCCCGGCAAGGCGATCGGCGATCATCCCACCCTCGGCACCGTCACGGTGAAGGGCGGCCGCTACGGCGCCTATGTCACGGCCGGCGGCGTCAACGCAACGATCCCAAGCGACATCGAGAAGGACGCCATCACGCTGCCGCAGGCGATCGCGCTGATCGACGAGCGCGCGGCCAAGGGCGGCGGCAAGAAGCCGAAGAAGGCGGCGAAGCCGGCCAAGACCAAGACGAAGGCCAAGAAGGCTGCGGACGGCGATGACGCCGCGCCAAAGACCAAAAAGCCGGCCGCGAAGAAGGCCGCCAAAACCAAATCCGAATCCACCAGCAAGGCGCGCGCAGCCGTGTCGTCGACGGCCAAGACTTCGGCCATCAAGACGTCGCCGACCAAGGCCTCCGGCGCCAAAGCTCCGGCCAAGAAGAGTGCCGGCACCAATTAGAGGTTAAGTGAAACGCAAGAATGACCGTGGCTTTCCCGACAGGGCAGCCATCGTCGCCTTCATCAAGGCAAATCCCGGAAAGGTCGGAACCCGCGAAATTGCACGCGAGTTCGGCCTCAAGAACGCCGATCGCATCGAGCTCAAGCGCATGCTGCGCGAGCTCGCCGACGACGGCCTCGTCAAGAAAAAGCGCCATACGATTTCAGAGCCGGACAGCCTGCCGCCGACGCTGGTCGCCGACATCACCGGCCGCGACGCTGACGGCGAGCTGGTAGCCTCCCCCACCGAATGGGACGAAGTCGAAAGCGGCGAACCGCCAAAAATCCTCATCACGATGCCGCGCCGGCCGAAGCCCGGCACCGCGGCCGGCGTCGGCGATCGCGCGCTGCTGCGCGTCGAGCGCTCCGATGAGACCGAGGGCCCGGCCTATCGCGGCCACATCATCAAGGTCTTCGACAAGGCCAAGACCCGCATCCTCGGCGTCTTCCGCAGCCTGCCCGAAGGCGGCGGACGGCTGATCCCGGTCGACAAGAAGTCCGCCGACCGCGAGCTGAACATCGCCCAGACCGAGACGCACGGCGCGCAAGACGGCGATCTCGTCAGCGTCGACATCATCCGCTCGCGCGGCTTTGGGCTGGCGTCAGGCCGCGTCAAGGAGAAGCTCGGCTCGGTCAAGTCGGAGAAGGCGATCAGCCTGATCGCGATCTACGCGCACGACATCCCCATGCAATTCCGTCCCGCGGCAGAGCGGGAAGCCGAAGCGGCGGAGCCGGTCAACCTGAAGGGCCGTGAAGACTGGCGCGAGGTCCCGCTGGTTACCATCGATCCGCCGGACGCCAAGGATCACGACGACGCGGTGCATGCGCAGCCGGATGACGATCCCAACAACAAGGGCGGCTTCGTCGTCAACGTCGCTATCGCCGACGTGAGCTTCTACGTGCAGCCGGGCACCGCGCTAGATCGCGACGCGCTCGACCGCGGCAATTCGGTCTATTTCCCCGATCGCGTCGTACCGATGCTGCCCGAGCGCATCTCCAACAATCTCTGCTCGCTGGTGCCGGGCGAGCCGCGCGGCGCGCTCGCGGTGCGGATGGTGATCGGCCCTGACGGCCGCAAGCGCTCGCACAGCTTCCACCGCATCCTGATGCGCTCGGCCGCGAAGCTGAATTACGCGCAGGCGCAGGCCGCGATCGACGGACGGCCGGACGACACCACCGGCCCCCTGCTCGATGCGATCCTGAGGCCGCTCTATGCCGCCTATGCCTGCGTCAAGCGCGCGCGCGACGAGCGCGATCCACTCAATCTCGATCTGCCCGAGCGCAAGATCCTGCTCAAGAGCGACGGCACCGTCGACCGCGTCGTCGTGCCTGACAGGCTCGATGCGCACAAGCTGATCGAGGAGTTCATGATCCTCGCCAATGTCGCGGCGGCGGAGATGCTCGAGAAGAAGTCGCTGCCGCTGATCTACCGTGTGCATGACGAGCCGACGCTGGAAAAGGTCCACGCACTCGCGGAGTTTCTGGCGACGCTGGACGTTCCGTTCGCAAAGGGCGGCGCGCTGCGTCCCGCTCTGTTCAACCGCGTGCTGGCGCAGCTCGAAGGCCACGACCACTTTCCGCTGGTGAGCGAGGTCGTGCTGCGCGCCCAGGCGCAGGCGGAATATTCCTCGGAGAATTACGGTCATTTCGGCCTGAACCTGCGCCGCTATGCGCATTTCACCTCGCCGATCCGCCGCTATGCCGACCTCGTCGTGCACCGCGCGCTGGTGCGTGCGCTCGGCCTCGGCGAAGGCGCGCTGCCCGACAGCGAGACGCCGGAAACCTTAAGCGAAGTCGCGGCCCACATCTCGGTGACCGAGCGCCGCGCGATGAAGGCGGAGCGCGAGACCGTCGACCGCCTGATTGCCCATCACCTCGCCGACCGCATCGGCTCGAGCTTCCAGGGCCGCGTCTCCGGCGTCACGCGCGCCGGCCTGTTCGTCAAGCTCGCCGAGACCGGCGCCGACGGCCTGATCCCGATCAGGTCGCTAGGCACGGAATATTTCAACTATGACGAGGGCCGCCACGCGCTGATCGGCACGCGCAGCGGCACCATGCACCAGCTCGGTGACGTCGTTGACGTCCGCCTGATCGAAGCAGCTCCCATCGCAGGCGCGTTGCGCTTCGAGCTGCTGTCCTCGACGGGTGAGACCGCGCCGCGCGGCCGCAGGCCATCTGGTCCGCAACGCCGCCCCTCGTTCAAGGCGCATCCCGGGCGCAGTCCGGACAAGAAACGCAAGCCGGAGAAGCAGAAAAAGCCCGGCAAGGGCAAGAAGCCCAAGGGAACAGGCAAGGGCCAGAAGGGCAAAGCGTGGTGACGACGAGAACGGCGCCGAAGATCTGGACCCGCGAGACCGGACTCGTCGAGAAGCGCAACGTCTGGACCGCGATGAAGCGCGGCTTTCGCGGCCGCTGCCCGCGCTGCGGCGAGGGAAAACTGTTCCGCGCCTTCCTGAAGACGGCGGACAATTGCGCGACATGCGACCTCGATTTCACGCCGCACCGCGCCGACGATCTGCCCGCCTATCTCGTCATCGTCATCGTCGGTCACATCGTGGTGCCCACCATCCTCTGGATCGAGACCAACTACACCACGCCGGTCTGGATCAGCTTCGCGGCCTATCTGCCCTTCACCTTCGTCGCCTCGCTCGCACTCCTGCAGCCGGTGAAGGGAGCCGTGGTCGGATTGCAATGGGCTCTGCGCATGCACGGGTTTGACGAGACCCCGCTGGATGGTATTCCGCCGGTGTAAGCAAAATAGACAAGAAGCGGTTTTGGGTGAGGACATGACGGGTACGGCGCAGGCGGAAAAGGCAAAGATCCACGAAGGCAAGGAAGCCGATCACCATCCCTATTTTCGCCCGCGGGATGCCGCGACGCTGATCCTGGTCGATCGCAGCGGCGCCGTTCCAAAAGTCCTGGTCGGCAAGCGCCACGACAAGGTGGTGTTCATGCCCGGAAAGTTCGTCTTCCCCGGCGGCCGTGTCGACAAGGACGACTATCGCGTGCCGTGCGCGGCGCCCATCACCCCCGAGCTGGAAGCCAATCTCGCCAAGGGCAGCCCGAAGACGCCGGCCCCGCGCGCGAAGTCGCTGGCGATTGCCGCGATCCGCGAGGCCTGTGAGGAGACCGGTCTCTGTCTCGGGCGCAAGGCGGAAGGCAAGACTGAAGGCAAGGTGGCCAGGCTCGAAGGTGCCTGGAAGCCGTTCGCGGATGCGGGCCTCCTGCCCGATCCCTCCAGCCTGTTTCTGATCGCACGCGCGATCACCCCGCCCGGCCGCGTCAAGCGGTTCGACACGCGCTTCTTCACGGCGGACGCCTCCGCGATCGCCCACCGCGTCGACGGCGTGATCCATGCCGATGCCGAGCTGGTCGAGCTGGTCTGGGTCGAGCTCGGCTCAAAGCCGCTCGCCGATCTGCATCCGATGACCCGCAACGTGCTCAACGAGCTCGACACGCGCCTTGCCACCGGCCCGCTCCGCCACGATGCACCGGTGCCGTTCTTCCATTTCTACGGCGGCAAGATGCAGAAGGATATTTTAAGCTGATCCAGCCACCGACCTCTCCAGGCCCGTTCGCGCGATCAGCATATTGAGCGCCGCACCTTTGAAGGCGCGGTCTTCGCTGCCACCTTGTCCATGGCCGATCGCCCAGTGCTGCGGCCACGAAAGCTGCTCCAACCCTCGCGCCGTCGCAGAGGTGAAGGACGACCAACGCGGGGAGCCGTGATGGCGGTATAAGAGACCGCCGGGGCCCATGTCCGGATAGATCGTGACGTGAATATCGAAACCGTCGCCCGCCGGAAGATCAGGTCCCAACCAATAGGATGGACTGCGTCCCGGCTCACGACCAACGATGGCTGTCAGAGTTTGCTTCGGTCCCCGGAGGCCAAACCAGAACGGCGCGATCGAATCAGGCGCGAAAGCCGTGAAAATCGTCTGAGCCGATGCGACATCGGTCGCAGCGCTTTGTCCCACCAGCCTCAGCTCGATTCTATGTCCGCTCTCCACAAATCCGCTAAACGGCGCTTCGGCTTCCCCGAGCGGCAGCTCCCGCCACCGAACAGGATCGGGATCGCGCAGCGGCCATTCCATCCTCTCCCTGACCGCACCGTGAACATCGAGCACCTGATAACGCAGGCCTTGCTCGTCAAGCGCGGCTTGAACGCAATGCAGATACTCGACGCCCTCCGGCATCCTGTGAGCCGTTCCGGCGCCCGCAGTGCAAATCTGCAGGACACCGCGATGCGCCTGCACATCGAAGGCGAGGATGTGGCTGCACAGATAGGCAAGTACGTTTTCGTTCACCAGGATGTCCCAAAACGGGCGAGCGTATTCGTGGCCGATCTCGCGCTGATACGTCGCCGTAAAGCCGTTGATGGGAAACACCGGGTGATGACCGAGGACGAGCTTATGTCGGGCATCGCCATGGTCTCTGAGCGTAGCATCCAACCACCCGAGCTCGACATGGCCCTCACCTCCAAGGCCACTCCAGAGCGTGTTGACAAACACCATCAGGAGGTCGCCGCGCCGCACGAAGTAGGAAAGGCCCGCTTGTCCCGGCGGCCCATTCTTCGGCAGCTCAAGCACTGCGCGAAACACAGCTTCGCTCATCACGTCATAGGTCGTGTGATTGCCGGTTGTGTGCCAGATCGGAATGGCCGCACGGTCGAGCCATGCCATTTCCGTATCCAGCCAATAGCGCCACTGCGCGCGCAGCGCGTCCGGATCCGGCGTCAGTCCAATGATTTCATCGCCGGGAAAGAGAACGAATTCAGGCTGCGGTCTCAGGCGTTGAACGACCGCATTGACCGAGGCGAAGGTCTTCTCGTGCAATGCACCCGGCACGCCCGAACAGGAGTCGCCATACAGCAGAAATTGGTGGCCCTTGCCGCGCGGTAGAAGCGCAGGAATGGAATCATTCGCTGAGGTCATGGCCTTCCATTGCGGTGTTCGGCCGCGAGGATGGCAATTTCCGCCACGGGTAGCAACAGGTCGTGGCTAGCCTTAATCAGGAATCATCAGGCTCGGTGCCGACATAGTCGCGCGCAGGCAGCTTGAGGATGCGGCCGATCTCGTTTGCGAGCTTGTCCGCCGCTTCACGCTTGGTGAAGCTCATCAACGTAATCGGCTCGGTGCCCCTGTTGCCGCAGAGATTGACGTCATAGGCCGTCGCCTGCGGATCGTAGTCGTCGGTGATGCTGATGAAATGATAGTCGGCGAGATCGCGATGCTTGCGAATATTCAGCGGGCCGAACTGCCTGGTGATGACGATCTGGCGCAGCGTCTCGTTCAGGACGACGAAATAGCGGAAGGTGAGCAGGATGACGCCGGGGATGCCGACGAGCAGCCCGAGCCCCGTGAACACCAGCACCGGCACGAGATCATCGGCGAGCCGTCCGAAGCCGGAAAAATCCTGACGCAGGCCGAGCGCGACATTCCACAGCAGATAGGCGCTTGCCGCCAACAGCGGCAGCGACGGCAGCCGGCCGATCCAGGGCATGGGCCGGTCGATGCGGACCATGCCGCCATCCACTGTCATTGCGCCTGCCATCGATGGTCTCCTCACGAGGTCATGGCTTGGTCGGGCTGCGCGGCGGATTGGTTCGAGGATCTCCCTCCGTCATGCCGGAGCGCGCCGCTAACGCAACGCCCCGGAATGACGCGAATGTGCTGAGGACACATCGAAAAACAAAATAATCTTCCCGCCTCCCCCGATGGCGGAGTTCCGCGGCGTTCCTATGTCTTCCCGAACGACACAAAGAACGGACACCGGGCGATGGCACAACGGCAACTCAAGCTTGGCGCGTTCATGCGCCCGATCAGCATCCACACCGGCGCCTGGCGTTATCCCGGGGCCTGGCCGGACGCCAATTTCAATTTTGGTCACATCAAGACGCTGATCCAGAAGCTCGAGGCCGGCAAGTTCGACGCCTTCTTCATGGCCGATCACCTCGCCGTGCTGAACATGCCGGTCAACGCGCTCAAGCGCAGCCACACGGTAACGTCGTTCGAACCATTCACGCTTTTGTCAGCGCTGTCCGCAGTCACCGAGCGGATCGGCCTGATCGCGACGGGCTCGACCACTTTCGACGAGCCCTATCACGTCGCACGGCGCTTCGCCTCGCTCGACCATCTCAGCGGGGGACGTGCGGGCTGGAACATCGTCACCACCTCGAACCCGGACGCGGCGCTGAATTTCGGCCTCGACGATCACATGGAGCACGCCGAGCGCTACAAGCGCGCCCGCGAGTTCTACGATGTCGTCACCGGCCTCTGGGATTCCTTCGCCGACGACGCCTTCGTGCGCGACGTCGAAAGCGGCCTGTTCGTCGATCCCGCGAAGATGCACGTGCTCGACCACAACGGCAAATATCTGAAGGTGCGCGGTCCCCTCAACATCGCCCGCCCGGTGCAGGGCTGGCCGCTGATCGTGCAGGCTGGCGCATCCGAGGACGGCAGGCAGCTTGCGGCAGAGACCGCGGAAGCTGTGTTCACCGGCGGCGGCAGCCTTGGCGACGGGCAGAAACTCTACGCCGACATCAAGGGCCGCATGGAGAAGATCGGCCGCGATCCCGAGCACCTCAAGATTCTCCCCGGCGCTTTCGTCGTGGTCGGCGACAGCGTCGATGAAGCCAAGGAGAAGCGCGCGTTGCTCGACAGCCGCGTGCATTACGACAGCGCCATCGCCTCGCTGTCCGTCATTCTCGGCACGGATGCGTCCGGCTTCGATCCTGATGGACCGCTCCCCGACATCCCCGAGACCAATGCCAGCAAGAGCGGCCGGCAGCGGATGGTCGATCTCGCCGCCCGCGAAAAACTCACCGTGCGCCAGCTCGCCCAGCGCGTCGGCGGCTATGGCGGGCTGTCCTTTGTCGGCACCGCAAAAACCATCGCCGACCAGATGGAGGAATGGCTGGTCGGCCGCGGCTCCGACGGCTTCAACATCATGTTCCCGTTCGTCCCTGCCGGCCTCGACGATTTCGTCGACAAGGTCGTGCCGGAGCTGCAGCGGCGCGGGATTTTCCGCAAGGAGTATGAGGGGCCCACTTTGAGGGAGAACCTGGGCCTGCCGCGGCCGAAAAACCGCTTCTTCGAGGGGTAATATCTTTGACGCCCAAGATGACCGAACCAACGAATATTTTCAGTAATGGTATCGACATTGGGCGATGACGAGCTGCTGCCCGTCATCCTTGCCCTGAAGGCGGTACACCAGCCTGTGCTCGCCGGTAATGCGGCGAGACCACCAACCGCGCAAATCATGTTTCAGGGGCTCCGGTTTCCCGAGTCCCCTAAACGGATCTCTTTTGATGTCCTTGATCAGATCGTTAATGGCCGTGAGGATTTTTTCGTCCTCGTGCTGCCATTGCAGGTAGTCTTGCCAGGCAATCTCGGTCCAGGCGATCAACATGTCGCCTAGCCAGTCGAGCCGGGCTCGATCAATTCACGCGCGACGACTTTACCTTCATCGGCTTCCTTGATGGAGCGCAGAAGGCGCGCGGCGTTGGCCGGGCTCTTCAGAAGATGAACCGTCTCCATCAGGCCCTCGTACTCTTGCTCCGAGAGCATCACCACGCTACGGGCGTTCTGGCGCGTGACAACGAGCGGGGCGCGATCGTCGCAGACCTGGTCCATGTAGGCCGCGAGGTTGCTCCGTAGCTCCGTGTACGAAACGTTTGCCATGGCAATTCGTCCTGGTCCTTCTGTACAGACAAACGTACATATCACTGTACAGAAACTCGTACAAGGGGGCCGATAGATCAGGTGCCTGCTACGGCTGCTTTGAAGCATGATTGGGCCGATTTGAGCAGTTTTCCGGCCCTAAAACCTTGACATCAAGCCGTTTCTGGCTAGGTTGCCGGCCAACGCGGGCCATTTGGCCGGCTCCAGATTCCCTTCATCTCTGAGGTTCTGAACATGGCCAAAGCGGTCACCATCAAGGTCAAGCTCGTGTCCTCGGCTGACACCGGCTTCTACTACGTCGCCAAGAAGAATTCGCGCACCATGACCGACAAGCTGGTCAAGAAGAAGTACGATCCCGTCGCGCGCAAGCACGTCGAATTCCGCGAAGCCAAGATCAAGTAAGAAGATCAAGCAAGATCGCGGGATACGTTACGGACTTTGACGGGGCCTCAGGGCCCCGTTTTTATTTTGGCCTCGTGTGTCCCGGACGCGCTGCAGCACGCTTGCGCTGCTGCGCAGAGCCGGGACCCAGCAAACAACACGGCACAATGCAAAGACATGGGCCCCGGCTCTGCAGCGCACTGTCGAAGTGACGCTGCGCTGCGTCCGGGGCACGAGAGCTCAGCTCGGCGTGTGCCCTAGAACTGTCGCGTCCGCTGTGCGCGAAGAAGGCGACGTTGAAGCTAAAGCATGATCCGGAAAAGTGCGAAGCGGTTTTCCGAAAAGATCATGCTCAAACAACAACCTAAAGCGCGATAATGATTCATCCTCATCTCATCGCGCTTTAGACGGCTCGATTTCATCCTGGCCCAAACGCAGACATCGCAAGGGCTCTAAGCGAGCATTCAACGTTCTCTTGGCCGCCATGTGACGGCGCGTCATCGACGGATATTTTATCAACCCTCGGTTGCTCGCTTCACAATGTATGTTACCGTGCACGTGCCGGGACGGCATTTCAGTCCCGGATTTGGAAGGACATGGTCATGAGATTATCATCAAGCCTTGTCGTGCCTTCAGCCGTCGCTGCCTTGTCAACCGTCTTGCTGTGCGCCCCGGCAGCGTCGCAAATCCCAACAGGCTCTGCCGCCACGCTCCCTCCCGTCACTGTCGACGCGCCGAAACAGGTGGCAAAGCCGCACGTGTCGGAGCGGGGAGCAAACACAACGGCGCCGCGTCGGACTGCGTCAACAGCTCAAACGTCAACCACGCGCACGCCTTCGTATGCGCCGGGGTCTGTGATGGGGAGGATTGCCAGCCTGGAGAAAGTTGCCAGCAGCTGCAACGGTGGCTGTGCGTCAAGCTTCCCACACGGCAAGGAGCCCTGGATTGGCTGCAGCGAGTCGGGCGGTGGCCTGAACTACGGACCTTTCTCGCCAACGTGCCGAGACACCATCACCCATACATCCTACGAGAATTGCGTCGAGACGAAGGTGTTCCTGGGCGAGAATCGAAACAGAGCCCACTGGTTCTGCAGCAGTCTGGCCGCCGGCAACAGGTTTAAGGTTGCCGATCTCAAGCGGTCAGGACGCACGCGTTAGTTCTTCCTCTCCGCAGGCCTTCCGTTGCGGTCGAGCTTCAGCTCTCTCGTGTCCCGGACGCGGTGCAGCGCGCAACGCTGCTGCGCAGAGCCGGGACCCAAAAAGCAACACACCACGATGCCGCGACATGGGCCCCGGCTCTGCAGCGCACCGCTGAAGAAGCGCTGCGCTGCGTCCGGGGCACGAGAGCTGGGCTAGGCTCCTGAAGCTGCCGCGTCTGCTAGACGCGCAGGAGACATCACTGAGGTCGGATGGTTTCACGAAGCTTGTCGTGATACGACAAAGCATCTAGCCGGGATGGCCTCGCCGACATGAGAAGAATCCATAAGACCGTTTGTCTTCCCAACGATGTCGGCCGACTAATCGTCTTCGCGTGGAACCCAAGTTCTCAGCAAGACGAAAATTTGGTCACACTTCGCTAAGTAACGGGCGGTCTCCCTTGATCGGATGCCCCGCTGAATTGCATGCCGCGATGAAGGCTAAGACGTGCGCTTCCGCCCTCCTAAGCCGTCCGTAGCACCGGCGTCGGCGGTTGCGATGGCCTGATCAGTGCGAACGCGACCTGGACGATGCCGCCGGCAAGGCCCAGCGCGACGCCGATGCGCCAGGCCATGGTGTAGGAGCCGAGTGCGTCGTAGATCACCCCTCCGCCGTACGCACCGAGGAAGCTGCCGATCTGGTGGCTCATGAAGGCGAGGCCCTGGATCATCGCCTGCCAGCGCAGGCCGAACATCTCGGCGACCACGCCCGCGACCAGGGGGCCGACGCCCATCCACAAGAAGCCCATGATCGCGCCGAACAGCAGCGTCGAGGCAGGCGTCGCCGGAAGCGTGAAGTACCAGGCGAGCGCGAGCGAGCGCAGGACGTAGATGCCGCCGAGCAGCGCGAGCTTGTTCCAGCGCTGGCCGGCCCAGCCGAAGAACAGCGAGCCCAGCACGTTGAAGCCGCCGATCATGCCGAGCGTCTGCGCGCTCAGCATCGGATCGAGGCCGCAGATCGCGAGATACGACGGCAAATGCGTGGTGAGGAACACGAGCTGCATGCCGCAGACAAGATAGGCGCAGGTCATCACCACAAACGACGCGTTGCCGAACGCTGTCCTCGCCGCGGTCATCGCCGTGGCATTGCCGATATCATCGCCCGCGGGCTTCGGCAGCGGGATCGCGTCGACACGCCCGGCATACCAGGCCGCAGGGATCATCAGCACCGACATCACCACGAAGCCGGCGAGCCCGACGCGCCAGCCGAATCCGTCGTTGAGCATCTGGCCGATCGGCGCCGACAGCAGCGCGCCGAGCGAGCCCGCGCCGGAGACGATGCCGAGCACGGTGGAGCGCACCGTCGCGGGCACCGCGCGCGCCGCCACCGACATCGCGATCGCTGCCGCGGTGCAGGCGAGCGAGGTGCCGATCAGCACGCCAGCGCCGATCATGATGGCGACGAGACCGTTCGCGGTTGCCATCAGCACCAGGCCCGCGATGTACATGAACGAGCCTGCGATCATGATGGGACGGAAGCCGTAGCGCGTGGTCATCGCGCCGGCGAGCGGCTGAAGAAAGCCCCAGGCGAGATTCTGCACGGCCAGCGCCAGCGTGAAGTCGGAGATCGACAGATGAATGTCGTGGGTCAGCGGTTGCATGAAGATGCCGAGGCTCTGCCGCAGCCCCATGCTCAGCGTCAGCATGATCGAGGCGCCGATCAGGATGGGCAATGTCGGGCGCAGGACCTGCAACAGGGGCATTTTCTTCTCCCTCATCGGCGCGGCGCGAGCGCCGTCGTCTGCAATACCAGTTGATTTTGGTTACACAGACCTGTGTACTTAGGCTATGAAAGGTGCACGCTGTCAAGCCGAGAGGACGCTCGCTGTCGCATGGCTCCCCCGCCCGCCCCACAGACGATGAAAGAGCGGATCCTCGAGACCGCCGACAAGCTGTTCTATCTGCAGGGCATCCGCGCCATCGGCGTCGACACCATCGCGGCCGAGATCGGCATCTCCAAGCGCACGCTCTACAACCACTTCCCGTCCAAGGACGCGCTGATCGCTGCGTATCTCAAACGCCGCTTCGTGCAGCCCCGCGCCTCGGACAAGCCCCCGGCCGAGCAGATCCTTGCGACGTTCGATTCGCTGGAGCGCCGCTTCGCCGCAAAAGACTTTCGCGGCTGCCCGTTCGTGAATGCGGTCGCCGAGCTTGGCCCGGCGGACCGCGCCGTGAAGAAGATCGCAATCGCCTTCAAGGAAAGCCGCCGCGTCTGGTTTCGCGACCGGCTGAACGAGCTTCGCGTTGCGAATGCGGATGCGCTGGCGACACAGCTCGTGCTGCTGGTCGACGGCTCGATCGCGCAGGACCTCGTGCGCGACGACCCCGCGATGGCGCGTGCGGCGAAGGAAGCAGCGAAGGTGCTGCTGCGCAATGCGGGGGTGGATGTGGGGGATGCGGTGAAGCAGGTGGTCAAGCGAGGCAAGCGCGCGCCGCACTAACCGCTGTCCACGTATCGAACGGTGTCGTCACCCGCGAAGACCCAGTATTCCAGAGACGGTTGTGATTGAACCGAAACGCCGCGGCGTACTGGATTCCCCGCCTTCGCGGGGAATGACAGCGGAGTTCGTGGACGTTCGGGATGTTAGCAACATGCCCCTGTTTTGCCCGACGAGTCAAATGGCGTTACTGTCTGCATCAGTCGTTTTGCCGCCAACGTAAGCCGTTGATCCGGCTAGCGTCGGCTACTGTGCATGGGGTTGTTTTCGCGTTTTTTCTGCGCCGGCCCTGCCCGAGCGGCCTCACGCCGCCTGCGACACCACGCGGTTGCGGCCGTCGTGCTTGGCGCGATATAGCGCGGTGTCGGCGCGCTTGAGGACGTCGCCAACCGCCTCGCCCTTCTGCTCCAGCGTGGTCAGGCCGATCGAGATCGTGACCTCGATGCGCTTGGTGCCCTTGTGGATCGCGAAGGGCTCGCCTGCGATCGAGCGGCGCAGACGCTCGGCGACCATGCCGGCGACGTGGAGATCGGTCTCCGGCATCACGATAACGAATTCCTCGCCGCCGTAGCGGCAGGCCAGATCAATGCCGCGGATCGACTTGCGCACGCGCACCGCGAACTCGCGCAGCACGTCGTCGCCGGCGTCGTGGCCGTAATTGTCGTTGATGGACTTGAAGTAGTCGATGTCCAGGATCATCAGCGCGAGCGGCTTGCCGCGGGTCGCGGCCTGCTCGGCCAGGGTCGCCAGATGGCTCTCCATGTAGCGGCGATTATGCAGGCCGGTGAGCGCGTCGGTGATCGCCATCTCGATCGAGTTCTGCACGTTGTCGCGCAAATGATCGGTATAGCGGCGACGGCGGATCTGGGTGCGGGCGCGCGCCAGCAGCTCGATCTTGTCGATGGGACGCAGCAGATAGTCGTTGACGCCGATCTCGAGGCCGCGGAGCAGCCGCGTCGAGTTCTCGGGGTCCGCGATCGCCAGGATCGGCACGTGGCGCGTGCGCTCCAGCGAGCGCGCCTGGCTGCACAGCCTCAAGCCGTCGAAATTGTTGAGGTCGAGCGAGACGATCAGCAGGTCGTAATTGCCCTCGGCGGCGTGGAACAGCGCTTCCGTCGGGTTCGGCTCGACGTCGATGGTGTGCTCGGCGGCGAGGATCGTCGCCAGCCGCTCATAAGAGGACTGGCGATCGTCGACCAGCAGGATGCGGCCGCCCTTGCCGGTGTCGGCCACCGCGGTGCGCTCGGGCGCCTGCATGCCGATCTCGAGTGAGGTGATGGCGCGCATGCGCAGCTCGTCCGTCATCATCTTCAGCCGCGTCAGCGAGCGCACGCGCGCGATCAGCACGACGTCGGAGACGGGTTTTGTGAGGAAATCGTCGGCACCGGCTTCCAGCCCGCGGTTGCGGTCGGACGGGCTGTCGAGCGCGGTGACCATCACGACGGGAATGTGGTGCGTGGCCGGATCGGTCTTGAGGCGGCGGCAGACCTCGAAACCGTCGATGTCCGGCATCATGACGTCGAGCAGGATGATGTCGCATTCGGCGCGGGCGCAGATTGCCAGCGCCTCGGTGCCGTTCGCGGCGGTCATCACGTCGAAATATTCGGCGGACAGGCGGGCTTCGAGCAGCTTGACGTTGGCAGGGACGTCATCGACGACCAGGATACGCGCGGACACTGTGAACTCACTTCCTATCCGATGAAACGCCGGACCGTCTCAATGAATTTGCCGACCGAGATCGGCTTGGACAAATAGGCCTCGCAGCCGCCCTCGCGGATGCGCTCTTCGTCGCCCTTCATCGCGAACGCGGTGACGGCGACGACGGGAATGCTGCGTAGCTCCGGATCGTCCTTGATCCAGCGCGTCACCTCCAGGCCCGAGACCTGCGGCAGTTGGATATCCATCAGCACGAGGTCGGGCCGCATCTTGCGAACGAGGTCGAGCGCCTCGTAGCCGTTGCTGGTGCCCGAGGTCTGGTAGCCGTGTGCTTCCAACAGGTCGCGGAAGAGCTTCATGTTGAGCTCGTTGTCTTCCACGATCAGGACGGTCTTAGCCATCCCGCCCTCCTGATTGGTCCGCAGACCGATGCATGTGACGCCTCAGGCGCCGCTCGCCGGCGCTTCGAAAACTGGATTCAAACTAGCCTCGAATTCGCTTGAGTTTCGTTAAACCCGAGGGCCGACTTTCTGCGATGTGGTTTCCAGTTGCTTGTCCGGGGTCGCAAGACTTAGGCACGAGACTCGGGCATGATGACTCCAAAGTAGACACCGAAAGTTAACGGAAAGGCAAACCGGCCACGTGAAAAAGCCTGTTCACAACCCCCGCGAAGTCGCTGAAATCGTTGCGCTTCAGGCGCTGTCATTCGTTGCGGGCGATCCTGAGCGGTTGGGCCTGTTTCTAGCCGAGACAGGGGTCGGCCCGGAGATGCTGCGCAATGCCGCCTCGGACCCCCATTTCCTCCTCAGCGTACTCGATTTCGTGATGCGCGATGACGCCACCGTGAAGGCCTTTGCCAGCTCTGCGGAACTGCATCCGACCAACGTTGCCGCAGCGCGGCAGGTCCTTGGCGACGCGCTTGGCGACCCCACTTGGGAGCGCGACGTGCCGTGATTGCCCTGGAGGCGGCCGGGCCCCGCTGCTTCTGCCGGGATTGTCTGGCCGATCTGGCTACGGGCGTGCGGCGCTGTTCCGCCTGCGGTTCCCCCCGCCTCGTCCGCCACCGCGCGCTCGCGAGCCTGACCTTCGCCCATATCGATTGTGACGCCTTCTATGCGACCGTCGAGAAGCGCGACAATCCTGATATCGCCGACAAGCCCGTCATCATCGGCGGGGGAAAACGCGGCGTGGTGTCGGCCGCCTGCTACATCGCGCGCACCTATGGCGTGCGCTCGGCGATGCCGATGTTCAAGGCACTCGAGGCCTGCCCGCACGCGACCGTGATTCCGCCCGACATGGCAAAGTACGTCCGGGTCGGACGCGAGGTTCGCCAGGCCATGCAGGCGCTGACGCCGCTGGTCGAGCCGCTCTCGATCGACGAGGCCTTCCTCGATCTCTCCGGCACCGAGCGGGTGCACGGCATGATCCCGGCCAAGGTGCTGGCGCGGTTCGCGCGCAACATCGAGCGCAACATCGGCATCAGCGTCTCGGTAGGCCTCTCCTGCAACAAGTTCCTGGCCAAGATCGCCTCCGACCTCGACAAGCCGCGCGGGTTTGCCGCGCTCGACCAGGAGGAAGCCCGTTTGATGCTGGCTTCGAGGCCGGTCGGCTTCATCTTCGGCGTCGGACCGGCGACCCAGGAGCGTCTGGTGCAACGCGGGTTCCGCATTATCGCCGACCTGCAGAAGGTCGACGAGATCGAGATGATGCGACAGTTTCCGAGCGACGGCCGCAGGCTGTGGCGGCTCGCGCGCGGCATCGACGACCGCCGCGTCGAGCCCGATCGGGGCGCCAAGACGATTTCGAGCGAGACGACGTTCGAGACCGACATCCGCGACTTCGCGACGCTGGAGAAGATTTTGTGGCGGCTCTGCGAGAAGACGTCGTCTCGCCTCAAGAGCAGCGAGCTGGCCGGCTCCACCGTCACGTTGAAATTGAAGACCGCCGATTTCCGCCAGCGCACGCGCTCGCAATCGATCGCGGCGCCGACGCAGCTCGCCGCAAAGATCTTCTCGATCTGTCGCGAGATGCTGGCGAAAGAGATCGACGGCACCGCCTTCCGCCTGATGGGCGCCGGCGTCAGCGCGCTGCGCGAGGGTTCAGTCGCTGACGACACCGACATGCTCGACCGCCGTGCCGCCCACGCCGAGCGCGCGGTGGACAGCTTGCGCAAGAAGTTCGGCAGCGCCGCCGTCATTCGCGGCATTGCCTATGAGGGGCCGGAGAAGGCGGAGGAGTGAGGGCCTGCTGACGTCAGTCGTGTTCGAAGATCCGGGCGCCCGGATAGACCCGCCGGGCGTATTGAACGACCAACTGCCGGTCCTGAGTCGCCAGGAACGGAGTTCGGATCTGACTGGACCCGATGATGAGGTGCCACAGGCCGTTGAGCTTTCGAACGATGACGTTCATGGAGCTTCCTCGCACTGATCCGAGTGGGCTCAGAATATTAGAATCGCCCGCCGTCGCTCAATTGTACGGGCGTTAGAGCAGCGCATGACAAAGAATAGAGGGGATATACAAATGTATGTTGGCGAGGCCCCTGTCAAATTCCAGCGCTGATGGTTTCGCAAGGGCTATACCCATCCTAGCGCGCTGAGAGGCTGACAATCGTGACAGGCGAACGCGATCTGAACACGCTGTTGAGGGACATGAAGCCGGAGATGCAGCCAGGCGCCTTCGTATTCTGCACGATCCCATCCAACGAGCCCATTCCCGCAGCGGTCAACCCGCTGCTGACGTTCCGCGAGCAGGAAGGAACCACGCTCGTGATCCGGCGCGAAGAGGCCGAAACGGCAGGGCTACGCCACGAGTTCGCTTCGCGCCTGATCACCCTGAAGGTTCATTCCTCACTAGAGGCGGTGGGATTCCTGGCTGCGGTCACGGCCCGCTTGGCCGAAGCCGGCATCAGCGTGAATGCGGTTTCGGCCTTCTATCACGACCACCTCTTCGTACCTGCTGACAGGGCCGACGAAGCGATGGCGATTCTGCAAGAGATACCCGGCGCAACGCGCGCGTAGCGCGCGCTCAATCCGCGACCGCGACCGCCTCGATCTCGATCATCCATTCCGGCGCGGCCAGCGCCGAGACGCCGACGAGGGTCGAGGCCGGCGGCTCCATGCCTTCGAAGAAAGCCGAGCGGGCCTTGCCGATGACCGGGCGCAGCTCCGGCTTGTAGTTCACGACGAAGGTGGTGATCTTCACGATGTTGGCGTAGCTCGCGCCGGCCGCTTTCAGCGCGTGCCCGAGATTCTGCATCACCTGCGTGGTCTGCGCGGCGAGATCGCCCTCGCCGACGATCCGTCCCTCCTCATCCACCGACACCTGGCCGGAGATGTAGATGGTGCGCGCACCCGTGGCGGTGACGACGTGCGAATAGGCGGGATTGTGATGCAGGCCGCTGGGGCGGAGATGATCGAGCTTGGGCATGGTTGGCCTCCCGGATGTTTGTGGTTGGGAGGGAGGGTAGCCAGAGACCGTGTTACAGGCCAGCCCTCAATTGCAGGGCTTGCTGTCCTTCGCGTCGAACTTGCCCATCGCGCCCGAAATCACAAAATCGTTGTAATCGAGCACGAGCTGGCGCGAGACGCCGTTCTCGTAGAGCTCGAACGCCATCGCGTAGACCGGCGTCTGCTCGCCTTCCTTCTGCTGGGCTTCGCGGTCGAAATAGCTGACGGTGACGGGCCAGCGCTTGAGCGACTTCATGTGCTCGTCGGACGTTGAGGGATCGGGCGAGCCGGCGCGGTCGGCGGGGATCGGCTGGCCGATCACGGTCAGCGTGTTGTAGACCTTCTGGCCGTCGTCGGAGCCGTCATAGACGGAGAGCTCGAGCAGCGACTTGCCGTCCTTGGCGGCGGCAATGATGCGCTGGATCTGCTCGGTCGGAAACACGATCTTGCCGTCGAGCGTAAAGCTCATCGGCGCCGGCAACTTCAGCTTGACGTTGATGTGGTCGCCGTCGCGCTCCGCCGAGCCATCGACGCGGCCGGCATCCGCCTCATTCATCCGGGTCTCGATCTTGAAGCGGTAGCTTTTGCCGCCAGCGTCCTCCCAGGAATTGGAGCGGAGGTCGCTGAGCGTGACCTTGCCCTCGCCGCTGTCGAGCTCGGAGACCTGGCGGAATTCGGAGGTGTAGCCCTCGCACGAACTTCCGGTGAAATTATAGAGGATGCGGCCGCGCGCGCTGTTGACCGAATTGGAACGCGATTTCACCAGGCTCAAATCATAGAGCGCCTGATGGGCGAGGAATGGACCGTTGGCGGCCTGCGCGACGCCTCCGGGGCCGAAAGCGGCCGCCGCGAGCGCCGTCACACCGAGCGAAGTCCGGAAAAGGTGCAGCATGTCTGTTCCCTGGGGAAAGCGCAGATTCGACATTTTAATGACCGTTCCATTACGTCGCAACTGAGGCGGTTTCACGTAAAGTTGCGGCCCTCGCTTTGAACCTCCTGCCCTGCCTCAACAAAATGCACCCGCAGCAGTCCCCTTGGGGTTGCTTGCATGTGGCGGCACGATGGGCGAAACAGGGCGCGCCCGGCCTGCAATTGATGCGCCCGGGCGGATGGATTTTTGGACAACGAGGTCGAACATGGCGGGCACGGTCGAGCAGAAGCTGGCGGAACAGGGCATCAAGCTGCACGAGGCCCCCACCCCCGTGGCCAATTACGTGCCGTTCGT
The DNA here is from genome assembly GCF_029846715.1 of Bradyrhizobium nivariense. Lineage (GTDB taxonomy): Bacteria > Pseudomonadota > Alphaproteobacteria > Rhizobiales > Xanthobacteraceae > Bradyrhizobium. Next base: position 137,023 of record NZ_JARVWW010000018.1, read on the forward strand.
GCGCACCGGTAATTTGCTGTTCGTCTCCGGCCAGGTCTGCTTCGATCCCGCCGGCAAGCTGATCGCCAAGGGCAAGCTCGGCGCCGGCGTGACCATCGAAGAAGGCGCAGCGGCCGCCCGCGGCTGCGCGGTCAACCTGCTGGCCCAGGTCAAGGCGGCGCTCGGCGACCTCGACAAGGTCGTGCGCGTGGTGCGCCTCGGCGGCTTCATCAACTCGGCGCCGGACTTCCTGGACGGGCCGAAGGTCCTCAACGGCGCCTCCGACCTGATGGTCGCCGCCTTCGGTGACAAGGGCCGCCATGCCCGCACCACCGTCGGCGTCGCCTCGCTGCCCGCGGATGCGGCGGTCGAGGTCGAAGGCGTGTTCGAGGTCGCCTGAGGCGAATGCGTGCTCCTGATTGGCTGACAGCCCGCCCGGTCGCCCATCGCGGCCTGCATGACATTTCGCGCGGCATCGTCGAGAACATGCCGGGCGCGGTGCAGGCGGCGATCGCGGGCAATTTTTCGATCGAGGTGGACATCCAGCTCTCCGCCGACGGCGAGGCCATGGTGCATCACGACCATGCGTTGGGCCGCCTTACCGAAGCTACCGGCCAGCTTGTCGAGAAAACTGCCGCCGAGCTGAAGGCCGTCACGTTCAAGGACACGGCCGAGCGGATGATGTCGCTCAGCGACCTCTGCAGCATGGTCGCCGGCCGCGTGCCGCTGGTGATCGAGGTCAAGAGCCATTTTGACGGCGACCGCAAGCTGGTGAAGCGGATGGCCGAGGTGCTGGCATCCTATGACGGCCCGGCCGTCGGCATGTCGTTCGATCCCGATCAGGTGCTGGCGCTGCGCGAGTTGTTGCCCTCCCGCCCGCGCGGCATCGTCGCGCAGCGGAGCTATGAGGACGAATACTGGGCCTACCTGACCCAGGAGCAGCGCGACGGCATGCTGTACCTGCGCCACGGCTTCCAGACCCAGCCGCATTTCGTCGCCTTCAAGGTCGACCACCTCCCGGCCCCGGCGCCCTGGATCGCCCGCAATGTGTTCGGCTGCGCCCTGCTCGGCTGGACCGTGCGCACGACCGAGCAGCGGACGCGGGTCGGCCAATATGCGGACCAGATGATCTTTGAGGGGTTCGTGCCGTAGGTTTGATGTTCCCGCCCTCTTGAAGTCGCTGCTGCAATGCACGATCTTGGGCTCGATGGCACCATCCGAAATCACCCTCGAAGCCGTACCTTCCATTGGCGAAGTATCGCCGGACGACTGGGACGCCTGCGCCAATCCCGGCAAGATTTGTAACAGGCATGGCAAGGGAACCTCATCCGGGCTTCCAGGCGATTCCCTCGGCCTCTCAAAGCCTGCCTATAACCCCTTCGTCTCCCACGCATTTCTATCCGCGATTGAGAAATCGGGTTCGGCAACAATCCGCACCGGCTGGGGGGCGCGGCATCTCGTGGCCAAAGCCGATGGCCGCGTCACCGGCGTGGTGCCCTGCTATCTGAAATCGCACTCGCAAGGCGAATACGTCTTCGACCGCGGCTGGGCCGATGCCTATGAGCGCGCCGGCGGGCGCTACTATCCGAAGCTGCAGGTTTCGGTTCCCTTCACGCCGGCGACGGGGCCGCGGCTCCTGATCCGCGACGGCGTCGACCGCGAGCGGATCGCAGAGACGCTGGCGAGCGGGCTGGTGGCGTTGTGCGGCGTCAGCAAGGCTTCCTCGGTGCACGTCACCTTCGCGCGCGAGGCGGAGTGGAAGCTGCTCGCCGAGCACGGCTTCCTCCAGCGCACCGACCAGCAGTTCCACTGGCACAACGAGGGTTTTGCGAGTTTCGACGATTTTCTGGCGACGCTGAACTCACGCCACCGCAAATCGATCAAGCGCGAGCGGCGCGACGCGCTGGCCGCCGGGGTCACCATCCACTGGCTCACCGGCAAAGACATCACCGAGGATGCCTGGGACGCCTTCTTTCAATTCTACATGGAGACCGGCTCGCGCAAATGGGGCCGGCCTTATCTGACGCGGGAATTCTTCTCGTTGATCGGCGAGACCATGAGCCAGGACGTGCTGCTGGTCATGGCCCGCCGCAACGGTCGCTGGATCGCAGGCGCGATCAACTTCATCGGCTCGGATACGCTGTTCGGCCGCAACTGGGGTGCGGTCGAGCATCATCCCTTCCTGCATTTCGAGGTCTGCTATTATCAGGCGATCGACTTCGCCATCAAACGCGGCCTGGGGAATGTCGAGGCCGGCGCGCAGGGCGAGCACAAGATCGCACGCGGCTACCTGCCGCGGACCACCCACTCCGCTCACTTCATCGCCGATCCGGGCTTGCGCCGCGCCATCGACGATTACCTCAAGCGCGAACGCGCCTATGTTGCGGAAGCCGGACGCGAACTGGCCGAACTCGGCCCATTCCGGAAAGGCGCCGACGAGGCGCCTTGACGGTTCGCTGCGGCTGGTGACAGTAAGCGCAAAATTCTAGGGAGCCGCCGCCATGACCGCCTACGACACCAACAACATCTTTGCAAAAATCCTGCGCGGCGAATTCTCCTGCCACAAGGTTTACGAGGATGAGCACGTCCTCGCCTTCCTCGACATCATGCCGCGGGTACCAGGCCATACGCTGGTAATTCCAAAAGTCCCTGCCCGCAACATCCTCGATATCAAGCCCGATGACTTCGCCCATGTCGCCCGCGGCGCGCACAAGATCGCCGCCGCAGCGATGACCGCGTTCAAGGCCGACGGCATCACCGTGCAGCAGTTCAACGAGACGGCCGGCGGACAGGTGGTGTTTCATCTCCACATGCACGTGATGCCACGCCACGACGGCGTCGCGATGCTGCCGCCCGCCAGCCGCAAGGAAGACGTCAAGGTGCTGGAAGAGAACGCGACCAAGCTGATTGCGGCGCTGAAGGCGGTTTGATCGTCACCACCCGTCATTCCGTCTGAAAATCCCCCGGCTGCGGCGCGGCCAGCGGGGTGAACTCGCAACGATCTGGCTTGATGTCGATCAGCGGCGTGTTGTCGATACAGTCGAGGCCGCGAACGAGGATGGCATTGCCCTCGATGCCGACGAGCTTCACGATCGACGTGCCGATCGGATTGGGGCGCACCGGCGAGCGCAGCGAAAACGTGCCGCGGGTCTTCTCGTTGTTCTTCGGGCTTTGCAGGACGATGTCGCGGCGCGACTTGTCGAGCCAGTAGAGCACTTCGAGATTGCTGTAGAAATCGACGCCCTTGATCGCCGGCACGAACGGCTCGAAGATCTCGAGGCGGCATATCGGACCGTCTGTCCGGCCCTGCCGCGGGGTCTCCATCCGCGAGGTCCAGGGCGTACGGATGCGGCCGATGAAGACGAGGCCGGCATCCTGCGTCGACGGCAGCTCGATGGAGACCTCGCCCTCGCGGAGCTCGTTTTCGCGAACCATATTTCCAGTTCCCTGCTGTTCGCTGGTGGTTTTAGCCCAACCACCACTTGCCGGCCAGCATGAAGACTTCGCCCGCGACCACGCCCGCGAAGATCGAGCGACGGGTCAGCAGGAAGACGACGAAGCCGGCGCCGACCGCACCGTAGCGTAAGGTATCCGGTACGCTCGCAAGCGCTCCGGGCGGCTCGACCACGATCTGGGCGATGACGCCGGCCAGGATCGCGGTGGCGACCGCCCGTACCCAGACCAGCAGCTCGGAGCCCTCGTCGATGCCGCCGCCGAACCACAGGCCCAGCATGCGCCATATCTGGTTGGGAACAACGCCGGCGACGAACAGCACGGCGAGCGCGTGCCAGTCGCCAATGAGCTGCGCAAAGCTCATGCGCGCACCTTCCGCCACCAATGCACGCCATAGGCGATCGTGCCCGCTACGAGGCCGCTGACGAGGATGTCGAGGCCGGAGTTCATCTTCGCGGCCAGCGGATACAGCAATATGCCGAGCGCGAGCGCGACGACATCGGCGATCTCGCGGCTGTTGCGCGCGGTCGAGAACAGGAACGACAGCGGCGTCAGCAGGAGGATCGCCGCGCCCAGCGTCTGCGTCAGATTGGCGGCGAGGAAATAGCCGACGGTGTTGGCGGTGAGGCACACCGAGACCAGGCCGCAGCCGAGCCCGTGGACGAAGGCGATGCGCCGCTCGCGGGGCACCTGCGGCAGGAAGCGGTGGCATTCGACCCACAGCGTCACGGCGGTGAGATGCGCAGCAAAGATCATCTCGCGCCGTTTTGTCGTCGGCGTGCGCATCAGCGGCAGCACCGAGACCACCATTGGAAACAGGCGGATCGCACTGACGGTGACCGCGATCGCAGACTGGATGATTGTCGCGCCCGAGCCGAGCGTGGTGATCAGGATGATTTGCGCCGGACCTGCCCAGACGAACAGCGTGGAGCAGAGCGCCCAGAGCAGGCTGAAATGGGTGTCGTGGGCGAGCGCGCCGATGCCGAGATAGGTCACGAACAGCACGACGGTAAGGATCGTCTGCGTGATCGAGCGCAGCCCCCACGCAAAGGCGCGCCAGGAGCTTTGCCATTGAGGTGAATCGAGCGGAGGAAGCGGCACGCAAGTTTTGGCCGGGTGAGGAATCGTGCCTGCATAACGGGCAATACGGTGGCTGGCGTCAAGGAAGCGCGCGGCGGGGCTGGCATGCACACGTGGCTGTCATTCCGGAGCGCGCGCCCTACCCGCTCACACCGCGGTTCTTCAGCACGAAGCACGCCCCGCCAGCCTTGCGGATGCGACCGCAGAGTTCATCCGCCTCGTTTCGCGTATCCGCACCGATACGCACCTGGTAGAAGGCGCGCGTGCCGCGGCTACGCATCACTGAGCTGAGCAGGCTCGGATCACGTTCGCCGATCACGGCGCTCAGCCGTGTGACCGTGCGGGAATACATTGCCAACGCCCGGTTGCGGTCGAAGCCGGCGGCGAGTTGCACGCCCCAGATCTTTGCAGCCGCGAGCTCCACATGCTGCTCGAGCTCGGCGACGAAGGCATTCGGCGCGCGCTTCAAAAGCGCCATCAGATCGCGGCAACTCGTCGGCGGCGAGCTTGGTGGCCCCTTGCCGGTCGCACCTGCCTTGGCCCAGGTGTCGACGCTCGTGCCGGTGATGGCGAAAACGTAATTGCGTGTCTGCTCCGGCATGCCGCCGGTGCCGGCGAGCCATTCCTGCACCCGGCGCGGCCCGGCATTGTAGGCGGCGGCAGCCAGGCCGAGATTACCGAACTGGTTGCGCAGCTCGTTCAGAAATTCCGCCGACTTCGGCAGCGCCTGCACCGGGTTGAAGGGATTGAGCAGCCCGCGCTCGCTCGCGGTGCCCGGCATGAACTGCGCGATCCCTTGCGCGTGTTCGCCGCTGCGCGTCATTGGCCCCACCGCATCAGCCTGGAAGCGGCTCTCCTGCCAGATCACGCGGGCGAAGAACTCCAGCGGCAAATTGGCATCGCGCGCCGCGGCCTCGATGATCAGGCAGATCGATTCCCGCGTGTCGCTCTCACGCGCATCGCCCGACTTCGCCGGCGGCGTCGCGAGCTCCTCGACGCTGGGGACGGCGACATCGGTCTTTGCAGGCGAGCTGTCCCACGCCGCAGCCTGTGTCGCCGAGACGAGCAGCGCGGTGATGATGCACGACGCAATGTGCCCCCATCTCGTGCAGGCACGGCGGTGGCGCACGCGGGCGCGACATGCGACAAGGTGATCTGCCATGTTGTGGCATCGTGCCATGGTTCGACGGGTTGCCAATATATGCTGCCTGACCTGCTTCTCCCAATGCGTTACCCCGCCAAACGGATCCGCTCGATCCTTGCCCTCGCCGCACTCATCCTGAGCGTCGCGCCAGCCGCCGCGCAGGTAACGTCTCAAGTCGCGTCTCAAGTCGCACCTCAAGTCACTTGGCGGATGACCACGGAATACCCCGAGAATAACATCTCCGGGATTGGGCTTGCGACCTTCGCCAGCCGCGTCTCCGACCGTACCCACGGTTTCGTGACCGTGACGAACGCCTTCGACAATGAGCTCAAGATCAACTCGGGCGAGATGCCGCGCGCGGCGCTGGACGGCCGGATCGCGGGCGGCGATGCCTTCGCGGGCGCGCTCTCGGGCCTCGACCCTGTGCTCGGATTGTCCACCCTGCCCTTTCTCGTGCAATCGGTCGACGTTGCCCGCGCCAGCAATTTGCGGGCGCGCCCACTCTATGAGAAGGCGCTCGCGGCGCGTGGCCTCAAGCTGCTTTATCTGACGATCTGGCCGGCTACGGGCCTCTGGTCGGAACGGTCGCTCGACAGTGCCGACGACCTGCCGAAACTGAACTTGCGGGCCTACGATGCCAATTCCACCGAGGTCATGCGCGCGGCCGGCGCGAACGCGCAATTCCTGCCGATGGACGCGGCGCTCGCCGGACTGAGGGAGCACCGGCTGAATGCCTTCCCCACCTCCGGCGACGGCGGCGCGGGGCGCAAATTGTGGGACTTCCTGCCGCATTTCACGGCCATCAACTACGCGATGCCAATCTCGATCGCCTTCGTCCGCAGCGACGCCTTTGCCGAACTGTCCGAGCCGATGCAGCGCGAGGTGCTGGCCGCGGCGGCCGAGACCGAGCAAAGCCAGCTCGCGCTATTGACCCACCGCACCATCGAGAACTATGCGCGCATGCGCGACAACGGCGTCCGTATCGTCGAGCCGGCGCCTGCGTTCCTTGTCACGAAGCTGCGGAAGGCAGCAACGGATGCGATCGCCGCCTGGGAAACCCAGGCAGGCGCGGAGGCGACCGCAATCGTCGAATGGGCGAGACAGCAATGAGGGAGTGGTAGCGACATCTGCGATGAACGCTCCGCTGGTGTCGCTGCTTACCGCCCTAGTTTTTGACCGGAACCGGGATTTCGCCCCGGATGGCGCGGTCGAGGGCATCGATCAGCGATTGGATCTCGATGAACTTGTTGCGCGCTCGCTCGGCCGTGTCGCGCACAAAGGGAGCTGCCAGCACTTTCGCATGCGCGTCCCTGTCCTCGATCATGCGATCACGGGCCTTCTTCAGAGTTTCAAGTCGCTCGCTCATCGGGCCTCTCCTGAAAAATTGTCTCGGTCGCCCATTTCGGGATCGCCGGTCGACGAGAACGCAACGACGGCGGGGTGAATCAATGCCAGTGGCCGGCTGCAAAACGCGGCGGACGAGCAACCCTCAACAGCCGCGGCAGATGTTCTTCAGCTTCGCTGCGGTTCTGGCCTCTTCCGCAACGAACGGGTCCTTGTAAGCGCCACGGGACCCATCGTCCGCAGCAGCGCGCTTTTTTTCCTTCGGAGGAAATGCAGCATCGTAGCAGGCGAGACGTCCGCTCGTGCTTTCGATCGCGTGGCAGTCCGGTCCTGCCGCGACTGCGCCTTGCGACAATGTGCCAAGCATCAATGCGACAAGAAGCGCTCTCCGGCGGATCCAGTCGACCAGACGAAATCCAGCCATGCACGCTCCTGCTCAGTCGGCGGGAGCGCTGGTGACCCTCAGTCACCGGTTGATGCCAATGGAAGGGCGGTGATGGCGCGACCCTACACTTCCCTCCCGCGAATAGCGAGCTTTAAAGGATACACGATATCAAGAAGGCGGATTTCGGCGTGACAATTGTTGCGCGTTGCCTTGGTCCGCGGGCTCGTTTAGGTCAAGCAATAGACGGCGGTATCAACACAGGCGCGGCAACATGGTGACAATCTATTTCGATCTCGACGGCACGCTGACCAACCCGAAACCCGGGATCACACGCTCGATCCAGTACGCCCTGGAGCGGCTGAACGTCGCGGTGCCGAGCGAGGACGAGCTGACCTGGTGCATCGGGCCGCCGCTGCATGCCAGCCTGCAAAAGCTCACCGGCAGCGCGGAACTCGCCGACCGGGCGCTGCTGCTCTATCGCGAGCGCTTCAGCGATGTCGGCCTGTTCGAGAACGAAGCCTATGCCGGCATCATGGACACCCTGACAACGCTTGCCGCGACAACACCGCGCATGTTCGTGGCGACCAGCAAGCCCGCGGTCTATGCCACCCGCATCGTCGAACATTTTGGACTAAAACCGTATTTCGAGCGCGTGTTCGGCTCCGAGCTCGACGGCACCCGCGTCGACAAGGGCGACCTGCTGCGCTACGCGCTCGACGAAGCCAAGGTCGATCCCGCCAGCGCGATCATGATCGGCGACCGCAGCCATGACGTGGTCGGCGCCCGCGCCAACGGCATGACCGCGATCGGCGTGCTCTATGGCTATGGCAGCGAGGCCGAGCTGCGGGACGCCGGCGCGCATCACATCTGCGCCGCGCATCCCGAGCTGCTCGGCCATTGCGTGATCTCGCCTATCAAGCGCTGACGGTCTCCACCGCCGCCAGCATGCCGGTCTTGGCGTGACAGTTCAGATATTCGAAGAACTGCTCGTCGGCAGCCGCCACGGTGACCTCGTGATAGAGCCGCAGTTTTGCTGACGGACCGAGCGTCGACAGATACTTCATCGCGGCGCCGAATATCTTGACGTGGGTCGGATGCGACTCCGCCCACCGCTCCAGCGCAGCCAGGCTCTTCCACCAGCTTTGACCGTAGGACTTTTCACTCGCGCCCCCGTCGGCTGCAACCACGCGCATGTAACGGTTGGCGTAGCAGCCGATGCCGAGGCCGTCATCGCGCAAGAAATCCATGCCCTCGCGCAGCACCGGTTCGACGTCGTCGAGATAGAGCTTTCGCTCGGACGATTCGGTATCGCTCCAATCCTGTCCTGATCGGATCAGGCAGAGATTGTCGTGCGCCTTCACGCGCAGCCGCACGCCGTCGCGGATCAACTCGGGATTGCCGCCCGGCGACATCGGATCGGTCTGCGACAACGGAATGCGGTCGCGCATGCCGCCCCAATAGGCGTGCTCCTGCACCTCGCCGCTCATGCCCTGCGCAATCACCGCAACACCCTCGGGCCGGCCGAGCGAGGAGAACAGCGTCTCGTGCCGCGCCACCGTGGGGCGCAGCACCTCGATGAAAGTGCCGATGCCCACGGGCTGCTTTCCGGTCCAGGCCTCGCGCGCCGGTCCGAACCAGGCGTCGAAGCGCGCAATGTCGTCCCAATAGGCCACGGAGACGACGTTCTCGTGGCCGGCCTGATCAACATATTGCGCGCGGTCCCAATGCGAGGGTCCGCCTTCCCCTGTAAACCGCACCGCGATTTCGGTGAGCGCGTCCGTCGCAACCGCCGGCGCCGTGCCGCGATATTGAACGCCGAAATAGGCCATCACCACCCGGTTCACGGCAGGCTTATAGCGCGCCACGAAGGACGGATATGGCGGCTGGTAATCGTCCGGCACGCGCTTGTGGCGCGTGCGCGGGGTCTCGAGATGCAGAGGAATTGCGGATTCCATGATCGTGCCTCCCCTCGATCCCGGCGATCAGCTCGCCGCCGCGGCAATGTCCGTGGGCTCGACGGTATCGACCGGCAGCGCAAACTGCTCGACGCGCTGGTATCGCTTCTTGTTGAGCAGAAGCCGCGTCACGTCGGGCCGCGAATAATGCCCGGCGGGATCAGCGGCGTTCTTGGCGACGCCGATGGCGCCGAGGTCAATCTCGGCGATCAACAGCCCTTCCTGGTCCGGCGCCAGCTTGTCGCCGATCTGGCTGCCATCGGGGCCGTAGATCGCAGCGAACCCACCGCCGGCATGCAGCAGCGCGTGCTTGTCCGGCCGATCACAGAGTTCGTCGATCATCGCCTGCGAGACCGTCGCGCAAGGCGCCAGCACGAAGCACGAGCCCTCGACCGCATAGACGCGCGACGCGGCGTTGTTGACCTCGGCGCCGAGCGCCGGCGCGAAGGGATCGTAGAGCGAAAAGCTCGGCCAGGCCGCGACATGCACCTGCTCGTTCTGGGCGTACATCGCGTATTTCGACAGCGGCTGGAGATGCTCCCAGCAGCACAGTGCGCCGATGCGGCCGATGTCGGCCCGCGCGTGCACAGCGAGATCGCTGCCGTCGCCCTCGCCATAGACCGTGCGCTCGGCATGGGTCGGCCGCAGCTTGCGGCGCTTTGCGATGGTCTCGCCGTCCGGTCCGATCAGCCATTGTGCCAGATAAAGACTGCCACCGTCGCGCTCTGACAGGCCGACCACGGCGGTGAGTCCTGCCTTGCGTACGGCGTCGCGCAGCCGCTCGGCCTGCGGACTGTCATAGGACAGCGAATTGTCGAAATAGCGCTGCACGAAGCCGCGACCGATCGCCCAAGCCGGCGAATCCATCCAAATGTGCCAGGGGTAGCCGGGGATGAAGGCCTCCGGAAAGGCGATCAGCTTGGCGCCCTTCTCGGCGGCGTCCCTGATCAGGGCGATCGACTTGTCGATCGAGGCGTCGAGATCGAGCCAGGCGGGCGCCGCCTGGACCACCGCGACCTTGTATTTCGGATGTTCGATGCCCATTGCCGCCTCCCTTGCCGGTTGATCGGAAGCCGCGTCCGATGCAGTCTATTTGGCCAAGCCGGGCGGCGGGCGCTCGACCGCGGCGGAACAAAAACTCGACCGGACGGGATCGCGGCCCGGTACGGGATTTGCCTCCGGTCAGGCTGGACCTGCGCCAACATGCGATTTTACGGGATGTGAAAGGGAGGCTCTGCAGATGCCAATCCAGTTCACCACGGACGACAGCCCCGGCTACCGGCGGCTTGCCCTCTGGCAGGACATCGTCTGCGACGTCTTCGTCGGGCTCGACTGCAAGTCCGACCTCGGCAGCGCCTTTCACGGCTCGGTCACACAGGCCGCGCTCGGCAAGGCGGTGTGCTCCGAGGTCTGCTCTGACCGCCAGCACGTCTTCCGCACACCCTCCCGCATCTCGCGCTCAGACCAGGACTTTGTCCTGATCGCACTCGGCAATCGCGGCGCCGGCGGCGTCGTGCAGGACGGCCGCGAGACCGTGATCCATCCCGGCGAGTTCGCACTCTATGACACCACGCGTCCTTATGAGCTGAAGTTCAACGACACCTTCACGCAGACGATCTTCAAGGTGCCGCGCGACATGGTAAGACGCCGGCTCGGCGGCACCGAGGCGCTGACCGCGATGTCATTCGGCGCCGACGTCCCGCTTGAGCGGCTCGCCTACGATTTCATCTTCAAGCTCTGCCAGAGCGCGGACCGGCTTGCGCCGAACAACGCCGCCGCACTGTCGGAACAGGCCGTCGATCTCCTGACATTGGCGCTCAGCGAACGGCTCGGCACGACATCGCTGCCGTCCTCGACCCATCGCTCCGCCCTGCTCTACCGGCTGAAGGCACATATCCGGGTTCATCTTGCCGATCCCGACCTCTCGCTGTCCGAGACCGCAGCGGCGCTCGGCATCTCGTCCCGCTACGTCAACGATCTCCTCGCCGACGAGAATACCTCGTTCCAGCGCTACGTCCTCGGTGAGCGTCTCGCTCAATGCAGGCGCGACCTCGCCTCCCCCGTGCTCGCCCACCGCCACATCAGCGAGATCGCCTTCGCCTGGGGCTTCAACGACCTCTCGCATTTCGGCCGCGTCTTCCGCGAACATTTCGGGATGTCGCCGCGCGACTTCCGGCAGAGCCAGTCGCGGCATTGACATGCGGGCAGCCATTAGCCCGAGCCTTCGCTTCAGGCGAAGGCAATGCCTGTGAATTCCAGATTGTCAGGTGCTGCCGCCGGGCTCAGGCTGGCGCACATGAGGACCCACGGCGCGACAAGCGGTTCGGAGGTCTTGCTGGGCATAATCGCGATCCGGCTGGCGGTGCTGGTCGCGGTGGGCTGGGGCCTGACGCTCCTGCCGCGGCAGGCGCGCGAGAGCGAGGCCGCCTGCCTTCCCTCTGCTGCAACGAGGGGCGCGGCTCGGCTGCCGGCAACGACGGCCGGCCCGCGCGTGACTGACGCAGCATTCGATGACATGCGTCTGCACGACTAGGCCGCTCCCAAGCAAGGCCGCTATGTGAGCGCTTGGTAGGACGCGGCGCACGCTTGCACTACCATCGGGCAACAGAACCGCAGGGATCAATCTGCGGCCAGCCGAGGAGCATATCGATGGAATACCGACGCTTGGGCCGCTCGGGCCTCATGGTGCCCGCCTTGAGTCTTGGGACCGGGACCTTCGGCGGCGTTGGCCGCCTTGCTGCGTGGGGCACGACTGACGCGACCGAAGCGCGGCGCCTTCTGGATATCTGCCTCGATGCCGGCGTGTCGATGTTCGACACTGCCGACGTCTATTCGCTCGGCGAGTCCGAGCGCGTTCTCGGCGAGGCCATCAAGGGCCGCCGCGACAAGGTTTTGATCTCGACCAAGGCAACGTTCCGCTTCGGTGACGGCCCCAACGATATTGGATCGTCACGGCAGCATCTGCTCGCAGCTATCGATGCTTCGCTGAGCCGGCTCGGCACCGATTACATCGACCTGTTCCAGCTCCACGGCTTCGACGCCTTCACTCCGCCTGAGGAGGTGCTGGCGACCCTCGATGGGCTCGTGCGCGCCGGCAAGATCCGCTACGTCGGCGTCTCGAACTTTTCCGGCTGGCACCTGATGAAATCGCTCAGCGTTGCCGACAAGCACGGCTTTCCGCGCTATGTCGCCAACCAGACCTACTATTCACTGATCGGGCGCGACTACGAGTGGGAGCTGATGCCGCTCGGCCTCGACCAGGGGCTCGGCGCCGTGGTCTGGTCGCCGCTGGGATGGGGGCGCCTCACCGGAAAGATCCGCCGCGGCCAGCCGAAGCCCGAATTGAGCCGCCTGCCCAAGACCGCCGACTTCGGCCCGCCCGTGCCGGACGAGCACGTCTATCGTGTCGTCGAGGCCATCGATGAGGTCGCGAAGGAGACGGGCAAGAGCGTCTCGCAGATTGCGCTGAACTGGCTGCTGCAGCGTCCGACGGTCTCGACGCTGATCGTTGGCGCGCGCAACGAGACGCAGCTGCGCGAAAATCTCGGCGCGGTCGGCTGGTCATTGACCAAGGACCAGATCGCAAAGCTCGACGCGGCGAGCAAGGTGACGCTGCCGTATCCCTACTGGCACCAGCGCGCAACCTTCACCGACCGCAATCCGCCGCCGGTGTAGAGACCGGCCGCTCGGCCTCCGGCTTGAGCTGCATCAAGCCCGCGCCGGCAGTGGCATCGTGCGCCCCCGCGAGGCAGCCCGATGCGCCGATTTGCCATGAAGGCCCTGTTTACCGCTCTCAATCTCAACCGCGCCGAGCGGAGCAGGATCGATTGGGACCGCACCGTCCGGATCGTCTCGATGGCGGTGACGGCTGGGCTCGTTGCGCTCTATGTGTTCGGGAAGCCGACCTTGCGCTGGTGAGCCCGCGAAGGCCGCCCTGTCCCACGCCCCCGGCGCCGGGAGACCCGCTTCGCAAGTGCAGGAACCGTCCGTATCCTGCCGGGTTGCGATGCATCTCGCAATTTTCTAATCCGGAGACGAACCACGGCTCGAATCAAGCGCGCTTCCACCATGTCGCCTGCCCCAATCGAGCATGCCGACGGTCTGCCGCAGCCGCAGCGCAACCAGGCGATCCTGACCATTGCGCTCGGCATCATCATGGCGGTGGTCGACAGCGCCATCGCCAACGTTGCGCTGCCGACGATCGCGGCCGATCTCGACGCGAGCCCGGCCTTCTCGATCTGGATCGTCAACGGCTACCAGCTCGCGATCACGATCTCGCTCCTGCCGCTGGCTTCGCTCGGCGAGATCGTCGGCTATCGCCGCGTCTATCTGGTCGGGCTCGTGCTGTTCACGCTCGCGTCGGCCTTCTGCGCGCTGGCGCATACCCTGCCGCTGCTGACGATCGCCCGCATCATCCAGGGCTTTGGCGCGGCCGGCATCATGAGCGTCAACTCGGCGCTGGTGCGCTTCACCTACCCGCGCAGCCAACTCGGCCGCGGCATCGGGCTCAACGCGCTCGTCGTCGCCTTCTCGGCCGCGATCGGGCCGACGCTCGCCGCCGGCATCCTCGCGGTCGGAAGCTGGCCCTTTCTGTTCGCCATCAACGTGCCGCTCGGCGCGCTGACGCTGCTGCTCGGCGTGCGCAGCCTGCCGCACACCAAGCCCGCCAGCCATTCCTTCGACTGGCAGAGCGCAGGGCTGTCCGCGATCACCTTCGGCGTGGGCATCGCGGCCGTCGACAGCGTCGGTCATGGCGAGGCCGCGGTCACCTGCCTCGTGCAATTCGCCATCGCTCTCGTCGCCGGCGCGCTGTTGATCTATCGCGAAACCCACATGACCTCGCCGCTTTTGCCGGTCGACCTGTTGCGCATCCCGGTGTTCGCGCTGTCGATTGCGACCTCGATCGCCTCGTTCTGCGGGCAGATGCTGGCCTTCGTCGCGATCCCCTTCTATCTCCAGAGCCGCTTCGGCTATTCGGCGGTGCATATGGGCCTCTTGATCACGCCATGGCCGATCGCGGTGGCGTTCGCAGCGCCTCTCGCCGGCCGCCTGGTCGAGCATTATCCGGCCGGCCTGCTCGGCGGCATCGGGCTCACGCTGTTCGCCTGCGGCCTCGCCGCGCTCGCCTTGCTGCCGGCGGCCCCGACGCCGCTCGACGTGATCTGGCGGATGGCGCTGGCCGGTGCCGGCTTCGGCCTGTTCCAGACCCCCAACAACCGCACCATGATCGCCGCCGCCCCGCGCCAGCGCGCCGGCGGCGCCAGCGGCTTGCTGGGCACGGCACGGCTGCTCGGCCAGACCACGGGCGCGGCGCTGGTGGCGCTGTTCCTCGGCCGCTATCCGATGGAAGGGACCAGGATCGCGCTCCTGACCGGCGTCGGCTTCGCGCTTTGCGGGGCGGCGCTGAGCATGTTGCGGCTGTCGCCCGCGGGCGCGCGCGGCGCCGAGCATGTCCGCGTGCAGGACGATCAGCGTCTGCGCGGCGAATAGCGCGCTTTCGATGCAATCCGTAGTTTTACCATGCCACGCAAGAAGTATTGCCGTCGCGCTCTGGTTGCGCTTCACTGGCGCGGGGAATTAGGGGCATTTCATGCGTTCATTGGGAATTGTGGCGCTCAGCGTCATGCTGGGCGGCTGCGCGTCGGTCACGCGCGGCACGACCGAAAATATCAGCATCTCATCGACACCGTCAGGCGTGGAAGCAATTGTCAGCGGAATGGAGGTTCCGACCACCTGCACGACGCCCTGCGCCGTGGTCGTCAAGCGCAACGCCGACATCTCGATTGCCTTCCAGAAGGAAGGCTATGAACCGCAGATCGTGCCGCTCAGCCGAGACATTCCGACCTCCGGTGCCGCTGGCTTCGCAGGCAATCTTTTGCTGGGCGGTGTCGTCGGCATGGGCGTCGATGCCGCGACCGGGGCGGCAACCGATCACAAGCCGAATCCAGTCATCGTAACGATGCAGCCCTCTGTCCCGCACGCAGCACCGCGCGCTCCGAAAAAGCCGCGGCCGCCCCGCGCGCCGGAGGCCGGCACATAAGATTGGCGCTACGGCATCGGCTACCTGAGGTCAGCGTCTGCCCGTCTCGCCACGAGGCAATATCCGAAGACAAACAAAAAGGCCGGCTCTTCAGCCGGCCTTTTCAAATCATCTCGCGCAGATCAAGCCTTGACCAGCGGCCCCTTCGAGGTCGGCCCCTTCGAGCCGCCGGGGCCGCCCGGCTTGGACTTGCCCGGCGGGCGCTTTCGGGCGCCCGGGAGCTTCTCCTGCTTCGGCGTGACCGGACCGTCGAGGAACTCGAAGCCGATCTTGTCCTTGGTCTCGTCGGCCTCGTCCTTGACGAGAACGACGCGGACGTGACCGCCGCCCTTCAGCTTGCCGAACAGCACCTCGTCGGCCAACGGCTTCTTGATGTGCTCCTGGATCACGCGGGCCATGGGACGCGCGCCCATCTGCTCGTCGTAACCATGCTGCACCAGCCAGGTCTTGGCGGTTTCGGACAGCTCGATGGTGACGTCGCGATCGCCGAGCTGCGCTTCGAGCTGAAGCACGAACTTCTCGACCACCGTGCCGATCACCTCGACGCTGAGATGGCTGAACGAGACGATGGCATCGAGACGGTTGCGGAATTCCGGCGCGAACTGCCGGTTGATCGCCTCGTGGTCGTCGCCTTCCCGCTTCGAGCGCGTGAAGCCGAACGCCTGCTTGGCGAGATCGGACGCACCCGCATTCGTGGTCATGATCAGGATCACGTTGCGGAAGTTGACCTGCTTGCCGTTGTGGTCGGTGAGCCGGCCGTGATCCATGATCTGGAGCAGCACGTTGTAGAGATCAGGGTGCGCCTTCTCGATCTCGTCGAGCAGCACCACGCAATGCGGATGCTGGTCGACGCCGTCGGTGAGCAGGCCGCCCTGGTCGAAGCCGACATAACCGGGAGGCGCGCCGATCAGGCGCGACACGGTGTGCCGCTCCATGTATTCGGACATGTCGAAGCGCAACAGCTCGACGCCGAGCGACGCCGCGAGCTGCTTTGCGACCTCGGTCTTGCCGACGCCGGTGGGGCCTGAGAACAGATAGCAGCCGATCGGCTTCTCCGGCTCGCGCAGGCCGGCACGTGCCAGCTTGATCGAGGCGGCGAGCGACTCGATCGCCTTGTCCTGGCCGAACACCGTGCGCTTCAGGGTTTGCTCGAGATGCTTGAGCACCTCGGCATCGTCCTTCGACACGCTCTTCGGTGGGATCCGCGCCATCGAGGCGATCGTGGTCTCGATCTCCTTGATGCCGATGGTTTTCTTGCGCTTGTTCTCGGCCACCAGCATCTGCGCCGCGCCGGATTCGTCGATCACGTCGATCGCCTTGTCCGGCAGCTTGCGGTCGTGGATGTAGCGCGAGGAGAGCTGCACCGCGGCCTCGATGGCCTCATTGGTGTATTTCAGCCGGTGGTAGTCCTCGAAGTAAGGCTTGAGACCCTTGAGGATCGCGATCGCGTCCTCGACCGTCGGCTCGTTGATGTCGATCTTCTGGAAGCGCCGCACCAGCGCGCGGTCCTTCTCGAAGTGCTGGCGGTACTCCTTGTAGGTCGTCGAGCCCATGCAGCGGATGGTGCCCGAGGCGAGCGCGGGCTTGAGCAAATTCGAGGCGTCCATTGCCCCGCCCGACGTCGCGCCCGCACCGATCACGGTGTGGATCTCGTCGATGAACAGGATGGCGTTGGGATGCGCCTCGAGCTCCTTCAGCACCTGCTTCAGGCGCTCCTCGAAGTCGCCGCGATAGCGCGTGCCGGCGAGCAGCGTGCCCATGTCGAGCGAGAACACGGTGGCAGCCGCCAGCACCTCCGGCACCTCGCTGTCGACGATGCGCTTGGCAAGGCCCTCCGCGATCGCGGTCTTGCCGACGCCGGCCTCGCCCACGAACAGCGGGTTGTTCTTCTGCCGGCGGCACAGCACCTGGATCGCGCGGTTGATCTCGGAATTGCGTCCGATAACCGGATCGATCTTGCCGTCGCGCGCCTTCTTGTTGAGGTTGACGCAATAGGTCTCGAGCGCCTCGCCCTTCTTCTTGGCGTCGTCGCTGCCCTTGGTTTCGGTCTCCTCGTCGACACCGCGCACGGGGCGCGCCTCGGAGACGCCCGGCCGCTTGGCGATGCCGTGGCTGATGTAGTTGACGGCGTCGTAGCGCGTCATGTCCTGCTCCTGCAGGAAATACGCGGCATGGCTCTCGCGCTCGGCGAAGATCGCGATCAGCACGTTGGCGCCGGTCACCTCTTCGCGGCCGGACGACTGCACGTGGATCACCGCGCGCTGGATCACGCGCTGGAAGCCTGCGGTCGGCTTGGCGTCGTCGGCGCCGTCCGTCACCAGGTTCTCGAATTCGGTCTCAAGATAATTGACGAGGCTCGTGCGGAGCTTGTCGAGGTCGACGCTACAGGCGCGCATGACGGCGGCTGCATCGGAGTCGTCGATCAGGGAGAGCAAAAGATGCTCGAGCGTCGCGTATTGGTGATGACGCTCGTTTGCGATCGCCAGCGCACGATGCAGGGATTGTTCAAGGCTTTGGGAAAAAGTCGGCATTCGCGTCCTCTATGGCCCCCACCATCATGATCGTCATCGCCCGGTCAGGCAACAACAACCTTTGTCACATATAGTTATATAAGATCGCGGCGAAAGACCGGTTCCGCGACCCAGGCGGCTGCACGGCTGGGGTATTTCTCGATGCAAAACCCGTTCCGATTTAGGTGCGATCGGCGCCGGTGCGGAATTCCGTAGTTTTGCCAGCCGCAACCAACATCGCGCGCAGACATCACGCGACGATCACACTGCGACATGCACAAGAACCGGCTTCGAACGCGCCGTAAGGTGCCTTACTTCTTTTCCATCACGCATTGCAGCGGATGCTGGTGCTTGCGGGCGAAATCCATCACCTGCGTCACCTTGGTCTCGGCGATCTCGTAGGTGAACACGCCGCACTCCCCGATCCCGTGATGATGGACGTGCAGCATGATCTTGGTCGCGGCCTCGGCGTCCTTCTGGAAGAATTTCTCCAGCACGTGAACGACGAATTCCATCGGCGTGTAATCGTCGTTCAGGATCAGCACACGGTACAGGTTCGGCCGCTTGGTCTTCGGTTTGACCTTGGTGATGACGGACGTGTTGGGCGCGGAGGGACCGCCGGAACGGTTCTCGTCGTTGCTCATCCGGGGAGCGTGGGCGGCGGCGGACAGGTCTGGTCTGGAAGACAGTTGCGGCATGGCTCAGGCGTTCAAATTCCCCACGGAAGCGTATGACGGTTCAGCACGCAGCCCCGGCCTTCGGAGCTTCGCACAGGCGCGCCGCCTTTGTTGGATCGCCGCTTCCAACCGTCCGGTCCAAGCCAGATCGGCTTCACCGAATATGGGCCTGCCCCCGGCTCGCCGCAAGCGTGCGGCGGCTCGGTCGATGCGGCCGCGGCTGTCCCGATTCCCGGTCCGGGCGATCCTTGCCAAGGTTAATCAATCCGGACTGATTTGACAAAAACTTCCGCCCCGCCCGTTTGGAAGATGTTGACCAGGAACCCGGCCTTTAACGTGACCGCGACGGTTTCGCCCGGGATACCTCCGGTTATCCACGGTCCAATTTACCCGGCGTTCAATGGCGTGGCGCGAAAACGGGCAAAGTCACAGATTCCGGGGATCGTCATGTCTCGCCTGCCCCTCGTCAGCCGTATTGCTCCACAGCTCGCCCGGTTTGCAGCGGCCGAACAGGGCAATATCGCCGTGATCTTCGCCATCGCGCTGCTGCCGGTTTTGACCTTCGTCGGAGCTGCGGTCGATTACAGCCGCGCAGTCCAGGCCCGTTCCTCGATGCAGGCGGCCCTCGATTCCACTGCGCTGATGGTCTCCAAGGATCTGTCGTCCGGCACCATCACGACGTCGCAGATCAGCACCAAGGCGCAGGACTATTTCAAGGCCCTGTTCACCGCCACCAACGCCCTGCCGTCGGTCAGCGTCGCGGCCACTTACACCGCGAGCACCAGCATGGGCTCCACGATCCAGGTCACCGGCACCGGCACCTACACGACCACCTTCATGAAGGTCGCCGGCTTCCCGACGCTCGACGTCGGCGCCGATTCCACCAGCGCCTGGGGCCTGGTGCGCATGCGCGTGGCCTTGGTGCTCGACAACACGGGGTCGATGGCACAGGACGGCAAGATGGCGGCGATGCAGACGGCCGCGAAGAGCCTGGTCGACCAGCTCAGCGCGCTCGCCAAGACCAGCGGCGACGTCTACATCTCGATCGTTCCGTTTGCCAAGGACGTCAACGTCGGCTCCAGCAACTACAGCAAATACTGGGTCGACTTCAGCGACTGGGACGCCGCCAACGGCACCGGCACGTGCAACTCGTGGAACAGCTGGGGACAATGCGCGAGCTCGACCTGGACGCCGGCCAACCGCAACACCTGGACGGGATGCGTCGTCGACCGTGACCAGGATTACGACATCAAGAACACGACGCCCACGAGCGGCAATGTGGGGACGCTGTTCCCGGCCGAACAGTACTCCTACTGCAACACCGGCAGTTCGTCCTATCTGCAGCCGATCATGCCGCTGAGCTACGACTGGAGCTCGCTCAAGAGCCGGATCGACAACATGAAGCCCACCGGTAACACCAACCAGGGCATTGGCCTCGCCTGGGGCTGGATGACACTGTCGACCGGCGATCCCATGAACGCGCCGGCCAAGGACACCAACTACACCTACAAGGACGCGATCGTGATCCTTTCCGACGGTCTCAACACGCAGAACCGCTGGTACAGCAACGCCTCGCAGATCGACGCGCGTCAGAAGAAGCTGTGCGACAACGCCAAGGCTCAGCCCAGCAACATCACGATCTATACGGTGCAGGTGAACACCGGCAGCGACCCGACCTCCAGCGTGCTGCAATACTGCGCGAGCGGCGCCGACAAATTCTATCTGGTGACGAAGGCAGATCAGACCGTCTCGGTGTTCAAGGACATCGGTACGTCGCTGTCAAAGCTGCGTGTGGCGCGCTGAAACCGACCCGCCGCACCCAACAAAAAAGCCCGGCTGCTTCAGCCGGGCTTTTGATTCCAGGACGTCCGGGAAACGTTAGTTGGCGGCCGGAGTGAACTTCGACACGATGGTCTCGACCGGCTTGAACGCCTGCTTGGCGAGGTCGCTGTAGAGGCCGGCGATCTTCTGCGATTCCGCGACGAAGGTCTCGTAGGCCGAACGGGCGAAATCGGTCTGCGCTTCCACGGCCTTGTCCAGCGACTTCACGCCGGAAAGCTTCTCGACGAAGGACTTGGTGTCCTCGAACGACTTCTTGGTGTAGTCGCCATAGGCGCTGGCGATCGCCTGGAGGCCGTGCTGCACCGTGGTGGCGGAGGCGACGTACTGCTCGAAATGCTCTTTCCCGTAGTTCTGGAAGTCTTCAACCTTGAACATCTTCGAATCCTTTTCCCTAGCTTTCGTCGGGAAGCCCCGGCTCCCCTGACTCTGCCCACAATTAGTGCAACGCACAAAAAAGTCAAGAAATTTGTGCGTCGCACAAAAATTACATGCAAGACGCGGAGATTCCCGGAGTTTCCCGCAAGGGTTCCTTAAGCTTTTGGAAACCGCCGCCCCCTACTTTGATTCCCTGGACGTGTTCAACTTCCGCCAGCGGCCAAAAGCCGTCTGAGAACATCACCTTAGCCAGAACAGCGGCTCAGGCCCAACGTCCCCCGCGGCGAACACCTGCGGAGGGACAGCCTGAGCAGGTAATGATGCCGGTCCATTGGGCACAATTTCGCCTCACGAGCCGGTGATCAAGTCAGAAACGGGGACGGGGTTTCATGCTTCGTAAAAACTTGTCTTCCTCGCGCTTGGCGCGGGTTGGCGTTTTCGGGCTTCTTACGGTCACTACCGCAGTCATCTTCACCACCGATGCTGCCGAGGCGCGACGCCACCGGCGTCATTACGCGCAGCATCGCGTGCAGCGCGACGTGTCCGAGAGCTCCAGCCCGAAATTCGCGTCGATCATCGTCGACGGCAATTCCGGCTCCGTGCTCCAGGCATCGAGCCCCGACGGCATCCGCCATCCGGCCTCGCTGACCAAGATCATGACGCTCTATCTGCTGTTCGAGCGTCTGGAATCCGGCAAGATGAAGCTCGACACCGAGATGCCGGTGTCGCAGCACGCCGCCGATCAGGATCCGACCAAGCTGAACCTGCGTGCCGGCCAGACCATTCGCGTCGAGGACGCGATCAAAGGTCTCGTCACCCGCTCAGCCAACGACGCAGCCGTTGTGATCGCGGAAGCGATCGGCGGCGACGAGGACGACTTCGCCACGATGATGACGCGCAAGGCGCGTTCGCTCGGCATGTCCAAGACGGTCTACCGCAACGCCAACGGCCTTCCCAACGACGAGCAGGTCACGACCGCGCGCGACCAGGCCACGCTCGGCCGCGCTATCCAGGAGCGCTTCCCGCGCTACTATCGCTATTTTGCGACCTCGACGTTCAACTGGCGCGGACAGTCGATCCGGAACCACAATCATCTGCTCGGTAATGTCGAGGGCGTGGACGGCATCAAGACCGGCTACACCCGCGCCTCCGGCTTCAATCTCGTGACCTCGATGCGCCGCGGCAACCGCCACTTGATCGGCGTGGTGCTGGGCGGTCGTAGCGGCGGCTCGCGCGACGCCATCATGCGCAACCTGCTCGCGGAGAACCTCGATAAGGGCGCGACCACCCACACCGTCGCCGCGGTCACCGAGCGCAACGGCTCCGACGCCGCCGCCGAGGTCGCCGATGCCTCGGATACCCCGGCCCGCTCCGCTCCGCAGGTTCAGGCCGCCGCCGCCCCTGCCCCCGAAGCGGCCCCGCAGCGTCTCGCCTCGCGCCTCTCCGCGCTTGCTGCTGCGACTGCCGCGATGCCGCCGGCTCAGCCCAGACCTGAAACCAACAAGCCTGAAGTTCGGCCGACTGAATCCAAGATCGAGCCCGCGCCGCTCACCAATGGCGTGATCTCGAGCCAGCCGCTCTCCCTCATCCCCGGCTCGTCCGAGCCGATGAAGCCGGTCCGAGTCAAGACCGTTCAGGTCAAGGCCGGCGCCGTGAAGGTTGCCTCCGCCGCCCCGGCTCAGATCGCACCGCAGGTCACGAGCACGATTGCGGCCCGCTCCGACGTCGCCGAAACCTCCGGCGCCGTCGTCGCCCGGGCAGACCTCATCAACAAGCCTGAGATCGTCAGCCAACCGGAAGCTCCGAAGGCCGAGATCGCCCGTTCCGAGCTGCCGCGGCAGCCGGCGGGCTTCGGCACCGGCAACGGCATCCTCGGCGTATTGCCGGCCGCACCCGCCGCCGCGCCCGCCCCGGCTGCTGCGAAGCTCGCTTCAGCCGACCCGGCGCTGCAGCCGATCCAGATGAGCGCCACCACCAGGCCGGTCGTTACCCACAGCGGCTGGATCGTCCAGGTCGGCGCGCTCGAGAGCGAGAATGAAGCCCAGCAGCGCATTGACGCCGCGCGCAGCTCGGCCCGCGGCCTGCTCAGCAAGGCCGACCCGTTCACCGAGCCGGTCGTCGCGAAAGACAATCGCAAGCTCTACCGCGCCCGCTTCGCAGGGCTCGACCGCGACCAGGCCGAAGCCGTCTGCCGCGCCCTGAAGCGCGCCGATATCTCCTGCATGACAGTCCGCAACTGATCTTTCGCACCGCTTCAATCAAAATGCCCGCGCCTTGCGCGGGCATTTTCATTTGCGGGGTACGGCGATACCAAGGCTGTTCGATGCCGAGCTGTTTGATACCGAGGCTGTTCCACGACAACCTCTCGTCAAGGATTTACGGTTAAAACTTTACGCAAGGGATCGACCACGCCGACAATGGCGGGCATCGGGGCGACGGTAAACAGAGCAAGCGGGGCTCACACGGGACTGGCGTTTTGTAGCGTGGTGCCGGAGTTAGCCGTTATGCGTACGAAGCAGAGTATCCTTGGCCTCGTTTACACGGGCAGCGAGATACGTCGAGCCCCCCTGGTCGGGATGCAGTTTCTTCATCAGGGACTTGTGAGCCCGGCTGATGTCGTCACGTCCCGCCCCCGGCTGCAAGCCAAGGATCTGGTAGGCCTCCTCCGTCGTCATTTTGCCGCTCGCCACCGTGCGGCGCTGCCCCCCTGCCGCGTCGCCCTGCGCGTTCTGACGCCAAGCGGGAAACCGGCGGTCCAGATAGCTTTCAAGTAAGGCCACGCTCTCGGCGTCGAACGCCGGGACCATTGCCAGCAGGCCAGCGAGATCGAACTCGTCGAGATCGCGCCCGGCGTGAGGCCCGGCGACGATCCGGCCTCCGAGCTGGCCAGACTCGTGGTCGAGCCGCATATCCAGGAATTGCGAGCGCACGTGCGAGGCCTGACCGGCCGGGCGCGTCGCGCCGCCGCCGAACAGCCCGCCGATATTGCCGAAGCCGGCGTTTGCCAGCGGTGTCCAGCCCAAGAGTCCGGCGCCGAAGATCCCGAGCGGGATCGCCACCGCCAGTTCGCCCTTCAAGCCCGTGAACGCTGCGACCGCCAGCGCCACCACGCCGCCACCGAACCTGATCGCGCGTGCCAGCACGGCCGGATTGGCGGAACGGAACATCTGGAGCAGCAGATAAAGGGTGATAACGGCGATAGCGCCGGCGATCAGGGTCATGGCCGTAATATAGTCGGCCTATCGTCAAAAAGCATGGTGTCCTTGTCCCCCGCAGACCGCGCCAGCGCTACTTCATCTGGCCGATCAGCCTGGCCGCGCCGCTGGCAGTCTTCGCCAATCGCAGCAGCGCCTCGCGTCCGCCGGCGGCGTAGGCTGCGGCTGCACGCAACAGCTCGCGCAACTGAGCCGCCGCGCCCGGATCGAACCTGCACCAGGCGCCGCCGGTCAGGCGCGCGATCTCGCGAAAGGCCTGCTCGGCGACGGCGTCATGGCCTTCCTGAAATACGAACACAGGCACCTTGAGCATGCCGAGCTCGCCGGCCTTGGCGCAGAGCTCGTCGACGTTCTCCTCCATGGCGTCGCCGACGAAGACAACGGCGCGCACGCCGGATGCGACCGCCTCGCGCCGCGCCTCGCTCAGCACCTTGCCGATCTGGGTGTCGCCGCCGCGGCAATCGATCTTGCTCATCAGCGTCGCAAGCCTGGCGCTGTCGGAGATCCATCCTGTAGCGCGGCACTCGTTGAAGCCGCGATAGTAGACGAGCCGGATGTCGAGACTGCCGAGCGCAGCGGTCTCGCGGAACATGTCGGCCTGAAGCGCGCAAGCCATGTCCCAGGTCGGCTGCCGGCTCATCGTCGCATCCAGCGCGAAGATCAGCCGGCCTTTCGCACCGGGAACATGTGGTGACAGCGCACGCGCCTTGGTGACGAAGGCGGCGATGTCCTCCGAGGTCGACGTCCCTGCCTGCGGCACCGTGCCGCCTGGTTGCGCCGAGACGGCATCGCCGCCGCGCGGTTTGATGGGTTCGCCCGACATCCCTTGACCCTTGCGTGAGCGGCTAATGTGGTCAGCGCGTGCAGCCCGGTCAATGAGCAAAGCCCCCGCAGGCAGGCGCCGGCGGAGGCTTTGAAATCGGGACCGACGATGAGGGAGACGTCAGCTCTTGGCAGGCGCCATCAAAGCGACCGGGCCGGGCTCGAGAATCTTCGGCGGGGACGATTGCGTGTCGACCGGCGCCACCTCGCTGTCAGTCGCGCTCAGGAACTTGTCGAGCATGCCCTGGATCGAGTTCTTGGCCGCGTCCGGACCGGTATCGCGCATGTCATTGTGCTGGAATTCGGTCTTCACGACCTGGATGCCGGCCTTCTCGCATTCCTCGTCGGTCGGGATCACGCCCGCATCGGCCTTGAACTGCGGATCGGTGGAGCGGAACGACAGGATCTTGAACTTGCCGGCGGTGACGAAGGGAACGCGCAGATTGTCGAGCGTGACGACCTTCTTGACCTCGTCCGGATACTGCTTGGCGAAATACATCGTGATGTCGCCGCCCATGGAGTGGCCGACCATCGTCACCCTGTCGTAGTCGGCGTTGGGCTGAACCTTCTTCATCTCCTGCATGGCGAGATGGATGTTGGCGACGCCGCGCAGGATCTGCGGCAGCCGGCCGACATAGATCTCGCCGGGCTTGGTCACCATCGGAGGATCGGTCGGCAAATCATGCTGCGGGCTGACGACGAGGTAGCCGCGCGCAGCGAAAATGTTGGCGAGGAAGCCGTACTCGGTGTTCTTGACGGTGTTGCCGTGGTTGATCACGGCGACCGGCATCGTGATCATGCCGGCATTGGCCTGCATTTCCTTGTCACGACGGATCGCGATGTCGACGGGCACCGCACGGTTGTCGCGCGAGGCATCGTAGAAGGTGACGGTCTCGTGCTTGATCGCCCACTTGCTCGCCGTGAAATAGGCGACGCCGCAGAGGGCACTGACCGAAACCAGAACGGCAATTCCACGCTTCATTTTCGTCCTCAGCCTCAGGCTCTTGCGGCCTGAATCCCTGTTGAAAATCGTTTTCTTCCGGGGCTCTTCGGCCCCTGGTCGCCTATTCCCTAATATATGTCACAGCCGCGTGACAGGAAGGCCAAATATTGTGAACCGGCAGCCCTTTCATTGTGCGTCGCACACGTTTCTTGGGCATCTCGATCTCATACGGCTACGTCAGGGTGCAGATCACCTTCCGACGCAACCGTTCTCGATAAGGTTCAATTTTGCAGTAAACGCGGGATGAAAACGGCCGGGCGCCGACTCGGTTCCCGCGGGAACCGGCCGCTTCGATCGACTGGAAGTAGCGATATACCGCCGCCTCAAGCGCCGAGGATGTCGTGGACCTCGAGCGGCTTGTCGACCTGATTGAACCACTCGGCGCGGTTGGCCGCGCGGCGGCGGCCGCGCTCGTCGAGCGGAAGCTTGAGCTGGCGGAGCAGACTCGTCACCTCCTCCCGCGCGGTCAGATGGCCGAGATTGGGCCGCATGCCGAGCGTGGCCTCGTCGATCACGTCCAGCGCGGTCAGGCCGCGCGGGAAGAACTCGCGATAGACGACGCGTTCGGCGAAGCCGTCGACGTAGCGGAAGCCGAGCCGCAGCGACAAATCCTTCAACCCCTCGGCGACGAGCTGCTTGTTGCGGGAGCCCAGCATCGAGAGGCGGTTGCGCACCACGATCCAGTCGGTGGTCGCGCCATCGAGCTGGCGGCGCTTGCGGCGGGTGTCCCGCACCATCTCGGCGTAGTGGCTCTCGCCCGTCACCGCGTAGTTGGCGGGATCGACGGTGCCGAGCACATCGAAATCGAGGAAGCTGTCGTTGATCGGGGTCACCAGCGTGTCGGCCATCGAGTGCGCAAGCCGCATCAAATAGCTGTCGGTGCCAGGCGTATCGATGACGATGAAGTCGAAGCTGCTCTCGACCGCCGAGACCGCCTCCATGAACTGAAGGAACTCGGAATTCTCGTTCTCGGCGACCTGCATGGTCTCGCCGAGCTTGATGCAGCGATGCAGCGGCAGTTCGAGGTCGAGCTTGGTGCGGCGCGCCCAGGCGGAACGGTTGTTGATGTAGTGAGTAAAGCTCTGCTGACGGCAGTCGAGGTCGATGGTGGCGACGCGCTGGCCGGCTTTCAGAAGCGCGACCGCGATGTGCAAGGCGGTGGTCGACTTGCCGGAGCCGCCCTTCTCGTTGCCGAGCACGACCACATGTGCCGAGCCGGACTGGCCTTGGCTAGCTTGCACAAGCATCGCGATCCTCAACACCCCTAACGAATATCTTCGAGTTGGGCACGTCTGCGGTCAAGTGAAATGCGTGACAGGTAATGCAAATCGCAGCACGCCATCCTTCATCATGAATCGCTGCGCCGCTTCGCGTCTGTGATCCAGCCCACAATGTCGCGGCATCCTGCGCGGCTTTGCGCGGGATGCCGTGCCGCATCCGGATGCATGGCGTCCACGGTCGCCGCTTGTTAAGGTTAGCCTGCGGGGCGCGGGGACGCGCCCGCCGATTCCCAACCCCGTCGAGTTCTGATGTCACGCAGCCCCTTGATCGCCCGCACGGTCCCCACCTTGCGACGCGCCGTCGACAATCTTCGCAAGCGAAAGGCCACGATCGCGCTGGTCCCGACCATGGGGGCGCTCCATGACGGCCATGTGTCGCTGGTGCGCCTGGCCAGGCGGCGCGCGAGCCGCGTCGTGGTGTCGATCTTCGTCAACCCGACCCAGTTCGCACCGACCGAGGATTTTGGCGCCTATCCGCGAACCTGGAAGGCCGATCTCGCCAAGCTCGCCGCCGAGGACGTCGATATCGTCTGGCACCCCGGCGCCGAGGCCATGTATCCGGGGGGCTTTGCGACCCGCATCGTGCCGGAGGGGCCGGCGCTGGCCGGCCTCGAGGACCGCTTCCGCCCGCATTTCTTCGGTGGCGTCGCCACCGTCGTCGGCAAGCTGCTCACGCAATGCCGGCCGGATGTCGCGATCTTCGGCGAGAAGGATTTTCAGCAGTTGCGGGTGGTGGCGCAGATGGCCCGCGACCTCGACCTCGGCGTCAAGGTGATCGGCTCCCGCACCGTGCGCGAGCGCGACGGGCTCGCGATGTCCTCGCGCAACGTCTACCTGTCGCCACAGCAGCGGCAGACCGCGACCACGCTGTACCGGGCCATGAAGGAGAGCGCCGGGCGCATCCGCGCCGGCGAAGCGGTCGCCGCCGCAATGGCGCGCGGTGCCGCGATGATCGCGGCGGCCGGCTTTGAGCTCGACTATTTCGAGGTGCGCCATGCCGCGACCCTGGTGCCGGTCACCTCGGGCAACGACGGCCCCTTGCGAATCCTGGTCGCGGCCAAGCTCGGCACGACCCGGCTGATCGACAATATCGCGGTTTAGAGCAATCCGAGATCACGCAGCTCGCGCCGCATCGGCTCCGGCATCGCCGCGATCGAGCCGGCGGCGGACTTGCCGAGATCGGGCGGCACGGAATCGTCGG
Organism: Bradyrhizobium nivariense; assembly: GCF_029846715.1. Taxonomy (GTDB): domain Bacteria; phylum Pseudomonadota; class Alphaproteobacteria; order Rhizobiales; family Xanthobacteraceae; genus Bradyrhizobium. Next base: position 165,328 of record NZ_JARVWW010000018.1, read on the forward strand.
CGAGATAGCGCCAGCCCTGGAACGGGCGCATCGGTCGCGGCAACACCGGGATCACCTTCGGCTGCATCACGATCCGGCAGCGTCCGATGCCGTCCTTGTCGCGGAACGGCTCGATGCCGATGATCTTTTCGCGCGCGGCGACCTCGCCCTTGATCACCCAATAGAGCGACCCGCCCGACAGGATCTCCGAGTCGCGCTTGGGCACCATGCGGGTGATGTGGATGTGATGTTGCGGCAGACCCTTCTTCTTGGCGGTCCGCATCCGTTCGGCGGTCCACTCCTTCAATTCCTTGATGGAGTCGCAGCCGACGGCGAGCTTGATCAGATGTAGTGGCATGCCCCAGCATTAGCCGGGCAGCCACGCATTTGGAATGCCGATTTACTCTTTATCCGCAGCCGGGGGAGCCGCGGCCGGCGGCGCGAGCGGAACCGGTGCCGCCACCGGCGCCCGTGCAGCCTTCGGCGCAGGCGGCTTCTTCGCGGCCTGTGCCGCGGGCGCTGCGGCCTGTGCCGAGGCCGCTGCCGGGGCGCGCGGAGCCGGCGCGGCCGCTGCGTTTGCGGCGGGCGCCGTCTGGCGCGTCGCAGCCGTCGGCGGCTCCGGATTCATGATGCTGACCGGCGGCGTCGACGAGGCGCTCGGGAACTCCGCATTGGTCGGCTTGCCGGTCGGCATCGACGGCGGCAGTCCGGCAAGCGCGGCATTGGCCGGCAACGTCGCGGGCGCATTCCAGCTCGGCGCGTAGCGCGCGACCAGCGTGTCGTAGAGATGGGAATCCATATTGGCAACGACCTGCCGCTGATCGGTCAGCGAGCGGAAGGCCGCGCAGTCGAACCGCGTGCAGCCCTCGCGCGCGACCAGCACCTGCGCGACCAAACCATAGCGATCACGCTCCAGCGATTTGCGCAGCAGCTTCATGTCGAGCGTCAGGCTCTTCTCGGCCGTCGCGGCATCGCCGAGCGCCATCAGCCGGTCGATCCTGGCTGCGGTGGTGGAGACGGCTGCCGCCGCCGCGTCAGGCGCGCCGAACAGCGCCTTCTCGCAGCCAATGGCCACGGCATCGCCGGCGAGATCGTCGAGACAGGACAGCGCCGGCAGGCTCGCGGTAACAGCGGCCTGCGCGCGCGCCTCGGTCGGCGTGGTCTGCCCGGCCGGTCCATCGACGCGGACGGTGGCAGCCAGCGCGATGGCAATGGCGAGCAGTGAAATGACGGCCAGCGCGCCGTTGGCGACCGACCTCTCGGCGCGCAGCAGCGTGACCAGGAGGATCAGTCCGAACAAGCCGGCAGCCGCCAGCGTCATCCACATGGGAAGGGGCGGCGAGCGCCAGATTTGGTCGAGCGACGAGGCCCATGCCCAGTTCATGCGCGACGTCCCCTCACGCGAGCAGAGAGCGAATGGTCAAAGCGAGCACCGAGAGTCGGCAACTGCCCCCGGCCCACCTTGTGAAGGTGAAGCGGGCCTTTTGACGGCGGCAGGATGCAATTCCGCGGGACGCGCCAATGCGCGGATAGCGTCGGCCTTCAGGACAGCGCGAGCTGGCTTTCCTTGGCGACGCGTTCGAAGGCTTCGGTCGAGCTCTTGATACGGTACTGGCAGTCGTCGCCATCCGTCGGCAGCAGGCGGATGACCTCATACGAGCCGCTGGCAGCAGGGCGTGCGACATTGCTGGCCGTGAACAATACACGCGCGCCAATAGGGAATTTGTGCTTCAACACCCTCTCCATCACTCAAACAACGCCTGCCACGCCCATGGTCCCACTGCGTCGGCCGGCCGGAAACCCGGCCGCTATATAGCATGCGGCCGGCCTTTTTGGCCAGCAGTATACCGCTATGGCAAGTGCCAATTTTGCAGCTATTTCAGAGTGATGCCGCCGGCCGGTGATGCCGTGGAACCGGTTCCTCAGGCGGTATGGGGCAAATGGCCGTCGGGGCTGGCGTGGTCCACTGCCTTGGGCAGTTCCTGGGCCAGAATCTGGCCCAGCTGGTCGACCGGGATGTTGTAGCGCGCAGCCAATTGGCGGACGGTATCGCTGCCGAGCACGCTGCGGAGCTGGTCGGCCGAGATCGGCAGGTTCTGGCCATTGCCGAGCCAGGATTTGACCTGGTCACCGAACCCCGCCTGCTGGAGTTTTGCGACGATCGCGCCGAGGCCGCCCTGATTGTTGCTGCCGAGCACCTCGTTCAGCACGGCCGGCAACACGGCTGCGCCGAGCTGGCCAAGCGCGCTGCGGAGCGCCGGGTTGTTCTCCAGCGAGTCCAGGATTCCCATGATGTCCCCTTTCCTTGCCGATCATTCGACCGATTGAGCGCCGCCGGCTTGCTCGACGTCAAGCGACGCCCGATCACAATCATGCGTTAAGCGAGCATGATCTGATCGGAAAACCGGTCTCCACTTTTCCGGATCATGCTCACACGTTCTCGAACTTTTCGATGACAAGCATTTCGGCGAGCCCGTCCCGGGTCCATTCCTGGAACGCCGGCAGCGCCAGCATCGTGTCCATGTAGGCCTTGGTCTCCGGCGTGACCTCGATCGCGTAGGTGCGGAAGCGGTGCACGACCGGGGCAAACATCGCATCCGCCGCGCCGAAGCGCCCGAACAGGAACGGTCCATTGGCGCCGTAGCGCGTCCGGCACTCGCGCCAGATCTCCTGCACGCGCGCGATGTTGGCGTCGGCCTCCGCCGACAGCGTCACCGGGCGCACGGGGCGGTGCAGGTTCATGCCGCATTCGTTGCGCAGGGCCATGAAGCCGGAATGCATCTCGGCGCACACCGAACGGGCATGCGCGCGGGCAGCGACATCGTCGGGCCACAGCTTCTTCTCCGGGTAGCGCTCGGCGATGTATTCGATGATGCTGAGCGAATCCCACACGGTGATGTCGCCGTCGACCAGCACCGGCACCTTGCCGGCGCGGCTGAAGGCGAGGATTTGCTCCTTGTCCGCGGGATTGTCGGTGTAGAGCGGGATGACGGTCTCCACGAACGGAATGTCGTTGGCGCGCAGCGCGAGCCAGGGCCGCATCGACCATGACGAGTAGTTCTTGTTGCCGATTGCGAGTTTCAGCGCAGCCATGTCATCAGTCCTTTCCGAGACGTCTAAGCGAGCTGCTTTTAACGCCATCGCCTGCCGCCAATCAATCGTTGCCGCACCTCGCCATGCGTGGCAATCGTTGCGATCTTCGCCAGGAGACAGACATGAGCAGGCATTGGGTCGACATCACCGCCGTCGGCTTCTTCATCATCGAATGGCTGGTCTACGCGCTGACGCTGGAGCATTCGGCCTATGGCCGCGACAGCCTGTCGGCGCGCATGAACCGCTACCGCGAGGTGTGGGTCCGCCGGCTGCTCGACCGCGACGCGCGCATGGTCGACATGCAGATCATGGCCTCGCTGCAGAACGGCACCGCCTTCTTCGCCTCCACCAGCCTGATCGCACTCGGCGGCGCGCTGGCGCTGCTGCACGCGACCAACGACGCCATTGAGATTCTGGGCAAGCTGCCGATCGACCTCAGCACCTCGCCCGCGCTGTGGGAGCTGAAATGCGTCGGCCTTGTGTTGATCTGCGTCTACGCCTTCTTCAAATTCGCGTGGTCGTACCGCCTGTTCAACTACGTCGCGATCCTGTTCGGCGGCATGCCGCCGGCCTCCCAGCGCGGCACGCCGGAGGCCGAAGCCCACGTCTTCCGCACCTCGCGTCTGTTCGAATCCGCCGGCCGCCATTTCAACCGCGGCCAGCGCGCCTTCTTCTTCGCGCTCGGCTATCTCGGCTGGTTCGTCAGCCCGTGGGTGCTGTTCGTGACCACGGCAGCCGTGGTGATCGTGACATGGCGGCGGCAATTCGCGTCGAGCGCGTGGGCTGCGATGGCACCGGAGGTGGTGGCGGATGGTGATGAGGCGCGGAAGCGCGGTCCTCAGAGCTAAGGAGATGGAGTGCTGCACGGCGCTCGCTTCATCGTCATTGCGAAGTATCGGTCCCGTCATCCTGAGGCGCGAGGCATGGGACGCAGCGCGTCCCATGCGGAGCCTCGAAGGATGCACGGCCGGGATGCAGCCGGGCCGTCGCCCTTCGAGGCTCGCTCTACGGCGCACGCGCGCCGCAGAGCGCGCACCTCAGGGGGACGGTGATTGAGCGGAGATCGCGGCAACATCAGCTTCATTCTCACAGCAGACATACCTTCCCGTTCTCGCGACTGATTTCGCCCGAGCTTTGCTTGGTCGATCCACCCTCTCTATCCAAGAGGGTGCAGGGAAGGCCGGGTGCCGGCTGGCACCCGCGGTCCGCTGCGCGAAAAGCACACGCAGAAAAACCGCACAGCAGCATACAGGTGTAGCCAAATCACTCGGCCTTCCCTGCGCAGTGGTTGGACGGCTTATGCCGTGCTCTCCCGGGAGCCGAGTTCGTTCTGGCCTCCCTCGCCCTC
>NZ_JARVWW010000019.1 GCF_029846715.1 Bradyrhizobium nivariense
CACTTCTGTGGCAGGCTGTCCGTAATCTCTTCAGCCGAACCCGCCGCCACCTCTGCGAACCACCGCGACGGCGCCAAAAACAACACGACAATCTCCGCGCACGACTAACCTAGCGCAGATGACCCCACCCCTCTCCCCGTAAGAACGGGGCGAGGGAGCGCACCGGTTTCGCGGCGCTGCCTGCCCTACTTCGGCAGCAGCGCCTTCAGCTTGTCCACGTCGCGCACGTTCATCTTGAAGCCGCCGGGCATCACGATGTCGCCGGGCTTCTGGTCGGCCTTGCAGGCCCCTAACCACTTGGCTTCGAGCGTCATGGTGGTATCGCGGCCTGCCGCGCCGGCGGCACCGCCTTGCGCGTGCGACGAGGTCTTCACGGTGTAGGCCGAGTTGAAATCGCCCGTGATCTCCGCATGCGAGGTCGTGCTGATGCCGGCGACGTTGCACTCGGAATCGCTGACATAGCCGGTTGCCGTCTTCTTGATGTCCTGCTTGGCGCAGATCTGCTTGGCCATCGGGGAGACGTTGTTGTTCATCTCCTTGTCGACGGTCTCGTCGGTGCAGTGCTGCATGGTCATTTCCGGCATCGCCGAGCCGCTCCTGACCATCTTCAATTCCCACAGGCCGGCCTTGCGCACCGGCAGATCGTCGGCGCTGGCGCTGCCTGCCGACAAGACGAGGCAAAGGGCCGAGCCGAGCAAAGCGAGCTTGCGCGTCATGTGAGAAGCTCCCGGCTGAGAGATTGCGGCGTTACGAAAACGCCTCAGTAGAGCGTGCGGATCGGCTGGTCGGCGGCGCCATAGGGCACCCAGCGGCAGGAGAACGAGATGTAGCCGCCCTCATAGGCCTGCACCGCCAGGAATTTCACGACCTTGCCGTAGCGCGCGCAGTGATCGACCGCGACCTGCCGCGCATCGACCTGGGTTGCCATCGAATAGGCGATGATGCCGCCGGTGTCGTTGCCCTTGAACGGAGGCACCGGAAGGAGATCGGCGCGCGCCGACTGGCTCGCCATCATACCCAAGGCAAGTAGGCCCGCGGCCGCATTGATTCGCATTCCCGTCACTCCGATTGGTTGGCGGCAGTTTACGGTGCCGGCGCGGCGGTGGAAAGAACGGAAGGCCGGCTGCAGCGACGTTGCGTCAACTCGTCGGCAAGTGTTGCCGTGCTGCACTTGACCTCCCCCGGCCTTCGCGGCACCGTCCGTCCCTCGCAGATCATGCTGTCTGGATTGCCCATGCGCGCCTCGACCTTCCTGAAATCGCTCCGCTTTGCCGCCGTGCTCGGCCTCCTGTTCGGGGCGCTGTCGCTCGGTGAGGCCAGGGCCGCCAATCCGCTGGAGCTGAACTTCTGGCTGAGCGGGCCGCGCTATGACGGCAACGTCTCCGAATGCGACAGGGCGCTGCCGACGATCGCCACCCAGTTCTGGGAGAAGGAAAGCTCGTTCTGGAATTCCTCGTTGAAGATCACCGGCTTCACCGCCGTTCACGAGACCGCGTTCCGGCCCTGGGCCTCCGATAACATCCCACGCCGCTTTTGCAGCGGCGAGGCCATGCTCACGGACGGCAAGCTGCGCAAGGTGCATTTCTCGATCGTCGAGGATGGTGGTTTCGCCGGTTACGGCCAGGGCGTAGAATGGTGCGTGGTCGGGCTCGACCGCAACTGGGCCTACAATCCGTCCTGCCGCGCCGCCAAGCCCTAAACTCACAAGCCCTAAACTCAACAGGCCCCGATTCGGACCGATCAGGCGGCCCAACGATGGCCCGCCTGAAATTTGTTCTTGAAATGTTCCTATCGCCTGCTAGGCTTGTTGCACAGTCTAGTTGAGGGGGTCGCCATGTTTCATTCCAGATTGCATTCGTTTTCCCGCCTGATGATCTCGCTGACGCTTGCGGCCGGGCTGGCTGCGCTGGCCGGCGGCGCAAAGGCCCAGGACAAGCGGCAGAACGCGCCCGGCGAATTCGATTTTTATGTGCTGTCGCTGTCGTGGTCGCCCTCCTTCTGCGAGGAAGCGGCGGAGCGCGGCGGCCGCTCGCAGATCCAGTGCAGCGGACGGCCCTACGCTTTCGTGGTGCATGGTCTGTGGCCGCAATATGAGAACGGTTTTCCGGAATATTGCCAGCGGCCGTCGCCGCGGCTGAACCGCAGCATTGTCTCCTCGATGCTCGATCTGATGCCAGCGCCGGGGCTGATCTTCAACGAGTGGGACAAGCACGGCACCTGCTCGGGGCTCGCCGACCGCAGCTATTTCGAGACGATCCGGAAGGCGCGCGCCGCGATCAAGATTCCGGCCGAATATCTCGATTTGTCGCAGGCCAAGACCGTGGCGCCGGCGGAGGTGGAGGAGGCCTTCATCAAGGCCAATCCGGGTCTCAGCAATGACGCCGTCTCGATCACCTGCAACCGGACGCGGCTGTCCGAAGTCCGCATCTGCCTCAGCAAGGACCTGCAATTCCGCGCCTGCGAGGAGATCGACCGCCGCGCCTGCCGCCGCGACCAGGTGACGATGCCGCCGATCAGGGGTGGTTAGACCGAGTCCCCAGATCGTCATTCCGGGGCGCGCGACTTGTCCGCCGAAGCTCGAAGAGCGAAGGCGGAAGCGCGAACTATGATGCGCAATTGCGCATCCGAGAATCCATTTGTCCGCATTGTTGGTGGCGAAATGGATTTCCGGGTTAGGTCCTGGCGCACCGCCCCGGAATGACGGCAGTTACTTTCATCGCGCGATGTCGTAACTCTGTCCCATGAACTACCGCCACGCCTTCCATGCCGGCAACTTCGCCGATGTCATCAAGCACATCGTGCTGGCGCGCATCATCACCTATCTCCAGGACAAGCCAGGGGCGTTCCGCGTCATCGACACTCATGCCGGCGCAGGCCTCTACGATCTCGAAAGCGACGAGGCGCGCCGCGGCGGCGAGTGGCTGACGGGCATTGCGCGGCTGATGCAGGCGCGGCTGTCGAACGAGGCCATGGCGCTGACCAAGCCCTATGTCGATATCGTTCGCGCCTTCAATCCGAAGGGCGAGCTCAAGGCCTATCCGGGCTCGCCGCTGATCGCACGCGGCCTGCTCAGGCCGCAGGACCGCCTCGTGGTTTGCGAGCTCGAGCCGAAGGCGCGCAAGGCGCTGATCGGCGTGCTGCGCCGCGACGAACAGGCCCGCGTGGTCGATCTCGACGGCTGGGTGGCGCTGCCGGCCTTCGTGCCGCCGAAGGAACGGCGCGGCCTCGTGCTGATCGACCCGCCATTCGAGGCAAAGGACGAGTTCGACAAGCTGGGCGAGGCCTTCTCGGCGGCTTTCGCGAAATGGCCGACCGGTATCTATGTAATCTGGTATCCCGCCAAGAGCCGGCGCGCCACCGACGCGCTGGTGCAATCAGTGGCGCGGCTCGCAGCCGCAGCAAAGCCGCCGGGAAAATGCCTGCGCCTCGAATTCAGCGTGGCGCCGCAAGCCGACGGCGCTGCCCTCACCTCCAGCGGGCTGTTGATCGTCAATCCCCCTTACACGCTGCACGGCGAGCTCAAGACGATCCTGCCCGAGCTGGAAATGCCGCTCGGCCAGGGCGGCGCTGCCAGATTCCGATTAGAGGTGCCGAGGCCGTAACACTCCGGCATTCTTGGGAAAAATATGCAGGAGCCGTAGTCAATCTGCGAAGAACCGTATTATGCTGTTTCCGTGACTGGCTTTACGTTCCGCTTCCGCGAATGGTTGCGGCGGAGTGAAGGCCTAAGAAAGATCCAGTCGGACCGAATGGTCTGCCCAAGGATGGCCAGCTCCCGGGCTTCGTAAGGCCCGGTCATGTCGTGACGTGCGTCTGCGTCGCGACGGAGGAGCAATGAGGGGGAGTTTCCCGATGGCCATGACGGGAACGGTCAAGTTTTTCAACGGCGAGCGCGGCTACGGATTCATCAAACCGGACGACGGGGGCCGCGACGTCTTCGTGCATATTACTGCTGTGGAGCGGGCCGGACTGAAGGACCTTGCCGAAGGACAGCGTATTACTTTCGAAGTCGAACCGGACAAGAAGGGGAAGGGGCCGAAGGCGGTCAATTTAGTCATCCTTTCCTAGCGAGCCTGGCATAAAAAAATCCCGGCCGCAAAGCGGCCGGGAGGTTGGTCCGGTATTTTCTTCTTTAGCTATCAGAAGTGATAGTTCACGCCTGCGCGCACAACGCTGGCGCTATAGCCGTTTGACACGCCTGTAATCGCGAACTGACTCGTCGACAGATCGATGTAGAGATATTCGAGCTTGGCGCTCCAGTTCGGCGCGAAGCCGACTTCCGCGCCGGCACCGATGGTCCAGCCAGCGCTGGTGTGCGACTCCGTCCAGCCGAACGTCTGCGCGCGCAGCTCGCCGAAGGCGAGGCCCGCCGTGCCGTAGAACAGCACGTTGCTGAAGGCGTAGCCGGCGCGGCCGCGCAGGGTGCCGAACCACGGATTGGAGAACTTCCACGGCGCGAAGGTGTCGTCGGCACCGGCGGCCTGGATGTCGCCCTCGACGCCGAACACCCACGGGCCGTTCTGGAAATTGTAGCCGGCCTGAACGCCGCCGACGAAGCCGGACGGCTTCGCGGGATTATTGTTCACCGAGCCCCATTCGTAGCCGAGATTGGCACCGAGATACGGGCCCGCCCAGCTATAGCCGTTGAGCGGCTGATTGACCGTGTAGGGCGCGCGCTGCCCGTAATTGAGGTCGGCCGCCTCTGCCGAAGCCGTCCAGCCGGCTGCAACCAACGCGGCTGCGCCCACAACGAGCCTCTTCATCACACACTCCAACGCAACTGCCGTCACCGGGGGCGATGCCTGCGCCGCCGCGCGAAGCAAAACCGCATGGTTACGGAACCAAGACTTTTTCGCGTAAGATTTATCGAGAGTTTTAAGTTAAAGGCCTGTTAAGTCGGGTTACCGCGCTGTTAACAAGCTTAAGCAAGCGTTACCGGGAACTGCGCCACCATCCTGTGCGTGCCGCACGGCCGGAACTTCAAATCAGCACCCCCAGCGCCTAAATTCGCACCATGGTTCACGATTCCACTGACGACCCGGACGACGCGCGCGCGCGCAAACCCGTGCGCGGCAACGCGCCGGACGCCCCGCCCCAGGACACGGAAATGGCGCCGCCGGATCTCGATCCCGCAACCGCAAGCGGTGACGACGAGGACGACGCACGGCTGCCGGATATCCTGGAAGAGAGCGGCACGGTCGGCGAAGAGCCGCTGGCGACCGGCCATGAGGCGATCGAGCGCGCGGTCCGCCTCGCCCCCACCTCGCCCGGCGTCTACCGCATGCTCAATGCGAATGCCGACGTGCTCTATGTCGGCAAGGCCAAGAACGTCAAAAAGCGCCTGTCGAACTATGCGCGCCAGAGTGCGCCGCAGCCGGCGCGCATCCTGCGCATGATCGCCGCCACCGTTACCGTGGAGATCGTCTCGACCAACACCGAGACCGAAGCGCTGCTGCTGGAAGCCAACCTCATCAAGCAGCTTCGGCCCCGCTTCAACGTGCAGCTGCGCGACGACAAGTCGTTTCCCTATATCCTGATCACCGGCGACCATTGGGCGCCGCAGATCCTGAAGCATCGCGGCGCGCAGACCCGGCCCGGGCGCTATTTCGGTCCGTTCGCCTCCGCCGGCGCCGTCAACCGCACCATCACCGCCTTGCAGCGCGCGTTCCTGGTCCGCTCCTGCACGGATTCCTTCTTCGAGAGCCGCAGCAGGCCCTGCCTGCTCTACCAGATCCGCCGTTGCGCCGGCCCCTGCACCCGCGAGATCGACTTCCCCGGCTATACGACACTGGTGCGCGAAGCGACCGACTTCCTCTCCGGCAAGAGCCAGGCGGTGAAGCAGGAGCTCGCTGGCGAGATGGAAAGGGCTTCCGGCGAGCTCGAATTCGAAACCGCGGCGCTCTACCGCGACCGCCTCGCTGCGCTCTCTGCGATCCAGTCGCAGCAGGGCATCAATCCGCGCACGGTGGAAGAAGCCGACGTGTTCGCCATCCACCAGGAGGGCGGCTTTTCCTGCGTCGAGGTGTTCTTCTTCCGCACCGGACAGAACTGGGGCAACCGCGCCTATTTTCCGCGCGCGGAGAAGACCTTTACGCCGGAGGAAGTGCTCGGCTCCTTCCTCGCCCAGTTCTACGACGACAAGCCGCCGCCGAGGAATATCCTGCTCTCGCACGAGATCGAGGAGAGCGAGCTGCTCGCCGACGCGCTGGCGATCAAGGCCGGCCGCAAGGTCGAGGTTTCCACGCCGAAGCGCGGCGAGAAGAAGGAGCTCGTCGCCCACGCGCTCACCAATGCGCGCGAGGCGCTGGGCCGCAAGCTCGCGGACACCGCGACACAGAGCCGCCTGCTGGACGCCATGGCCACGACGCTGAGCCTGCCGCATTCGCCGAAGCGGATCGAGGTCTACGACAACAGCCACATCCAGGGCACCAACGCAGTCGGCGCCATGATCGTCGCCGGCCCAGACGGCTTTGTGAAGAACCAGTACCGCAAGTTCAACATCAAGTCGGAAGGGCTCACGCCTGGCGACGACTACGCCATGATGCGCGAGGTGCTCGAGCGCCGTTTCAAGCGCCTGATCAATCCGCCCGAAGAAGGGGCCGCCAAAGCCAAGGACGACGATTTCCCGCAATGGCCCGATCTCGTGATCATCGACGGCGGCCGCGGCCAGCTCAATGCCGTCCGGGAAATCTTTGCAAATCTCGGCCTGACCCAGGTGGCGCTGATGTCAGTGGCCAAGGGGCCGGACCGGGATGCCGGCCGCGAGACCCTGTTCATGCCGGAGCGCGAGGCGATCAAGCTGGAGCCGCGCGACCCCGTGCTCTATTTCATCCAGCGGCTGCGGGACGAGGCGCACCGCTTCGTCATCGGTTCGCACCGCAAGCTGCGCAAGAAGGACATCCGCGAGGCCGGCTTGCAGGAGATTCCGGGCATCGGTCCGTCACGCAAACGTGCCTTGCTGCACCATTTCGGAACCCTGAAGGAGATCGAGAGGGCCTCGATCGGCGATCTCGGCAAGGTTCCGGGGGTGAGCGCCGAGAGCGCCCGCAGGATTTTCGAGTATTTCCATCCCCAGCCGGGGTGAACTAAAGGGGGGCCGCGGTCATATGGTCGTCGTATCCCGCACCCCATTTGGGGAGCGGAACGGTTGACCTTCAGGCTGCAGCGGTATTGGTAGGACGAATGAACATCGCCACGACACGAGGGACGACCAGCCGCGCGATGTCCCTCCCGAACATCCTGACCTACGGCCGGATCGCCGCGATTCCGGTCGTGGTCGGGTGCATCTATGCGCAGTCGATCATGGACGGTCCGCTTTGGCTGCGCTGGGTTGCGGTCGCCATCTTCATCGCCGCTGCGGTCACCGACTACCTCGACGGTTATTACGCGCGGATCTGGAATCAGCAATCGGCATTCGGCCGGATGCTCGATCCGATCGCCGACAAGCTGCTGGTCGCCTCGTGTCTCCTCATGCTGGCCGCCGACGGCATCATCCACGGCTGGTCGCTGTGGGCCGCCATCGTGATCCTGTGCCGCGAGATCCTGGTCTCGGGCCTGCGCGAATATCTCGCCGCGCTGCGCGTCAGCGTGCCCGTGACCAAGCTTGCGAAGTGGAAGACGACCGTTCAGCTCATCGCCATCGGCTTCCTGCTGGCGGGTCCGGCCGGCGATGAGGTGGTGCCCATGGTCTCGATGATCGGACTGGTCCTGCTCTGGGCCTCGGCGATCCTCACCATGTACACCGGCTACGACTATTTCGGCGCCGGCATCCATCACCTCATCAAGGAGGATGAGGGATGAAGGTGAAGTATTTCGCCTGGGTGCGCGAGCGCGTCGGCAAGGCCGAGGAAACGATCGAGCCGCCCGCGACCGTGCGCACCGTGGAAGAGCTGATCGCCTGGCTGTCCGGCCAAAGCGAAGCCTACGCCTACGCCTTCGAGAAGCCGAAGGTGATCCGCGCCGCGATCGACCATGCCCACGTCAAGTCGGACGCCATGATTGCAGGCGCCCGCGAGATCGCGTTCTTTCCGCCGATGACCGGCGGCTAGGCCATGACCTTTCCCGTCACCACCTGCCCCGTCACCATTCGTATCCAGCAAGACGATTTCGACATCGCGCGCGAGATCGCGGTCCTGACCGGGAGCCGCACCGACATCGGCGCAGTCGTGAGCTTTTCCGGCATTTGCCGCGGCGACGAGGACAGCGCGAAGATCGCCGCGCTCTCGCTCGAGCATTATCCTGGTATGGCGGAGGAAGAGATCAGGCGCCATGCCGACGAGGCCACCTCGCGCTGGCCTCTCAACGGCGTCACGGTGATCCATCGCGTCGGCCGGTTCATGCCCGGCCAGAACATCGTGCTGGTGCTGACCGCCTCGCAGCACCGCCAGGCAGCGTTCCAGGCAGCCGAGTTCCTGATGGATTATCTCAAGACCAACGCGCCGTTCTGGAAGAAGGAAGAGAGCGCCACCGGCACCGGCTGGGTCGAGGCCCAGACCCGCGACGACGAAGCCGCCGCACGCTGGACCCGACCCTGATGGCAACAACATCCAAAAAGACCGTGCGCGGCCGCGCCGCGCCAAAGCTCGCGAAAGTGAGCCGCGGCGAGCTTGTCACGCTGATCGATTTCGTCCGCTATGCGGTGAGCCGCTTCAATGAGGCCAAGCTCGCCTTTGCCCATGGCACGCCCGATCCGGTCGCGGAAGCAGCCTTCCTGGTCTGTGAAGCCCTGCATCTGCATCCCGAACAGTTCGAGATTTTTGCCAACGCGCGCGTCACGGCCGCCGAGGGCAATACCATCATCGATCTCATTCATCAGCGCGTCACCACGCGCAAACCGGCCGCCTATCTCGTCAACAAGATCTACATGCGCGGCCTGCCCTTCTATGTCGACGAGCGTGTCATCGTTCCCCGCTCCTTCATCGGCGAGCTGCTGGAGTCGCATTTCGGCGGCGACGGCGAAGCCGGCTCGCTGATCGACGACCCCACCGCGGTCGAGCGGGTGCTCGATCTCTGCACGGGGTCAGGATGCCTCGCGATCCTCGCCGCACATCATTTTCCGAACGCCATGATAGACGCGGTCGATATCTCCAAAGGCGCGGTCGAAGTCGCCGGACGAAATGTCGGCGAACACGGGCTCGATGACCGGATCAGCCTGCATCGCGGCGACCTGTTCGCTCCGCTCGGTGACGCCAAATACGACCTGATCATCACCAACCCGCCTTATGTCGACGCCGAAGGCATGGCGGCGCTGCCGCCGGAGTGCCGGGCCGAGCCGAAGCTCGCCTTCGACGGCGGCGCCGACGGTCTCGACGTGGTGCGCCGGATCCTGCGCGATGCGCCCGACCACTTGACGCGGGATGGTGGGCTGATCTGCGAGATCGGCCGCGGCCGCGAATTGGTCGACGAGGCCTTTCCGGAACTGCCGCTGCTCTGGCTCGACACCGAGGACTCCGAGGGCGAGGTGTTCTGGATCGCGGCCGGCGATCTCGGCTGATCCGTCACGACGGGCATACCTCGTCGGAACAAGTCAAATACCGCCACGTTCATCCCCGACGAAGGTTCTCGCTGTCGGAGGATATCCGCATGCTCGCGCCATCGGGCGAATTGCTGCGCGCCGGCGTCGCGCTCAAGCTCAACCATCTCAAGCGCGCCGCCCAGTCCTATCTGCGTGACCGCACCAGCCAGGCCACAGGACGCGCGAGGTCCTATGCAGTCGCGGCGGGCCTGTTCGCGGCGGCCGGGCTGTTCCTGGTCGCAACCTTCTTCGTTGGCCTGATCGCCCTGTATCGTTGGATTGCAATCACCCACGGTCAATTCTGGGGTTTTGGTGCCGTCGCGGCCGTGCTCCTGGTGCTGGCCGCGGCCTGTGCGGGGGTCGCTCTGGCTCAGATGAAACGTCGTGACAGGCCGGTCGTGCCGCTTGCCAGCCGGATGCGTGTTGCGATCGCCACCCCGCGGATCCCGCGCGGAACGGTCAAGCAGGCGGTGAAAGAGGTCGCGACGACGATCCCGCTGGCACCGCTCGCGCCGGGTGAACGCGGCCATGGCGGCAACGCTTCGTCGGCTCGGACCACCCGGCCCGTGCAGCTTGGACTGATGCTCGCAGCCGTCGGATTGATGGGGTTCACGGCGGCGCGCCGAAGACGTCACGGTCGAAGATTGGGCGCTTAAATGCCGGCGCGGCACTCCGAGCAGTTCGACAGTTGGCTGTTGATCGCCGCCACGGCCGTTTTCGTGCTGACCGCGGAACGCTACCTCGAGGAGTCCGGCTTTGGCCGCTCCGGGCCTCCGCAAGGCCATCGCAACAGTGAGGCGAATTCCCCTGAAACGAGCCCGGCGGGCGCAGCCATGCAGCCCGGCCGTGGCCGCCGCTCGAAAAACCCGTTCGCGATCCCCTGGGCAGGCTGGAAGGACATCTTCTGGCGCACCTATCAGCGCATCGACGACGATCGCCTGCTCGCGACCGCTGGCGGCGTCGTTTTCTTCGGGCTGCTGGCGATCTTTCCGGCCGTGACCGCGCTCGTCTCGTCCTATGGACTGTTCGCCGATCCCTCCACCATCAGCTCCAACCTCCAGACGTTGGCGACGATGCTGCCCGAGGGCTCGTTCCAGATCGTCGAGGACCAGGTCGGGCGGGTGGTGTCGAATGGCAATACGGCCCTCGGCGCCACCTTCCTGTTCGGCCTCGTGCTTGCGATCTGGAGCGCCAATGCCGGCGTCAAATCGATTTTCGATGCTCTCAACGTCGCCTATGAGGAACGCGAGAAGCGCAATTTCATCAAGCTGAACCTGATGTCGCTGGCCTTCACAATCGGCGGCATCGTGGCCGTCCTGGTGATGGTCGGCACCGTGGTCGCCTTTCCGCTCGCGCTTGATCATCTCGGGATCGCACCCGAAAGCAAGCTGATCGTCGCGCTGGCGCGATGGCCGCTGCTGCTCGTCATCCTGCTCGCCGCACTCGCCATCCTCTACCGCTTCGCGCCCAGTCGCGACGCGCCGCGCTGGCAATGGCTGAGCATCGGCGCGGTGACGGCCGGGATCCTCTGGATCGCCGGCTCGGCCCTGCTGTCGTGGTATCTGTCCGAATTCGCCAATTACAACGCCACCTACGGCTCGCTCGGCGCGGCGATCGGCTTGATGACGTGGATGTGGATGTCGGCGATCGTCATCATGTTCGGGGCCGAGTTGAATTCGGAGATCGAACGGCAGACCCTGCGCGACACGACCACCGGGCCGCCCAGGCCGCTCGGCACCCGCGAGGCCGTCGCGGCCGACACGGTCGGCGCCGCCGCGCCATCCTGACTCCGCGCGCCGGCCGCTATCCCCTCGAATCAACAATGATGTTAAGGTCATGCCGCTTGGGGGAGCATGGGGCGTGACGGGTTCGAAACGCCACCCGTGTTTTCCCGGTCAGGCAGTCAGCTCTTTGAGGCGTAACGCGCGGCATGATTCGTATTTCGACGATCTTCATCGCCATCTGCATGGTTCTGGTCGCGGCCTCGCTCGGGCTCGTGCTCTACGCGGTCGCCGGCATCAGCGGAACCGAATCCGCGATCGTGGCGCTGACGGCGCTGACCTTCCTGATCCTCTACAATGCAGTGTCGATGCGGCTGCGCGACCGCAGCGACGTCGGCGGCCAGATCGCCGACCTTTCGCGCGGCACCGCCGACCTCGCCCGCCAGGTGGCCGAGTTCGGCCGCCGGCTTGCCGCGGTCGAAGGACGCATCGCCTCCTCCAATTCGACCAACTCCGACCGTATCCAGTCGGTGGTCGGAGAGATCAACGAGCTCGGCGGATTGGTCAGGCAGCTCGCCACCACCGTGTCGACCCATGAGGATTTGTTGGCCGGCAACGCGCCGGTGCCGGCCCCCGCTCCGGCCGCGAGGCTGGAGCCTGAGGCACCGCTCGACGTGATGGCCCCGTTCGAGGAGGAGCGGCCGGCTGCCCCTCCCCCCGCTCCCGCGCCGCCGCCGCGGCCGGCACCACCGGCGATCCGGACCCAGGCCGCCAATCCGGTTCAGACGGCCAACGGCCGCAACCAGACCCAACTGCTGGCGACGCTGCGCAACGCGATCGACGAGAACCGCATCGACATCTTCCTCCAGCCGATGGTGACGCTGCCGCAGCGCAAGGTCCGCTTCTACGAGGCCGTGACGCGCCTGCGCGACGAGCGAGACCAACTGGTCGCGGCCGAGGAATTCATCAGCATCGCGGAGGCTTCCGGCCTGATCGGGCGCATCGACAACATGGTGATGCTGCGCTGTGTGCAGGTGCTGCGACGCCTGATGGTGCGCAACAAGGAGGTCGGCGTGTTCTGCAACGTCGCGGCTTCCACGCTCGGCAATTCCACGACCTTCGCGCAATACCTCGACTTCCTCGAAGCCAATCGGGCGCTGGCGCCCTCCCTGGTGCTGGAATTCAAGCAATCGACCTTCCGCAATCTCGGCCCGGCCGAGACCGAGAACCTCGCAGCGCTCGCCCAGCGCGGTTTCCGCTTCTCGATCGACCATGTCACGGATTTGCGCATCGAGCCGCGCGAGCTCGCCGACCGCGGCGTGCGCTTCATCAAGGTGCCGGCCTCGCTCCTGCTCGATCCCAGGCAGGCTTCGGCGTCGGACATCCACCCCTCCGACCTCTCCGACCTGCTCGGCCGCTTCGGCATCGACCTGATCGCCGAGCGGATCGAGGGCGAGCGCGCCGTGATCGACCTGCTCGACTATGACGTGCGGTTTGGCCAGGGGTTTTTGTTCGCGCCGCCCCGGCCATTGCGGCCTGAAGGGGCATCTGCTACCGGCGGGGCCTCGCCGAACCAGGCGCAGGATATTCAGGGATCCAATGGCTCCGCTCCCCCCAGCCCAGGCGCGACGTCTTCAGCGCCTCCGGCCCAACGCATCACCGGCAACGCCGCGCTCGCGCGCCGCATCTGATCGGCCGAGCGCATCATGACCACGCTGCATTTCGCCGAAAGCCTGCGCGAGCTCGTGGATGGCGTGGACGTCGTGCTCAGCGACATCTGGGGCGTGGTCCATAACGGCCTCGAATCCTTTCCCGAAGCCTGCGAGGCCCTGCACACCTATCGCAGTCGCGGCGGAACGGTGATCCTGATCACCAACGCGCCGCGCCCGGCCGACTCCGTGCAGCGGCAATTGCGCAAGCTCGGCGTCGCAGATGAGACCTATGACGCGATCGTGTCCTCAGGCGACCTGACGCGGCTCTATGTCGCCGAGCATCCCGGCCGCAAGATGTTCTGGCTAGGCCCCGAGCGCGACAACTCGATCTACCGCGGCCTCGATGCGGTGACCGCGCCGCTGGAGGAGGCGGATTACATCGTCTGCACCGGCCTCTATGACGACGAAACCGAGACGGCGGAAGACTATCGCGGCATGATGCTGAAGGCGCGCGAGCGCAAGCTGACGCTGGTCTGCGCCAACCCCGACATCGTGGTGGAACGCGGCGACCGGCTGATCTATTGCGCCGGCGCGATCGCGGAGCTCTATCGCGAGCTCGGCGGCGAGGTGATCTTCTACGGCAAGCCGCACCGGCCGATCTACGAGCGCGCGATGGCGCTCGCCGGCGAACGCCGGGGCCACCAGATCGACCGCAAAAAGGTGCTCGCGATCGGCGATTCAGTCCGTACCGACCTCACCGGCGCACGCGAATTCGGCATCGATTGCCTGTTCGTGACCCGCGGCATCCATGCCGAGGAATTCGAGGGTCTCGACCAGCTCGACCCGGCTTCTGTGCTGGAATTGTTCGGCCATCCGCCGAAGGCGCTGATGCGCGAACTGAAGTGGTAGCGAGCTGATCGTCATTCCGGGCTGATGTGGAGCATCGAATCCGGAATGACAAACCCAACGCAGAAAACCCGGGACAACCGCCCGGGCCTTCCGAATTCACTGATCGCTTCGATCGCGCCTTACGCGCTCGCCATGTCCGGGAAGACCGCCTCGATCTTGGTCTTCAGCGTCGCCGCGTTGAACGGCTTGACGATGTAGTTGTTCACGCCGGCCTTCTTGGCCGCGATCACGTTCTCGGTCTTCGATTCGGCCGTGATCATGATGAAGGGCGTGGTGGCGAGGTTCGGATCCGCGCGCACTTCGCGCAGCAGGTCGTAACCCGTCATCGGCTCCATGTTCCAGTCGGAAATCACGAGCCCGTACTTCTTGCCGCGCATCTTGTTCAGCGCTGCCGAACCGTCGCTGGCATCATCGATATTCTCGAAGCCAAGCTGCTTCAGGAGGTTCCTGATGATACGGATCATGGTGCTGTAGTCATCAACCACCAGAACCGACATCGACAAATCAACCGCCATCTCGACTCCCCCAACGCAAACCCAGGAAATATTACGATCGGACCTGCCAGGCCGGAGCTCGGCGGTTCCACGCTCAAGGACTAACACCAAGGCGTTAAACAGCGCGTTAACTGAGGACGCCCCCGGTGGACTGAAATCGCATTCGATGCGGCCGCCCCCTCCCGCTTGACTTCATCCGGCCGGTCGAGCCACGGTCCCGGCCGGTCCCGCCGGCTCGAGAATTCCCCTGATGGCCCCGCATTTTACCGTTATCCGCGACACCACGCCGGACTCCGCCATTGCAAGGGGTGCCGTGGTCGCCATGGGCAATTTCGACGGCGTTCATCTCGGCCATCGCGCCGTGATCGCTGCAGCCCTGGAAATGGGCCGGACGCATGGCCGCCCTGCGCTGGCATTGACCTTCGAGCCGCATCCGCGCCGGTTTTTCAGCCCCAACACCCCGCAATTCCGCCTGACGGACGAGCGTGCCAAGCTACGGCTTCTGGCCGGCGCCGGACTTGCCGGCGCCGTGGTCATGACCTTCGACAAGTCCCGCGCCGGGACCAGCGCGCAAGACTTCATTCACCATGACCTGATCGGGCGCCTGGGCATCGGCGGCATCGCCGTCGGCTACGACTTCCATTTCGGCAAAGGTCGCGTCGGCTCGCCGAGCCTCCTGGTCAACGAGGCGCCCCGGCTTGGCATCGAGGTCGACGTGCAGCCGCATATCGACTTCGACGAGCGGCCGGTCTCCTCCAGCGCGATCCGGATCGCGCTCGCGGAAGGCCAGCTCGACGAGGCCACCACCATGCTGGGCGGCCCCTGGTTCATCACCGGCGAGGTCGTCCACGGCGAGAAGCGCGGCCGCGACCTCGGTTATCCCACCGCCAACATCCGTCTCGACGCCAATTGCGGCCTCAAGCACGGTATCTATGCGGTGCGGGTCGGCCGCGGCGCCGAGCGGCTGGACGGGGTGGCAAGCTTCGGCCGCCGCCCGACGTTTGATAATGGCGCGCCGCTGCTGGAAATCTTCCTGTTCGACTTCAAGGGCGACCTTTACGGACAGACGCTCGACTGCGCCTTCGTCGGCTTCATCCGCGAGGAGCTGAAATTCGACGGCCTGGATGCCCTGATCCGGCAGATGGACGACGATTCCGCCCGCGCCCGCGCCATCCTCGCTGCCGCCCCGGACGCGTTTCCGAGGCTTGGCGTCATCGATTGAGGCCGAAAACCGGCCCGCCGAACCTTTTGCGCTTCCCCCGCCCCCCTGCTATGGAGAGCCCATGTTTGCGCGGCGCATCATAGGGATTAGCGGCCCGGCTTCCGCCTGAGCCTTCGGCTCGGCGCAAGACCGGGATGTTGTCGTTTCAGCCCGCGATTCCGCATCGCCATCCGTTCCCGCGCCCTTCCGAGCCAGTCAGCCTCATGTCCGAAAAGCCGCAAAAGTCCCAAAAGTCTGAAGTCAAAGACTATTCCAAAACCCTGTTCCTGCCGCAGACCGAATTCCCGATGCGCGCCGGCCTGCCGCAGCGCGAGCCGGAGATCCTCAAGCGCTGGTACGAGATGGGCCTCTACGAGAAGCTGCGCGAGAGCGCCAAGGGCCGCGACAAGTTCGTGCTGCATGACGGCCCGCCCTATGCCAACGGCAACATCCATATCGGCACGTCGCTGAACAAGATCCTGAAGGATCTCGTCACCAAGAGCCAGCAGATGCTCGGCTTCGATTCCAACTACGTTCCGGGCTGGGACTGCCACGGCCTGCCGATCGAGTGGAAGGTCGAGGAGGAGCATTATCGCAAGAAGGGCAAGCAGAAGCCCGACTTCCGCGACAGTGCCGCGATGATCGATTTCCGCAAAGAGTGCCGCGCCTACGCGACGCACTGGCTCGGCGTTCAGCGCGAGGAGTTCAAGCGCCTCGGCGTGATCGGCGACTGGGATCATCCCTACGCCACCATGAGCTATCCGGCCGAGGCCCAGATCGCGCGCGAGCTGATGAAGTTTGCCGCCAACGGCACGCTCTATCGCGGCTCCAAGCCGGTGATGTGGAGCGTGGTCGAGAAGACCGCGCTCGCCGAAGCCGAGGTCGAGTACGAGGACTACACGTCCGATACGGTGTGGGTGAAATTCCCGGTTACCTCGCCCGCGCACGGCGCATTGGCAAATGCGTCCGTCGTGATCTGGACCACGACGCCGTGGACGCTGCCGGGCAACCGCGCCATCTCGTTCTCGCCGAAGATCGCCTATGGCCTCTTTGAGGTCACGGACGCCCCTGGCGACAACTGGGCCAAGACCGGCGATCTCCTGATCCTCGCGGACGCGCTCGCCGAAGAAGTGTTCAAGCAGGCGCGCGTGACCGCCTACAAGAAGGTCCGCGACATCCCCGGCGATACCATGGACGCGATCGAATGCGCCCACCCGCTGAAGGGTCTTGCCGGCAGCTACGAATTCATCGTGCCGCTTTTGTCCGGCGATCATGTCACCGACGACACCGGCACCGGTTTCGTGCACACGGCGCCCGGCCATGGTCGCGAGGACTTCGATGCCTGGATGGCGCAGGCGCGCGATCTCGATGCGCGCGGCATCAACACCGCAATCCCCTACACCGTCGACGAGAACGGCGCCTACACCGATCATGCCCCGGGCTTTGCCGGCAAGCGCGTCATCAACGACAAGGGCGAGAAGGGCGAGGCCAACGAGGCCGTCATCAAGGCGCTGGTCGAAAGACGCATGCTGCTGGCACGCGGCCGGCTCAAGCACCAATATCCGCATTCCTGGCGCTCCAAGAAGCCGGTGATCTTTCGCAACACGCCGCAATGGTTCATCGCGATGGACAAGGACATTGCCGCTGGCGGCAAGACCAAGTCCGGCGACACGCTGCGCGCCCGCGCGCTGCACGCGATCTCGGTCACGCAATGGGTGCCGCCATCCGGCGAGAACCGCATCAACGGCATGATCGAGGCCCGGCCCGACTGGGTGATCTCGCGCCAGCGCGCCTGGGGCGTGCCGATCGCCGTGTTCGTGCGCGAGAAGGGCGACGGCTCGGCCGAGATCCTTCAGGACGAGGCCGTCAATACGCGCATCGGCGAAGCCTTCGAGAAGGAAGGTGCAGACGCCTGGTACGCGAAAGGCGCGCGCGAGCGCTTCCTTGGGCCGCGCGCGAACGAGGACTGGCAGAAGGTCGACGACATTCTCGACGTCTGGTTCGATTCCGGCTCGACCCACGCATTCGTGCTCGAAGACCCCGTGCACTTCCCCGGCCTCGCCGGCATCAAGCGCAAGGTCGACGGCGGCAAGGACACCGTGATGTACCTTGAGGGCTCGGACCAGCATCGCGGCTGGTTCCACTCCTCGCTGCTGGAGAGCTGCGGCACGCGCGGTCGCGCGCCTTACGATATCGTGCTGACCCACGGCTTTACCCAGGACGAGCACGGCCGCAAGATGGCGAAGTCGCTCGGCAACACCATCGCGCCGCAGACCGTCATCAAGGAATCCGGCGCCGACATCCTGCGGCTCTGGGTCGCCGCCTGCGACTACACCGACGACCAGCGCATCGGCCCCGAGATCCTGAAGAACACGGTCGAGACCTATCGCAAGCTACGCAACACCGTGCGCTGGATGCTCGGCACGCTGCATCATTACAAGCCGGCCGACGCGGTCGCAGCCGCCGAGATGCCGGAGCTCGAGCGGCTGATGCTGCACGAGCTCGCGGTCCGTGCTGCCGTCGTCCGCAAGGCCTATCAGGAGTTCGACTACAAGACCGTGGTGGCGACCCTGTCCGCCTTCCTGAACAGCGAGCTCTCGGCGTTCTATTTCGACATCCGCAAGGACACGCTCTATTGCGATCCGCCGTCCTCGCTCACGCGCAAGGCGGCGCTGACCACGATCGACCTGCTGTGTTACGCGATCCTGAAATGGCTGGCGCCGATCCTCAGCTTCACCGCCGAGGAAGCCTGGCGCATGTACAGGCCCGACGCCGAGCCCTCGGTGCACCTGACGCAGTTCCCCCACGACCTCGAAAGCTTGCGCGACGACAAGCTCGCCGCGAAGTGGGAAGCGATCCGCAACGTCCGCCGCGTCGTCACCGGTGCGCTGGAGCTCGAACGCGCCGCCAAGAATATCGGCTCGTCGCTGGAGGCCTCACCGGTCATCTATGTCGCCGACCGCGACATGCTTGCGACGCTGTTCGACACCGACCTCGCCGAGATCTGCATCACCTCGAACTACGAGGTGCGCGAGGGCGAGGCGCCGGCTTCCGCATTCCGTCTCGATGCCGTTCCAGGTGTTGCAGTCGTGGTGGAGAAGGCGGTCGGCACCAAATGCGCCCGTTCCTGGAAGATCTCGCCGACGGTGGGTGAAGACCCCGAATACCCCGACGTCACCCCGCGCGACGCCAAGGCGCTGCGCGAATGGAAGGCGCTGGGGGTGGGGGTCTGATCCCCGCGGCCATGACCCCGCTCCGCGCCGGCATCCTCGCGGCCTTGGTCACGCTCGTGGCCGACCAGGTCTCAAAGCTCTGGCTGCTGAACGTGTTCGACCTCGCCCGTCGCGGCGCGGTAAGCGTGACGCCGTTCTTCGACCTGGTGCTGGCCTGGAACATCGGCATCAGCTTCGGCTGGCTCCAGAACGACGGTCAGGCGGCGCAGCTCGCGCTGATGGCGGTGAAAGTCATTGCGGTGGTTGCGCTGGCGATCTGGATGGCCCGCTCGCACACCCTGCTCGCAACCATCGCGCTCGGTCTGATCATCGGCGGCGCCATCGGCAATGGCATTGACCGTCTGGCCTATGGCGCGGTGGTCGATTTCGCCCTGTTCCATATCGAGATCGGCGGAAATACCTATAATTGGTACGTGTTCAACCTCGCGGACGTGGCCATCGTTGCTGGGGTGGCGGCGCTGTTGTATGATTCCTTCCTGGGGGTACCCGCCGCAAAAGCGCCCTGATCCCGGCCGATACGGACCGGCAGGTGGAACCTTGCGTTTGCGAGGATCGGCCGCGCGAGAGCGGCAAACTGCCACAATTTGGAACAGGTACAGTGATGCGCAGCTCGAAGACCAGCGGTTCGATGGTTGGAGACCCCCGGCAGGGGTTCTGGCGGGCGTTGAAATTGTCCGCTGTCGCGCTCGGCATCGGTCTCGTCATGTCGGCTGGCGCCGCCCGCGCCGGTGACGACGGCGAGGACGACGACGACATGACCTTCGAAGAGAAGCTCATCGACAATCTGATGTCCGGCATCGGCGCCAAGAGCATGGAGAAGAAGGGTATCGAGTACCGCGAGCGGTCGCCGCTGGTGGTGCCGCCCAAGCTCGACCTGCCGCCTCCGGCCGGCACTGAAGCCAAGAACGCGCCGAACTGGCCGAAGGACCCTGACGAGAGGCGTCGCAAGGAGGCCATTGCTCAGCGCAAGAAGGCCAACAAGGCTCAGGAAAGCTGGCAGGCGGGCCGGGCGTTGTCGCCCGCCGAGATGGAGGTCGGCAGGACGGCCGCACCCGAGCGCACGAGCAACGATCCTATTCAGCCGGGCACCAACGGCAATCCGTCGCTCAGCCCCGCCCAGCTCGGTTTCACCGGCGGTCTGTGGGGCATGATGAAGGGCAGCGGCAGCTCTGAAAACAAGCAATTCACGACCGAGCCGCCGCGCCAGTCACTTGTCGAGCCGCCGCCGGGCTACCAGACCCCGTCGCCGAGCTACGCCTATGGCGCCGGAGAGGACAAGACGCGGCGGACCTATTTCGACATCATGTCCGGCAAGGACAAGGAACAATAGCGCTCCTGTCCCATTGCGATATCGTGACAGGCGCGGACCCGACGCCGGCGGCTCGTGCGCGCCGGACGCGGTCTATAGATTGCTAATCAGTAACTTGCCCCCGAATTGAGTTCTCTGCTTCGTGACGCGAAGCGTTTGCCGCACGGTGTACCATGCCGTGCCTCCGAGCCGGACATCCGGGCTCGGCCCTTCATAAGGATCATGATGTCCTCTCACCGATCGGCTGCCTGCCTCCTTGCCGCGCTGCTTTCGACGAGTGTCCTGACGGCCGGCGCATCCCTTGCCCAGACCACGGTGACATCGGCTCCGCCTGCCAGCTTCACGCTCGGTAACGGCCTGCAGGTCGTGGTGATTCCGGACCACCGCACGCCGGTCGTCACGGAAATGATCTGGTACAAGGTCGGCTCGGCCGACGAGACGCCGGGCAAGTCCGGGCTCGCGCACTTCCTCGAGCACCTGATGTTCAAGGGAACGGAAAAGCACCCGGTCGGCGAATTCTCCCAGACCGTGCTCCGCGTCGGCGGCAACGAGAACGCCTCGACCTCGGTCGACTACACCAACTACTACCAGCGCGTGCCGCGCGAGCAGTTGCCGACCATGATGGAGTTCGAGGCCGACCGCATGACCGGCCTGATCCTCAAGGACGAGAACGTGCTGCCCGAGCGCGACGTCGTGCTCGAAGAATACAACATGCGCGTCGCCAACAATCCGGACGCGCGGCTGAACGAGCAGATCATGGCCGCGCTCTATCTCAATCATCCCTACGGCCGGCCGGTGATCGGCTGGCACCAAGAGATCGAGAAGCTCGATCGCGAGGATGCGCTCGCCTTCTACCGCCGCTTCTACGCGCCGAACAACGCGATCCTGGTGATCGCCGGCGACGTCGACGCCGCCGACATCCGTCCGCTGGTCGAGCGCAATTTCGGCTCCATCCCGGCGCAGCCCGCGATCCCGGCGCGCCGCGTCCGCCCGCAGGAGCCGGAGCCCGCGGCGCCGCGCACCGTGACGCTGGCCGATCCGCGCGTCGAGCAACCCGGCTTGCGGCGCTATTACCTGGTGCCCTCGGCGACCACGGCTGCGGCCGGCGAAAGTGCGGCCCTCGACGTGCTGGCGCAGCTGATGGGCAGCGGCAGCAACTCCTATCTCTACCGCGCGCTCGTGGTCGACAAGCCGCTCGCGGTCTCCGCCAGCGCCAGCTATTCGAGCATCTCGCTCGACCCGACCCAGTTCGCGATCTCGGCTTCGCCCAAATCCGGCGTCAGCTTCGCCGAGGTCGAGCAGGTGGTCGACGGCGTCATTGCCGACATCGCGCAGAATCCGATCCGCGCCGAGGATCTGGAACGGGTCAAGACCCAGCTCATCGCCGAGGCGATCTACGCCCAGGACAACCAGGCGGTTCTGGCGCGCTGGTATGGCGGCGCGCTGACCACGGGTCTGTCGATCGAGGACATCCGGAGCTGGCCCGACCGCATCCGCGCCGTCACCGCCGAGCAGGTCCGCACCGTCGCGCAGAAATGGATCGAGAAGAAGCGCTCGGTGACGGGCTATCTGATCAAGGACACCGCGACCACCAAGCGCGAGGAGAAGCGTTCGTGACCTATCCCTTCCTTCGCACAAGACGCTTCGCGCTGTCCGTCGTCACCGGCGCAGCACTCGCGCTCGCTACCCTCTCGCCGTCACAGGCGGCTGCAAAGATCCAGCACCTGACCTCGCCGGGCGGCATCGAGGCCTGGTTCGTGCAGGACGCGACCGTGCCGCTGATCGCCATGGAATATTCCTTCGCTGGCGGCTCGTCCCAGGAGCCCAAGGACAAGTCGGGCGTCGCCAATCTGGTCGGCGATCTCCTCGACGAAGGCTCCGGCGATCTCGATTCCAAGACCTTCCATGAGCGGCTCGATCGCCGCGCCATCGAGCTCTCCTTCAGTGCCAGCCGCGACACGTTCCGCGGCAGCCTGCGCATGCTGCGCGACAACAAGGACGAGGCCTTCGACCTGCTGCGGAGCGCGCTGACCTCGCCGCATTTCGAAACTGCCGATGTCGAGCGCATCCGCTCGCAGGTGATCTCGGGCCTGCGCCGCGAGACCACCAACCCGACCTCGCTGGCGAGCCGCAAATTCCTGGAGGTCGCCTTCGGCGATCATCCGTACGGCCGGCAGAGCAACGGCAACCTCGACAGCGTGCCGACCATCACGGTCGCCGACATGAAGGATTATGTCGGCCGCGTGCTGGCCAAGGACACGTTGAAGATCGCGGTGGTGGGCGACGTCGATCCGGCTACGCTCGGCAAGCTGCTCGACCACACGTTTGGTAGCCTGCCCGCCAAGGCCAACCTCGTGCCGGTCCCCGACGTCGAGACCGCCAAGCCGCCGCAACGCGCCTTCGTGACGCTCGACGTGCCCCAGACCGTGATCACCTTCGGCGGCCCCGGGGTGAAGCGCAGCGATCCGAACTTCATGGCGGCCTATGTCGTCAACCACATCCTCGGCGGCGGCGGGTTGTCCTCGCGGCTCTATCGCGAGGTGCGCGAGAAGCGCGGGCTGGCCTATTCGGTGTTCGAATCGCTGCTCTGGATGGAGCATTCGGCGGTTTTCATCGGCAATACCGGCACCCGCGCGGACCGCGCCGGCGACACCATGGACGCCATCGACAAGGAAGTGCGCCGGATCGCCGAGGAAGGCCCGACGCAGAAGGAGCTCGACGAGGCCAAGTCCTACCTCAAGGGCTCGCAGATGCTGGCGCTCGACACCTCCTCGAAGCTTGCGCAGGCGCTGCTGCAATATCAACAGGACAAGCTGCCGATCGACTATATCGAGAAGCGCAACGGCGTGGTCGATGCGGTCACCATGGACGACGCCAAGGCGGCCGCAAAACGCCTCTGGGGCCAGGGCCTCTTGACCGTCGTCGTCGGCCGCGCCCCGCAGGCCGCGGCGCAACCGACCGCAGCGGCCCCGAAGTCGAACTGACTTCCGCTACGGCTCTAGAAATGGCCGGGCTCGCCCGGCCATTTGCGTTTCGCATGAGCGCCATTGCCGAACGTAGACGTCCGGGATATGTCCGGACATCACGAATGGTGCGACCATGCTGCGGATATCCCGCGATCTCGTCATCGACGAGGACGACATCGAGATCGGCTTTGTCCGCGCCTCCGGCCCGGGCGGGCAGAACGTCAACAAGGTCGCGACCTCGGCGCAATTGCGCTTCGATACCCGGAAGCTGACGCTGCCGGAGGATGCCGCGTTGCGCCTTGCCCGGCTCGCAGGGCAGCGCATGACCAAGGACGGCGTAATCGTGATCCAGGCCCAGCGCTTCCGCACCCAGGAACGCAACCGCCAGGACGCCATCGACCGCCTTACGGAGATGCTCGGCGAAGCCATGGTCCGGCCGAAGCCGCGGCGCGCGACAAAGCCGACCTTTGGCTCCAAGCAGCGCCGGCTCGAGGGCAAGAAACACCGCAGCGACATCAAGTCGAAACGCGGCGGACATTTCGACGATTGACTGATTGACGAAAAACCTCCGGCCGCGGGGCGACCGGAGGTTTGCCGTTTCGCTGGCTGCGTCAGTAGCGCTTGCCGGTTGCAGCACCGCCCGACACGGAATCGTCGGCTGTGCCCTTGTGCGTCGCGCTGCCGGTGGTTCCAACGGTACCCTTCGTACCCTTGGTCGACTTCGTGCCCACCTTTTCACCGGCGGCTCCCTGCTGTGCGCCGAGATCCTCATCCTCGCTACCTGCCGCGCCGCCCTGCATAGGTTTGCTTTGCACAGTGCCGCCCGGCCTGACGCCGGAGGATGTACCTTGCGCGAGAACGGGCGTCGCAATCAGGGCCGCGAGAGCGCATGCGATTGCAGAGGTCTTCACCAACTTCATCCATTTCTCCTGGATTTGTCGCGATGAACGGTTCGGCTGCTACCTGCGCCGCCCGCTTTGGGCCGGACCGGTTCATCGCGTCGAGGGTTCGAACGGCGCGGTTGTGATGCAATCCACCTTGTGTGGTCATCGTTTAGGGATTTCTGGGCGGTTTCGCGGAATTGTCCTTCTCATATGCGGCGCCGGGGAACATGCGTAACCCGCGATAGCCCCCATCTGCCGCGAAACAGCCCGCTACTACCACCGCCGATCTGACGCCGCCTAGAATTTGCGCACGCTGAATTGACGTGGATGGGCGGACTTTTGACGATGCGCGCGATCGTGCTGGGATTGTGCACCGCGATGGTGCTGCTGGTGCAGGGGGCCGAGGCGCAGATGCCCTTGCCGGCTGCAAAGCCGCCGGATGGCGCGACACTGTTCAAGCAGCAATGCGCGGTGTGCCACACCACGAACCTGTCAGAACCGGTGCGGCAGGGTCCGCCGCTGGTCAGGATCGTCGGGCGGCCCGCCGGGAAGGCCGAAGGCTTTCACTATTCAGAGCCCCTCGCAAAAGCAGCCTTCGCCTGGGACGAGACGAAGCTCGACGCCTGGCTGACCAATCCGCAAGCCGTGGTTCCCGGCGTGGTCATGGTCTACCGGCAGGCGAAGCCGGAGACGCGCGCCGCCATCATCGCCTTTCTCAGGGAGCAGAACTGAATGGCGAAGCCGGTCCATTCCATGATCCGCGTGCGCGATGAGGCGCGCTCGCTCGACTTTTACAGGCGCGCCTTCGGCCTGGAGGTCGCCGACCATCTGAAATTCGCAGACTTCGCCTTGATCTATCTGCGGCATCCGTCCTCCCCCTTCGAGGTGGAGCTGACGGTCAATTTCGATCGCAAGGAGCCGTACGCGCTCGGGGACGGCTACGGACATCTCGCGGTGGTGGTCGAGGACCTCGATGCCGAACATTCCCGCTTCGAGCGCGAGAAGCTCGCACCGGGGCCGCTGCGCGACTTCAAGCACGACGGCAAAACGTTGGCGCGCTTCTTCTTCGTCAGTGATCCCGACGGCTACAAGATTGAGGTGATTCAGCGCGGCGGACGTTTCAACTGATCAGACCACAAAAATCCAAATCACAAAAATCGAAGGAGGAATGCCATGAGAGAAGTCGATCGTCGAAGCAAGCACAGCCGCCGCGTCTTTCTCAAGGGCGCCGCGACCGCCGTGCCGGTCGCTGCAGTCGCGACCAGCGTCGCCGTCAGTATCGAGGGGGCATGGGCCGACGAGACAAGCGCGCTTTCGCCCGCGACGATGAAGACGCTGCTGAAGGTCGCGCGCGACATCTATCCGCACGACGTCCTCGGCGACAGCTACTACATCACCGCGATCAAGCCGTGGGACGGCAAGGCGGCGAAGGACGCGTCCGTCAAGGCGCTGATCAGCGACGGCATCACACGGCTCGATCAGAATGCGCGTGATCGCCACAAGGTGGCTTACGCTGAAGTGCCCTGGGAGGCCGACCGCGTGGTGCTCTTGAAGGAGATCGAGCAGAGCGACTTCTTCCAGAAGGTGCGCGGCGACCTCATCGTCTCTCTCTACAACCAGAAAGAGGTCTGGCCGCGGTTCGGCTACGAGGGCTCCTCCGCCGAGCACGGCGGCTACATCAACCGCGGCTTCGCCGACATCGACTGGCTGCCGAAGGCTTAGGGCTCACCCAACGTTTCAGGAGAACGCATATGGCAAAATTCGATCTGAACGACTCCGGCGTTGTGGTGATCGTCGGCTCCGGCGCCGGCGGCGGCACGCTGGGCAATGAGCTCGCACAGAAGGGCGTCAAGGTCGTCATCCTCGAAGCAGGCCCCCGCATCGAGAATCAGGACTTCGTCAACGACGAGTGGGAGAGCTTTTCCCAGCTCGCCTGGACCGATGCGCGCACCACATCCGGAACATGGCGCGTCGCCAAGGATTTCTCGGGTCTTCCCGCCTGGATCGTCAAGGCGGTCGGTGGCTCCACGGTGCATTGGGCCGGCGCGTCGCTGCGCTTCGACGAGCACGAGTTCAAGGTGAAGAGCACCTACGGCAACATTGCCGGCGCCAACCTCCTGGACTGGCCGGTCACGCTCGCCGAGATGGAGCCGTGGTACGCCAAGGCCGAGAACAAGATGGGCGTGACCCGCACCAATGGCATTCCCGGACTTCCCGGCAACAATAACTTCAAGGTGCTGGAGGCCGGCGCAAAGAAGCTCGGCTACAAGACCGTGCACACCGGCAACATGGCGATCAACAGCCAGCCGCGCGACGGCCGCGGCGCCTGTCAGCAGATCGGCTTCTGCTTCCAGGGCTGCAAATCCGGTGCGAAATGGTCGACGCTCTACACCGAGATCCCCAAGGGCGAGGCGACCGGCAATCTGGAGGTCCGGCCCAGCAGCATGGCGGTGAAGATCGAGCACGACGCGAGCGGTAAGGTCACCGGCGTGGTCTACGCCGACGAGGCCGGGGCGATGCAGCGTCAGAAGGCGCGTATCGTCGCGGTCGCAGGCAATTCGATCGAGAGCCCGCGGCTGCTGTTGAACAGTGCCTCCAACACATTTTCCGATGGTCTTGCCAATTCATCGGGACAGGTCGGCCGCAACTACATGCGCCACATGACCGGCAGCGTCTACGCCGTATTCGAGAAGTCGGTACACATGTATCGTGGCACCACCATGGCCGGCATCATCCGCGACGAGGCCGCCAACAATCCGAAGCGCGGCTTCGTCGGCGGCTACGAGATGGAGACGCTGTCGATCGGCCTGCCCTTCATGGCGGCGTTCCTCAACCCCGGCGCCTGGGGACGTCCGTTCACCGCGGCGCTCGACGGCTATCCGCGGATGGCCGGGATGTGGCTGGTCGGCGAGGACATGGCGCAGGAGACCAACCGCATCACGCTCGATCCGACCGTGAAGGACAAGTTCGGACAGCCGGTCGCCAGCGTCCACTTCGACGATCATCCCAACGACGTCGCGATGCGCGCGCATGCTTACAAGCAGGGGGCGGCGGTCTACGACGCTGTGGGCGCCACCGTCAGCTATCCGACGCCGCCTTATCCGAGCACGCACAATCTCGGCACCAACAGGATGAGCGAGAAGCCGCGGGACGGCGTGGTCAACAAGTTCGGGCAGAGCCACGACGTCAAAAATCTGTTCGTCTCCGACGGCAGCCAGTTCACCAGCGGCGCGGCCTGCAACCCGACGCTGACCATCGTCGCACTCGCGATCCGGCAGGCGGACTACATCGCCGGCGCGATGCAGAAGAAGGAAATCTGATCTGACCGCACCCTCAGTCGTCGTCATGGCGAAAGCCAGGACGACGAGAGGCTATTCAGCCGCATCAAGAATGGGTGCGACGACGCCCTTGAAATCCCGTACCGGAGCGACGCCTCTGGAGCGGTAGATCAGGCAGGAGCAGCGCAGCAACGAGGCGAAATTGTTGACCTCGCCGTGGTGGTCGAGCACCTCGCTGTAGAGCGTCGTCAGGAACTTGCCGACGCTCATGTTCTCCTTGGCCGCGATCTCCTCCAGCGTGTCCCAGAATGCCATTTCCAGCCGGATCGAGGTGCAATGCCCTCCGATCCGCAAGGAGCGGGTCTGGGATTCGTAGTCGCGTTGGGGCTGATGCGCGAAGAGATGGCACATGGCGTCCTCCCGTCCTGTTGCCGTTTTTTCACGATGCTACACCGCAGCCCGGCACCCCACAATCAGGACCGGAGGCGGAGATCGCTCCATCCCGGTTGCGCGATTTTCTCGAACGTCCAATCTCTTCAATGTGATAGACAGCCCTCTTCCCCAGACCGCCACGTTCCTGTTGCCCAACACATGCTTTTGACGCAACACCGCCTAGAATAGCGCTGTCAGCGAATCCAGATCGAAGCCCAAGATCGAGTTTCATGCCCGTCCGCCAATTGCCCGAGCAAGTCGTCAACCGCATCGCCGCCGGCGAGGTGGTCGAACGTCCCGCGAGCGTGGTCAAGGAACTCGTCGAGAACGCTATCGACGCAGGCGCCAGCCGGATCGACGTCTTCACCGATGGCGGCGGGCGCCGTCGGATCGGCATCACCGACGACGGCGGCGGCATGACCGCCAAGGACCTGTCGTTGGCGGTCGAACGCCACGCCACCTCCAAGCTCGACGACGAGGACCTGCTGCAGATCCGCACGCTCGGATTCCGCGGCGAGGCGCTGCCGTCGATCGGCTCGGTCGCGCGGCTCTCCATCACCACGCGGCATGCCGGCGAGCCGCACGCCTGGGCGCTCAATGTCGAGGGCGGCGAGAAGTCCGAGATCATGCCGGCCGCGCTCGCGCACGGCACGCGGGTCGAGGTCGACGATCTCTTCTACGCGACGCCGGCGCGGCTGAAGTTTTTGAAGACCGACCGGACCGAGGCGGAAGCGATCCGTGAGGTGGTGCGGCGGCTGGCGATGGCACGACCCGATATCGCTTTCACGCTGGCCGGCGAGGAGCGCGCACCGGTGACCTGGGCCGCGGCGCTGCCCGGCGTCGCCGGTCGCCTGACGCGTCTCGGCGACATCCTGGGCGCGGAGTTCCGCAGCCACGCCATCGAGGTCCATGCCGAGCGCGAGGGCGTCGTGGTCGCCGGCTATGCCGCAGCGCCCGCGCTGACCAAAGCCAACGCGCTCGGGCAATATCTGTTCGTCAACGGCCGCCCGGTGCGCGACAAGCTGATCCTTGGCGCCGTGCGCGGGGCCTATGCCGACTATCTGCCGCGCGACCGCCATCCGGTGCTGGCGCTGTTCGTCACGCTTGATCCGCGCGAGGTCGACGCCAACGTGCACCCGGCCAAGACCGAGGTGCGGTTCCGCAACGCCGGCCTCGTGCGCGCGCTGATCGTGCACGGATTGAAAGAAGGGCTCGCGCGAGAGGGCCGGCGTACGGCCGCCAACGGCGGCGAGAGCGCGCTGTCGTCGTTCCGCCCCGCATTCACGCCGCGTCCGGCAAGCTGGGACTGGCGCCAATCGCCATCCGCCCCGGTAGGGCCGATGCCGTCATTTGACGGTGCCGCGGCGCCCGCCTTCGCCGAGCGCGCGCAGGCCGCATTCGACGTCGGCGCGCCCAGTGCGGACGTTCGGATCGAAACGCAGCCCGTCGGCGACCTGGTCGACCGCCCGCTCGGGGCAGCACGCACCCAGATCCACGAGACCTATATCGTCTCGCAGACCCGCGACGGCTTGATCATCGTCGACCAGCACGCCGCGCATGAACGCATCGTCTACGAGCGACTGAAGGCCTCGCTCGCCGCGAACGGCGTGCAGCGGCAGATCCTGCTGATCCCCGAGATCGTCGAGATGGACGAGGCCACGGTCGAGCGCCTGCTGGAGCGCGGCGAGGAGCTGACGTCGTTTGGCCTTGCGATCGAATCCTTCGGCCCCGGCGCGGTCGCAGTGCGCGAGACGCCGTCGCTGCTCGGCAAGACCAACGCGGGCGGGCTCTTGCGCGATCTTTCCGAGCACATGGCCGAGTGGGACGAGGCGCTGCCTCTGGAGCGCCGCCTGATGCACGTCGCCGCGACCATGGCCTGCCACGGCTCGGTACGCGCCGGCCGTCGGCTGCGGCCGGAGGAGATGAACGCCCTGCTCCGCGAGATGGAGGACACCCCAAACTCCGGCCAGTGCAACCACGGCCGGCCGACCTATGTCGAGCTGAAGCTGTCCGATGTGGAGAAGCTGTTCGGGCGGAGGTAATCTTTGAAGTTACGGCCTCTTCAAAAACACGAACTCCGTGTCGTCATAGGCCCGCCGCTCCAATTCCTCGAAGCCTTCGGGCGTGACGAACTGCGCCGTCTTTGCCTCTTCCACTACGAGTAGCGCGCCCGGCGTCAACCAGCCGCCGTCGCGCAAGCTCGCGAGCGCCTTCTCCGCAAAACCGTTGCCATAGGGCGGATCGAGGAACACCAGCGAGAACGGCTCGACCGGATGTGCAGGCCCGAGATCGGTCGCATCACGGCGATAGACTTTTGTCACGCCACCCAAGCCCAGCGACTCGACATTGTTGCGGAGCAGAGCGCGCGCTTCCGCGCCGTTGTCGACGAACAGCGTGAACTTCGCGCCGCGCGACGACGCCTCGATGCCGAGCGCACCGGTGCCGGCGAAGAGATCGAGCACGCGCGCATCCGGAATCGGATCGTCATAGGCGTGCACGAGGATGTTGAACACGGACTCGCGCAGGCGGTCCGCCGTGGGGCGGATGTCGCGCGAGGACGGTGAGGCCAAATTGCGCCCCTTCAATCGACCGCCGACGACGCGCAACGTCAGTCCTCCTGCGGCGTCAGGTCGCGCTTGCCGTGATAGCCGCGCTTGGGACGGCGCGGCGGGCCGTAGCCGCTGGCCTCGGACTCGTTGCGCTCGCGCGCTTCCTCGCTGCCGGTGCGTTGCACCAGCACGCGGCGGCCCTTGCGGTCGTTGATCACGCCGCGCTTGCTCACCGGCTTCTTCTCGCGCGGCGCGTCGTCTCCCTCACGCGAGGCAGCTTTCTGCGGCACGTCGAACTGCGCACCGGATTTCTCGATCACCTTGTCGCCGAGCTGGTCGCGCAGCACGCGGGACTTGATCTCCTCGACCTGGCCTTCGGGGACCTCGCCAAGCTGGAACGGGCCGTAGGAAACCCGGATCAGCCGGTTCACCTCGAGCCCGAGATGGGCGCAAACGTTGCGCACTTCGCGGTTCTTGCCCTCGCGGATCGCGAAAACCAGCCAGACATTGGCGCCCTGGTCACGCTCCAGCGTGGCGTCGATCGGACCGTATTTGACGCCCTCGACCTCGATACCGTTCTTCAGCTCGTCGAGCTGCACCTGCGTGACGTCGCCATGGGCGCGGACGCGGTAGCGGCGCAGCCAGCCGGTGTCCGGCAGCTCGAGCGTACGCGCGAGCCCGCCATCATTGGTGAGCAGCAGCAGACCCTCGGTGTTGAAGTCGAGCCGGCCGACACTGATCAGCCGCGGCAGACCTTCGGGCAAATTGTCGAATACGGTCGGACGCCCCTCGGGATCGTCATGCGTCGTCATCAGACCGCGCGGCTTGTGATAGAGGAACAGCCGCGTGCGCTCGCGCTCCGGCAACGGCTTGCCGTCGACGGTGACGACATCGTTCGAGGTGATGTCGAGCGCCGGCGAATTGATGACGCGGCCGTTGACGGCGACGCGACCCTGCGTGACCATCTCCTCGGCATCGCGGCGCGAGGCGAGCCCTGCACGCGACAGCACCTTGGCGATACGCTCGCCGGCCTTCTTCGGCTTCGGTGCTTCGTCCCGGCGCGGGCGGCCTTCGAAATCCCGATCACGGTCGCGATAGGCGCCGCGACCGCCGAAGGCGGGACGCTTCTCGAAGATCCTGCTGTCATCCTCGTTTTCGCGGCGCGGACGATCGCCCTCGCTGCGCGGATGCTCGTGCCAGTCGGAGCGCTCGCGCGGACGATCGAATTTCGGACGGTCCTCGCGCGGGCGATCGAACTTGGGCCGATCGAATTTGGGCCGATCGCGGAACGGACGATCGCCGGACGCACGATCGTCGCGCGAACGCGAAAAGCGCGGACGGTCTTCGCCGCCGCCTTGCCGATCGTCGCGCTTCTGCCAGGGCTTGTCCTGGCCGCGGTCACTGCCGCCAAAATCCTTGCGCGGACCCTTGCTAAAATCCTTGCGCGGCGGCCGGTCCCCACGGGGAGCCGCATCGCGCTTCTGCCAAGGCTTTGAATCGCTGCGCTCGCTACGATCGCGGTCCGGTGCGCCGCGCGAAAACTTCCGCTCGCCGTCGAACTTGCGTTCCGGACGATCGCCGCGCGGTGCGTAAGGTCGCTTGTCGCCAAACTTCGTGTCACCGGTTCGGCCGGCCGGACGGGAATCGTCGCGATCCCTGCGCGGCGGACGGTCATCACGCCCATACGACGGGCGATCACCGCGCGGCTTGAACGGCCGCTTCTCGCCATCGCGCGAGGGGCGATCAGAAAATGGGCGGTCGCCACGGGGCTTGAACGGGCGCTTCTCGCCGTCGCGCGACGGACGATCGGAAAACGGACGGTCTTCACGCGGCTTGAACGGCCGATCGCCACGCGGCTTGAAACTGCGCTCGCCACGATCCTCGCCGCGCGGCCGGTCTTCGCGCTTGAACTTCGGGCGGTCGCTGAAATCGCGGCGCGGGGCATCGCCCTCCTCGCGGCGGCGGACCGGACGGCTGTCGCGGTCGCCACGGGGCGGGCGGGCGTCGCCCTTGCCCTCAGGGCCGCGCTTGGCGAACTTCTTGTCAGGCCCGCGCGGCTTGCCGGACCGGCCCTTGGCCGGGCCGCGATCACGCCGGCCGCGGGAATCATTGTCTTTGTCGCTGTCGCGAGGCATGAATAATCTCACTCAGGGGGTGGCCAGAAAGCATTGTGCGCGCTCGTTCGAGCCGCATGCTCAGGCAAAATCGGTATGCACTTCTGCTGAAGGCGCAGCTACTAGCAGGTTTCTCGCGATGATACGAGGCTTGAAAGCCCCCTCTTTCATGGATTTGGCGCTCAAAACGGCCGAAAACGCCGGAAAGTCGGGCGAAGTTCCGATCGGATGCGTCGTGGTCCGCAATTTCGAGGTCATCGCCACCGCGGCGAACCGGACGCTGACCGACTACGACCCCACGGCTCATGCCGAGATCGTTGCGCTGCGCGAAGCCGCGAAAAAGATCGGCAGCGAGCGCCTGGTCGACTGCGACCTCTACGTAACGCTGGAGCCCTGCACCATGTGTGCGGGCGCGATCTCGTTTGCAAGGGTCCGGCGGCTCTATTACGGCGCCGCCGATCCCAAGGGCGGTGCGGTCGAGTCCGGCGTGCGGTTCTTCACCTCGCCAACCTGCCATCACGTCCCGGATGTCTATTCCGGGGTGGGCGAGAGCGAGTCGGCGCGGCTGCTGCGGGAGTTCTTTCGGGAGCGGCGCTAACCCGCCGCAAAGAACTCGCGCAGCGCCTTCGCGGTGACCTCGGGGTTCTCCTCGGTGAGGAAGTGTCCGGAATCCACCGGCATGCCCACGACGTTGGTCGCCCATTGCTTCCAAATGTCGAGCGGGGTGGCGGCGGCCTGCGCCACGCCGGCATTGCCCCACAGCGCCAGCATGGGAATGGTGATCTTCTTGCCGGCCTCGAAATCGGCCTTGTCGAGATCGTAGTCGAAATAGGCGCCGGCGCGATAATCCTCGCACATCGCGTGGACGCGGGCGGGGTCGCGGAACGGGGCGATGTAGTGTTCAAGCGCGCGCGCGTCGATCGCGTCGAGCGTCTTCGACCTGGTCTGGCTCGCCATCTTGAAGCGCAGGAAGAACTCGCCATTGCCCGAGATCAGCGTTTCCGGCAGCGGATAGGGCTGCGCCAGGAAGGTCCAGTGATAGATCTTCAGCGCGTAGGCGCGGTTCATCCGCTCCCAGTAATTATAGGTCGGCAGGATATCGAGCACGGCGAGGCGCGACAGCCGACCGGGATGATCGAGCGCAAGGCGATAGGAGACGCGGCCGCCGCGATCGTGGCCGGCGAGCGCGAAGTGCACGTGGCCGAGACTTTCCATCGCCTCTACCATGGCCTTCGCCATCGCGCGCTTGCTGTAGGGGATATGCAGCGCGTCGCTCTCGGGCATGTCGGACCAGCCATAGCCCGGCAGATCGGCGATGATCAGCGTGAACTTGTCGGCAAGCTGCGGCGCGACGCGGTGCCACATCACGTTGGTCTCGGAGAAGCCGTGCAGAAGCAGCAGCGGCGGCCCGCTGCCGCCGACGCGGGCGAAGATGCGGCCGGAGGAGGTGTTGATCCATTCCGAGGCGAAACCGGGGTAGAGGTCGGCGAGATCGGACATCTTCTGCATCCTTATCTGGTCAGCGCTGGATCTGCTCAGTCTTGGGGTGCCCCAAACAAAAAAATGTCGAAAACAACCCCATGCACAGTAGCTAAGTTCAACACCTGCCTGCACAATTTTGGAGTGCCGACGGGACGGCCGGCCATTGCGCAGCGATCCGAAAAAAGCCTGTCAGCCCTTGGCCTTCTCGGCTTCCACCGCCTGCCAGCCGATGTCGCGGCGGCAGAAGCCTTCCGGCCAGTTGATGCGGTCGACGGCCTGATAGGCGCGCGCTTGCGCCTCCGTCACGGTCGCACCCAGCGCGCAGACATTGAGCACGCGGCCGCCATTGGCGAGGATGGCGCCGTCCTTCTCGACCGTGCCGGCATGGAAGATCTCGGCGGTCTCCACCTTCGCGGCGTCATCGAGCCCGTCGATGCGTGTGCCCTTCTGATAGTCGCCGGGATAGCCCTTCGCCGCCATCACCACCGTGAGCGCGGAGTCCGGATACCAGCGCAGATCGAAGTTGCTGAGCTGCCCGTCGCAGGAGGCGAGGAACGCCGGCACGATGTCCGACATCATGCGCAGCATCAGCACCTGGCACTCGGGATCGCCGAAGCGCACGTTGAACTCGAACAGTTTTGGGCCCTGCGTCGTCAGCATGATCCCGGCGTAGAGGATGCCGCGAAACGGCGTGCCGCGCTGCTTCATGCCGGCGACCGTCGGCAGAATGATCTTGGCCATGATCGCGTCATGGATCGCCGGTGTCACCAGCGGCGTCGGCGAATAGGCGCCCATGCCGCCAGTGTTTGGGCCGACGTCATGGTCGAACACGCGCTTATGGTCCTGGGCGGACGCCAATGGAATGGCGGTCTCGCCGTCGCACAGCGCGAAGAAGCTGATCTCGCGGCCCGGCAAAAACTCCTCGATCACGACTTCCGTGCCGGCCTCGCCAAAGGCGCCCTCGAACATCATGGCGATGGCGTCGTCAGCTTCGCGCACGGTCTTGGCGACGACAACGCCCTTGCCGGCGGCGAGTCCGTCGGCCTTGACCACGATCGGCGCGCCCTGGCTTTGGACATAGGCGCGCGCATCAGCAGCGTTGGTGAAGCGCTTGTAGGCGCCGGTCGGAATGCCGAATTCGGTACAGAGCGCCTTGGTAAAGCCCTTGGAGCTTTCGAGCTGAGCGGGGATCTTGCTCGGCCCGAACGCCTTGATGCCGGCGGCGGTGAGGTCATCGACGATGCCGGCCGCCAGCGGCGTCTCCGGGCCGACCACGACGAGCTCGACCGCATTCGTCTTGCAGAAATCGATCACGGCGGCATGGTCGGCGACGTCGAGCGCCACGCATTCCGCCTCGCGCGCGATCCCGGCATTGCCCGGCGCGCACCAGAATTTGGTCACCAGGGGAGAGGCTGCGATCTTCCACGCCAGGGCATGTTCGCGGCCGCCGGAACCGAGCAGGAGAATGTGCATCGAAGGCTCGAAATGAGGGGTTTGGCTTGCGGCGGAGGTCGCACGAATCGGGGCGGGGCTCAAGGGGGCTGGACGCCGAACTCACCGCCATTCCCGGGGTGCGACAAACCCTTTTTCCTTCTCATCTTGTGGGGAAATCACAGGTGGAATGGCGTAATATCTCCAACGTACCGGCCCCGCGCCAAACCATGGCCTTGCAGGGCTTTGCTTCCGAGCGCAGACCTCTTCGTGAGCAAACACTATGAATTTTGGACGTTTAGGCGCTTCAAGTTCTCCGCAAAAGGCGATTCAGCCCGTGACAAAGTATCTCTTCATTGATGGAGCATGTCTCAGAACGACCATCGAGGAAATCGGAAAGCGATATGCTCCGGGTCAACTTATGCGCGTAGATTATGATCGCTTGACCGGCGGTTACGATAAAGTCTTCTACTATGACGCTCTCCCCGCGAAACGCAGCGGCGAAACAGACGAGGATTTCAGCATTAGGCGGGACGCGGCGATTTCATTTCATGATCAACTCGGATCGCTTGATCGCTTCCACGTCTATGAGGGCGACACTCGAAAGAGCCCGTCTGTTCGTAAACAGGAGCAGAAGAAAGTCGACGTTATGATAGCAGTCGACATGCTGACACATTCGTTTCGGCGCAACATGCAACACGCGACCCTGCTGACGGGTGATTTGGATTTTAAGCCACTGCTAGATGCATTGGTACTAGAAGGAATGTCAGTTACTCTATGGTTTCCACCACATAAGACAAACAAGCAACTAATTGCCGCGGCGGATCAGCGACGCCAGCTAGACATCCAGTCGATCTATCCCGCCTTGCGACCCGTGAGTAAGGCTTTGTTTTCCATTCCGTCCGGAAGTGGTGAGCCATCGCGCGGCGACATTGGACGAATACTTCATGCATCAAACAGCGACGATGGAGAGTCAAAATTGTTTGAATGTCAGGATCGCACCTATGTTTTAGCAACGCCTAATCCGAACCCGGGCTACTGCACCTATTGGACGCACACCGATCTCACCATTCTGAAGCATTTTGCTTTCGATGTTTTGGGCTTCGCTGTCCCTGATGCGGTCGCGTAAGCAAATTCTACCCTCCCTATTAACGCTCGCGCTGTTGAACGACCCAGCGTCAGCTCAACAACGACTCGGCTGGCAAGCTTGGAAATTACGGTGAGATTGCACTAACTTCCAAAGCCAAAGCATCAGTTGAATGGTTTAGTGCACTGTCACCGTAATCCGTAATCCCAGCCGACCCGCTCTCCAACGAGAAAGAGCCGGGGAAATCGCGAATTATCGCTGGACTCGTACACTCGCTGAGGTCGTAGCTTTGGGCCAACGCAAGTGGAGGCGGGACGATGGTCACGATTGCAGAAGGCTTGGCCGCCGCAACGGCCGGATTGAACTTTGCGAAAGATCTACTCGCTCTAAAAAAGATCTACGAGGACGCCGATCTAAAACTCAAGATCGCAAGCCTAAACGAATCCCTCGCGAAGGCAAAGACCGCGCTGTCCGATGCCGAGGAACAGTTGCGCGCAAAAGACGCGGAGGTCGCTGCACTAAAGAAGAATTTCGAATTCAGGGAGACGCTAATCGAGGTGCGCGGTTATAAGTACGAAAAGGGCCCAGATGGAAAGCCGACTGGCTTTGCGTTCTGTCAACGGTGTGAGCAAGAAGGAAAACTCCATCGGCTAACCAAGTCACACCGCCCACAGTACTACACCTGCCCGAATTGCGACCGGGACTTCAAGGGTGGGGTCACGCAATACCGGTGACCTGCGGAATCTACATTCGCCCCTATCGAGATCTGATCGATAGTTCTGCAAAATACGACAGATGCAGCTGATGGGACAGACGGGCGGCCGAATGTGAAGTCGTCGTGGAATTACGCTGACGGTGCACTAGTTTCAAAGGCCAAGCATCAGTTGGTTTAGTGCACTGTCACCGTAATCCAAGACAATCATTTGGCAGGAAGACCTTGCGCCCGAGGCGCAGCGTCGAACCAACGTCAACTTTGAGAACGGTCAATGGGTATTCCGCGACGGCTCTGATAAAATATACGACGTGCACTGAATACGAGGCCTGCTACAAAAGCGGGTCGATAGCGAACAATAAGTCTAATCTTTTGCGGGCGCCCTTATATTACGATATTACGGTGACAGTGCACTAATTTCCAAAGCCAGCGCAGTTGATACCATTTAGTGCACTGTCACCGTAATTCACTTCGGAATTGAGACGGCTTGGGATGTCACCAGAAACTCCGTACTCGCCGTCCCTGGCTTCGGTCCTGCGTTGACGAAGAAGCTTACCGATTGGAGGAGCTCGGTCGAACGGCGCTTTAGATTCAATTCCAATATGCCCACCGATGCGTCCGAGATCGCTAAGGTTCAAGCTGAGTTATCCATGCGCAGGAGTAGCTTAGAGACTGAGTTGCTGAGGGCCGCCGCCGAATTGGAAACGATCAAGGCTGAAGCCCTAGCCAAGCGCCGTAGCGTAACACTCTACGAATCAAAATACCTTGCGCTGCGGCAGGCGGAGGAAGACTGGAAATCGGTTAGTTAATTCAGCCAACAGACTCCATCAGGACGGATGTGTCGAAGCGGACATAGTGATCCTCCGGCCCGTCCTCAGCGGCGCGACTATATTACGGTGACAGTGCACTAACTTTTAGAGGCCGCCGTAGATACGATTTAGTGCAGCACTGTCACCGTAATTCGTAATTTTTAAGCTGCGGCCGAGTGCTCGCCAAACGGCGGATTACTTCGTCGCGACGCCGAGCGGTTTCGGTGTCTGAGAAATTATCGATCTCTTTGCTCATTTCTTCATTACCAGTCTGTTGCTATTGCAGGCTGGATGAACCCAGCGCGCATTTGCGCTACCGGAACTGCCGCCCGCAGACCGCTCCCTTTCATGGTCCACCACCTTGCCGTTCTTATGCAACAATCCGCCGCACAGTTTGCATTTCGGGATGCTTCCAAGATCAGATAACGATGCTGCACTTTTTGCGCCGCGGCTAAATCGGCCTCCGGCGCTGCCCTTTTGAGCCTCACTTTTTTGATCTTCCTCATCTGCAACAAGATGAGGAAATTCTTTGGCGAGTGTTTTCCATGCACGTTCGGGGCTTGGATTGGCGGTCAACAATTTGAACATCCGCTCAAAAAGCGCCAACATTTTGCTTCTAGTGCGCGCGCCGCTTCCTAATTTATGGGTTGCTGGCTTTATCACGGCTGGATGAGCAATTATGAGAGCTTCGAAGGCTCCGCGGATTTTTAAAAATTCAATAATCTTCCCCCGCCTCTCCAAATCTAAAAACCACGCAATTGCGTTGTGCAGCGCCGCTGGCTGAAATGCCCCGCCAGACGTGTAAAAATACAAGGCTGGATGAAGTCCCAACGAAAGTTTTTCATTGGACAGAATTAGGCGTAACGCGCGTCTTGTTTTTGAAAGATACTCTAAAGTTTCGGTACCGATTTCATC
The DNA here is from genome assembly GCF_029846715.1 of Bradyrhizobium nivariense. GTDB lineage: Bacteria > Pseudomonadota > Alphaproteobacteria > Rhizobiales > Xanthobacteraceae > Bradyrhizobium. Next base: position 38,693 of record NZ_JARVWW010000019.1, read on the forward strand.
ATTTGCCAACTTCGATGCATCATCGCCCTTTCCTTTTGTCGAATCCGGAACGGCGAGTTCATTTGCCAACCCAACAAGATCAAATGCCAGCCGCAACACGCTCGATCCATACCCAAAACCAGCCAATGGTATGTCATAGGTTTTGATGGGCATCTCTAGCTCGGGCGAAAACGACAGTTTGTAAATTTCCTGTCCTAAGACGGGCACTCTTTCTTTTGCTTTTGGGTCCGTGAAATGATTCCAATATTCATGGCCCGTACCTCCATGGGAAATGACGCGAGTTGAAATAGAAAGTGCCGATTTCTTGGAGCGAAGAATCCGAACCTCTAGTGGATCAATTACCGTACCGCCCTGATTGATTCGAATAAATGCATCGGCGGCCTGATCCGCGCTCGGGCTATCAAGCCACTGCACTACGATCTCTCTCATTAGAAGCATCGAATGTATCGCACTATGTTCTGACCAGGGTTTTACTTGGTCGTTAACCAGGCGCTGAGTTTCGTCGTGGATCAATTTCTGCTGTTCGGGAATTTTTCCTTTGAAAAAGGCCAGAGACTGTTCCCCATTTCCATAGTCGTTGCGCACCCAGGCGGCCAAAGCGCTCAATCGATGCGCTCCATCAACGATGAAAATCTTGTTTCCGTTCTGCCAAAGAATAACAGCCGGAATAATGTCATCCTTGACGAATGTCTCAATCAATTTCGCGACCTGTTTCGGATTCCAGTCGTTTGTTTCGCGCTGAAAGTCTGGCTTTCGAAGCATGTCGTAAACTGCACCCGGCCCAAGATCGGACAGCCGAATGCCACTTGTCTTCTTAATGACGGGCTGAGCCAGTTCAAAAAGATCGGCGCGTGGGAATAGCGCGTCGAGATTGACCTGATATTTGCTAGCATTCGCCATAGTTGAGGCCTCCCCGCCCTGCACGCAGTGGAGGGTAAACCCAGAATCACAGTGCAGTCAAAGTGACGACTCCCCTCCGGGGAGGGTGAGAGTTGGCGCCAGCTTCAGAAGATTAAACCTGCTTCCCCGCAATAATCTCCTGCAAGGTCGCCACATGCCGCGCGAAGGCGCCGCGGCCTGTTGCGGTGGCGGTGACCGTGGTCTGCGGCTTCTTGCCGACGAAGGCTTTTTCCACCGAAACGTAGCCCGCCTTGGCCAGCGTCTCGATATGCGCACCGAGATTACCGTCGGTCGCGCCGGTCAGCTTTTTCAGGCGCGAGAATTCGAGTCCCGCCGTCGCAGGTAGCGCGTTCAAGGCCGCCATGATCTTCAGCCGCAACGGCTGATGGATGATATCGTCGAGCTCGGCCATTAGATCCGCCGCATCCAGAGGCCGCCGAGGATCAGTCCACCGCCGTTCACGAAGGCCATCCAGAGCGGGAACGCCTCGCCGATGGTGAAGAAGCCGATCAGCGTCAACGCGGAGATGCCAAGACCGATCGCCACGAAGGCATAGCCGAACCAGAGACCCGCCAGCGTATAGAACAGCATGAAATAAAGCGGCCAGAACGTGCCCAGCTGGCGCGGACCGAAATGACCGATGACGCTGGTGCAGAGATAGCCGAAGACGAAGAACAACACGAACACCAGAAGCAGTCTGACGTTGAAGGCGGCGCCATGGGGGTGATGCGGCGGATTGAAAACGCGCAGCGCAACCAGACCGCCGGCGCCTACAACGTCCACGGCAACCCAGGCGTAGCCTGCGTAGATCGGCCAGAGCCAGGTCACGAGATTGCCTGCGAACACCAATATGCCCCACCAGACCGCAGCATAGCTCGCCAGCTCGTAGAGCTGCGATTGCTTCACGCGCTGGACGATGTCGTCGATATCAGCCAGCGCTGCGGAAGCTTCCTTGCTGTCGATCATGTCGTCCCTTTCTGTCCCTGGGCTATCTCGTATGACGCTCGGTGACACCTGAGCGCGCGCCTCGTCCTTCGAGACGACCGCTTCCAGCGGTCTCCTCAGGATGAGGCTCAGCTGCACCAGGACCCGTTGAAGCGGCTGCCGCAAACTCCGTCCTCATCCTGAGGGCCCGCCGCAGGCGGGCGTCTCGAAGGATGGCCACGAGTTCGGTGGCAGCTGAGCAAGCGCCTCGTCCTTCGAGACGACCGCTGCGCGGTCTCCTCAGGATGAGGCTCAGCTGCACCGCGGGGAAACCGCTACTATCTGCGATTGCCTTGCCGTCAACGGGGCGCATCATGACTGCCCTGCCCCGCGCGTTGCCAAATCCTCGGCGATGACCGAAATCGCCTTCGGGTTGGTGACGATGCCCATGTGGTTGATGCCGTCAATGACCTTGACGTCGACGGAAGGCTTCACCGCCTGCACGGTCGCCGCATATTTGTCCGAGATCATCATCTCGTCCTCGGCGGCGCCGAAGATCGTGATCGGACGGGTCGTGGCCGGAAAATCGAGACGATAGCCGCGCGTCGCGAAATTGCGCATCAGGCGGTCGGAATAGGTGGAGACAAGGATCTTCGCCGAAGTCGCCGGCACGGCCAGAGCAAGCACCGGAAGCTGCGAGCAGCAGTCGATGCCGAGCTTGCGCAGTGCGGCGAGAGCGAACAGGCGCGGCAGGTCGGCATTGGCCCAGCCGCCGGAATGCGGCTTGTTGGTTGGGGCGTCGTAGCCGAGATAGGGCGCGAGCAGCACGGTGCGCACGAACATGTCCTGCATGATCGGTGTCGCGGCGACGCGCAGCGAGAAGCCGGCGCCGGCGGAGTGGCCGATCAGGGTGAGCGGCAGATCCGGTGCGGTCTTGCGGATTTGAGCGACGAAATCGACGAGGTCGTCTTCGAGCTGGCCGACATAGCCGATGTCGCCGCGCGTGCCGGAGCCGCCATGGCCGCGGATGTCGAGCGCCCAGGTCTCCACCCCGCGCGAGGCGATCGCATGGGTCAGCGCATGATTGACGGTGCCGCTGGAGCCGGAGGAGCCGTGGATGAAGATCGCGCCACGGCCCGTCGCCGGGCCATTCGCCGCGTAGTGGCGGAAACCGATCCAGGTGCCGTCGCGGGCCTGAAAACGTTCCAGGGCCGGCAGCGTTGACCAGTCGATGCCCTTGGCGGAGTCGGAGACCGATCGCATCTCCGGCGGTCGCTCCAGCGGCGTTGCGATCATCGCGGTCAGGATCAGCGCCACGCCGCCGGCCGCACACAAGGCCCATTTCAGGCCGTTCAAAACGCCGCGTAGCAGTCGAATTGCCATGATCTACTCCCCTCGAACCGGGTCAATTACAGATAACTCTATACTACAGAGTACTCTTCGGATCAATCCCCGGATTGGCGCCGCGCGGTGAAAATCCTTAACGTCGGGTCCGATCCCAAAATGCCGAATCGTTTGCCGATGCCGACTGCAGACCCCCTGCTCAACACCCCCGAATTCACCGTTTCCGAGCTCTCGCAGTCCCTGAAACGGACGGTCGAGGACACCTATGGCCATGTCCGGGTCCGCGGCGAGATCTCCGGTTTCCGCGGCGCCCATTCCTCAGGCCATTGCTATTTCGCGCTCAAGGACGAGAGCGCCAAGATCGAGGCGGTGATCTGGAAGGGCGTGCACGGCCGCATGCGCTTCAAGCCCCAGGAGGGGCTCGAGGTCATCGCCACCGGCAAGCTCACGACCTATCCGGGCTCCTCGAAATACCAGATCGTGATCGAGGCGCTGGAGCCGGCCGGCATCGGCGCGCTGATGGCGCTGATGGAAGAGCGCAAGAAGAAGCTCGCCGCCGAAGGCCTGTTCGACGAAGCGCGCAAGCAGCTGCTGCCCTGGCTGCCGGAAGTGATCGGCGTCGTCACCTCGCCGACCGGCGCCGTCATCCGCGACATCCTGCACCGGCTCGAGGACCGCTTTCCCCGCCACGTGCTGGTGTGGCCGGTCAAGGTGCAGGGCGAAGGCTCGGCCGAGCAGGTCGCGGCCGCGATCCGCGGCTTCAACGCGCTGCCGGAGGGCGGCAAGATTCCGCGGCCCGATGTGCTGATCGTCGCGCGCGGCGGCGGCTCGCTGGAGGACCTCTGGTCGTTCAACGAGGAAATCGTGGTGCGGGCCGCTAGCGAGAGCATGATCCCGCTGATCTCCGCAGTCGGGCACGAGACCGACATCACGCTGATCGATTTTGTCGCCGACAAGCGCGCACCGACGCCGACGGCGGCAGCCGAGATGGCGGTGCCGGTGCGCAGCGATCTCTTTGTCGAGGTCGCCGATCTCGGGCGACGCACGCGCGCCTATTGGCAGCGCGCTCATGAGAGCCGTCGCAGCGAGCTGCGTGCCGCCGCGCGCGCGCTGCCCGCAGCCGGCGACCTGCTGGCGATCCCGCGGCAGCGGCTGGATTCGGCGGGCGCGTCGCTGCCCCGCTGCCTCAAGGCCAACACCCATGCGCATTTCCGCAGGTTCACCGCCGCCAGCGCCAAGCTGACGCTGCGGGTGCTGCACGGCCAGATCGCGCAGGCCGATCATCGCCTCACCGTGTGCGGCGAGCGGCTCGGCCTGTCCACGCGCTCGCTGGTGCGGCGGCGGCGCGACCGCTTTGCCGGGCTGGAGGTGCGCTTGCGCGCCTCAAAACTCTCCAATGCGCAGGCGCAGCGCAACGCGATTGCGCGTCAGCGCGAGCGCACCCATCGCCTTGCCGAGCGCGCGGGCCGCGCGCTTGTCACGCTGTTGCAGCGGTTGGATGCCCGCGTCGAGAACAGCGGCAAGCTGCTCTCCGCGTTGTCCTATCGCGGCGTGCTCGCGCGCGGCTTTGCGCTGGTACGCGATGAAGCCGGCCATCCCCTGCATTCGGCCGACAGCGTCGGGCCGAATGCGCGGCTCGAGATCGAGTTTGCGGATGGACGCGTGGCCGCGACCGCGGATGCGGATCGGCCTGCGCCCGCGGCGAAGCGCGCGCCTTCGCAAGCCAAGCCGGCCGCGCAGGACGCCAAGCCCGCGCCGAAGCGCGTGGGCAAGCCGGTGGATCAGGGCAGTTTGTTTTAGAGTTCGCTGTCATTCCCCGCGCAGGCGGGGAATCCAGTACGCCGCAGCTTCTCGATGAACCACTGACGTCTCGGAATACTGGATCGCCCGGTCAAGCCGGGCGATGACCGAGTACGTAGGACGCGCGTGCCACACACTCGCTGTCGTCCTGGCGAAAGCCAGGACCCATTACCCCAGGGAGAACTTTGGCGAAGGCTGGTCGTTCGGGACTGATACTGTCCACAATCGACAGATTCCGCGGTATGGGTCCTGGCTTTCGCCAGGACGACGCTGGGAGAGAGTGCGCCTCACACGTCCGTCGTTGTGCTCAGCGTCAAAGGCCCGCCTACCGGCAGGACAATCCCGCGTCGATCGTGGTCCAGAAGCCGCAATGTTCCGGCGCGAATTGCGGCGCGCCGGCTTTGGCTTCGAACAGGAAGATCGCGACGGTGAAGACGATCAGTGCGGAGGAGAACAGGACGAAGCGGTTGCGCATGGAAGATGCGTTTAATCGACATCGTGGTCGAACTAAGGCGTCGACACGTGCTGAAACCACCACGGCGCGCGATCCGTAGATTCACGGTCGGCCATTATCCGTGCAGGGCGGCGGTCGATGCGGGGCTGTCCGCCAAATTTGTTCCTCGGGCGGCCCCGCTCGGCACCTGTAGCCCGCATGAGCGTAGCGACATGCGGGACAGACCTACCCGGATATCGCTACGCTCATCCGGGCTACCGGAGCTTCAGCGCGGCCTCATCGCGCCAGCCACTCCGCGACTTCCTTCTGCGACTCCGCACGCGCTACCGCATCGGTGCCGAGATGGCCGTGCTCGGGCGCGGCGGTGTCGGTGCTGCCGGCGAGCGCGTGCAGCGGCGTGTTGGCGCTGTCGAAATCGTGATAGGCGCTGGGATAGACCACGATGCGCGCGAGCGCGCTGCGGCCATGCGCGCCCTCGACCATCTGGCGACAGGCCGGCGGCGACGAGACGTCATCATTAGCGCCGATCAGCACCAGGGTCGGCACCCGTGTGCTCCACCCCAAGCCTGCGGAAATCCTGCAGTCCGGATAGAACGCAATCGCCGCGCGAAAATCGGGACCAGCGTCGCGCGCCGCACCCTGCGGACGCACGGCCCAGAGCAGCGCGCTGGCGCCATTGGCCCAGCCGATCAAGCTGACACGCTCGCGCGCCACCCAGGCCTGCTTCATCAACCAGGCCCGCGAAGCCGCGATGTCGGCAACGCGCTCGCGCCGCGCTTTGACGCGCATCTCCTTGACGCGGCATTGCGGCCCGAGCTCGCGCGAGCCGTAGCTGTCAGGGAGCAGCACGGCATTGCCGGCCTTCAAGAGGCGCTCAGCCCAATCGCGATAGCGCGGCAGGACGGAATCGGAATGGCCGCCGAGGCCGCCGCAGCCGTGCAGCGCGATCACGGTCGGAAACGGCCCCGCGCCCTCAGGCTTATAGAGCTGCGCATGCAGCACGCCGGACGCCAGCGGAATCTCGACCGGCTGCGGCGCCGGCGACGCGTGCGCGGCCGACATCAGGAAGGTCAGGAACAAGGCGGTTAACGGAAGGCGCATCGGACTCTGCCGTTGGATCCTTCGCTCAAGCATTATCACGCGGAAACGGCGGCAAAACATCACAAACCGGTGGGTTTACCGGGCGGACAAGCCACCCTATCTATGCTACATCCCGTCCAACACATCGTGCCCTCCAGGGTCTTCCACGGAGCGGCCTTCCACGGAGACTTTCGACCGTGCTGAACAAGTTCGGCCCCTCGGGCCATGGCGAAGCGCAGGTGCAATATCTCGACGGCGACTTCCGCGTGATCTCGCCGGGGACCTTCGTGCGTTGCGCGATCACCGACACGCGCATCCCGCTCGACGAGTTGAAGTACTGGAGTGTGGACCTGCAGGAAGCCTACGCCACGCCCGCCGCCGTGCTCGAGCGGCATTACCCCGGCGCGCCGAAGCCGCAGTCGTAAGGCCGCGGCCGCACGCCTATTGTTGCTCCGTGCCATCCGCGCCCACGCAGCTCTTCACGAAATTCTTCCTGGGCTCGCCGACGATCTTCTGATCGATCGCCTGCTTCAGGCAATCGACCCGCGCCTGGGTCATGCAGAGCTGCATCTGGTCGCGCTTGTCCTGCCCCTTCAAATTTTGCGTCGTAGCGAGGCACGTCACCCGCTTGGTCGCGGGAACCGGCACCGTGCTGGTCGGATTTGCCGGAGCGGCCGGCGGCGTCGTCGACGTTTGCGCAGACACGGGGGCAATGATCAGACACACAAGGCTGGCGGCGACGGCCGCGGACAGCAGTTTCATCGAATTCTCCTGGTCGTCTGAAACTGGTAGGAGTTTTGCGATGAACGACGCGTGAATGGCAGGCTGCTGTCGGATGGGCAAAGCGCAGCTGCCCTGCCGGCGTAGCACGAGCGCTGCAGCTCATCGCGAGGTATGGGAATGGTCCGCGTCGGCGTCGCGACGATGTTCGCGCGCGCCTGAAGTGCGCGTCTCACAGCAAATGATCTCCGTCGTGCCGATCCGCGTTGCATCGAATAGTGCTTGCACTCCGTGGTAGGTCATTTCGCGCTGTGGTTGGCGTTTTTGTTGCGGCTTGGTGCCCTTAGGTTGTTTGACGAAGTCTTGGTGAAACAGAGGGCTGCTATACTTGGGCCTTAGGTAATTAGCCCTGTTCTTTTTTATCGCACAGACAATCAAGTCAACCAAACGGCCATTGAGCTTTGGAATTGGCGCAGTCTGTGAACGGGCTCATATCGAAGAGCCATCTGACGGGCTACGATCACCTCGAAAATTCGCGGTGGAATATCTGTAAATCGAAAATCAAACGATGGGGGTGATCATGCCCGCCATACTAGACCTGCTCTATCGTGAATATTGCCGCGCCCGCCTCGCTGAAATGCGGAAACAGCTTCTGATCGCAGCTGAACGCTCTGAAGCTCCCGAAGCGCATCATCATCCGGATCAGGGTGACGATGAGAGGACGGACGCACAACGCAAGACCGATCGCGGCACGCCGAATTGAAGCGGCCCCGAGACCGGCGATCTCTCCCGCGTAGCAGTGACCAAGCAATTGGCAACAGTTTGGGAGGCAGCAATGAATGCACCCGAGTACTATACCGTCATGGTGGCCTGCGTCTCGTGCCTGACCATTATCGGATTGATGGCCGCTGGGGCGTGGTGAGCATGATTGACTGCTGAACCGCAATCGCAGACCGTTACCGAGGCCGCTGGCAAGCACGTCCGGTCGGACCTATGGCGCCGGACGCAGCACGCGCCGTACAGCATGGTCCGTCAATGGCCGCCGGAAGGCCTTCGCCTCGCCTCGGTTTGCAGACGTGATTCTTGCTGTGAGGTGAGCGTTGCCGCCGCTTCGTTCGACTGCGGCGGCTTCGCTTTAGATCCGGATGTCAGCCTCCGGGCGGGGTATACGAAGAACGCAGCTTCGCCGCGTTCTGGCGGACCTGCTTGATCTCGTTCTGCGTGAACAGCCGCGTCAATTTCACGTTCTGCAGGGTGCCCGCCGAGACGGTCAGGCCGGAGATGGCCGGAGCCGCACCCGGATCAGGCACATCGAAAATCACCAAAACGCCTGGGCCGTCGGCCGCAACGCTGTACATCGAAATCAGCTTTCCGCCGGCCGCTTCGATGAGTTTTCTTGCCGCCTCCTGGCGATCGGTCGTGGGATTCTCCAAAATGGCATTGAGAGCGCGTGGTGTGTATTGTCCGGTGAGGCAAAAATGCATGGCATGTCCTCCTCTGGGTTTTTGGCAATGACTTTCCCGGCCGTTCCGAACTCGTCGTTACGGCCGCCGCATCTGAAATGATGAAGGTACTGCCCGCCGTGGGCATAAACGCCGCCGATAATTTCCGGGAGTTCGGCACGTCCCGGTGACGGCTCTCATGAAAGGCTACATCAACTCCCGAACGTGCGGAAGGGAATTCATCAGCCGCGACATGTCGCCACGATCAATTGACGCATCACGCCGGGTGAACTGTTTTTCCATCACACCGTGGCGTCCACAAAGGAGAGAGCGATGCGCAATCTGATCTTTCGCCGAGTCACTTTGCTTCCGGTCGTTCGGGGCGGCATGGATACGGGGCGCGTCTTCGCCTTCGCTCTCTGGGCTACGGCGGAGTCGCTTTGCCCAACCTACGAGATCATCGCCTGCTGAACCGTCGCTCGCGCGCTTTGTAGAGATGGTCGCTGATCAACTGCCGAAGCGCTGCCGGATCATCGAATTCGAGCTGGACCGCGAACGGCACGATGCTGTCGGGCACGTCTTCGCGGCCGCGCAGGCGCGCGAGATCCTTTTCCGTCGTCACCAGTGTGTGCTGCTCGCGCTTCGCCTCCGCGGCGAGAGCTGCGATCTCGTCGTTTGAAAACATGTGATGATCGGCGAAGGAGCGGGTGCGCGCGACCTCGATGCCGCTGGCGCGCAAGCTGCGGAAGAATCGTTCGGGATCGCCGATACCCGCGAACGCGAACACCGGCTTGCCCAACAGTCTGGCGACCGACTCGGCGTCGGGTCTCAGCCGCGCGCGCAGCTCAGGCTTGTTGCGTTTGGCAAGCTCGGCCGCGACACCGTTGGCGGCGCGGCCGTCGCCGATCAGCACCAGCGCGTCAGTACGCGCGAGCTGCGCGTTCAGCGGCGCGCGCAGGGGGCCGGCCGGAAATACCTTGCCGTTGCCGAGGCCACGTTCGCTGTCGATCACGATCAGCGACGCGTCCTTCAGCAGACGCGGGTTCTGAAAACCGTCGTCCATCAGGATCACGGTGGCGCCTTGCGACTTCGCCAGCGCGACACCATCGAGGCGATCGCGCGCGACCGTAACAGGGACGTCGCGCGCCATCATCAGCGGCTCGTCTCCGATGTCGGAAGCGGTGTGACGCATCCGGTCGACCATCACCGGGCCCGTCAGGCGTCCGCCATAGCCGCGGCTGAGCACCACCGGCGTCTCGCCGAGCTCGCGCAAGAGCTTCGTCAGCGCCAGCACGGTGGGCGTCTTCCCGGCGCCGCCGACATGGTAGTTGCCGACGCAGATCACGGGGATGCCGGCGTCCACGCCTTCGCTCAGCATCCGCCGTTCCGTGATCGCGCCATAGAGCGCACCCAGCGGCCCCAATGCGTACGATTCGAGGGAACGTGGCCGGTACCAGAAGGCCGGCTCACGCATTGGCGGCCCCCATCTCGATCCGCAACTGCAACAGATAGGGCTCGAGCGCGGTCATGGTGCGATTGAGCGCGCCGCCGAGATCCTGGACCACGCCGGCGCCCGACCGTTGCATCCTGTCGCGCAGCGCCGGATCGGCCAGCAACTGCCCGAGTTGCTTGATCAGCAGTTCCTGCGTGTCGGCCTGGCGCGCGCCGCCACTGTGATCAAGCGCCTCGTAGACATCGGCGAAATTGAAGACGTGCGGACCATGGACGATCGCAGCGCCGAGCTTGATCGCCTCGATCGGATTCTGGCCGCCAAGGCGGATCAGCGATCCGCCCATGAACACGATTCCCGAGAGGCGGTAGAACAGGCCGAGCTCGCCCATGGTGTCGGCGACATAAACGTCGGTGGTCGCCGTCGGCAACTCGTCGCGCGAGCGCAGGGCCGGCTTCAGGCCGGACGCCGTGATCAGGCCTGTGATCGAGGAGCCGCGATCCGGGTGGCGCGGCACGATCACCGTCAAAAGCTGCGGGAAGAAACCGGCGAGGCTGCGATGCGCCGCCACCAGCATCTCCTCCTCGCCCGGATGGGTCGAGGCCGCGACGATGATCGGACGCCCGCGCGTCATTGCCATCAGGCGTTCGAGCTTGGCGGGATCGGCCGGCGGCGCCGGAACGTCGAGCTTGAGATTGCCCGTGGTGAGCACGTCGCGGCCGCCGAGCGTCGAGAAGCGCTCGGCATCGGTCTTCGACTGCGCCAGACAAATGTCGAACCGCGACAGCAGCGCCGAGATGGTGCCGTGCATACGGCGCCATCTCGGGAAGGAGCGCGGCGACATCCGTCCGTTGATCAGCACCATCGGCACGCGGCGCGCAGCGCCCGCCAGGATCAGGTTCGGCCACAAATCGGATTCGATGAACAGCGCCAGCGACGGCTTCCAATGGTCGAGGAAGCGCGCGACATAACGCGGTGAATCGTACGGCACGTATTGATGGATGACATCGGGCGGAAAGCGTTTTGCCACGACCGCGGCCGAGGTGACCGTGCCGGAGGTGAGCAGAATGCGCAGGTTCAGATCGCGCAGTCGCTCGATCAGTGCGGCCGCGGCCAGCACCTCGCCGACGCTGGCGCCGTGAATCCAGACCAGCGGGCCGTGCGGCCGCACGTCCCGGGACAGGCCCCGCCGTTCGCCGACGCGCGCGGGATCTTCCTTGCCCTGCTTCAGCCGCCGCTTGATCAGCGCAGGCGCGAGCGGCACCAGGCCGCGAGCCAGGCGCCGATACATCCGCAGCGTGATCGGCAGCGAGCCTGGCAGCGATTTAGGCATCTGCAGGTCCCGGGCGACCGAGTTGCGCATAGGCGCGGCGGGTCGCCTCGTTCAAGGTCTCTTCCAGTTCGAGCCGCAGCGCTTCCATGGTGGCGGCGTCCGCATCCGGCGGAACGTGGATTTCCTTGATGCCGACCAATGCGCCCCGCCCGAACGGCAGGTTGATGGTGGTGCGGTCCCAGTTCTTGAGCCGGACGAAGCGGCTGGTCGCCATCGCAAAAGGCATGATCGGCCGCCCCGATTCCCGTGCCAGCATGATGATGCCGAGCCCGGCCACGCGCGAGCGTTTGGGGACATCGGCCGTCAGCGCGACATTACAACCGTCCTGGAGCGTCCGCACCATTTCCTTGAAGGCGCCGACCCCACCCTTGCGGTGAAACGCGCCGCCATGGTCGCCGGACCCGCGGATGGTGCCGATGCCGAGCCGCTCGGCGGCAATCGCGTTGAACTCGCCGTCGCGGTGACGGGAGATCAGGACCCTGGCCTTGTACCAGTCCTTGTTCTTGATGAAGGGGGTGAGGAAATGCTGGCCGTGCCAGAACGCGAAGATCGCCGGGATCTGCGGCTCGACGCGGTCATAGACGTTAGGCGGATCGAACGTGAATTTGTTGGTCCGCCAGACCAGACGCAGATATTCGGCCGCCAGGATTCCGACGGCACGCTGAACGAAGCTGCTCCGTAGCGTATTGCGAAGCAGCTTTTTCAACGCGCCGGTTCTTGATTCGGGTCGAGCAGCCGATGGAGATGGACGATGAAATAGCGCATCTGCGCGTTGTCGACCGTGCTCTGCGCCTTGGCTCGCCAGGCGGCGTGGGCGGTCGCATAGTTCGGATAGAGGCCGACGATCTCGACGTCGTCGAGGTTCTTGAAGGTGTTGTGCTCGAGATCGACGAGCTCGCCGCCGACGACGAGGTGGAGCAGTTGTTGCGGGGCACTATCTGGCATGGGTTCTGTTCCTAACGGGCTGCCCGGCAAAGCAGTGTTCGACAAGCACGAGAAAGCGCTTCACGGCAAGGGGCGGTTTCGAAAATGCGCGACAATGTTCGCATGACGATCGCGGCCCGCTGCCACCAGCACCCCGTGCGTGACTTCCCGGCGGTTATAGAGGATGGGATCTCCGGAGAGGTCGCTCATCCTACCATCCGCTTCCTGCACGATCAAATCGGCCGCCGCAAGGTCCCAATCATGGCTGTTGCCCCCCGCAAAAGCCGCATCCAGCGCGCCATGGGCGACCCGGCAGAGCCGCAGCGCGAGCGAACCGATTCGCGGATGCAGCTTGATCTCGCCCAGTGACGGCTTCAGGCGCTCAACCAGGGGCTTCGGGCCCGCGACACGCGAGAAGTCGAGCTCGGATCCAGCCGTCGCCCGTACCGGCGCGTCGTTGAGGGTCGTGCCATACCCCCGGGCCGCGAAGAAGAACTCGTCGCTGGTCGGCGCGAACACCGCGGCGAGGACGGGCGAGGCATCCTCGACCAGCGCGACGCTGACGCACCATTCGTCATGACCATTGAGGTAGTTGCGGGTGCCGTCGATGGGATCGACGATCCAGGTCAGCCGCCGCGACAGCCGCACCTCGTCGTCGGCGCTCTCCTCCGACAGCCAGCCATAGTCTGGCGTCGCTGCGCGCAGGCGCGCTTCGAGAAGGTCGTTGACGGCGATGTCGGCTTCCGAGACCGGTGAGGACACGCCCTTGGTCCACTTCCTCAGCTCGGTGCGGAACATCGACTGCGCGAGCGCGCCTGCCTCCCGCACCGTGTCTTGCAGTAGCGCCGCGTCACGCGCCAGGATGGTTTCGCCTGTTGAGTTCGCGTCAACGTCCGCCAAGCGTCAAACCCTCGATGCGCACCGTCGGCGCATTGACGCCGTAGCGGAACTCGAGATTGTTCGCCGGCTGCATCGACTTGAAGATCTCGAACAGATGGCCGGCGATCGTCACCTCGCTCACGGGATAAGTGAGTTCGCCGTTCTCGATCCAGAAGCCGGAGGCGCCGCGGCTGTAATCGCCGGTGACGCCGTTGACGCCCGAGCCGATCAAATCGGTGACGTAGAAACCCTGCTTGATGTCGGCGATCAGCTCGGCCGGCGTCGGCGTGCCGGGTTCGAGATGAAGATTGTAGGGCCCGGGCGACGGCGAGGAGGAGACGCCGCGATGGGCGTGGCCGGTGGTGGTGAGGCCGAGCTCACGCGCGGTGGCGCAGTCGAGCAGCCAGGTCGTCAGCACGCCTTCGTCGATCAGCGCGATCTTCTTCACGGCAACGCCTTCGGCGTCGAACGTCTGCGAGCGCAGGCCGCGTTTGCGCAAGGGATCGTCGATGATGCGGATGTTCTTGGCGAACAGCTGCTGGCCGAGCTTGTCCTTCAAAAAGCTGGTCTTGCGCGCGATCGAAGCGCCGTTGATGGCGCCGACGACGTGACCGACCAGCGAGCCCGCGACGCGCGGATCGAACACCACCGGCACCTTGCAGGTCTCGACCTTGCGCGGATTGGCGCGCGCCACGGTGCGCTCGCCCGCGGAACGGCCGACGATCTCCGGCGACAGCAGATCGGCACCATGCGGCGCCGAGGTGAAGTCGTAGTCGCGCTCCATGCCGGTGCCTTCGCCGACAATGGCGGTGGCCGAGATGCCCTGGCTGGAACGCAGATAAGAGCCGTGGAAGCCGGTAGAGGTGACGAGCACCATGCCGCCCATGCCGGCGGAGGCCGAGGCGCCGCCGGATTTGCTCACGCCCTTCACGCCGAGCGCCGCGGCCTCGGCTTCGAGCGCGCGGCGCTCGAGCTCCAAGGTCGCGGGCACGTCAGGGTCGAGCAGATCGAGATCGGGGAAATCGTGCGCGAGCAGCGCGGGATCGGCAAGGCCGACATATTTGTCGTCGGGCGCCACGCGTGCCATCGCAACCGCACGCTCGGCAAGCTTGGTCACGGCATCGCCGCTGGCGTCGTTGGTCGAGACCACCGCCTGGCGCCGGCCGACCAGCACGCGCAGGCCGACATCGTCGCCCTCGGACCGCTCGGATTCCTCGACGCGACCGTCGCGCACTTCGACGCCTTGCGAGACGCCGCGCACCGCGACCGCATCGGCCGCATCCGCGCCGGCGCGCTTCGCAGCCTCCACCAGCCGCTGCGCGAGATCGGAGAGCGCAGACTGGTCGAACAGGTCGCGACCGGCTGTGGACGAATCCTTGGGCGAAAGCGTCGAGCTTGGTGAAGGGTTCACAAACGAAATCCTGTTGGGGCGAGGTTCGGGACCGGAACCCACAGATGTGCCCTGATAGCGCGGACTTCAAGCATTTTCAGCCCACCAAAAGCTCAGATTCGCACCTTGCGCGCAACGTCTCGTCAATCATGCGCGCCAAGGTCTTGTCAATCATGCGCGACGGTGACGCTGGATTAACCAGCCTTTTTAAGCGGTTTCGGAAAGGCCCGCGCTAAGGTCCGCGCATCGACCGGGAACATAATCCCGGCGGGGAGAACTAAAGCCGTGAGGCGTCAAACAGCAACAAGCGGGGTCACTCCCGCCGGGTCGAGCCGCAGCCTGCGGCTCGACCCCCTTTCCCTTCCGGTCCGCTTCGATGCGCATGATCCGCGCGCCGACGGCTATGTCCGGCAGATCGAGCTTCATCGCGAACGTGTCGTGCTGCGCCGTGCCGTCCGCGGCATGCGGATGGCGATCAACGTCCGCGTCAGCGACTTCACCGGCGTCGCGCTGCGCGGCAACGACGAGGCCCAGACCCTCGTCCTCGTGCACCGCGATCCCTCGCTCTCCGTTCCGCTGCTGGTCAGCGCCGATGGCGACGAACTCGTTGAGGCCTGGGCGATCTGGAGCCAGCTGTTCGCGCTTCCGCAGCTCGACGAAGGCGCACGCAAGCCCGCGCCGCGCCGTCGCCGCGCCAATGCGATCCGCGCCCGCCGTCCGAAATTTTTGATGCGCCGCCGCACCGGTGTCGCACGGGAGTTGTCGGTGCATCGCGATGAGCGCGAGATCATCGCGCGGAATTAAGCCGCCCGCATCACCGCGTCGGCCAGCAAACCCGCAAACAGCAGCAGCCCCGCATCCCTGTTCGAATAGAACAGGCGCTTGCAGAGTTCGCCGTCGCTGATATTAAGCCGCGCGATCTGCCACGCCAAATGCACGGCGAAGGCCATAAGTCCGAGCCAGGCCGGCCAGCGCGCGTCGCCTGACGCCAGCGCCACGCCGATCAGCATCACCGCAAGGCCGTAGAACAGGATCAGCGCCTGATGGGTATGGGCGCCGAACAGGCGCGCGGTGGACTTGATGCCGATCAGCGCGTCGTCCTCGGCGTCCTGATGCGCGTAGATCGTATCGTAGCCGATCACCCAGGAAATCGCGCCGGCATAGAGCACGAGCGCGGTGACGTCGATGCGCCCGAAGGTGACGGCAAAGCCCATCAAGGCGCCCCAGGAGAAGGCGAGCCCGAGCACGATCTGCGGCCACCATGTAATGCGCTTCATGAACGGGTAGACCGCGACAATCAGCAGTGAGGCAATGCCGGTCAGAATCGCGAAGCGGTTGAACTGCAGCAACACCACGAGCCCGATCAGCGCCTGCGCGACCATGAAGGCCAGCGCCTGCTTCGCGCTCACCTGCCCCGACGGCAGGGGCCGCGAGCGGGTGCGCTCGACCTTGTCGTCGAGATCGCGGTCGGTGATGTCGTTCCAGGTACAGCCCGCTCCGCGCATGACGAAGGCGCCGATGAAGAACAGGACGATGGTGAGCGGCAGGCGGCGGACGTCGTGCGCCATGCCGGCCGCGAGCGCCGCCGACCACCAGCACGGCATCAGCAGCAGCCAGGAGCCGATCGGACGATCGAAGCGGGAGAGCCGCAAGTAAGGCCGCGCCCATCGCGGCGCGCGCGTATCGACCCAGTTGCCGGTGGAATCGGCAACGCGGGCGGATGTGTCGCTCATCGGGTCAGGACGTTGCCGTTGAGTGTGTCGAAGGTGCTGCCGCCCTTCTTGCCAGCATTGGCCTCGGGCGCCGATCCCGAACCCAGCACTTCGCTCAACGACGGACCGGCCGGACCGCGCGGCTGGTTCTGCATCTGCTGCGCAACATTGCAGACCTTCGCCGCCATGGCCTCGGTGTTCTTGTGGCCGTCCTTCATCTGCGCGCCGACCTGCGCCGGAATCCCGCACTTCGAGGCGTTGGCCTCGATGTACTTGATCATCTTGGTCTCAGCCTGGCTGAAGTTGCGGATCAGCTTGCAGGCCTCGTCAGGCGGGGCGTGACGGTCGCTCGCGGCCTTGATCAGCTTGCCGCGCTTCTCGGCATCCTCGCGCAGAGGCATGAAGGCCTTCATGCAGTCCTCGCCGGGACCGCCTTGCGTCGGCGGGGCGGCACTGAAAGCGCCGGCGCCACCACCGACGGGCGCGGCGCCGTTCACGGGGAAGGACGATTGCGGCGCGCCGCCGACGGAGGCGGTCGGCGCGGAGCCATTCACGGGCGGGAACGCGGAACTGGTTGCGGCCTGGCCGGGCAGCGGCGCAGGGAAACCCTGCGCATAGGCACCCGCGGCGCCCATCGTGACCATGGCGGCAGTGATCGGAACCATCAAATGACGGATCATCAAGGCAGTCTCTCCGGCAGGAGCTCGCGGGATTCGGCGTCTTCCCAATTGAAGCGCAACCAGCGTGCTCGCGATTTTACGATTCCCGCCGGCCCTTAACAACCCGTCGAATAGGGCAAGAGCGCGGCGCGCCGACGCACCAATTTGGCAATATTTACCCCGAAAGTACTGCATTCGGTTAAGAACGGCGCCAAATTGGACCCTTGAACGATGCCCTCCCACGATTTCCGCGGCCCCCGCCTGTTCGTCGACGCCCCCCTTGCCCAGGACGGCAGGGTCGAGCTCGACCGCGACCAGAGCAATTATCTCGGCAATGTGCTGCGGCTTGCCGCCGGGGCCGAGGTTTTGGCGTTCAACGGGCGTGACGGCGAGTGGCAGGCCGCCATTGAAGGCCGCAAGCGCCCGGACGGCCTCGTCATCCTCCAGCAGACCCGGCCGCAGGACCGACTGCCCGATCTCGCCTACGTCTTCGCCCCGCTCAAGCATGCTCGGCTCGACTACATGGTGCAGAAGGCCATCGAGATGGGCGCCGCCACACTTCAGCCGGTCTTGACCCGGTTCACCCAGGCCTCCCGGGTCAATACCGAGCGGATGCGCGCCAATGTGGTCGAGGCGGCCGAGCAATGCGGCATTCTCAGCATCGCCACCGTTGCCGAGCCGACGCCGCTGGAGCGTTTCCTCAGCCAGCGCGCCGCCGGCAGGCTGCTGATCTTCTGCGACGAGGCGGCGGAGGTCGAAAACCCCATTCAGAGCCTGCAAGGCGCACGCCCGGCGGAAGGCATCGACGTGCTGATCGGCCCCGAAGGCGGCTTTGCCGAGGAAGAGCGGGCGCTGCTGCTGCGGCAGCCGAAAATCCTGCGGCTGGCCCTGGGACCCCGGATCATGCGGGCCGACACCGCTGCAGTGGCCGCGCTGGCGCTGGTGCAGGCGGTGCTGGGCGATTGGGGTGGCAAGACGGCTTGATCTCGGCTTGATCCCGGAGGCCGACCCGTTAAGCGATTGATCCTTTGGAGGTCGAAACCGCTATCGGGCCATGCTAAGGCCTGCGCCAATTCACTTCCTTGCCCTGCCCGGTTCCGCCGGGACGATGGACTCGCTGCCATGACCACGACTGCCACCTCAAATGCTGCCGGCTCCGCCGCCTGGGCGGACACGCTGTTGCTGTCGTTCGCGCAGGCCGGCTATGTCAGGGCCGAGCCCGCCATCCTGCAACCGGCCGAGCCGTTCCTGGACCTCTCCGGCGAGGACATCCGCAAGAGCCTGTACCTGACCACGGACCCGTCCGGCGAGGAGCTCTGCCTGCGCCCGGACCTGACCATTCCGGTAGCGCGCGACTATCTCGCCTCGGGCCGCGCCGGCCAGCCGGCCGGGTTCAGCTATCTTGGCCCGGTGTTTCGTTACCGCGGCGGCCAGGCTAGCGAATTTCTCCAGGCCGGCATCGAGTCGTTCGGCCGCCAGGATCGTGCCGCGGCGGATGCCGAGATGCTCGCGCTGGCGCTGGAAGCAACCGCCGCCTTCGGCGTCCGCGACGTCGAGATCCGTACCGGCGACGTGGCGCTGTTCAACGCGCTGCTCGATGCGCTCGACCTCTATCCGGTCTGGCGCCGCCGCCTGATCAAGGATTTCAACCGCAAGATCAGCCTGGAGCAGGATCTGGAGCGGCTGGCAGCCGCGACCACCGCGACGCGCAGCGAATATGAAGGCGTGCTCGCCGCGCTCGCCGGCTCCGACCGCAAGGCAGCGCTCGCCTTCGTCACCGATCTGATGTCGATCGCCGGCACCACCAATGTCGGCGGCCGCACCACGGCCGAGATCGCCGACCGCTTCCTCGAGCAGTCGACGCTGAAGGGCGGCGCGCTGCCGCGTGAGGCCATTGCCGTGCTCAAGCGCTTCCTCGGAATCTCCGGCAATCCCGACCACGCCGTCGCCGAGCTGCGCGCGCTCACCACTGACGCAAAGCTCGATCTCGCTGCTGCCATCGATCAGTTCGAGAGCCGGGTCGGCTTCATGGCGGCGCGCGGCATCGACGTGAAGCAGACGCGCTTCTCGACCGCGTTCGGACGCGGTCTCGACTACTACACCGGCTTCGAATTCGAAGTGCATCACAGGGGCAACGGCGCCGAGCCGCTGGTTGCCGGCGGCCGCTATGACGGGCTGATGACCCAGCTCGGGTCGCCCGACCCGATTCCGGCCGTGGGATTCTCCGTCTGGGTCGATGCGCTGACCCGGATCGGCCGCAAGGAGCTCAAATCATGAGCGCGCCATTCGTTCTGGCAGTTCCCTCCAAGGGCCGCCTTCAGGAGAACACTGAGGCCTTTTTCGCCCGCGCAGGCCTCAAGCTGTCGAAGGCCGGTGGCGCGCGCGACTATCGCGGCACGATCGCGGATCTCGACAATGTCGAGGTCGCCTATCTCTCGGCCAGCGAGATCGCCTCGCAATTGTCGCGCGGCGTGGCGCATCTCGGCGTCACAGGGGAAGATCTGGTGCGCGAGAACATCGCGGACGCCGACAAGCGCGTCGCGCTGATCGAGGGGCTTGGCTTCGGCTACGCCGACGTCGTCGTCGCGGTGCCGCAGGCGTGGATCGATGTCCGCACCATGGCCGACCTCGACGACGTCACCACCGGCTTCCGCGAGCAGCATCACATGCGGATGCGGGTCGCGACCAAGTTCATCAACCTCACCCGTACCTTTTTCTCGAGCCACGGCATCACCGATTACCGCATCGTCGAAAGCACCGGCGCGACCGAAGGCGCGCCGGCAGCCGGCGCCGCCGAGCTGATCGTCGACATCACCACGACAGGCGCGACGCTCGCTGCCAATGGCCTCCGAGTGCTCGACGACGGCGTGATCCTGCGCAGCCAGGCCAATCTGGTCGCCTCAAGGGACGCCGACTGGTCGCCGCAGGCGCGAGAGACCGCGCGAATCATCCTCGATCACATCGCGGCGCGGGCGCGGGCCAACAAGTACCGCGAGGTCCGCACCCGCTTCGGGCAGTGCGACGCAGCCCTGCTCGGCGAAGCCCACGACCGCTTCGGCGTCGAAGCGCCGTTCGGCGGCCCGACCTCGTCGGGGATGCTCACGCTGCACTGCCCGCCGGGCCAGCTCTATGCGCTCGCAAGCTTCCTCCGCGCGCATGGCGCCGAGACCGTCTCGGTGGTCTCGCTCGACTACGTGTTCGACCGGGAGAACCCGCTGTTTGCCAAGCTCGAGGCGTTCCTGCGGCAGTGAGCCCCAGGTCCGTTCAGCGTAGCGACAGGAAACGGCAGCTACCATATGCTGTTGAGATGACCTTGAACGCCTCTGGAACCTTGATCGATGACGCTGGGCTCTGACGTTTCCGGCATGACGACCACCGCGGCGAGCGCTGCCGCGAAGGGACTGTCGATTGTCGTCCCCGTCTACAACGAGGCGGCGGGCCTCGCCGCCCTGCACCAGCGCATCTGCGACATCGCGAAGACCTTGCGGCAGCGCTATCGCTTGGCTTGCGAGGTCGTCTATGTCGACGACGGCAGCGCGGACGCGACGCTGGCAATCGCCCGCTCACTGCCGGCCGACGCGGTCGACGTCCAGGTGGTGTCGCTGTCGCGCAATTTCGGCAAGGAGGCCGCGCTGATGGCCGGCCTCGACCATGCCCGGCTCGGCGCGGTGATGTTCATGGACGGCGACGGCCAGCATCCGCCGGCGCTGGTCGAGCAGCTGGTGCGGCACTGGATCGAGGACGGCTACGACGTCGTCTATACCGCCAAGGCGCATCGCGACAACGAGCCCTTCCTGCGGCGGCTCGCCGGGCGCGGCTTCTACGCGCTGATCAATTGGGGCGCGCGCCAGAAGATCCCTGAAGACGCCGGCGACTTCCGGCTGCTGTCACCGCGCGCCGTCGCAGCACTCAGGCAGCTGCCGGAGCGCAACCGCTTCTTCAAAGGCCTCGCGAGTTGGATCGGCTTCCGCCAGATCCGCGTCGATTACGAGCCCGCGCCGCGCACCCATGGCGTGACAACCTTCAGCGCCGCACGTCTGCTTGGTCTTTCGATCGAAGGAGTGACCTCGTTCTCGGTGGCGCCGCTGCGCTTCGCCAGCCTGCTCGGCGTGATCCTCGCCGGCGGCGCCTTCCTGTTTGGCCTGTCGATCCTCTGGGAGGTCTGGACCACCGGCAAGCAGGTGCCAGGCTATCCCTCGCTCGTGATCGGCCTGATGACCATCGGCGGCGTGCAGCTCATCATGATCGGCATCGTCGGCGAATATATCGGCAAGATCCTCTCCGAGCTGAAGGCGCGCCCGATCTACTTCGTTGCCGAGCACAGCGAAAAGCATTTCGAGTCCGACAAGGCCGACGCCTCGAAGAGGACGGCGGCCGAATGAGCGCGGCCGCGCCGCCGCGGCGGATATGGCTCTGCGCCGACGATTACGGCATCAGCCCAGGCGTCAATCGCGCCATCCGCGACCTGATCGAACGCGGCCGTCTCAACGCCACTTCCGTGATGATGGTGGGACCTGCCATCGAGCGCAGCGAGGTCGAGGAGCTTCAGGCTTCAGTGAAGACAAGCCCGCGCTGCGCGATCGGACTGCACGTGACGCTGTCGGCGCCATTCCGGCCGCTGACCATGCATTTCCGTCCGCTCGACGGCGACATGTTTCTCCCGTTTCCGAAACTGCTGCGCGCAGGCCTTGCGCGAAGGCTCGACCGCGAATTCTTTCGCAACGAGGTGAAGGCGCAGCTGGCAGCCTTCGCGAAAGCGTTCGGGCGCGCGCCTGACTTCGTCGACGGCCATCAGCATGTGCAGCTCTATCCGCAGGTGCGCGACGGCTTTGTCGACGCGGTCAGTGAAATCGCGCCAAAAGCCTGGGTGCGCCAGGGCGGCCGCGACCTGCCGCTTATGCAGCGGCTGGCCTCACCGAAAGCCATGGTGCTCGACATCCTCAGCGCGCAATTCCGCCGCCGCGCCGGCAGCGCGGGCCTCAGCTTCAATCCCGGCTTCGCCGGCGCCTACGACTTCACCCGGGCGGCCGATTTCGGCGAGCTGATGCGACAGTTCCTGGAGGGCCTCCCCGATGGCGGCCTCGTGATGTGCCATCCCGGTTTCGTCGACGACATCCTTACCGGCCTCGACCCAATGACGGATGTCCGCGAACGCGAGCACGCGTATCTCGCCGGCGACGACTTCGCGCGTCTGCTGACGGACAGCGGCGTCACGCTGGGGTGAAACCGGCGAAAGCGGGTCTTGTGAGAAAGCCGACCTTGCGAGGCAGCTTGTCGCATACCGAAATTTAATCCTGCCGGCACTGTTGGGGCCACAATGGAACCCTACATCTCCCTCGCGCTTGTTTTGCGCGAGGGAGACTGACCATGACGCCGCAGGAACGCCAACTCGTCGACGAGCTTTTCGACCGGCTTTCGAAACTGGAAAATGCACCCCGCGATCCCGACGCGATCGCCGCGATCTCCGACGGCCTGCGCAAGGCGCCCGGCGCGATCTATGCGCTGGTGCAGACCGTGCTGTTGCAGGACGAGGCGCTGAAACGCGCCCACGCCCGCATCCAGGAACTGGAGGCGGGGCAGGCGCCCGAGCAGGCGCAGTCCGGCGGCTTCCTGGATACCATGCGCGACACGCTGTTCGGCGGCGGTCCGTCGCGCGGCTCGGTTCCGAACGTGCCGCCGCGCGACTCGCGGCCGGTTTGGAACAGCGGCCAGGCGATGCAGCAGACCCAGCCCGGTTACGGCCAGCCGCCTTACGGTCAAGGCCAAGGTCCAGGTCAAGGTCCAGGTCAGGGCTATGGTGCCCCGCCCGTCGGCGGTGGCGGCGGCTCGTTCCTCGGCACGGCGGCGGCAGCCGCAGCCGGCGTCGTCGGCGGCTCACTGCTGCTCTCCAGCATTCGCGGCATGATGGGCGGATCGCACCAGCAGGCCTTCGGCGACACCAACGCCCTGGGCGACCGCAGCCTCTGGAGCGGTAGCGACCAGTCCGGCGGATCGCTCGCGCGCGATGCCGGTGTCGACGACATCGGCTCCAAAGGCGACCACGGCGACGCTTCCCGCCAGGGCTTCGCCGACCAGGCGTCAAACGACGACCGGAATTACAACGATCAGAACGACAATGACGACGACAACGTGGACGTCGCCGACGATAGCGACTTCGGCGGCGGCGACGATGGCGGCAGCGACTACGCCTGATGCTTCTTAATCCTTGCGCCAAACGAAAGCGGCCGCCGATGAGGCGGCCGTTTTAGTTTCGAGCGCGATGCGCCTACATCACCACGACCCTGGTGCCGACATTGACGCGGCCGTAGAGGTCGATGACGTCCTCATTGCGCATGCGAATGCAGCCGGAGGAGACGTTGGTGCCGATGGTCCAGGGCTCGTTGGAGCCATGGATGCGGTAGAGCGTCGAGCCCAGATACATCGCGCGCGCGCCAAGCGGGTTTTCCGGGCCGCCCTCCATGTGCCGTGGCAGATCGGGGCGGCGCGCGATCATTTCCGCCGGCGGCGTCCAAGCCGGCCATTCGCGCTTGGCCGTGATCGACTTCACTCCAGACCAGGTGAAGCCGGGACGTCCGACGCCAATGCCGTAGCGCATCGCCTTGCCGTTGCCCTCGACGAGATAGAGGAACTTGTTCGGCGTATCGACCACCAGGGTGCCGACGCTTTCCGTGCCGCTATAGTCAACAAGTTGCTTCTCGAATCTCGGATCGAACTGACGCTGCCGCGGGTCGACCGCTTCCGGCTGCACGCCGGCTCCCTGCGGCTGAGGCTCGCCCATCGGCGGCAGACGGCGCTGGTCGTAATAACCCGGCTGCTGCTGATACATCGGCTGCTGCGGAGCGTAGGCCGGACCGCGGCCGGGCCCGTCGCCGAACATGAACTCGATGAAGCCGCCGCCCATGTTCGCATTGGAGGCGACGCGCACCGGTGCCGGCGGCACCTGCGGCTGGTAGAGCACCGCAGGCGGATCGTTCGGCACGGTGTTGTCGAAGGCGCTAGCGCTGGTCGCGCCGGCTACGAAGGTGCAAGCGCTGCCAAGCAGCGCGACAGACATTTTTTTGAACATCGACGTACTCTGTACTGTTTCGTCTAGTTACATTCGCCGTCGAACGCGTCTGGCTGATCCACGCTCGCGACGTGGTCAATAAAGAGCAAAAGCCGTTTTGTTTGGTAAACGGCCACGGCGTTTCGATTCACCACGTCGTCATTGGCCGTGCAATTTGGCGATCAGCGTTTATTTTCGATGAACGCCGCGCACCCATGGTTAATCGCCCGTTTGCACGCCGTCGCGCGCGGCCGCACGACAGTTCCGGCTGTGAACTTCGTGTTAAATCGCTTCTGCCTACAAAGACGCGTGAGTGAGGTGGGGGGAGTATCTATGGCTATTCACCGCAAACGTTTTCGTGTCGAAGAGGCTATTGTCGGCGAGATGCCCAGCCCCGAAATGATTGAGGAGGCTGCGCCGATGCATAGCGAGATCATGGCCGAGTTGCGTGCGATCCGCGCACAGATGGCGAAGGGCACTGTGCCCTTGTCCGGCAGCGCTGCCATGGCGGCGATCGACGCGTCCACCGCCCACGAGCTCTCCGAAGCTCGTACCATGCTCGATACTTACCGGGCGCAGATCGAGCAGTGCGAGAAGCTGAAGGTCGAGCTCGACCTCATCCACGACGCCATCGACCGTACCAAGCGCGAGATCGCGACGCTGCACGGCAAGAGCTTCGACGGCGGCGAAATGGCCAAGGTCAATGGCGAGCTCGGCGCGGTCGTCGGCGGCACCGAACAGGCGACCCAGCAGATCCTCGAAGCCGCCGAGTCGATCGATCAGGCGGCCAGCGCGATGTCCAAGGTGCAATCGGCCGATCAGCAGAAGCTGCTCGCCGACGACATCCAGGAACGCGTCATCTCGATCTTCGAAGCCTGCAACTTCCAGGACCTGACCGGCCAGCGCATCAGCAAGGTCATGACCACGATGAAGTTCATCGAGCAGCACATCAACTCCATGATGGAGATCTGGGGCGGGGTCGACGCGATCAAGTCCCATGTGCCCGCGCCGGCCGACACCCGCAGCGAGGACGAAAAACTCCTCAACGGCCCGAAGCTCGCCGGCGACGTCGGCCACGCCTCGCAGGACGACATCGACGCGCTGTTCGACTGAGCGGACGCGACACTCTGAAAAACAAAACGCCGGCGCAAGCCGGCGTTTTTTTGTTTGGGCCCCTTCCGCCACTGTCATCGTCCGCCTTGTGCGCAAATGCGCACCGGGGCGGACGATCCAGTAAACGCGGGCATCTCGGCTCAAGCACTGGCGGCGATTACTGGATGCCTCGCCTTCGCGTGGCATGACGACGAGCGGTGCCTACGCTCTCGGCGCGCAGCGGACGTAGACCATGTTGCCGTAGCGGGTGGCGGCGTCCTTGTCGATGAAGCGGGTGATGAGGACGCGGCCGTCGAAGGAGACGATCTCGCGGTCCTGCTCGCCGGGCGTCGGACCCGCCGGCCCGATATAGTTCTTGCCGCTGGGCGAGCCCTTCAGCCGCAGCTCCTGCGGCGTCGCCTGGTCCGCCAGATGCATGATCACACCGCCGGAGGAACCGGCGGTGATCACGTAGGGATTTTTGCACTGGGCCCGGGCGGCAGCCTCGGTGCGGGCGCGGTCGGCCGGGTTCTGGAACGAGGCGAGGCCCCAGCGGCCGACGACCTCGTCGGCGCGGATCGACGCGGGCATTTCCGGACCGGCGCCGGGCTCGGCCTCGGGCGGCGGTGAGGACGAAGAGAAGGACGGCAGGCTCATGCCGCCGCCGCAAGCGCCCAGCAGCAGCGCCAGGCAAGAGGCCGCCGCCAGATTGGCGACCGTGCGCGCGTGAGCTGAACTGATCATGGCATTCCCCCGAACAAGACCATGGCCGCACCCCACACGCAGCCAAGCGCAAAACCGCTGCCGGAGCAATGGCGTCCTTTTATACGCCGACGCTCCGAACAAGTTTCCAATGCCACCATCCTATATCCGCCTCACCAATCGCTTAACCACCTTTGCTTGACAGGATCGCGGCCAAGCCATATTCCCGGGCGGACTATTAGCACTCGGAAAGACCGATTGCTAAGCGCGCCGTTCGATCCTTGCAAGAGGGCGGACGGCAGCGCTGCCCCTCACCCACCTCCACTACTTCCGAAGCGAGCCTCCAAAGGGAAACGTCATGGCTAAATCCAAATTTCGTCCGCTGCATGACCGTGTCGTGGTCAAACGTATCGATGCCGAGGCAAAGACCAAGGGCGGCATCATCATTCCCGACACCGCCAAGGAAAAGCCGTCCCAGGGCGAAATCGTCGCCGTTGGCCCCGGCGGCCGCGACGAGGCTGGCAAGCTGATCCCGATCGACCTCAAGGTCGGCGACCGCGTGCTGTTCGGCAAGTGGTCGGGCACCGAGGTCAAGATCGACAACGAAGATCTCCTGATCATGAAAGAGTCCGACATCATGGGCGTGATGGCCTAAGGCCAGACGCCTGAACGGCCGCTGAATGCCATGCCCGGATCATCAGATCCGGGCATCCATCATTCCGCCGGGTTCTCACTTCGGATCCCGGAATTGATGCGACGAACACACAAGACACATCACGAAACAAGACCCATCACGAAGTAACAGGGATTGCAGAACATGGCTGCCAAGGACGTCAAGTTTTCCGGAGACGCACGCGAACGCATGCTGCGCGGCGTCGACATTCTCGCCAACGCCGTCAAGGTGACGCTCGGTCCGAAGGGCCGCAACGTCCTCATCGAGAAGAGTTTTGGCGCGCCCCGCATCACCAAGGACGGCGTCACCGTCGCCAAGGAGATCGAGCTCGAAGACAAGTTCGAGAACATGGGCGCCCAGATGGTCCGTGAGGTCGCCTCCAAGACCAACGACCTCGCCGGCGACGGCACCACCACCGCGACCGTGCTGGCCCAGGCCATCGTGCGCGAAGGCGCCAAGTCGGTTGCTGCCGGCATGAACCCGATGGACCTCAAGCGCGGCATCGACGCCGCGGTTGCGGCCGTCGTCAAGGACATCGAGAAGCGCGCCAAGCCGGTCGCCGCTTCCTCCGAGGTCGCCCAAGTCGGCACCATCTCGGCCAACGGCGATGCTGCCATCGGCAAGATGATCGCGCAGGCGATGCAGAAGGTCGGCAACGAGGGCGTCATCACCGTCGAGGAGAACAAGTCGCTCGACACCGAGGTGGACATCGTCGAGGGCATGAAGTTCGACCGCGGCTATCTGTCGCCCTACTTCGTCACCAACCCCGAGAAGATGACCGCCGAGCTCGAGGACGCCTACATCCTCCTGCACGAGAAGAAGCTCTCCGGCCTGCAGGCCATGCTGCCCGTGCTGGAAGCCGTGGTGCAGTCGGGCAAGCCGCTCGTCATCATCGCCGAGGACGTCGAGGGCGAGGCGCTGGCCACCCTGGTGGTCAACCGCCTCCGTGGCGGCCTGAAGGTCGCCGCCGTCAAGGCGCCGGGCTTCGGTGATCGCCGCAAGGCCATGCTCGAGGACCTCGCGATCCTCACCGGCGGTCAGCTCATCTCCGAAGACCTCGGCATCAAGCTCGAGAGCGTCACGGTGAAGATGCTGGGTCGCGCGGGCAAGGTGGTGATCGACAAGGAGAACACCACGATCGTCAAGGGCGCCGGCAAGAAGCCGGAGATCGAGGCCCGCGTCGGCCAGATCAAGGCCCAGATCGAGGAGACCAACTCGGACTACGACCGTGAGAAGCTCCAGGAGCGCCTCGCCAAGCTCGCTGGCGGCGTCGCGGTGATCCGCGTCGGCGGCGCGACCGAGATCGAGGTCAAGGAGAAGAAGGACCGCGTCGAGGACGCGCTCAACGCCACCCGCGCCGCGGTGCAGGAAGGCATCGTCCCCGGCGGCGGCGTCGCGCTGCTCCGCGCCAAGAAGGCGGTGGGCCGCCTCACCAACGCCAATGCGGACGTGCAGGCCGGCATCAACATCGTGTTGAAGGCGCTGGAAGCTCCGCTTCGCCAGATCGCCGAGAACGCGGGCGTGGAAGGCTCGATCGTCGTCGGCAAGATCCTGGAGAACAAGTCCGAGACCTTCGGCTTCGACGCCCAGACCGAGGACTACGTCGACATGGTCGAGAAGGGCATCATCGACCCCGCCAAGGTGGTGCGCACCGCGCTCCAGGACGCCGCCTCGATCGCCGGCCTGCTGGTGACCACCGAGGCCATGGTCGCCGAGTCCCCGAAGAAGGAAGCCGGGCCCGCCATGCCGGGCGGCGGCATGGGCGGCTTCTAAGGCCGATCCTCACCTGACAGTGTTGCGAAGGCCGCCTCCGGGCGGCCTTCTTTTTTGCCGATCATGGTCCATGCTTTCCAATTCAACCGGCGGCCAAAACCCACTACGGTGACGCGCCGATTCTAATGTTTGGGCATGATCCTATCGGAAAACCGCTTCACACTTTTCCAGATCATGCCCCACTGCCCGAGGATTTCGTCGATGCGCGCGCTTCTGGTTTGCCCGACAGTTTTATTGGCGGCTCTGCTTGCAGTTTCGCCTGAGGTCGCATCCGCCCAGATGAAGCTGTCGCCGAAGGCCACGGCGCCCGGCGGCGCCGAGACGCGCTATTTCACCTCGATCGACGGGCTGATGGACGGCAATGCCGACGTGATCCTGAAGGAGACACGCCAGGGCAAGACCGTCACCGCGGCCGTGCTCGACGTCTGTTATCCCGTCGCGAAGAATTCCGACCGCAAGGACCGCTTCGTCGTCAATCTCCAAGTCGCGGGCCAGAGCCTGACGGGCACGACGCAGAGCCTCGGCGCGAAGGCACCCGTCACCGTCAAGCTGCTGCGCAAACAGGCCGGGGATACGTTCGAATTCCGCGGCCAGATCAGCATTGGCCAGACCATGACCGAAGTCACCTCGCCCGACAATTCCGATCTCAGCGAGAAGGAGTTTCTGGACAACCAGACCTCCGACGACGGCATCACGCCGCAGCCGAAGGATTTCACCGACGTCTCGCCGGAAGCGATCGCGGTCAAGGTCAAGCTCGATACCGCGACCGATTTCCTGAAGAGCCTGAAGGGCCAGGACGTCGAGGTGACGCTGGCGAGCCTCAATGTCGGCTGCGACGCGCTGCGCGCCGGCGAGCAGACCATCAACATGTCGGTCGATCCGGAGCGCGCCGGCGCCCTGCTGGCGAAATTCAAGGCGATGCCCGGCGTCACCGTCGCGGGCTGGACCGCGGGCATCACCGAGATGGACCGCACCATCCGCATCCCCGCCGCCGATTGGCGCGACGGCGACAAGATCAATCGCGACAAGCTCGCATCAGCCGTCGCGGGCGTGCTGAGCAGGACGCTCGCGGCAAAGCCGGTCTCGCAAAGCTTCAACCCGGCGACCGGCAAGCTCAAGCTGGTCTTCAAGCGTCCGAACCTGGATTTCCCGGCACTCGAGCTCACCGACACAATCGAGGTCGCAGGGCTCGTCTCACCCGACAAGCCCGGCACGACCGACAAGCTCATGCTCTGGATCGGTAGCCCCGCGACCACGACCGCTGATGAGAGCAGCAGCGCCAAGCTCAATCTCTCGGACGAAGCCGCGGCCGACGAGGAAGGCGATCAGCCCGACGACAACGGCTCGGTCGAGGCGCTCGCCAAGGAGCTGAAAGGCCAGCGCTGGGACGCTGACAAGTCGGTGTGGAAGTGACGTAGCCACCTACTCTTGGTCATGGCCCGGCTTGACCGGGCAATCCAGTACGCCGAGACGGCTGTGGTTGCATCGATAGGCCGCTGCGTGCTGGATTCCCCGCTTGCCGCCTTCGCTAAAGCTTCGGCGCCCCTGGACCTGAACCCCGGCGAAGCCTTGGCGTAGCCGGGTCGCGGGGAATGACAGCGAGCGAAAAAGCTAGTTCCCGTTGACGCGAAAGCGTAGCGGCTTGGGGCCAAGAAGCGTGAGCACGTCGCCCTGGCGCTTCCAGGTCTCGACGCTGCCGAGCGTCGCGACGAGATCGTCGTCGGCCTGGGCCCTTGGCGGCGGGCAGGACCGGTCCTGGATCTGGCCGGGGACGAAGATCACGGTGTTGCCTGCGACCGAGAACTGGCCCTTGCCACCCTTGCACCAGAGCTCCAGCACGACCTCGCCGTTGTCGCCGATCTCGATGTTGGGTATCCGCTTCGAGCCCGGCTGCGGCAGCGCCTCCAGCGTCATCTCAGTGCCGAACGGAAAACCGTCCTCCGCACGCGCGAGCGTGGACATCACGAGCATTGCAACCGCCGCACACACCATCTGCTTGAGCGAAACCATGAGACCTCTCGACCGACCTGATCTGCCGCACCTTCTATAAGACGGTGGCGCCATTGAGAAGGTTCGCCCCCGCGCGACGCAAAAATCCCCGCGGGGGCGAACCTCGCGGGGATTTGCGTCGAAGCCGGGCGTGGCCTGCTACTTCAGGACCATCGCCGTGAACGGATAGACATAGGCCTGCAACGTCACGAGCACACCGACGAGGCACGCCAGCACGATCGAGTGCCAGAATACGAAGCGCAGGATCGTGCCCTCGTGGCCGTACCAATTGGTGGCTGTGGAGGCGACCACGATCGACTGCGCGTCGATCATCTTGCCCATCACGCCGCCGGAGGAGTTCGCCGCGCCCATCAGGATCGGCGACAGGCCGAGCTGCTCGGAGGTGATCTTCTGCAGGTTTCCGAACAGCACGTTGGAGGCTGTGTCCGACCCCGTCAGCGCCACGCCGAGCCAGCCGAGCAGCGTGCCGAAGAAGGGATAGAGCACGCCGGTTGCCGCGAAGGCGAGACCGAGCGTCGCGTCGACGCCGGAGAGCCGCGTCAGCGTGCCGATGGCGAGCATCGCCGAGATCGTGATCAGCGAGATCGCGCACAGCCGGATGGTGCGGCCGTACTGGATCGCGAGCTTGCCGGGCCCGACGCCCATCAGGAAGCCGGAGATGATCGCGGCCATCAGCATGCCCGTGCCGGTGAACGACAGATAGGTGAAGCCGAACACCGCGCTCTCTTTCGTCGGTCCTGGCGCGACCGGCGGCATCTTGTTGATCATCTGGTGCAGCTCGGGAACGGGATAGTTCCAGGTGAAGATCGAGTTCGCCCAGGTCTTGAAGGCGCCGTTGCCCCAGATCAGCATCACGACGCAGACGATGATCCAAGGCAACAGCGCGCTGAAGAGCTCGCTCTGCGTGAGCGGCGTCTTGTCCATCGGTTTTGCCGCGGCCATGGTGGCGGCCGATTCATCACGGCCGCGCAGCGCCGGCGACAGCCAGAGCTGCCTGGGCTGCCACACCTTCAGGAACAGGATCAGCGCGCCCATCGAGATCAGCGATGCGCCGATGTCGACGATCCAGGGATTGACGTAGTTCGAAATCACGAATTGCGGCACCGCGAACGACACGCCGGTGACCAGGATCGCCGGCCAGACGTCCTTCATGCCCTTCCAGCCCGCGAACGCCCACACCACCCAGAACGGCACGATCAGCGAGAAGAACGGCAATTGCCGGCCGACCATCGCGCCGAGGATGTAGGGATCGAGCCCGGTGACCGAGGCAAGGCCCTGGATCGGCGTGCCCAGCGCGCCATAGGCGACCGGCGCAGTGTTGGCGATAAGCGACAGGCCGGACGCCGCAAGCGGCGAGAAGCCGAGGCCGATCAGCACTGCGCCCGTGATCGCGACCGGCGTGCCGAAGCCCGAAGCGCCCTCGAAGAAGGCGCCGAACGAGAACGCGATCAGCAGCAATTGCAGCCGCCGGTCCTCGGTGACGCCGCCGACCGCGCGCTTGAGCAATTCGAAGCGTCCGGTGGTCACCGTCACCTGGTAGAGGAAGATGACGTTGAGAACGATCCAGCCGATCGGGAAGAAGCCGGTGACGATGCCCAGCACCGAGGCGCGGATCGACATGTTCGCCGGCATGGTGAAGACGAAGATCGTGATCAAATTGGCCACGATCACGGCGATGACGGCGGCAATATGAGCCTGGACACGACCGCTCGCGATCAGGACCAGCAGTGTGACGACAGGGATTGCCGCTGCGATCGTCGACAGCACAGGGCTGTGCATCGGGTCATAGACTTGATTCCACATGGTCTTCCTCCCCCACGCATGTGTGCGGCAGGCGGCCCGCGTGGACAGCCGATCCTGCTTGACGCTGAAGCGATAACCCCCGAGCCGGACGCGAATTCCTCGCCAATGCAGCGGTTCCCGTCCGCTCACAAGCTCGCGAAATCCCGAAGGCCCCCACCCCGCGCCGTTAAGCCCCATGCTAGGGTTGCAAGCTGCAACAAGCCAACGCAAATTGCAGGACTTGCGACTTTAGTCTAAGCGCGCCCATTTCCGCCATCGTCTCAAGTCTTTGGCCCCGGGCAATTGTGCACATCCCCTCAGGAGACCCAGCTCTGTGAAGAACATCAGCGCCACGCTCGCGATCGTCTGGCGAATCGCCGCCCCTTATTTCCGGTCGGAAGACAAATGGGCCGGCTGCGGCCTGCTCGCCGCTGTCATCGCGATGGAGCTGGCGCTGGTCGCGATCGACGTCTTGGTAAACCAATGGCAGAACCGATTCTACAGCTCGCTGCAGGCAAGTGACTGGGATAGTTTCGTCAGGGAGATCTGGATCTTCATCGGCCTCGCCTCCACCTTCATCGCGCTGGCGGTCTACAAGCTGTACCTGAACCAGTGGCTCCAGATCCGTTGGCGGCAATGGCTGACCCGGCACTATCTGGGCGAATGGCTGCAAGGCGCCACCCATTACCGCATGCAGCTCAAGGGCGACGCGGCCGACAACCCGGACCAGCGCATCACCGAGGACGTCAAGAACTTCGTCGAGCAGACCCTAACCATCGGGCTCGGCCTGCTCTCGTCGATCGTGACGCTGTTCTCCTTCGTGATCATCCTCTGGGGGCTTTCGAACGCCGCGCCGTTGCACCTGTTCGGCACCGACCTCATGATCCCCGGCTATCTGTGCTGGGGCGCGATGATCTACGCGATCTTCGGCACAGCGCTGACGCACTGGATCGGCGCCCCGCTGGTCAATCTCAATTTTGAGCAGCAGCGCTTCGAGGCCGACTTCCGCTTCAACCTCGTCCGCGTCCGCGAAAATTCCGAGCAGATCGCACTGCTCAAGGGCGAAGGCGCCGAACGCGGTCGCCTGCTGGATCGCTTCGGCTTCGTGATCGGCAACTGGTACGCCATCATGAGCCGTACCAAGCGCCTCACCGCGTTCACCGCGAGCTATCAACAGGCCGCCGTGATCTTTCCCTACGTGCTGGTGGCGCCGGCCTTCTTCGCCAAGAAGATCCAGCTCGGCGACATGATGCAGACCGCCTCCGCCTTCTCCAGCGTGCAAGGCGCACTGTCGTTCTTCGTCACGGCGTACCGGTCGCTGGCGGAATGGCGCTCGATCGTCGCGCGCCTCGACGGCTTCGAGATGTCGGTCGATGCGGCCGCGAACCTGCCGCCGCACGAGCCGGCGATTGCCCTCAAGGCCGCCGGCGGCAGCCGCACTATCGCCCTTGAGCAGCTCTGCGTGAACCTGCCGAGCGGCACGCCGCTGGTCGCCGCCGACGCCTTCGCCATCCAGACGTCGGAGCGCGTGTTGGTGACCGGACCGTCAGGGTCCGGCAAGTCGACGCTGTTCCGGGCCATCGCCGGCATCTGGCCGTTCGGCACCGGCACCATCTTCGTCCCCGAAAAGGCGAAGCTGATGATGCTGCCCCAGCGCCCCTATTTCCCGGTCGGCGTGCTGCGCGATGCCGTGGTCTATCCGGCTGCGCCGGGCGCATTCGAAACCGCACGCGTCAGGGACGCGCTGATCGCGGTGGGGCTGCCCGACCTCGCCGAGCGACTCGATGAGGAAGGCCATTGGAACCGGATGCTGTCGCTCGGCGAGCAGCAGCGCCTCGGGCTCGCCCGCGCGCTGCTGCACGCGCCCGACTATCTATTCCTCGACGAGGCCACCGCCTCGCTCGACGAGCCGTCCGAGGCCCGGCTGTACCGGCTGCTGACGGAAAAGCTGCCACTGGCCACCATCGTCTCGATCGGCCACCGCTCGACGCTCGACGCCTTCCACACCCGCAAGGTGACGATGGTGAAGGACGGCGCGATCCACGTTCTCGGCAAAGGTGATGCGCCAGCCGAGAAGGAGCCGTCCGCGGCGGGCTGAATCGCAGCGGACGCCGCGGAGCCTGGGGCCCTTCGTTGCGGCTCATCCTTCGAGACGCCCGCCTCTGGCGGGCCCTCAGGATGAGGTCTTGTCTCGCGGCGAAATCCTAACCCTCATGGCGAGGAGCACCGCCTTGCGGCGCGTCTCGCACCATGAAGTCCACGCCCTTTCGCAGACCCCACCCCAAAGCAAAAGGGCGGCAGGTTGCCCTGCCGCCCTCATCAAGTCGCTTCAGCAAGAAACTTACTTCAGATTGCTCATCGCCGTCAGGTCGAACGACAGCTTGGCAATGCCGGCCGCGCCGCACCAGTTGGAGCCAGCGCCGCCCGGATTGATCGCGGTGACGTTGGTGGTGCCGGTGGCGTTGAAGGCGCTGGTGAAGGCGTTGCAATCACCCTTGTTCAGGTCGGTATCGGAGTAACGCAGGTCCAGCGTGAACACCTTGTAGGTGAAGCCGATGCCGATGTTCCAGGTGTTGTAGTCCTTGTAGGGAATGCCGTTGGCGAAAACGGTACCGGCACCGGTGCCGTAGAAGGCGTCCGAGGTACCGAACCACTGCCGGCCGAATTCACCCGACACATACATGCCCATGCCGGAGGCGCCGAAGGCCGTGCTGGGCGCCGTGTACTTGGCCGTCAACGAAGCGTAGTTGCCCCAGGCACCCGAGTTCAGGAAGTTCGGCGAGTAGTATTCGGTCGCACCGACCGTCCAGCTGTCGTTGATGGTGTAGTTCACCTTGCCGTAGACTTCGACGAAGCTGACGTCCTTCTTCATGACGTTGCCGTCGGCGAGGAAGATCGTGGTCGTGCTGACGCCGCAGACGTTGCCGCCGGGAATGCCGCCGGTGAGCACGTTGTCGGCGCAGCTGCCGCCCGGATACAGGTAGCCCCAGACACCGATGTCGAAGGCGAAGGCGCCGAAGGTCGGGCGGATACCGCCGTAGATATCGACTTCGGCAGCGGCGCGATTGGCGAAGGAGATGCTCTCCGCGGACACGCCGACGTAGAGCTGGAGGTCCTTGTTGATGTTGTAGCGCGGCTCGAAATAGGCCGCGACCGACGGCTTATGGTTCGACTGCGTGACGCCGCGGAAAATGTAGTCGCTCATGATGGCGCCGCCGAAGGCGATATCCCACGGGTCAAACGCAACCACCGGCGGGGCTTTCTTAGCCTTCACCGCCATGTCTGCCGCGAAAGCCGAGCCCGTCACCATTGCCAGCGCCGTTGCCAACAAAGCCACTTTTTTCATTTCGATCCCCATCACCAGTTCTAAGACCCCAGCCGGATCCCGGAAGCCCCCGGAACGCACGACCTGATTGTAAATTTCGTAACTGCGGCAATTTGGATGGGGTGACGTCAACCGTGAAGCAAAAAACGCGGGCATCTGCCGACTTTTTGGGCGTTCTGGCGATTCCGCGAAAGGTTGTCAGCCTGTGTGTCTTCTCAATCACATTATTTGCACTCCAAAGTGCAGAGGGAGGCCCGGATTCGTATGGGGACCACGGTACCGTGCTGTCCGCGCTACGAATCAGGCTGCCCCCGGACATGACGGCCTCCGGGAGTCGTCGCGCCGATGCAAAAAGGCCGCAGCGTCAGGGCTGCGGCCTTCCTGTTGTCGATCATGATCGTCGGACTGGATCCAGCGTTTGGCCTAACCTTGTCCCTCGGCCGACGTCGTTTCCGCAGAAGACGAAGGCATCGCCCAGCTTGTCTCGGCGGCAGGCTCGGGAACCGGAGCTGCCGGCGTTGACGGCTTCGGCGCGGGAGCTGCCTTCGCTTTCTTCGGTGCTGCTTTCTTCGCAGCCTTCTTGACTGCCTTCCTGGGGGCAGCCTGCTTAGCGGCCTTCTTGGCCGACTTCTTGGCGGCCTTCTTCGGCGCGGCCTTCTTCGCTGATTTCTTCGAGGCTTTCTTGGCCGATTTCTTCGCGGACTTCTTGGCTGCCTTCTTTGCGATCTTCTTCGCCGCTACCGCCTTCTTGGCCTTTTTGGCCTTCTTGCTTTTTTTCTTCTTCGCTTTCGCCATCGTGGTCCTCCTGTTGCCGCCGAACAATGGTCGATCGGGCGTCTTCTGCCGTCACCTCCGGACCAAAGCTCAGCCTTCGAAAGCTCAGCCTTGCGCGTTCAATGCCGGCCGTGACCCGCCCGTAGCCCAATCGAGAAGCTCAATCGTGTGTACGACCGGAACTGACGTGCCACTGGCAATCTGCACCATGCAGCCGATATTGCCTGCGGCAATCATGTCCGGCTTGACGCTCGCGATGTTGGCGACCTTGCGATCGCGCAACCGGCCCGCAAGCTCGGGCTGGAGAATGTTGTAGGTCCCCGCCGAACCGCAACACAAATGGCTCTCCGGC
Organism: Bradyrhizobium nivariense; assembly: GCF_029846715.1. GTDB lineage: Bacteria > Pseudomonadota > Alphaproteobacteria > Rhizobiales > Xanthobacteraceae > Bradyrhizobium. Next base: position 75,232 of record NZ_JARVWW010000019.1, read on the forward strand.
ACATCTTTCACCACGAATCCATTCTTGGAAAGCAATTCTTTCGGAAGGGCCGTGATTTTCTGTCCGTGCTGCAACGAACACGCCGAGTGATAGGCGACGACGATGTTGTCCTGTCGCGCGATGGCCGCGAGTCCAAGGCCGGCGACGTATTCGGTGATGTCCTTGGCGAGCGCGGAGACCTTCGCCGCGTCGGCGGCAAACGCAGCGTCCTCGCGCAGCAGATAGCCGTAGTCCTTGATCACGGTGCCGCAGCCGGACGCCGTCACCAGGATGGCGTCGAGCCCATCGCCGGCCGCTTCCGTGCGCCACGCCGCGACGTTGGCGCGAGCCCGCGCCAATGCGTCCTGGTCGTTGCCGAGGTGATGGGTCAGCGCGCCGCAGCACTGCTCGTCCCTGACAAGGACGACCTCGATGCCGTGGCGCGTAAGGAGACTGATGGCGGCCTGGTTGATGCGCGGCGCCAGCACCTGCTGGGCGCAGCCCTGGAGCAGGGCGACCCGGCCGCGCTTCTTGCCGAGTGCTGCGAACACACTGCCGGCGGCGGGCCCCGGCGGCGGCAGCCGGTTCGGCGCCAGTGCCAGCATCGCCTTGAGGCGCTGGATCAGGCCAGGCGTCGCCGACGGCCGGGGCGTCGGCAGCAACACGGCCAGCGGGCGGGCCAGCCGCGCCAGCCACATGCTGGCGCGGAAACGCTGAGGGTCCGGCAGGACGAAGGCGAGCATCCGTCGCAGCAGCCGCTCGGCCAGCGGCCGCTTGTAACGCTGCTCGATCCTGACCCGGGCCTGATCGACCAGGTGCATGTAGTTCACCCCGGACGGACAGGTGGTCATGCAGGCAAGGCAGGACAGGCAGCGGTCGACATGCTTGACCACCTCAGCCGTCGGCGCCTGGTCCTTCTCCAGCATCTCCTTGATCAGATAGATGCGGCCGCGCGGGCTATCGAGCTCGTCGCCAAGCAGCACATAGGTCGGACAGGTTGCGGTGCAGAAGCCGCAATGGACGCAGGCGCGCAGGATCTTGTCGGCTTCCGCGATGTCGGGGTCGGCGAGCTGCGCGAGTGAGAATTCGGTCTTCATGCCGCAGCGCCCCGCGTCAGCCGGCCCCGGTTGAGGATGGTCTTCGGATCGAAACTGGCGCGGACCCGCTCGCTCAACGCGGCAATGCCAGCCGCCTGCGGATGGAACACGTCGACATCGCGCCTGATGTCCTCGGCCGCCCGGATCAGCGTGGCATGCCCTCCGACGGCATTCGCACGCTGACGCACGGAAGGCGCATGCGCGTCCGACTTCGGCGGCAACGCCGCCCAGATCAGTCCGCCGCCCCAATCGTAGATCACGTCGCCGCCGGTCTCGCGCGCCAGCAGCGTCCCGAGCGCTGCGCCTGACGCCGGCGGACAGACGATTCGCCAGACCGACCAGGCCCCCAACGCGCCGTCGGCCGCGAACGGCAGCACGTCGCGGATCGTGGCCCACAGCGTCGCGGACGCGATGTCCTCGACCAGCGTCGCGGTTCCGAACGGGGCCAGCAATTCGCGCAGCGAGCCGGCACGGTGGGCGGCGGAGGCGGTAATGCCTTCGAGCCGCAGCACGGTCAGCTCCTCGCCCTGGCCCGGGATATCGCCAAGCCCGTCGGTCCTGGTTCGGAACGCCGATTTCGGCAGGTGCGCGGCACCGGAGACGTCGAAGGGCGAGCCGAGCGCCGCGGTCATGGCCTTGTTGGCGGCGGCATCGTCGAGCCCGCGCAGCAGCAGCGTCCGCTCGGCCTCGGGCTTGGGCATCACCTTCAGCGTGACCTCGGTCATGACCGACAGCGTGCCCCAGGAACCGGCGAGAAGCTTGCAAAGATCGTAGCCGGTGACGTTCTTCACCACCTTGCCACCGGTCTTGAAGCTGTCGCCGAAACCGGACACGGCATGCGCCCCGAGCAGATGGTCACGCGCCCCACCCGCCTTGATCCGGCGCGGGCCGGCCAGCCCGGCCGCGATCATGCCGCCGATGGTGCCGAGCGCGGGCGTGCCGAGCAGCTGCGCGGTGTTCATCGGCTCGAAGGCAAATTGCTGGTTCTTGGCATCGATCATCGACAGCACGTCGGCCAGCGGCGCACCGGCCTGGAGCGTGACAATCAATTCATTGGGTTCGTAGGCGGTGATGGCATTCAGCGCGGAGACGTCGAGCACGGCATTGGTCGCCATCGCGTGGCCAATGGCGCGCTTGCTGCCATGACCGATGATCTCGAGCGGCTGCTCGCTCGCGATCGCCGCGCGCACCACTTCTTCGACGTCTTTGGCGTCTCTGACCTTGAGCGTGTCCACGACTGAGCCGGTATCGAAGTTTGCAGCGGAAATCAAATTTGGCGCGTTGCAGCGAGGCGACGCTAGAACCGCGGGATGTCCGGAAACGCCAGCTTGCCGGCGTGGACATGCATGCGGCCGAGCTCGGCGCAGCGGTGCAGGGTCGGAAACACCTTGCCGGGATTGAGCAGGCCCTGGGCGTCGAAGGCGCATTTCAGCCGCTGCTGCTGGTTGAGGTCGATCTCGGAAAACATCTCCGGCATCAGGTCGCGCTTCTCGATGCCGACGCCGTGCTCGCCGGTGAGCACGCCGCCGAACTCGACGCAGGCGCGCAGGATGTCGGCGCCGAAGGCTTCGGCGCGCTCGATCTCGCCGGGCTTGTTGGCGTCATAGAGGATCAGCGGATGCAGGTTGCCGTCGCCGGCATGGAACACGTTGGCGCAGCCGAGCTGGTATTTTTCCGATAGCTCGCGGATGCGCGCCAGCGCCTTCGGCAGCGCGCCGCGCGGGATGGTGCCGTCCATGCAGAGATAGTCCGGGGAGATCCGGCCGACGGCGGGAAACGCGGCTTTCCGGCCCGCCCAGAACAGGTTGCGCTCGGCCTCCGAGGTCGAGATCTGGCAGGTGGTCGAGCCGCAAGCGTTCGCAATCGTCTCGACCCGCGTGATCAGCTCGTCGACCTCGATCTTGGGACCGTCGAGCTCGATGATGAGGAGCGCCTCGACATCAAGCGGATAGCCGGCATGGACGAAGGCCTCCGCGGCGTGGATCGCAGGCTTGTCCATCATCTCCATGCCACCGGGAATGATGCCGGCGCCGATGATGCGCGCCACGCATTCGCCGGCCGCCTCGACTTGCGCGAAGCCGACCATCAGCGCGCGCGCCGTCTCCGGCTTTTGCAGAATGCGAACCGTGATCTCGGTGATGACGCCGAGCAGGCCTTCGGAGCCGGTGATGACGCCCATCAGGTCGTAGCCGGGGTTCTCCGCCGACTTGCCGCCGATGCGCAAAATCTCGCCGCTCATCAGCACGATCTCGCAGCCGAGCACGTTGTTGGTTGTCATGCCGTATTTCAGGCAGTGCACGCCGCCGGAGTTCTCCGCGACATTGCCGCCGATCGAGCAGGCGATCTGCGACGACGGATCGGGCGCGTAGTAGAAGCCGGCATGGGCGACCGCCTGGCTGATCGCCAGGTTGGTGACGCCGGGCTCGGTGACGACGGCCCGGTTGTCGAAATCGATCTCGCGGATACGCTTGAACTTGCCGAGGCCCAGGAGCACGCCGTCTTCCAGCGGCAGCGCGCCTCCGGACAGCGAGGTGCCGGAGCCGCGCGGCACCACCTTGATGCCGTGCTGTGCACAATATTTCAGGACGAGCGAAACCTGCTCGGTCGTGTCGGGCAGCACCACGACCATCGGCGGCTGCCGATAGGCCGTCAACCCGTCGGATTCATAGGCCCGCATCTCCGCGGCGCTGTCGATCACGCCTTCGCCGGGTACGATTGCGCGCAATGCAGTCACGATCTCGGCGCGGCGCGCGAGCACGGTCTGGTCGCTCGCAGGCATCATGATGGCCATAACATTTCCTTCATGGCATATCCTTCCGGCTGACGCCGGACGATCGATTTGTCGCGGCAAATCAACCACGTCCGCGGTGGTTTGGGTAGGCCATCCGAAAGTCGGATCGACGATCTTGCGCGAGTTCGCTCTGGGACAAGTAGGAAATCGTGAAACCTGTCATGGTTTGGCGGCTTGTCCAAGCCGAGCGGGCCTGCCAAAACCGGCAGGTCCGACGATTGCCGATCAGGCAAGTACTGACCATCCCCAGGGAAGAGACGAAGAGCACCCGATGACAAAACTGATTTTTGGCGCACTGACCATCCTCACCGCGATTGCCACCGCACCCGCCGCGATGGCGCAGGATGCCGCGGCCGGCAAGTCGTCGTTCAACAAATGCCTGGCCTGCCACGCGATCGGCGAAGGCGCCAAGAACAAGGTCGGCCCCGAGCTCAACGGCCTCGACGGCCGCAAGTCCGGCACCGCGCCGGACTACAATTACTCCGACGCGAACAAGAATTCCGGCATCACCTGGAACGAGGCGCTGTTCAAGGAATACATCAAGGATCCCAAGGCCAAGATCCCCGGCACCAAGATGGCGTTCGCCGGCATCAAGAACGAGACCGAGATCAACAATCTCTGGACCTATGTGTCGCAGTTCGACAAGGACGGGAAGATCAAGCAGTAAGCGCGTGAACGGCGGCGTCCTCGCCGCCAAATCCAGGTTATTTTCCTGAAAGAAGCCCCGCCGGCTATGAGCATTGCCATTGTACCACTATGTGGTACAATGCCTCAATCGGCGGGGCTTGTTGATGATCTCGAGTTTCCGTGACGAATGGCTGCACGCCTTCTTCGTTGACGACGTCAGATCAAGACGGATTCCCGCCGATATCGAGGACAGACTTTTTCGCAGGCTTCAGATGCTCGACGACGCGACGTCGGATCAGGACCTTCGGGTGCCCCCAAGCAATCATTTCGAGAAGCTGCGCGGCAATCTGGCAGGACTGCATTCGATCCGCATCAACAGGCAATGGCGGCTGGTCTTTCGATGGTCCAGCAGCCGGGGCGAGGCCGAAGAAGTCTATTTGGACGATCACAGCTACAGATAGGCAGACCGCATGCTGATGACCAAGCGCAAGCCTGCAACGGTCGGGCAAATTCTAACCGAAGAGTTCATGGATCCCTTTGGCCTGACCCAGGGAGCGCTCGCTGAGGCCATGGGTGTGCAGCGCAAGCACGTCAACGAGCTTTGTAACGATCGCCGGAACGTGACCGCGGCAACGGCGCTCATTCTCGCGCGCGTCTTTGGCAATAGTCCCGATTTCTGGCTGAACATTCAACGCCGCACAGATCTTTGGGAAGCAATGAATTCGCCGAGTGAGCGCAAGCGGATCGAGCGTGCCAGGCCTCTCGCGGAGAAGGCTGCTTAGCCGCTTACCGCCTTTACGGAAGCTATTTTCCCGATCAACATCTCGATCTCCGTCTTCACGAGATCCGGCACCGCGTTCTGCACCATGTGGCCGAGATCAGGCAGCACGATCAGCTTTGCATTTTGTACGGTCGCGGCGAACGGGCGCGCGTGAATGTTGGTCTTCACGGTCTTGTCGGGCTCGCCGGCGATGATCGTGACCGGCGCCGATATCTCGCCGTAGCGCGCAACCTGCGCGGCGACCGCTTCCTTCAGCGTCACCAGATCATAGGCGTTGGCGATGAACTCGCGCGGGCGCAGCAGCAGCGGCGTCGCGGAGTCCTGCACGAAACCATCCGGCATCATTTGCGGCAGGAAGACGTTGCGCGCGCCGGGCTCGCTCAGGAAATAGCCGAGCGGCAGGGTTATGGTGTAGGCGAGCAGCGGGCCGATCACGGGCGTTGCGATGATCTCGTTGTAGCGGCCGACGCCGCCGCGCCAAGGATGGGTGACGGGCGCGAGCATCACAAGGCCCGCGACGCGGCCGGGATGATCGAGTGCCAACCGCGCGCCGAGCGCGCCGCTCCAGGAATGCACGACGAAGACCGCGCGATCGATCCCGAGCTTGTCGAGCGCCTCATCGATCATCCGCGCCTGGACCTCCGGCGTCGAATCCTGCCGCCGCGCCCGCGTGCTCCAGCCATGGCCGGGACGGTCGATCAGGATGACGCGGTGGTTGTTGGCGAGGAGGTCGCCGAGCGGCCGCCGCATCGCTTCCAGGTTGGAGCTCGCGCCGTGCAGCATCACGATCGGCAGGCCCGGATCGCGAGGGCCGATATCGACGACGTGAAGCACAGCCCCATCGACCTCGATCATCCGGCCCAGCGGTGGAAAGGCGCGTTGCACGGCGAGGACGCCGGCCTGCGTGACCAGCGCCAGCAGCACCAGCGCCGTCACGACTGACATCACGATCATGGATGGAATCCGGGCGATGCAGGGCACAGGGCAGTTACGTGGCTTGCGGGCGGCAGTTTCGCCCGGGGAGACCCCGCGCTCCACTGAAATGCCGGGGCTGTGGATATGTGCATAATTCCTGCAGGAAAAAAGGCAACGAAATCAACGTTATTCCCCCGCAGCAGCAAGCTTCGAAACAGCTTCATGCAGTCGTCATCACGGCTTCCATATAATCGCCACGGTCGGTTCCGCCATTTAGACGCGGGTGGGCGCCGATCCTGCTCGCAACCCCTCGGGATGCGAGAAGGCCGGTAGGATTTGTCCTGATTTGAACCGGAGAATTTCAATGAGCTTCAGATCCAAAGACACTGCGATCGACGAGATCGTGGCAAGCTGCAACGGCGACCTGCGCGGTGCCGTGCGCGCGCTGCTGCTGATCAACGAGCACCTCGAGACGGAGCTTGCAAAGGCCTACGCCGCAGCGATCGATCGCGGCCTCGCCGAGCGCGGCGGCAGCGCTTTGCACTAGGTCGCTGTCGACCTAGTTTGTCCTGTCCTCGTCCTTTTCCTCGTCAGGCGTGAGTGCGGGACAGGCGCGGATCGTCGAACGGGCAAGCTTGGCGTCGGCTTTCGATTTGTACGGGCCGTCACCGAACCAGACGTCGCCGATGATGACGGGATTGCTGGTCACAATGTTGCATTTTCCGGTGGCGCGGTTGCCGACCACCCAGAACAGTCCGTCGGCGAGGCTCACCGTGCCCGACGCGAGCAGCAATATCCCTGCAAAGATCAAACGCTTCATGGCTGTGCTCCCGCCATGAAGGTAGGCCTGCGGCCGTGCCACCCATACCCCTTGTAACGCGCCGCGTGTCATCGTGGTTAACACGCCTGCGCCGCATTCGATCGAGCAATGATCGACTTGTCCGCTAAATATCGCGGCCTTCGACCTTCTCGGTCAGCGCCTTGACCTGGTCTGGGATCTTCTCGAGGTGCGGATTGACGGCGAGCGCCTTGCGGTAGGCCTCGAGCGCGCGCTTTTCGTCGCCGATCTCCTGCATGATCATGCCAAGGCCTGCGAGCGCGCCGAAATGGCGGGGCTCGCGGATCAGCACCTCGCGGATGTCGGCAAGCGAGCGGCCATAGTCGTTCTGCATGTAGTAGAGCGTCGCGCGCCGGTTCCAGGCCTCGATGTAGTCGGGCCTGAGCTTGACGACCGAATCCAGCAACTTGATCGCAACCTCGATCTTCTTTGCGTCGACCGCGGTCTTGGCCCGCGCCATCAACAGCGCCGCGGTGTCGCTCGGCGTCTGGATCCAGATCGCCCAGATCCGCGCCTCGACATGCTTGGCGCTGACCTCGTCGGGCGCAGCTTTCAGCGCGCCGAACAGGAAATCGAGATTCTTGGTGCGGTCGACCTTGGGCAGCTTGGCCGGCGCTTCCGGAAGTTTCTTCTGCTTGCCGGGCGGGGCCGGCGGATCAATCTGCTGCGCCAGCGCAGGAGCGAGGCAGGCGGCTCCCAGCACAAGGGCCAGACACAGGGTGCGCGCGAAGAGGAATCTCACTGCCATGGTCGAAGTGTAAACGCGTAAAGCCGCCCTTGCAAAGCAGGGCGGCGTCAAACTCGTGTGAGACCGTGGTCTTGCGGGGCGCGCGCTCGGGCATCCGGCAGGGCGAAATCAGCCGCCCAGATCAGCCGCCCAAATCAGCCCTGGCGAGCCTTGAAGCGGCGCTGCACCTTGTTGATCACATAGACCCGGCCCTTGCGGCGGACCAGGCGGTTGGCGCGATGGCGACCGCGCAGCGATTTCAGCGAGTTACGGACCTTCATGGCAGAATCCTGAACGTTCGAAAGGCCGTGTTCGGCACTACCGTTTCGGCACGCGCGAATGAGGCAAAATGAGATTTTTCCCGCTGGCAGATCGACCGCCCGGGACGCGGCGGTTCTTAAGGCATGGGAGGACCGGATGTCAATGTTAACTGCCCCGTTCCGACCCAGCAAATTCTTGAAAACAACCCCATGCAAAGTAGAAGGGGCCGGATCGGCCCCAATCTGCATCCCCCACAACGCCTTGCCAAATTCGTTATATCATATAATCAAATCGGCAACCGTCGGGAGGACACCAATGCCGAAGCTGAAGCTGCCCAATATCGACGACGTCGTCGCCATCGACATCCACACCCATGCCGAGGAGCCCTGCGGCACCCATCCCGACGACGGCTATGACGATTTCCAGGCGCAGATGGCCGACTATTTCAAGTCGCCGCACAAGCATCCGCCGACCGTGCCGGAAACCGCCGCCTACTATCGCTCCAAGAACATCGCCGCGGTGATCTTCCCGGTCGATGCCGAGCGCGAGACCGGCTTCCGCCGCTACAAGAATGAGGAGATGCTGGAGATCGCCTCCGACCATCTCGACGTCCTCATCCCCTTCGTCTCGATCGACCCGCACAAGGGCAAGCTCGGGGTGCGCGAGGCGCGCAAGCTGATCGAGGAATACGGGGTGCGCGGCTTCAAATTCCATCCGACCATGCAGGGCTTCTACGCCAACGACCGCATGGCCTATCCGCTCTATGAAGAGATCAACAATGGCGGCGCGATCGCGCTGTTCCACACCGGCCAGACCGGCGTCGGCTCGGGCATGCCGGGCGGCATGGGCATGCGGCTGAAATATTCCAACCCGATGTACATGGACGACGTCGCGGCTGACTTCCCCGACCTCAAGATCATCCTCGCCCACCCCTCCTTCCCCTGGCAGGAAGAGGCGCTGTCGGTCGCGACCCACAAGCCCAACGTCTATATCGACCTGTCGGGCTGGTCGCCGAAATATTTCCCGCCGATCCTGATCCGCTACATCAACTCGATCCTGCAGGACAAGATGCTGTTCGGCTCGGACTGGCCGGTGATCACGCCGGACCGCTGGCTGTCGGATTTCGCCAAGATCGACATCCGCGACGAAATCCGGCCGAAGGTGCTGAAGGCCAACGCGCGCAAGCTGCTGGGGATCTAGATACTGATCGCCGTAACGCATCGAGGGCTTCGACGCTGTTATCGAAGCCCTCACGCTCAGGCGTTCAAGGCCTCAGACTTGCGCCAGGCCTCCATCGACGAAAGTGCCTCCGCTAGTAGACTACAGTCTCGCCCCTTTGGGACACAGGTTGGCCGATGCCCTCGTGCCGCTCTGCTCGTGGGGAGCCGGTGAATCTGATGGCCACGGTGTGCGATCAGTTCACGCTTGCGAGGAAGCCAGCCAGGATTGTCCGGCTTTGGCTCAGCGTCTCGATACGTTCGTCGATCAGGCCGACCTGCTGAGTGAGTATCTTTCGCAGTTCGTTGCACGGCGTGAAAGCTGGATCGTTGTTCCTTACGCAGGGGAGCAACCGCTTGATGGTTTCGAGCGTCATCCCCGCGCCGCCGAGCATCTTGATGCGCCGTACGGTTTCCTCTTCGGCGAGGCCATAGTCGCGATAGCCGGAGTTCGTCCGCTGCGGCGCAAGCAGTCCTTCACCTTCATAGTAGCGCAGCATTCGGACGCTGACTCCCGTCCGCCGGGAAAGCTCACCAATCTTCACCCGAAAACCTCTTGACCCTGACAGCGCTGTCAGAGCTTACAGCCTCTGCTCGTCCAAGTGAATGCCGCTTGCGAAGGGAGCAACGATGAAAGCCTACCATCTGAATGGCCATGCTGGTGCCGCTAGCCTTGTGCGGGCCGACGTCAGTCAACCGGAACCCGCCAACGGCGAGGTCCGCATCCGGGTCGAAGCCGCAAGCCTCAACTACCGCGACCTCCTGATCCTCGACCGCGCAGCCCAAGGCGAGCTCAACGGCCGCGTGCCGCTCTGTGACGGTGTAGGCGTCGTTGACGCCATCGGCGCCGACGTCGTGCAATGGAAGGTGGGCGATCGCGTCGCCGCATCGTACTTTCGCGATTGGATCTCGGGGCCGTTCAAGGCCAGCTACATTCTGTCAGCTCTCGGCGGCAACACCTTGGATGGAATGCTGGCTGAGTATGTCGTGCTGCCGGCAACCGCACTGGTGTCCGTGCCGGCGCATTTGTCCTCGGTCGAGGCCGCGACCCTGCCCTGTGCCGGCGTCACGGCTTTCCATGGCCTCATCGCACGCGGCGGGATGGGCAAAGGCGATACGTTGCTGGTCCAGGGAACGGGTGGCGTCGCGCTGTTCGGCCTTCAGTTCGCAGTGGCGCTGGGCGCGCGCGCGATTGTGATATCCTCCTCTGACGAAAAACTCGCCCGCGCCAAGGCGCTGGGCGGCTCGATTCTCATCAACTACCGCGACACCCCTGACTGGGATGCCGCCCTGATGAAGGCGACGAATGGCTCAGGAGCCAGTCATGTCCTCGAACTCGGCGGTCCCGGCACCTATGACCGATCGCTGCGATCGGTCGCTTCGGGTGGCAAGATCGTTCAGATTGGCGTTTTGACGGGGTTCGGCCCCAAGCCCGACCTCGCGCGTCTTCAGTGGGAGAATGCCGACATCATCGGCGTCACCGTCGGATCGGTCGAACACTTTGCCGCGATGAATCGCTTCCTGACCGAACATGCGATCCACCCTATCGTCGATCGGATCTATGGCTTCGACGAGGCCCCCGAAGCATATGCGCACCTCCGAACCGGCTCACACTTCGGCAAGATCGTCATAAAATTTTAGAAGCCAACGGCCCAATTCGCGTTTCCGTCTTGGATCGATATAGCTGCGCCTAGTATAGTCCATGCGCCTGCAGCGAGCCGGAGGACCGGTCAATTGAGCCTGAAAGCCGTTGTCTTCGATGCCTACGGAACGCTCTACGATATCCAGTCGGTCGCCGAGATCACCGAGGATGCATTTCCGGGCTACGGCGAGATCATCACGCAGATCTGGCGGATCAAGCAGCTCGAATACACCTGGTTGCGCTCGCTGATGCGACGCTACCAGGACTTTGCAGCCGTCACGCGCGACTCGCTTGCCTATACGCTGCGCGTGCTCGGGCTCGCTTACGAGAACGAGGCATTCGAGCGCGTCGTCGAGAAGTACCTGCATCTCGATCTCTATCCGGATGCGACGGCAGCGCTCACGGCGCTGAAGCCGCGAAAACTCGCCATCCTCTCCAACGGCAGCCCGGACATGCTGAATGCGCTCGTGCGCAATTCCGGCCTCGACGCCCTGCTCGACGCCACGATCAGCGTCGATGCGAAGACTATCTTCAAGCCGAGCCCGGAAGCTTACATGCTCATCAGCGAGGTGCTCGGCACCGCGCCTGACGAGGTGCTGTTCGTCTCGTCCAATCCCTGGGACGTCGCGGGCGCAAAATCGTTCGGGCTGAACGTCGCCTGGATCGAACGGGTGACGCCCGAAGCAATGGCGCTGGCTTGCGTCGAGAACGAACTCGTGGCACCGCTGACGATGTTCAAGGCGATCCGCACCCAGATGGACGAGCTCGGGTTTGCGCCGGATCATCGTGTCCGCGCGCTCTCCGAGCTGCCCGGGATCATCCAAGGATGACCCGGGGATCGTCGCCCGCCCATAAGTCTGGAATGAGCCGACCTGAATGAGCCTTCAATCCGTTCGCGCCTTCTTCGCTGAAAAAGCCCCCGACATCACCGTCATCGAATCCCCGATCAGCTCCGCGACCGTGCCGCTGGCCGCCGAAGCCTATGGGGTCGAACCCGGAATGATCGCCAAGACGCTGTCGCTGCGGATCGGCGAGCGCGTGATCCTGATCGTCGCGGCCGGCACCTCGCGCATGGACAACAAGAAGGTGAAGGCTGCGTTCGGCGGCAAGCCGAAGATGCTGGGCCTGGAAGAGGTCGCGGAGATCACAGGCCACGAGGTCGGCGGCGTCTGTCCGTTCGGGCTGAAGGCGCCGCTGCCAGTCTATTGCGACGTGTCGCTGAAGGCGTTCGACGTGGTCGTGCCCGCCGCCGGCTCGACCCATAGCGCGGTGCGCATCACGCCGGACCGGATGGCCGAGCTGACCGGGGCTGAATGGGTCGATGTCTGCGAGATCAGGCCGTAAGGCAGCTGCGGGATGCCTGATGCATTCGCCGGTCAGGGAGGCTAGTGTATGGACCATGCCCGACGATAAGTTGAAACGACGGCTGACCACCGTGCTGTGCGCTGATGTGCACGGCTATTCTCGCCTCATGGAAGCAGACGAGGCGGGAACGCTGGAGACACTCCGCCGCTACCGCACGGCCATTGCGGGATTGGTGGAGCGCCATGACGGGCGGATCGTAAACACTTGGGGTGATGCTGTCATCGCCGAATTCGCCAGCGTCGTCGAAGGCGTGCAATGTGCGGTCGAGATTCAGCAGGAAATTTCCAACCGGGATTCGGACCCACCTCCCCCGATGCGTTTTCGCATCGGCATCAATCTCGGCGATGTGATGGTGGATGGTTCCGACCTTTATGGAGACGGGGTCAATATCGCGGCGCATCTGCAAGAACTTGCCGAACCCGGTGGCATCGTGATCTCCAGCTCCGCCTATGATCAGGTACACAACAAATTATCTGTTGGCTTCGACTGTCTCGGCCAGCGTCCAATGAAAAACATTGCTCCCGTGACCAGCTATCGTGTGACCATGAGCGGCCAAACCGCTCAAGCACGGAGCTTGCCGCCTGGCGAACGCCTGGCTTCTCAGGGCGCAGTTGCGGGCTCGGAAACTGACGCAGTACACCGCGACAGATACGAGTTATCCACGTGGATGCGCTTCGTTTCAGATGGGCTGGCGAAGCTGCCCCGCCCGCTTGCAGCGGCCCTCACGGTGTCGGCCTTTCTGATTCTGATCAATATTTTCACCGGCATGCACAAGATCTGGTTCCATTGGCCGGTCGCAGCTTTGCTCTTCGGCGCCATCATGCGGACGGCGCTCCGGCATCGACCTGAGTCGGACAGCAAGGGGGAGCGCTGAACGAGGCGGCACGACCGCATCTTCGCGCCTGCTGCTGCGCACGCTCCCGGATCATGCTCTCTAGGCAGCCCTAATCGTCGTTATCGTCATAAGGTCGCGGCTGCGATTGCGGAGGTGGTGGCGGCGCATTGTTATATCGTGGCACCGGCGCGGCGCGATTGCGCGGAACCGGCTGCTGCGGCTGCATCTGATTATTGGATTGGAACACCGCGCGGCAGCCGCTGGAGAGCTGCGGCGTGTTCTGCTGCAAGCAAGCCGTGATGCGGCTCACGTCAGGGATCTGGTCGCTGCACAGCCGCCACACATCCGGCGTGCAGGCCATCTGCTGCTCCATGGTTCCGCGATATTCTTCGGCGGACGCAGCGCCCTGCGCGACGATGCCGCCGATCGCGAGCGCTACGCCCAGCGCAATCCGCTCTGTCCGCATGTCCCGATCCTTCTTGAGCCTCTTGAATTTGAGTCTCTCAGATTCTCTTCAATCAATGAGACGCGGGGAGGTTCTGGACTAACAAAAAAACGTGAAAACGGGCTAGGAACCTATTCGACCTTGCCGATCTTCTTGACCGCCGTAATCAGCCGCGCGCTGTCAACCGCCACGAACTCGGCAAACGCCGGCGCGTCCTGATAGGCGACGAGACTGCCCGACGTCTCGAAGGCCTTGAGCACGTCCGGACTCGTCATCACCTGCGCCATCGCTTCGCGCAGCCGGCTCGCTATCGGCGTCGGCAGCGTGCTCTGCGCGAACAGGCCGGCCCAAATGTACATCTCGACGTCCTTGTAGCCGAGCTCCTGGAAGGTCGGAACGTCGGGGAAGCTCGCGATGCGCCGCGCACCGCAATTGCCGAGCACGCGCAGCTTGCCGTCGTCGACCTGCGGCTTCAGCGTGCCGGGTGCCGCGGCGATCGCCTGCACGGTGCCGCTGAGAATCGCGGTCAGCGCGGGCCCCGCACCGCGGAATGGTACGTGCAGCAGCTTGATGCCGGCGCTGCTTGCGAACATCTCCATCGCCACGTGCAGCGTGCCATAGGGCCCGGACGAGCCGTAGGTGATCTGGCCCGGCCGCTTCCTGGCGTCCTCGACGAAATCCTGCGCCGTCTTCCACGGCGCGGAGGCCGGCACCGCCAGCAGCGTGGGATCGGCCAGCACCCGTGCGATCGGCATGAACTGCGAGACCTCGTAGGCGACCGGACGGTCGAACAGCCGGTCGGCCTCGGGCAGCACAGCAAGCGAGGACAGCGTCATCAGCAGGGTGTAGCCGTCGGGCTCGGCGCGCGCCGCCGCGGCATTGCCGACGGATCCACCACCACCGCCGGCGCGGTTGTCGACGATGACCGCCTTGCCGAGGATACGCTCCAGCGCCGGTGCTACGGGGCGCGCCGCGAGATCGGCCTGGCCGCCGGCCGGAAACGGTACGATCATGGTGATGTTGCGAGCGGGATAGGCTTGCGCGAAAGCCGAGCCCGACAACAACGGCAATGCGGCAGCGGCGCGCAGGACATCGCGTCGATCCATGGCAGATTTCCTCCCCCTGTTTTTCTTGTTTCGCTGCCAGCCTAGCGTGACCACCCGCAAGAACAAGCCGCGCGGCGGGATTTACGAAGCATTATCCATGTTCAGCCCGGGCAGGAACGCCACCCTGGACCCACCGTTGCCTCCCAGGAGTGGAGCGATGAATAGACTTCGGACCATCGATGTGGCGTTGGACGAGATACTGGTGAATCTCGCGGCGATCGTGATGCGGCTTTCAAAGCCCGACGTGACGCGAACGCCGGAAGCGCGCCACGCCTTGGCGCAATCCGTGCATCAATACGCGGTTTGCGCAAGGCGCTCGAGCGACCCGCGTGTTCATGAATTGAAGTCTCAGCTGGAAGAGACGTTGAAGCCGAGCTTGCGAATTATCGCGAAGGATGGCGTGAAGGTGTCGTAGTCACACTCCGTCGTCGAAGCCGCTCGTTCTACGATGACTTTGCTACGACGGCTTTGCCATTCCGCGTGGCCGCTGCTTGCACGTACCCGGCAGCTTCGCCGCGAGAAAATCGCCGAGCGCCTCGACGCGGGCGGGGCGCGGGCCGCCGGGCGGGGTCACCAGATGCACGGCGCCTTCGGCCTGCTTCCAGTCTTTCAGGATCACTTCGACCTCGCCGGACGAAATCGCCTCGCCGACGATGAACTCCGGCAGCTCGGCGATGCCGAGGCCGGCGATCAGCGCCGGCATCACCGCTTCGCCGTTGTTGACGCGAAGCTGTCCGCCGGGGCGCACGCTGGCCTGCTCGCCGGCCGAATTGGTGTAGTGCCAGACATTCGGCGTCGAGAGATAAGCGTAGCTGAAGCATTTGTGCTCGGCCAGATGCATGGGATGCGTCGGCCTTCCGTGTTGCCTGAGATAGGACGGCGCGGCCACCGTGAAACGCGGCATGGTGAAGAGCCGGCGGGCGATCAGGGAAGAATCCGGTAGCCGCGCGATCCGCACCGCCATGTCAAAGCCCTCGCCGATCAGATCGACGGTCGCATCGCTCAAGTGGAGATCGACCGAGACTTCCGGATAGGTCTCGAAAAACTCCGGCAGCAGCGGCGCCACCGCCTTCACCCCGAAGGTCATGGGCACGGCGAGCCGCACCAGCCCGCGCGGCGCGACCGATTGCGCCAGTGCCTCGTTCTCGGCCGCCTCGCCGTCGGACAGCAGGCGCGTGGCGCGGTCGGCGAGCTTGTGCCCGGCATCGGTCAGCGCGAGCCGGCGCGAGGTGCGGTTGAACAGACGGGCGCCGAGCCGCTCCTCAAGCCGGGTCACCGCCTTGGACACCGTCGCCTTGGACATCACGAGTTCGCCCGCGGCTGCCGCAAACGACCGTAATTCCACGACTTTTGCGAAAATCGCGAGCGCCTCGAAATCGGGGAGTTTTGCCATGGGAGTCGTCCAATTGGGGTGTTTAAGGAAACAATGCGTTTCAAC
Organism: Bradyrhizobium nivariense; assembly: GCF_029846715.1. Taxonomy (GTDB): domain Bacteria; phylum Pseudomonadota; class Alphaproteobacteria; order Rhizobiales; family Xanthobacteraceae; genus Bradyrhizobium. The sequence continues at coordinate 91,296 of NZ_JARVWW010000019.1, forward strand.
AGTTTCTATTTCTATACCACAGGCGGAGGCTTATCCAAGGGCCATCAGAAATTCAGGAATGGAGAAATCCAATGACCAAGAAGCTCTCAGGCAAGGTTGCGCTCGTCACCGGCGGCTCGCGCGGTATCGGCGCGGCCTCTGCCCGCGCTCTCGCCGATGAAGGTGCGGATGTCGCCATCAGCTACGTTGCCTCGCCCGACAAGGCCGAAGCCGTCGTCACTGAGCTGAAGGCCAGGGGCGTCAAGGCGCGCGCCTTCAAGGCCGATCAAGCCTCCGCCAAGGACGTGACGCAGCTCGTCAAGAACGTCGCAAAGGAATTCGGCCATCTCGACATCCTCGTCAACAATGCCGGTGTCGCCAATGGCGGCGCCACCGACGACGCCAATGCCGATACCGAAGCGCTGGCACGGCAGGATGCAGTCAACGTGCACGGCGTGATCGCGGCGATCCGCGCCGCCTCGCAGTTGATGGGTGAAGGCGGCCGCATCGTCACTGTTGGTTCGATGCTTGCCGACCGCGCCTCGTTCCCCGGTCTTGCAGATTACGTCGCCACCAAGGCCGCCGTGGTCGGTTACACCAAGGGCGCAGCGCGCGACCTCGGCCCGCGCGGCATCACCGTGAATGTGGTGCAGCCCGGCTCGATCGACACCGACATGAATCCGAAGGACGGCGGCGAGTTCGCCGAGACCCAGCGCAAGCAGCACGCGCTGCAACGCTTTGGCCGTCCCGAGGAAGTCGCCGCCGGCGTCGTCTTCCTCGCAAGCCCGGAAGCCTCCTTCGTCACCGGCACGGTGCTCAACGTCGACGGCGGTTTCGGCGCCTGATCAAGACGCCGCCCGTCCAACATGAGGAATTACGCAGATGATCGAACTCAGACCCTTCGCAAAGCTCGGCGGCGCCGATCACGGCTGGCTCAACGCCAAGCATCATTTCTCCTTCGCAAGCCACTATGATCCCAACAACATGGGTCACGGCGCCTTGCGGGTGTGGAACGACGACGAGATTGCTCCGAACACCGGCTTTCCCGCCCATCCCCACGCCAACATGGAAATCATCACCTATGTGCGCGAGGGCGCGATCACCCATCAGGACAGCCTCGGCAACGAGGGACGCACCGAGGCGGGCGATGTGCAGGTGATGAGCGCCGGCAGTGGCATCCGCCACTCCGAGTACAATCTCGAGCCGACCAAGACTCGAATCTTCCAGATCTGGATCGAGCCGACCGCGCGCGGCGGCCAACCGACCTGGGGCTCGAAGCCGTTTCCGAAAGGAGACCGCTCGGGCAAGCTCGTCACGATCGCGAGCGGCTTCGAGGATGACACGGACGCGCTGCCGATCCGCGCCGATGCGCGAGTGCTCGCCACCACGCTGAAGGCGGGCGAGAGCGCGGAATACGAGCCGCACAAGTCGCGGCACCTCTACCTCGTGCCCGCGGCGGGTTCAGTCGAGATCAACGGCGTGCGCGTCAATGCCCGCGACGGTGCCGCGATCCGCGACGAGGACAGGCTGAAGATCACAGCTCTGGAAGACACCGAGCTCGTGCTCGTCGACGCGGCTTAAGCCGCCATCCACGCAACCAAACAGTCAACATCGATCCCAACGGAGACCATCAATGACCAAAGTTCTCGTCCTCTATTACTCCGCCTATGGCCACATCGAAGCGATGGCCAATGCCGTCGCCGAAGGCGCGCGCGAAGCCGGCGTCACCGTCGACATCAAGCGCGTGCCCGAGCTGGTGCCGGCCGAGGTCGCCAAGGCGTCCTATTACAAGGTCGATCAGGCTGCACCCGTCGCGACGATCGAGGACCTCGCGAACTACGACGCGATCATCGTCGGCACCGGGACCCGCTTCGGCCGGATGGCCTCGCAGATGGCGAACTTCCTCGACCAGGCCGGCGGGCTCTGGGCCAAGGGCGCGTTGCACGGCAAGGTCGGCGGCGCCTTCACGTCGAGCGCGACCCAGCACGGCGGCCAGGAGACGACGCTGTTCTCGATCATCACCAACCTCCTCCATTTCGGTATGACGGTGGTCGGCCTGAACTACGGCTTCGCCGGCCAGATGAAGCTCGATGAAGTCACCGGCGGTTCGCCGTATGGCGCCACCACGATCACCGGTGGCGACGGCAGCCGCCAGCCCAGCGCCAACGAGCTCGCCGGCGCACGCTATCAGGGCCGCCAGATCGCGGAGACCGCCAGGAAGCTCCATGGCTGAGCTGCACGGTTAAGCCTCGCAGTTCAGCTTTACGAGCGACTGCATGGCTGATCTGACGCGGGCGGCATTCTCTTTAGGGAATGCCGCCCCATCTTTGTCGACAGAATATCTCACCAAATGCGATACGAATGGCTTTCGAACTCTTGTTGATCGCGCAGATGATCCGCAGGCCCGCCCAGGCATTGGCGCGGCGCTGGTATTGCCGCAGCCTGTTCAGGGCCTCACGCGGCCGCTTTCACTGCGCCGGCTGCACGAAGGCGTGATCAGCTAGGCCTGCGTGATGTCCGCGTGGGGCTCAATGGACGCAGTCGCGACAGGCGCCGGCGCCGTCGACAGCCACCAGCCCTCACCGGCAAACCAGCAGGTCTCGTCGGGAGCGCCCTCTCTCCGCAACGACTGCACGCCCTCCCATCCCTTTGCGAACGCCTCGGCCAGTCGCCGGGCGGCATCCGCATCCTGCAATCCCGCGCAGCCGATGAATTGGGCACGCCCGAGGAATTTCGCGGGCCAGATCGCGCCGCCGTCCGGGCGCGTGACCATCAGCATGCCGCCGAGCATGCCTTCAGGCGCGAGCGGAAACACCAGCCGCCCGCCGGGCCGCAGCGCATCGAGCCATTCGGTGGCCGGCTGCGCCGCGCCCGCGCAGACATAGATCACGTCGGCCTTGGGCAGATCGGACGCGATGCCCGAACGGTCGCGCACATCCGCATGGGCGATCTCCTTCAGATTCTCGCGCGCGAGTCCTGCCAGACGTTCGTCGATCTCGTAGGCATGGACGTGGCCGCCGGGGCCGACGAGATGCGCGAGGATCGCGGTGTAATAGCCGCTCCCCGCGCCGATCTGGATCACGGTCTCGCCTTCCTTCACAGCGCAACCGCTGAGCCAATAGGCGTGCGCACCGGGCATCCCGATATTGAGACCCCGCGCGCTGTCGAGCGCGAGCAGCGTGTTCTGATAGAGGAAGGCGGGATCATCATCGGGCGTCACGACATAGGGGTGGCCGCCGAAGGAAATCGGCCACGGCCCGGGCCCGACGAACGGCTCGCGCCTGACGGTCCGAAAGGCTTCCTCGATACGGGGGTCCGCGGCCCTCGCCGCGGCGCAGATCAACTGCGCATAGAATGCGCGATATTTTGCCGAACGATCTTCCATGTCGTCTCCGGGAAAGAGGCGACGATAACACAACGATTGCGATAATCGAGTGACCCTACAATCCAGGGCAGCGCATCAGCGCGCTCCCTTGCCCATCGCCCGCGCCGCGAGGCCGGCGAGCCAGGGATGACGGCGCAGACCCTGCGCTGCATGATCGCGCCATGCGTAGGGAAAGCCGCGCCAGGACAGCGCGACGCTGACATCGGTCAGCGGCACCGGCCCGGCGCCGAAGCGGCGCTTGTAGTCCTGGTTACCGATGCTGAGGTCAAAACGGCGCACGCCTTCTGCATGCAGCGCCGCCATGGTCCGCTCGGTCACGAGCAGCCCCGGCGAGCAGTTCGACCATGAATCGCCGGCGTGACTGATGCGCAGCAGGAAATAGGTGGGGCCGTGCCTGACGCCGAGCGTGGTGGCGACGATAGCCTCGTTGCACACCAGCGCCGAAATGACGGCGTAACCGTCCGCGACGCCCTGGCGGGCGACCTCGCGATAGAACTGCGCATGGGTCTCGTCGTTGAGGACGAAGCGCGAGCCGAGCTTTCGCATGCGCGCCTGCTGCTGGACATCCATCACGTCCAGCAGCTCGCGCGCACGCGCGACATCAGTGGCGATCTCGAATCGCGCGCCGGCATGACGGTTGAAGACGCGCCAGCAGCGTGGCATCTGCATGCGCTTGATCAAGGCCTGGTAGTCTTCATAGTCGTCGCCCGTCAGCACGAGGTTGCCGTTGAGCGAGCAGGATCCGATCCGGCCGAGCGACACCAGAGGGTTGGGGTTGCCGCCGACATGGGCCGGCATCTTCTTCAGGCGCAGCAGATCGAAGCCGTCCGGCAATGCGCGCAATGCATCGATCAGCGCCTTGCCGATCGCATCCGTCGCCGCCGCGTCCAACGCGGCATCGAGCGCCAGGATCGGCGCGTTGTTGTCGGAGACGCCGAAATCGGCGAATTCGACGATGCGGATGCCGCGCCTGAGATGGCTGATCATGGGCACCACCGCGATGTCCCTGCCGGTCGCGGCATCGGAGATCAATGCAATCAGCGGCGCCAGGTCGTGAAACGCTTCGTACCAGGCGCTGAGCCAGTAACCATGCTGGAATGCGGTGCGATGGCCTGCGTTCAGGCGCAATGCGGCCTGTCGCCAGTCACGCACGAAATCGACCGCGATTCCCGACGTGCTGAAAACAAGACCATCTGGTTGCTCGACCCTGAGGAACGTCATTCGCGGGACATACGATTACTGAGTGTTTCCAGCTAGATTATGTTTTGTCGCAGACCACAAGTGACGTCACTGCTTATCGTTAAGCCGGTGCCACTGCAGCCGCACCGGCTGCGACAAGCCGTCAGGGTTCCGGTTCCGTTTGCGCGACGCATTGGAACCTGGCCAGGAAGTGCAGGCCGGCCGCGGCAACAGCGAACATGAACCAGATCGGGTTTTGCCGTTCGAGCAGGAAGGTCTCGGTGGCCCCGTAATACAGGCCGAATAGCCACACGGTCAGGAACAGCTTTGCCAGCGCACCACTGCGGTTGTGAGTCCGGGCCGACTGGAAATTTCCGAGCGGTGCGAGCACGAAGACGAGGATCACCAGCACCAGCCCCGGCAGGCCGATGGTGACCCCGAGGTCGAGATAGCTGTTGTGGCTGTGCGCCGCGGTCGTGGCCCATTCGGCGCCCTGGGCGGTCTGCCGCGCGGTCACGTCGTCCCAGAACGCGGCATAGCCGTGACCGATGATCGGCTTCTCGGCGACGGCTGCGAGCGCGAACTCCCAGATGGCGGAACGGCCGGTGAAGGTGGGATCGAGCGGAAGCAGCCGCGTCATCGCCCCGAGCGCCGGGCTCAGGACACTGCCGACCGTCAGCAGATTCATCACGATCAGCGGCACGAAGCAGATGATCCGCTTCAGCCACAGGCTCGGCGTGACACAGACCAGCGACGCGAGCGCGTAGATCGCAAGGCACAGCACCGACGACGTCTTGCCGCCGGTGAAGATCAGGAAGATCCCGGCCAGCGCGGCGACCGCCGGGCCCATCACGAACGACCCGACGGCGGACAGGTAAATGCCGACATAGACCAGAATGGTCATCACCGGCGAGGCGATGTTCTTGTGGCCAAAGCTGCCGCGCCAGTCGCCGGCCAGCTGCGGCTCGGTGACGTCGAGTGCGGTGTGGATCGAGTATTGCGGCGCGAGAAAGACGCCGAGATAGCAGAGTGCAAGCAGTACGAGCGCGGCGCCCCCTAGGCACAGGTTGAAGCTGCGCTGCGTCGGGGGCAGCAATGGCAACAGCACGGCGAGCGCCATCATGCTGCCTGCGAGCACGAACCGCTGCATCGAGACTCCGCGGTTCTCGGAGAAGAGGATGTTGATCAACAGCCAGCCGACCAGACAGAGATGCAGCGGCGTCACCAGGGTCTTCAGCGCGGGCGCATCCGTTGCGGCGACGAACAGCACCGCGACCGCGGCCAGCAGGCCCCAGGAGACATAGGTGAGCGCCATTCGTCCGCCGACCACGGTGGCGACGTCCTCACTGCGCAGGTCCGGAAACGGATCGAGCGTCACCAGCACGAGGAGCAGCGCCGCGACTGCGACAAGGCAGCGCGCGGCCCGCACGGCGTTGACCCCCGCAAGCCCATCGCGCAGGACGGAGCCGAACGATCGGGCCTCGACGTCGGTCATGTCAGTGGCGCTGCGATCCATGGCTCAAGGCTGGTGGGGAAGCCGGGGAAGCTCCAAGTCTTAGCCGATCCCTGTTAAGCATCCGTCAACCAGTACACCGGAGCTCTGCGGCACCGGCTGCTGCCGCACGATGCTCCGCGCGATCTCGTAATATTGCAGCGCGCGCTGTTCCAGCGTGAGATTGTCGAGCACGAAACCGCGCGGATCGAACGTATCAGCGGCGCACCCGGCCCAGAAATCGTCCCAACCCGCTTCGAACCCACTGATGTCGACGAACTTGGCACCGCAACGCTCGTCCCAGTACGGCACCGACGACACCGGTGCGAACTGGACGCGATGCGGATAATAATCGGGGTCCCGCCAGGGGCCGCCGGGATCCCAGGCGAGCACCGGCACGCCGCAGGACAAGGCCTGCTGATAGGCGATGCCCTGGCTCTCGTTCTGGCACAGGAAGATCATCGCACGCGAACGCACGAGCGCGGCCTGATAGTCTTCTTCCTTGTAACTGCCGTAACGCAGTTCCGTGAACGAGCGGCCCTCCCTGGTGAGCCGCGCGCGGACGGGCTCGATCAGCTCCGGCGCATAGCGCTCGCGGTCCCAGTGGACCTTGTCGTAGATCAGGACGTCGACGGTCTTTTGCGACGTCAGCGACGGCGCCCAGAGATCCGTGTCGATGCCGACCGGCCAAGCCTCCGTGTCGGGCCAATGCGGCCGATACATGTCGGCGTACCACGGGCCGGGCACCACGACCTTCTTGACCGGCAGGCGCCTGAACAGGTCGGGATCGTCGAGCGGATGATTGTGGGCGGCGACGCCGAGCAGGATCGGATTCTTCCACGCAAACTTGTCGAGCAGGAAGGTGCGGCCGATGATGCAGGCGAGCTCGCTCGGATGCTGGGCGATGTAGCCATAGTCGTTGACGCGGTAGCGGATGCCGAGCCGATCGAGCCCTGCACAGAGATTGAGGAACACGCGGAGCTGCCCGCTCATGCGCGGCTCGCCGAGCAGCATGCGGCGCGCCATGCGCCGCAGATGCCGGTCGCCGGGAAACCAGCGATCGTCCTTGTCCTCGTAGAACAGGTTGAGGACCATGTCGTCGGGATCGTAGTCGAATGTCTTAGCGGGCACTGGGTCCATCCGCGGCAGTCCAGTGCGCATTCTCGCATGGGGCCGGCTGTCGCACTCTTCCAAATTTGCCACAGGCTTAATGCCGCCGGCTTAACGCTAATCTACGAAACCGGCGCTGCGCCGGCCTTCGCGGCGACGATTTTTTCCTAATGCGAGTATCATTCGCAGCGGCCAGGGTTGCGATCGATCGCATTGCCAATTCGGCGGATGCGCCCTGGTTAACAGACCCTTAAAGGCGAGCCGTAGCTTGATCACCGCGGAAGAAATTCTCGATTTGCCGGCCACATCGCGCGTCGCGCCGGCGGCGCGCCTGCCGCTGCAGGTCGGCTCAACCACATCGGTGTCCGTCGTCATTCCGGCCAAGAATGTTGCGGCCTATGTCGGCGAAACCCTCGCCAGCGCACTGGCGCAGGCCGAGGTCACCGAAGTGATCGTCGTGGACGACGGCTCGACCGACGACACCACCGCCATCGTCCATGCCATTCATGACCCGCGACTGCGCCTGATGACCAACGGCGCCGCAGGCGTATCGGCAGCGCGCAATCTCGGTGCGCAGCATGCGAGCGGCCAATGGCTGCTCTTCCTCGATGCCGACGATCGCCTGCGGCCGGGCGCGGTCGCGGCGCTGCTGGCGGCTGCGCGTGGTGCGCCGCGAGCGGTTCTCGTCTACGGCGACTACAACACGATCGACAGCGAGGGGCGGCAGATCGGTCGACGGGATCTGCTGAAAGGACGCCGCAAACCATCCGGTGACGTGCTGGCGCGGCTCGCGGCCGGCAACTTCATCGTCAATGGCGGCATTGCGCTTGCACGTGCAGAGGCTTTCCGCGCCATCGGCGGCTTCGACGTCTCGCTCAGATATTGCGAGGACTGGCACTGCTGGTGCCGTCTTGCCGCGATCGGCGAGTTCGAGTTTGCGCCCAACCTTCTGCTCGACTACCGCCTGCACACGGCCAACACCATGAACGCGGCGGAGCGGACGCCGCAGGATTTCTTCCCGGCGATCGCGCGGGTGTTCGACGACGGGCTGATCATGGCGCGACTGCCCGCGAGCATGGCAGCCGGGCTGCGCCAGGCCGCCGAGGTTCATCTCGTCACGTATTCGGCGATGCAAGCGGTCCGCTTCGGCAGATATCGGCAGGCCTTCGCCTATCTCGGGATGGTCGGCCGCCGCTCGCTCAAATCGCTGCCGCGCTCCGCGGTCAGGGTCGCCCTCGCCTGCTTTGGCATTTAGCTCGCTACCTCGGCATCAAGACACGATCTTCGAGGCCTCATAGGGTTTCGGCTCGATGCCGAACGCCGCGAGCACCGAGCCGAGCGCGACCAGCACGGGATGCATCGCGACGACGGCCTTCGACGATTTCAGCAGACCGGCCGCGCGCACCAGCGACAGCGGCAACCTCCCGAGCATCTGCGCAAATACCCGCACGCGCGCCGCTGCGCCCTGCGCGGCCTTGGACTGCACACGATAGTTGATCGCGCCGATGCGCAGGCCTCGCTTTACGATCCATCCGAGACTGGTGCGGCTTTGCGGCACCGTCTCGGTGATGACTGCCTCCGCCGTCCAGTGGAACGTCATGCCGGCATCGCGGCACCGCACGAAGAAATCGCAGTCGCCGCCCCCGAGGAAGTTGAAGCGCGGGTCGAAGGCGGGACGGGCGAACTTCTCGAACGCCGCACGCGTGATCAGGCAATTGCCGCAGCCATAGATCAGGGGCACCGCACCGCTGTAATCATAGGCGGGACAGAAAACGGGATGACGCGAAAGCCAGGGCTTGCTGTCGTCCTCGAAGACCGGCAGGACCGGCCCGCCGACCACATCGGCGCCGGTCGCGTCCGCGGTACGAACCATCAGCTCGAGCCAATCGGGCGAAGCGATCTCGTCGTCATCGACCATCAGGAAGCGGGTCGCGGCGGGGAACAGCGCGAGCGCCGTCTCGAACGCGGCGTTGATCGCCTGGACGTTGCCTTGCCGTTTTTCGACCAGGCAGACGCCCTTAAGCCTGCCATCGGCGAGATACTCCGCGGCCACCGGTGCGCTCTCGCGCCCTACCGCGTCGTTCTCGACCATGACAACGGCGAAGGAGCGCGGGGTGCGCTGGCTGGCGAGCGAGTCGAGCGTCAGCCGCAGATGCTGCGGGCGGCGGAAGCAGGGGATGCAGACGACGATACCAACCGACAGGTCGATAATTCGGGAGCTCGCCGCGATCTCCCGGTCGGGATCGCGCACGGCATCCGAGATACGCGTGGCGGACAGGTCTGTCGGGATCAAGGTCATGACGTTCTAGATGTCCGAGATAGATTGAAAAAGCCCTGCTTCGACCCCACGGATCAGCGCCGTCCCGCGACGGCACGTCGCCGCGGGACGGATGCGTCCCAAAATGAACGGCCGGCCCAAGGCTCGCGACGGCGCCACGCCGCCGATTTTCCGCCACCCATACGCTTAACCGCTTTCGCGTGTTTCTGCTGCGAAACCTTGCCCGCGTGATACTGCAATTCGCGATCCACCGTGCCGATGGCGGCTGGCGCGGATGATACCGTAGTTAACGCACATGCTCATTAACCCGACCGTAAGTACGGCGACGGGTGACGCGTCGCGGCACCGGATTTGCTCTACGGGCGCACGAGATTTTTCCTGTAAATTTGAGTCGAACAAGCGCGGTCAGAAAATATGAACAAGCCAGCCACGATCGATTTCGCGACAGCCACGGCGATCCAAATTCCCGCGGCCATTGCCCACATTCAGGCGCTGCATGATCTCGTGCCCGGTGAAGCCCGCGACAGCCTGCTCGCTGTCCATGACGTACTGCGTCGCGAACTGCCGCAGGGCCAGCTCGCCACCTATGAAGCCGGCGGCGGCTCGTGCAGCGTTCTGCCAGCGGAATTGCTGAGCCGCAGCAAGGTCACTGTCGTCGACATTGACGAGGACCAGGTCCGCAACAACAGCTACGCGGACGAAGCGATCCTCGGCGACGTCCAGACCTACCGCTTCGGGCGCGAGACCTTCGATCTGGTGATCTGCTACAACGTGATCGAACATCTTCCCAACGTCGACGCCGCACTCCTGAATTTCCGCGATGCGCTCAAGCGCGGCGGGATGATCCTGATCGGCGCGCCCAATCCGCGGTCGCTGTCCGGCGTCGTCACCAAATACTCGCCGCACTGGTTCCACGTCTGGTTCTACCGGCACGTCCGCGGCATCAAGGATGCCGGCCTGCCGGGCGAGCCGCCGTTCCCGACCTTCTTCCATCCCCTGGTGACGCTGCCGAGACTCGAAGCGTTCGCCGCAGCCAACGGCCTCGAGATGATCTACCGCCGTGAGGTCGAGAGCCCGCGCTATCCCGAGATGCGCCGGCGCAAGCCGGTGTTCGCAGCCCTGGTCGACGCCGGCGCCGCCGCACTGAACGCCGTGCTTCCCCGCGGGACCGATGTCCGCCGCGGCGACTATCACGTCATCCTGCGGAAAAGCTGACGGCCGTGGTGCGCGCGCGGCCGATCGCAAGACCAGCGAAGCCTCGCGACCACGCTGCACGCGGTAACGAAGCGTTAAGCTCTGAAGGACCTCGCCACCGCACGCGTCACGGCGACGCGTCGAAGAGTGGCACGCGCTTAAACGCTTTGTTTGCCATTTCGGTGAATAGTCCCTCAATGAGTATGGTTAATTTTCCCTGTTGCGTGGATTGGGCACCTATATCTGAGGTGCGTGGCGTAGAGCGAAGAGTAACCCCTCAGCACGCGACAGTTGGAATGAAAGCTGGGGATCATGCTTGACTATAACCAGCCGATAGACCGGGCCAGACCGGAGGCCCCGCAGCGGCGGCCTCAGGCCGGCTTCAACGTGCTGGAGCTCGTCAATTTACTCTGGCGGCGGAAGATCGCGATTGCCGCTGCCGCGCTGCTCGGTGCGACGCTTGCCGTCACCGCGGGCAAGAGCCTGACGCCCCGCTACACCGCCACCGCCCAGCTCTATGTCGACCCGCGCGAGCTTCAGCTCGTCGATCGCGAGCTCACGCCCCGCGCGCAGGACGTCTCCGGCATGGCGATGGTGGTCGAGAGCCAGGCGCGCCTGATCACCTCCAACAGCGTGCTGCTCCAGGTCATCCAGCAGGCTGATCTGGACAAGGATCCGGAATTCGGCGGCGGTGACGGTAAGAGCCTGATCTCGTCGCTGCTCGGCCTGATCGGCCTTCAGCCGCGCGCGCCTTCCCCCGCGGAGAAGAAGGAAGTGCAGCTCGCGGCCCTCGAGGCGCTGAACCGGCACATCACGATCCGCAAGACCGAGAAGAGTTTCATCGTCGACATCGAGGTCTGGTCGACCGATCCCGCGAAAGCGGCGATGCTCGCCAACACGCTGACCAGCGCCTACCTCGCGGAATCCCGCAACTCGCAGGCTTCGGCCGCGCGGCGCGCCACCAACGATCTCTCCGGCCGCCTGAAGGAGCTGCGCGAGCGGCTGCGCAACGCCGAGACCGTGCTTGCGACCTACAAGGCCCAGAACAATTTCGTCGGCACCCAGGACGCCCTGATCAGCGACCAGCAGCTCTCCGCCAGCAACCAGCGGCTTTCCGCCGCCCGGGCGGGGACGATGGATGCGCAGGCGCGTCTCGACCAGATCGAGGCGAGCCGACGCACCGCAGCAGATGCGGGCGCGAACTCCGAGGCGCTGCAATCGCCGACCATCGCGAACCTGCGTGCACAATATGCCGACGCGCGCAAGAAATATGCGGAACAGGCCGGCGAGCTTGGCCCGCGCCATCCGGCACTGCGCCAGACCGAGAAGCAGGTCGAGGATCTCAAGCGCACCATCAACGAAGAGATCGACCGCTTCGCCCAGTCCGCCAAGAACGACTTGACGCGCGCCCGCGACTTTGAAGCCTCGCTCAACCGGGCGCTGGAGGCGCAGAAGCGGCAGAGCGTCCAGCTCAGCCAGGCCGCCGTGCGCCTGCGCGAGCTCGAGCGCGAAGCCGAAGCCAGCCGTGACGTCTATCAATCCTTCCTCAAGCGCTCGCGCGAGACCGAGGAGCAGGAGACGCTGAACACCTCGGCGGCCCGAATCATCGGCGAAGCGACGGTGCCGCAGCGGCGCTCGTTCCCGCCGGCGATGAGCCTGTTCGCCATGATCGGCTTCATCTTCGGCGCAATCGCTGCATCGAGCTGGTTTGCCGCGGCCGAACTGCTGCTCGCCGGTGCTTCCGCGCCGGCACCCGCGCCGGCCCGTCCCGATCGCACGCCGGTGCCGCAAGCTTCGCGAGCTCCAGAGCCTTCGCGGGTTCCGGAGATTGCCCGGCCGCAGCAGGTTTCGCGAACCCCGGAAGTCGCGCAGGCTCTGCCGGAACTTGCCGCCCCACCGCTGCAACCTTCGATGGCTGAAAGGCCCTTGATCGAAAAGCCGCTGATCGCCCGCCTCCAGGAGGCCGACGTCATCCACACGCTCGGCGCCATTCTCGCCACCGGCGGCGGCGTCGACCTCACCCGGCTGGGCTGGCCGACGCTGCGCCCCGGCTTTCCGCTGACGACGCTGCTCAATGCCTGGCGCGACATGCGCGCCGCGGTGGCACGCCGTACGGGCGGCAAGGCGATGCCGGTCATCGCGCTCGTCGGTGCCAGTGAGACCACCGGGCGCAGCGTAACCGCGCTGAATTTCGCGCTCGCGGCCGCGCGCGACGGCGCCCGGGTGCTGATGATCGATGCCGACCATCAGGCACATTCGCTCTCGAACAAGGTCAACCGTCCCGGCAAGAACGAGCCGAGCAAGCTCGGCTGGCTTTCCATCGGCAGCAAGGCCGCGCGCGAGATCAAGACACTCAACGGCATCTCGGTATTGCCTGCCGCCGAGAGCGACGCCGGCAGGGCCACTGATGCCATCCGCAAGGCCATCGAGCAGGCGCGCTCCGCCGGCGGCTATGACCTCGTGATCCTCGACGGCCCCGCGGCGCCACTCACGGCCAGCAGCCGCAAGCTGCTCGATGATGCCGACGCGCTGGTGGCGGTGCTGCCGACCAGCCTCGACATCAACGACGGCCTCGAAGAGATCTTGAGCACGCTCGGCCACGCCGAGCGCAAGCTCGTCGGCGTCGTGCTCGACGAACTCACCCCTGCAACCCAAGCGCGCCAGCGAGGCAGACAATATGCTTGAGCGCCGCATCAATCTGGAGGGCCGGGCCGCAACCGCGGACGTGCCCCGGATCACCGTCGGCGGCCTCCGCATGGCCGCGCTCGACCTGGAAGCTACCGCCGATTTCATGATCGAGGCGACGGATCCGCGCCATCGCATCGGCCGTCCGCTATTCCTGACTTCGGCCAATGGCGAAGTGCTGGCGCGTTGCTCGACAGAGCCGCAGACCGAGCGCCTGTTCCGTACCGCCGACCTTATCAACGCCGACGGCCAACCGCTGGTGGCGGCGTCGAAACTGCAATCCTGGTTTCCGCTGCCCGAGCGCGTCGCGACCACCGACCTGTTCCATCTCGTCGCACGCAAAGCCGAGGCGGCGGGCCGTACTTTCTACATGTTCGGCGCCAGCGAGGACGAGAACGCCACGGCGGTCAGGAAAGTCCAGAACCTCTATCCGAACCTCAAGATCGTCGGATACAGCCACGGCTATCTCCACGGCGACGCCCTGCGCGCGAAAGTCGAAGAGATCAATGCGCTCGCTCCGGATTACCTGTGGGTCGCGCTCGGCGTGCCCTCTGAGCAGGCATTCGTCGAGGAATTCACGCCGCTGCTGACCAATGTCGGCGTCATCAAGACATCCGGCGGTCTGTTCAACTTTTTGTCGGGTAGCCGCTCCCGCGCGCCGCAATGGATGCAGAAGATCGGCCTCGAATGGGTCTGGCGCACTTGGCTCGAGCCGCGCCGCCTGTTCTGGCGCTATTTGACCACCAACCCCCGCGCGATCTATCTTCTCTTCAGCCGGAACCGGCCCTTTTAATCCCTGAGAAGAGTAGATGAAGACATGACTGACCGACCGACTGTCCTCGTCACAGGAGGCGCGGGTTATATTGGCTCGCATGCCTGCCGAGCCCTGACTGCCGCCGGCTATCAGCCCGTCGTTTATGACAATCTCTCGACCGGTCATCGCGGCTTCGTCGCCGGCCCGCTGATTACCGGCGACCTGCTCGATGGCGCAGCGCTGGCGCGCACTTTCGCCGATCACAAGATCGCGGCGGTGATGCATTTCGCGGCGGCCAGTCTCGTCGGCGAATCCATGACCGACCCGCAGAAATACTACATCAACAACGTCCAGGGCACGCTGTCGCTGTTGCAGGCGATGCGCAATGCGGGTTGCCATCGTATCGTGTTCTCCTCGACCGGCGCCGTCTACGGCAATGCGGACTCCAAGGCGCTGCCGGAAGATTTTCCCTGCGCGCCGATCAACCCCTACGGGGCGTCGAAATGGATGATCGAGCGCATGCTCGCCGATTATCGCGCAGCCTACGGTTTCGGAGCATTCTGCCTGCGCTATTTCAACGCCAGCGGCGCCGATGGGGTCGGCGGCATCGGCGAGCTGCGTGACAACGAAACTCATCTCATTCCGCGCGCCATGATGGCGCTCCAGGGCCATGCCGACTTCGCATTGTTCGGCGACGACTACGACACGCCCGACGGCACCGCGATCCGTGACTACATCCACGTTACCGACCTCGCGGCGGCGCATCTCGCGGCACTCAAGCTGCTGGAAGAAGGACACGCCGGCGGCAGCTTCAATCTCGGCACCGGCTCCGGCTTTTCAGTGAAAGAGATCCTGGCTGCGATCAGGCAGGAGACCGGTCGCGAGGTACCGCACACCGTCAAGCCGCGCCGCGCCGGCGATCCAACCTATCTGGTCGCCGACCCCTCCGCAGCGCGAAAAGTGCTGAATTTCGTGCCGCGCCATTCCGACCTCTCCACCGTGATCCGGACCGCCTGGGACTGGCACCAGAAGGCGCATCCGTTCAGGTCGCGTTAGGCACCGGTATTGTGCCTTGCGGGCCGGGCTCATAAGCGGATAAAGAGACTATCATAGTCGGCGTCGGCAACTTTCCCGGCCGCCGCATGTTGTTGTATGGCCGCCGACAAAGCGGCACAATTGGCTCAGCCAACAGCGCGAGCCAGCTTTTCACAGCGAAGGCCACGATCGAGTCCGCGCATCGGCCTGCTTTCAGGCGCGACCCAAGGAGCACGGAACGAATGCATCAGGCCGCAAGCCTGCAATTCGAGCGCGTGATGGACGAGCTCGTCCTCTGGCACGGCGTGCCGGAGGACGAACGATCGCCGGCGCCGGCCTGGTGGTGGGGTCCGGCGATGGCGGTATTCGACGCGCACGAGCCGATGCGACAGGCCTGGTGTTGTGAGCTGGGCCTCGGCGACGGCTCAAGCTTCGCCGAAGGAGCGCATGCTCTCCTTGAGCTGTTCGCCGAGCAAACCTCACTGACCTGGCCGGATGATTTTCCGCGCAAAGCGGAAATCAAGGAAGACGAGGTCCGCGAGCTGCACCCGCAGCCATCAGACGACAGCGCTTTTCAACCGTAGCGCCGCGGCCTCGGTGGCGGCATGGTCCGGCTCCGGCTGGAGCGGCGGCGCAACAGGCAGCTCCATCGGTCGCAGCAACTCGGCCATCTGGCGCGCCGGCAACGGCTTGGCAATCAGGAAGCCCTGCATCTCGTCGCAGCCATGGGTACGCAGGAAAGCCTCCTGTTCGGCGTTCTCGACACCTTCGGCCACCACCGTCATGCCGAGCGCCTTGCCCATGCTGATGATCGCCTGCGCGATCGCCTGGTCTTCCGAATCCTGCGGCAGGTCCCGTACGAAAGAGCGGTCGATCTTGATGGTGTCGATCGGAAAATGCTTCATCAGCGACATCGACGAATAGCCCGTGCCGAAATCGTCGATGGCGAGGCGAATGCCGCGGCTCTGGATGGCGTCAAGCACCTTCAGCGCGCGCCCGACATTGCGCATCATCATGCTCTCGGTGACCTCCAACTGCAGCAGCACCGGCGACATGCCGCTGGCGGCCAGCGCCTCGTCGACGTCCTGCAACAGATGCTCGTCGACAAACTGACGTGGCGACAGGTTGACTGCCATCGACACCGGCAACAAGCCGCGGCGCTGCCAGGCCATGGCCTGCGCGCAGGCCTCCTTTACCACCCAACGGCCGATCGGCACGATCAGCCCGGTCTCTTCCGCAAGCGGAATGAACTGCGCCGGCGAGATGCTGCCGAGATCGGGATGCGTCCAGCGCAGCAGCGCTTCCACGCCGGTGATCTGGCCGGTCACCATGTCCACCTTGGGCTGGTAGTTCAGCGAGAACTGTTCGCGCTCCAGCGCCCGGCGTAGCGCGCTCTCCAGCGACAGCCGTTCGATCGACTGCGTCTTCACTTCCTTGGAGAAAAAGCGATAGCCGTTCTTACCGTCTTCTTTGGCGAGATACATCGCCATATCGGCATTCTTCGTCAGCGTCTGCACGTCGGCGCCGTTGGCCGGATACATCGCGATGCCGATCGAAGCCGTGGTATGGCACTCGTGCCCGGCCAGCTCCATGGGCTCGGCGAGCGCCGTCAGCAGCCCGGTCGCGATGCGCTGGACATCGTCGATCTCGCCGCACTGGTCGAGGATCACCACGAACTCGTCGCCGCCGAGCCGCGCCACCACGTCGCTGGCCCGCAGCGCACCGCGCAGCCGGTTCGCCACTTCGAGCAGGAGCAGATCGCCGGCCTCATGACCCAGTGAATCGTTGATGACCTTGAAGCGGTCGAGGTCGATGAAAAGCACCGCAAAGCGGTGATCGTGGCGCTGCGCTTCGTCGATCGCCTCACGCAGCAGTCCGTTGAACGTCTCGCGGTTCGGCAGGTCGGTCAGGCTGTCGTGGGAGGCGAGGTACTCGATCCGCTCGTCCGCCTCGTTTTTCTCGTCAGCCCGGTCGAAATTCTCCATCGCGAAGGAGACGTTGTCGGCAAGGCGCTGCAACAGCTCGACGAACTCGGCCGTGAAGGTGCCCGGTTCGGTCGACATGTAGATCATGACGCCGACCGCCTGATCGTGCGCGACGAGCGGAAACGCCGCGCCCGACCGTGCGCCGTCGTTGCAGACGATGGCGTGGAAGACGCGAACGCGGTCGTCGTTGAGATAGTCGTTGCTGATGCAGGGCTGGCGGGTGCGGAACGCCGTGCCGCTCATTCCGCGCCCTTCGGGGCGCTCGGGGTCGACGGAGAGGCGGACGTTGCGCGTGGTGTCGGCCGACGGCCCGGCCGCCGACACGATCTCGAGCTGGTCGCTGCCGGCCCTGGCCAGCGCAATCGTGGTCGAGGTGAACTTGGCGCCGTTCGACGCAGCGAGGCAAACGAGGTCGAACAGCTCGGTCCGCGACTTCGCCCGCATGATCGCTTCGTTGGTCGCGCTCAGCGCCGCGAACATGCGCGTCAGGCGCTCCTTCTGCGCCTCGGTGCGGGCCTTTTCCTCGGCGCGCTCGAAATTGTCGAGCGCGAACGACACGTTCTCGGCCAGGCGCCCGAGCAGCTCGACCATATCTGGTGTGAATGTATTCTCTTCCGGCGCGAGGAAAAGCAGAATGCCGATCGGCTCCTGCCCCGCGCGCAGCAGCGGGAAGCTGGCAGCGGCTCGCGTTCCATCTTCGGTTGCCTTGGAATGCCAATGCGCAGATCGCGGGTCGTGAAGATAGTCGTTGATCACACTGGGCCGTCGCGTGCGCAACGACGTGCCAATGATTCCCTGTCCCTCGGGATGATCAGGAGAGACATCGCAGGTACGTCCAATCATTCGCTCCTGGAGCCGCCCCTTGACCGCGACGACGCGAACCAGCTCTCGTTTTTCGTCCATGATTCCGATGGTCGCCGACGCGAAGACACCGCCGAGCACGGCCGCCTGACACGCAACTTCGAACAGCTCCCCGCGGGTCTTGGCGCGCATGATGGCCTCGTTCGTGGCGCTCAGCGCCTCGAACATGCCGCTCGACCTGTCACGCTGCTTGTCGGCCTTGGCCTTCTCGTCGGCGCGATCGAAATTCTCCAGCGCGAAGGCGACATTGGCCTGGAGCTTGCGCAGCAGCTCGATGAATTCGCCCGTGAAAGTGTCGCGCTCGGGAGAGTTGAACAGCAGCACGCCTTCGACCCGGTCGCCGTTGAAGAGCGGCAACGCCGCGGAGGACGCGATCCCGTTGCGGCGGGCGCTGGCCTGCCACGGCGCAATACGGTCGTCGGCGAGCACGTCGTTGCTGACGGCGGGCTGGCGCGTGCGGAACGAGGTGCCGGTCAGCCCGCGGCCTTCGGGCACATCGTCGGAGGTCGAGAATTTGAAGTTGCGAACCTGATCCGCGTTCGGTCCATAAGAGGAGACGACACGCAGCAGCTCGGCGCGATGATCGGCGAGCGCAATGGTGACCGAAGTGAACTTGGCTCCTTTCGCCGTCGCCTCGCAGACGAGGTCGAACAACTCGGAGCGCGACCGCGCGCGCAAGATCGCCTCGTTGGTGGCGCTGAGCGCCGCATACATCCGCGCCAGGCGCTCTTCTTCCGCGGCGATCCTGGCTTTCTCGGCCTCTCGCCCGAAATTCTCGAGCGCGAACGAGACGTTCTCGGCCATGCGCAAGAGGAGCGCGACGATCTCCACGTCCTTGGCCCAGGACCGGCTGATGAAGAACAAGAGCACGCCGACACTTTCACCGTGCCTGATCAGCGGCGCGACCACGCAGGCGGCAACGCCGGTGTTGACGTTGGCGTGTTCCCAGGGAGTGCCCCTGGTGCGGCGAGCGAGATCGTCCTCGACGATCGGCTTTTTCGTCCGAAACACCTCGCCGGATATGCCCTTGCCGTAGGGATTTTCCGGATCGATCGAATAGCGTGCCTGGGTGACCAGCTCGAGGTTCTGCCCGGTGGAGGCGACCGGCTTCATCCAGTGAGAATCCGCCTCGCGAAGCAACACGAAGGTCGCCACCGACTTGCCGCCATGGACGGAGGCGTCGCACACGAGCTGATACAGCTCCTGCTCGGTCTTAGCGCGCAGGATCGCCTCGTTGGTTGCGCTGATCGCGCCGTACATGCGGTTGAGCCGGCGCATCGCCCTCTCGCCGGTCTGGCGCGCCGTTTCGCGCGTGAAATTGTCCAGGGCGTAGGAGATGTTCGCCGACATACGCTCGAACAGCGACACCATCTGCGCGTCGAGCGAGCCGGCCTCGCTGCGGGTCACGAACAGCACACCGACGCTCTTGCCATTGCAGAGCAGCGGCAGCGCCGCCGCCGCGCCGATATGGGCCTTGGCCGCGCCCTCGCGCCAGGCCAGCGAGCGCGGATCGTTCAAATAATCATTGCTGATGCAGAGCTTCTGATTGCGAAAGGCTTCGCCGCCGACGCCCGATCCTTCCGGCGCATCGGCTTCCGTGGTGATCTCGATCGCGCGCAGCCGTGCAACGTCGTCGCCGCAACCGGCAGCAAACCGCAGCCGCGATCCGGTCGGCTCGACCAGGAACACGGCGACAGCCATGAAGTCCCCGCTCGAAAACCCGGCGTCGCAGACCTTCTGGTACAGCTCGTCCGGCGATTTCGCGTAGAGGATCGCTTCGTTGATGGCGCTCAACGCCGCAAAGGTGCGCGCGAGTGTCGTCGGCACGATCTCAACTCCCGGGCATTTCTGCCTTTTTGTCCCGGGTGACGTTATGACCGCCGATCGCCTAAGTGGTCGTTATTGCGAGCTGCAAACCGTCGATCAAAGTGAACGAGCTGCGAACGACCGGCGCCAAACTGTCGAAAATGCCGCCGCACGGGACGAATCTTCGACCAAAGGCGCATCTCTCTACGAATTTGCAGCCCAGTATTGGTTTACGGGAGATTGATATCGCAGCCGCGCTTTGAGACGATGGCTCCCAACAAGCACCCTGTTAAGGGCATCAGCCGAGGGAACGCCATGCCGATCGTCAAGGCCGACCGCCTCACGCGTATCAGCGCCGCGCTGCTCCGTGCCGCCGGAGCTTCCGAGCAAGAGGCCGACGCGGTCGCGATCGGCTGCGTCAACGCCAATCTCGCCGGCCACGATTCCCACGGCGCGATCGCTATTCCCACCTATATCGACCGTATCAAGGCTGGCCACATCGTGCCCGGCGCCAAATGGACCATCGTCCAGGAATCGCCGACCACGACCGTGATCGACGGCCAGTGGGGCTTTGGCTTCCACGTCAACGCCAAGGCGATGGCGCTGACGATCGAGAAGGCGAAGACTGCGAACGTCGCCGCCTGCACCGTGTTCCGGCAAAGCCATGTCGGCCGCCTCGCCGCCTATCCGCTGATGGCGATGCGCGAAGGCATGATCGGGATCGCAACGGCGGACTCCGGCCGCTCGCCGAAACACGTGGCGCCGTTCGGCGGCAAGGAGGCACGGCTCGGCACCAATCCGATCTCGATCGCGGTGCCGTCCGATCTCGACGCGCCCTTCTACCTGGACATGGCGACCTCTGCGGTCGCGGCCGGCAAGATCCAGCTCGCGGTCGCCCGCGGCGAGGAGATTCCGACCGGATGGATCATCGATGCCGAAGGACGACACACCACCGATCCGACCCAGTACCGCAAGGGCGGCGCGCTGCTGCCGCTCGGCGGCACCGAGGGCTACAAGGGCAGCGGCCTCGCCGCCATGGTGGAGGTGCTGTGCGGCCTGCTCACTGGCCTCGGCTTCGGTGTCGAGCCCACGGGTCGGCACAATGACGGCTGCTTCATGGCCGTGTTCAACGTCGCCGCGTTTCGCCCGCTGCAGGCCTTCAAGCGCGAGGTCGCCGAGTTCGCGCACTATCTCAAATCGACCCCGCCCTCCGAGGGCAGCCAGGGCGTGTTCTATCCCGGTGAGATCGAGGGCGTGCGCGAGCAGCAGCGCCTGCGCGACGGCATCGAGATCGAGGATGCGACCTGGGAGAAACTGCGCATGCTGGCGCGCGAGTACCGGCTCGATACGGTCCTCGATCTGGCATGACGGAATTCGGAGAACGGCAGCATGACGCGGCAGATGGTACTGGTCGGCTTCCTCCAGGCGCAGAACTGCACGAATTTGCCGAGTTCGTGGCGGCATCCGGACTCGCGCGACGATTCGATGTCGGCGGACTATTATCAGGAGATCGCCAGAATCCTCGAAGCCGGCAAGTTCCACATGGCCTTCTTCGACGACCGGCTGGCGATGCCGGACCGCTACGGCAACGATCACGCCCACACCGTCGAATACGGCATCCGCTGCGTGAAAATGGACCCGCTGATCGTGCTGACCACGATGGGCCTTGTCACCGACAAGCTCGGCCTAGGGGCCACTTGCTCGACCACCTATTACGAACCCTTCGACGTCGCCCGGCGCTTTGCAACCCTCGATTTGATGTCCGGCGGACGCGCGGGCTGGAACGTCGTCACCTCGCTCAATGACGGCGAGGCGCTCAACATGGGCAGGGACTCCCATCCCGAGCACGACTCCCGCTACGACCGCGCCGACGAATTCATGGAGGTCGTGCTCGGCCATTGGGACACCTGGGAGGACGGCGCGCTCATCATGGACAAGCAAAGCGGCCGCTTCGCCGACCCGTCCAGGGTGAAGCGGCTCGATCACAGGGGACCGGCGTTCAAGTCCCGCGGTCCCTTCACCGTGCCACGCTCTGACCAGGGCCATCCAGTGATCATCCAGGCCGGCGCGTCCGGCCGCGGCCAGCGCTTTGCCGGCCGATGGGGCGAGGTGATCTTTACCGCCGCGCGCAACCTTGCCGCCGCCAAGGAAGGCTACGCGTCCGTGCGTAACGAGGCCGCGAAAGCCGGCCGCGATCCCGAGGCGATGTTCCTCTGCAACCTGACGACACCGGTCTGCGCCGCGACGAAGAGCGAAGCCGAGGACAAGATGGCGCTGATCAACAAGCTGCCGCTGCAGATCGACGCGCTGTCGCTGCTGGCCGAAGCGCTCAACTACGATTTCGCCAGCAAGGATCTCGACGAGCCGCTGACGACGGAAGAGCTGAGGAGCATGCAGGGCATTCTGGGCATCCGCGACGGCGTGCTCAAGAACTCGGGAAAGAGTAATCCGAGCGCGCGCGACTTCGTCACCTTCTCCGGCCGCGGTCAGGTCCAGGATGCGATGGTTGGCGGCCCCAAGGAGATCGCGGACAGGCTCGAAGAAATGTTCGTCGAGCGCGGCTGCGACGGCTTCGTCATCGCCGCGACCTATGTGCCGGGCTCCTACGCCGATTTCGTGCAACATATCGTACCGGAATTGCAGCGGCGCGGCGTGTTCCAGAAGGAGTATCGCGGCAAGACGCTGCGGGAAAATCTCGGGCTCAAGCGGCCGGCTGCCGGCGCCTGGAAAGTGCAGCCGCGCGATGCCGCGGAATAACAACGGAGACACGGCATGCGCTGGCTGAAATTCACCGCCTCGGACGAGACTTCCTGGGGGATCGTCGAGGGCGACCAGGTGATCGCGGTCGCCGGCGATCCGTTCGGCGAATGGCAACGGACCTCGCACGCGCACCCTCTGTCGCAGGTCAAGATCGAGCTGCCGCTGATTCCGCGCACCTTCTACTGCGTCGGCCTGAACTATCTGAAACACCTGAAAGAGGCCGCCGACAAGCGCGGCGAGGTGCCGTCCGTGCCTGATAGACCCGAGATCGGCTATCGCGCCCAGAACGCGCTGATCGCCCATGACAAGGAGGTCGTGATCCCGTCTTTTGCGACGGACAAGATCCACTACGAAGGCGAACTCGTCGTCGTCATCGGCAAGAAGGTCAAGCATCTCACCAAACAGAATGCCATGGATTGCGTGTTCGGCTACACCATCGGCAACGACGTCAGCGAGCGGAGCTGGCAGAAGGCCGACCGCAGCCTGTGGCGCTCGAAGAACGCCGACACGTTCAAGCCGATGGGCCCGTGGATCGAGACCGAGGCCGATCTCGCCAAAATGCAGACCATCGTCAGGGTCAACGGCAAGGAGACCAACCGCTTCCACACCAACGACATGATCTTTGGCGTGATGGCGTTCCTGGTGGAGCTGACGAAATACTTCACGCTATGGCCCGGCGACGTGATCTGGATGGGTACCGACGGTGCGTCGCCTGACATCAAGCACGGCGATGTCGTGGAGATCGACATCACCGGTGTCGGGACGCTGCGGAACAGGTTCGTGCGGGAGCAGCGGTAGGCTGCTTGCGTGATGGGGGCACGGCGCAGGAACATTTTTTGTGCGCCCTACGCAGCTTGATCAAAACGGCAGCGCCATCTCGTCAAATCCGGATTCGGATCAGCTTGTGGCTCCTGAGCGGCCCTTCACATGATCGATAAAGGCTCGCAACTTCGGCATGATCTGTCGATGGCCGGGATAGTAGAGGAACACCCCCGGTGTCATCGGAGCGAATTGCTCCAGCACGTGGACGAGTTTTCCCGCCGTCACGGCACCGGCGGCGAGCGGTGCGGGCACTTGCGCAAGGCCCACACCTTCGACGGCCGCGCCGAGCATCGTGGGAAAGTCGTTGGCGATGAAAGGTCCTGAAACGGCGATCTCGATCGAACGACCGTTGTCGTTGAGCGACCATGATGCAATCCCACCATTCGATCGTCGCAATCTCAAGCAGGCATGCTCACGCAAATCTTCCGGGCGCTCGAGCCGGCCGCGGCCGGCGAGGTAATCCGGGCTGCCGACGATGATGAGAGGTAACGGCTTCGTCAGACGCACCGCGACCATGTCGGGGGCGATGAACTGGCCCAATCTGATGCCAGCATCGAAACCTTCGGCTGCGATGTCGACCAATTCCTCGCTTGCAGCAAGCTCCACCTCGATCTCGGGAAACGCCCGGCAGAACGACGCGACCAGCGGCTCCAGCAGGATCGGCACGACCGAGCGGGGTACGGTGAGACGCAAGAGCCCGGTCGGTCGCTGTCCGAGTTCACGCGCGGCACCGCTGGCAGCGACGAGCTCCTCGAAGGCGGGCCTTGCGCGCGCAAGAAATTTTTCGCCGGCCTCGCTCAGACCGACGCTACGGGTCGTGCGGATGAACAGCACGGCGCCGACGCGCGCCTCCAGTGCGCGTACCGCCTGACTGATTGCCGACGGCGTTACCCCGAGTTCAGCGGCCGCTCGACGGAAACTGCGGTGCTGGGCGACACTCAGGAACGCCTCCACGCCGTCGAGCGCACCGTGCCTGACTGTGAAGTTTTGCTTCATGGCCCATCAACATTATCGCGAATAGTCGCCGGTGCAAAGCAGACTTACATCCGGACTGCAAGCAGCACCGCTGCGCGCGCTGACACTCGCGACACCACGGCGACCGCCGGTGATCGGAGGAATGAGACCGATGAAAGCAATCCGTCACGCCGTCTTGGCACTCACCCTCACACTGATAGGTGCGACTTCCATGGCCGATACATCCCCTGCCCAAGCACAAGCCGCATCGCCCACCACCGGGGTGATGGTCATCCTGACCGTCAAGCCGGGCGTCACACGCGAACAGGTCATGGCCGTCATGCCCGATGAAATCAGGCAGACCGTACAGCTCTATCTCAATGGAAAGGTTCGTGAATGGTATTCGCGATCCGATGGGCGCGGAGCCGTGTTTCTGCTGGATGTCGAGGATGTTGCCGCTGCGCACGCAGCCATGGAAGGACTGCCGCTGGCGAAGCAAGACCTCATCGATCATGAGTACATCGCAGTCGGCCCGCTTCAGCCGCTCCGCCTGCTCATGACCAAACCCTGAGCGCCCGTCGACGTTGAGCCGGCGGGCTTCGACGTCCCGACCATCCGGACATTCATAAGGACATCCGAACGTGCCACCGAGCTTCAACCTTCCGTTCGTCCTCAGCGTCGCCGGCGCCCTCCTGACAAGCGCGGTGGTGGCTATCACCTACGTTTGGCCGACGGTCGGCGCCATGCCGCGTCACGACGCCTTGCGGCTTCTCGCGGCTTTCCATGCGTTCAGGTTCCTGGGGATGAACTTCATGGTTGCCGGATTCGTGTCTTCGGAGTTGAGCTCGGATTTCGCCAGCGAAGTCGGATGGGGAGATCTCATCGCCGCCACTCTCGCACTCATTTCAATGGCGGCGCTCTCCTGGCGATGGCCGATCGCCGTTCCGATCGTCTGGATATTCAACGTCTGGGGTACGCTGGACCTCTTGAACGCGTACTACATGGGCGTGACGAAGATCCAGAATCCCGGCCTCTTCGGCGCGGGCATCTATATCCCGGCCCTTTATGTACCTCTGCTGCTGGTCAGTCACGTCCTTGTCTTCACAATCCTGCTGAGGCCCGGATCGGATAAGCAGGCAGCGTGACACTGCGCCCGGGCCGCAATCCCGACCTGCGCGCCGAGATGGCTTGCGTCGGTCCGCAACGTGGACTGGCCTCTGATGAAGGAATGCCCGATGAACACCGATGCTATTTCCGTTGCCGTAATTGCCCCGCGTCCCGTCTGGCTCAGCCTGATGTCGACCGTTCTGTTCATGATGTTGTGGACTTGGTTGATCTACGCGCTACCCGCACTTCCAGAGAGCGGCATTCCGGCCCTGGGCGTCCGGCTGATGACGCATGGGCTCATCGCACTTGGTTTGTGGCTCGGCCTGGAAAGCACTGATCTGACACTAGGTCAGCGTCAGGCGACCTGGTTGGTCCTCATGGTGCCTTTCACGGTGTGGGCCACTGTCGCCTGGACGGCGGCCATCAACGGCGCATTTCGCGTGGGCGCCTCCGCCTTGCCGCTGCTTCCGGCGGCGATCTTGCTGCCGGTCATCGTCGGCGCTCCGGTGCTGCTGCTGTCGAAACGGGTGGGACAATTACTCGATGCAATGCCGCCGACGTGGCTGATCGCGCTTCAGCTCTATCGCATCTTTGGCAGCCAATGGCTCGCTTACTGGATGCGTGGGGTGCTGCCGGGCTTGTTTGCATTGCCGGCAGGAACTGGCGATGTGCTGACCGGTCTTTTCGCTGTGCCGGCAGCGCTCGCGCTCGCAACGGGGACGGCCCAAGGGCGCAAGGCGGCCGTCCTCTGGAACCTCTTCGGCATCGCCGATTTCGCCATCGCGATCACCTTGGGGATGATCATGTCGCCCGGCGCATTCCAGCTGATTTTTCCGAACGGCCCGAGCATGGCCTTAGACACCTTTCCGAATGTGCTGACCCCTGCCTTTGTCGTGCCAAGCTCGATCTTGCTGCACGCGCTGTCGCTGCGCCAACTGT
Source organism: Bradyrhizobium nivariense (assembly GCF_029846715.1). Lineage (GTDB taxonomy): Bacteria > Pseudomonadota > Alphaproteobacteria > Rhizobiales > Xanthobacteraceae > Bradyrhizobium. Next base: position 117,621 of record NZ_JARVWW010000019.1, read on the forward strand.
TCCGGCGCAGCCGGGCAGAGTCGGCATAAGCCACGGCTGAGTCAAGCGGCATGCGCGAAAACATGGATTGCTTCGTCGCCGACGCTCTCGCAATAACGAAGCGGATGAAAGTGCCTCAAAACGGCAGTGCCACGCTCGTCTTGATCTCCTTCAGCACCACGTTGCTGCGGACGTAACGGATGCCGGGAATACGGAACATGAATTCGTCGAGGAACCTGTTGTAGGCGGTCATGTCCTGCACGACGACGCGCAAATGATAGTCGGCGTCGCCCGTCGTCGCAAAGCACTCCAGCACCTCGCGCCGCTTGGTCACCCGAGACACAAACTCATCGACGAATTTGGCGTCGTGCCGCTCCAGCGAGACATGGAGGATGGCGGACATCGCAAAGCCCGCCTGCTCGCGCGCGACAAGCGCCGCATAGCCCCGGATCGCGCCGCTCTCCTCGAGCGCGCGCACCCGCCGCCAGCAGGCCGAGGTCGACATGCCGACCTGATCGGCAAGCTGCTGGTTGGTGGCGCGGCCGTCCTTCTGGAGATGGGCGAGAATCCGCGCGTCCTGGTCTTCAATCATGAAGGCACCTCCATTCGGTAGAATACACCAGAGTGTACGACAATACGAAAAATTATACCGAATTATCCTTTCCAGTCGAAATGAATAGGTAAGACCTACCAATGCCCCCGGCTTAACCTTGGCTGATCCGGCAGGGACGCCGCGCGAGGTCCGCCATGGACGCCATTCCGTCACTCGACGCCTACGAGCTCTCCGACCGCTACGACCGCGAGGCGGGCCGCGTCTTCCTCACCGGCACGCAGGCGATCGTCCGCATCGCGCTCGAGCAGGCGCGGCGCGACCGTGCGGCGGGTCTCAACACCGCCGGCTTCATCTCCGGCTATCGCGGCTCGCCACTCGGCGGCGTCGATCTCGAGCTCTGGCGCATCCCGGAGCGGCTGAAGCGGGACCGCATCGAATTCCTTCCCGCAGTGAACGAAGATCTTGCCGCGACCGCCGTGCTCGGCTCGCAGCAGGTCGAGACGCAAGCCGACCGCGAGGTCGATGGCGTGTTCGGGCTCTGGTATGGCAAGGGCCCCGGCGTCGACCGCTCCGGCGATGCGCTGAAACACGGCAACGCCTACGGCTCCTCACCGCATGGAGGCGTTCTGGTGGTCGCCGGCGACGACCATGGCTGCGTCTCGTCCTCGATGCCACACCAGTCCGACGTCGCTTTCATGAGCTGGTTCATGCCGACGCTCCACCCCGCAAGCGTCAGCGAGTATCTCGAATTCGGCGAATATGGCTACGCGCTGAGCCGCTTCTCCGGCATGTGGGTCGGCTTCAAGGCGATCTCGGAGATCGTGGAATCCGGCGCGTCCGTCGCGCTGCGCCCGGCGCGCGCCTTCCGCACGCCCGACTTCACGCCGCCGCCAGGCGGCCTGCACTATCGCTGGCCGGATCTGCCGGGGCCGCAGATCGAGGAGCGGCTGGAGGCGAAGAAACACGCGGTCTACGCCTTCGCAAAGGCCAATCCGATCGATCGTCACATCTACGACATCCCAGGCGCCACCTACGGCATCGTCACGACAGGCAAGGCGCATCTCGATCTGATGGAAGCGCTGCGGCTGATGGGTCTCGACGAAGCGGCCTGCCGCGGCATCGGCATCGACATCTACAAGGTCGGCATGGTCTGGCCGCTGGCGCTGCATGACGCGATGGCGTTCGTGAAGGGCAAGCGAGAGATCCTCGTCGTCGAGGAGAAGCGCGGCATCATCGAGAGCCAGTTCAAGGAGTATTTTTACGATTATCCCGGTGCAAAGCCCGAACGCATGGTCGGAAAGCACGATGAGCGAGGGGCGCGGCTGATCTCCTGGATCGGCGAATTGTCACCGCGCGCGCTGGCGTCCGTGCTGGCGCGACGGCTCGATCCGATGTTTCCAGGCCTCGATCTCACCGCGCGTGCAGCGGCGCTGCTGCCGGACGCCGAGCGGACGATCAACGTCTCTGGTGCGACGCGCACGCCCTATTTCTGCTCCGGATGCCCGCACAACATTTCGACAAAAGTGCCGGAGGGATCGAAGGCGCTGGCCGGCATCGGCTGTCATTTCATGGCGAGCTGGATGGACCGCGAGACATCGTCGCTGATCCAGATGGGCGGCGAGGGCGTGAACTGGGCGGCCTCGTCACGCTTCACCGGTAACAAACACGTTTTTCAGAATCTCGGCGAAGGCACCTATTATCATTCGGGCTCGATGGCGATCCGGCAGGCGATCGCGGCCCAAGCCAACATCACCTACAAGATCCTGTTCAACGATGCCGTCGCGATGACCGGCGGCCAACCCGTCGACGGCCCGGTCAGCGTGCACGCCATCGCGCACAGCGTCCGCGCCGAGGGCGTTGCGCGCATCGCGCTGGTGTCGGACGATCCCGCGCAATTTTCGCCAGGCGACCTGCCGGTCGGCGTGTCCATCCATCCGCGCGACGAGATGGACAGCGTGCAGCGCGAGCTGCGCGAAATCTCCGGCGTCTCGGTGCTGATCTATCAGCAGACCTGCGCGACGGAGAAGCGTCGTCGGCGCAAGCGTGGCGAGATGGCAGACCCCAAACGCTTCGCTTATATCAACGATCTCGTCTGCGAAGGCTGCGGCGACTGCTCGGTCGAATCCAACTGTCTCAGCGTCGAGCCCAAGGAGACGCCGTTCGGCCGGAAGCGCCGGATCAACCTCTCATCATGCAACAAGGACTTCTCCTGCCTCAACGGGTTCTGCCCGAGCTTCGTCACCGTTGAGGGCGCAACGCGCCGGAAGCAGGGCGCGAGCCAGATCGACGCGGTCGGCCGCGCGGCCATGCTTCCCCTGCCCGCGCCCGCAACGCTCGACCGTCCATATGATCTGCTCGTCACCGGCGTCGGCGGCACCGGCGTGATCACGGTCGGCGCCCTGATCGCCATGGCGGCGCATCTCGAACGAAACGGCGTCTCGGTGTTGGATTTTACCGGCTTTGCGCAGAAATTCGGGCCGGTGCTGAGCTATATCCGGCTTGCGCCAACTCCCGAGGCGCTGCATCAGGTGCGTATCGACCAGGGCGCGGCCGACGCGCTGATCGGCTGCGACCTCGTCGTCAGTTCCTCGCCAAAGGCATCCGGCACCTATCGGAAGGGCACGCGCGCCGCGGTCAACACCGCGGAGATGCCGACCGGCGACGTCGTCCGTTTCCGCGACGCCGATCTCGCCTCACCCGCCCGCCTGCGCGCGATCGGCCGGGTGATCGGCGACGGCAATCTCGACACCATCAACGCCAACGCGCTGGCCGAGCGCCTGCTCGGCGATGCCGTCTACGCCAACATCATCATGCTCGGCTTTGCCTGGCAGCGCGGGCTGCTGCCGATCTCGCTATCGGCACTGCTGCGCGCGATCGAGCTCAACGGCGTCGCGGTCGAAAGCAACAAGCTGGCTTTCGCCTGGGGCCGGATTGCAGCCGCCGATCCCGGCTTCTTGCCGAAGGCGGACGAATCGCCCAAGGCCGAAACGCTCGACCAGCTGATCGACCGCCGCACCGATTTCCTCACAGCCTATCAGAACGATGCCTATGCAGCGCGCTATCGAGCACTCGTTGCAAACGTTCGCAATGCCGAAGCCAACCTGAATAGCGAGGCGTTGACCGAGGCGGTCGCGCGGGCCCTGTTCAAGCTGATGGCCTACAAGGACGAATACGAGGTGGCGCGGCTGCACATGCAGGGCAGTTTCCTCGACGCGTTGAAAGGCGAATTCGAAGGCGACTTCAGCATCCAATATCACCTCGCCCCGCCGTTCCTGCCGTCAAGACGCGACGCCCGTGGCCGTCCGCGCAAGCGCGCCTTCGGGCAGTGGATCCAGACGCCGCTTGCCATGCTCGCGCGGTTGAAGGGATTGCGCGGGACGCCGTTCGATCCGTTCGGCTACACGGCGGAACGGCGGGCCGAGCGGGAACTGATCACCTGGTACGATGGCGTCATCGAACGGATACTCGGCGGGCTCGAAGCGCCGCATCTGCCAAGTCTGGTCGCCATTGCAAAAGCGCCGATGGACATCCGCGGCTATGGGCCGGTTAAAGATGCCGCGATCGGGAAGGTGAAGGCCGAGGTCGAACGGCTATTCGCCGAGCTCGATGCGCCATCACCTGCAAAGATGCGCGCCTACGGTTGACGGGGCGCCGACGAGGCTTCAGCCTCTGGAGCCGAGGGGCGCCCTGATGGCGCTCCTGCAATCGGGTGACGCATCATGGATTCCGATCAGTTGACCCTGACCCAGGCCGCGGCGGACATCCGCGCCGGAAACATCACGAGCACCGCGCTCACGACGGAAGCTCTTGCCCGCGCCAAGGCCAACGCCGATCTGAATGCCTTTATCACCCTGGATGAGGCCGGCGCCTTGAAGGCTGCGGCCGCATTCGACGCGAACGGCAGCAAGGCCAAGCCGCTCGGCGGCGTTCCTATCGTGATCAAGGACAATATCGAGGTCGCCGGGCTTCCCTGTAGCGCAGGAACGCCAGCGCTGAAGGATTACGTTCCGAAGGCCGACGCGCCGGTGGTCGCAAAGTTGCGCGCAGCGGGCGCGGTCATCATCGGCAAGACCAGCATGCACGAGCTCGCCTTCGGCATCTCCGGCTACAACACCGCGTTCAAGACCGGCGCGGAGTTCGGCGTGCGCAACGCCTATGACCGCGCCCTGATCGCGGGCGGCTCTTCCTCCGGAACGGGCGCCGCGATCGGCGCGCGGATCGTCGCAGGCGGGCTCGGCACCGACACCGGCGGATCGGTCAGGGTGCCGGCTGCGCTGAACGGATGCGCGTCGCTGCGCCCGACCATCGGACGCTATCCGCAAGAGGGCATCGCACCGATCTCGCACACCCGCGACACTGCGGGCCCAATGGCGGCGACCATGGCGGATGTCGCGCTGCTCGACCGCGTCATTGCGGGTGGCGACGCCGTTCAGCCCGCTGATCTGAAGCAGATGCGAATTGGCATCGCGAGGTCGATGCTGATCAATCTTGACGGCGACACCGAGGCCGCCTTTCACGCGGCGGTCGCGAAAGTGAAGACGCAGGGTGTCACGGTCGTCGAGATCGAGATGCCGCAGCTCGCCGAACTCAACGGCCAGGTCGGCTTTCCCGTCGCACTGTACGAGGCCTATGACGACATGATGGCCTATCTCGCGCACACCGGCACCGGCATCACCATCGAAGCACTGGCGCAGGAGATCGCGAGCCCCGACGTCAAGGGCACCTATGACGGCCTCGTGATCCCGCGCAAACTGCCTGGTCCCGACAATACGCTGGTCGATGCCGAGCCGATCTATGACGCCGCCATCAAGTCCGCGCGTCCTGCCCTGCAGGCGCTCTACGGCAGGACCTTTGCGGACAACCGGCTCGACGCCATCGCTTTCCCAACCACGCCGCGCGTTGCCATTGCGTCCAATCCCGAGTCCAGCAGCCTCGAAAATTTCGGCCTGTTCATCCAGAATACCGATCCCGGCAGCAATGCCGGAATTCCCGGAATCCAGATCCCGATTGCGCTCGGCGCGGTCAGCAAACTTCCGATCGGGCTTGAGCTGGATGGCCCCGCGGGCAGCGATCGCCGCCTGCTCGCGGTCGGCATGGCTCTAGAAAAAGTGTTCGGGCGCCTGCCGGCGCCATCCCGATCATGAATAGGGATTGATCAGCTTCTGCTGCTCGGCGCTGTGATGCACGAGCATGTCGATGAAGGTCCTGACCTTCGCCGACAGATGATGCCGGTGCGGATAGACCGCGTTCATCGACATCTCGACGGGACGACATTCCGGCAGGAGGCGAACGAGGTGGCCGGCCTCGAGATCGTCCCGAATGAGAAACCCGGCCATCAGGCAGACGGCAGCGCCTTCCAGTGCCACCTTCCGCAAGGCCTCACCGCTGTTGGTGATGAAGCTGCCGGATATCCGCACCGATGCCGGCGTGCCCTTGCGATCGAAGAAGCGCCAATCGTCGCCGAACGGATAATTCAAGTGACGGGCGCAATTGTGCGCGGTGAGCTCATCGAGCTTCTGCACGCGACCATGCCTTTCGAGATAGTCGTGCGAGCAGCACAGCACGTGGCGCCAGGTGGCGAGGCTGCGGACGATCAGGCTCGAATCCGGCGGCGAGGTCATGCGCAGGGCAACGTCATAGCCTTCTTCGATGAGGTCGATTTCGGCTTCGCCCATGCGCAGATCGATCTTGAGCTCTGGAAAGGTCAACAGGAGTTTCGCCACCACGGGCGCGACGAACGGCACCATGTGCGTGGCGACGTGGATCCGCAGCGTGCCGCGGGGCACCGACTGCAATTCGCTCGCGATATCGTCGGCCTGTTCGATATCGGCGAGTATCTGGATGCAGCGGTCGTAATAGGCCTTGCCAATCTCGGTGAGGTTGACCTTGCGCGTGGTGCGCTGAAGCAGCCTCACCCCGAGCCGGTCTTCCAGCGCCTGAACGTGATTGCTCACCATGGTGGTCGACATGTTGAGCTTGCGGGCTGCTGCAGAGAAGCCGCCGGTCTCGGCCACCCGGCTGAAGACTTCGAGGCTGGTCAATCGGTCCATGAAGGCCGATTATCCGCTCCTGATCGATAATCGCAAGGAATTCCCTCGGATTATCCATCAGATCATCTCGCGTGCGGCATGGCGCATGCGTTAGCAGCAATCGCTCGACAGACACGGCAATCGCTCTGGGGCAGTCGCACCTCCGGTTCGGTAGACCAAACGCCTTGGCGAGGCCCGGACTATCCACTCTCGGCGGATAATCCTTTTGGTATTTCGCCGATTATCGCTCGAACTGGGAAGACCGATAGTCTGAGCCAGCCGATAGGAGACTGCCATGTCCGAGATGCCGCGCACCGAAAACTTCCAGCAAGCGACTGAAATAACTCAAGATTACCCCAAGACACCGCCGCGCGGCCCGGCTCGGAATATGGTCCGGCGTACGGCGTTGGTGCTCGCGCTCCTCGCGGGCACGGCAACGATTGTCTATTGGGGACACGACTATTGGACCGTCGGCCGCTACCTTGAGACAACCGACGACGCCTATGTGAAGGCCGACTCCACGATCGTCGCGCCAAAAGTCTCGGGCTACATCGCGAAGGTGCTGGTCAGCGACAACGAAAGGGTCAAAGCGGGCCAGGTGCTGGCGAGGATCGATGACCGCGACTTCAAGGCGGCGCTCGACCAGGCCGACGCCGATGTCGCTGCGGCGGAAGCGTCGGTGCGCAACCTCGACGCCCAGCTCGAACTCCAGCAACCGATCATCGAGCAGAGCACGGCCGATGTCACTGCTGCCGACGCCAATCTGAAATTTGCGCAGGAGGAGCGCGCCCGCTACGACGACCTCATGAAGTCGGGCTCCGGCACGATCCAGCGCGCACAACAGACTGACGCGGCGCTACGCGCCAGCAACGCGCAATTGCAGCACGCGAAGTCGGGCCTCGTGGCCGCGCGACGCAAGATCGACGTGCTCACCACCCAGCGCGCACAGGCCACAGCCCAGCTCGAACACGCGCGCGCGGTCGCGGAGCAGGCGACGCTGAATCTCTCCTACACCGAGATCACCGCGCCGGTCGACGGCACGGTCGGCGCCCGCTCACTGCGCGTGGGACAGTTCGTGCAGGCCGGCACGCAATTGATGGCGGTAGTGCCACTCGATGCGGTCTATGTGGTGGCGAATTTCAAGGAGACGCAACTCACCCATGTCCGCGCCGGCCAGCCGGTCGAGCTGCACGTCGACAGTTTCCGCAACCAGACCCTGCGCGGCCATGTCGACAGCCTGTCGCCAGCGAGCGGCCTTGAATTCGCACTGCTGCCGCCGGACAACGCCACCGGCAATTTCACCAAGATCGTGCAGCGCGTGCCGGTGAAGATCGTGCTCGACGACCACAGCCTGGCCGGGCTGTTGCGCCCCGGCATGTCCGCGGTGCCGACCGTCGACACCAAACAGGCCGTGCTGGCCGAGCGCGAGGCGGCCAAGCGCCTCGCTGACAATACGTCCCACCCGAACGGCGGCTGAGGCCAGAAAGGCCGGCAGCATTATCAAGTCCTGCCGGACGATCCTTCCCACGCTTCCTCGATTATTGAAACCATCCGCCTGATACATCCTGTCTCCGTATCCGAGACGAGGCCTTCCATGAGCACGCTCCAACCCACCCTGAACGCCGCTTCCGTCGCCAGCATTTCCGCTCCGGCCGCACCCGCCACGCCGGCGGTTTCCACCAAGACCTGGATTGCCGTGATCGGCGCGACGCTCGGCGCCTTCATGGCGGTGCTGAACATCCAGATCGTCAATGCCTCGCTCGCCGACATCCAGGGCGCGATCGGCGCCGGCATCGACGACGGCGGCTGGATCTCGACCTCTTATCTGATCGCGGAGATCGTGGTGATCCCGCTGTCCGCCTGGCTCGCGCAGGTGTTCTCGATCCGCATCTATCTCCTCACCAACGCGGTCCTGTTCCTGGTCCTGTCGGCCGCCTGTGCGCTGGCGCAGGACCTGCCGCAGATGATCGTGCTGCGAGCGGTGCAAGGTTTTACCGGCGGTGTGCTGATTCCGATGGCGTTCACGCTCATCATCACATTGCTGCCGCGCGGAAAACAGCCGGTCGGCCTTGCGCTGTTCGCGCTGTCGGCGACGTTCGCGCCCGCGATCGGCCCGACCATCGGCGGCTATCTCACTGAGAACTTCGGTTGGCAGTACATCTTCTATGTCAACCTCGTGCCCGGCACGATCATGGTCGGCATGCTCTGGTACGCACTCGACGCCAAGCCAATGAGACTTTCGCTGCTGCGCGAGGGCGACTGGGCCGGCATCATCACCATGGCGATCGGCCTGTCGGCGCTGCAGACCGTGCTGGAGGAAGGCAACAAGGACGACTGGTTCGGGTCGCCCTTCATCGTCAAGCTGTCTGTCATCGCGGCCGTTGCGCTGACCGCCTTCCTGATCATCGAGCTCACGGTGAAGAAGCCGCTTCTGAACCTGCGCCTGCTGGTCCGCCGCAATTTCGGCTTCGGTATCCTCGCGAATTTCCTGCTCGGCGTCGCGCTGTACGGTTCGGTGTTCATCCTGCCGCAATATCTGGCTCGCATCCAGGGCTACAATGCCGAGCAGATCGGCATGGTTCTGGCCTGGACGGGACTGCCGCAACTCCTTCTGATCCCCCTGGTGCCGCGCCTGATGCAGAAGTTCGATGCGCGGATCATCATTGGTGCCGGATTCGTCCTGTTCGCGGCCTCCAACTTCATGAACATTTACATGACCAGCAACTATGCCGCCGATCAGTTGCTCTGGCCCAACGTAGTCCGCGCGATTGGGCAAGCCTTGGTACTCGCGCCGCTGTCGGCGGTCGCAACCGCAGGCATCGAGTCGGAGAATGCGGGCTCGGCCTCCGGCCTGTTCAACATGATGCGCAATCTCGGTGGCGCCGTCGGCATCGCGCTGTTGCAGACGCTGCTGACCAAGCGCGAGCAGTATCACTCCAACGTGCTGATGCAGTCAGTCTCGGTGTTCGAGCAGGCGACGCGGACGCGGCTGGAACAGCTCACCCAATACTTCGTCAATCACGGCATCCTCGACCGTGCGGACGCGTCGCATCGTGCTTATGTTGCGATCGGCCATATCGTGCAGAAGCAGGCCTATATCCTCGCCTTCAGCGACACCTTCTATCTGCTCGGCATGGCACTCATCGTTGCGCTGATCGCCACCCTCTTCCTCAAGAAGGCCGGCCATGCCTCGGCCGGCGGCGCCCACTGACGTCAACCCAGCAAGCAAGGAGAACCCATGAAACCCCGCATGAATTTCTACCAGGCCGCACCCGACACGATGAAGGCGCTGATGGCGCTGGAAGAGCAGATCCAGTCGACGGGCCTTGAGAAATCGCTGATCGAGCTCGTCAAGATCCGCGCGTCGCAGATCAACGGCTGTGCCTTCTGCATCAACATGCACACCGAGGACGCCCGCAAGCGCGGCGAGACCGAGCAGCGCATCTATCTGCTCAACGCCTGGCGCGAATCCCCGCTCTATACCGATCGCGAGCGCGCCGCGCTGGCCTGGACCGAGTCGGTGACGCTGATCTCCGAGACGCACGCGCCTGATGACGTCTACGAACAGGTCCGCGCGCAATTCTCCGATGCGGAGACGGTGAACCTGACCATGCTGATCGGCGCCATCAATGCCTGGAACAGAATCGCGATCGCGTTCCGGGCGATTCACCCGGTGAAAGTGAAGGCGTCGGTGGCGTGAGGCCTTCTCAACTGCCATGCCCCGCCAAGGCGGGGCATCCAGTACGCCGCAGCTTCTCGGTTCAAGCAGTCCTGTCACGGCGTACTGGATCGCCCGGTCAAGCCGTGCGATGACGGAGGGGTGGCTTATACCGCCGTCGCCTTGGCGAACTCGACGTAGATCTCGCGCAGCCGCGTCGCCATCGGGCCGGGCTTGCCGTCGCCGACCTTCTTGCCGTCGATCGCAACCACCGGCTGGACGAACAGCGACGCCGAGGTGGCAAAGGCTTCCTTGGCGGCGAGCGCCTCGGCGACCGTGAAGGAACGCTCCTCGACGCGGAGCTGGCGCTCTTCCGCAAGCGCCACCACCGCCTTGCGCGTGCAGCCCGGCAGGATCGCGTTGGAGTTCTTGCGAGTTACGATGACGTCGTCCTGGGTCAGGATGAACGCCGACGACGAGCCGCCTTCGGTGACGTAGCCGTCCTCCAGCATCCAGGCTTCGCCCGCACCGGCTTCCGCCGCGGCCTGTTTCGCCAGCACCTGCGCCAGCAGCGCCACACTCTTGACGTCGCGACGCTCCCAGCGAATGTCGGGCACGGTGATGACGTTGATGCCAGTCTTGGCCGAGGCGGCGTTGATGATGTCCTTCTCCGACGTGAACATCACCAGGCTCGACTTGACGTCGCCCTTGGGGAAGGCGAAGTCGCGGCCCTTGTCGGCACCACGCGTCACCTGGAGATAGACGAGGCCGTTCTCGACCTTGTTGCGCGCAATCAGCTCCTTCTGGAGCTCGGTGATGCGCTCGACCGTCTCGGGCAGCTTCAGCTGGATCTCGCCGACCGAGCGCTCCAGCCGCGTCAGATGCGAGGCGTTGTCGATCAGCTTTCCGTCGAGCACGGCCGAGACCTCGTAGATGCCGTCGGCGAACAGAAAACCGCGATCGAGAACCGAAATTTTGGCGTCCGAGAGCGGGACAAATGAGCCGTTGACGTAGGCGATCGAGTCCAAGGCAGGTCTCCTGGCGGGGAAAGGGGATTTGGCGCGCTTATACGCGAAATGGCGGCGGCGATCACCCCTCTATTCGTCATTCCGGGGCGGCGCGAAGCGACGAGCTTTGATGCGCAATTGCGCATCTGAGAATTCATAACCCCGGCTCGCGGTTATGGATTCCGGGCCCGCGCCAAGGGGCGCGTCCCGGAATGACAGAGAAGCTAATGCGACAAAATCTTCGACAAGAACTTCTGCGCGCGGTCGCTGCGCGGCTTGCCGAAGAAGTCCTCCTTCGCCGCGTCCTCGACGATCTCGCCGCGGTCCATGAAGATCACGCGGTTGGCGACCTTGCGGGCAAAGCCCATTTCGTGGGTGACGACCATCATGGTCATGCCCTCATGGGCGAGGTCCACCATGACGTCGAGGACCTCGCTCACCATTTCGGGGTCGAGCGCCGAGGTCGGCTCGTCGAACAGCATGACAATGGGGTCCATAGCGAGCGCGCGGGCAATCGCCACGCGCTGCTGCTGGCCGCCGGACAATTGCGCGGGAAACTTCTGCGCCTGTTCCTTCAGGCCGACGCGCTCCAGCAGTTGCATGCCTTTCGCCATCGCCTTGTCGCGCGACCGGTCGAGCACCTTTTGCTGGGCGAGGCAGAGATTGTCGATGATCTTCAGATGCGGAAACAGCTCGAAGTGCTGAAACACCATGCCGACCCGCGAGCGCAGCTTCGGCAGATTGGTCTTGGGGTCGTTGACCTTGGTGCCATCGACGCTGATGTCGCCCTTCTGGAACGGCTCCAGCGCGTTGACGCATTTGATCAGCGTCGACTTGCCTGATCCCGACGGACCGCAGACCACGACCACCTCACCCTTGGTGACGCTGGTGGTGCAGTCGGTCAGCACCTGGAAGGTCGGGCTGTACCATTTGTCGACGTGGCTAATCTCGATCATGACAGACTCTATCGAATGATGGCGATGCGCGCCTGGAGGCGGCGAACGCCGAAGGACGCGACACAGGAGATGGTGAAGTAGACGATTGCTGCGAACAGATACATTTCGACCAGACGGCCGTCGCGCTGCGCGACCTTGCTCGCCGCGCCGAGGAAATCCGTGATCGACAACACGTAGACCAGCGAGGTGTCCTGGAACAGCACGATGGTCTGCGTGATCAGGACCGGCAGCATGTTGCGGAAGGCCTGCGGCAGCACGACGTAGCGCATGGTCTGGGCGTAGGTCAGGCCGAGTGCGTTGGCTGCGGCCGGCTGGCCGCGCGAAATCGACTGGATGCCGGCACGCATGATCTCGGAGAAGTACGCGGCCTCGAACATGATGAAGGTGATGAGCGAGGACGCAAACGCGCCGACGCTGATCGGCCGCGACGCGCCCGTCAGCCACTGCCCGATATAGGGCACCAGGAAGTAGAACCAGAAGATCACCAGCACCAGCGGTAGCGAGCGCATGAAGTCGACGTAGACGCCGGCGATGCGGCCCAGGATCTTGAAGCCCGAGAGCCGCATCAGCGCGATTGCCGTGCCGAAGATCAGGCCGCCGAGCGCGGAAAGCGCCGTCAACGTCACCGTGAACGTCATGCCCTCATAGAACAGATAGGGCAGCGCGCGGCGGATGACCTCGAAATCGAAATTGCTGAACATGGCGCTATTTCCCCGTGATGTAGCCGGGGATCGCGACGTAGCGCTCGAGGAAGCGCATTGCGGTCACGACGACGGCGTTGACGAGGAGATAAAGGAGGGTCGCGGCGGTAAAGGCCTCGAACACCTGGAACGAGAATTCCTGCATCGAGCGCGCCTGTCCGGTTAGCTCGAGCAAACCGATGGTGATGGCCACGGCCGTGTTCTTGAGGGTGTTGAGGAACTCGGACGTCAGCGGCGGCAGGATAATGCGGAAGGCCATCGGCAACAGAATGTAGCGGTAGGCCTGGATTGTCGTCAGGCCGAGAGCAGTGGCCGCCATCTTCTGCCCGCGCGGCAGCGAACCGATGCCGGCCTGCAATTGCACCGCGACGCGCGCCGACATGAAGAAGCCGATGCCGATCGCCGCCGTCCAGAACGGCGCATTCGGCAGCTGCTTCAGCCAGAGGCCGGCAGCTTTCGGCAGCAGTTCCGGCAGCACGAAGAACCACAGAAAGAGCTGTACCAGCAGCGGCATGTTGCGGAAGAATTCGACATAAGCAAAACCGAACCAGTACGCCCCCTTCGACGGCAGCGTGCGCATCACGCCGACGAGCGAGCCGGTGATCAGCGCGATGATCCACGCGAGCGCACCCGTCTTGAGGGTCAGCACCAGTCCCGTCAGCAGCATGTCGAGATAGGTGCCGGTCCCCATCGGGTTCGGCTCGAAAAAGATTCCCCAGTTCCAGTGGTAACTCACGTGTCCCCCGCGCGAACGCGCCAGTCATGGATGTCCCGGCGCCTATGCAAATGTCCGGCCACTCCCTCCAGAATGGCCGGAATATGCTGCCTCTCCCCGCAAGCGGGGAGAGGCGAACAACTCAGCTTACTTATAATCGTCCGGGTTTGGCGAGTCCGTGGGCTTGGCGAACTCGTTCTTCAGCTCGGCCGAGATCGGGGTGTTGAGGTTCAGACCCTTCGGCGCGATCTTCTGGGTGAACCACTTGTTGTAGATCTTCTCGCCCTCGCCGGAGGTGTAGAGCGCGGCGGTCGCAGCATCGACCACCTTCTTGAACGGCGCATCGTCCTTGCGCAGCATGATGCCGTACGGCTCGGGCTTGGAGAACGCGTCCTTGGAGATGACATAGTCGTCCGGCGACTTCGAGCCGGCAACGAGACTCGCGAGCAGGATGTCGTCCATCACGAAGGCTACGGCGCGGTCGGTCTCGACCATCAGGAAGGATTCGGCATGGTCCTTGGCCGGAATGATGTTGGCGCCGAGGCCTTTCGCGACATTGGCCTCGGTGAGCTGCTTGATGTTGGTGGTGCCGGCGGTGGAGACCACCGTCTTGCCCTTGAGATCGTCGATCGACTTCAGGCCGCTCGACTTCTTGAAGACGTAGCGGCTGGCGGTCAGGTAGTGGGTGTTGGTGAAGGCGACCTGCTTCTGGCGCTCGGCGTTGTTGGTGGTCGAGCCGCATTCGAGGTCGATGGTGCCGTTGGCCATCAGCGGAATACGCGTCGCCGAGGTGACGGGGTTGAGCTTGACCTCGAGCTTGTCGAGCTTGAGCTCCTTCTTCACGGCGTCGACGATCTTGTAGCAGATGTCCATCGCGAACCCGATGGGCTTCTGGTTGTCGTCGAGATAGGAGAACGGGATCGAGGAGTCGCGGAAGCCCAGCGTGATGGCGCCGGTGTCCTTGATGTTCTTGAGCGTGCCGGTCAGCTCCTCGGCCCCGGCCTGGCTGACAGCGAAGGTCGCGGCGAGCGCGAGGCCGATGCTACGGAAATGTTTCACTTTTTGGTCCCCTCTCAGGATGATGCCGGCGGGATGCAAGCACAAAACAAGCCGGAATAGAATGTGACTTTCGACTGGATCGCGGCTCAGGTTAACGGCTCAGGTTAGCGGGCTTGTTAGTGGTCTTTGTTAGCGGTCCTGGCAATTCCCCGAGATCCCAGAACAGCCCGGCCATCACCGTCAAGGCCTCTTCGGTCAATGGCAGCAGGATGTGCTCATTGGGCGCATGCTGGGAGCAGCCGGGATAGGAGTGCGGCACCCAGATCGTCGGCAGGCCCAGGATCTCGGAGAACACGTCGTTGGGCAACGAGCCGCCGAAATTCGGCAGCACCGCCGGCACCTTGCCGGTGGTCTGGCGCACCGAATCCGCCGCCCACTGGATCCAGGGGCTGTCGAAATCCGTGCGCGAGGCGGCAAAGCTCTGCGCCGCCCGCACCTCGACCATCGGAAAGCCCTTTGCAACCAAATGGGCGCGGACGGCGTCGATGAGGCCGTCGATCTTCGTGCCGACCACGAAACGCAGTTGCAGCACGGCATTGGCGTGGCCGGGAATGGCGTTGGCCGGCTTCTCGATATTGCCCGACGACATCGCCAGCACTTCGAGCGTATTCCAGGCGTAGAGCCGTTCAGCCGCCGACAATCCCTCTTCGCCCCAGTTCTCGGCCAACGCCGGCTCGTCCTCGGTCGGCACCACCTGCACGTCGGCAAGATAGCTGCGGATCTGGTTGGTGAGCCGGGGCGGCTTCAGCGCATCGAGCTGAAGGCGGCCGTGGCCGTCGACCAGCGTCGAGATCGCGTTGGCCAGAATGATGGCGGGGTTGGCGAGCACGCCGCCCCAATTGCCGGAATGATGCCCGCCGTCGCGGAGGTTCACATCGAGATGAATGCGGATGCCGCCGCGGCAGCCGAGGAACAGGGTCGGACGGTCGGCGGACAGGCGCGGCCCGTCCGAGGCCATGAACAGATCGGCCTTGAGCGCGTCGCGATTGAGATCGCAGACCTTGCCGAGATCAGGCGAGCCGATCTCCTCGCCCATCTCGACGATGAACTTGGCGTTGAAGCCGAGCTTGCCGCCGCGGGCCTCGCGCACCGCGCGAAGTGCAGCCATGTTGATGCTGTGCTGGCCCTTGTTGTCGGCGGTGCCGCGACCGTAGAGACGCGTGCCCGCAACCGTCGTGCGCCAGGGATCGCGGCCGTCGCGCCACTCGCCCTCCATGCCGTCGACGACGTCGCCATGGCCGTAGATCAGCACGGTCGGCGCCGTCTCGCTCTCGTGATGCTCGGCGAACAGGAACGGCGCCTTGCCGCTGGGAGATTCGACCATGCGGCTTTCGAAATCGAGCGCGGCGAAAGCCGGCACCATCTCCTGTTCCAGATAGGCGCGCAGCTCGACGCTCCGGTTCGGATTCTGGCTCTCGGTCCGGTAGGCGACGCGGCGGTCGAGTTCGGTGAGGAACGCGCCGGATTTGAAATCGTCACGGGCGCGGGCGATGGCATCGGCTCTGGTCATTATTTTCTTTTTTAGGTTGCGAGACGAAGGAGCATACCCGAAATGGGCAGGCCTCCGAAAGTGGCGGGGACTTCGATAGTCTTGTAGTTCGCTTGGGATTTCGTTCTTGCTCTCTTGAGATTGGCTTGCCAGGCGCGGTAGCGCCGCTGATTTTGGCCTTGCCAAGCTCGCGTTATATGCAAGAACTTCGCCAAGTTGGGGCGCACATCTATCATTCGAAGGGCGCCCGGTACAGGGCGCCGCCGCGGGACCAGCATGGCCAAGCAGATCAGGCTCAACGCATTTGCGATGAATTGCGTCGCGCACCAGTCACCGGGCCTGTGGACCCATCCGCGCGACCGCACCGCCGAATATAACCGCCTGCCCTACTGGATCGATCTTGCCAAAACGCTGGAGCGCGGCCGTTTCGATGGTCTGTTCCTGGCCGACGTGCTCGGCGTCTACGACGTCTATGGCAACAGCCCTGACGCGGCCCTGCGCAACGCGGCGCAGACGCCGTCGAACGAACCGCTGCTGCTGCTCTCGGCGATGGCAGCGGTAACCCAGAATCTCGGCTTCGGCGTCACCAGCAATCTCTCCTTCGAGCCGCCCTATCCGTTCGCGCGGCGGATGTCGACGCTCGATCATCTCACCGAGGGACGGATCGGCTGGAACGTCGTCACCGGCTATCTCGACAGCGCCGCGCGCGGCGCCGGCAAGGACAAGCAAACCGGCCATGACGACCGCTACGAGATCGCGGACGAATATATGGACGTCGTCTACAAGCTCTGGGAAGGGAGCTGGGAGGACGACGCCGTGCTGCGCGACCGCAAGCGCGGCATCTTCACCGATCCCACAAAAGTCCATCGCGTCAACCATGACGGCGCGCACTACCGCATCAACAACACCATCCACCTCAGCGAGCCGTCGCCGCAGCGGACGCCCGTGCTGTACCAGGCCGGCACCTCGCCGCGCGGCCGGCAGTTCGCGGCGAAGCATGCCGAATGCGTGTTCATGTCCGGGCCATCGGCCAAGGTGATCGCGCCGCGCGTGTCAGCGATCCGTCAGGAGGCCGCCGCGTTCGGCCGCAATCCGGCGGAAATCCTGATGTTCTCGATGATGACGATCATCCTCGGCCGGACCGAGGCCGAGGCGAACGAAAAATATGCCGACTATCGCCGCCACATCAGCCCGGAGGGCGCGCTGGCGCTGATGTCGGGATGGACCGGCGTCGACTTCTCCGGCTACGACCTCGACCAGCAGGTGCGTCACGTCCAGAACGACGCCGGCCGCAGCGCAATGGACAACGTCACCCGCGCCGATCCCGATCGGGTCTGGACCGTGCGCGACGTCATCGAGCACGTCGGCGTCGGCGGTGCCGGTCCCGTCGTGGTCGGCACGCCGGAGATGGTCGCGGACAAGATCGAGGCATGGTTCGAGGCGACCGATGTCGACGGCCTCAATGTCGCCTTCGCGATCTCACCCGGCGATTTCGAGGACATCGCCGACATGCTGGTGCCGGAACTGACGCGACGTGGGCGGTACAAGCCGGAGTACGCGCAGGGCACACTGCGGGAGAAGCTGTTCGGTGAAGGACGTGCGCGGCTCGGCGCACCGCATCCGGCGGCGGGGTATCGGGTGGGAAGGAAGGGGTAGAGCCCCTAGGTACGCTGTCATGCCCCGGCTTGACCGGGGCATCCAGTACGCCGCAGCGTCTCGACTCAATCACCGCCGCCTCTGGAATACTGGATCACCCGCCTTCGCGGGTGACGACGACTGAGAATGTGGCGGGCACCAGTGTCGCAAGTGACGCTGCCCTACACCTTCCCGTCCACCATCACCTCGATCAGCTTGGTGCCCGGCCGATTGAATGCCGACGACAGCGTCGCCTTCAGCTCGCGCGGATCGCTCACCTTGATCGCCTCACAGCCGAGCGCTTTCGCGATGCCGGCGAAATCGACCGGCGGATCGACGAAATCCATGCCGACGTAATTGTCGTCGCCATGGAAGGCGAGCAGGCGCTGCTTGATGATGCGGTAGCCGCCATTGTTGGCAATGACCACGTTGAGCGGCAGCTTGTGATGCGCCGCGGTCCACAGCGACTGGATCGAATACATCGCGCTGCCGTCGCCGGAGAAGCAGACCACGGGGCGATCGGGATTGGCGATGCTGGCGCCGACGGAGGCCGGCAGGCCCCAGCCGATGCCGCCGGAGGCAAGGCCGTGATAGCCGAAGCGGTCGCGGTGCGCGCGCAAGGCCGTGATCTGACGGCTGGAGGTGAGGCCTTCGTCGACCAGGATGGCATTGGCGGGCATGGCCTCGACCATCTGCAGCACCAGCCAGTCTGGATCGATGGGGCTACGGGCTCCGGCCTTGCCGATCTGCTCGACCAGCGCGGTGCGCCGCGCACTCCAGTTCTTCGGCGCGAGCTCGGCGAGGCGTTGCTTCGCGCGTTGCGCCAGGGCCGCGCCGCCCATCTCCTTCAGGACGGGGATCAGCGCGCGCAGCGTTTCCTTCAAATCCGCCTTCAGCGCGATCTCGGCGCCGTAGTTCTTGGCGATCTCCCAATCGGCCAGGCCGATCTGCACGATGCCGAGGCCATCCGGCAGCGCGTCGACCTCGCTATAGACCGACATCCGCAGCGGATCTCCGCCGAGCGCGATCAGAAGATCGTAAGGCGCCAGCGTATCGCGCGCGACCTTTTGCACGCGTGCCAGCGTGCCGACGAAGCTCGGGCTCTCCGACAGGAAATGCGAGCCGTAGGGCGTCGAGGACTGATAGGCAGCCGCACCGAGCACCTCGGCGAGCTCGGCGGCCTCCATGAGCGCATCGCTCTTGACGACTTCGTCCATGGTGACGATCACGGGACGCTCGGCCTTCAGCAGACGCGCGGCGAACGCCTTTAGTGCCTCGTCCGATGGCCTTGTGCGAGCGTCGATGCGGGTGGAGCGGCCGAGATCGATCCCGGCCTCGCTGTTGAGGATGTCGCCGGGCAACGAAATGAACACCGGCCCGGTCGGCGGCGTGGTCGCGACTTTTGCGGCACGGCGCACGATGCGCGGCAGATCCTCGAGCCGCGTCACCTCGACCGCCCATTTCACCAGCGGCTCGGCCATGCGCACCAGCGGGCCGTAGAGCACCGGCTCCATCAGGCCGTGGCCCTGCTCCTGCTGGCCCGCGGTGAGGATCATCGGCGTGCCCGTGAACTGGGCGTTGTAGAGCGAACCCATCGCGTTGCCGAGGCCGGGCGCGACATGGACATTGCAGGCGACGAGCTTTCCGGAGGCGCGGCTATAGCCATCCGCGATGGCCACCACCAGGCTCTCCTGCATCGCCATCACATAGGTGAGGTCTGGATGGTCCTTCAGCGCGTGCATGATCGGCAGCTCGGTGGTGCCGGGATTGCCGAACAGGTGCGTGATGCCCTCGTCCTTGAGCAGCGCGAGGAAGGCGGAGCGGCCGGTGATCTTGTTCTTCATGTTTCCTCCAGAAGCGGACGTTGCCGCAAGGCAGGGGACATGATGGCCGAAGTCGGCGGATGCGCGCAAGGAAGCGCGCTCATGGCTGCGTTGCGTGGGCGCGCGGCGTCACATCTCCTCGCGCCCCAGCTCGAACGGATCCTCGCCGCTTGCCCGCTTCTTCTTTTTCGAGCGCTGCCAGACCACACCGGGAAAGCCTTCCAGCGGCACCAGTGGCTCGCCGGTATAGGCCCATTCCTGCAGCTCCTCGATCGCGATGTGATAGAGCGGCTGGCGGCCGGTTCGCTCGCTGAACAACGCGCGGGGAATGTTGACCATGTGCGGCCCGCGCGGGCGCTCGTACGTGATCGGCGTGCCGCAATGCGCGCAGAAGCTGCGCGCGGTCTTCGTTGTCTTGTCCTCGTAGCGGGTCAGCGCCGTCTTGCCTGCGGTGATGCGAAACCGCTTCTTCCAGCTTCCGACATAGGTCGCATAGGCCGCACCGTGAGCGCGGCGGCTGGCGGCGGAGTGATCGTGCCAGGCCCAGCGTGCGGGGACGTCGATCTCGAAGGTGACCTTGCCGCAGAGGCATTGGCCGGTGGCAATACCTGCGGCGGCTGCGGCTTTAGCCATGGTGCTTCCCTCATTGTCATTACGAGCGCAGCGAAGCCATCGAGACTGTCTCTGCGGAAAGATCCTGGATTGCTTTGCCGCGCTCGCAATGACGAGATTGGGGCACCTGCATCGCTCTTTCAATGGGCCCTCGCGGGCACGCCTTCGCGTTCTCGCGGCGCGTTTCGCCCGAGCTTTACGGTTTCGTTCGCGCTCTCTGAAGCCAAAGGGCGCAGGGAAGGCCGGGCGCCGGCGGCACCCGTTGGTCCGTGCGCTACAAGAGTGCACACGGGGTGGACCGATGGGGTGGCCGATCGCCCGGCCTTCCCTGCGCGGATGGTTTTAACGGTGTCCTTCGTGCTCTCCCCGGGGAGCGATGCACTATTGCCCCCGTCGCCCCGCCGATGGCTGATGCGCGCGCCCGGTCGGGCCGCCACATCACCGCGAGGCTTGACGCACAGACCCCGGGCGTCAGGACCACACGACTTCTCCGTCCGCGGACGGTCCCGCCCGATCGTCGAGGGCTCGCGTGTGCTCACCCCCGACAACCGACAAGCCCGCTCTCCAGCGCCGTGTCGTACCGCGTCGCGCGAGGACTCACGGTTTCCCGCCCTGTCATCACGCCCTCCGCGCCGACGCTGCCGCGTCCACCGCCACCCGGCCCGCATGTCGTGACGATCGCGAACGCCCCTTTGGCAGGGCCAGGATGAGGGCTGTATGCCATAAATCCGAAATTCGGAAAAGTGAAATGTTTTTGCGCAGAGGGCTTGACGGGGTGTTTTGCCCGACGCCTCGCGCGCGGCGAGAGGGCTTGGGGCCCGCGGCCACATCGTCACTGCGAGCGCAGCGGAAGCAAATCCAGACTGTCTCTGCGGAAGTATTGCCGGGCTACGGAGAAACCTACGCCGGCGTCAGCTCGTCATACACCGGATAGTCCGTATATCCTTTCTCCTCGCCGCCGTAGAATGTCGCACGGTTATAGGGCGTGACCGGGTAATCGTGCTGCAGGCGGCGCGGCAGATCGGGGTTGGAGATGAAGACGCGGCCGAACGCGATGATGTCGGCATGCCCCTCCGCGATCGCGGCGTTCGCCGTCTCGCCGGTAAATCCGCCGGCGGTCATCAGCACGCCGCTATAGAGCGGGCGGAACAGCAGCATCGCCGAGGGCACGTTCTGCCAGTTGACTTCGGCACGCCCGGACCCGCTGGAGCGCGGCTCGATGAAATGCAGATAGGCCAGGCCGAGCTTGTCGAGCGCCTGCACCACATGCGTGTAGAGCGGCATCGGATCTGGCTCGCCGGAATCATTGGCAATGCCATGGGGCGACAGCCGCACGCCGACGCGGCCCGCGCCCCAGACGTCGATCGCGGCCTGCGTCACCTCGAGCAGAAGCCGCGCGCGATTTTCGATCGATCCGCCATATTGATCGGTGCGCTGGTTGCTGCGCGATTGCAGGAATTGCTCGAGCAGATAGCCGTTGGCGCCGTGAATCTCGACGCCGTCGAAACCGGCGGCCAGCGCATTCTTCGCGCCCTGCCGGAAGGCCTCGACGATGCCCTTGACCTCGTCCGTCTCCAGCGCGCGCGGCGTCTCATAGTCGGAGATCTTGCCGTCGGCGGTCATCGCCTTCAAGCCCTCGCCCTTGATCGGGATCGCCGAGGCCGAGACCGGCAGCTCCCCGCCGTGGAAGGAGGAATGCGAGACGCGGCCGACATGCCAGAGCTGGAGAAAGATGATGCCGCCCCTGGCATGCACGGCGTCGACAACCTTGCGCCAGCCCGCGATCTGCGTCTCCGAATAGATGCCTGGCGTCGCCGGATTACCGCGGCCGTGCGAGAGCACGGGGGATGCTTCGGCGATCAGTAGACCGCCTGGCGTCGCGCGCTGGCCGTAATATTCGGCGTTGAGCGGTCGCGGCGAAAAGCTCTCGCGTTCGGCGCGCATGCGCGTCAACGGCGCCATCGCGACGCGATGCGCGAGCTTGTACGGACCGATCTGCAACGGTCTAAACAACGCCTCGAATTTCATGTGGGCCCCGAATGGCTAAGGAAGGATGCGTATCATATAGCGAGGGGCGGCCACCGGAAAAGGCGCCGCCCCTACAAAAGCAGATATTCCCTCTCGCGGAACGCAGGAGAGAACGGGTGTTACGCCGTCTTGATCCAAACGGCCTTCACGTTGAGATATTCCTCGACGTGCTGCTTGCCGGACTCGCGGCCGTAGCCGCTCATCTTGTAGCCGCCGAAGGGCACCGCCGGGTCCATCGCCTGGTAGCAGTTCACCCACACCGAGCCGGCGCGCAGGCTCTTCGCAACCGCATGCGCCTTGCTGACGTCGCGCGTCCACAGGCCCGAGCCGAGACCGAACGTGGTGGCGTTGGCACGCTTGACCAGCCCGTCCATGTCCTTGAACGCGATCGCGGAGATGACCGGACCAAATATTTCCTCCTGCGCGATCCGCATATTGTCCTGGACGCCCGCGAACACCGTCGGCGAGACGAAGAAGCCCTTTGACAGCGCGCCTTCGGTGACGCGGCCGCCGCCGGCGAGCGCCCGCGCGCCTTCCTTCTGGCCGATGTCGAGATAGCTGGTGACGCGCTCGAGCTGCTGCTCGGACACCAGCGGTCCGATCTGGGTGTTGGGATCGAGACCGTTGCCCACTTGCAGCTTCTTGCCGAACTCGGCGACGCGGCCGACGAATTCCTCATAGATCGACTGCTCGACGAATAGCCGCGTGCCGGCGCTACAGATCTGCCCCGAATTGGCGAACACCGCCATGGCGGCGCCCGGCACGGCCGCATCGAGATCGGCATCCGCGAACACGATGTCCGGCGACTTGCCGCCGAGCTCGAGCGAGACACGCTTGAGGTTGCCGGCCGAGGCACGGATGATCGACTGGCCCGTGACATGCGAGCCGGTGAAGGCAACCTTGTCGACGTCGTGGTGCGAGGCAAGCGCCGCGCCCGCCGTCTCGCCATAGCCGGGAACCACGTTGATGACGCCGGGCGGCACGCCCGCTTCCATCGCGAGCTCCGCGATGCGCAGCGAAGTCAGCGGCGCTTCTTCGGCGGGCTTGAGCACGACGGTGCAGCCGGTCGCGATCGCCGGACCGATTTTCCAGATCGTCGCAGTCAGCGGGCCGTTCCAGGGAATGATGGCGCCGACGACGCCGATCGGCTCCTTCAGCGTGTAGGAGAAGATCTCGCCCGGCAGCGAGTTCTCGATGGTCTCGCCGTGGATCGCGGTGGTCTGGCCGGCATAATAGCGCAGCATGCCGACGGCGCGCAGGCGATAGGCGCGGGTGCGGCTGAGCGGCGCGCCCATGTCGAGCGTGTCGAGCTGCGACAATTCGTCGAAATTCTTCTCGACGAGGTCGGCGAGCTTGAGCAGCAGGTTCTGCCGCTCGAACGGCTTGACCTTGCTCCAGGGCCCTTCGAAGGCGCGGCGAGCGGCAGCGACTGCACGGTCGATATCTTCCTTGTCGCCCTCGGCAACGGTTGCGAGCAGCTCGCCGGTTGCAGGATTGTGGGTCTCGAAGCGCTTGCCGGAGGCAGCATCGACCCACTTGCCGTCGATCAGCATCTGCTTGTAGGACCCGTTGGCGAACGGATGGCGCGTGATCGGAATAGCCTGCGACACAGCCATGGCTGAACTCCCTGTCAAATGATTGATTGCTTCGATCTGGGCGGGATCGTTGGGTCGAAGAGAATACAGCCGCGCCGGAGAAGCGTAAAGGCGGCGTGGAACGAAGACCTCCCATGCCGACTTGTGCAGGGTCGCGCGAGCGCCATGTTATAGCTCGACCGAGCCCCCCCGGAGACGGATCCATGCCGCATCCCGCCATCGTCAAGGACAATGTTGCCGTGATCACCGGTGGCGCGTCCGGCATCGGATTCGCCGCCGCAGCAGCGTTCGCGCGCGCCGGCATGAAAGTGTGCATCGCCGATGTGGATCAGATGCGGCTGGCGGAAGCCGCAACAAAACTCTCATCCGTCACTTCTGCCACACATGTGATGACCTTCGCCGTCGATGTCAGCAAGGCCGAGAGCGTCACGGAACTGGAGCGCGCCGTGCGCGAGCGCCTCGGCGGCACCGACATCCTCATGAACAATGCGGGCATCCAGCCGGGCAGCACGCTGTTCGGCGAACCCGACAACTGGCAGCGCGTCATCCGCGTCAACATGTGGGGCATCGTCAACGGCTCGCGCATCTTCGCGCCCAACATGATCGCGCGCGGCAGGGCCGGCCTGATCATCAACACTGGTTCGAAGCAGGGCATCACCACGCCGCCCGGCGATCCCGCCTACAACGTCTCCAAGGCCGGGGTGAAGGCTTTTACGGAAGCGCTCCAGCACGAACTGCGCAACACCGGGGATTGCCGCATCACCGCGCATCTGCTGATTCCCGGCTTCGTCTTTACGGGCCTTACCGCGAAGGGCCGCACAGAGAAGCCGGCCGGCGCCTGGACGGCCGAGCAGACCGTGGATTTCATGTTGGCTCGGCTGGAGGCCGGTGATTTCTACATCCTGTGCCCGGACAACGACGTGCCGCGCGCACTCGACGAAAAGCGCATGCTGTGGGCCGCCGGCGATATCGTCGAGAACCGCCCGCCGCTGTCACGCTGGCACCCGGATTATGCGGATGCGTTCAAGAGATTTGTGGAGGAGGATTAGATGCGCTGTGAGCCCCTCATGGTGAGGAGCGCGGAACACGCGTCTCGAACCATGAGGGCCCGTCTCGGGCCTCGATCCTTCGAGACGCCCGCTTCCAGCGGGCTCCTCAGGATGAGAGGTTAGAGCGTCTCTTGCTGATGCCCGCAATTCTTGCAGGCGAACTTGACCCGGGCCTGGCCCCTTTCCGCCTGGACCCGGTTCGGCGCGCCGCACTTGCCGCAGACGGCCTCGATGCGGGTTGAGCCCTGCTTCACGACGACGGTCTTCTTTTCCATCGATTCGCGGATCAGGCGCTCGGCCTCTTCACGCAGGGATTGTTTCGACAAAGCTCGTCTCCGCCTCTGGAAAGCGCGAGAGCCATATCGCACCTGCGTCGAAATCACAATCCGCAATGCCGGCTCAGACCTCGACGATCACATAACTGTCCTCGACATGCACCGGATACGTCTCGGCAACATACGGGCCTTTCTGGAGTTCCTCGCCGCGCTCCACTGCGACCGGATAGGACCTTTCCCAGTGCGGATAGTCCGACGAGAACAAGAGACGGTCGACGCCGACCCTTTCGATCAGCGAACGCAGATGCCGCGCCTCGTCCGGCTCGTCAATCGGCTGCGTCGTGAACCAGAAATGCTCGCGCACATATTCCGACGGCTTGCGCTTGAGATGCGGCACCTCGCTGCGGAAGCGCTCAAAGTGCTGGTCCATCCGCCACACTGCGGACGGGATCCAGCCGAAGCCGCCCTCGATGAAGACGAACTTCAATTTTGGAAAGCGCTCCGGCACGCCCTCGATGACGAGGCTGGCAAGCTGCGCCGCAATGGTGTGCGCGTTGGACTGGTGCTCCTCGACATAATAGGACGGCCAGCCGCCACCGGTCGGCGGATGCCCGCGCGATCCGTCATGGCTCGGTTGCATTTCGCAGGCGCGATATGAGTCTTGCGGGATGCGCTCCGGCGCCGCCGCAGCGGAGCGAATTGCTCCGCTGCTTCCTTGCGTATTGTCTATACCTATCAAGCCGCCTTGGAGACTTCCATCAGCAGACGTTCCGCCTTGGCATCCTCGATGCGGTTCACCATCCGGCTGCTTTCGTGGTTGTCGCGGACCGTCTTGGTCAGGGTGATGCAGGTCTGGATCAGCATCACGACGCCCATCGTGAGATAACCCTTCATCCAGAGGTCGATCGGCAGGAAGAAGATGCCGATGGCGACGAGGAAGGCGGAGGCTGCGAAGGACGCGTACGTGAAAGTCACCCAGGCGCTGCTGTGGGGCTGGCCGTTCTGGTTCATGATGGTCTCCTGTTGGTTCGAATGATGATGGGGTTTGGGATCAGACAGTCGGCATACGCTTGGACTTCAACCGCGCCAGCACGTCGTCCGCGGTCGTCTTGAGCCGGGGGCCAAAGCCCTGCTCGGCGAGTTTTTCGGCGGTCGCGAGCGGACCGCTGGCCGCATCGAGCTCGACCAGCGCATCGTCGGCAGCCTGGGCTTCCATCTGCCGCTCACGCAGGCGCCTCAAGGTGCTCTCCGCCTCCGGCAGCGTGGATTCGTAAGGGCGTGCTGCCTCGATGCCGCTGCGACGAAGCGAGCGCACCGCTTCCGAGGCACGGGCAACGCGGCGGCCGCGGTCGAGCTCGGTGATACGGGCTTGCGCGCTTGCGACGTGCCGCTTGAGCCGGGCGATCTCGGTTGCGAACAAGGCGCGTGCCGTCATCGCCGCATCGCGATCGGCCTCGAGGCCTGCGATGGCTTCGGCGGCGTCGTTGGCGAGATCCTCGCGGCCGCCGTCGAGCGCCGCAACCGCGCGGGTCTCGAGATCGGCGATGCGGGCGACGGTCGCCTCGAGCTTGCGGCCTTCCTGCTGGTCCTGTGCGATCGCCAGCGCCAAGGTCCGTTTGCCGCGGTCGACGGCGGCTGCCGCATCGCGCATCTGTTGATCGAGAATCAGAAGCGCCGTCCGGTCTTCCAGCTCCTCGCCCGCGGCGGCCATGCTGCCGCGGAAAAGTGTCACTACAGTCTTGAACATTTGAAGCTCCCTGTTATGAGCGTTGCTCACAGATGGTTTGTAGCAGGAAACTTGAACATCGTTCAAGAAATATTTGAGCAACGCTCACGATTTTGGTCGGCAAATGTCTAAAGCCTTGGAACGTCGAGAGAAACTGCGGACCGACCTGATCCTTGCGGCGGAGCGGATGGTCGCCAGCCGCGGATTGCCCGGCCTGAA
This sequence comes from Bradyrhizobium nivariense, assembly GCF_029846715.1. GTDB lineage: Bacteria > Pseudomonadota > Alphaproteobacteria > Rhizobiales > Xanthobacteraceae > Bradyrhizobium. The sequence goes on from NZ_JARVWW010000019.1 coordinate 144,729, forward strand.
AACCCGCGATCTCGCCCGCGAGATCGGCTGCGCCAACGGCGCGGTCTACAATCTCGTGGCCGATGTGGACGAGCTGATCCTGCGCGTCGGCTCGCGCACTTTGCTTCGGCTCGACGAGGCCCTGAGCGCAGCGGAAAGCAAGGGCGAGCCGTCACCGCAGGAGACGCTGGTCCGCATCGCCATCGCCTATTGCGATTTCGCCGCGGAAAATCTCGAACTGTGGCGCGCGCTGTTCGAGCACCGCATGGAAGCTGACAAGACCCTGCCCGAGTGGTCCGTCGAGGACCAGATGCAGTTGTTTCGCCACATCTACCAGCCGCTGGCTGCGCTGTTTCCAAAACGCAGTCGGGAAGAGCTCGGCATCACCGCGCGCAGCCTGTTCTCGGCGGTGCATGGCATGGTGGCGCTAGGGCTGGAGCAGAAGCTGGTTGCCGTACCGCTGCCGGCGCTACGAAAGGAAATCGCGGGCCTGGTGCGCGCGATGATTGACGGACTGATCGCGCGGGCGGCGTAGAAGCCGAGAGAGCCCAGCGAAGCTGTCGGCTGCGTCTGACTAAAATTTCGCCTGTCATATCGCATGCAGCGCGCCTAGCTTCGCGAGATCATCTTCCCTCTCTGGAGCCTCCCATGCCCCTCCTCATCCGCGGCGGCACCGTCGTCAATCATGATCATTCGCGCCGCGCCGACGTGCTGATCGACGGCGAGACCATCGTCGCGGTCGGGCCGTCGCTCGACGCACCGACGGCTAGCGAGATCGTCGACGCCGGCGGCGCTTACATCATCCCGGGCGGGATCGATCCGCACACCCATCTCGAAATGCCATTCATGGGCACCGTCACCGCCGACGATTTCGAATCGGGAACCAAGGCCGCGCTGGCCGGCGGCACCACCATGGTGGTGGATTTCTGCCTGCCCGATCCCGGCCAGTCGATGCTCGCGGCCTATCAGGAGTGGCGGCACAAATCCGAGAAGGCGGCAGCCGACTACGGCTTCCACATGGCGGTAACGTCGTGGTCAAAGCAGATCCATGACGAGATGGAGACCGTGGTCAAAACCTACGGCATCAACACCTTCAAGCACTTCATGGCCTACAAGGGCGCGCTGATGGTGAACGACGACGAGCTCTACAACTCGTTCGCCCGCTGCGCCCATCTCGGCGCCATGCCGGTGGTGCATGCCGAGAATGGCGACGTCGTCGCCCTGATGCAGGAGGCGCTGGTCGCGCGCGGCGTCACCGGGCCCGAGGGACACGCTTATTCACGGCCACCGGAGGTCGAGGGCGAAGCCACCAACCGCGCCATCATGATCGCGGACATGACGGGGACACCGGTCTACATCGTGCACACGAGCTGCCGCGAAGCGCATGAGGCGATCGCGCGCGCACGTGCGGCGGGAAAGCGCGTCTATGGCGAGCCGCTGATCCAGCACTTGCTGCTCGACGCCGGTGAATATCAAAACAAGGATTGGGATCATTCCGCGCAACGCGTGATGTCGCCGCCGTTCCGCGACAGGTCGCATCAGGATAGTCTTTGGGCCGGTCTGCAAGCCGGCTCGCTCCAGGTGGTCGCGACCGACCATTGCGCCTTCACCACCGAGCAGAAGCGGTTCGGGCGCGGCGATTTCAGGAAGATCCCGAACGGCACCGGCGGCCTCGAAGATCGCCTTGCACTGCTATGGACCGCGGGCGTCGCCACGGGACGGCTGACGAAGGAGGAATTCGTCGCGGTGACCTCTGCGAACATCGCCCGCATCCTCAACATCTATCCGCGCAAGGGCGCGGTCGCCGTCGGCTCGGACGCAGATGTCGTGGTGTGGGATCCCAAGGCGAGCAAGACCATCAGCGCGAAGCGGCAGATGAGCCGGATCGATTACAACGTGTTCGAGGGCTTTTCCTGCACCGGCGGACCGGCGGCGACGCTGTCGCGCGGCCGCGTCGTCTGGAAGGGCGGCGATCTGCGCGCCGAAGCCGGCGATGGGCACTATGTCGAGCGCCCGGCGTTCTCGCCGGTGCATGTGGCGAATTCCACGTGGAAGGAGCTGACCGCCCCGCGCGCGGTCGCACGCGGAGCGGTGACGCCGTAGCCGTTGCCTTAGACCTGTGTGATGCCGCCATCGGCCGCGAGATCGATGCCGGTGCAGTAGCTGCTGTCGTCCGAGGCGAGGAACAGAATGGCGGAGGCCATCTCCTCGGGACGACCGATGCGGCCGAGCGGCGTGATCGAGGCAAAGAACGCGCGTGCGCCATCAGCCTCCTCAGGAGTCTTGAACTGACCGTCGATGATCGGCGTGTCGATGGCGCCCGGCGACAGGGTGTTCACGCGGATGCCGCGATCCTTCAGCTCCATCGCCCAGGTCCGCGAGAACGACCGCAGCGCAGCCTTCGTGGCGGCGTAGGTGCCATGCTCGGGCAAGCCCTTCAGATGCAGGCCCGACGACACCAGCACGATCGAGCCACCCTTGCGCATCAACGGCAAGGCCTTCTGTACCGTGAAGTAAGCGCCGCGTGCATTGACGCCGAAGGTTTTGTCGAAATGCGCCGGCGTGACGTCCACCGTGAGCTTGCGCTCGACGAAAGCGGCGCTGACGATGAGGATGTCGAGCGCGCTCTTCTCGTCCTTCACCCGGACATAGAGCCGGTCGAGATCGTCGAGATTGGCGACGTCGGCTTGGATCGCGGTGACGTTGCGCCCTATCTCGGTCTTGGCCTTGTCGAGTTCGCTCTGGCGCCGCCCGACGATGAAGACGTAAGCGCCTTCAGCCACGAACGTCTTGGCGGCCGCGAGGCCGATACCACTGGAGCCGCCGGTGATGACGGCAATCTTTCCTTCAAGCTTCGACATGACTCAGTCCTTTGGTTTGGGCATGCGCGCTCGTTCAGCGCTTGCACGCCGCTGATGAACTCTGAGAGAGGCAGGCCCGCGCGATCGCGCTGGTCCGGTTCGGATCAGGCCCCCTTGCCCGCTTTATCTGGATCATTTGAAAACGAAGGGGTATACCGCGAATACGGAGAACATTTATCTGGACTTCAAATGAGTGACCGATTGCAGGAATTGGCCGTCTTTGTCCGCGCGGCCGAGGGCGGCAGCTTTTCGAAAGCCGCGCGCGAGCTCGGACTGTCGCAGCCTTCGGTATCGCGCATCATCGGGGAGCTGGAGGCGCGGCTCGGCGTCAAGCTGTTGCTGCGGACCACGCGCAGCATCACTGTGACGGACGCCGGTGCGCTGTTCCTGACGCGTGCGCGCGAGGTGCTGGCCGACATCGAGGATGCCGAGGACGCTGCGCGCGGCGTCGATTCCTTGCGCGGAACTCTCCGCATATCGATGCCGATCGTCTACGGCACCCGAAACATCATTCCGCGCCTGCCGAAATTCCTTAAGCTGCATCCGCTCTTGCGCGTTGAGCTGTCCGTCGCCGACGAACGGCAAAACCTCGTTGTGGAAGGCACCGATATCGCCATCCGCTTCGGCCCGCTCAACGATTCCGGCTTCGGCGCACGGAAGCTTGCGACACTGCCGCGCTTTCTCGTCGCGGCGCCATCCTATCTTGCCGAGCGCGGCACGCCGAAGACGCCGGCCGATCTCGCCTCGCATGACTGCATCTTCGGTCCCGGCCTGTTCGGCCACACCACCTGGTCGTTCACCCGCAACGACGCTGAGATCTCGGTCGATGTCCGCGGCCGCATCACCACCGATTCCGGCCCCGGCTTGTTCGCGAGTGTGCTGGCGGGGCTCGGCATCGCGATGACGTCGCCGGTGATGGCCGGCCCCGAGATCGAGGCGGGCGCGCTGGTGCCGCTGTTGAAGAGCTACAAGCTCGCTCCCCTCGATGTGTACGGCGTGTTTCCGGCGGGCCCGCGTCCCTCGAGCAAGGTGCGCGCGCTGGTCGACTTCCTCGCCGAGGAGCTGAGATAGACGAGGCGCAGATGCGACGCCATGAAGCGCGGCCGATGGCATGCGCCTTGCCTCTTTATGGTGCAAATCTCTCAAGAGTGGGGCACCAATGAGCGCATCATCCTTCGAAGTTAACCGTCGCGGCGTGCTCGGCGGCCTCGGCCTCGCCGGACTGACGGCGGTCGCACCTCCCTTCGCCTGGGCGCAGGGGCGTGCCGAGACGCTGCTGGTGGTGCAGGAGCTGGGCCCGAACTCGCTCGACATGCAGGGCGTCGGCTCCAACCAGACCGTGAACGGCCTGTCCTGGAATTGTTACGATCGCCTGCTGACCTACGCCTCCAAGACGTTGCCCGACGGCACCATCTCATACGACCGGGAGAAGCTTGCACCTGAGCTCGCCGAGAGCTGGGAGGTCGCGGCCGACGGCATGTCCTGCACCTTCAAGCTTCGCAAGGACGCAAAATTCCACGACGGCACGCCTGTTACCGCCAAGGACGTCAAATGGTCGTTCGACCGCGCCGTGAAGGTCGGCGGCTTTCCGACCTTCCAGATGTCGGCGGGATCGCTGGAGAAGCCCGAGCAGTTCGTGGTGGTCGACGATCACACCTTCCGCATCGACTATGTGCGCAAGGACAAGATGCTGCTGTTCAACGTCGCGGTGGTCGTGCCCTTCATCATCAACTCCGAGCTCGCGAAGAAGAACGCGGCGCCGGAAGACCCCTGGGCGCTGGCTTGGCTGAGGAACAACGAGGCCGGCGGCGGCGCCTACAGGATCGAGAGCTGGAAGCCCGGCAGCGAGACCGTGCTGGCGCGCTTCGACGACTGGAAGAGCGGACCGCTGCCGAAGGTCAGGCGCGTGATTGCGCGCGACGTTCCCTCCGCCGGCACCCGCCGCGCCATGCTGGAGCGGGGCGATGCGGATATCTCCAGCGGCTTTGCGCCGCGTGACTTCGAGCAGATCATTCGAGAAGGCAAGGTCAAGGTCTCGGGCGTGCCGATCCCGAACGCGCTCTGGTCCGTCGCGCTGAACACGGCAAAGCCGCCGTTCGACAATGTGAAGCTCCGCCAGGCCGTCGCCTGGGCGATGCCCTATGAGCAGATCCAGAGCAGCGCGTTCTTCGGACGCGCGGTGCCCATGTATGGCGGAGCCGCTGACGTCTCGAAGCCAAAGTGGCCGCAGCCGTTTCCCTATGTCACCGATCTCGACAAAGCCAAGGCGTTGATGAAGGAGGCGGGCTTCGAGTCCGGCTTGGAGACGACCTTGTCGCTTGACACCGGCACGGCGACGGTCGGCGAGCCGACCGCAATCCTGATCCAGGAAAGCCTCGCCAAGATCGGCATCAAGGCGGCGATCGAAAAGATTCCCGGCGCGAACTGGCGCACCACCCTGAACAAGAAGGAATTGCCGCTTGCGCTCAACCGCTTCAGCGGCTGGCTGGATTATCCCGAGTATTACTTCTACTGGAATTTCCACGGCAACAACTCGATCTTCAACATCTCCTCCTACCAGAACAAGGAGATGGACGCGCTGATCGACAAGGCGCGGTTCACCACGGATGCCGTCGAGTACGACAAGGCCGTGAAGGATTTCATCGCGCTCTGCATGCGCGACGTTCCCGTCGTTCCGCTCAACCAGCCGATCCACGACGTTGCCATGCAGAAGGCTATCACCGGCTACGAGTTCTGGTTTCATCGCGAGCCTGACTACCGTCAGTTCGCGAAGGGCTAGTTTTGGCGGGCGACGCTGACAGGGCGTGAGACGGCCTGCGCCTGCTCGGTCGGAAAGCCCCGCACGAGCCGCGCCTCGCTCGCGCGCAGCATCGCCGTATCGAGCCTGCCCCGCCGCGATCCATCCAGGGCGCAAGCGAAAATCCGGTAAAATTGCGCGCCGTCATAGGCGACCAGCAGCAAATCGACGCCCGCGTTGATGGCCTCGACCACGGCTTGGCAGACGTCGTGCTGGTAGATCGCGCCCATCACGAAATCGTCGGTCATCACCACACCCTGATAATTCCACTTGTCACGGATGATGCCCTCGACGACACGCTTCGAATGCGATGCGGCGCGGTCGGGGTCGACGGCGGTGAGCGTGACATGGCCAACCATGAGCGCGCTGCGCGAATGCGACAGCACCTCGCGGAACGGGAGCCAGTCAGTTGCCTCCAGCTCCTTGACCGGCGTATCCAGATTGGCGCTGAAATGATGCGTGTCGGTGCGCACGCGCCAACATCCTGTCCGACACAAAGCGGCTGGAGGCGATGGCGCAGCGGCTGCGCGAGCTCGCCCGCGCCGAGAGCCTGCCGCAGAACGAGCGCACGAAGCTGGCACCCGTGATCGCCGACCTCAGGAGCCGGTTTCCGGCAAGCGCAATCGAGGCCAGCGGCAGCCTCGACCTCGTGATCGGCATGTCCGGCGAAAAGGCGCTGATCGTGCTGTCGCACCTCGCCGACAACGCAATGCGGCACAAGGCTGCGACAATCAGGCTGGAGGCGACCGACGAGCGAACGACCCTGCTTCTGACCGTCAGCAATGACGGCGAGCCGATCTCGGCGCCGAACCGCGACAGGATCTTCGATGCGTTCTTCACCACCCGCCGCGACCAGGGCGGCACCGGGATGGGGCTAGCGATCGCGCGCGCAGTGATGGCGAGCCATGGCGGCTCGATCAGGCTCAAGCCGACCGACGAGGGCGCGGCCTTCGAGCTCAAATTCCCAATAGCCTAGATCGCGAACACCCAGGCCGCGACGATGGCGCCGATGGTGACCAGACCGGCGATGGTCCAGCCGGCGGCGTATTCCAGCTCAGGATGACCGGTCGCCCGCATGATCTCGGCCGGATCGGCGGTATGCTTCTGCGCCATGACAGCCTCGCACGTTACTCCCCGCGTCATATGTAAGTCGCATCAACCGCCATTAGGTTCCATCACGGAAATGCGAGGAATGACGCAGCTTGGTTTGTTCGCCGATCCGGAAGAAGGCCCCGCGGGGCTTCGCTACACGGACAATTTTATCGAAGCCGCCGCCGAGCAGGCGCTGATCGGCCGCATCGCAGCATTGCCGCTCCAGCGCTTCCAGTTCGGCGCCTTCGAGGGCAACCGCCGGGTGGCGTCCTTCGGCTATCGCTATGACTATGCCCTGCAGCGGCTCGCCGAGGCCGAGCCGATCCCGGACTGGGTGCTCCCTGTCGCGCGGCGGGTCGAGGCCTGGACGGGCCTCGCCGACGGCAGCGTCCAGCAGGTGCTCTGCACCGAATACGACGCCGGCGTCGGCATCGGCTGGCACCGCGACAAGCCGCATTTCAAAGAGATCCTCGGCCTGTCGCTTGGCTCGTCCTGCAAATTCCGCTTCCGCCGCCGCAGCGGCGATAAGTGGGAGCGCCACACGCTCGAAGCCCTGCCGCGCTCGCTTTACATGATGGACGGCGAGGCGCGGTCGCTATGGGAGCACAGCATCCCGCCGGTCGAGGCGCGCCGCTATTCCATCACCTTCCGGACGATGAAGCAGGCGTGACGGGCGGGCCAAAACAAAAAACGCGAAAACAACCCCATGCACAGTAGAAAGCCGTTGCCGGCTTGAGGCTGGGTCACGCCGCGCAACCGTTTGACTCATCGGTGCAAAACGGCCGCTCCGCGCAACAGCCGCACGATTGGCATCTTGCCTTCCGAATCGCCTTGCATGCTAGATTGGACGCGCATTGCATGGCAGGAGGGACGCATGGCCGACAACAAGGCGAAGCGGGGCGGAGCGGATCGGGCGCTGATCGCGCTCACCGAGAAGTACGAAGTCGCCTACTGGTCGAAGAAGTTCAAGGTGACGCCGGCCAAGCTGAAATACGCCGTCAAGAAGGTCGGCCACTCCGCCAAAAAGGTCGAGGCCTACATCAAGCTCCAGAAGCACCGTGCCGCCGACAAGAGCCGGATCGCGCTCGGCGAGGCCTATGAGGTCCGCTACTGGTCGAAAAAATTCAAGATCACCCCGGCGAGGCTGAAGGCCGCCGTCGCCGCGGCCGGCCATTCGTCCAAAAAGGTCGAGGCCTATCTCGCGGCCCAGAAGGCGGCAAAGAAGAAAAAGGCCAAAAAGACCACCAAGAAGCTCGCCAAGCGGAAGAAAGCGGCCTGAGACTTAGGGTCCGTGGAGGCAAGATGAAACCCGTTCGATTGATCCTCGCCGGCGCCCTCGTTGGCGCAACCGCCTCCGGTGCCTCCGGCGCCACGCCCGCAAAAGTCTCGGGCGCGACGGCGCTGGCGCTCGCCGGGGTGATCGCACCGCTGTCGCCGGCCCTGTCTGGCGCCGAGAAGAAGGCGGTGGCGATGCTGTTCGCCGCCAACGGCGACATTCCCTACAAGAAGCCGATCGTGGTGACCGCCGATAGAATCGTCTGCCGCACCGGCAATGTCGACATCACCGTGCGGAACTGCGAGGTCACCTTCGGCAAGAAGACCAAGACCGTGAACGGCTCCACGGCCAACGAGATCTTCGCCACCGAGGCATTGGCCGGCATTCCGCCCGACGGCGCCGCGGGATCGAATTTCGAGAGCCTGACGAAGCTGAGCTGCACGATCGATCCCAATGCCATCAGGCGAAAGGACGGCAGCGGGGCGGATTGCACGTTCCAGCCGGGGAATTGAACCACGCGTGGCGGACGAGCCGAGAGAGAACCACAGGTGCCGTGAAATCGCCTCAAGACCAACTAACTAATAAGGCGAATTGAAAAGACGGGCCAAACGCGCGAGCCCATATCGGGCACGCAGGGCCGACACAACGACATGAAGAATTATCTCGCATTTTTTCTAATTCTGGGCGTGACGGCAGCCTCTGCACACGGTCCGCAGCAGATGCTGCCGGCCGCGCCGTCCAATCTTGTCCGGGTGGGCCTCACCGACAACGACACCACCGCGGGTGGCACCGCGCGGCTGTGCGAGCAGGTCACCTTCTCGCGCGGCCTGCGCTACGGCGAGAGCGAAGCCAACGTGCTCGATGTCGCCACCAGCACGACCAAGGCGGATACGCCGCGGCCGGTGCTGCTGTTCGTGGCCGGCGACACCTTCACCGGCGACCACGCCGCGCCGGAGCTGTCGCGCCAGATCCAGGACCAGGTCATGTGCTTTGCCGCGCGCAACGACATGATCGGCGTGCGTGTCAACTATCGGCTGGCGCCCTCGGCGACGTGGCCGGCCGGCGCAACCGACGTGGCGGCGGCGCTGTCCTGGATCCACGGCAATATCGACCTGTTCAACGGCGATGCCCGCGAGATCGTCACGGTCGGCTACGGCGCCGGCGCCTTCCATGTCGCCACCCTGCTGGCGCATCCCGAGCTCCAGACCGATCGCGCCGATGTCGCGGCGGTCGTGCTGGTGTCCGGGGTCTACCGCGCGGGCAAGGACGCGAGCGACAGCGAGAAGGCCTATCTCGGCAGCGACGCCAGCCAGTACAACAAGCGCTCGGTCTTCCCCGGCATCCTCAATGTCGATGTGCCGATCGTGCTGGCCTGGGCCGCGGACGATTCCGCCGGGCTCGTGGCACAGGGCGAAACCCTGAAGAAGACGCTCTGCGGCGCCGGCCATTGTCCGCGCGCCACGCTACTGCGCAGCCGCGACGGCATCGCGAGCGCCTTCGGCCTCGACGGCTCCGGCGACAGCCTCGCCGAGCCGACGCTGCTGCTGGTGCATCAGCTCGAAGCGCGCGGGCTGCCGTAGCGGCGTGTTGCCGGCAGCGCGCCGACAACGTCCAGCTTTGGCTGGGCTGCCCCTCCCCGGCCGCGCCTCTCAGACAATTGTCTCGCCGGCGTTAGCACGCCTCAAACCACGATTCGCGATTTGGTCGCCGCCCGGACCAGCCGCGTGCTATCTAGGAGAGTTATCTAAAGCATTTCTATCTGTGGGGGTTCGTTAAGGACCAAGGAAATCGGCGTTTCGCACAACGGTGTGACGCGCCGCCGCCACGATCGGAAAACCGATGCTTAATTTGCTCGCACGATGCGCGGTGATCTCTTTTGCGTTGATTTCGACGTCCGCCGCCGAACCGGTCAAGCTCAAATTGGCCTTCTTCAGCTCCGACCGCTCGACGAGTTATCTCGCCGCGGTCAAGCCGTTTGTCGAGGCGGTCAACACTGAGGCCAGAGGCCAGATCGAAATTGAAACCTATTTCAGCGGCGCGCTTGGCAAGGATCCGGCTGAGCAGCCCCAGCTCGTGCTCGACGGTACGGCCGACATTGCCTATGTCGTGACGGGACTGACGCGCAACCGGTTCGCGGACAATGCGATCATCGAAATGCCCGGCCTGTTTGCGAGCATGCGGGAGTCCGTTGCGGTGTTCGGCCGGCTGATGGCCGCCAACGCGTTGCAAGGATACGATGACTACGCCGTGATCGGCGCTTACGTCACTGCGCCCGAGACGATCCACAGCAATATCCCGATCACGTCGCTGAATGATCTGAAGGACAAGAGAATTCGCGTCAACAATCCTGGCGAAGCCGCAGCGCTCGAAAAGCTGGGGGCGCGGCCTGTGCTCCTGCCGGTCACCAAGATCTCCGAAGCCATCGGCAACGGCAGCATCGATGGCGCCCTCGTGAACCCTGCTTCAGTGGTCGATTACGGCATCAAACGCGTTGCGACTTATCATTACCTTCTTGGCATCAGCGGCGCGCCGCTGATGGTTTTAATGAACCGGAAAACATTCAACCGGCTACCGAAATCGGCGCAGGCGATCATCCTCAAATACAGTGGTGCATGGTCCGCCGGACGTTTCATGGATACCTACGAAGCTGTGGAAGGCAGCATTGTGGAGGAGCTAAAGTCCGACCCCAAGCGCCAGGTGATCATACCCTCGCCGTCGGACCTCGATGCGGCAAATGCCGTGTTCGCGGCCATTGCCAATGATTGGGCTTCGAAAAGTGAGCGCAATGCCGAGCTGCTGAAAACGGTCCGGGCCGAACTCACGAAAATGCGATCGACCCGGTAGCCACGGATGCCATCACTCGCCAGTATCTGGCCCCCGCGAAACATCGTCACCATCGTCGCTGCGCTTGCCATTCTGTTGCTGGGCGCCGGGATGACCCTAAAGATCACGACCGATCACCTTCTCCGTCAAGATGCGACGTCGACCGCTCGCAGCTGGGCGAGGTTCCTGGCGGCCAGCGTCACCGATCTCGAGCAGATCGCCGGCGGCGAGCAGCCTTCCGCCGCGAGCATAGCGTTTTTCCAGTCGGCGCGAAATTCCGGCGAGGTCTTTCAATATGAAATATTCAACCGTAATGGCTACTCACAGCTCGTTTCGACTCGCGAAAAGATCGCGCTCGTCGACTTGTCTGAATACAGCCCCGATGCGGCGCGATCAGTGGTTGACGGTCGACCGATCGTCGACGTCAGGGAGGGAACTTCGCCCGACCGACCGGCATTCTTCGCCCGCGCCTATGTCCCGGTCCAGACCGATGGTCGCCTCACCGCGGTCGTTGCGGCCTACGTGGATGAAACCGAGCAACGCAGGAATGTCCACAATACGTTCCTGACCGCGGCCGCGTTCCTTTGCCTGCTGTCAGGGCTCGCCTTCTCCATTCCAGCAATTGCCTGGTACCGGGAGAAAAAGGTGAAACACGCTGACCGGCGCATCCGGTTTCTCGCCCATCATGACGCGTTGACCGGGCTGGCCAATCGCCCCCAGCTGATCGAAAAGCTGGAGAGCGCCATCGCCCGCTTGCCGATGCGGGGCGGCAGCCTTGCCGTACACTTCATCGACGTCGACCGCTTCAAGGAGGTCAACGATACGCTTGGTCATGACGGCGGCGACTTTCTGCTCAAGTCCATCGCCGAGCGTCTGCGCACTGCGGTCAGAATCGACGACGTGGTGGCCCGGCTCGGCGGCGACGAGTTCGTCGTCGTGCAGAGCGGCATCGCCGGCAAGGCGCAGGCCGAGTCGTTTGCGCGCCATCTTGCCGCCGCCGCAAATGCGACCGTGAAATTCAGGCAGCACGAGATCCTCACCACCGCCAGCATTGGTGTAGTGCTGGCGATGGAGGAAGACACCACGCCCGAGCGATTGCTCAAGAGTGCCGACCTCGCGCTGTACGCGGCCAAGGCCGCCGGCCGCAACTGCATCCGATTTTTCCTGCCCGAAATGGATACAGAGCTGCAAGCGCGCATCGAGCTCGAGAAAACGGTTCGCGGGGCGGTACTCAATGATCGCTTCGAACTGCATTACCAGCCGCTCTTCGAAATATTCCAGCGCCGCCTTGCCGGCTTCGAAGCGCTGATCCGGCTGCCCGCGGCGGACGGAACGCTGATTCCGCCATTGACCTTCATTCCCGTCGCCGAGGACTTGCGGCTTATCGACAAGATCGGGGCGTGGGTGTTGCGGGACGCATGCCGCACGGCTGCGACCTGGCCGGCGCACCTGACCGTTGCAGTGAATCTGTCACCCGCGCAGTTCGCGGCGGGCAGTATCAGTGACATCGTCGCCGCCGCACTGAAGGAGGCGGGACTCGCGCCGCACCGGCTCGAATTGGAGATCACCGAAAGCCTGCTGCTCGGCAATACCGAAACGATCATGACGCAGCTCCTGGCGCTCAAGGAGATGGGCGTAGCCATCGTGATGGATGATTTCGGGGCTGGCTATTCGAGCTTCAGCTATCTGTGGCGCTTTCCGTTCGACAAGATCAAGATCGATCGAAGCTTCATGCAGGGCCTTGACGGCTCCTATTGTCAGGTCGGGACAGTAGTGAAAGCGATCATCGCGCTCGGACGGGAGTTGCACATGCGCGTGACGGTCGAAGGCGTCGAAACCGCCAACCAGGCAGCTTTTCTCGACGCAGCCGACGGTGATCAGGTCCAGGGCTTCTTCTTCGGCCGGCCGATCCCCGCCTCGGAGCTCGGCGCCAGCATTCTCGCGGACTTTGAGAAGACAATGCCGCCGGCTTCGCCCGCGACGGCCCAAGCGACCAAGCTGCACCTCGTCAACTTATCAGCCGAACGGTAGCACGGACCCTGTGCCCGTATCGGCCAACGCGGCTCTTAGCGGTTCTCTACTGCAGACAGTGCCAAGCCGCGCGCTGCAATTGGCTCTTCTCGACCAATGCCCACGTCTAGGCCTTCGGCCCTCGATCGTTCAGGTAGCGCGCGTCCTACGTAGGCGCCCGCAATTCGCTTTGAAACCAAGCCAAGGTATCAGCCGATCTCATCGGGTCCACCAGGTCGACCGCGATCTGATCGACGAAATCGCAAGCGGGACATTCGAGGGTATGAATGTCAAAACCGGCGGGGCCGGGTGTGATGCGCGCCAGCATCGTCGTTGCCTGGCATTTAGGACAGGATGTTCGCTGAATGGTCATGAGGCTCGCCCGGGTCCGGCGGGAGCGCGATACTCTCAGTCACCGATGGATGCCAATGGGAGGCGGTGATGGGCCATCATAGAACCGCAAGCTCTGCCGCGCCTGGTCAATTTTGACCACCGCCCAAATTAAGGGCCGCTATCCCAAACTTGATCTTTCACAGATCGATTCATATTTCATCGGCCCACGTCCTCGCGCCGGCTTCAGCGAGGCCAGCGCGCTTTCCAGCAGCGAGCGCACCCGCGCTGTATCGCCCGATTTCACGACCGCCGGGTCGAGATAGAGTTCAAAGTCCGCGGGCTGCCCTAGCGGCCCGCCACAGTCGGCGCGTCAGCACGCCTGCCATTTTCTTTCGAGGATGACAGGTGCGCGGCTTCGCAACGAGCCGCCAAGCCACACGAATGACAAACGCTTGAGCTAGATCAAGCGACCTTGGTGCAGATTAAGCTGACCTCCATGAAGGGCCAACATCATGGTATCGCGCATGGGCGTCACCGGCAGACTGCTGTTCGTTTCGATGATCGCGTTCGGGTCGCTCGGCGCGATGTCGCAGCAACATGCCGAGCAATCGGCGAGCGACAAGGAAATCCGCATCGGCAATGTCATGCCGTATTCGGGACCGCTGTCCGAATTCGGCGCCATCGGCCAGGCGGAAGCCGCCTATTTCGACATGGTCAACGCGCGTGGCGGCATCAACGGCCGCAAGATCCGTTTCATCACGCGCGACGACAATTCCGATCCGACGACCGCGCTGGAGCTGACGCGCAATCTGGTCGAGACGGACGACGTGCACCTGATGTTCGGCTCGTTCGGCACCCCCGGCAATATCGCCGCGCGCTGGTATCTGAACGAGAAGAAGATCCCGCAGCTGTTCGTCGCATCCGGCGACGAGGAGCTGAGCCAGGCCAAGGCGTTTCCCTGGACCATGGGCTGGCAGCCGTCGTTCCGGTCGGAGGGGCGCATCTACGCCAACTACATCCAGGCCTATTATCCCAGGAAGAAGATCGTGGTGCTCTGGCAGAACGACCAGTTCGGACGCGCGCTCCTCAAGGGCATCGAGGAAGGTCTTGGCGATCTGAACCGCCTCATCCTCGTCGACATTGCCTTCGACATAGCCGATGAACATCTCGACGGGCACGTCTCGATCCTCAAGCGCGCCGGCGCCGATATTTTCGTCTTTCTCGGCGTGCCGTCGACGGCGTCCAAGGTGATCAAGCTGGCGGCGTCGTTGAAATGGCGCCCGGTCTTCATCGTCAACGATGCCTCCGCGTCGATCGCCAATGCGATGGCGCCCGCAGGCCTGGAGAATTCGGCCGGCGTGATCTCGGCAGCCTTTCTGAAGGATCCGAGCGATCCCGCATGGAAAGACGATCCTGCCATGAAGGACTGGTTCGCCTTCATGGACAAGTACCATCACGTCGAAAGCACCAACAACAGCGCCGCGCTCTACGGCTACGCCGCGGCCGAGGCGCTGACGCAGGTGCTGAAGCAATGCGGCGACGATTTTTCGCGCGAGAACATCATGCGCCAGGCAGCTTCGCTGAGGAGTTATCAGCCGTCCCTCGCGCTGCCCAACATCAGGATGAACACCTCGCCGAACAGCTATCTGCCGATCAGGCAGATGCGGCTGGTCCAGTTCGACGGCCGCTCCTGGCAGCCATTTGGGGATGTGATCGAAACCGCCTTCACGGAAGGCGCGGCGCGGTGAGCCGGCTCACGCCGGATCGAGATAGAGCGCCAGGCCCGGCGCCCGCTCGGTGATGAGCCCGCTTCGCTCCGCCGCCGCATCGTTCAACGCGTCGACCGGGTAGGGAATGATTCGCGGCTGATGCCCTTCATCGCAACCCCATATTATGGGAGTCGCCGCAGGCAGCTTTTCGTTTCACAATGGAGTTTAAAATCGGCATCATCGTGTACCTGCGCCGCCCGGAGACCCCCATGACCGAAACCATCCGTATCAAACGATTCGCCGCGCGCCCCGTGATCGTGCCGATGAACCTGCCGCTTAAAACCTCGACCGGGGCTGTCGCAAAGGCGCCGCTGGTGCTGATCGACTGCGAGACCGACCAGGGCGTGCGGGGGCACGCCTATCTGTTCTCGATCACACCCTCGGCCTTGAAGCCGCTGACGGCGATGGTCATGGAAATGTCGGAGCTCGTCGCCGGCGACGAGCTGCTGCCGTTCGAGATCGAGCGCAAGTTGACCCAGCGCTTCACGCTGCTGGGGCTCGCCGGCCTGCAGCGGATGGCGCAATCCGGCATCGACATGGCGGCATGGGACGCGCTCGCCCGCAGCAGAGGCCTGCCGCTGGCGCGGCTGCTCGGCGGCGCGCCGAAGCCGGTCAAGGCCTACAATTCGAAGGGGCTCGGCATCATGCCGGCGGGTGCCGCGGTGGAGGAAGCCCACAAGCTGCTGGCTGAGGGCTTTCAGGCCGCAAAGATCCGCGTCGGCCGCCCCGATGCGCGGGAAGACCTGAAGGTGGTGCGCGCGGTGCGCAAGGCCGTCGGCGACGATGTGACATTGATGTGCGACTACAACCAGGCGCTGACGGTGACCGAAGCCATTCGCCGCGGCGAGATGCTCGACGATGAGGGTCTGACCTGGATCGAGGAGCCGATTCGTCACGACGACTATTCCGGCTGCGCCCGCATCGCGGATGCGCTGCGCACCCCGGTCCAGATCGGCGAGAATTTCGACAGCGCGTTCGCGATGCAATCCGCGCTGTTGGCGGAAGCCTGCGACTACGTGATGCCTGATGTGCAGCGCATCGGCGGCGTCAGCGGCTGGCTGCGCGCCGCTGCGCTGGCGCACGCCGCCGGCATCGAGATGTCGACGCACCTGTTCTCGGAAGTCAGCGCGCATCTGCTCTGCGTAACGCCCACCGCGCATTGGCTGGAATATGTCGACTGGGCCGACGCGGTGCTGGCGACGCGTTTGCAGATCAAGGACGGTTTTGCGCTGCCGAGCGAGGAGCCCGGCAACGGGATTGCGTGGGACGAAGCGGCGGTGAAGAAGTATCTGGTCGGGTGATCGGCGAGACACGCGCGCGAGCGCGCTTAGATTGTTGCGCCGATGGGGCAAGCGGACTATCGATGCCCCATGACCACATGGCGGCCTCACGAGCACATCCGCGTCGTCGCGATCGGCCTGCACTGGCGGGACGGGCGCCTGCTGGCGGCCGAGGTGCGCGACGATGCGGGGCGGATCAAGGGCGTGCGTCCGCTCGGCGGCGAGATCGAGTTCGGCGAAGGCTGGCGGGCGGCCCTGGCGCGGGAATTCAATGAAGAGCTCGGCATCGACGTCACAATCACCGGCGAGCCGTTGATGATGGAGAACATCTTCGCGCACGAAGGAGCGACCGGACACGAAGTGATGTTCATCGTGGAGGTCGCATTTCCGGACGGCGCCTTCAGCGGCCGGGACCGCATCGATTTCCGCGAGGATAACGGCGAGCCGATCGTTGCGCGCTGGTTCGACCTCGCCGATCTCGATGTCGAGGGCGGACCGAGCCTTTATCCGACCGGGTTGAAGGACTTGCTGCTCGCGCCGAAGAGCACGTCCACCTGACAGGGCGCTACCACGCCCCCGCGCCCGGGACCTTCTTGCGCACCGCCATGCGCTGGATCCAGATGCAGCGACGGACAGACCTGCTGGAGCGACCGACGGCGGATATCCCCTCGCCAGCCTGAAGCAGCGGCACCACGGTCTGGCGCAGCTCACGGCAGCGCTGGAGCTCGGCCTGCCAGTCGACGATCGCGGCGTCCGCGCGTGACGCCATCAGCGCCAGCACCGCCACGGCAAGACAGCTCGCGCGCGTCATTCGCATTTCCCCACTATGATCCGCCTGCATCGCGCCGGTAGCGGAAATTGCAATGATCGGCGCCTTGCATGATGGTCTGCGTCCGCGTGAGCTTGACGTCGGAGCCAAAACCCTCCGCGGTCGCGAAGTCGGCGGTGCAGATCAGGAGAAAGCCGAGCTCCGGCTCGCCGAGCGCCTTGTAGAACTCGGCGTAGGCGCATCGCTTCACGTCGAATGCGAAGACGTCCGCGGTCTGCTCGACGACGTCATAGGCGAGCGCGTCGTCACGGGCATAGGTCTGGAAGGCGGACGACACCGCCTCGCCGAGATCGGTCCCGTTCTTGGCTTTCCAGAATTCCTCGCCGAAGCCGCGATAGAGATCGCCGAGCGCCTTGCGCACCAGCGCGTTGGCGCGCACCTCGCCGAGCTCGGTCTGCAACGCCTTGACCAGCGGCACCAGCACCTGCGCCTGGATCTTTGCTTGCTCGATGACGGAAATGCTCATGGGCAGCCTCTCGTCTCAGGCGGCATCGTGGCCCGGATGCCATCCGGACTAAGTGACACCACGAGACGATAACCCAACTTGACGCCGGCGGCGAGAGTTTGCCCGTTACGTCCCGCGGCATCCGACGGCCTGAACCAACGCATCCGTGATGCAGCTGTGAGCTCTGATCGCGCGATCCTGAAAAATCGGCGAAGCGATCAATGGTATGACAACCAACATTCAAAATGCCAGCCGGCAAACGACGAGAGGTGAACATGATCCGTCCCAGGAAGCCTTTGGCCGGCGCCGGGCCACGACCGTTTGCACGACGGCACCATCTTGCCGCGATGACCGCAGCGTTGTGTTTCGCCGCAACGTTCTGGCCGGTCGGACCTGCGCTGGCGACGGCAAATGATGCCGAGGCGCGAACCATCTTCGAGAAATTCATTGCCGCGCAGAATGCGCATAACGCGGACGATGTGAAAGCCATGCTCTGGAATTCGCCGAGCACGCTGTTGTTTGCGAGAGGCATCGAGACCAGAGGCCGTGATGCGGTCGCCGACCGCTTCAAGGCGTATTACGAAGGGACCTGGCAACTCGAACCCGACATGTCGAAGTTCCACGTCGCCGTAATCTCGAACGAGGTCATGCAGATCCTCGTCCCCATCGTTTTCACGCGAGGCCTTCCGGGCAAGCCACCCCAACAAAATACGTTTCTGATCAGCCAGACCTACGTCCAGGATGCGGACGGCTGGCACGTCGCCGCCATCCTTCCGGTCGCAAACACGGAACTGAAATAGGGGGATTTGGCGGCGGTGTTTCGGCTGAGGAGGCTGCCGCTCCAGTCCGTCTACGCTCTTCGAGCTACGCCGGACACGCTTCGCCGCAATGAGATTGGTGGCTTGCCTAGCCGTAGCTCGCGGCGGCAGCCCGCCTGCGCCCTTTGGGCTTCGGCGTGGCATCCTTCTCTCGGCTATCGCGAGCGAAGGACATGGCTTGCCGAGCCGTAGCTCGCGGAGAAAAGCCCGCCTGCGCCCGTTGGGCTTCGGCGCGGCATCCTTCTCTCGGCTATCGCGAGCGAAGGATGGTGGGCGCGACAGGGATCGAACCTGTGACCCCTACCATGTCAAGGTAGTGCTCTCCCGCTGAGCTACGCGCCCTAGATGTCGTCTAGATCGGGTCGGGTCCCTATAACGGCTCAGGGGAGCCGGCGCAAGGACGGAACGGGGCGATTTAGGCCGCCAGCATCTTGTTCACTTCGCTGACCAATTCGCGCAGATGCACGGGCTTGGACAGCACCTTGGCGTTCTTGGGGGCGTCCGAATCCGAGTTCAGGGCGACCGCGGCGAAGCCGGTGATGAACATGATCTTGATGTCGGGGTCGAGTTCCGAGGCCCGGCGGGCGAGCTCGATGCCGTCCATCTCCGGCATCACGATGTCGGTGAGCAGCATCTCGAACGGCTCTTCCCGCAGCCGCTGATAGGCGGCCATGCCGTTGTCGTGGGATGAAACCTGAAAACCGGCGTTTTCCAGCGCCTTGACCAGGAAACGGCGCATGTCGTTGTCGTCTTCGGCGAGCAGGATCTTTGGCATGGCGGAAACGTCGAATCCCCAGAGGATTTCAGCAGAGGTCACTAAGCCCGACGGAGGGTAAATTTGGGGTGAAAATCTTTACCCTCGGCAGCTCGCGCTGCCAGGCTCTTGTGAACCGGAATACGGCACGAATCAATCGAGCCGTACCTGCCGATCCCCACCTCGCTGCCCGCAGGGTTAAGACATGTTCCAGCGCAGATCACATCTTTTCGCTTGGCAGGATGGTTGCGATTCCGGACAATGAGGACACATAAGAGCCGCTCGAATGGCCGAATCAATTCGCCAAGGCGTTTGCCGGATCTGGCGGCGCCAGGGGGCGAAGCCTGAGAACAAGGGACGAAGCCTGAGAAGATGACACGGTTTGACGGCGACATGTCGCCAGCCTTCGAGATCGTGGAGCCCGCGCAATGGCGCGCGCCTGTTATCTTCAACTCGCCCCATTCCGGCTCGACCTATCCGGACGGATTCCTCAGCGCCTCCAGGATCGACCTGCCGACGCTGCGGCGTTCCGAAGATTCCTTCATGGACGAGTTGATCGGCCATCTGAGCGAGCGCGGCTTTCCGACCGTGCGGGTCAACTTTCCGCGCTCCTATGTCGACGTCAATCGCGAGCCCTATGAGCTCGATCCCAGGATGTTCACAGGGCGCCTGCCGAGCTTTGCCAATACCCGCTCGATGCGGGTTGCCGGAGGGCTCGGCACCATTCCGCGCGTGGTCGGCGACGGCCAGGAGATCTATCGCGACCGCATCCTGGTCGACGATGCGCTGGCGCGGATCGAGACGCTCTACAAGCCCTACCATCGCGCGTTGCGCCGGCTGATCAACAAGGTGCACCAGATGTTCGGCACCGTGATGCTGGTCGACTGCCACTCGATGCCCTCGGTCGGCGTCTCCCGCGACGAGCCGCGGCGGCCCGACATCGTGATCGGCGACCGCTACGGCACGAGCTGCACGCCGCTGCTGCCCGACAGGGTCGAGGAGACCATGACGGGCCTCGGCTATTCGATCGGCCGTAACAAGCCCTATGCCGGCGGCTTCATCACCGAGCATTACGGCAACCCGGCCAGCGGCCTGCACGCCGTGCAGCTCGAGTTCAACCGCGCGATCTACATGGACGAGCGGCGGCGCGAGCGCAGTCCGCGCTTTGCGCAGGTGGCGTCGGACTTCGGCGTGCTCGCCGACGTGCTGGCGACCACGATCCCGTTCGGCGATCTCGGCCCGTTCCAGGCCGCGGCGGAATAGGCCAAAGCTTTCTACGTACGATCCGTCGTGAGCGATTGGTGCGAGCAGGTTTTCTTCGCTTCGCATCCGAGCGCGCGCGAAAACGAAAACACGGGCTCAAAGAAACACGGGCTCAAAGAAGCACAGGCTCAAAGAAAAAAGGGCCGCTTCTGATGAAGAAGCGGCCCAAGTCTAGGGAGGAAACGCCCAAGGAGGGCAGCGGTAACGCAGAACGCTACCGCACCGCAACAATATGCGGCCGCGACGCACAAAGCGCAAGGGCTTTTGAGCCGTTTCCCATGCAAAACACACATGGCTCAGTTGCTTCCAGGGAAACCCAGATTCAGTTTCTTTGATAAGGAATTTCAATGGGTTGATAGTCATTTGCATACGAACGAGGCATGTTCGGAACTAAGCATTCAACTCAATGATCGATATTTGGCCAGCTTATGGCTCATCTGGGGCAGGCCGGGCTCGGCATCCAAAATACCAGGGCGCAAACGCAAGACAACGCTGCACGATCCTTCCGATTTGAGCTAGGCAGGAGCGAGCTTCACCCGACTTTCGCTTTTGAGGATACGCCGTGACGGTGATCGACTTCTCCGCCTTCATCGGACGGCTTGCCACCGCCTCCGGCGAAACCATCCTGCCGTTCTTCCGCACCTCGCTGTCGATCGACGACAAGAGCAAGACCAACGAGTTCGACCCTGTCACGGAAGCCGACCGCGCCGCGGAGGCGGTGATGCGGCGGCTGATCAAGGCCGGCTTCCCCCAGCACGGCATCGTCGGCGAGGAATTCGGCAACGAGCGCGAGGACGCCGACTATGTCTGGGTGCTCGATCCCATCGACGGCACCAAATCCTTCATCGGCGGCTTTCCGATCTGGGGCACGCTGATCGCGCTGCTGCACAAGGGCGCGCCGGTATTCGGCATGATGCACCAGCCCTTCATCGGCGAACGCTTTTCCGGCGACAATGGTTCGGCGAACTACAAAGGCCCTTCCGGCGAGCGCCGGCTTCAGGTCCGCCGCTGTGCTTCGCTCTCGGAAGCGACGACCTACACGACCAGCCCGCTGCTGATGAACGAGCGCGACCGCGCCATTTTCGGCCGCATCGAGAAGGGCGCGCGGCTGTCGCGCTATGGCGGCGACTGCTACTCTTATTGCATGCTGGCCGCAGGTCACGTCGATCTCGTGGTCGAGACCGAGTTGAAGCCTTACGATATCGCGGCCCTGATCCCGATCGTGACCGGCGCCGGCGGCGTCGTCACCACTTGGGAAGGCAAGCCGGCCCAGGGCGGCGGCCGCATCATCGCGGCCGGCGACGCCAGGGTTCACGAAGAAGCACTGAAACTGCTCAACGGATAGGCGACAGGGGAAACTTGTAATGAAGAACTGGCGCAAGCTCGTCCTTGCGGCCCTGCTGCTGTTTCCGACGCTCGCCTCCGCCCAGAATTTCCCGGCCAAGCCGATCAAGCTGATCGTGCCGTTCCCGGCCGGCGGCCCCAACGACATCATCGCGCGGGTGATCGGCCAGCGCATGTCGGAGCTGTCGGGACAACCGGTGCTGATCGACAATCGCGGCGGCCAGGGCGGCGTGCTCGGCACCGATGCCGTCTCCAAGGCCGCACCTGACGGTTACACCATCGCGATCTCCAGCGCCGGCGCACTCGCGATCAGCCCGAGCATGGAGAGAGTCGCCTACGATACGCTCAACGACCTCACACCGGTGACGCTGGTCGCAACCGTGCCGGAAATGCTCGTGGTTGCCACCAATTTGCCCGCGAAAGACATCGGCGAATTGATCGCGCTCGCCAAGGCGCAGCCGGGAAAGCTGAACTTCGCCTCCTCCGGCGCCGGCAGCCTGCCCCATCTCGCCGGTGAATTGTTCAAGCTGACGGCCAGGATCGACATCGTGCACGTGCCCTATCGCGGCGCGGCGCCGGCCGTGAACGATCTGTTGGGCCAGCAGGTGCAGATGACGTTCCTGGACCTGCCGGTGCTACTGCCGCAGGTCAAGGCGGGCGCCCTGCGTCCGATCGCCGTCGGCTCGGCCGAGCGCGCCCCGGCCGCACCCGAAGTGCCGACCACCGCCGAAGCGGGCTTTGCAGACCTGCGCATCGAGAACTGGTACGGCATGGTCGCGCCGAAGGGCACGCCGAAGGAGATCGTCGCAGCACTGCATGGCCTGGCGACGAAGGCGATGGCGGATCCCGCGGTGAAGGAAAAGCTCGCCGCCCAGGGCGCAACGCTGATCGGCGATGAGCCGGAGCATTTTCGCAGCTTCATCGCGGACGAGACCGCGAAATGGGCGAAGGTGATCAAGGACGCCGGGGTGGAGACGGCGAGGTAGGGCGGCTCGTCACCTCTCCCGCTTGCGGGAGAGGTCGACGCGCTCATAGAGCGCGGCGGGCGAGGGCTACCTCCTCTTGGGCAGTCTTTCTGGCAGAGACACCCCCACCCCAGCCCTCCCCCGCAAGCGCAGGGCAATCGCATATGGATTTCACGAGGACCGCGCGGGCTTGCTCCGCCTCTCCCGCTTGCGGGAGAGGCCGACGCGCCCCGGGCGATGCGAAGCATCGTCCCGAGCGTGGCGGGTGAGGGCTCTCACCACACAGGGACATCCTCCGCAATTTCTCGACAATCCCGACGCGGAGACACCCTCTCCCCAACCCTCATTCGCGCTAGGTTTAGCTCTGGACACAAAGAATCTCGATATGATTCAAGCTTGGGATGAAGATTCGTCCTGAGATTTTGGATCATTGGCCGGAGGTGAGTGCGCAGCTTCCGGCG
>NZ_JARVWW010000001.1 GCF_029846715.1 Bradyrhizobium nivariense
ATCATCAAGGCATTCCGGCAGCAACGTCGTCTGCTGGCGATCCACCCCTTGAACGAAACCCCGCATCAATTCCCCCCGCGATTCAGCAAGAGAATCATAGCATCGACGGAGTTTTTACACAGCCTGGGTCACAAGCCGACATCGCTGCGCGTCGCAAGTCAGGCCAGCATTACCTTCTCAAGCAGACATCCCAGATTTCTAAGTATCCGTCCTAGGCCCGCCGCATCAGCTTGAGCGAGGCCGCCAGCCGCAGGCTGCGCTTGCCCGCAAGCGCGATGCCTTCAAGCTCGCCGCTATCCGCCGTGCAGGTCCCGGAGAAGCCGATCCCGACCTCATAGCCGCCGAACACGGGGTTCTCGCCTTTCGCCGGCGTGTGCTCCTGGTTGAGCATCTCGCCCTTCCAGCGGCCGTCCGCCGAGGAAAAGGAGCCGAGATAGTAGAAGAACGCATCTCCGCCGAGGATGCGGCCGTCCATCAGCAGCATGACGCCGGAGAGTCCGGCATCGACGCCGTCGAGCGCGCGCAGATGGATCGCATAGAGCCCGTTCACGACCCCGCCCGGGCCAATCGTCCCCTGCGGCGGCAGCCCCTCGTCGTCGAGCCGGGTGAGATTGGCCCAGAAGTTGCCGCCCGGCATCGTGTCCGCACTGCCCGCGAGACGGATCTGGTTGCCGACCAGCCGGCCGCGTGCGCCGATCGCGGCGACATCAGCCCCCATCAGCGGCTTGTAGTGGGGATCGTCATTATGCCGTTCGGTGACGACTTCGGCGATGATCTCGCCGTCGCGCTCAAAATAGGTTCCGAGGTGCGCGAAGGCCGAATTGCCGCCCAGCAGCTTGCCGTCATGCATGCACATGATGCTGCGGCCGAACGCATCGTTGACGCCGTATTCAACCTTGTAGAGCCCGTCCAGCAACGCAATAGACCCAAAAAAAAATCAGAAGGAATCGCGGGTTACCTAGCACCGCCGCGGCACCAAGGCCATCCGGCTTTTCCGCGCAGGGCCGTTCAGAGCCACGCGCTGCCATGATGCCATCATGCCCCTGTTTTGCCCGACGGCGCAACAATTTCGTAAATTCCGCAAGGCTGTGATTTCAACACCATCCGCAGAGCTGTGATTTCAACCACTTGGCTACTGTGCATGGGGTTGTTTTCGACATTTTTGTTTTGTGCGGTCCCGAACGGCCTTGCTCAGGAGCTAGTGACGCTTGAAATACTGCACCTCGCGCTCATGCTTCTCAGCCGCCGCCCGGCTCCTGAACGTGCCGAGGTTGCGGCGCTTGCCGGTCTTGGGATTCACCTTGCGTGAATAGAGGCGATATTCGCCGGATGCGAGCTTGCGGATCATGGTTGCGCCTCCTGTCAGGTTTCGGACTCAACCCGCTCCGCACGAGGTCCGTTCCTTCAAGGTCTTATGAGCGGGACGAGTGTAGGCCGGTACGGCCCGTGGCGGCATTTTCTCGAGACCACCTATCGCGACGCCAGCAAGAATGTCGCCTACTACACGTGAACTAGAAGCACAGCGTGGTCACGAGCTTGCCCTGCTTGTCCTTGATCGCATAGGGACAGCGCAGCCGCTCCAGCGCCTGCTTGGCGTCCTCGTCGCCGAGCGCTGCGGCGCGCTCGTAATAGGATTTCGCGGCGTCCTTGTCCTTTGGCCCGCCGCGGCCTTCCTGCGCGAAGGCGCCCATCCGCTCCAGCGCGCCGGGATGGTTTTGCGCCGCCGCCTTTTCGAACAGCGCGCGCGCCGCGGCGTCGTCCTTTGCCCCGCCCGTGCCTTCGGAGAGCATCATGCCGAGCTGGTACTGCGCCTCCGCATTGGTCTCGGCCGCCTTGCCGAGCAATGCGCGCGCCTGTGCGGGATCGGCCGGCGCGGCGCCGCCGGTGCCGCCGAGCGCGGCGAGATTGCTGACGCCGCGGGGATTGCCGGCCTGCGCCGCCTTCTCGAACAATTTGCGCGCCTGCGCTTCATCCCTGGCGACGCCGGAGCCGGTGCCGTAGGCCACACCGAGCTCGACCATGGCGGCGCTCGATCCCTTGTCGGCGGCCTTGCGCCAGGCAGCCATCGCTTCCGCCGTCTGCCGGTTGGCCGCATAGGCGCGGCCGAGCGCGAACAGCGCGCGCCGCGATGACGGCGCGGCCTGCTTGCAGAATTTGATGGCGGTCGCAACGTCGGAGGCTGCAATCTCCGTCACGCCCCTCAATTCGGCCGGCTTGTCGGGATCGCTGGGATCGGCGGCGACCCGATCGCACAGGACGAGATCGGCCGATTGCGCATGCGCCGATAACGGCGCCGCAAGCACGAAGAGGATAGCAACGAGGAAAGTCCGCATGGACGCCAAATTGCGTTGCTGTCCCGGCAAATTCAAGGCTCGAGTCCCGATTGGCGCAGCATGGGGACGACCTCCGGTGATGCCAGATAGCGCAGCAGCCGGTCCGCGGCATCGGCGTGCTCAGCGTTTGCCATCCGGCCGGCGGAGAACACGGCCGGCGTTTGCAGATCGTGCGGGACGGGGCCGACCACCTCAATGCCTTCGACCTGCTTCAGCTCGCTGATCTGCTGCACGGCGAGGTCAGCCTCGCCGCTCACGAGCCGCTCCGCGGTAAAGCCCTGCTCGACGATGGTGGCTTTGGCGTTGATCTCTGCCGCGATCCCCATCTGCGCGATCAACCGGGCGAAATAGACCCCGCTCGCACCCAGCCGCGAATAGGCCACGGACCGCGCCGCAAGCAGCGTATTGCGCAGCGCGGATGCGGTGGCGATGTCGGGATGGGCTTGCCCTGCCCGCACAGCGATGCCGACGAAGGAGCGCGCGAGATCGGCTGCGCTGCCCGAGACCACGCGGCCCTCGCCGATCATCTCGTCGAGCCCTTCGCGCGTGAGGATCACGAGATCGGCGGCCTCGCCGTCGCGCAGCCGCTTGAGCAGTGCCAGGGTCGGCGCGAAATCGGCGTCGATGCGGACGCCAGTTGCGGTCTCGTATGCGGAGGACAGGCTGCGCATCGCGCCCATCAGGCCGAGCGTCGAGAGCATGCGAACATTTTCCATAAGCGATTCCTGTCGCGATCAGGCGCGGTGCATCAGCTTGAGCGCGGCGGTCAGGCGCAGGCTGCGCTTGCCGGCGAGCGCCGTTGCCTCCAGCACCGCCTGCTCCGCATCATAAGTGCCGGCGAAGCCGATGCCGACCTCGTGGCCGCCGAAGATCGGATCGTCCTTGGCCGGCGTGTGCTCCTGATTGAGGATCTGGCCCTTCCAGCGCCCGTTGGCGGCGGTGTAGCTGCCGAGATAGTAGAACGATGCATCGCCGCCGAGGATGCGGCCCTTGTTGAGCAGCATCACGCCGGTGAGGCCGCCGTCGACGCCATCGAGCATGCGCAGATGCACCGAGTAGAGCCCGTCGGCGATGCCGGCCTCGCCGACGCCGCCGGCGATCGGCACCTCGTCTTCGGTGATCGGCGTCATCAACGACTGGAAGGGCACGCCGGGCAGCTCCTTGAGCTCGCCCTTGAAGCGATAGAGATCGCCGTCGGCCCAGCCCTTGGCCAGCAGCGTCGCATCATCGGTGCCGGCCATGGCGCGGTAGTTCGGATCGGGGTTGTGGCGGACGGTGTTGATCACGATGTCGACGCCGCCTTCGGTCTTCGCGTAGGTGCCGATATGGGCGAAGGCCGAATTGCCACCGAGCATCTTGCCGTTGCCGGCATGCATCACGCTTCGGCCGACCCCGTCGCCGAGCTGAAATCTCACCTTGTAGAAGCCTTCAAACACCAGCCGTCCCCGGCCCTGCGCGCATCCGGGCACACTCTATCCCGCTTTCGGCGGCGATGGACAAGTTTCGCGCGATCGAGGTCCGAGGGATCGCCGCAACTGCTGTCATCAGAATGCAAAAATCCGCCGAAGCCTTTCGGCTTCGGCGGATCGAAGTCCAACCCGGGCCAGCCCCCCAGCCCGGGCCGGGAGGATGTTAGGCCGCAGCCTTCTTGTCGGCCGGCACGGACGCGATCGTCTTCAGGATC
Source organism: Bradyrhizobium nivariense (assembly GCF_029846715.1). Taxonomy (GTDB): domain Bacteria; phylum Pseudomonadota; class Alphaproteobacteria; order Rhizobiales; family Xanthobacteraceae; genus Bradyrhizobium. Next base: position 4,018 of record NZ_JARVWW010000001.1, read on the forward strand.
TGCGAAGCGATCTGGTATGGGTCGCCCTGCGAGTTCGGACGGCGGTCTTCCAGATAGCCCTTGTAGCCGTTATTGGCGAAGGAGTGCGGAACGCGGATCGAGGCACCGCGATCGGCAATGCCGTAGCTGAACTTGTTCCAGGGCGCGGTCTCGTGCTTACCGGTCAGACGCTTGTCGTTGTCCGGGCCGTAGACGGCGATGTGGTCCATGATGTTCTTGTCGAAGGCCGCCATCAGCGCCTCGAAGTACTCCTTGCCGCCGACCGTACGCATATACTCGGTCGAGAAGTTGGCGTGCATGCCGGAGCCGTTCCAGTCGGTATCGCCGAGCGGCTTGCAGTGGAACTCGATGTCGATGCCGTACTTTTCGGTCAGGCGCAGCATCAGGTAGCGGGCCATCCACATTTCGTCAGCGGCCTTCTTGGAGCCTTTGCCGAAGATCTGGAATTCCCACTGGCCCTTCGCGACTTCCGCGTTGATGCCTTCATGGTTGATGCCGGCGGCCAAGCAGAGGTCGAGATGCTCCTCGACGATCTTGCGGGCGACGTCGCCGACGTTCGAGAAGCCGACGCCGGTGTAGTACGGACCCTGCGGCGCCGGATAGCCCGAGGCCGGGAAGCCGAGCGGACGGCCGTCCTTGTAGAAGAAGTATTCCTGCTCGAAGCCGAACCAGGCGCCGGAATCGTCGAGGATGGTGGCGCGCTTGTTGGAAGCGTGCGGGGTCTTGCCATCGGGCATCATGACTTCGCACATCACGAGCACGCCGTTGGTGCGGGCGCCATCCGGGAACACCGCGACCGGCTTCAGCACGCAATCGGAGCTGTGGCCTTCAGCCTGCTGGGTGGAGGAGCCATCGAAGCCCCAGAGCGGAAGCTGCTCGAGCGTCGGGAACGACGCAAATTCCTTGATCTGAGTTTTGCCGCGCAAGTTCGGAGTCGGCGTATATCCGTCGAGCCAGATGTACTCGAGCTTATACTTGGTCATTGAGCCTCTCTGTAGATGATGCGAAAGGTGGGGGCCGTAGGCCCCCGCACGATTGTTTACCCGGCCACCATCGGCCGACCGTTTACAAGCATTTAACGTGCCAAAAGGCCGCAGCGCGGGAGGTTTGCCACCGCGGCCGGCCTCCCCTCGCTCCCGGCAGATCGTCGACTGCGCCGTGCGTCATAGCGGCGCACCTTTGCGTGAAGCTGCACCGCAAAAATCCCGCGGAAAACGCCTGATTCTGGAGCACGAGCACCAGAGCCCGAGGTTGCCGGCTAAACGCGCATCAACGTCCGGCAACATTCGCCAAGTCTGTGCCCGTCGCCCGCAACCTTCGCAACGGCCCACGCGTTAGCCACCCGACCGCTGCCTTAGAGGAAGCAGAATGCAGTCTGCCTACAAAATAGGCCAGCGCTGATTTCCTTTTCAGCACTTTGCATTTCGGAATGCACGGCCGATATGGGGATTCCAGTAACCACAAGCCAACGAGTCGGGCGCACCATGGAGGCCAACCGCTGCGATCTCGGGAGATACCGCAATGATGAATAATGGACTGAGTCACGGATCTGCACAGATCTACCAATTCCCTGTCGGGGGCCGCTCGGCTCTCGGGGGGCGCCGCAACGGTGAGACCCGCCTTCCCGCCAACCACGCCTCGCTCCCCGTGAACGAGACGATTTGCAGTGGAAGCTGGTACCATCAGGAAGCAGTCGATGAAGCCAAGCCGAAATGGGATCGCTGATGCCTGCGTTCGGTTCGATACCGCCGCGCTCTCTCAATGCCCGGCGTCAGTTTGAAAAAGGGTCGAAACAACGAAGTTTCGGCCCTTTTTGATTCCTGCGGCAATGCCGCCGTTCAGATCCCCGCGCAGGCCGTGACCGGCCGCTTCAGATGCTTGACCGTGGTGCTGCCGGTCTTGCCGATCACAAGCGTGATCCCCGCCCCGAATAGCGCGCGCCGGAGACCGTCAGCCGCTTGGCAAGTGTGACCGGTTCGCCGTCGATCTGGAGGAAGGCGCGCTTGTCGGCGTCATAAAATCCGACGATGAACTGCGTACCATCGGCGCAGCGATAGGTCCGGAACGTCTGCGCATCGGCCTGTCGTGAATTGATAGTTCCGCCCGCCAGCATGGTGACCGCCAAAAGAATGGCCTTGTGCCGGCCCATGATCGCCCCCTGTAATAGATCTCAAGGACGCCCATCGAGCGTCCGCTGGAACCATAACCCAAGCTGATCTCATGCAAGACTCCTCCGTGCAAGACTCCTCCGTACAAGACTCTTCCGTACAAGACTCTTCCGTACAAGACCCGCCTGCCCGCCATCTCGCCCTGCAAGGCGCCAGCAATTTTCGCGACCTCGGCGGCTATCCGACCGCAGATGGCCGTACCACGCGCTGGCGGCACATCTTCCGCTCCAACCATCTCGGCCAGCTCACCGCCGCCGATGTCGAGATCGTCCGCGCGCTCGGCGTGCGCAGCGCCTTCGATTTTCGCGGCGTCGAGGAGCGCGCGGCGGGCGTCTGCGTGGTCAACGAGATCGCCGTGTATTCACTGCCGATCGAGCCGACCGTCGTGGCCGCGCTGCGCGCGGAGCTCGCCAGGGGCAGGCTGACCGCGCCGGTCGCGCTCGAACTCATGCGCGAATCCTATCGCAACTATGTCCGCCACAACACGGCCAGTTTCCGCAACCTGTTCGGGCATCTCCTGGAGGACCGCGCGCCGCTCGTCATTCACTGCACCGCCGGCAAGGACCGCACCGGCTTTGCCAGCGCGCTGATCCTGCATGCGCTCGGCGTAGCCGACGACGTCATTGCCGCGGACTACCTCTTGACCAACCGGCACTACAGACGCGATGCATCGAACGCTTACGATCTTCCCGCCGATGTCCTCGACGCGATCGGCAGCGTCGAGGCCTCGTATCTTGCTGCTGCTTTCGAGGCCGTCGGTAGCGCGTATGGCGATCTCGAAACCTACTTGCGCGACGGCCTCAAGCTGGGCACACCGGAGCGGACCGCGCTGAAGGCGCGTTATCTGCAATCGTAAGCGGCCGTAAATCTCGAGCGGCCGTGCCGGGAGAACGATGATGCAAGGCAAGGTTCTGATCGTGACCGGTGCCCTCGGCGCACTTGGAAAAGTCGTCGCCGAGACCGCGCAGTCGCGCGGCGCGCGCGTGGCCGGCATCGACCATGCGCCCTCGCAAATCTCCGCGACGCCTGAGCGCATCGAGATCGGCGGCGTCGATCTGTCCGATGCGGCGCAGGCGAAGACGGCGGTCGATGCCGCGGCAAGACACTTCGGCAAGCTCGATGCGCTGATCAACATCGCCGGCGGCTTCGCCTTCGAGACCGTCGGCGACGGCGACATTAAGACATGGCAGCGCATGCATGCGCTCAACGTGCTGACGGCGCTCAACGCCTCGCATGCGGCGCTGCCGCATCTGGCCGCCTCCAATGCCGGCCGCATCGTCAATATCGGTGCCATGGGCGCGCTTCAGGCCGGCTCCGGCATGGGCCCCTACGCGGCATCGAAAGCCGGCGTCCATCGTCTCACCGAGGCGTTGGCGAGCGAGTGGAAAGGCAAGGTGACCGTGAACGCGGTGCTGCCCTCGATCATTGACACCAAGGCCAACCGCGCCGACATGCCGAAAGCCGACTTCGCCAAATGGGTGACGCCGCAGGAGCTCGCCGAGGTCATCCTGTTCCTCGCCAGCGACGCCGCGAGCGGCGTCACCGGCGCGCTGATCCCGGTCGGCGGACGGGTATAGGGGTCAGTTGCCGCGGACCTTTTCTAAACCACACCGCATTGCTATAATCGAACCATGACAACGGAAGATATCGAGCGAGCGGTCGAGCGACTTACGCCTGACGAGTTGGCGCGGTTTCGTGCATGGTTCGACCAACTCGTCGCTAAACGGTTCGATCAACTCCTGGAGCAAGACATCGGGGCGGGCAAGCTCGATGAATTTGCCGAGGAGGCGCTGAGCGATTATCGCGCCGGCCAAACGCGCGACTTGTGAAGCACACGGCTTCGACGAGATTCTGGAAGGCTTATGAGGCGTTGCCCGTCAATGTTCAACGGCTGGCCGATGCCAATTTCAACTTGCTGAAGAGCGACCCCACTCATCCCTCGCTTCAGTTCAAACGGGTCGGGCGATTTTGGTCCGCCAGAGTCGGCCTGCGTTATCGCGCCCTGGCTATCGAGTCTGATGGCGCCTGCGTCTGGTTCTGGATCGGCTCGCACGCAGACTACGACCATCTCATAGGCTGAAGGCGTCAATCTGGCACCAACAGCCGCAGATTGCCTTTGAAACGGATGCTCTGTCCCGTCCGCAGGATAGCCGGATCATCCGTTCCCGATCAAATGGCGCAGAGGCCTAGGTCCGATACGGGCTAGACTGCCCGCAACTGATTCTCGGATTCGAGCACCCGTGGAAACTGAGCTTTATCTGCCCGTCAAACGCTTCCTCGAAGAGCTCGGCTTCACGGTCAAGGGCGAGATCGGCGGCTGCGATCTCGTGGGCCTCAGCGCCGGGGATCCGCCGGTCGTGGTGATCGGCGAGCTCAAGCTAGCCTTCAATCTCGAGCTGATCCTCCAGGCGGTCGATCGTGCGCCGGCCGGCGACGAGGTCTGGATTGCCGCCAAGATGTCGGCGCGCGGCAAGGGACGCGAGGCCGACGCGCGCTATCGCAATCTCTGTCGCCGCCTCGGATTCGGTATGCTCGGGGTAACCGACCGCGGCCAGGTCGAGGTGCTGGTGAAGCCGCCAACGGCGGCGCCGCGCCGCGAGCCGAAGGTCCGTTCGCGCCTCGTCGCAGAGCATCAGCGCCGCCAGGGCGATCCCGTGCTGGGCGGCAGCACCCGCGCGCCGATCATGACGGCCTATCGGCAGCAGGCGCTGGCCTGCGCCTCGGAGCTTGCGGCGGGCCCGCGGCGCGTGAGCGAATTGCGCCAACGCTGTCCCGATGCCGGCAAGATCATGCTTAACAATGTGTATGGCTGGTTCGAGCGTACTGAGCGGGGAATCTACGGGCTGACCGAGGCCGGACGCGCGGCGCTGAAACGCTGGCCGCAAGCACCGGTGAATGACACCGCCCGCGAGGCGTCGCTGCCCTAGCGGCAATCATTTCGGGAGACATCGTATGATCGTTGTGACTGGCAGCGTAACGGTCCGCACCGACACGTTCGACGAGGCGCGCCGCCTGAGCCTCGAACATGTTCATCGGTCGCGGCAGGAGCCCGGCTGCATCTCGCACGCAGTGCATGTCGACTGCGAGAACCCGCTCAGGCTGGTGTTCTTCGAGCAATGGGCCGACCGCGCCGCGCTCGCTACCCACTTTGCGGTACCTGCGTCCGGCGAGTTCGTGCGCATCCTGCGCTCACTTGCCACGGGGCCGGCCACGCTTGAACTCTATGACGCCAGTAAGCTCGAGAAGCTGTGAGTGCATAGCTGAGCTGCCACACGAAATTCATATTGCAATGCAACATGGACGGCACTAGGTATCCCGGCATCGAAACGAGGCCGTTATGAACGCAGACTGGAATACCAAATATGGCACGCGGCGCGTGCGCCACGATCCGCCGACCCTGGACGAGGCGATCTTCGCCGCCGTCGGCATCACCGACGATCAGGAGCAGCAGGCCGAGATCGCGGCAGCTCTCATGGGGATGCCGGTCGAAATCGTCCAGGCCGAGGTGAAGAAGCAGGCCCGCACCAACAGCCGCATCATCGCCACGCGCGTGATCGCCGGCGAACAGGGCGCGCAGCGCTCGGTGGTGGTCGAACGCCGTGTCGTGCGCCGCTTCGGCAACGACAAGCGCACCGGCACCTGAGCGCTTAGTTCCCTGTTTCCCATACGAAAGCGGACCGATTTTGCCGGTCCGCTTTTTTGATTCCAGTCGGCAGCTTCCCGTCAGGCGGCGCGATTGCCATACATGCTGGAGATGATCTTCCAGCAAGTCGAGTTGAAGCTGAGAAGAGCGCGGCCGGCCGTGAATGGCGAGGCTGCGAGATCAGCGAGCTCGTCCTCTGGCGCCTTGGCGAGATCGATCGTCCCGGTCGATTCGCCATGACGGAATTGCAGATGCGCCCCGAACTTCCTGGCGAGCGCCCGCATCGCGTGATTCTCGGCGCCGGTGGTGATGCGCAGGCGCTTGTAGCCTTTCCAACGCGCTTCCGCGATCAGGCGGCTGAACAGCACGGTGCCGACGTTCTGGCGCCGCGCCGTGGCTTCCACGCTGAAGGCGACCTCGGGCAGCGAATCGTCCTCCGGCGGATGCAGCTCGGCCGCACCGCGGACCACGCCGTCGACGATGTAGGCGACGATGACGGTGCCGTCCTCGGCACAGCGTGCGGCGTAACGTTCGATAAAACTGTCGTCGAGAAAACCGTTGAAACGGTCATGCCTGCTTTCGGCATCGAGCCTCAGCAGATGATCGCGCAAAAGCGGCAATTCTTCCTGCTGGCTCAAGGTCCGCACATAGCCCTGAACGGACTTCGTGCGGCTGGCTTCTTCAAGTTCCAAATCTGCGTCGAGTGACAAGTCAAAACTCCTCTTGGTGTCCCTCGAGGAGGCGTTCGAATCCCTAGACCTCCAATATTGTGCATCGCAATAATCTTTTCAAGACGGGAACCTGCCCAAGTTTCGAGCATCGGAGGCGACCAATTCGTTAACAAAATCAAACCCCCGTAGTCATACGAGGACCAGCTGAGTCTGGGTCACCACCGCGACCAGCTTGCCGTCCTCGGTCTCCAGCCGGGTGGTCCAGACCTGGGTCCGCCGGCCCCGGTGGATCGGGGTGGCGGTCGCGATGACCGTGGCTCCCTCCTTGGCGCCGCCAATGAAGTTGGTCTTGCTCTCGAGCGTGGTCGTGCCCTTGGCGTCCTCAGGCAGATTGATCACGGTCGCCGCCGCGCCGACGGAATCGGCCAGCGCCATCACCGCGCCGCCGTGGATGGTGTGGTGGAGTGTGCAGAGATCGGGCCTGACCGTCATCCGCGCCACCACGCGGTCCTTCCCGGCCTCGACGAACTCGACGCCCTTGAGCTCGGCGAACGGCATCTTCATCGCTTTAAGTTTCTCGAGCGGCGTCATCGGATCTCCTCCCAATTCATTGTTGTCTCAACGTGAATTGCTTCACGCGGCAAAGCAATGACGTCCGAGGTAATCGCGGTGCTGACATCGGCGCCCGCATTTGCGCATATGCTCCTCCCATGCGCCACATCCCGCCCCGCCGCATCGTCTGCCTGACCGAAGAGACGGTCGAAACGCTGTACCTGCTCGGCGAGCAGGACCGCATCGTCGGCGTCTCCGGCTACGCCGTCCGTCCGCCCCAGGTGCGCCGCGAGAAGCCGCGGGTATCGGCCTTCGTCTCCGCGGACATTCCAAGAATCCTGGCGCTGAAACCGGACCTCGTGCTCGCCTTCTCCGATCTCCAGGCGGGGATCGTCGCCGATCTGGTTCGCGCCGGCGTCGACGTCCACGTTTTCAACCAGCGCGACGTCGCCGGGATTTTGGCGATGATCCATACGCTCGGCGCGCTGGTCGGCGCGGGCGAGCGTGCGGAGGAACTCGCTCACGGGCTCGAACGGCGTCTCGCGGCGATTGCCGCAACGCCTCGTCCTTCTGCCCGCCCGAGGGTCTATTTCGAAGAGTGGGACGATCCGCTGATCTCAGGCATCGGATGGGTCTCAGAGCTGATCGAGATCGCGGGCGGCGAGGATGTGTTTCCGGAGCTGCGCCATCGGCAGGCGGCGAAGGATCGCATCGTTTCGGCGGAGGCGGTGCGTGACGCTGCGCCGGACGTCATTCTCGCTTCATGGTGCGGCAAGAAGGTCGTCCCTGCCCGCATCAGCGCGCGCGACGGCTGGAGCGAGATCCCCGCCGTGCGCGATGGTCGTATCGTCGAGATCAAGTCAGCGATCATTTTGCAGCCGGGGCCGGCGGCGCTGACGGACGGGCTCGATGCAATCGTGCAGGCGCTGTGGGGGTGAAGCGCAATAGCTTGGCCGTAACTCTCGTGTCCCGGACGCGCCGCGACGCGTCAGCGTTGCTGCGCTGCGGGGCACGGCGGACACTTCTCACGTCACCTCATTCACGACCTGATACTCCGGCCGCCGCCACAGTTCGCCCGCGATCACGTCCTCGATGATCTCGGCCGCCTTCATCACCTCGGCCTCGCCGATATACAGCGGCGTGATGCCAAACCTCATGATGTCAGGCGCGCGGAAATCGCCGATGACGCCACGGGCGATCAGGGCCTGCATCGCGGCGTAGCCGCCATCGAAGGCGAAGGAGACTTGCGAGCCGCGGCGCTCATGGGCGCGCGGGGTGACCAGCTTCAGCTGCGGGCAACGGCACTCGACTTCGCTGATGAGGAGATCGCCGAGCGAAAGCGAGCGGGCCCGGACCTCGGCGATATCGACGCGGTCCCAGATGTCGAGCGAGACCTCCAGCGCCGCCATTGCCAGCACCGGCGGTGTCCCGACGCGCATGCGCTCGACGCCGCCCGCGGCCGCATAGGCAAGCTCGAACGCGAACGGCTTTGCGTGCCCCATCCACCCCGACAAAGCGGCGCGCACGCTGTCGGCGTGACGCGGCGCGACGTAGAGGAAGGCCGGCGCACCGGGGCCGGCGTTGATGTATTTGTAGGTGCACCCGGCGGCGAAATCGGCGCCGGTGCCTGCAAGATCCACCGGCAGTGCGCCGGCCGAATGCGCGAGGTCCCAGACCGTGACGATGCCGAGCGCATGTGCTCTTGCAGTCAGCTTCGCCATGTCGTGGCGGCGCCCGGTGCGGTAATCGACCTCGGTGATGTAGAGGACAGCAATCTCCTCGGACAGCGCGGCCTCGATCTCCTCCGGCGCCACCAGGCGCAATTGATGGCCACGGCCGAGCGTCGCGATCAGGCCTTCGGCCATGTAGAGGTCGGTCGGGAAATTGCCGGTGTCTGACAGGACGACCTTGCGCGATGCGTTCATGTCGAGCGCGGCGGCGAGCGCCTGATAGACCTTGAGCGACAGCGTATCTCCGACCATGACGGAGCCGGCTTCCGCGCCGATCAGTCGCGCGATGCGATCGCCGACATGGCGCGGCTGGGCATACCAGCCCGCACTGTTCCAGGCGCGGATCAGCTCGTCGCCCCACTCGGCGGTGATGACGCGACTGACGCGCTCGGCAACGCCAAGCGGCAGCGCGCCGAGCGAATTGCCGTCGAGATAGATCACGCCATCGGGCATATGGAACAGCGCTTTGGTGTCGTCGTAGACGCGAAGCTTGGTCATGGAGATCTCTACAGGATCGTGCGCACGCGCCAGAGTTCGGGAAACAGCTCGACCTCCAGCATGCGCTTGAGGTAGCTGACGCCGCCGGTGCCGCCGGTGCCGCGTTTGAAGCCGATGACGCGCTCGACCGTCGTCACATGGTTGAAACGCCAGCGCCGGAAATAATCCTCGAAATCGACCAGCTTCTCGGCGAGCTCGTAGAGCATCCAGTGCGTCTCCGGCGCCTCGTAGACGATACGCCAGGCCTGCAGCACACCTTCGCTGAAGCTATGAGTCTCGCGAACATCGCGCGCCAGCACGGCCGCAGGCATCTTGAGCCCGTTGCGGTCGGCGAGCCGCAGCACCTCGTCATAGAGGCTTGGCGTCGCGAGCTCGGCTTCGAGCAGCTGCGTGGTTTCCAAATCGTGCGCGTGCGGCTTGAGCATGGCGTGGTTGCGGTTGCCGAGCAGGAATTCGATCAGCCGGTATTGCCGCGACTGGAAGCCTGAGGACTGGCCAAGCTGCGAGCGGAAGCGCGTATACTCGCTGGGCGTCATGGTGCGCAGCACGTCCCAGGCGCCGTTGAGCTGCTCGAAGATGCGCGACATCCGTGCCAGCATCTTCATCGCAGGCTGCACCTCATCTTTCGCGATCGAGCGGCGTGCGGCGCTGAGCTCGTGGATGGCGAGCCGCATCCACAGCTCGGTGGTCTGATGCTGGATGATGAACAGCATCTCGTCATGCGCTTCCGACAGCGGATGCTGCGCGCCGAGGATCGCGTCCAACGCCAGATAGTTGCCATAGGACATGCGCCGGACGAAATCGGTCTCGGCGCCTTCGCTTGCGGGATCGTATTCGCTGGACGTCATGACAGGCCCTTTCGATCGATCTTCCAGGCCTCGTCAGTCGAGGCCGATCAGGCGCGCGGTGATTGGCGACGACGGGTCCTTGAGGGCGTCGATCACGGTGAAATGGTTCAGCCCGGGATCGACGACGAGGCGCGTCGGTACGTCGAATCCAGTCCAGACATTGGCCATCAGATCGGACTGGCGGATGAATTCGGGCCGCTCGTTGCCGCCGACCCAGGCGGTCACGGGCGAATGCCCGCGCGGCAGATGCAGCGCCGCACTTTCCAGCGTCGCCTCCTCCATCGTCATGCGCAGCGTCTCGTTCATCCCAGTCTTGAGCAGCGGACGCAGATCATGCAGGCCGCTGATGGAGAGCGTGCCAGCGATGCGGTTGGAGACGGCGGGCTCGAGCCGGCTGTCGTCACACAGCATGCGCGTGACGAGATGGCCGCCCGCCGAATGGCCGGCGAGCCGGATCGGGCCTGCGACGAGCGAGGCCGCCTTGGCGATCGCGGCGGTGATTTCCGCCGTAATGTCGGCGATGCGCGCGGCCGGCGTCAGCGTGTAGCTCGGCAGCGCCATCGTCCAGCCGTGATGGCGCGCGCCTTCGGCGAGATCGGTCCACGTCGATTTGTCGAAGCGCATCCAGTAGCCGCCGTGGACGAACACGACGAGGCCCTTGCTGTCGCCGTCGGGCAGGATGAGGTCGAAGCGCTGGCGCTCGCCGGCGCCATAGGCGATGTCGGCGCGAAAATCTTTCAGCCCGGCGCGGTAAGCCGCCGCCCGCTCCGCCCACAGCGCCGGCATCTTGTCCGAGCCCGGGATATGGGCGGAATTGGCATAAGCGTCATCCCAATCGCGCATCGTGACTTCCTCGACGGACTCAAGGCCTTGTGAACCTGGCGCCCACTCTGCCACCGGCGCGGGCGGCATCCTAGTCTTTAGTTTAAGCTTAAAGGATTTTGGGGCGCCGATGGATTGGGCAGCCCGTCGTTGCGAGCGCAGCGAAGCAACCCAGTCTGCCCCCGCGGAGTCTGGATTGCATCGTCGCAAGGGCTCCTCGCAATGACGGTGGAAGAGAGAGCTATCCCTTCTCCACCCCGCACCAATCCGCGATGAACAGCGCCATTGCCTTGGTGGTCTTCTTCAGCGAGTCCAGATCGACATATTCATTGAAGCCGTGCATCTCGCCGCCACTCGCGCCGAAGCACAGGCTCGGGATACCGTGATTGAGGCCGTAGAAGCGGGTGTCGGTGAGCGCGGTAAAGACGAGGTCTTCGACTTCGCCGCCATAGACGGTGTTGAAGGCCTTGCCGAACGCCGCCTCCGGCGCGGCGGCGTCGGTCAGCTCATAGCCTTCCGACAAAAAGCCCGACCATTCGATCTCCGGCGGATTGTTGGCGAGGAAGCGGTGGTTGCGCGCGGCGGCAGCAACGCAGGCCATGATCTCCTTCTGGTGATCGGCGATCGACCAGCCCGGCAACACGGCAATCCGGCAATCGACGTCGCACCAGGCCGGCACGCTGGAGGCCCAGTCGCCGCCCTTGATGATGCCGGGGTTGAAGTTGATGGGATGGTTCAGCGTCTTGAAGTGGCGGTCGGCTTTCGCGCGCTCGTTCCACTCGATCTCGAGCTTTTGCAGCGCCTGGATCAAATGATAGGCCGCCATGATTGCGTTCGCGCCGGAGCCGGCGAAGGCGACATGGGTCGGATGGCCCTTTACGCGCAGGCGGAACCAGATCACGCCGACCTGCGAGCGCACCATCTTGCGGCCGGTCGGCTCAGGGATAAAGCAGGCATCCGCGCGATAGCCGCGTTGAAGCGTCGAGAGCGCGCCGACGCCGGTGCTCTCCTCCTCGATCACGGACTGGAAGTGGATTCGCGCCGTCGGCTTGAAGCCCGCCGCCTTGATCGCATCGAGCGCATAGAGCGCGCCGATGGTGCCCGACTTCATGTCGCAGGCGCCGCGGCCGAACATCTTGCCGTCCTTGATGACGGGCGAGAACGGCGGGGTGTCCCACAGTTCCAGCGGCCCCGCGGGCACGACGTCGCAGTGGCCCTGGAGGATCAGCGATTTGCCCCGGCTGGTTTGCGGACGATAGGTCCCGACCACCGAGCGCGCCTTCGAAAAATCGTGTTCGATGGGCCCGAAGCCGCGCAGATCCTTGAGGTCGTCGACATTGATGTGCCAGTCGTCGACCTCGTAGCCGCGCGCGCGCAGGAGGTCGCCGATCATGTCCTGGCACGGTCCCTCCGCACCGCGGGTCGAGGGGATCGCGACGAAATCGCTCGTAGTCGCAAGCTGGGCTTCGAAGCCGGCGTCGACGGCGTCAACGATCCTCTGCTGCGTTTCGGCATTCATCAGGCAACTCCAATCGGGCATTCAGATCATCGATGGAGCGCAAGCTAGCCGATTTCAGCCGTTCGGGTACTCTGCAAAATAGGCATCCCGCAATGCATCTTCGAGCAACCGGCCCTCGGAATAGCCATTCAGTGTCGCCGGCCGGCTCACGCCGTCGAGCAACCGCGGGCACGGTTCCGGCGCGCCGAGCACGGTGCGCACCGGGATGCGCTCGGCATAGATTGGCAACTCATAGTCCTCGTCATCGTCGGCGACGCCCTTGGCGCGGACCTTTGCGGAGGCTTCCTCGATCTCCATCGCGATAAAGGAGGTCGCCTTGATCTCCTGCGTGTTGCTCGCCCGCAGGCTCGCGGTGCGATCGGGGAAGAAGCGGTCGACCATCGCGATCACCGCGCGCTCTTTCTCCTCGGGGTCGGTGACGAGATAGGCCGTGCCGAACGCCATCACGGCGCGGTAGTCGGCCGAGTGATTGAAGCCGCAGCGCGCCAGCACCAGGCTGTCGAGATGGGCAACCGTCAGGCACACCCGCTCCCCTTTGGTCTGGTTGCGCAGCATGCGGCTGGCGCTCGAGCCGTGCCAATAGAGCTTCGTGCCCTCGCGCCAAAAGAAGGTCGGCGTGCAATAGGGTTGGCCGTCGATCGCGTAGGAGACGTGGCAGAGCATCGAGGAATCCAGGATGCGATGAACGGTGTCGTGATCGTAGAAGCCGCGGTCGTGACGACGCTTCACCTGGTTGCGCGCGGACGTCGGATAGGAATTCTGGCTCTCGGTCTGGCTCACGGCCGCTCCTGTCGGATTGGAACAATTCCAGGGCAGTTGTAGCCGCGGATTTGGTCTGCGATAGTGCCAATTCCATGCGAAAAATTCCGACCAATTCCGTTCCCTCGCCGGCCAAGGCCGAGCTGCCGCTCGATCTCGCCGGCCCGCACATCACGCCCGGCGCCTCGTCGGCGCACCGGCTGTATCAGGCGCTGTGCGAGATGATCGTCGGCGGTCTGGTGAAACCGGGCGAGCCGCTGCCGCCGTCGCGCACGTTGGCCAAACAGACCGGCTTTCGGCGCAATGCCGTCGTCACCGCCTATGAGCGGCTGATCGCCGACGGCTTTGCCGACGCCACCGTCGGCTCCGGCACGTTCGTCGCCGCGCGCATCCCCGCGCGCGCGGCCGAGCCGAAGCGGCCGAAGATCATCGTCGAAACGCCCGGGCAAGGCGCGTTTTCGCTGGGCTGCACCCATATCGACGAGCGCGCCGTGCAGCGTTTCCGTGCCTTTGTCGGCCGTCGCATGCGCGCCTTCGGCGCGGAACATCTGCACTATGGCGACCCCCGCGGCAGCCGCGAGCTGCGCGCGGCGATCGCCGATCACTTGCTATCGGCGCGGGGCCTGCGCTGCGATCCCGATCAGATCATGCTGACATCAGGCACGCTGCACGCGCTGCGCATCGTGCTGAGCGCGATCCTCAAGCCCAACGACCAGGTCTGGTGCGAGGACCCAGGTTACCCCGCCGCGCGCAGGACCATCGCGCATTGCGGCTATCGCGCCGTGCCCGTTCCCGTCGACGCTCACGGCATGCGGGTCGCCAGGGGCCGGGCCGCGGCGCCGTCCGCGCGCGCGGCCTATGTGACGCCGTCGCACCAGTTTCCACTGGGCGTTCAGATGTCGATGCCGCGGCGGCTCGAGCTGCTGGACTGGGCCAAGCAGGCTGGCGCCTTCGTGCTGGAAGACGATTACGACAGTGAGTTCCGCTATGACGGCGCGCCGCTGATGTCGCTGGCAGGAATCGATCATCTCCAGCGCGTGATCTACCTGGGCACGTTCGCCAAGACGTTGTTTCCGGGCCTGCGCATCGGCTATTGCGCCCTGCCCGAGCGCTTGATTGCGGACGTCACCGCCGCGCGGGCCGCACTCGACCGCTTTCCCGGCACGCTGATGGAGGGCGCGGTGGCCGACATGCTCAATTCCGGCGCGTTCGCCGCGAACCTGAAGCGGGTGCGCAAGCTTTACCGCGAGGCGCGCGACGTGCTGGCCGAGACCCTGGAAGCCGCATCCGACGGCGTGCTGTCGGTGCCGGTCCCATCACAGGGTCTGCATCTTGTCGCCCGGTTCGATCCCTCGGTCGATCTGGCGGTGGCGGCAGAAGCCAAGCAGGCCGCCGGCGCCGAAGGCTGGCTGTTGGCCGACACCTATTCGCGCTCACGTCCTCTGCCCGGTTTCGTGCTGGGATTTTCCGGCCACGCGGTTCCGAAGCTCGTGGCATCCGCCGAGCGGCTCGCGCGGGAATCGCGCGCGGCCTTGCGTGCGAGGAGCAAGCCGGCCCGACGGGCATGACGAACGTTCGCTATGAGAATCGGCTGCCGCTCCCTACATTGCGGCATCGATGCCGGGACCTCACACCATGCTGCTGCGCCGTGCGACTTGCCTCTCGCTCCTGCTCTCCATCGCTCTCGCCGCGACGGCGCGCGCAGGCACGGTCGGACGCGAGCAGGACATCGTCGATCTCAAGCTCGGCCAGCGCGTGCAAGTGGATGACGGAACCTGCCCCGCCGGACAGGTCAAGGAAGTGCGCGGCGCCAAGATGACCGACAAGGGCGTGGCGCGGACCAGCACCTGCGTGCCGCGGTTTGGTCCGAAATCAAAGCGATGAGCGCTACTTCGCCGGATCGAACATGCACTGCAAGGTCGGCTTGGCGATCTTGGTGAAGGTCGGGCCGATCTCGCCTTGCTTTGACGTCGGCACCCAATCCGTCTCGATCGTCGGCACGCCGGTCTCGCTGATGCCGCGGAGCAGGGCCTCGCGCAAATCCCGATCCTCGACGACTGCGGCGGCATGGTCATGCAGGCAGCCGCAGACTTCCTCCGGATGCTCCCAGCGCCCGAGCATGCGCGGCGCACATTGCCTCACGAACTCAGTACGGGGATCAGGTAATCTGGGGGGTGAGCGCACCTGCGCCTGAGCGGCACTGATCGTCAGAAGGGATATGAACGCCGCAGCGCAGAAACGAACAAGCATGATGGCCTTTATCGGCTGATTTTTCTTGTTGGCGATCAGAAGCGCGCGGCGACCACGATCGGCTGCGGCGCCGGGGTCATGATCGGCGAGCCGCTGTACTGGAAAGTGCCGATACCCGGGAGATTGCCGTCCGGCGAGCCTGCGAACGAGGAGCCGGCGAGCACGACACCGAAAGCAAGGATGAAGCTGAGCGTGCGCATGGACTTGTCTCCGAATTCGGTCGCCGGCGTGCGCCGTCGTCGTTGTCAGGTTGATAACCATGGGCGGTTTCGCGCGTGATGCGCCAAAGACGGAAAATGGTTTCATCTCCGTGAGAATTGTTTCGTCCCGTTCGGGGTGACGACACATTCGACGGAAAATCTCAATCTTTTCAGATGGGTCGCGCGGCTGCCCAATGTCGCTTGGCAGGTCCCGTTCGAGGTCGGCCGCGCGCCGGGCGCTGCACCGTCATAATCCCGCCTCACACGCTTCACATGCGTTTTACGTTTTTCTGCTGAAGAGAAGCCGAACGAAGGCTAGGCCCTGTCGAACCGGGGGCGCTTCGGCTGCGACCCAAGCTATCGAGACCGAGACGCCGGGATCACCGGGTGCGTTCATGTGAGGAATGGCCATCATGATGGCGCAAGATCGCGCAACGGCGCGCGATGCGGACCAACGAACGGACCGCGGGGATCAACGATCTGTTCGCAGCAGCGCCGCGTCGCCTGGCGAAATGGCGCTGCAATCGAGCCGCGGCTTTGAGGCCGTGCCGCAGACCTTCGTGCGGCTGACCGGCTCGCATCTTGCAAAACCGCGCGCCAGCCGCGCTGACATCACTGAGTGAACGCAAACGCGTCACTGAGTGAAGAACTCTCCGCACTTCTGGACGTTTGCGTCCGCCGGTCCCCACGGCATGACCGGCACGGTCGAGGTCGAGTTCTTCGGCGAACCCTCGATCAGCCTGTCCGAATAGACCATGTAGACCAGCACGTTGCGCTTGGCGTCACAGCCGCGCACGATCTGCATCTTCTTGAAGAACAGCGAGCGGCGCTGGCGGAACATGTCGTCGCCCTGCTCCATCTTGTTCTTGAACTTGATCGGGCCGACCTGACGGCAGGCGAGCGAGATGTCCGAGACCTCCTCGGCAAGGCCCAGCCAGCCCTTGAAGCCACCCTTCTCCGGCACCGTGAAATGACAGGCCACGCCCTCGACCTCAGGGTCGTCGAGGCCGTAGGTCGCAAGCTTGTCGTTCGGGCTCACCCATTTGAACACGGTCGAGCGGCGGAAGATCAGATCCGGCTCGTCCGCGGCGGAAGCGGACGCCGCCGGCACGGTCAGCGCCAGGAGGAATAAAGCGAGGCCTTTCAAGCGGATGCTGGAAAGACCGGGGAAACGAGATGACATGAAGTTCTCCGGTAGGAAGTCCCAGCAATGTAGGCATGAGGCGACCGATCAGGAAGACGACCGGCAAGCGGCCGCCGTTTACCGCTCCGTGAGGCTTTTTTGCTACGGTTTAGACAAAAGTAGCTGATGGCAGAACTGCCGTGCTGGTGAACGCGTATCCCCTCTGAGAGACTAACATCTGATTTGGATTATGGATTCGAAGATGAATAGCGTGAACGGGTCTGGTTTTTCTGCCAAGCCGGCGCGACTTTGGCGGGTCGCCATTTTGGCGGCGGCGGGTGCGATCGGTACGGCGAGCCAGGCGGACGCAGCGTTTTATTACTGGACGGATTATTCCGACGGGTCCTACGGTCGCCATGAGCGGCATCCCGAGGAGCCGCGACAGAAGCCGCAGAAGCGCAGCGCTACAGGCAAGAAAGAGGTCGTCGCCGAAAGGGAAGCCGGCACGAAGCCGCAAGGGCCGCTCGTCATCGTCGTCTCGATCGACCGGCAGAAGGTCACGGTCTACGACACCAACGGCGTGTTTGCGGAATCTCCGGTGTCGACCGGCATGAAGGGCCATTCGACGCCGATGGGCGTGTTCAGCGTCATCCAGAAGCACAAATTCCACCACTCCAACATCTATAGCGGCGCGCCGATGCCGTACATGCAGCGCATCACCTGGTCCGGCGTTGCGATGCACGCCGGCGTGCTGCCGGGCTATCCGGCCTCGCACGGCTGCATCCGCATGCCGACGGCGTTCGCGGTGAAGATGTGGAACTGGACCAGGATGGGCGCGCGCGTGATCGTTTCGCCCGGCCAGATCTCGCCGCAGAACTTCTCGCATCCCCTGCTCGCCTCCGTGCGCGTGCCGCCGCAACCCGCGGCCAGCCTGGAGCCGCAGACCAATGCCGACGACAAGGCCGACAAGGGCGCGGCCAATACCAGGGCCGCCGAAGCAAAGCCGGTTGAAACGAAGACCGCCAGCGTCGACGGTGCGCTCGAGCTGCGCTCGTCGGTCGGCCACACCATGATGTCGGACGTGACCACCGGCAATGCGCCGGCCCGCGAGGAAGCCGCGGTATCGGCCGACCAGACCGAGACCACGGCAAAGCCCGAGACCAAGACCGCTGAGGCAGCTGACGCGGCCAAGCCCCAGGCCGGAGACGCCGCGCAGCCCGAGGCCGCGGAGACGTCCAAAGAAGCGCCTAAGGCCGAAACGGCAGATGCGCCGAAGTCTCAAACCGCCACGTCTGAAACCGTCACGTCTGAGCCCGCAAAAGCAGAGCCGGTCCCCGCGGCAAAGCCTGAAGCACCCAAGCGCGCCGGCCAGATCGCGGTCTTCGTCAGCCGCAAGGATTCCAAGCTCTACGTGCGGCAGAACTTTGCGCCGCTGTTCGAGGTGCCCATCACGATCGCCGCGAGCGATCGACCGCTCGGCACGCATGTCTTCACCGCCGAGGTCGACAAGGCCGATTCCAATGCGCTGCATTGGTCGGTGGTGTCCTTGCCAGTGTCTGTCCGCTCTGCCGCGCGCGAAGATGACGGCCGCATGACAGGCCGCCAGCGTGGCGCGGCCGTGATTCCCGTCGCCGCAAAGCCTGTGGTCACGCCGAACAGCCCGGCCGAGGCCCTCGACCGCGTCTCGATCCCGGCCGACACGATCACGAAGATCAACGAAATGCTGACATCAGGCGGCTCGATCATCATCTCCGATCAGGGCATCAACCAGGGCGAGACCGGCGAAGGCACCGATTTCATCGTCCGCCTGTACTGACGCGCCTGGCCACGTCCGATAACGCGGTGTTGAGCAGGCGCGTCGCGCCGACGGAGTAAAGTGCGTCCCGGAACACGTCGGGGGACGATGCCATGCTGAACCGCAGGACCATGCTCGCCGCGCTTGTCGCGACGACCGCATCTGCCAGACACGCACTGGCCGATGGCGGCATGAGCCGAATCTCCGCCTACGCCTTCTCCTTCCCGGAATTATCAGGCGACGACATCCGCCTTGCGGCCTTCACCGGCAGGCCGCTGCTGGTGGTCAACACCGCTTCGCTCTGCGGTTACACGCCACAATATGCCGGCCTGCAAGAAATCTGGAGCGAGTTTCGCGAACGCGGGCTCATCGTCATCGGCGTGCCTTCCAACGATTTTGGCGGACAGGAGCCCGGCGGTACCAGCGAGATCTCGGAGACCGCCCACCACCAATACGGCGTTACCTTCCCGATTGCGGCCAAAGCCGTTGTGGTCGGTGCGAAGGCGCATCCGTTCTACAAATGGGCGGCAGAGGCGCGGCCGAAGGAGGTTCCGCGCTGGAACTTCCACAAATACCTGATCGGCCGCGATGGCTATATCGCTGAGGTGTTTTCGTCCGTCGTTGAGCCGACCGACACGCGGATCAAGACGGCGATTGCCAAGACGCTGGCCGACACTTGACGCAATCCGCTTGGGCACAATTGTGGCGGGGCGCCAAACAGCCGTTGCAATGGCGAGTGCCCACCATCTAGGCTAGGATCACCCAAGGGCAGGATGGTTTTGCCGGACGCGAAAAGCCACGGTGAAACAACGGGATCAATCTCGAGGACAACACCATGCGTGTGGCGGCAGGACTGATTTTAGCAAGCGCAATGTCTCTGGCGATGGCGGGCGCGGCATGGCCGCAGACCCCCGCCGCAAAGCCCGCAGCCGCCACGCAGGCTGCACCCGCGGCGACGCCGGCAGCTGCAGCGCCCGCCGCAGCTCCAGCAGCGGCTCCTGCGGCAGCAGCAACCGCTCAGCCCGCCTTCGTCAATCCACCCCCGCCGAAGCAAGCGCCGCAACCGGCGCGCGCCGCCTGCAACACGCCGGGCGCACTCGGCGTCGCCCGCACGGTCGAGATCGACACCACGGGTGGTCCCGGCTTCGGCTTCGAGCATTTCAAGGAGCTCGACTTCCTGCGCGAGCACGAGGTGGTGCTGACCTTCGACGACGGCCCCTGGCCGAAGAACACACCCGCCGTGCTGAAGGCGCTCGCCGACGAATGCACCACCGGCATCTTCTTCTCGATCGGCAAGCACGCGACCTATGAGCCGGAGATCCTGAAGCAGGTCTACGCGGCGGGCCACACCGTGGGCACCCACACCTGGTCGCATGCCAACCTCAACAACAAGAAGCTCACGGAAGCGCAGCGCAAAGAAGAGATCGAGAAGGGCCTTTCCGCGGTGAAATGGGCGCTCGGCGGCATCTCGCCCTCGCCGTTCTTCCGCTTCCCGGCGCTCCAGCATCCGCCGGAGATGGTCACCTATCTCGGCAACCGCAACACCGCGATCTTCTCCTGCGACATCGACTCCTTCGACTTCAAGGCCTCGAAGCCCGAGAAGGTGATCGAGACCGTGATGAAGAAGCTCGACAACAGGGGCAAGGGCATCATTCTGATGCACGACTTCCAGAAGCACACCGCGGAGGCCCTGCCCGAGCTGCTCAAGCGCCTGAAGGCCGGCGGTTACAAGGTGGTGGCGATGCGCGCCAAGTTCCCGGCCTCGACGCTGCCGGAATACGACCAGGAGCTGCTCAAGGACGTCAAGCTACCGACGGTGAGCACCCGGCCCGTCAGCAGCGTCGTGACGACGGTGTCTGAATAGCCGCGCCATTGTCCTTTCGAATCGAAGGCTACGTCATCATCTCCGCGGACGGCATGCTCGCGGACGCGGCGCATGTCATGCCCGACAGCCTGAAGTTCGAAGGCGACAAGCTGTTCTTCGAGCAGGCGCTCGATCGCGCCGCGCTGATCGTGCACGGCCGGCACTCGCATGAGCAGCAGCCGAATTCACCCAAGCGCAAGCGGTTGATCCTGACCCGCAAAATCAAGGCGCTGACCGTCGATCCCGAGATGCCGAACGCGACATTATGGAATCCGGATCACGCGAGCCTCGAGGACGCCTGCGCCTTCGCCGATGTCGCCTCCGGCACCATCGCAATCATCGGCGGTCCCGTCGTGTTCGACATGTTCATGGACCGCTACGACACGTTCTGGCTGTCGGAAGCCCCGCATCTGCGGCTGCCCGGCGGCGAAGGCTGTTTTGTGGATGTACCGGAGCGGACGCCGCACGAGGTGCTGACCTCACACGGGATGAAGCCGGGCGCGCCGTATCTGCTCGACGCCGCGCATGGGGTGACGGTGACGCCGTGGCGTAGGACGTAGGGTGGTTTAGCCCTACACGTCCCCGTAGGCCGCCTCGGCCGGACGCGTGGCGCGGCCGTAGCCCATGATCATGAACAGCGCGCCGATGATCGACAGGTTCTTGAGCGCGTCGACCAGCATCTTGGCGTTGTCGGGCGCCGCCTGGTTCCAGAAGTCGTAGAACAGGAAGGTCGCGACCGCGACGTAGATGATCATCAGCATCGCGAAGAAGCGCGCGCCGAAGTTCAGCGCGATCATCACCCCCGCGATGATCTCGAGCCCGCCGCCCGCGATCGCCAGCAGTTGCGGCGTGGTCATGGCCGTCGCCGTCTCGATCTGCTTGGCGTAAGGCGCGATCATGTCGGGCACCACGACCTTGGCAGCGATGAGATCAACCGTCGCCTGCATGGCAAACAGTCTCGCCGCGCCCGTGTAGATGAACAGCACGGCGAACAGGATTCGCCCGAAAGTCACGAACGCTGGCATGGTCGGCCTCTTGGCAAAGCGCTAAAGCACGGAACGCTTGAGGGGATTATGAAGAGTCCGCTTGCGGTTTACAAACGGGGAATGAGATACCGCGAGTAATTCAAAACCAGCGGAACGCACGGTGCGCTAGCGCTCCCTAGCGGAATCGAACCGAGGGTGACGAGTTCGTCCCCCCACCCTCGCAACGTCATAGCCGGGCTTGGGCCACGGCTGTCCCGGCATGACGAGTTCGCGGAACGTCGATCCTTACGTAAACAACGTCGGCTGCTGCCGGGCCGCGCGCTCCTGCGCTTCGACCACCGCCACCGCGGTCATGTTGAGGATGCCGCGTGCCGTCACCGACGGGGTGAGGATGTGGGCCGGGCGCGCCGGGCCGATCAGGATCGGGCCGACGGGGAGCGCGTCCGCGAGCGACTTGATCATCTGATAGGCGACGTTGGCGGTGTCAAGGCTCGGCATGATCATGATGTTGGCCTCGCCCTCGAGCTTGGAGTGCGGCAGCACCATTTTCCGCGCAGCAGCTGAAAGTGCAGTATCGCCCTGCATCTCGCCGTCGGCCTCGAGCTCCGGATGCTTCTCCTTCAGGAGCTGGGTTGCCCGCCGCATCTTGCGTGACGATTCCGTGTCATAGCTGCCGAAATCCGAATGCGAGACGAAGGCGATCTTCGGCTTGATGTTGAAGCGCTGGACGTGGACCGCCGCGAGCGAGGCGATCTCGGCAAGCTCTTCGGCGCTCGGATTGGGCCGCACCTGGGTGTCGGCGATGAAGAAGGCGCCCTTGCTCGTGATCAGCAGCGCCAGCGCCGCATAGTCGCTGATCCCCGGCGTGAATCCGACGATCTCGCGGACATGGCGCAGATGGCTCATGTAGCGGCCCTCGACGCCGCAGAGCATCGCGTCCGCCTCTCCGCGCACCACCGCGAGCGCCGCGATGACAGTGTTGTTGGTGCGCACCACCGTGCGCGCCGCATCCGGCGTTACGCCACGGCGGCCGGCGACCTCGACATAGGACTGCACATAGGAGCGGTAGCGCGGATCGTCCTCGGGATTGACGAGGTCAAAATCCTTGCCGGCCTTGATCGACAGGCCGAAGCGCTTGATGCGCGCCTCGACCACCGACGGACGTCCGACCAGGATTGGCGTCGCCAGCTTCTCTTCCAGCACCACCTGGGTCGCGCGCAGCACGCGCTCGTCCTCGCCTTCGGCGTAGATCACGCGCACCGGCTGGGTCTTGGCCTTGGCGAACATCGGCTTCATGACGAGGCCGGAGCGGAAGGCGAAGCGCTCGAGCAGCGCGGTGTACTCGTCGAAATTGGTGATGGGCCGTGTCGCCACGCCCGATTCCATCGCGGCCTTCGCCACCGCCGGCGCGATGCGCAGGATCAACCGTGGATCAAAGGGACTCGGGATCAGCGAGCCCGGGCCGAAACCTTGCGTCTCGCCGGTGTCAAAGCCTTGCGCGACCGCATCGGACGGCGCCTCGCGCGCGAGCTGTGCGATGGCCTCCACGGCTGCGTGCTTCATCTCTTCGTTGATCGCGGTGGCGCCGACATCGAGCGCGCCGCGGAAGATGAAGGGAAAGCACAGGACGTTGTTGACCTGGTTCGGATAGTCGGAGCGCCCGGTGCAGATCATGGCGTCGGGGCGCGCTTTGCGTGCCTCCTCCGGCATGATCTCCGGCGTCGGATTCGCGAGCGCCATGATCAGCGGCTTGTCGCCCATCGCCTTGGCCATCTCGGGCTTGAGCACGCCCGGTGCAGAGAGGCCGATGAAGATGTCGGCGCCGCCGATGACGTCAGCCAGCGTGCGCTTGTCGGTCTTCTGCGCATAGACCGCCTTCCAGCGGTCCATCGTGGTGTTGCGACCTTCGTGAACGAGGCCGTCGATGTCGCAGACCCAGATGTTCTTGCGCTGCGCGCCCATCGACACCAGCAGGTTCAGTGTCGCGATCGCTGCGGCCCCTGCCCCCGATGCCACGATCTTGACGTCCGACAGTTTCTTGCCGTTCAGCCGCAGCCCATTGGTGATGGCGGCTGCAACGATGATCGCGGTGCCGTGCTGGTCGTCGTGGAAGACCGGGATCTTCATGCGCTCCTTGAGCTGCGCCTCGATCTCGAAGCATTCCGGTCCGCGGATGTCCTCGAGATTGATGCCGCCGAAGGTCGGCTCGAGCGCCGCCACGGTCTCGACCACGCGATCGATGGTGTCGGCGGCGATCTCGATGTCGAACACGTCG
Organism: Bradyrhizobium nivariense; assembly: GCF_029846715.1. Lineage (GTDB taxonomy): Bacteria > Pseudomonadota > Alphaproteobacteria > Rhizobiales > Xanthobacteraceae > Bradyrhizobium. Next base: position 27,721 of record NZ_JARVWW010000001.1, read on the forward strand.
ATGCCGGCGAATTTCTTGAACAGGACCGCCTTGCCCTCCATCACCGGCTTCGAAGCCAGCGGGCCGATATTGCCGAGGCCGAGCACGGCGGTGCCGTTCGAGACCACGGCGACCAGATTGGAGCGGATCGTCAGCGTCGCCGCTTCCGCCGGGTTCTTGGCGATCTCCATGCAGGCGGCGGCGACGCCCGGAGAATAGGCAAGCGCGAGGTCGCGCTGGTTGGCAAGCGGCTTGCTTGCCTGGATCTCGAGCTTTCCGGGGCGCGGCAGACGGTGATAGGCCAGCGCCGCCTGGTGGAGATCATCGGAATAAGACGACATGCGGTGTCTCGCCTCGCGTTACCGGCCTCAAAATGCATCATCCGGAGCGGCCGCCCGTTCGGACGGTATTTCCGGGTCATGGAAACGGGATGAAGCACGGCCCACGCCCTGGTGGCAACATCCGATTGCGGCCCCATCAACAGACCGCTCATTCAAATATTTGAAAACCATAGCTTTCCCTGGACCGCACAAGGCTTTGCGAATATGGCAGGTTGCGCGGTGCACAATGAGCAACTGGAGCCAGAGGAATGAAGCGAATCCTGATCGGCCTGATCGCGGCGGCCGTGCTGGCCGCGGGCGGATGGTTCGGCTTCAACCTCTACGCAAAACATCGCGCCACCGCTGAGATCGAGGCGGCGTTCGAGCAGATCCGCAGCCAGAGCGGCAAGGCGAGCCACGGCAAGGTCGAATTCGACGTGATGAGCCGGACGCTGACGATCGAGGACATCGCAGTCACTCCCAGTGGCGAGCAGCAGGCGCAGATCAAGATCGCCGGTATCAAGGGCACGGGCGTCCGCCTGATCGACGCGACCAGGTTTTCGGCCGATAGCATCGACATCACCGGCTTCGAACTCGCGCTGGGCGAAATCGGCCCGGCGAAGCTGAAAGGCTCCTACAAGGTTCAGCAACTGACCCTGCGGGACTATGCTGGCCCGCTCCTATCCATGAACGCTCCGGCGGGCGGCTCCCTGATCGACATGTACCGCCAAACGCTCGAACAATATGCGAGCGTGACGGCATCTTCGATCATCGCCCCGACGCTGACCTTCACATTCGACGGAGGCAGCGCGGCCACCGGCAGCGGCGAGTTCTTCTATTCCGGGCTGGCCATTCAGAATCTAAAGCAGGGCAAGATCGACGCCATGAAGGCGGATCGCGCCAACTTCAGCATCAACGTGCAGCAGGCGGGCAAGGCGGACAAGCTGACCGGCGAAATCTCCACCATCGCCGTCACCGGCATCGACGTGACGGCGATCGTCGCAGCGCTCGATCCGCAGACAGCCGGCGACGACAGCTATCATCGAGTCTACGGACAACTCTCGACCGGCCCATACGTGGCGACGTCAACGCTGGGGATGCGGATGCAGGTCGACGGGATTGCTATCGATGACATCGCGATCCAACCATCGCGATTCCGGCTGGCCGAGATCCTCGCCGTGCTGCCGGCCACCGATCGCTCGTCGGCTCCGACGCCGGCGCAGTCGCGCGAGATGATGGAGAAGCTGGCCGGATTCTATGAAGGCCTGCGAATCGGCAAGATCGACATTCGCAATCTTTCGATCGGCACACCGCAAACGGAAACAAAGCTCGCTGCCATCCGATACAGCCAGGACGAGTTCGCGCTCGAGGGCCTCGACATGCCCGCGACGCAGGGACGGCTCAAGACCGAACGTTTTGCGCTGAAATCCTTCCGTGCGGCGAGCCTGATCCGCTGGGCGTTACAATTCTCGAATCCTGCCTCCAGACCCACAGCCGAGCAGGTGGTCGGCGTGTTCCGGGTGCTCGAAGGCGTCGAGATCAAGGGGATGCTGGCGCCCTATCCCCGCAGCAAGAAGGTGGCCACCATCGACACCCTGAGCCTCAATTGGGGGCAGCTGGTCGGCTCGATTCCCAGCAAGGCGAATGTCGTTGCCAAGATGATTGCGCCGACCGATTCAACTGAGGCGGCGCACATGCCGCTGATTGCCGCCGGCATCGACAAGCTCGCGATCGACCTCGATCTTGGTGCAGCATGGACGGAATCATCGGGCTCCCTCGCAATCACGCCGGTCACCATCGATCTCGGCAATCTCGCCAAGGCGCAGGCCCGGCTCGCACTTGCCAATGTGCCGCGCGGCATGTTCACGACCGATCCGGTGCAGGCCATGGGTCAGGCGGCGCAGATCGAGACCGGCGCGATCGAGTTCTCCTTGCGCGACAGCGGCGTCGTCGATCTCGTCGTGGCGCAATTCTCGCGTATCCAGAATGTCAGCCGCGACGCCGCGCGCAGCGCCATCGTCGAGATGATCCGGGCGCACGGCGAGAAGATCGCGGCCTCCAACCTCGATGCCCGGGTGGCGGTGGATGCGCTCGCCGGCTTCGTCGAGACCTCAGGTCAGACGCTCACCATCAAGCTGACTCCGCTCGGCAAGCTGCCGGTGCTTCAGCTCATGGATGTCCTGAGCAACGAACCGATCGTCGCGCTGGCGCAGTTCCGGATCGAGACGTCGACGGGGCTGTAAGGGATCGATCTCGTGTCCCGGACGCGCTGCGCAGCGTGTAACGCTGCTGCGCAGAGCCGGGACCCAGAAGCTTGCTGCTCGCTGAGATGTGGGCCCCGGCTCATCAGCGCACCGCTGAAGGAGCGCTGCGCTGCGTCCGGGCCACGAGCCTCACTTCTGCGGCAGGTTCACCTTCACATGCAGCTCGCGAAGCTGCTTGGTGGTGGCGTCCGAGGGCGCGCCCATCAGCAGGTCCATGGCCTGCTGGTTCATCGGGAACAGCGAGATCTCGCGCAGATTGTTGGTGCCGCACAGGAGCATCACGATGCGGTCGACGCCGGCCGCCATGCCGCCATGCGGCGGCGCGCCATACTGGAACGCGCGGTACATGCCGCCGAAGCGATCAACCACTTCCTGCTCGCCATAGCCGGCGATCTCGAACGCCTTCACCATTGCTTCCGGCACGTGGTTGCGGATACCGCCCGAGGCGATCTCGTAGCCATTGCAGGTGATGTCGTACTGGAACGCCTTGATGGTCAGCGGATCCTGGCCCTTCAACGCATCGAGACCGCCCTGCGGCATCGAGAACGGGTTGTGCGAGAAGTCGACCTTCTTGTCCTCGTCGTTGTACTCGTACATCGGGAAGTCGACGATCCAGGCGAGTTCGAACCGCTCCTTGTCGGTGAGGTTCAACTCCTCGCCGACCTTGTTGCGGGCAAGGCCTGAAAACTTCCAGAACTTGTCGGGATCGCCGGCGACGAAGAACGCGGCATCGCCCTCCTTCACGCCGATCTGTGCGCGGATCGCGGCGGTGCGCTCAGGCCCGATGTTGTTCGCGAGCGGACCTGCGCCCTCGCCGCCCTCGCGCCACATGATGTAGCCGAGGCCCGGCTGGCCCTCGCCCTGCGCCCACGAATTCATGCGGTCGCAGAAGGCGCGCGAGCCGCCGCCCGGCGCCGGGATCGCCCACACCTGGTTCCCGGGGTCTTCGAGCATGCGCGCGAACACCTTGAAACCGGAGCCGCGGAAGTGTTCGGAGACGTCCTGCATCTCGATAGGGTTGCGCAGGTCCGGCTTGTCGCTGCCGTATTTGCGCAGCGCTTCGGCGAACGGAATCCGGCGCCAGCCTTTTGTCACCGGCTTGCCCTTGGCAAACTCCTCGAACACGCCGGTGATGACGGGCTCCATCGCCGCGAACACGTCCTCCTGCGTGACGAAGCTCATCTCGACGTCGAGCTGGTAGAACTCGCCCGGCAGACGGTCCGCGCGCGGGTCCTCGTCGCGGAAGCAGGGCGCGATCTGGAAGTAGCGATCGAAGCCCGACATCATCAAGAGCTGCTTGTACTGCTGCGGCGCCTGCGGCAGCGCGTAGAATTTTCCCGGATGGATGCGCGACGGCACCAGGAAGTCGCGCGCGCCCTCCGGCGAGGACGCGGTCAGGATCGGGGTGTTGAACTCGAAGAAGCCCTGCCCCTCCATGCGCCGACGCATCGACTTGATGATTTCGACGCGGGTCATGATGTTCTGGTGCAGCTTCTCGCGGCGCAAATCGAGGAAGCGGTACTTCAGGCGGATGTCCTCGGGATATTCCTGCTCGCCGAACACCGGCAGCGGCAGGTCGCCGGCCGGACCCAGCACCTCGATCTCGCTGACATAGATCTCGATCTTGCCGGTCGGCAAATCGTCATTGTCGGTGCCCTCGGGGCGGCGCCGGGCCTTGCCGTCCATCCGCACCACGAATTCCGAGCGCAGCTTTTCGGCCTGCGCGAACGCCGGCGAGTCCGGGTCGACCACGCACTGGGTCAGGCCGTAATGGTCGCGCAGGTCGATGAACAGCACGCCGCCATGGTCGCGAACGCGATGGACCCAGCCTGAAAGGCGGACCGCCTCGCCGATGTTGTTCTCGCGGAGCGCGCCGCATGTATGTGACCGGTAGCGATGCATGGTCGTCCCAAAATCAATGTCGGAGGATCGAATCGGACCGCCGAAAACGGCCGGTCCGAAGTTGCGGCAGGGTTTACCTCGGGAGGACCAAGGCGGCAACCAAGGGAACGGCCTGTTTTCGGCTGGAAGTACCCATTTTTGCCCAATCTTGGCTGAAGCCTTTGCCATCAGGCGTTCCACGCCTATCTTGACGCCATGACAGTCCATTTCCCGTTCCAGAACTCCTATTCGGCCCTGCCGGACAGCTTCTTCGCCCGGGTCGCACCGACCCCTGTCGCGGCCCCCCGGCTGATCAAGCTGAACCGGCCGCTGGCGGTCCAGCTCGGGCTCGATCCTGATGTGCTGGAGACCCCTGAGGGCGCCGAGATCCTGGCCGGAAAGACAGTTCCCGCCGGTGCCGATCCCATCGCCATGGCCTATGCCGGCCACCAGTTCGGGCAGTTCGTCCCGCAGCTCGGCGACGGCCGAGCGGTCCTGCTCGGCGAGGTCATCGACAAGGACGGCGTTCGCCGCGACATCCAGCTCAAGGGCTCGGGCCCCACCCCGTTCTCCCGCCGCGGCGACGGCCGCGCCGCGCTCGGGCCGGTGCTGCGCGAGTACATCGTCAGCGAAGCCATGTTCACGCTGGGCATCCCGACCACGCGCTCGCTCGCCGCCGTTGTCACCGGCGAGCACGTCATCCGCGAGACCGCGCTGCCAGGCGCGGTTCTGACGCGCGTCGCCTCGAGCCACATCCGCGTCGGCACCTTCCAGTTCTTCGCAGTCCGCCGCGACACCGACGCCATCCGCCGGCTCGCCGACCACGTCATTGCCCGCCACTATCCGGAGCTGCTCAGCGCGACGCGCCCCTATCACGCGCTGCTCGCCGGTGTCGTCGCACGCCAGGCCGATCTCGTCGCGCGCTGGCTGCTGGTCGGCTTCATCCACGGCGTGATGAACACCGACAACTCTTCGATCTCGGGCGAGACCATCGACTACGGCCCCTGCGCCTTCATGGACGCCTACAATCCCGCGCAGGTGTTTTCCTCGATCGACGAGATGGGCCGCTACGCCTATGCCAACCAGCCGCGCATCGCGCTGTGGAATCTGACCCGGCTCGCCGAATGCCTGTTGCCGCTGTTCTCCGAGGACCAGGAGAAGGCGGTCGAGCAGGCGCAAGAGATTCTCGGCGCATTCCCCGAGACATTCAGCACCGCCTATCAGGCCGGTCTGCGCCGGAAGGTCGGCCTGTTCACCGAGCGCGACGGCGACGAGGCGCTGATCCAGGACCTGCTGGATGCCATGGCGAAGAACCAGGCCGACTTCACCCTCACCTTCCGCAAGCTGGGCAATGCAGCGGGCGATGAGGCCACTGACGACGTTCGCGCGCAGTTCATGGATCCTGCGGCCTTCGACGAATGGGCCAAGCGCTGGCGCGAGCGCACCGGCCTGGAGTCGCAGTCTGCAGCCGAGCGGCAGGCCGCCATGCACGCGGTCAATCCGATGTTCGTCCCGCGCAACCACCGTGTCGAGGCTGTCATCCAGGCCGCCGTGAACGATGACGATTACGCACCATTCGAGGAATTGGTGAAGGTGCTGGCCAAGCCGTTTGAGGACCAGCCCGAGTACGCGGCGTACGCCGATCCGCCGCTGCCGGACCAACGGGTGTTGCAGACGTTCTGCGGAACGTGAACCACGCCCGGTGCGTAGGGTGGATTAGCCGAAGGCGTAATCCACCACTTCTCTCAACAAGCGGAAAGTAAAGAGGTGGATTACGCTTCGTTAATCCAACCCTACAGACTGACGCTGCCGCGACCATCAAGCCCGCTCACCGAACTCGCCCGCCATCTTGAGATCGCCACCCCAATCTTCGGGGAACAATCCCGCGCGGACATCGCGATGAAACGACGAGTACGGCCAGTCGCACACCTTAGAGACGTGCCCGTGCTTGACGGGATTGTAGTAGCAGTACTCGACGTGACGTGCGTAATCGGTCTCGTCGCGGATGAGATGCTCCCAGAAGCGGCGCTGCCAGATTCCGCGCTCGTTCCGTGCGGCGCGGATGGCACTTAGACGCTCGTTCGCTGGTAGCGCTTTGGCGAAACGCGTTTTGATTAATCGCCAGCGCACCGAAAAATTCGCATCGTCTGGTGGCAGCTTCCAGATTGCGTGGAGATGATCCGGTAGAACGACGAAAGCATCGATCTCGAAGGGATGACTCTCGCGGGTTGCGGCGACCGCGTCCCGCAAGATTTCGATCTGGTTGGTCAAAAGAGCTTTCCGCCGATCGAGCAGGTTTACGGTGAAGAACCAGCATCCTCCGGGAATGAGTGCGCGGCGGTAGTTGGACATGGATCATGAATAGCACAACTTGAAGTTGGATCACAGTGGTGGATTACGCCTTCGGCTAATCCACCCTACGCAACCGGCTACGCCGCGCTGTCTGTGGACGCTGGAACCGCTGTCATCAAACTGAAACACTCCCACTCTAACGGCCTGTCAGGGTCGTCCTGCCGGAGGCGCCCGCCCTCCAACGGTCCTGACAAGCGCCATGCCGTTCAAATTCATCCACATCACCGACACGCATCTCGCGAACCCCGGGCTGAAGCTGTATGGCCTCGACCCGCGCGCCCGGCTGGACGCGGCAATTGCCGACATCAACAAGCACCACGCCGACGCCGCCTTCGCGGTCGTGACCGGCGACCTCACCCATTGGGGCGAGCCTCAATCCTACGCCAATTTTTCAGACGCAATGGCCGCGCTGAAGATGCCGTACATCGCCATGGTCGGCAATCACGACCGCCGTGTCGCCTGCCTCGACGGCCTGAAGGCCGCGCCGCGCGACGCCAACGGCTTCGTGCAGGGCACGCGGACCACCGAGCACGGGCTGTTCGTCTTCCTGGATACGCTGGACGAGACCAGCCATGCCGGCGAGATGTGCGCAAAACGCCTTGGCTGGCTTGCCAACACGCTCGCCGCGGCGCCGGTCGATACGCCGTTCGTCGTGTTCATGCATCATCCGCCGTTCCCGGTCGGCGTCCACGCGATGGACGAGATCGCACTGAAGCAGCGCGCGGAATTCGCCGAGGTGATCGCGCCCTATCGTGCGCGCATCCGCCATCTCTTCTTCGGCCATGTGCACCGCCCGATCTTCGGCAGCTACGGCAAGATCCCGTTCTCCACCTTGCGCGGCACCAATCACCAAGTCTGGTTCGAGCTCGACGCCACCGTCACCGAGCATCTGGCCAGCCACGAGCCGCCCGCCTATGGCGTGGTGCTGATCGACGGGGAGAATTTGGTCGTGCACAGCCACGACTTCCTCGACACCAGTCTGCGTTTTCCCTTTGCGGCGCCTGAGGGAATGAACGATCGCGACTATGCGCTCAATTTCGCGGCGCGGTGAGATGAGCCTCGCCGAACCAGCGGCGCTCCCGGTCACGACATCAGCATCGCCGCGGTTGCACATCCTGAAGCGGTTCACGACCGGATTCAAAGCCTCGCTGCCGGCCTATCTGCTGCTGCTGCCCTCGCTCGTCTTCCTCGCGCTGTTCACCTATGGTGCGATGGGCCGCGTGTTCGTCGACGCGCTCTACCAGCGCGCCACGCCCAGGGCGCCGGTCCGTTTCGTCGGTCTGGACAACATCGCAGCGGTGCTTGCGGACTCCGCCTTCACCGGCGCGGTCGTCAACAATCTCGTCTATGCCGTCGGCACCGCGGTCCCGAGCATCGCCCTCGCACTGCTGTTCGCGCTGGCGCTGTCGCGCACCAACGCAGTGACCAGCGCGCTGCGTGCCGCGCTGTTCCTGCCGGTGCTGATCCCGATGGTCGCGGCCTCCGCGCTGTTCCTGTTCATCTTCCTGCCCAATGTCGGGCTGCTCGACTATTACATCGGCGGCCTGCTTCCGGTGCTGCCGAACTGGCTCGGCGATTCCGACATCGCGCTTTACGCGATCATGATCATCACGATCTGGAAGAACGCCGGCTACTACATGCTGTTCTTCCTGGCCGGCCTCCAGGCGGTGCCGGAAGATGTCATGGAAGCCGCGCATCTCGACGGCGCCGGGCCGTACCAGCGACTGCGCCATATCATCCTGCCGGAGCTTAAGCCAACGTTCCTGTTCGTGACGGTCATCGCCACGCTCAACGCGGTCACGCAGGTCGACCACGTCTTCGTCATGACCAAGGGCGGGCCATCCAACGCGACCAATCTCGTGCTGTTCTACATCTACCAGCAGGCGGTCGAGCATTACGACATTGGCAAGGCTTCGGCGGCAACGCTGCTGACGCTCGCCGCGTTGATGAGCCTCACCGCGCTCTCGTTCCGCACCATGGCGAACCGGGAGGGCGGACGATGACGCTGATCGACTGGCTGCTCAAGGACGCCCCGCTCGCCACGCGGCGCGAGATCACGCCAAAGCTCGGCTTCGCGCTGACCGTGCTGCTCGCGATCGTCTGGCTGATCCCGTTCCTGTGGATGGGCGTGGCGACGCTGCGCCCGGCATCCGACGGCATCAACCTGATGGCCGAGCTGATGCCGAGCCTGAAGCCGACGCTCGACAACGTCAGGGACGCCTGGGAGATCGGCGATTTCCCGCGCTACACCCTCAACACCATGATCATCTGCACCGGCATCCTCCTGGTGCAGTTCGTCACGATCACGCTGGCGGGCTTTGCCTTTGCGCGCCTCGCCTTCGCGGGCAAGACGCTGATCTTCTATCTGTTCCTGATGCAGCTGATGCTGGTGCCTGTGCTGCTGATCGTGCCCAATCTGAGCCTGGTGGCGCAGCTCGGCCTCTACGACACGCTCACCGGCGTGATGATGCCGTTCTTCGCCTCCGCCTTCGGCACATTCCTGATGCGGCAAGCGTTCGAGGCTATACCGACCGAGCTGGAAGATGCCGCGCTGATCGACGGCGCCAGCCTTCTCCAGCGCATCCGCCACATCTACGTGCCGCTGTCGATGCCGAGCTTCTCGGCCTTTGCCATCATCTCCGTGACCAGCCATTGGAACGACTTCCTGTGGCCTCTGATGGTGATCAACTCGCCGGACAAGCGGCCGCTCACGGTCGGGCTCTCGGTGTTCACCGCGACCGCGGAAGGCACGCAGGCCTGGGGCACCATCGCCGCCGGCACGCTGATGGTGATCGCACCGCTGCTCATCACATTCCTGATCTTCCAGAAACGCTTCATCAGCTCTTTCGTCACCTCTGGCATCAAATAGGAGATTTCTCGATGCTGTTTTCCCGCAGGCTCATGCTTGGCCTTGCCACCGCAGGCACTTTGGCAGGCGCCCTCGCCTTCCCGGCGCTCGCCGAAGGTCCGACCGAGATCGACCTGTTCTTCCCCGTTCCCGTCGATGGCAAGCTCGCCCGCGACATGGGCACCCTGATCAAGGAGTTCAACGAGGGACATCCGAACATCAAGGCGACAGCCGTCTACACCGGCTCTTACGATGACACGCTGATCAAGACGCGCGCCTCGATCAAGGCCGGCAAGCCGCCGGCTGCCGTGATCATGTCGGCGAACTTCCTGCTCGACATGCAGATCGAGAACGAGCTCACCAATCTCGACAGCCTGATCGCCGCCGACGGCACCACCAAGGAGCAGTTTCTGGGCCAGTTCTTCCCGGCGCTGCAGGGCAACGCAGTGATCAACCGTTCGGTGTATGGCGTGCCCTTCCACAATTCGACGCCGCTGCTCTACATCAACGCCGACCAGGCCAAGGAAGCCGGCCTCGATCCGAACAAGCCGCCGCAGACCTGGGCGGAGCTCACCGACTGGGCCAAGAAGCTCACCAAGCGCGAGGGCGACAAGGTCACCCGCTGGGGCATCGCGATCCCCTGCGCCTATGACTATTGCGGCTGGATGATGGAAACGCTCACCATGACCAATGGCGGGCGCTACTACAACGAGGAGTTCGGTGGCGAGGTCTATTACGACACGCCCTCGATGCTGGGCGCGCTGACCTGGTGGAGCGACCTTGTCACCAAGCACAAGGTTCACCCGCCCGGCGCGACGCCCGGCCCTGCCGTCAGCACCTCCTTCATCTCCGGCAACGCCGCGATGATGATGCTCTCGACGGGCTCGCTGACCTATGTGCGTGACAACGCCAAGTTCGCCTACAAGGTCGCCTTCATCCCGCGCAACGTCCGCAACGCCGTGCCGATCGGCGGCGCCTCGCTGATCGTTCCGGCCGGCCAGGAAGCCGACAAGCAGAAGGCCGCCTGGACGCTGATCAAGTGGATGACCTCGCCCGAGAAGAGCGGCTGGTGGAGCCGCGCCACCGGCTATTTCGCCCCCAACATGGCCGCCTACAAGACGCCCGACATGGTCGACTTCCTGAACAAGAACCCGGACGCCAAGACCGCCGTCGAGCAGCTCGACGTCGCAAAACCGTGGTTTGCGACCTACAAGACCGTCCCGGTGCGCAAGACGCTGGAGGACGAGGTGATGCTGGTCCTCAACGGCAAGAAGCAGCCGAAGGAGGCCCTTGTCGCCGCCCAGAAGGCCGCCGACGAAACACTGAAGCCGTACAACGCCGAGACGTCGCTGAAGCTGCCGTAAGCCAGCAGTTCATCGCGCGAACAAACTTCGGCGCTCCGTCATGCGGGGCTCCGAAGACGTTTATAGGCGAGGCCCACTATTTCTGCTGGGCAACCAGCCTTACGGCGCACCCGCTGTTTGTTAGACGTTGCACGTTCAACTGACAAATTTAAACATCGACTGTCTCGAACTTCAGGAAGATCGCGGCTTCGATCTGCGACAGCTAAGCCATGGGTTTTACCCCTCCGGCAGAAGCGCGCGGACCCCCGTAACGGCCTCACTCCATTTCTGCGCCACCAATTCCATCACACGTGCCTCGGCCTGGCCATGGCGTTCTTCCTCGAACCAGTATCTGTTCTGCTCATTGACCTTGTCCTTGTAGCCGCGCCCCGCAATCGCACTGCAGGTGCGCCAGAATTCCAGATCCTCGCGGAGATCGTCGGCGTAAATGCTCTCGCCAACCAGATGGGCATTGCGGATCATCTCATCAAATCCGGCCTCCAGCGAACGAACGGCCTGCCGGGCAAGGTCATGCGCCTCGACCAACTCGTCGTCGCTGACGATGCTGGTGGCAAGGGTCTTGAACGCATCGATCTTGGTTTCGACGATCTGCGTGGCGATACGGCGCGCGCCGTGGCTGAGCTGATGGGCGTAGTCAAGGTTCGGCCAACCGCCACGACGGCTGATGGTGGCATAGACGGTCTTCCAGTGCGCCGCGCGCGTCGTCGACAACAGGCTGTCATGCACACGACGGGATGCCGACCGCGGCAAATCCGTATTGTCCTTCAGCCAGATCGAGAGGCGCCGGCCGGCGCTCCGCAACGTCTCCTGCGCCTGTTCCTTCTCGTAGTTGGCCAGCAGGTCATTGGCGCCGGCAATGATCTCGCGCAAGGCCGCGCGGTGACTCTCGCGGATGGCCTCGATGCGCGCCGCGATGAACGCGCGAAGATTTGCTGGCTCGTCCGTGGCAGAGTTGAAGAACGCGATCGGCAGATGGTCTAGGCCAAGCGCGTGAAGCTTCAGCCTTACCTCATCGCCCTTCAGATCATATCCGTCCTGATCGGACTGCGCGAGTTCACCTTCGAACTTGACCGCAAGCGCCTCGCCCGCCCGTGGCAGCGCCAGCACAGCGACCTGCGTTCCGAGCGTGCGCACACCAGCCTCCTTGGCGCGTGTCAGGAGTTGGCGCACCTCGGTCGAGGGCGCCTGCGCGAACAGCGTGCACAGCATCACCAGCGTGTGCGGATCATCAAAGTGTTGTTCAAGATCGGCACGTGCGGCCAGATCATCAATGCCACGGGAGTCGATCAGCGTGACCGCGGCGGTCTCGTCACCCAGGATCGCAGTCGGCACAACGACTTCAATCCGCTTGGGAACCGTAAACTCAGTATGGCGGCCGTTGTTAATCTTCTCGAAATTCTCCTGCAGCCAGACCAGCGGAGGCTTGCCAGTGCTGGCATCGTGCCAAAGATCACGGCGGTCGCGCTTGTGCAGTTCCATCCGGGCGAGGATTTCGACCGAGAGGGTTTTTGCGTCCAGTCCTGAAGCGAGGTCGCGCGCATCATCGCTTGCCGGAATGACGGTGCCGTCAGGCTTGCGCTCGGTGCGGCGGCGCCGAAGGCCGGTCATGCTGCGTAAAGCGCGGTCGATCTCGCGCGAGATGCCGGGTGATCCAGTGCCGGCCTCATCATCTTCGTTGTCCGCGGTCTTGGCGGGATTCAACAACGAGTTGGCGAGATCCATGACGTGATGACGGATTTCATCCTCGCTGCAGGGCTCGATGATCAGGCCATAGCCGGGCCCCTTGCGGACATGCACGTCGCAAATGGTGATGCCGCCGGCCCCGGTCTCCAGCACCGCGTTCGGCATTCCCTTCGCGCTCGGCAGCTCCAGACCCTCGACCCGGCAAATGCCCGTCGACTTTCCAACGCCGATGGTCCCCATGAAGGCGACTCGGTAGCGCTTGTCGAGGACGTGCTGGGCAGCCAAGCCAAGCTCTTCGCCGTAGCGCACGAGGCGGCGCTCAAAGAGCTGCTTTACATCGGGCTGCTCAGCGAGCGCATGGATTTCCTGAGCCACCTGCTCGGCCTGCCAAAGGAGATCGGCATCGGCATCGTTGAGCGGAGGCTCCGGTAATCTCTCCCAATTCCGGGCCAAAACCTCCTTGAGTTGCGCAGCTTCAGGCGTGCCGATCCCGCGCAAGACGATGTCGAGTTCGTCGTCGGTGAGTGGCCGTTCGCCGCTCTCGACGCGCGACAGCACCGCCGCACTCCATTCAAGCCTTTTGGCAAGCTCGTTCTGTTTGAGCTGCGCCTGCTCGCGCAAGGCAGTGAGATGCTTTCCAATGGCGGCGTCGCGGCTCATGACCAATCTCCTCTGATTGGCCGAAGTTATGCTACAACCATTCCCCTCTTACAAGAAACATTGCTACAATATTTCAAAGAATCGGATGCGTGCCTTACAGAATTGATTTTACGTTGGAATATCCGCCATCAAGTCGCCAGCATCGGCCGCCCGCTGAGCCGCCCATTAACCCCGCGTCCACCATCCGGCCCGGCCCGCCGCCGGTAACCACGAGAATTAACAGACCCTCAATTCGCCCCAGACAAGTTTAGCAGTGCTTTTGAGGGGTTTTGCCGTGGATCTGCTGGTTTTCGAGTTCCTGGGATTGGCGCTGGTCGCCATGTGCTTGGTCGTGGTGGCGCTGCCTTGCGCCCGAAAACCCTCCCGGCGGGTCCGCTACGAATAGGATTCTCGTCGGAAAATGCGATTCCGGTCCAAATGCAAGGCTCGAATTCGCATCGAGCCCCTTGACATCACAGCGCTTTCGGCAGAACGGCTGATGTACTTGTCATGGGCCGTTCATGGATTTGATTACCACCACCGCTGACCTTGCGGCTGCCTGCAGCCGGCTGGCCAAGCACCCCGTCATTACCGTCGATACCGAGTTCCTGCGCGAGACCACCTACTACCCGCTGCTGTGCGTGGTGCAGATGGCCAGCGCCGAGGAAGCGATCGTTATCGACACCCTCGCCGACGGCATCGACCTCAAGCCGTTCTTCGAGCTGATGGGCAACGAGGGCGTGCTGAAGGTCTTCCACGCCGCCCGCCAGGACATCGAGATCATCTGGCACCAGGCCAACATCATTCCGCACCCGGTGTTCGACACCCAGGTCGCGGCCATGGTGCTCGGCTACGGCGACAGCATCGCCTATGACGCGCTGGTCGAGAAGGTCACGGGCCACCGCCCGGACAAGACCCACCGCTTCACCGACTGGTCGCGCCGGCCGCTGACCAAGGAGCAGATGCACTACGCGGTGTCCGACGTCACGCATTTGCGCGACGTGTTCGCAGCCCTCGATGCCGACCTCAAGAAGCGCCGCCGCAGCGAGTGGGTCTCGATCGAGATGGAGGTCCTGACCTCGCCCAAGACCTACGACTTCCATCCCGAGCGGGCCTGGGAACGGCTCAAGACGCGGGTGCGCAAGCCCAAGGACCTCGCGGTCCTGATGGAGGTTGCCGCCTGGCGCGAGCAGGAGGCGCAGAGCCGCGACGTGCCGCGCGGCCGCGTGCTGCGCGACGAAGCGATCAGCGACATCGCGACCCACGCGCCGAACACGATCGAGAAGCTCGCAAACCTGCGCTCCGTGCCGAAGGGTTTTGAGAAATCCAAATGGGGAGCGGACATCGTCGCCGCGGTCGAGCGCGGGCTGGCGCGGGATCACGCCACGCTGCCGAAGCTGGAAAAGCCACGCAACAATAACAATGGCGCCGCGATCGTGGAGCTGTTGAAGGTGCTGCTGCGCATGACCGCGGAGCGCCATGCGGTCGCAAGCAAGGTGATCGCCACCGTCGACGATCTCGAAGAGATCGCAGCCGACGACGAGGCCGACGTGCCCGCCCTGCGCGGTTGGCGCCGCGAGTTGTTCGGCGACGCAGCCTTGAAGCTCAAGCGCGGCGAGCTGGCGCTGGCGATCGAGAAAGGCCGCGTCATCGGGGTTCAGCGGGCGGAATAGCCCCCATGCCTCCCCGACGTCGTCCTGGCGAAGGCCAGGACCCATTACCACAGGGAGCAGTTTGGCGAAAACTCCTCGTTCGGTACTGCTACCACCCTTCTCGATAGATCACGCGGTATGGGTCCTGGCCTTCGCCAGGACGACACCGAGGGTGTGATAAAGCGCTCCGCTCACGATGAAGCGTCGCCCCTTACGCCGGCGTCAGCTTCGCCGCTTCGCCCTTCATGTCATCCAGCACGCCTGATATCGCCGCGACCAGCTCGTCGATCTGGGCCTTGGTGACGATCAGCGGCGGGCAGATGGCGATGGCATCCAGCATGTTGCGCGAGATCACGCCGCGCTCCTGCAGCATGCGGCTGGCCATGCCGCCGACGGCGCCCGGCGTTGCCGCTGCGGTCTTGCGTCCCTTGTCGAGCACCAGCTCGATCGCTGCGATCATGCCGACGCCGCGGACCTCGCCGACCAGCGGATGGCTGGTGAGCTCGCGCAGCTTGCCTTGCATGTAGGCGCCGAGCTCGGCGGCATGCGCGACCAGGCCGCGCTCCTCGATGATTTTCAGATTCTCCAGCGCAATCGCCGAACCGACCGGATGGCCGCCGGCGGTGAAGCCGTGGCCGAGCACGCCGATCTTGTTGCTCTCGTCCGCGATCGGCTCGAACATGCGGTCGTTCAGAAGGATCGCCGACAGCGGGAAATAGCTCGAGGTGATCTGCTTGGAGACCACGATCGCGTCAGGCTTGATGCCATAGGTCTCGCAACCGAACATCTTGCCGGTGCGGCCAAAGCCACAGATCACCTCGTCGGCGACCAGCAGGATGTCGTACTTGTTCAGGACCTTCTGGATCTTGTCCCAATAGGTCGCCGGCGGCACGATGACGCCGCCCGCCCCCATCACCGGCTCGCCGAAGAAGGCCGCGATCGTGTCCGGGCCCTCCTTCTGGATCAGCGCGTCGAGCTCCTCGGCCCGCCGCGTCGCGAACGCTTCCTCGCTCTCGCCGGGCGCGCCGTCCTTGTAGAAATGCGGCGAGCCCGTGTGCAGGATGTTCGGCAGCGGCAGGTCGAACGAGCGGTGGTTGTTCGGCAGGCCGGTGAGGCTGGCGGACGCGATGGTGACGCCGTGATAGGCGCGCATCCGGCTGATCACCTTCTTGCGCTGTGGCTGACCAAGCGCGTTGGAACGATAGGCGATCAGCTTCAGAACGGTGTCGTTGGCCTCCGAGCCGGAGTTGGTGAAGAACACCTTGCTCATCGGCACCGGCGCGAGCGCGACCAGCTTCTCGGCGAGATCGATCGAGGGCCCGTGCGATTTGGCGGAGAACGTGTGGTAGAACGGCAGCGCCAGCATCTGCTTGTGCGCGGCCTCGACCAGCCGCTTCTCGTTGAAGCCGAGCCCGACGCTCCACAGACCTGCCATCGCCTCGAAATAGCGCTTGCCCGACGCGTCGAACACGTAAGGGCCCTCGCCGCGTTCGATCACCAGGGGACCGGCCTGCTGATGGGCGCGCGCGTTGGTGTAGGGATGGAGCTGGTAGGCCACATCCCGGGCCTCTTGCGAATTGGGCAACATGGACATTTGCGGGATCCTTGAAAGCGTCACGTCGCCGGCGCGGCCAGCGTCATCACTTGGCTCTTGCGACAACACTTGGCTATTGCGGCAACGCAAAACTTGCAACGCCAATTCGTCGGCAGCCAGCGCTCAGCAGCGTTGCACAAAGCCGCACATTGGGCAGCTCTCACGCCGCGCCGTCGTCATCCTCATTGCTATCGGCCGCAGCGGCTTCCCGCACCTCCACCAGCGCCATCGAGAGCAGATACACCGTGGTGGGCAGACCAAGACGGCGCGCCGCCTCGGCGGCATGCGACAGGTCGCTTGCCAGCTCCTTGAGCTGATCTCCCCGTGACAATGTCCCGCTCCATCCGCCGATCGCGGCCGCCTACACCGCAACGGCGCCGCTGAATCTGATCAGTTCGGCGCTGGTTTGGATTGTAGCAAAATTCCCGATCACGTTCACTACCGCATGCCTGTAGGCGGCGGCATCGCCTGTCCCCGGCTGCCGGCAGGCCACGGCGTCGGCCGCCACCTGGTAGCGATGGCTGCGGTGAAACCCGTCGACGGCGGTCGCCAGGATGGTTTCGTCCAGGGAAAAGCCTGCGAGCACGCAACGGACATTGCGGATATTGGACATGTAGTCCACAAACCGCGACGAACTGTAGGCCGACGGCAGCGGGTGCTCGAACGTCATTTCTCCCGGCCGCGGCTTCGCCTCCGCGATCCAATCGGTCAGCCTGGATGCCGGATTGAACCAGGCCGCCTGCGCGATGCGCTTCAGATGCATCACCGGCCAGAGATTGTCGCGCCACAGCGTCAGCAGTTCCAGGCAGCGCGCCGTGGCAACCTCGCCGTCGAGGATGACGTGGCGACGTCCTGGGGTCAGATATTCGACCTGGAGATCCGCGCAGACCAGGATCGGCGGATCGTCAGTGATGGAAACCAGCATGGTTTTGCGCGCAGCTGCACCAGTTTCAACGGTCAGCGAGCGCGACGTCCCGCAGCGGCGACGTCACGGCCCGTCCTGCCGAGGCGTCGAGCACGCCCGGCCGGTCCCAATCGCCCTCTGGTCGGATGATCACGTAGGGATCGCTGTCCAGCGTGATGGCATCCGGGCCCGGTTCGATCTCCAGCAGCATCTCCGTGTAGGAAAAGTCGGAGAAGGTGATCTTGCGGTTGTGGCCGAGCGGCTTGGCGCCGAAATGGGCCCAGAAATCGACCAGCCGGTCCTGCGCCTGGCCGTAGATCTTGCGAAAGCCCTTGCGCTTCACATAGTCGACGCTCGCCTGCACCAGCTTGAACGAGACGCGCGAGCGCCGATATTGATGCCGTACCGCGAGCCGTTCCACCTTGGCGAAATCGCCGAAGAACCGCACCCGCAGACAGCCCGCGGGCTCGTTGCCGACGTAGCCGATGAAATGCGCGGCGACCATGTCGTTGCCGTCGAACTCCTCCTCGAACGGACAATCCTGCTCGGCGAGATAGACCGCGGAGCGAATGGCGGTGACCAGCATGAGGTCGCTGAGATCGCGCGCGAGACGAATGGTGATGGCGCGGGAGTCGGGCTTCGCGAGAGGAATCCTAGTACCGTGCATCTGCAAAACTCCTTGCTTGGATGATCGCGCCCGGCATGCGCATCGGCTGCCGATGCCAGGGTCGCTCGTAGCACCAGAGATCGGGTTGGAAGCTTGGAACAGGCTCGAATCCGGTCGCCTTCATGATGTCGCGTCCGGCCACGGTTGACGGCTGCGCATAGCAATCCGCGTTGCGAAATCTTAGCTGTCTCAGATGAGCCGCGGCCTTGCCGAGACCGGCGACGCCGCGCCCCGTCGCCGCGATCGCCCAGATGTAGATGGCAGCAACGTCCTCCTTCGCAGAGGCGAGATGGCGCGTCTCCGGCGCGGTGAGGCAGATCTCGTCGAGCAGCAGCGCATCGTGCCCGCGGTCGTTGAGAAACAGGAAGGCCATGCCGCCGACGAGGTTGCCCTTCCGGCTGAAAGTCAGGATGCTCTCGGGATCGAAGGTGAAGTATTTTGCAAGCTCCGCCGTCCCGATCCGAACGCCCGGCACCAGCCGATGCGCCATCTGCGAAAGCGCGGAGATTTCGGAAAATTGAGCACAACGAACATCGACATCCGGACCGAGCGGCAGCGCGTCGAAATCATGCCTTGCGGCAAACGAACCCCTTTCCATACCGATATCCCCCCTCTATCGTCTGCGACTTTCGTGCCCCGCTATCGCGAAGAGTTTAGCGGCTGGGGATCAGGAGTATGCAGCAGTTATTGCACCGGGGTGCTGCGATGATGCAGCACCGTGAAGAAGCCCTGGATGCGTCCTGGGACGATTTGAAACTGTTTTTAGCTTGCGCAAAATATAAAAGCTTCCGCAACGCCGCCGAGGAGCTCGGGCTCACCTCGACCACCCTGATGCGCAGGATCGACCGGCTCGAAGAGAGCATCGGCTGCAAGCTGTTCCTGCGCGACCAGAGCGGGCTCACGCTCAGCGACGAAGGCAGCGCGATGATCGCCGACGTCGCGCATATGGAGCGCCATGCCTTCAACGTCTTTCGGCGCGCCTCGCGATCGTCGAGCGATACGTCGGGCACCGTGCGCGTCGCGGTGACGGAAGGCCCCGGCAATTTCTGGATCCTGCCGCGACTGATCGACTTCCAGAAGACCTATCGCAAGATCACCGTCGACTTGCGCTGCGCGATGGAGCAGGCCGACGTCGCACGGCTCGAATCCGATATCGCGATCCAGCTCGAGCCGCCGACCAATCCCGATCTGATCGTCGCCAAGCTCGGCCGGCTGCACATCTATCCGTTCGTCTCCAAGGAGTACGAAAACCTCTACGGCGTACCGGCGAGCCTGGCCGAGCTGAAGAACCACCGCATCATCAAGCAGAGCGCGCCGCAGGTCGACGACGGCGCCTATGCCCGCGTGCTCGGGCTGAAGTCGCTCGAGGGCATCGTCGGGATCAAGACCAATTCCTCGGTCGGCGTGCTCTATGCAGTGGAGCGCGGCGCCGGCATCGGGTTCCTGCCGACGGTCTCGATCGCGCTTGGCGCCCCGCTCGTTGCCGTCGATCTCGGCGTCAGCCACCACGCCGATCTCTGGCTGACCTACCACAAGGAGTTTCGCACCTCCGAGCGCCACAAGATCGTGGTCGACTGGCTGAAGAAAATCTTCGATTCCAAGACCTATCCCTGTTTCCGCGACGAGTTCATCCACCCGAACGCGCTGGTGCCGATGATGACGGCCGTGCGCGAGGGCTTTGGATTGACCGGATATGTCGCGGCAATGCCGACCTAAAGCTTGAGCATGATCTTCTCGGAAAACCGCTTCGCACTTTTCCGGATCCTGCTCTGGGCGGACGCGGGCAGGCTTCGCCTCACCACCGATATTCGAAGCCGACCGTGCCCTGGTGCGACGTCAGCTCGTTGCGGAACTTGCCGTCGTAATTGACGTAGAGCCGCGCGGTATTGGTCAGGCTGAGCGAGGCCGAGGCGCCGGCATCCATGCCGTAGCGGCTCTCGCCGAGGCCGGGGACGACGATGCTCTGGGTCCCGAGGCTCACCTGCACCGATCCCAGGTCCTGATAGAAATTGTCGACGAACTTGCCGTAGGCGGACAGGTCCAGGATCTTCTGGTCGAAGATGAAGTAGCGCCCGATCTCGGCCCCGATCATGACGCGCGCGCGTGAGAGCGCTGTCGAGCCGACATTGAGGGGATCGAGGCCGCCGGCCTCCTGGAACGCAACGCTGGTGGCGCGGACATATTCCAGCGCGCCCTTGGGCACGACGCGCATCTGGTCCTTGGTCCAGTAATAGCTGATCTCGGTCAGCGCGCCGTCGACTGCGGCGCGATAACCCGCGGTCGCAAGGCCCAGGCCGGTATCCCGGCTGGAACGGACCTTGCCGAAACCGTGCACCACCGCGAAGGCCCAGGTCCATGGGCCCTTGTCGATGGAGCCGTTGAATCCGAGTTGCGTCAGGTCCAGCGTCGCGGACTGAAGCGCGAGCGGCACGTCGATGTCGGTGTGGCTCTGGTCGACGGAGAAGCCGATATTGACACCCGGCGCGAGCCGAGCGCCAAAGCCTGCGACACCGCCAAACGTCTTGCGCTTGTCGCCGACGAAGTCGCCCTGCGCATCGGTCCGGACCGAGATGCCGTAGCCCTCGAACCAGGTGCGGTAGCGCGGATCCTCCGTGCCCGCCGACGCGCCGCCGCCGCCGGGATTGGTCCGGAACGCCCGGTTGACGCCGCCCGATGCCTGGTTGCCGAGCCGCTCCAGGAAATTCGAGCCAAGATTGAGCGCGCTGTCGCCGGCCGACTGGTCGTAATTGGTCGACGTTGGCATTGGAATCGGCGTCGGTGATGGCGTTGGCGTTGGTGTCGGTGTCGGCGACGGAGAAGGTGTCGGGCTCTGCGCAAAGCCGGGCGTCGCCGCCGACATCATCACGACGAACGCAAATGCCATCGCGATCGCCGTTATGATCCGGCGGACGCCCGCCAGCCCGATCGTCTGCCGTGTCCTTGAGGGCTGCGAGGTGCAGCACATGACGATCCCAATCCTAAAGCAAAATGGTGGCACGCAAAAATGCAACACAGCCTGCGGCGCATGCGACGATTTGTGCTGAACTGCCACGGGGGGTCAACCGTTTGGCACGTGATCACCGCGGCGTTTGCGCCCGATTGTGGTTCCGCGGCAACAGATCGCAAATTGCATGTCGACGCGCCCGGCCCGATCTTGAAATCCGCGCGCGGCTTGCTAACGGGCGATTTTCATGTTGCAATATCGGACACAATCGGAATTGGCGCTCGGCTGTGCGTTTCGCGACATTGAAATTCAAGACTCGAACAGACTTCCGGAAGCCCGTTTGTGGCGTGGCACGCGAAAAGCGGCCGCGTCTTTTTTGTATCTAGCGGAGGAGACTGAGGATGCCGCAAAAGGGCACCGTCAAATGGTTCAACCCGACCAAGGGCTATGGGTTCATCAAGCCGAACGGCAGCGATAAGGACGTGTTCGTCCACATCTCCGCCGTCGAGCGTGCCGGACTTTCCACCCTCAACGAGAACCAGGTGGTTGAATACGACCTCGTGGAGAACCGCGGCAAAGCATCCGCGGAGAACCTCAAGGTTTCCTAATCTCTCTCGATTCTACGCGAGAGATCATGACGTTGCCCCCGGCTCCGCCGGGGGTTTTTGTTGGTGACGACGAAACGCGACAGCGCTTCAATTCACCACCGGAGCTATCAGAAAATTCTCCGACGGCCCGCTGCCCGCGGTCTTGCAGACATCGCCCTCGATCCGGACCTTGCCGGTGGCGATCAGGCGCAGTGCTGCGGGATAGATCCGGTGCTCGACTTCGAGTATGCGCTCCGACAGCGTATCTGCCGTGTCGTGATCGCTGACGGGAACCGCGCCCTGCATCACGATTGGGCCGGCGTCCGTCTCGGGGATCACGAAGTGCACCGTCGCGCCAGACACTTTGACACCGGCGCGCAGGGCCTGGCCGTGCGGGTCGAGACCGGGGAAGGACGGCAGCAGCGAGGGATGGATATTGAGCATCCGCCCGTACCAGGTCTTGGTGAATTCGGCCGTGAACAAGCGCATGAAGCCGCCGAGACAGATCAGCTCGATGCCATGCTGATCGAGCACTGCTTGCAGCACCTTCTCGAAGCCGGCGCGGTCCTTGCCGAATGGCTTGCTTTCGATCACCAGCGTCTTCACGCCGCTCGCTTTGGCCCTTTCCAGCCCCGGCGCATCGGCCTTGTTCGAGATCACCAGGGAAATCTCCGCCGGAAAATCCGGTACGGCCGCGCCCTTGATCAGCGCGGCCATGTTGGAGCCGCGGCCGGAAATCAGGATGGCGACGCGGCGCTTCATCACAGCGCCAGGTCGAGGTGGCCGTTATAGACGACGCGGTGCTCGCCCTCGGCCGGGATCACGGTGCCGAGCTGCGCCACGGTCTCACCGGCGTCAGTGAAGACCTGCACGACCTGATCGACCTTGTCCGGCTCGACGATCGCGATCATGCCGATCCCGCAATTGAAGGTCCGCAGCATTTCGAGCTCGGCGATGCCGGCCTGCGCGGCCAGCCATTTGAACACCGGCAGCACCGGCAGGCGCGCCAGATCGATACCGACGCCGAGATGCTTCGGCAGCACGCGCGGAATGTTGTCGGTGAAGCCGCCGCCGGTGATGTGGGCAAGCCCCTTCACCGCTCCGGTCTCGCGGATCGCGCGCAGGCAGGATTTGACGTAGAGCCGCGTCGGCGTCAGCAGCGCGCCGCCGAGCGTCATGACGGGCGCAAACGGCGCCTGCGCCTCGAAGCCGAGGCCGGATTGTTCCACGATCTTGCGCACCAGCGAGAAACCGTTGGAGTGCACGCCCGACGAGGCGAGCCCGATCACGGCATCGCCGGCGGCGATGTCCTTGCGCGGCAAGAGCGTACCGCGCTCCGCGGCGCCGACGGCAAAGCCGCCGAGGTCGTAATCGCCGTCCTTGTAGAGGCCGGGCATCTCGGCCGTCTCGCCGCCGATCAGGGCACAGCCGGATTCGCGGCAGCCTTCGGCGACGCCGGCGACGATCGAGGCGGTCGCCTCCGGATCGAGCTTGCCGCAAGCAAAATAATCCAGGAAGAACAGCGGCTCGGCGCCCTGCACCACGAGGTCGTTGACGCTCATGGCGACGAGGTCGATGCCGATCCCGCTATGCAGGCCGGTCTCGATCGCGATCTTGACCTTGGTGCCGACGCCATCGGTCGCGGCCACCAGGACGGGGTCCTTGAAGCCGGCCGCCTTGAGGTCGAACAGGCCGCCGAATCCGCCGATTTCGGCGTCGGCGCCGGGCCGTGCGGTGGCGCGCACCATCGGCTTGATCAGGTCGACCAAGCGGTTGCCCGCGTCGATATCGACGCCTGAATCGGCGTAAGTGAGGCCGTTTTTGCGGTCGGTCATGCCCGATTTCCAGTGGGTTTGCGGCTGGTTACGTCGAATTCCGGGGACGCGCAATGGCTCGCATGGCGCCCCTCCGTATACTATGTAGAGATATCAACCGGTTCAGCCTCCAAAGGGCCGAATTCGAGGTCAGGCCGGGTGCCGGGAAACGCCGCGTGAGTATTCCGAATATCATTACCCTGGGCCGCATCATGCTGGTCCCGATCATCGTCTGGGCCATCGTGTCGAGCCAAATGGAGGTGGCGTTCGCCGTCTTCCTGATCGCCGGTATCAGCGATGCCGTGGACGGCTTCCTCGCCAAGCGCTTCAACATGACGAGCGAGCTCGGCGCCCTGCTCGATCCGCTCGCCGACAAGGCGCTGCTGGTCTCGATCTACATGGCCCTGGGCATCTGGGGTGCGATTCCGCGCTGGATCGTCATCCTGGTGGTCTCGCGCGACATCATGATCGTCGCCGCCGTTATGGTATCGTGGCTGTTCGACCGCCCTGTCGAGATGAAGCCCTCCAAGGTATCCAAACTCAACACTGTGGCCCAGGTGGCGTTCGCGGCGCTGGTGCTGGCGGCGCTCGCCTTCGGCTTCAAGCCCGCCCCTTATGATATAATCCTGATGGGCCTCGTCACGGTGTTCACGCTCTCCTCCGTGTCGCTCTATCTCGTCGAGTGGTTGCGGCACATGAGCACGATCGAGGCCAAGTAGCACGATCGAGGCCAAGTAGTACGATCGAGGCCAAATGAGTTGGGATGCGGCCCCGCAAAAGGCCAACTCCCGCTCGATTAAGTCGCCTCTCATCAAACGAAGCCGGCACGCCGGCACGGAGCAAAGCAAGCGTGCCAGGCCGCGTTCATCCCCGACAATTGGCGTTTTCGCTTCCGCATGCGGAAAGCCTGAGCCGGGACAATTTTCTCGAAGGCCCCGCCAACACCGCCGGTCTCGCCCTCATCGACGCCTGGCCGGAATGGCCGAACCGGATCATGTGGCTGGCCGGCCCGGAAGGGAGCGGCAAGAGTCATCTCGCCGCGATCTGGGCCGAGGCTTCAGGCGCCCGCTCGACCACGGCCAATGGGCTGACCGCCGAAGCCGTTCCGGGTACGCTCGTCACCGGCGCGCTGGTGGTTGAGGATCTCAAGGCCAGGGAGTTCGACGAGCGCGCCCTGTTCCATCTGATGAACCTCGCCCGCGAGGATGGCGCCTACGTCCTCTTCACCGGGCGCGAGGTGCCGGCATCGCTCGAGATCGAGCTTCCCGACCTGCGTTCGCGGCTGCGCGCCGTGCCTGTCATCTCGCTGCTGCCGCCTGACGACCAGCTGTTCCGCGGCCTGATCGTCAAATTCTGCGCCGACCGCCAGCTCGCCGTGGATGAGAGCGTGGTCAGCTATCTCGCCACCCGCCTGGAGCGGTCCTCGGCCGCCGCCCGGCAGGCCGTGGAACTGCTGGACAGCGAGGCCCTGCGCCTCGGCCGCCCCGTCACGCGGGCCCTGGCCGCCGAGCTGCTCCGGGATGTCTGACCAAGGCGGCTTGACGCGGCCGGGCTGCGGAACATCAATGTCATCGAAACGTCATCGCTCTAACACATGCTCCCGGCGGTTTTGCGCATAAGTCGCAAATGTGGGCGAACTGGATGGACCGACTTCTGATGGACTCTGCGCAAGCTGTTGAAGTTAAAGAAAAAGCCCAAGAAGCCGAGAGCCTTCCGGCGATTGCATCGAGCCCCGAGCGGTTCATCAATCGCGAGCTCTCATGGCTGCATTTCAACCGGCGCGTCCTGGAGGAATCGGTCAATCCCAGCCACCCCATGCTGGAGCGGGTGCGATTCCTGTCGATTTCAGCGAATAACCTCGACGAGTTCTTCATGGTCCGCGTCGCCGGTATCAAGGCCCAGGTGCGCGAGGGCATTGCCGAGCGTAGCCCCGACGGCCTGACGCCGTCCGAGCAGCTCGCGCTCATCAACCGGACCGTCTCGCAGCTTGCCTCCGACCAGCAGGCGATCTGGCGCGACCTGCGCGGCACGCTGGCCGACGAGGGCATCGTGCTGGTCGAGGGCAAGGAGGTCACCAAGGCGGAACGAACCTGGGTCGAAGATTACTTCCTCAGCAACGTGTTCCCGCTGCTGACGCCGCTCGCGATCGACCCGGCCCACCCCTTCCCGTTCATTCCGAGCCTCGGCTTCACCATCGCGCTCCAGCTCACGCGCGCCGTCGACGGCAAGCAGATGAACGCGCTGATCCGCATGCCCGGCAAGATCGACCGCTTCATTCGCCTGCCGTCTGACGGCAAGGTCGTCCGGCTGATCTCGCTGGAGCAGGCCACCGCGCTGTTCATCAACCGCCTGTTCCCCGGCTACAATCTTCATGGCCAGGGCGCTTTCCGCATCATCCGCGACTCCGAGCTCGAGATCGAGGAAGAGGCCGAGGATCTCGTCCGCCTGTTCGAGACAGCGCTGAAGCGCCGCCGCCGCGGGTCGGTGATCCGGCTCGAGATCGACGCCAAGATGCCGGAGCAGCTGCGCGGCTTCGTGCAGCATGCGCTGTCGGCCGCCGACGACGAGGTGTTGCTGGTCGATGGCGTGCTGGCCATGAACGAGCTCTCGCAGCTCACTCGCCTCGACCGGCCCGATCTCGAATTCACCCCTTACGTGCCGCGCCATCCCGAGCGCGTGCGCGAGCACGGCGGCGACATCTTCGCCGCGATCCGGCAGAAGGACCTCGTCGTCCATCACCCCTACGAATCCTTCGACGTGGTGGTGCAGTTTCTCCAGCAGGCGACGCGCGACCCCGACGTCGTCGCCATCAAGCAGACGCTCTACCGTACCTCCAGCAACTCGCCGATCGTGCGGGCGCTGGTGGAAGCCGCCGAAGCCGGCAAATCCGTCACCGCGCTGATCGAGCTGAAGGCGCGCTTCGACGAAGAGGCCAACATCCGCTGGGCGCGCGACCTCGAGCGCGCCGGCGTGCAGGTCGTCTACGGCTTCCTCGAACTGAAGACGCACGCGAAACTGTCGATGGTGGTGCGGCGCGAGGGCGGCAGCCTCACGACCTACGTCCACACCGGCACCGGCAATTACCACCCGGTGACCGCGCGCATCTACACCGACCTCTCCTACTTCACCTCGGATCCGACCATCGGCCGCGACGCTGCGCGCGTGTTCAACTTCATTACCGGCTATGCGGCGCCGAGCGATCTGGAAAAGATGGCGGTATCGCCGCTGACCTTGCGCAAGCGCATCATCGAGCACATCCAGGGCGAGACCGCGCATGCGCGGCACGGCCGGCCCGGTGCGGTCTGGATGAAGATGAACGCGCTGGTCGACCCCGACATCATCGACGCGCTCTACGAGGCCTCACAGGCCGGCGTGCAGGTCGAGCTCGTGGTACGCGGCATCTGCTGCCTGCGGCCCGGCATTCCCGGCCTGTCGGAGAACATCCGTGTCAAGTCGATCATCGGACGCTTCCTGGAGCACGGCCGAATCTACTGCTTCGGCATGGGCCAGGGCCTGCCGAGCGCCAAAGCGGCTGTGTATATCTCCTCGGCCGACATGATGCCGCGCAACCTCGACCGCCGCGTCGAGGTGCTGTGTCCGCTGCAGAATCCCACGGTGCATCAGCAGGTTCTCGAACAGATCATGGTCGCGAATCTCAAGGACAACGAACAGAGCTGGCAGTTGTTGCCGGACGGGTCCTCAACGCGTATGAAGACCGCGAAGGGCGAGGAGCCTTTCAACGTCCACAACTACTTCATGACAAATCCGAGTCTGTCTGGCCGTGGAAAGTCGCTCAAGGAATCCTCGCCGCGCCGCCTCACGCGCCGTAATGAACGTCACCAATCCTGATCCGGGACCTTCGACGTGAAGCGGCCGCGCAAGCGCGGCTCGAGCGTCGCGGTCATCGACATCGGCTCCAACTCGGTCCGTCTCGTCGTGTACGAGGGACTGACGCGGAGCCTGATTCCGATCTTCAACGAGAAGACGCTGTGCGGCCTCGGGCGCGAGGTGCAGAGCACCGGCCTACTCGCGCCCGACGCCGTCGACAAGGCGCTGACCTCGCTCAAGCGCTTCCGTGCGCTGTGTCGGGTGATGCAGGTCGGACGGGTGTTTGCGATTGCGACCGCCGCCTGCCGCGATGCCTCCAACGGCCCCGACTTCATCGCCAAAGCCGAGCGCATCTGCGCCGTGAAGATCGAGATCCTGTCGGGCCCGCGCGAGGCGCGGCTGTCGGCGCTCGGCGTGATCTCCGGCATCCATCACCCCGACGGCATCGTCGGCGACCTCGGCGGCGGCTCGCTCGAACTGATCGACGTGCGCAAGAACAACGTGCGCAGCGGCGTGACGCTGCCGCTCGGCGGCCTCGCGCTGCAGGACCTCGCGCATAAATCGCTCAAACGCGCCGACCGCATCGTGCGCGAGGCGCTCGACGGGGTGCCGCAGCTCAAGGCAGGTAGTGGCCGCAGCTTCTACGCCGTCGGCGGCACCTGGCGCGCGCTTGCGCGCATCCACATCATCCAGAGCGGCTATCCGCTCCAGGTGATGCACGGCTATTCGATTTCGGCCGCCGAGGCGCTCGACTTTTCGCGTCGTCTCCGCCGGCTTGCGGCCGTCGACATGCTCGCCGACATCGAGATCGTCGCCGATGCCCGGCGCCCGCTCCTCACCTATGCGGCACTGGTGCTCGAGCACATCATCCGGGTGGCGAAGCCGAAGACCATCGTGTTCTCGACCTTCGGCGTGCGCGAGGGCCTGCTGCACGAGAAGCTGCCGGAATCCGAACGCAACAAGGACGGACTGATTTGCGCGGCCGAGGAGCTGAATCAGCTGCTGTCGCGTTCGGCGAAGCACGCCCGCGAGCTGATCGCCTGGACCGACCGCCTCGCGCGCGTGGTGAAGCTGCGCGAGACCGGCGAGGATCGCCGCCTGCGCCACGCCGCGTGCCTGCTGTCCGACATCGGCTGGCGCGTGCATCCCGACCATCGCGGCGAGCAGACGCTGAGCCTCGTCGTCCACGGCAATTTCGGCGCGATCACCCACACCGAGCGCGCCTTCGTCGGCCTGTCCGTGTTCTATCGCTATGCCGGCCTGAGCGAGGAGAACCAGCCGCCCGTCACCCTGCAGGAGCTGCTGACGCCGGCGCAGCTCGAACGAGCCCGCCTGCTGGGCGCGGCCTTCCGCGTCGCGCATCTGATCTCGGCGGCGCGTCCGGGCGTCCTGCCCGCGACGCATTTCCGCAGCGTGGGCCGCAAGCTGTTGCTGGTGTTCGAGCACCGCCTCGGCGATCTCGTCGCGGACCGCGTCGGCAGCCGCTTCCGCGCGCTCGCCCGGCGGATCAACCGCGCCGGCTCGATCATCCGGCGCTAAAGCGTGATCCGGAAAAGTGTGAAGCGGTTTTCCGAAAAGATCATGCCCAAAAGATAAATCTACTCCGCCGAGACCTTGGCGTGCTGCTCGGAAGCCTCCAGCGCGGCCGCGCTCAGGCTGCGCCGGCGCCAGATGGTGCCGACGACCAGCACGACGATGACGCCGAGCGCTGCGCACAGATATTCGCCGCCACCGCCGCCATGGGCGAATTGCGGCGGGATGCGCAAGGCGCCGAGCATGTTGTCCAGCGAGGCGCCGAACGGACCGTCGAACAGCGTGTGCAGCCTCGGCGCGATGGCGGGATCGGTCGCAATCACCTCGCCCGCGATCCAGCCGAGCAGCGCCGCGCCGGCCCACACCAGAACCGGCAGCTTTGCGAGCAGCGCCATGATCAGCGCCGCACCGGCAACGATCAGCGGCACGCTGATGGCAAGAC
Organism: Bradyrhizobium nivariense; assembly: GCF_029846715.1. Lineage (GTDB taxonomy): Bacteria > Pseudomonadota > Alphaproteobacteria > Rhizobiales > Xanthobacteraceae > Bradyrhizobium. The sequence goes on from NZ_JARVWW010000001.1 coordinate 57,016, forward strand.
CGAGCACCAGCAAGGGCACGCTGCCATTGGCGGCCGCGGCCACCGCAATGACGTTGTCCAGACTCATGACGATGTCGGCAACGACGACGATCTGCACGGCCTGCCACAGATGCGAGGCCGACTCGACGCCGTCCTCGTCCTCCTGTTCCGGCACCAGCAGCTTTGCCGCGATCACGATCAGGGCGAGACCGCCGACGAGCTTGAGGTAAGGCAGCTCCATCAGGCTCGCGACGATGCCGGTGAAGATGATCCGCAGCAGCACCGCCGCGCCGGCACCCAGGATCATGCCCCAGAGCCGGTGCCGCGGCTTGAGGCCGCGGCAGGCGAGCGCGATCACCAGCGCATTGTCACCGGACAAAAGGATGTTGATCCAGATGATCTTGCCGACCGCAACCCAGAAGGTCGGTTCGGCCATCTCGTTGCGAAACTGGGTGAAGAATGCCCCGATCGTAGCGGGATCGAAGATCTGCCAGAGCCAGTTCACAATACGTCCTTTCGCCGCGTCTTTTTAACCTATCGGCTGACGGATCAGCCGACGATCTCATTGCCCGAGAAGAACTGCGCGATTTCGATCGCGGCAGTCTCCGGCGCATCCGAACCGTGCGCAGAGTTCTCGCCGATCGACTTTGCGTAGAGCTTGCGGATGGTGCCGTCGGCCGCCTTGGACGGATCGGTCGCACCCATCGCGTCGCGATACTTGGCGACGGCGCCCTCGCCTTCCAGCACCTGGACCACCACGGGGCCCGAGGTCATGAATTCCACCAGCTCACCGAAGAAAGGCCGCGCCTTGTGGACTGCATAGAAGGTCTCGGCCTGCTCCTTGGTCATGCGGATGCGCTTCTGCGCGACGATGCGCAGGCCCGCCTTCTCGATCACGGCGTTAACCGCACCGGTCAGGTTACGCGCGGTGGCGTCGGGCTTGATGATCGAGAAAGTGCGTTCGATGGCCATAATCTTGTCCTTGGAAAGAATGCGGTGGTTCGGAGTTGCCGGGCTTATATCGGCGCCTTCGCCGGACGGCAAGCGACCGCCGGAATGTCTCACTGGCGCTTCGCCGCAGGAGCGAGCTGCCGATTCCAGCATGGATTACAACAATTTCACCCAGATGAACCCAATCTGAAGCCCCCGTCAGGATTCGGTTCAGCTTCGCCGGCATAAGGTCGGGTCTATCGAAACTGAAACCTGATGATCAGGCAGACCGTTTCGGCGGCCTTTCCATCGGCGCGATAGCCCCGCGCCGGCAAGTTTGAGGAGATCACCATGTTGAGGAAACTTTCGCTTGCCGCTGTCGCAGCGGTCGCGCTGGGTGCCGCGCTGGCGCCGACCTCCGCTTCCGCTCACTGGCATGGCGGCGGCTGGGGCTGGCACGGTGGCGGCGGCTGGCACGGCGGTGGCTACCGCTGGGGTGGACCGCGCTTCTATGCCCCCGTCTCCTACGGTTATGGCGGTTGCTATGCGCGCCGGCTGGTCCCGACCCCCTGGGGACCCCGCTGGCGGATGATCAACCGCTGCTACTGAGCCCGACAGCACCTTTCCAGACAGCACCTTTCCAAGGGTACCTCAGCCCCCCAAGGTACCTTCCAAGCGAGGCCCCGGCGTTCCCCTGCGCCGGGGCTTTGCATTCGGATGGGTTATTGCGCGGCTTCATGCAATTTTCGCTAGAATGCCGGGCAATCTCTGCGAGTGGCGAAACCATTTGGGGGCCAAGGACTTGATACCGTGTCACTTCTGTTTGAGAACACGGAACCCTGCGATGGCTGGCCCTTTTGCCAATGACAGCGAACAAATCGACCGGCGCACCAGCCGCGCGATCTCCGATGCCGTGGCCGAACGGCTCCAGCAGAGCTTGCGCCCCGAAGCCAGGCTCCCGACACACCTTGAGCAACTCCTCAACGAGCTGAAGCAGCGTGACCGCGAACCGCACTGACTTAATAAGGGCTGGCTTGATAAGGGCCGGCTTGCGGACACGGAAAAACGGGTTGCGTTTGATCCCGGCTGCGGTGACAAGGCCGCATGCTGTCCATCAACGACCTCTCCATCCGCCTCGCCGGACGCCTTCTGATTGACCAGGGTTCCGTGCAGATCACGCCCGGATCCCGTGTCGGCATGGTCGGTCGCAACGGCACCGGCAAATCGACCCTGTTCAAGGCGATCCGCGGCGAGCTCGCGGCCGAGCACGGCACGGTGATGCTGCCGCCGCGATGGCGCGTCGGCAGCCTCGCGCAGGAAGCCCCGAACGGCCCCGAGAGCCTGATCTCGGTCGTGCTCAAGGCCGACCTCGAACGCGACGCGCTGCTTACCGAGGCCGAGAGCGCGACCGATCCGCACCGGATCGCCGAGATCCAGACCCGGCTGGTCGATATCGACGCGCATTCGGCACCGAGCCGTGCCGCAGCCATCCTTTCCGGCCTCGGCTTCTCCGCCACCGACCAGCTCCGCCCTTGCGCCGAATTCTCCGGCGGCTGGCGCATGCGCGTTGCGCTTGCCGCAACGCTGTTCGCGGCTCCCGACCTGTTGCTGCTCGATGAGCCCACCAACTATCTCGACCTCGAAGGCACGCTGTGGCTCGAGGATCATCTCGCGCATTATCCGCGCACCGTGATCGTGATCAGCCATGACCGCGACCTGCTGGAAAGCTCGGTCGACCAGATCCTGCATCTGGATCGCGGCAAGCTCACGCTCTACAAAGGCACCTATTCCTCGTTCGAGGAGCAGCGCGCCGGCCGCGAGATGCTCGATGCCAAGCAGGTCAAGCGCCAGGAAGCCGAACGCGCGCGCCTGCAAGCCTTCGTCGACCGCTTCAAGGCCAAGGCCTCGAAAGCCCGGCAGGCACAATCGCGGGTCAAAATGCTGGAGCGGCTGAAGCCGATCACGGCGCTGGTCACCCAGGATGTGCGCGAGATCAGCTTTCCCGCGCCCGAGAAGATCCTGTCGCCGCCGATCATCGCCGTCGACAACGCCGCGGTCGGCTACGATCCGGCAACGCCGGTGCTGGGCCGCGTCACCTTGCGCATCGACAATGACGACCGCATTGCGCTGCTCGGCTCCAACGGCAACGGCAAATCGACCCTTGTAAAACTGCTCGCCGGCCGCCTTGCGCCGTTCTCGGGCAAGGTGACGCGCGCGGACAAGCTGTCGATCGCCTATTTCGCGCAGCACCAGCTCGACGAACTGAACGAGGACGCCTCCGCCTACGACCACGTCCGCAAGCTGATGGGCGATGCGCCGGAGGCGAAAGTACGCGCCCGCGCCGGCGCGATCGGTTTTTCCGGCAAGGCGGCCGACACCAGGGTTGGAAAATTGTCGGGCGGCGAGAAGGCGCGGCTCTTGCTGGGACTTGCGACCTTCTTCGGCCCCAACATGATCATCCTGGACGAGCCGACCAACCATCTCGACATCGACAGCCGCGCCGCGCTTGCGGAGGCGATCAACGAATTCCCCGGCGCCGTCATCATGGTCTCGCATGATCGCTATCTGATCGAGGCCTGCGCCGACCGGCTCTGGATCGTCGCCGACCGCACTGTGACCAATTACGACGGCGACCTCGACGAATACCGCCGTCTGGTGCTGTCCGCGCGCAATGGCGAGCCCGCCCCGCGCGAGCGCAGCGCCGCCGGCGAGAAGCCGCAGCGTCCGAAGTCGGACAACCGCGGCCCGCTGAAGAAACGCATCGCGGAAGCCGAGTCCGAGATCGCCCGCGTCAGCGAGATCATCACCAAGATCGACACAGCACTGGCGCTGCCCGACATCTTCACCCGCGATCCCAAGCAGGCCGCGCAACTGTCGAAAGCACGCGCCAATGCGGCCGACGCGCTGGCGCGCGCGGAGGAGCAATGGCTCGAGGCGAGCACGCAGTTTGATGAGGCGGCGGGCTAGGCTCGAGGCCGGCACGCGTGACCGCTGCGCCAGTCACAGCAGTCACGTGAGGAAGGTATTGAGCTTCTCGAGGAGCAGCTCAGGAGCTTCTTCCGGCAGATAGTGGCCGCAGGGCAGGCTTGCGCCTTGCACATCGTTCGCCTTGGCGTGCCACGTCTCGAGCACGTCGTAACTCGATCCGACCACCCCCTTGCCTCCCCAGAGCACCAGGAGCGGGCAACCGATCCTCCTGTCGGAATCCGCCTCATCGTGGATCAGGTCGATCCCGGCGGCGGCGCGATAGTCCTCGCAGACGGCGTGCAGGGTCTCGCGGGTGTAGCACCGGCGGTACTCTTCGAACGCAACCGGATCGATCGCGCCCGGCGTCTTGTTCTGCTTGTTGATATGGGTCTGAAGATAGAATTCGAGGTTGTTGCCGATCAGGGTCTCCGGAAGCGGCGCCGGCTGAATGAGAAAGAACCACCACATGTACCTTGTGGCGAACTCCTTGTTCACTTTGGCGTACATCGTCGCGGTCGGCGCGATGTCCAGCAGGACGGCCTTGGAAACGGCATCCGGGTGATCGAGTAAGAGGCGATGCAGAACGCGCCCGCCGCGATCGTGACCCACGGCCCGGAAGCGATCAAAACCGAGCGCGCGCATCACCTCGACCTGATCCCGCGCCATCTCGCGCTTGGAATAGGCGATGCTGTCCTTGCCGCCATCGGGCTTGCTCGAATCACCGTAGCCGCGCAGATCGGTCAGAACCACGGTAAAGCGCTCCGCAAGCCTGGGGGCCACCTTGTGCCAGCACGCCACCGTCTGCGGGTGTCCGTGCAGCAAAAGCAGTGGCGGGCCCTCGCCTTTCACCAGTGCATTGATCTCGGCCCCGCTCGTTTTGAGGCGCGTCTGGCGAAACCCTGGCAGCAACTTTTGAATCTGGCCGGTCTTCACCGCATCATTCTCCTGAGCGAAAGCACCCGGCGCCAGTATTGCCGAACCGACGGCACCACTTGTCAGCGCCATCGACATCAGGTGACGGCGCGTCAGCCCGATCTCCGATGGATCCGGGCACGATCGAGCCTGTTCGAATTCTAGCATAGAAGCCTCCTCTGCAACATTCATCCCGCGAAACGCCGCGGCCTGTATCAAGACATCGATTTCATCAGAAGCGTCGCGATGACGATCATGATTGCGCCGCCGACGCGGGTTGATATCTGGGCGAACGCCATCAAGCTCATGCGATCCGCGGCGCCGAGAATGGCGACGTCGCCGGTGCCACCGAGGCCCGAGTGGCAGGCCGTCACGATTGCCGCCTCGACCGGATACATGTTCAGCCACTTTCCGACGAAGAATCCTGACGCGATCATCGCCAGCACCGTGGTCGTGCAGATCATGATGTAGCCCGGATTGAACGAAGCGACGAGCTGTTGCCACGAGACCAGCAATGTCCCCATCGCCACCAGGATCGCGAACGTCAGGTTGGTCGACATGAACTTGTTGATCTGATAGGCGCCGAGCTCCATCTCGGCCGGCAGGATCCTGGTCAGCTTCAGCGCCACCGCGGCGATGATCATCATGATCGGTCCCGGGATGCCGGTGAGCGGCGCGAGGACCATGCCGAGCACGAACAGGCCGCACGACAGCACCATACCGGCGCCGAGCAGGCCGAGATCGATCGCCCGGTCCGGCCGCGCCTCGCCGAGAATGTCGTCGTCGCCCGTCTTGATCAGCATGCCCTTGCCGTTGAGGTCGCTCCGCCTCTCGCCGAGGCGAGCCAGCAGCCCTGCGCTGACGATCGCGACGACGTTGCCGAGCAATGCCGCCGGCACCATTTGCGCCACGAGCTCGCCTTGCGGCCGATGCAGCATCTCCGAATAGGCGATGGACAGCGGCAGGACACCCTCCGCAAGTCCGCCCCCGACGATCGGAATGATGACGAAGAAGAACGTGTGGTTCGGGCTGTGGCCGAACAGAAGCCCCACGGCGATGCCCGCGCCGACGGCTGCGAGCGTGCCGACGAGGAGCGGAACGAACATGCGAATGAAGCCCTGAACCAGAACGCGGTAGGGCATGCCGAGGATCGAACCCGCGACAAGACAGGCGATGAAGAAGTACTGAAAGTTGGCCGTGCGGAACGTGGTCGCGATCGCCTTCAGGGCAACCTCGGGCATCAAGCCGTAGCTCACCAGGGCCGAAGGCACGAACAGGCAGAGGATCGCCGTACCGCCGATCTGCTTCAGGACCGGGATGGTCTGGCCAAGCTTGCCAAGCAGAAAGCCGAGCAGCATCAGAACCAATAGACCGCCAATGATGTCGTTCGGCAGCTTTCCGAAATAGACGGCAGCTCCGCAGACGAGTGCGGCGACGAGGTAGATGCCGATCGGCAATGGGCCGATCTTGAGACGAGCCAGAGTCGTTGCGGCGGCGGCCTCCGGCGCGTCAGCCGGGCTATATGTCGTGTCTACCAAGGGTCCCTCCACTGTTTTATCGTTGGTTCGCGGCACGACGGATCGCGCCGCGCCGAAATCGCGCCAGTCAGCCGATCCAGGGATTCTCCGCGCGATATCGCGCCTCGAAGGCGTGGATATCGTCGGCGAAGACCAGCGTGGACGCGATGAAATCGCGGCCCGTCAGGAACGCCTCCTTCCTCGCCAGCTCGATGTCGAACATGATCGAGCGGCGGCCGCGGTCGAACCGGATCGTCTGGGCCGCGAGGTCGATCGTGACTTCATTGCGCGAGCTGTCGGCCGCGACCTCGGCGAGTTCGGTCAGCACGAGGGGATCAAGCGAGATCGTCAGCAGACCGTTGTTGGCGCAATTGTCGTTGAAGATGCCGGCGAAGCTGGTGCCGATCAGCGCGCGAATGCCGAGTTGCTGGAGCCCCCAGACGGCGTGCTCGCGGCTCGACCCGCAGCCGAAATTCGGGCCGACCACGAGAAAGCAGGCGTCGCGATAACCGTCCTGATTGAGAACGAATTCCGGATTGGGCCGGCCGCCGCTGAAGCGCAGCAGATTGAAGGCCCCCTCGCTGAGGCCGCCACGGTCCACGCCCTTGAGGAACATCTTCGGCATAATGACGTCGGTGTCGACGTTCGGCGCCATCATCGGCGCGGCCGCGCCCGTGACCTGATCGAACGGGATCATTGACGCGATCCTTCCAGCAGAGATCGCACGTCGGTGATGTGTCCGGTGACGGCTGCCGCGGCCACCATTGCCGGGCTCATCAGATGCGTGCGCGCGCCCGGCCCCTGGCGGCCCTCGAAATTGCGGTTGGTCGAGGACGCGCACCGCTCTCCCGGCCTCAGCACGTCGTCATTCATCGCAAGGCACATCGAGCAGCCGGACTGCCGCCATTCGACCCCGGCATCGGTGAACACCTTGGCGAGCCCTTCCGCCTCGGCCTGCCCTCTGATCTGGCTCGAACCCGGCACCACGATCGCCCGCACGCCATCGGCGACGCGGCGGCCGCGAAAGATCTCGGCGGCATCGCGCAAATCCTCGATCCGCGAATTGGTGCAGGATCCGATGAAAGCGAAGTCGATCTGGACGGATTGAATAGGCAATCCGGGCGTGAGGCCCATATAGCGCAATGCGCGGCTTGCGGCCGCCTTGCGGTCGGGCGCGCTCTGCTGTGCAGGATCGGGAATGCTCTCGGTGACCGCGATCGCCTGGTCCGGACTGGTGCCCCAGGTCACCAGCGGCGCGACCTCGGACACATCGAGCGCGATCTCGCGATCGAACCGGGCGTCCGGGTCCGAGGCCAGGGTGAGCCAGTGCCTGGCCGCGCGCTCCCACATCTCACCTTTCGGCGCCCGCGGACGGCCCTTGAGATAATCCAGCACCTTCTGGTCCGGCGCGATCACGACGCCGCGCGCGCCCGCCTCGACGATCATGATCGACATCACGATCCGTCCCTCGACGCTCATGCCCGCGACGACGGGACCGCTGAATTCCACCGCGTATCCGGTCGCGCCGTCGGCACCAATGCGCCGGATGACCTCCATCACGATGTCCTTGGACGTGACGCCGAGCGGGAGACGACCGCTCAAGTCGATGCGCATCGTCTTGAGCCGGCGGTAGCGAACCGTCGAGGTCGCCAGATAGTGCTCGATATCGGATGTTCCGATGCCGTAGCCGAGGGCGCCGAACGCACCATAGGCCGTGCTGTGGCTGTCGCCGGCGGCAATCACCATGCCGGGCATGACGAGCCCCTGCTCCGGAGCAACCACATGCTCGATGCCCTGCCGGGGGTCGAGAATGTCGAAATACTCGATGCCGAAATCCCTGGCGTTCTCGGCGAAATAGTCGACCTGCCGCGCCGCCGCGCTGTCGGGCATCGCGCGGGTGCGGCGCGCGGCTGTGGGATTGACGTGGTCGACCACCATCAGCGCAGCTTTCGGATTCCAGACCTTGCGTCCAGCCGCACGCAGCCCCGCGAAGGCCTGCGGGCTGGTATATTCGTTGAGCACGGTGCGGTCGACATAGAGCAACACGAGCCCGGCATCATCGAGATTGCGGACGACATGGGCGTCGACCAGCTTGTCGTACAGCGTCCGCACGGCCATCGCGCTTTCCTCCGGAAAAATTCTTTCGCCCCACCGTGCCGCCCGCCACACTGGAAATCCAATGTCGTGTTCTGATATCATTATGCAAATCATGCATAAGCAATGCAGGGATGCAGGAGGGGCGTGCGATGGAGATCAACTGGCTGCATGATTTCATCGCGGTGGCGACCACGCGCAGCTTCTCGCGGGCAGCAGAGCAGCGCAATTGCTCGCAGCCGGCGCTGAGCCGCAGAATACAGGCGCTCGAGCTATGGACCGGCGCTGCGCTGCTTGATCGCACGACCCACAGCGTCAATCTCACGCCCGCCGGCGAAGGCTTTCGCGAGACGGCCGAGGACGTCCTGCGCCGGCTTTCCGCCGGTCGGCTCGACGCTCAGGAGAGAGCCCGCGGTGCATCCGACGTACTGAAGTTCGCTTCGACCAACGCGCTGTCGCTGACCTTCTTTCCCGATTGGCTGCGCGGCATCGAGACCAAGCTGTCGTTCGTTCCAAACGTGCAGCTCGTCGCCAATCACATGGAGGCCTGTGAACGTATATTGCTGGCTGGCGACGCGCATTTCCTGCTCTGCCATTTCCATCCGGCGGCGACCACGGCTTTGGCGCCGTCCCATTTCCGCTCGCTGCATGTCGGCAATGACAGGCTCGTCCCCGCCTCGGTGCCGGTTTCAGGCCGGAGCCGCAAACCGCGTTTCAGGCTCCCGGGTACGGCAGCCGCGCCGGTCCCGTTTCTGAGCTTCCGTCCTGAATCGGGCATGGGACGGATCCTCGAAGCCGTCCGCGCGACGTCTCCGCTCGACGTCAATCTGCGGACGACGTTCACCTCTCACCTGGCGAAGCTGCTGGTGACAATGGTCCAGGACGGCCGCGGCATGGCATGGCTGCCTGAAAGTCTGATCGCTCCTCAACTCGCCTCCGGCGAGATCGTCGCAGCGGGCGGGCCGGAATGGTGGGTGCCGATCGAAATCCACGTGTTCCGGCCGAAGCTTCGCTTGGCCCAGGCCGCAGAGGCGTTTTGGCAGCACATCGCGAAAAGCGGCCGTTAGCTCGGACAGGGCTGGGTCCAGGGACGAAGGACGGCGCGCCCCGTCCCCGCATGTTCACCCGCGCATAACTAGCGAAGCGCGCGCGCAGGTCTTATCAAGCTGCCGACTTCTTCTTCGGCTTCGGCTTGGTCGCCTTCGGCAGAACCGGCGCCTCCGGCGTGCCCTCGATCGAGGACAGGCGGCCGGCGGTGAACGTGTAGATGCCGGCGCGCGGACCGGTCGTCCACGTCACGACCGCAACGCGCCTGCCGGCGGCATCACCGGAGAGATTGACGTTCGAGGGCGCGCCGATGCCGCGCACTACGTCGCATTCGGTGTGGCCGAGCGCGACGGTGCCGCCCATGGGCGCCGGCGACGTCGTCGACGCATTGGCATCAGCCGGCCCGGGCGGCGGCGCCAAGCCAGGACAGCCCCCGTCGGCGCTGACCAGATCCTCGGCCCCAACCGGCCTGTCGGGGGTCAGCGGCGGCGACTCAATCGAGATGTTCCGGATGAAAAGGCGGCTGGGCGTACTGAACCACTGGGCGTCCCTGGAAAACAGATCGGTCCCACCCGAGCAGCCCGCGACCAGCGGGGCTACGGCAGCCAACACAATTATGAGCGAGCTGGGAAGCTTTTGATGTCGCACGATAAACTAAATTCCCCGCGTGAAGGACCGACCCTAAGCGATTGTCCCAACATCACTTTGCGGCACGAAGGTGACCAAAGCCATCATCGCCCGAAAAGTGCAAATTATCATTAATTGCGAGCGACCGCTAATTCCGCTTCTGCCATCGGCCCCGCTCGTCGGCCTGCCAATAGGTGACATCAAATCCCCGCGCCTTGCAATCCGTCCAGGCGCTGCGGGCAAACGCAAGCGCGTCCGGATCGTCGCCGTTGAACAGCAGCACCATGCGCTCATAGCCCTGTGCATCCTGCGGCAGCGCGGCGTTGTCGACGAGGAAGCGGACATTGGCGCCGTTCGGATTGTCCTCCTCGACCGCCAGCACGATCGGCTGATCGGCGGCGTCGTTCACCCGCCATGTCGCGTGCGGCAGAAAGGAATCGTCGCGATAGGTCCACAAGTGAGCGTCGAGCGCATCGGCGCGCTCCGGCGACGTCGACTGCACCACGACGCGCCAGCCGCGCTCGAGCGATTTCTCGAGAAGCGGCGGCAACACGTTCTCCACCGTCATGTTTTGCAGATGGTAGAACAGCACTTCAGTCATTTTGGGTCATTTGCGCTCGTAATGGTCGGCGACCAGACGGTCGAGCAAACGGACACCATAGCCGCTTCCCCAGCTCTGGTTGATGTCGGTCTTCGGCGCGCCCATGGCGGTGCCGGCGATGTCGAGATGCGCCCAGGGCGTGCCGTCGACGAAACGCTGGAGGAACTGTGCTGCGGTGATCGAGCCGCCATGGCGGCCGCCGGTGTTCTTCATGTCGGCGAACTGGGAATCGATCAGCTTGTCGTATTCGGGGCCGAGCGGCAGGCGCCAGACCTTTTCCCCGCTCTCGATGCCGGCCGCCAGCAGCCGCTCGGCAAGCTCGTCATTGTTGGAGAACATGCCGGCATGCTCGGTGCCGAGCGCGACCACGATCGCGCCGGTCAACGTCGCCAGATCCACCATGAATTTCGGCTTCGTCTTCTTGGCGACGTACCAGAGCACATCGGCAAGCACCAGGCGGCCTTCCGCGTCGGTGTTGATGATCTCGATGGTCTGGCCCGACATCGAGGTGACGATGTCGCCCGGGCGCTGCGCGTTGCCGTCGGGCATGTTCTCGACGAGGCCGATGGCGCCGACGACGTTGGCCTTGGCCTTGCGTGCCGCGAGCGCATGCATCAGGCCGACGACGCAGGCAGCACCTCCCATGTCGCCCTTCATGTCCTCCATGCTGCCGGCCGGCTTGATCGAAATGCCGCCTGTGTCGAAGCAGACGCCCTTGCCGACGAAGGCAACCGGTGCCTCACCCTTCTTGCCGCCGTCCCAACGCATGATCACGGTGCGGCTCGGCCGCGCCGAGCCCTGGCCGACGCCAAGCAGCGCACCCATGCCGAGCTTGTCCATCGCCTTGACGTCGAGCACCTCGATCTTGACGCCGAGCTTGCGGAGCAGGCCGGCGCGGCGCGCGAACTCCTCGGGAAAAAGCACGTTCGGCGGCTCGTTGACGAGGTCGCGCGCGATGATCACGCCGTCCACGATCGCACCGGCCGATGCAAACGCCTTCTTCGCGGCCGCGGCATCCCCGACCGCGAGCGAGATGTCGGCGCGCGAGCCATCCTCCTCGCCGTCCTTCTTCTTGGTCTTGTAGCGGTCGAACTTGTAGGTGCGCAGCCGCAGGCCCGAGGCGATCGCGATCGCCTGCTCGCTCGTCATGGCACCATTGGGCAGTTCCGCCATGATGGTCATGGCCGCCGCCCCGGCGGCAAGCTTGCTCGCCGCCACGCCGCCGAATTTAAGGAAGTCGCTCGCCTTCAGGTCGACCGCCTTGCCGGCGCCGATCACGATCAGACGGGTGGCCTTCACCCCCTCCGGCGCCAGGATGTCCAGCGCCGCGCCGCTTTTGCCTTTGAAGGCGGCGGCGGAGGCCGCCCGCTTCACGAGTTCGGTAGCCCCGCCGAGCGCCTTGGCGGTCGCAGGGCCGAGCTTCAGGCTGTCGTCGCAGAACACGACCATGATGCCACGGACGGCAGCAGACAACGGGACGAAGCCGACCTTGATGGCATCGGACATGGGTAACTCCTCCAAAACATGGGCTTTTTGCCGATCGGCGGTCCCGGCCACGGGCCGGAGCTGAACGGCGATTCACTGAGCCAGCCGCACTATGGGCCACCGGCCCGGCAGATGCCAAGCACCCCCCGTGGCCGGGGGGCCACAACGAGGGAAATATTAACCATATATTGAGGGTGCCACGGGGCAGCCATTTTGTTGACGGATCAAAGGGATGGTAGTGAGAGTGTAAGCCGGCGGATGAGATGGTTGGCCGACCTTGGGGATCCCCTCGCGGGGATTGGTTGGACAGCCAGAATTCCGGCCGGCATTGGGGACTTGGTGGGATTCGTGCGGTAGCGCATGGGGTCAATCGACAGGTATATCTTCCGCACGACGCTCGCGTCGTTTGCGCTGGTCCTGGTCAGCCTCACGGGCGTGATCTGGATTACGCAGGCGTTGCGCGGCATCGACCTGATGACGAGCCAGGGTCAGACCATCCTGACCTTCCTCGGCATCACCAGCCTCGTCGTGCCGGCGCTGGTCCTGATCATTTCGCCGATCGCGCTGATGATCGCGATCTCGCACACCCTGAACAAGCTCGCGACCGATTCCGAGATCATCGTGATGAATGCCGCCGGCTTCTCGCCGTTCCGGCTGTTCTATCCGTTTTTCTACGCCACTTGCGTGGTGGCGCTGCTGGTCGCCTTCATCGCGGCCTATCTCGCCCCCGACGGCATGCGGCGGATCAAGCAGTGGGACGCCGAGATCACCGCCGACGTGCTCACCAACATCCTGCAGCCCGGCCGCTTCGCCCAGCTCGACAAGAACCTGACGATCCGGATTCGCGAACGCCAGCCCGGCGGCATCCTCGCCGGCATCTTCATCGACGACCGCCGTGATCCGAACGAGCGCGTCTCGATCGTCGCCGAGCACGGCGAAGTCGTGAAGAACGAAACCGGGTCGTTCCTGGTGCTGGAGACCGGCAATCTCCAGCGCTTCGAGGCCGGCAAGCGCGATCCCGCGCTGGTGGCGTTCGGCCGCTACGGCTTCGACATGTCGAAATTCTCGGGCCAGGGCCGCGACGTCACCCTCGGCATCCGCGAGCGTTATCTCTGGGAGCTGCTCTCGCCGTCCGAGGACGATCCCGTCTACAAGCAGATTCCCGGCCAGTTCCGCTCGGCCTTGCATGACAGCCTGTTGGCGCCGATCTATCCGTTCGCCTTTGCCGTGCTGACCTTCGCGTTTCTGGGTGCGCCTCGCACCACGCGCCAGAGTCGCAATTTCTCGATCGGCTCCTCGATCCTCGCGGTGTTCGGCCTGCGCATGGCCGGCTTCGCCTGCTCGGTGATGGCGGTGAAATCGCCGGGCGCGGTGCTGGTCCAATATGCGATGGTCATTGGTGCCATCGGCATCGGGCTGGCGATCATCATCGGCGGCCTCGTGGTCGAACCGCCGCCGCGCCTCATGGAGGCCATCAACAGGTCGAACGCGCGCATCGCGCGGCTGTTCGGACGGCCGGCTACCGCATGAGCATGCTCACCAACACACTCGGGCGCTATTTCGCCGGCCGTTTCGTGGTCGCGGCGCTCGGCGTGTTCGCCAGCATTTTCCTGCTGCTGGTGCTGGTCGATTACATCGAGATGGTGCGCAAGACCTCAGGCCTTGCATCCGCCTCCGCGGTCATGGTGGCCGAGACCTCGCTGTTCCGCGTGCCGCAGCTTCTGGAGAAGCTGACGCCGTTCTGCATGCTGATCGGCGCCATGACCTGCTATCTCGCCCTCTCCCGCCGGCTCGAGCTCGTGGTCGCGCGCGCCGCCGGCGTCTCCGCATGGCAATTCATCTCGCCGGCGCTCGGCAGCGCGCTCCTGATCGGAGTAATCGCCACCGTCGCCTACAATCCGATGTCGGCCAATCTGCGCGAGCTCTCCAAGCGCATGGAAGCCGAGCTGTTCGGCTCGTCGCCCGGCGGCGGCATCCAGGACGCTTCGGGCTTCTGGCTCAATCAGGTCACCAATGACGGCCAGACCATCATCAACGCGGCGCGCAGCGAGCAGCAGGGCGTCCGGCTCACGGGGCTGACGCTGTTCCGGTTCGACACGGAGCAACACTTCAAGGAACGAGTCGAGGCGCGCGAGGCGACGCTCGATACCGGCCGTTGGCTGTTCAGGGGCGTCCGCCGCTTCTCGCTGGATTCGCCGCCGATCGACCAGGCCAGCCTGGAGATTCCGACGACGCTGACCGAGGCGCAGGTCCGCAACAGCTTTTCCACACCCGAGACTGTGTCCTTTTGGCAACTACCGAGCTACATCCGTTCCTCCGAAAGCTCTGGCTTCGCGACAGCCGGATACCGACTCCAGTATCAGAAGCTTCTGGCGCAGCCGTTTTTGCTTGCGGCAATGGTGATGCTCGCGGCCTCCGTGTCGTTGCGCTTCTTCCGGATGGGCGGCGTACAGAAGATGGTTTTGAGTGGCGTGGGCGCAGGCTTTCTGCTCTACGTTCTGTCGAAAGTGACTGAAGATTTGAGCAAGGCTGAGTTGATGCATCCGATCGCTGCGGCGTGGTTGCCCGTAGTAGTGGGCGGCCTCACCGGCTTTTTGGCCTTGCTGTATCAGGAGGACGGATAGTGACGGCCGTCCACCGAGGACCCGTGTCTCGTTTGACGCGGCGCATATTGGTGCGCGCGAACGGGTGTGGCTTGTCCATTCGCAGGTTCCTGCTTGCTGTCGCCGCCGTGGCATCGCTCGGTGGCCTGATCGACGTTGCCGCCGTGGCGCCGGCCTCCGCCCAAAGCTTCACCTACAATCCGCTGCCGCCGCGTCCGAAGCCGCCGAAGGCCGCCAACGACAACCAGATGCTGGTTCAGGCGACCGAGGTCGACTACGACTACAACAATTCGCGCGTCTCCGCGGTCGGCAACGTCCAGCTGTTCTACAACGGCACCAGCGTCGAGGCCGACAAGGTCATCTACGACCAGAAGACCAAGCGGCTCCATGCCGAAGGCAACATCCGCATGACGGATGCCGACGGCAAGATCACCTATGCCGAGATCATGGATCTCTCCGACGACTACCGTGACGGTTTCGTCGATTCGCTGCGCGTGGACACGGCCGACCAGACCCGCATGGCGGCGAGCCGCGCCGACCGCTCCAGCGGCAACTACACGGTGTTCGAGAACGGCGTCTACACGGCCTGCGCGCCGTGCAAGGACGATCCGAAGAAGCCGCCGCTGTGGCAGGTCAAGGGTGCGCGCATCATCCACGACCAGCAGGAGAAGATGCTGTATTTCGAGACCGCGCAGCTCGAATTCTTCGGCGTGCCGCTCGCCTACATGCCGTATTTCTCGACGCCCGACCCGACCGTGAAGCGCAAGACCGGCTTCCTGATGCCGGGCTTCACGTCGAACACGCCGTTCGGCTACGGCGTCGAAGTGCCGTTCTACTGGGCGATCGCGCCCGATATGGACGCGACCTTCAGCCCGCGCATCACGTCCAAGCAGGGCGTGCTGTTCCAGGCCGAGTTCCGCCAGCGCCTGATGGACGGCGCCTATCAGGTCCGCGTCTACGGCATCGACCAGCTCGATCCGAGCGCGCTCGCTGGCCAGCCGGGCGACCGCCAGTTCCGCGGCGCGGTCGACACCAAGGGCCAGTTTGCGCTGAACGACAAGTGGGTCTGGGGTTGGGACGGCGTCCTGATGTCCGACTACTATTTCTTCTCGGACTATCGGTTGTCGCAGTACCGCGATCCGCTGGGCTCGTTCCTGTATCTACCGACCGACGCGCTGTCGCAGCTCTATCTGACCGGCGTCGGCAATCGCAGCTTCTTCGACGCGCGCACGATGTACTGGCTGAGCTACTCGGGCAACCAGAGCCAGGTGCCGGTCGTCTATCCCGTGATCGACTACTCGAACGTGCTGAACTATCCGGTGTTCGGCGGCGAGTTCAGCTACAAGACCAATTTCGTGAATCTGTCGCGTGATGCCGCGGTGTTCGATCCGATCACGACGCTCGCCAACACCAACAGCCTGTGCACGACGGCGTCGGCCGATCCGCTGGCGCGCACGCCGTCGCAGTGCCTGCTGCGCGGCTTCCCGGGCACCTACACCCGCCTGACGGCCGAGGCGCAGTGGCGCAAGTCCTACACCGATCCGTTCGGTGAAATCTGGACGCCGTTCGCCATTCTCCGCGCCGATGCGATCAACTCCTCGGTCTCCAACCAGCCGGGCGTGTCGAACTTTCTTCCTGTCGGCGACACCCAGGCGTTCCGCCTGATGCCGACCGTGGGCCTCGAATACCGCTACCCCTTCATCAACATTCAGCCCTGGGGCTCGACCACCGTCGAGCCGATCGCGCAGATCATCATCCGGCCGAACGAGACCTATGCCGGCAAGCTCCCCAACGAGGACGCGCAGAGCATGGTGTTCGACGCCTCGAACCTGTTCAGCGTCGACAAGTTCTCCGGCTACGACCGCGTCGAGGGCGGCGGCCGCGCCAATGTCGGCGTGCAGTCCACCACGCAGTTCGACAGGGGTGGCGCTGTCAAGGTGCTGTTCGGCCAGTCCTACCAGCTGTTCGGCATGAACTCCTACGCAGTCCAGGACTCCATCAACACCGGCCTGGATTCCGGCCTGCAAAAGCCGCGCTCCGACTATGTGGCGAGCGCCGCCTACTCGCCCAACAGCACCTATACGTTCAGCGTCCGCTCCCGCATGGACGAGCAGACCTGGAACGTCCAGCGCTTCGAGGCGGAAGGCCGCGCCAACTTCAATCGCTGGTCGATCAGCATGATTTACGGCAATTACGCGGCCCAGCCGGAGCTTGGCTATCTGACCCGCCGCGAGGGCATCCTGACCTCGGGCTCGATCAAGGTCGCGACCAATTGGGTGGTCTCGGGCTCGGCGCGCTGGGACCTGGAGGCCAACAAGATCAACCAGTATGTGCTCGGTGCCGGCTATGTCGACGATTGTTTCGTGCTCGGCTTGAACTATGTAACTTCATATAGCTATTCCGCGGGTTCGACGCCGCCCGTGCTGAACCACGCGTTCATGTTCCAGATCGGCCTGCGCACGCTGGCGACCACATCGACGACCAGCAGTACCGGCGGCGGCCTCCAGTGATCAGTTTGAAGGTGCCGGCTGCGTGTTCCCGATCGCAGGTTCACCGCGGCTGACATGCGAGCGAGAAATATGACGATTCCGTTGCCTGTCTTCCGCCTCCTCCTCGTCCTCGCCGCCCTGCTGCTGGCCGGCACGCCGTCGCGCGCGCAGAACATCGTCGTGATGGTCAACGGCGACCCCATCACCGATTTCGATATCGAGCAGCGCTCCAAGCTCGACCAGTTGACGACGCAGAAGGTGCCCGCCCGTCAGGACGTCATCAACGAGCTGATCGACGACAGGGTGAAGATGAAGGAAGGCAAGAAATACGGCGTCGACCCCGGCATCTCCGACATCAACCAGTCCTACGAGGGCATGGCGCAGCGCATGCGCATCTCGCCGGACCAGCTCACCAAGTCGCTCGAGGTCAAGGGCGTCCGCCCCGAAACCCTGAAGGGCCGCATGAAGGCCGAGATGGTTTGGACGAGCCTCGTGCGCGGCCGCTTCAAGGAGAAGCTGATGGTCGGCGAGAAGGACGTCGCCGACAAGGTGCGGGAAGGCGGCAACGAGAAGCTCCAGATCGAGGGCACCGAATACAAGATGCAGCCGATCGTGCTGATCGTGCCGCGCGGCTCGTCGCCGGCGTTCCTGGAGACGCGGCATAAGGAAGCCGAGCAATATCGCTCGCGCGTCGGAAGCTGCGAAGAAGCCAATTCGTTGTTCCGCTCCACGCCGAACGCCACCATCCGCGACGCCGTCACCAAGACCACCGCGGAATTGCCCGAGGCGCTGCGCAAGGTGCTCGACGACACGCCGATCGGCCATCTGACCGCGCCCGAAACGACCAAGGCGGGCATCGAGATGGTGGTGCTGTGCTCGCGCAAGCCGACCGTGATCGACACGCCGAAGAAGCGCGAGATCCGCGAGAAGATGTACTCGGAGAAATACGAGAAGACCCAGAAGGCCTATCTCGAAGAGCTCCGCAAGGCGGCGATGATCGAATATCGCAACCGCTGATGGCCAAGCACCCTGCCAAGCCCCTCGCCCTGACCCTGGGAGAGCCAGCCGGCATCGGACCCGACATCACCATCGCAGCCTGGCTCAGGCGCCGCGAACTGGACCTGCCCGCCTTCTATCTGCTCGGCGACGAGGCGCTGATCGCCCGCCGCGCCAAAGCGCTCGGCGCCGACGTCAGGATCGCTTCGGTGAGCGCCAGCGAGGCCGAATCCGTCTTCGCCGAGGCCCTGCCGGTGGTTGCGACCGGCGAGCGCACGAGCGCCGAGCCCGGCAAGCCCGACGCATCGAGCGCACCGGCCGCTCTCGCCTCGATCCGCCAGGCGGTCACTGACGTCCGCGAGGGCCGCGCCGGCGCCGTCGTCACCAACCCGATCGCCAAGAGCGTGCTCTATCGCGCCGGCTTCCGCCATCCCGGCCACACCGAATTCCTCGCCGAGCTCGCCGCAGAGGACGGCCACGTGCCGCAGCCGGTGATGATGCTGTGGTCGCCGCGGCTCGCCGTGGTGCCCGTGACCATCCACGTCTCGCTGCGCGATGCGCTGGCTCAGCTCACCAGCGAGCTGATCGTCTCGACCGTGCGCATCGTCGCAACCGAGCTCGAATCCCGCTTCGGCATCTCGAATCCGCGCATCGCGATCTCCGGCCTCAATCCGCACGCAGGCGAGGACGGCTCGCTCGGCCATGAGGAGCAGACCGTGATCGCGCCGGCGCTCAAGGCGTTGCGCAGCGACGGCATCGAGGCGAAGGGACCGCTCCCTGCCGACACCATGTTTCACGAAGCCGCGCGAAACACCTATGACTGCGCCGTCTGCATGTACCACGACCAGGCGCTGATCCCGATCAAGACGGTGGCCTTCGACGACGCGGTCAACGTCACGCTCGGCCTGCCCTTCATCCGCACCTCGCCCGACCACGGCACCGCCTTCGACATCGCCGGCACCGGCAAGGCCAATCCGGCAAGCCTGATCGCCGCCTTGAGGCTTGCGAGCCGGATGGCGGCTGCGAACATCCGATGAGCGCGATCGACGACCTCCCGCCGCTTCGCGAGGTCATTCGCCAGCACGCGCTGTCGGCGCGCAAATCGCTCGGCCAGAACTTCCTCCTCGACCTCAACCTCACCGCGCGCATCGCGCGTGCGGCGGCTCCGCTCGAGGACTCCACCATCGTCGAGATCGGCCCCGGCCCGGGCGGGCTGACGCGCGCTTTGCTCGCACTCGGCGCCAGACGCGTCATCGCCATCGAGCATGACGAGCGCGCGATTCCTGCCTTGCAGGATATTTCCGCGCGCTATCCCGGTCGTCTCGAGATCGTGCATGGCGATGCCATGACCTTCGACCCGCGCCCGCTGCTATCAGGCGAAAGAGCAAAAATCGTCGCGAACCTGCCCTACAACATCGCGACCCCGCTTCTGATCGGCTGGCTGACCACCGAGCCCTGGCCGCCCTGGTACGACATGATGGTCTTGATGTTCCAGCGCGAGGTCGGCGAGCGCATCGTGGCGCGCGAGACCGAGGAGGCCTATGGCCGTCTCGGCGTGCTCGCCAATTGGCGAGCGGAGACGAAAATCCTGTTCGACATTGCGCCGTCCGCCTTCGTGCCACCGCCGAAGGTCACGTCTTCGGTGGTGCGACTGATACCGCGCGAAAAGCCTCTCGCCTGCGATCGCAAGCTGCTCGAACAGGTCGCAGCCGCCGCCTTCGGCCAGCGCCGCAAGATGCTGCGCCAGAGCCTGAAGTCGCTGGGCGCCGATCCCGCGCGGCTTGCGCATGCTGCCGACGTCGATGCGACGCGGCGCGCGGAGACCATTCCGATCTCCGGCTTTGTTGCCATGGCGCGTGAATTGGCCAATATACGAAGCGAAACAGAAAGATAATTTCGGAGGAAGAAATATGGCGTTGATGCGTCGGCAGTCCCTGGTCAAGTTCGATGCGCCGCTGTGCGAGACCATCGTCGACACGCCAAAACCGCAAGGACGCGAGGTGCTGGTGCGCATCGAGCGCTGCGGCCTCTGCCACTCCGATCTGCACATCCAGGACGGTTACGCCGATCTCGGAGGCGGCAAGAAGCTCGACACCACGCGCGGCATGACGCTGCCCTTCACGCTCGGCCACGAGATCGCGGGCGTGGTCGACGAAGTCGGCCCGGACGTGCCCGCCGGTCTCGTCGGTAGCAGGAAGGCCGTGTTTCCGTGGATCGGCTGCGGCCAGTGCCGCGACTGCGCCAATGGCGACGAGAACCTCTGCGCCAAACAACGCTTCCTCGGCGTCTCCATCGACGG
The DNA here is from genome assembly GCF_029846715.1 of Bradyrhizobium nivariense. Lineage (GTDB taxonomy): Bacteria > Pseudomonadota > Alphaproteobacteria > Rhizobiales > Xanthobacteraceae > Bradyrhizobium. The sequence continues at coordinate 77,562 of NZ_JARVWW010000001.1, forward strand.
CGGCTTCGCCACCCACGTGCTGGTGCCCGACGCGAAATATTTGCTCGATTACGATCCCCTGCCCGTCAACCAGGCCGCGACCTTGATGTGCTCCGGCGTCACCGCCTACGGCGCGCTCAAGCGCCTGGTCGACCGTCCGCGCCAGCGCAATCTCCTGCTGATCGGCCTCGGCGGCGTCGGCATGATGGGCCTTTCCTTTGCAGAGGCCATGTTCAAGCAGCCGATCACGGTCGCCGACCTCAGCAGCGCCGCGCGCGAGACCGCGCTGAAGAACGGCGCGGCGGTGGCCTACGATCCGGCCGAGCCCGACGTGATCAAGCGCATCCTCAAGGAGACCGAGGGCGGCTTCGACGAGATCGTCGATTTCGCCGGCAACGAGAAGTCCATGGCCTTCGCAGTCGCCGTCGCCGCGCGTGGCGGCAAGATCGTGGTCTCCGGGCTGATGGGCGGCCAGTTCACGCTGCCGATGGTGCAGTGGGTCTACAAGCGCATGACCATCGAGGGCTTCATGGTCGGCACGCTCACCGAGGCTCACGAGCTGATGGCGCTTGCCCGCGCCGGGAAGATCAAGCCGACGCCGATGCGCGAGGAGCCGATGGGCGAAGTCCAGACCTGGATCGACGAATTGCGCGCCGGCAAGGTCGTCGGCCGCATCGTGCTGAAGAACTAAAGCATGATCCGGAAAAGTGCGAAGCGGTTTTCCGAAAAGATCATGCTCAAACATCAACCTAAAGCGCGATGATGATTCATCCTCATCTCATCGCGCTTTAGGACGCGGAAGAAGCGCGAGGCGACGGGATCGACATCTCGCCGCCCGCTTTAATCATCACGATAAATGCGAAATTGACGCAAGGTGCGGTTCCAAAGAGGGGAACCTAGCTTCTGCGAACTATTGTCCTCGCCAGCATTCTCCCTGGAATTCTGGTAGAATCATGCAGACCATTCGCCGCTTCCTGGCCGACGAGTCCGGCGCCACCGCGATCGAGTACGGCCTGATCGCGGCCGGCATCGCGCTTGCGATCATCGCCGTCGTCAACAATCTCGGCGCAACGCTGAAGCTGAAATTCGGCTCGATCAGCACCTCGCTGAAGTAACCCGGGCTGGTTCGCGGCACCCTGCCTGGCGCGCGGAACGTCGGCGGCCGCGCCGCGTTGGCAACGCATGTCCATTCGTTGCACCGTCGAAAGCGCATTCTTCATCGCCTGGAGCTTCCTGGAGCAGAGCGGAGAGCTCGGCCCTCCGGACGAGTCCGCGAACGTCCTTCTCGACGCCATCGAAGCCCAGCTCAGGACCGGCGAACGCCGGCAGTTGATGCTCGCCAACAAGGCGATCGACGCCTACCGCGCGCATGCGGAAAAAAGCCGGCCCGCGCACGACTGCGAAGCGCGCTTCGGGTGATGAACGTCCTCGCCGCCCTCGGGCCCGTCGGCCCGGCGGCGTTCGAGGTATCGGCCCGGCGGCCCGTCGGGCAGAGCGCACGGGGTACGGCGCTCGGCGACGGCATCGACCTTCATCTGATCGGCGCGGCCGCTGTCCTTGGGCAGCTCGTCGAGCTTGGCGTGAATCGCCCGGGTGTCGCGGTGCTAAAGCGCGATGAGATGAGGATGAATCATCATCGCGCTTTAGGTTGTTGTTTAGGCCCGCTGGATCACCAACGTCATGCCCCATGTCGCCAGCGTCGCGAACGAGTGCCATTCAAGCCCGTTGCCCAAAGTGATCCAGGCGATGCAATGGACCACGTGGACACCAAACGCGGCCGGCCGCGACGTGGCGACGCCGATCCCGGTGAGCCAGCCTTTTGGATCGGCAAGGGACATGCCCGCCAACTCGCGCCATGCACCGGCGTTCCAACGGATGCGCCCGCAGCGGATCAATAAAGGCGCGAACCGTCACCCTTGCGAACGGCGACGTCGTGACCCTTGGCCGTCATGCACTGCTTGTAGGCGAAGCCTTGGGCGTATGTCGCCTTGCGGGCCGAGAAGATCGCTTCCGTGGTGCCGGCCTGCGCAAGACAAGCGGCCCGCGCGCTGGCGTAGCCTTCCTTGCCGGCGGCTTGTGCCGACGAGACGGCGAGGCAAAGCACACCGGCTGCGATGATCAGAGTTCTCATTTTGATATTCCCCCAATATTCGCCGCCATGCGCGGCAACCAAGGAGCCAGCTAACCTGGCCCCCATCAAGTGCATAGCCCACCGGATGCGTGAAGCGAAGTGACGTGGATCACTCCACCCAAACTACGAGTTCACGACATGCCGAAAGAACCGCCTACGCGTGAGGACACCGGGGATGACGATCCCGAACGAGAGAAACGCCCGGCTTCATCGCGATTGAGCGAAGATAACTCGGTAAATCAGGTGCGCCTTCAACACGCAGCTCTCCGCTGAAGCCACCCACCTCACGGTATCCACCAAGGTCGTTGAAATAGAATCCCTGGACAATTTTTTCGTTGCGCTTGAAGACGACGCCAACGCGAAGGTCGACGAACGGCTTGGGATCATCGAACAAGACGACACGCGTACGGATCGCATCCAGCGTCTCACCAAAAGCCGAGTTTCCGGAAGCGACTTCATAAACACAAGATACGTCCGGCAAGGCGACCTCATCGATTCTGACACGAAATGAGCTTCGATATGGGACGAGCATCAGAAAAACATGGGTTGATCCTCTGAGCTCTTGAAGCATATTCCGAAGGTCGGTCGAGTTATCGCTCGCCACCGAGATGCAGCTACAGGTCAGCAGGACTGTTAGAACCCGCGCGAATCCAGAGAGCATCTTTGACACTAGTCTTCCAGCGCGCAGAATGGGTTCATCGGAGCGATACCCATCACTTGCTTCTATCCTCTTTTCCATAGCTCACCCAGGTGACCAGACCATGCTTGACCGGGTTGATGTAGACGTAGTCGACATGCCGGACGAAGTCGCCTTTATCCCGAATGGTGTGCTCCCCATAGCGGCGCTGCCAGATACCGCGTTCACCCTTTGCCGCCCGGTCCGAGGAAAGCCTCCGCTCCGCCAGATTGAGGGGGAAGAAGGAGGTGCCTCCGAGCACGTCTCTTAAGCCCCCGGGCCATCGTACCCCAGGGGCGGCAACCTTGAAATGTAGGGGGGACGCCAATCCACCGGTCATGATCTGACCCTTGTGGCATTGGCGCCATATCACGCAGGCCCAGAATTTATCGGGCCGCATGGTCTGCGGGAGGATGGACGAGCGGAGTTGGTGGCAGCCCCTCGCGACCCGTCGGGCAAAACACCTCGTCAATCCCTTCACACAAAAATATTGTCCTTTTCCGAATTTCGGATTTATGGCATACAGCCCGCATCCTGGCCCTGCCAAAGGGGCGTTCGCGATCGTCACGACATGCGGGCCGGGTGGCGGTGGACGCGGCAGCGTCGGCGCGGAGGGCGTGATGACAGGGCGGGCAACCGTGAGTCCTCACGCGACGCGGTACGACACGGCGCTGGAGAGCGGGCTTGTCGGTTGTCAGGGGTGAGCACACGCGAGCCCTCGACGATCGGGCGGGACCGTCCGCGGACGGAGAAGTCGTGTGGTCCTGACGCCCGGGGTCTGTGCGTCAAGCCTCGTGGTGATGTGGCGGCCCGACCGGGCGCGCGCATCAGCCATCGGCGGGGCGACGGGGGCAATAGTGCATCGCTCCCCGGGGAGAGCACGAAGGACACCGTTAAAACCATCCGCGCAGGGAAGGCCGGGCGATCGGCCACCCCATCGGTCCACCCCGTGTGCACTCTTGTAGCGCACGGACCAACGGGTGCCGCCGGCGCCCGGCCTTCCCTGCGCCCTTTGGCTTCAGAGAGCGCGAACGAAACCGTAAAGCTCGGGCGAAACGCGCCGCGAGAACGCGCAACCATGCCCCTTCCCGAACAGAATGTCGTACCGCTTTTCGCCCGGGCGCCGGGCTGGTAGATTGGCGCCACTGCTCTGAAGAATTTGGCTTTGGGGAATTTTGATGCGCGCGAGGATTTTCAATCGCGTTGGGGGGCTGGCGGTGCTGGTCGCAGCCCTGCTCGTCGTCGCCACGCTGCCGGCATCGGCCGAGAAGCGCATTGCGCTCGTGGTCGGCAACTCCGCCTACAAGAACATCACGCCGCTCGACAATCCCTCCAAGGACGCGAGCCTGATGGCAGAGACGCTTGGCCTGCTCGGCTTCACGCTGGTCGGCGGCCGCGCCCAGCTCGATCTCGACAAGGGCGCGATGGATCTTGCGGTGCAGAGCTTCGGGCGGCAGGTGCAGGGCGCCGATGTCGCGCTGTTCTATTATGCCGGCCACGGCGTGCAGGTCTCGGGCGCCAATTATCTCGTGCCGGTCGGCGCCAATCCGACCCGCGAGGCCGACGTCGACTTCCAGATGACCGACGTCAACCTCGTGCTGCGCCAGATGCAGGGATCGGGCACGCGCCTCAACCTCGTGATCCTGGACGCATGCCGCAACAACCCCTTCGGCTCACGCGGCCTGCGCGCGTCCGATGGCGGCCTTGCGCAGATGCGCGCGCCCGAGGGCACGCTGATCTCCTACGCGACGCAGCCCGGCAACGTCGCCCAGGACGGCAGCGACGGCCACAGCCCCTACACCAAGGCGTTGGCCGCGACGGTTCGGACCGCGGGCCTCGACGTGTTCCAGACCTTCAACCAGGTCGGCCTCGCGGTGAAGCGCGCCACATCCGGCGCGCAGCAGCCCTGGGTGTCGTCCTCGCCGATCGACGGCACCTTCTATTTCGTAGCCCCGACGCAAACCGCCCCACCACAGGTCGCCGCGATGCAGCCCGATCCGCTGCCGGCAGATCGGTTGCGCGCCGATCCGGACCGTGTGCCGCTGCGCGATGCCGCGCTGCTCAGTGAACTGAGCGAGCGGCTCTACGAGCTCAATTTCGATCCTGACACCACCGATGGACTGACCCGCGCGATCACAAAGCTCCAGCAGCGGATTTCCATGGCGCCGACGGGCGAAGCCACCGAAGGACTGCTGCTGCGGATGCGCAAGATAGAGGATCTGAAGCCATGGGGCTCGATCGTCTACGGCCCCGACGGCAGCAAATGGGGCATATCCTGGAACCACGCCTCGCGGCGCGCGGCGGTAGCCGATGCGCGCGGCAATTGCGCCGGCGCCAAATGTCCGATCGAGCTCTCCTTCTACGGAAGCCGCTGCGGCGCATTCGCGATCTCTGACAAGTCCTGGTCGCTGGTTCAGCGCGACAGCGTGCAACGCGCCAAAGACGCTGCGCTTGACGAGTGCGGCAAGGCTGGCAAAGCTTGCCGCATTATCGGATCCGTCTGTGCCGACGGCTCCGGCCGCTGATACCATTTTCATTTTGGATTCTTGCTCATGCGCAATGCCGTCATCCCTGCGATTGCCCTCGCCTTCTTGCTTTCCGCCGCCCTCGCCCCATCGTCCGCCATCGCGCAGTCCGGCAGCGCCGGCGGCTCGATCGGCAATGACGAGAAGTCGCTGTCCGGCTCGCGATCGGACCGTTCGGCCGAGCCGGCGCCCGCGGCACGTCGCAGCAAGCCGGCCGAGGAGCCGCGCAGCTCCTCGCGGCGCGGTGGCGGAGGTGGCGGCAGTTTCGACGGCGCCTGGATGGTCGTCAGCGTCGGCTGCGGCGGCACCACGTCCAGCGCGGTCGTGGTCTCCTCGGGCAAGGTCATCGGCCAAGGCGTCAGCGGTACTGTCAGCCCGAGCGGCGCGGTCAGCACCTTCGGTCAAGGCGAGGGCGTGACCTTCACCGGCTCCGGCCGCCTCGGTGCCCGTAGCGGCTCCGGAACCTTCCGCCGCTCGGACGGCTGCGGCGGAGCCTGGACCTCGAGCAAGCAATAGCAGCGAAAAAAGCCTGATTCCGCGGCGGAACGAACGCCGCGCAGGCCCGATTCAGGCCACATCCTCTCCGGATTTGCGGCTCATTGCCACCCAAGTCTTTGACGACAAAGGGAAGGTAACGAGTTGCGTCACGCGTAATCGGGAGACCAGGATGGGCAACCGCACCGCAAAGTTCATATCCGCCCTTGTGGGCAGCATCATTGCCGGGGCGCCACTGGCCGCCGTGTCGCAGAATGCACTGACGACACCGAGCACGGAAAATGCCGCGAGCGACTGCCTTGGCGCGCCAAAGGGCGCCGCGCCGCAGGGCCAGCATTGGCATTATCGCCTCGAGCGCGCGACCAAGCGGCAGTGTTGGTATCTGCGCGCCGAAGGCGGCAAGGCCACACAAACCGCCCAGGCTGCGCCCGATACGCCAACAGCAGATTCAGCCGTGCCGCAGCAGCACTCGGTGCAGGACGCGCGCGCCGAATATCTGATGACGCAGAGCATTGCCGCTGCGAAGACGCCGGCGGCGCCGACGCAACAGTCTGCGGGCCCCTCCGCTGACGCCAACGCGCAGCAGCCCGCCGTCGCCGCGCGCTGGCCCGACGCCTCCACGGCGTCCGCCGCGCCCGCAGCGCAGCCCTCGCCCGCACCTGTCGCGGCCGCCGCGCAGCCGAGCGCGAAGCCGGCGAAGTCCCCTGCTCCGATGGCTCTGGCCGCGGCAGACAGCACCGCCGACAAACCGACCGGCTCGCTCCAGATGCTGCTGCTCGTGATCGGCGGCGCGCTGGCGCTTGCCGGCATCCTCGCCAGCGTCATCTACCGCTTTGCCGGCGGGCGCACCCGCGTCCAGGCCGCCGACCATCACCGCGTCAACTGGGACAATTTCGAGCCGCACGATCACGACGACGGCCGCGCGCCCTGGCTCAACGCGGCGCCGGCCGGCGCACCGCGCGCTCAGCAGCCGCGCCCGGTGGATTTCGATGCCGTGCGTCCGCAGACCGCGCAGCTCAAGACCGCACAGCTCGCCGCGATCGACCGCGAAATCGATGTGATCGACGAGCGCAACCCGCAAGCCCACGACGAGACCGACGACATATTCAACGGAGAATTCGAGATCGAGGCCGCAGCGCCGCGGCTCGCGGCCAACGACATCAATGACGAAGAGCCGGCCGATCGCGATGAGGATGTGGGAATCGAGGACGCCATCGACGTCGACGTGATCACGACGATGCTGGAACGGCTGGCGAAGGACGGGCCGCGACTGATGCAGCCTAGCCTTGAAGCTGACCTTGCAGACCGCGCACGAAGCCCACGAGGCCGGTCCGCCGCTCGCGCTTGAGGCGTTCGGCCTTCAGGATCGACTGCACCTCGGCGAAGGCCTCGTCGACGTCGTGGTTGATGACGATGTAGTCGTACTCGGCCCAGTGGCTCATCTCGTGGCTGGCGCGGCTCATGCGCTTGCGGATCACCTCGTCGGAATCCTGCGCGCGCGAATGCAGCCGCTTCTCGAGATCGCCGGCCGAGGGCGGCAGGATGAACACGCTGACGACGTCGGCGCGCGCCTTCTCACGCAGTTGCTGCGTGCCCTGCCAGTCGATGTCGAACAGCACGTCCTGCCCCGCCGACAGCGCCGCCTCGACCGGCGCACGCGGCGTGCCGTAGCTGTTGTCGAACACCGTCGCCCATTCCAAGAGCTCGTCGCCCTTCACCATCGCCTCGAATCGGGGCTTGTCGAGGAACAGATAGTCGCGCCCGTCGACCTCGCCCGGCCGCATCGCGCGCGTGGTCGCCGACACCGACATTCGGAGGCCGGGCATGCGGTCGATCAGCAGACGCGACAGCGTCGTCTTGCCCGCGCCCGACGGCGAGGACAGCACGAACATCAATCCGCGCCGCTCGACACCGTCAGCTCCGTGACCGCCAATCGTCATCGATCACTCCAGATTCTGGACCTGCTCGCGGAACTGCTCGACCACATTCTTCATGGCGAGCCCCGTATTGGTCAGCTCGATGTCGTTCGACTTCGAGCAGCAGGTATTGACCTCGCGGTGAAACTCCTGCGCCAGGAAGTCGAGCTTGCGCCCGATCGCGCCACCCTTGCCGATCAGCTCGCGCGCCTGCGCGATGTGCGAGGCGATGCGGTCGAGCTCCTCGCGGATGTCGGCCCTGGTCGCGATCAGGATCGCCTCCTGCATCAGGCGGTCGGAATCGAAACGGTCGGAGGTGTCGAGGAGGCTGGCGATCTGCTCGGCGAGCCTCGCCTTGATCGCCTCGGGCTTGCGGCCGGGCGCGGCCTCGGCCTTTTTCGAAAGCTGCTCGACCTCGTCCACGCGCTGGATCAGGATCTGTCCCAGCGAGGTCCCCTCACGCTTGCGCATCTCGACCAGTTCGGCGAGCGCCTTGTCGAAGGCTTCGGCCACTGCAGCACGCGCGGCCTTGTCCTCTTCCTCGTCGCCCTCGGGCTCGGCCACCTCAATGACGCCCTTGATGGCCAAAAGCCCGTCGACGCTCGGCGCGACCGCATCGACCTTGCCGGCGATCACGGCGGCGGCTTTCAGGACGGCGTTGAGCACGTCCTCGTTGACGCGGACCGTGGTGGCGGCATTGGCGCGCTTGACGGTCAGATTGGCATAGACGGTGCCGCGCGACAAAAGCTCGGCGGCGCGCTTTTTGGCGTGGGCCTCGAGCTCGTCGAACCCCTGCGGCAGCCGCACCCTGAGGTCAAAGCCCTTGGCGTTGACCGACTTCAATTCCCATTCGAACGTATACGGCCCGCTCGCGCCGTGGCTTCGGGCAAAGCCGGTCATGGACGACAACGCCATCAGGTCAATTTCTCCAGAAGCACGGGATTCGCGGGGCCATCAAGCCACGCGAATCTTAAGACTATTTTGCAGGAAAGTGGAATCCGCAAAGTCCCGCGGGCAGGTCTGCACCTCGCCTAGCGCTGGACCACCGGGGGCGAGGGTTGCACCGCGCCCTGCCGGGCCGGCGCGGGACCGACGGGGCGAGCCGGCGGCTTCTTCTGCTGGTTGGGGCGCGCCGGCGTCGTCGCCGTCGGCGTATCGGCGGCGCTGGGCACCGCGGCGGCCGGCGGCTGCGCGTCCTCGGCCGGCTCGACCGTGTCGTTCTGGATCTGCTTTTCCATCGCACGCAGCTTCACGACGTTCTTCTGGTGCGCGTCGTAGGTCTCGGTGAAGGCATGCCCGCCGGTGCCGTCGGCGACGAAATAGAGGTCGCGGGTGCGGGCCGGGTTGGCGGCGGCCTCGAGCGAGGCCCGGCCGGGGTTGGAGATCGGCCCCGGCGGCAGGCCCTCGATCACATAGGTGTTGTAGGGCGAGGGCTGCGTGATTTCGCTGCGCTTGATCGGACGGCCGAGCGTCCCCTTGCCGCCGACCAGGCCGTAGATGATCGTGGGATCGGACTGCAGCTTGATCCTCTGCTTCAGGCGGTTGACGAACACCGCGGCGACGCGGCTGCGCTCGTCCGGCTTGCCGGTTTCCTTCTCGACGATCGAGGCCAGCGTCACCAGTTGCTCCGGAGTCTTGACCGGAATGTCCTGACTGCGGCGCTCCCATATCTCGGTCAGCACGCGCTTGTGCGCCTGCTGCATGCGCTGGACCACCTGGTCACGTGGGGTCCCACGCGGGAACTTGTAGGTCTCGGGCAACAGCGTGCCTTCGCGCGGCAGCTCACGCACGCTGCCGGTGAAGATGTCGTTGTCGGACAGCCGCGCCACGATCTGCTCGGAGGTCAGGCCCTCCGGTATCGTCACGGCATGCTGCACCACCTTGCCCTCGACGATGGTGGCGATGACGTCGCGCAAGGATGCGTTCTTCTGGAACGAATATTCGCCGGGCTTGAGGTCCGAGCTTGCCTTCAACGCAGCGACGCTCGCAATGAACGCCCACGGATTGACGTCGGTCACGCCTTCCCGGTTCAGCGTCTCGGCGATGTCGCGCTTGCCCGCGCGCTGCGGGATGTTGACGATCTTGTCGTCCTTCAGCGGTCCCGGCGCCTCGAGCACCTGCCGGCCGTAATAGTACACGCCGCCCGCACCGATCATGGCGATCAGCAGCAGGGTGATGATGGCGTTGCCGACGATCACGAAGGGATTGCGCGCGCGGTCCGATCGCTTCGGCGGCGGCGGGACCTGCTCGGGCTCGAGCGCTGCCCGCGGACTCCGGGGCGAAATGGGCGGCCTTTCACTCATCGAAGCAACCTGAATCCTGCCGGTTCAATCGCGACCTGACAATCGCTTGCCGAGCCAAATGCACGCGCCCGCTTCCATGACTATCGCCGAATACGGCAAAACGGTGGATTCGTCGCAACAACAAACTAATGGACCAGACGCCGAAGGATGATCGACGCGTTGGTACCGCCAAAACCAAAAGAATTCGACAACGCGACGTTGACCTCGCGCTTCTTCGCCTTATGCGGCACGAGATCGATCGCAGTCTCGACCGACGGATTGTCCAGGTTGATCGTCGGCGGCACGACATTATCGCGAATCGCGAGAATGGCGAAGATCGCCTCGATCGCGCCGGCCGCACCCAGGAGATGACCGGTCGACGACTTGGTCGAGGACATCGCGACCTTGGAGGCGGCATTGCCGAGCAGACGTTCGACCGCACCGAGCTCGATCTCGTCACCGAGCGGTGTCGAGGTGCCGTGCGCGTTGATGTAGTCGAGATCGGATGCCGTGAGGCCGGCGCGCTTGAGCGCCGCCGCCATGCTGCGGAAGCCGCCGTCGCCGTCGGGTGACGGCGAGGTGATGTGATAGGCATCGCCCGAGAGACCGTAGCCGATCACCTCGGCATAGATCTTCGCGCCGCGACGCTTGGCGTGTTCGAGCTCTTCCAGGACCAGGACGCCGGCGCCTTCGCCCATGACGAAGCCGTCCCGGTCCTTGTCGTAGGGACGCGAGGCCTTCTCGGGCGTTTCGTTGAAGGCTGTCGAGAGCGCGCGCGCGGCGTTGAAGCCGGCAATGCCGATGCGGCCGATCGGCGATTCCGCGCCGCCGGCAACCATGACGTCGGCATCGCCGAGCGCGATCAGGCGGGCGGCATCGCCGACCGCGTGAGCGCCGGTCGAGCAGGCCGTGACCACCGAATGGTTCGGCCCCTTCAGCCCATGCTTGATCGAGACATAGCCGGAGGCGAGATTGATCAGGCGGCCCGGAATGAAGAACGGCGAGACCCGGCGCGGCCCGCGTTCCTTCAGCAGGATCGCGGTGTCGGCGATGCCGTTGAGGCCGCCGATGCCGGACCCGATCATGGTGCCGGTGGCGCATTTGTCCTCTTCGGACTCGGGATGCCAGTTGGCATCGTCGAGCGCCTGGCCGGCTGCGGCCATGCCGAAGATGATGAAGTCGTCGACCTTGCGCTGGTCCTTGGGCTCCATCCAGATGTCGGCATTGAAAGTGTCGTTGGTACCGTCGCCGCGCACGACCGTGCAGCCGATCTTGGTCTGAAGATCGGAAACGTCGAAGCTCTCGATCCTGCGTGCACCGCTTTCGCCGTTGAGGATGCGCTTCCAGGTCGGCTCGACACCGCAGCCGAGTGGCGAAACCATGCCAAGACCCGTGACGACAACCCGCCTCATATCCGAAAACTCCGCATCGAAATATTCACGGCCAATAACAAGAAACCGGCTGACCGCTGTTGGGCGGTCCGTCCGGTTTCAATGTTGTCCCCGCGAAAATGAAAGAGCCTTAGCTCTTCGCGTTCTTCTCGAGAAACTTGGTGGCGTCGCCGACGGTGAGAATCGTTTCCGCGGCGTCGTCCGGAATCTCGCAGCCGAATTCCTCTTCGAACGCCATCACCAGCTCGACGGTGTCCAGACTGTCGGCGCCGAGGTCGTCGATGAAGCTCGCAGCATCGACAACCTTCTCGGGTTCAACACCAAGGTGTTCGACCACGATCTTCTTAACCCGCTCGCCAATCTCACTCATTGCATAACCTCGTGTTGTTCCCTGTAGACCCGACCCCCCGGGACGATACGAGCCGTCGTGGTCGTTGACTGCCTTCGCTTACGAACTTGATTTGGCCCCACCCTAACCGATGCAGGCCCGGCGAATGACGGCCAAGGCTCCGCATCGCCAATATACAGGGTTTCAAAAACCTGCAATGGCGTTCTTTGCCCATCCGTTGAAGGTCCGGTTATCATACTTCAATTGCCTTGACTACAAGCCTCATTTCGCTCCGGAAACGGCCGTTTGCCGCATCCGGCGCCGCCCAAGGGGGCAGTGCGGGACGAGGCGTCAGATCATGGCCATGCCGCCGTTGACGTGGATGGTTTGGCCGGTGACGTAGGCTGCTTCGTTCGAACTGAGATAGACGGCGGCCGCCGCGATGTCCTCAGGCGTCCCCAGTCGGTTGGCCGGAACCTTGGTCAAAATCGTCTCGCGCTGCTTGTCGTTGAGCGCATCGGTCATCGGCGTCTTGATGAAGCCGGGGGCGATGCAATTCGCGGTGACGCCGCGCTTGGCGTATTCGGCACCCAACGTCTTGATCATGCCGATCAGGCCCGCCTTCGACGCGGTATAATTGCCCTGCCCCGGATTGCCGGTGACGCCGACCACCGAGGTGATGGCGATGATGCGGCCGAAGCGCTTGCGCATCATCAATTTGGTGGCGGCGCGGGCAAGCCGGAAGGTCGATGTCAAATTGATGTTGATGACCTCCTCCCAATCCTCGTCACGGAGCTGCACGAAGAGATTGTCGCGGGTGATGCCGGCATTGGCGACGAGGATGTCGACCTGTCCCATTGCCGCTTCCGCAGCGGGCACCAGCGCCTCGACCTCGTCGGCCTTGGAGAGATTGCAGGGCAGCACATGGGTGCGCTCGCCGAGCTTGCCGGCAAGCTCATCCAGCACTTCCTTGCGCGTTCCCGAAATCGCGACGGTGGCGCCCTGCGCGTGCAGCGCCTGTGCGATCGCGCCGCCGATGCCGCCGGTCGCGCCGGTGACGAGCGCCTTTTTGCCAGTCAGATCGAACATCGATAACTCCTCCAAAGCACGATCCGGAAAAGTGCGCAGCGGTTTTCCGAAAAGATCGTGCGCAAACTAAAGAACTCGAGCGCGATGACGAATCATCGCGCTTCAGGCCTGCTTCGCAGCGGCCAAAGCATCCCTGGCGGCAGCAATGTCGTTGGGACCACCGACCGCCACGCCGACGGCACCGTCTGCAATACGCTTGACGAGGCCGGTCAGCACCTTGCCGGCGCCGATCTCGAAGAAACGGCTGACGCCCTGCGCCGCCATATAGGCAACCGACTCGCGCCAGCGCACGGTGCCAGTGACCTGCTCGACCAGGCGGCGGCGAATCTCGTCGGGATCTGTGATCGCGCTCGCCAGCACGTTCGACACCAGCGGGGCCGCCGGCGCCTTGATCGTCACCTTGGCCAGCGCCTCGGCCATCGCGTCCGCAGCCGGCTGCATCAGCTTGCAATGGAACGGCGCAGACACCGGCAGCAACATCGCACGCTTGGCGCCTTTGGTTTTGGCGATCTCGACGGCGCGATCGACCGCGGCCTTGTCGCCGGAGACCACCACTTGCCCGCCGCCATTGTCGTTGGCGGCCTGGCAGACCTGCCCCTGAGCGGCCTCGCCCGCGACCGCCATGGCGGCCTCGTAGTCGAGGCCGAGCAGAGCGGCCATCGCACCGGCGCCTACCGGCACGGCTTTTTGCATTGCGAGACCGCGGGTGCGAAGCAGCCGCGCGGCGTCGGAAATCGTCAGGCTGCCGGCCGCAGCCAGCGCCGAATATTCACCGAGGGAGTGGCCGGCGACGAAGGCCGCATCCCGCCCCACGGAAAACCCGGCTTCGGCCTCCAGCACGCGCAGGGTGGCGACAGACACCGCCATCAGGGCCGGCTGGGCGTTTTCGGTGAGCTGGAGGGTTTCGGCCGGACCTTCCCAGATGGTCGCTGTCAGCTTCTCCCCCAGCGCGGCGTCGACCTCGTCGAACACGGCGCGCGCCACCGGAAAGGCGTCGGCCAGAGCCTTGCCCATGCCGACCGCCTGGGAACCCTGCCCCGGAAATGTGAATGCTGCGGTCATCGGCGCTCCCTGGATCGCTCGAGCAGTTGTCTTCGAACTGGCAGCCGACTACGTCCGGCCCGAGCCTTGGTTCCAGATCATGCCCCAAAGGGGGCCGTAGACAACGTCCGGGGCTGCGCTGTCAAGCCGCGATGGGCTTTCCACGGGCGCCCGGTCACAGGCATCGCGCCCAAAAGCCGTCCATTGCCGTGCAACCCATCGCGCCCGCCGCGAGCCGCCCACTGGCAAAGCGTTTACGCTGTCGGGAACTTGGTTCCCTCACTTAAGCCGCCCTCAACACTGCGCACCTAGGTTGCCGCCATGGCAACCATGGTCACACAGACATCAACGGCCACTCCTGCGGGGCAACCCGAGCAATCGTGGCTTCCTTTGCAGGCCTGCGTCGACTGGCTGCTGGCCGGGCCACGTCCACAGCCCGACGACATCCACAACGAATTGCTCCAGCAGCGGACCAACAAGACCAGGACGCTGGTGGTGGCCGTGGCGGCATCGCTGCTGATCGCTTCACTTTCTGCCGCGCTGACCAGCGCTACCTGGGCCTATGCCTGGGTGCTGGCGGAGATCATCCTCGGCAGCACGCGCATCTCGCTGATGATGAAAGCCCTCGCAGAGGCGAAGCGGGATCGGCGGGCGCCGGTGAACGTCACGCCAATCTGGGCCGGGCTATCATCGGTCATCCTGATTTCCGCCGGCTGCTATCAATGCGTCGCGTCCGGCATCATGCCGCTGGTTTTGATGGCCGGCATCGGGCTGGCGAATCTCGTCGGCGGCATCGCCTCGCGCAACGCCGGGACGCCGCGCTACGGCATTCTCCTGATCTGCATCCTGACGCTGCCCTTCGCGCTAGCGACGATGCTGTCGCCGGTCCCGTTCCTGTTCATCATCGGGCTGCAAACGCCGGTCTACACGGCGGGGATGATCTTCCTGCTGCTGCAGAACCACAAGATCCTGCTCGACCTCCACCTCTCGGAGCGCAACAACCGCCTGATGGCGCATCACGACCTGCTCACCGGCCTGCCCAATCGCGCCCTCAACCAGAAATTTTTTGCCGAGATGCTCGACGGCCCATGGCCGGACGCGGCGTCGGCGACCTCGAAGCTCACCGTGTTCTGCGTCGATCTCGACGGCTTCAAGGGCGTCAATGACAGGTTTGGACACGCAGCGGGCGACGCCGTTCTCGTCTCTGTGGCGAAGCGCCTCTGCGCCAGCGTGCGCGGCGCCGATGTGGTGTGCCGCATCGGCGGCGACGAGTTTGTGATCCTGCTGCCTGATATCACGGACGACGAGGCTGCCGCAGTGGCCCAACGGATCATCGCGCGTGTGGCCGAGCCATTCGAGTTTGCCCCGGCCGAGTTTGCCCCGGCGGCCCGCGTCGGAGCCAGTATTGGCCTCGCGTCGGCGCCGCGCGACGGCGTGACCGCCGACGATCTGCTGAGCGCCGCCGATCGTGCAATGTACGAAGCCAAGCGCCGCGGCAAAGGCGCTTTTGTTATCCACGGTGCCACGGTCGAGCCGGTCTCGCTTGTCCCCGAAGCGATACCTTTCTTGCCGGCGCCGAAAGCTCCCGCCCTCGCCTGCTAGAAACCGCCGGCCTTTTGATCCGCACCGACCTCGGCACCGGCGCGCGCGCGACGCGCGCTGCTTGCCAATTGCCCTGGCCGGTCGTCGTGGTTCGGCTTCGCGGTCGCAAGCCGCAGCACCGCGGCGTAACTCGGTTGCACCTCCATTCGGCCCGCATGCCGGCTCTCGCTCAGCAGGCGGTGAACCTTCGGCAGATTGTAGCAGGGCACGTAAAACAAGAGATGATGTTCGAGGTGATAGTTCACGTAGTACGGCGCGATGAACAGGCGCTCGAGAAAATTGGCGTAGGTGGTGCGGGTATTGCGCAAGGGATCGCTGCTGTCAGGGACGACAGCGTGCTCGGCGATGTTGCGGATGCGGGTGATGACCATCATCCAGGTCAACAGCGGCACCAGCCATAGCAACGGATAGGCCCACCACACGCCGGCCAATGCGAGCGCCGCGAACATCACGCCATTGACGAGGCATTGCGGGCCGAGCTTCTCCCGGAAATGCGCCGCGCGCTGCCGCAACGGCCAGTCCTTCGGCCCGAGCGCGTTGAGCAGTTGCGCCTTGCGCTGCTGGTAGCCGGTCTGCCCGGTGATGTCGCGGATGAACTTGCGCCGGTAGCTCAGCTTCGTGATCGGAAACGGCGCCGACAGCACGAGATCAGGATCATCCTCCTGCTGGGTGCGCGCATGATGCTGAAGGTGATAGCGCCGATAGCTGCGCGTCTCCGCGAAGAGTGGATAGGCGCAGAACCACTGGCTCAGGGTCAGATTGGTTTTCTCGTCGGCGGACAGGCAGCCATGCGCGCCGTCATGCATGAGGATCGCGAGCCCGAGCTGGCGCGAGCCGATGATGGCGACGGCGAAGATATAGGTGATCGGATTGGGCCACCACGCGACCAAGGCGATTGCGGCGATGATGAGCGCCCAGGCGTGAGCGATCAGCGCGACGCCTTTCCACGTCACGCGTTGGCGCACGTCGGCGAGTTGATCGTCGGTCAGGAAATCGCGGGCACGCATGCGAAGCGCGGTCATGGCCTAACCCTCCTCATTCGAATGACTTGATGCGTCGCGCTCGTCGACGAGACGCAAACGCGCCGTGTCATCAGTGGATTTCGCCTGCTCGCCGAGCACGCGCAGCATCTCCGCGCAGAGTGCCTCAGGCGAACGGCCCATGGCGTAGCCCTCGAGGATGACGCCGATGGCGACGGCCCAGAACCGCCGCGAGCTTTCGTCCGGCGCACGCAGGGAGCGCCAGCCGTGCCGCTCAACCTGACTTGCATAGGCCCGCGCGCCTTCACTATGCAGACGCTCGATGGTGCGCTCGACCAGCGGCGCGAGATCCTGGCGCCGCCGCGTCAGCGTCAGCGCCTCGGCGAAAAAGGCCACCGAATCGTTCGCCGTCACGGTCCCGGCCAGCGCATGGGTGTATTCCCGTGGCGTGCGCGCCTTCAGCGCCGCCTGCTCCGTCGCCCGCGCCAGATACAGGAGCTCGCGGCAGGCGCATTCGACGAACAGCGCCTCCTTGGTGCGGAAGTAATAGGTAATCTGGCTCGGGAATGCGTCCGCAGCGGCCGCGATGTCGGTGATCGCCGTGCCCGACAGCCCCCGCTCCCGAAACAGCGGGCTCGCGGCATCCAGCAGCAGTGAGCGCATTTTGCGGCCGGCCGACCGCGTGGCACGGGCGGCGTGCTTGGGGTCACCAGCCGCCTCAAGCGGCTCCTGGGCCGACTTTTCTGCCATTGGGTTCGCTCCGTTGATTTATTTGTATGACATACAAACAAATAAATCAAGCCGGTATGGTATTCGGCGGTTGGATCCGGCCGTCCGCATCGGAACCGTTCGCGCCGAAAACGCCGTCCGCAACCTTGCCAAGTCAGCCAAAATCCGTATAAGGCGCGCATCCGCAGACCCCGGCCGGGAGCTGAACGGACGGTCTCAGCGAATCATTCGTGATTTTGGTGTGGCAGGGCCAGTCGGCCCGTCGTCCCGTGTTTCCGCCTTCTGAGCTTAATCCCAGAGTCCTTTCCGAAGGCCTCTTAAGGGCTTGACGCCGGGCGATGCGCCAACATGAGGAAAGGACTTCCATGGCTCTCTATGAGCATGTTTTTCTCGCGCGCCAAGACGCGAGCACGCAGCAGGTCGAAGAGCTGACTGCGCAGATGACCGGCATCGTCGAGGGTCTCGGCGGCAAGATCACCAAGACCGAGAATTGGGGCGTTCGCTCCCTCACCTACCGCATGAACAAGAATCGCAAGGCGCACTTCGTGCTGCTCAACATCGACGCGCCGTCTGCGGCGATCGCCGAGATCGAGCGCCAGGAGCGCATCAGCGAAGACGTGATCCGCTATCTTAGCGTCCGCGTCGAGGAGCTCGAGGAAGGTCCGTCCGCGATGATGCGCAAGGCCGACCGTGACCGCGAGCGTGACGACCGTGGCGGCGGCTTCCGTGGCGATCGCGAAGGCGGTGGCTTCCGTGGCGACCGCGAGGGTGGTTTCCGTGGTGGTGATCGCGACGGTGGCGGCTTCCGCGGTGACCGCGGCCCGCGCCGTCCGCGCGAAGAAGCTGAAACCCCGACGACCACGACGGATGCGGAGTAAGATCAATGGCTGAAGCTGGTGCACGCCGTCCGTTTTTCCGTCGTCGCAAGAGCTGCCCGTTCACGGGCGCGAACGCTCCGAAGATCGACTACAAGGACTCCAAGCTGCTGATGCGTTACGTCTCCGAGCGCGGCAAGATCGTGCCGAGCCGCATCACCGCGGTGTCCGCGAAGAAGCAGCGTGAGCTCGCCCGTGCCATCAAGCGCGCGCGGTTCCTGGGCCTGCTGCCCTACGTCATTCGCTAAGACGAACTCGGCCGGCGGTGATATCGCCGCCGGCCGTACTGCCTAGTTTCTCATAAGGCTTCCGGGTCGTCCGGTCGCCGATGGTTGGGGCGAGATGCCTCTAACCGCTCGAAGGGAGCGGGACAGCTGATGATGGCCTTTGGACTGATAGCCCTGATCGCCGGCGCTGCGTCGGCCCTGATGTTCGCCTCGATCGTTTCGGGCGCGCTGATCTCGCTCGTCCTGTTCTATCTCGCTCCGCTGCCGCTGATGGTCGCCTCGATCGGCTGGGGACCGCTTTGCGCGAGCTTCGGCGGCATCGCCGCCGCGGTTGGCCTCGGCGCCCTGTTCGGCCTGCCCTATTGCATCGCCTTCGCCGTCACCGTCGCATTGCCGGCCTGGTGGCTCGGCCATCTCGTCCTGCTCAGCCGGCGGGGTGGACCCGTCGCGCCGGAGGCCGCCGCCGAGCCGCCGGCCGAGCCCGAGCTCGAGTGGTATCCGGTCGGCCGCATCCTGCTGTGGATCGTGGGCTTCGCCACGCTGACCACGATCGCCGCCCTGCTCACGCTCGGCACCGACGCCGAGACCATCACCGGCACGCTGCGCCGGGGCCTGATGCGCCTGCTCCGCGCCGCCGACCCGCAGACCTCCGGCGAGATGGACCAATTCATCGACGCGCTGGTGCGGATCGCGCCGGCCGCCGCCACCATCGTCGCGATGATGACGCTCACCCTCAACCTCTGGCTCAGCGCCAAGGTGACGGCGACGTCGGGCCGGCTGCGGCGCCCCTGGCCGGACATGATGACGGCGGAGCTGCCGCCGATGACGCTCGTGGCGCTCTGCATCGCGCTCGCCTTCTGCTTCACCGGCGGACTGCTTGCGATCATCGCGCAGATCGCCACGGCGGCGCTGATGATGGGATACGCGCTGACCGGCTTTGCCGTGCTGCATACGCTGACGCTGGCGCTGAAGAGCCGCACCTTCTGGCTCGGCTCGACCTACGCCGTCGTGGTCGTGTTCGGATGGCCCGTCATCGCAATGGTGATCCTCGGCCTCGCGGATGCCGTGTTCGGCTTCCGCGAACGCTTCCTGCGTACGCGCCAGCCGCCGCCGCTGCCGACCCCTTAACTTCAAGTTCGAAATTCCAACTCACTCAACACATCAAAGGAGAACGAATATGGAAGTCATTTTGCTGGAACGCGTCAACAAGCTCGGTCACATGGGCGAAGTCGTGAAGGTTCGCGACGGCTATGCCCGCAATTTCCTGCTCAAGCGCGGCAAGGCGCTGCGCGCCACCGCAGACAACCGTGCCAAGTACGACGGCATGAAGGCCGACCTCGAGGCTCGCAATCTTGAGTCCAAGGGCGAGGCGTCCAAGGTCGCCGAGAAGATCCAGGGCAAGAACATCATCGTGATCCGTCAGGCTTCGGAAGCCGGCCAACTGTTCGGCTCGGTCAACGTGCGCGACATCGTCGTGGCGTTCGAAGCCGACGGCGTTTCGCTGTCCCGCCCGCAGGTTCAGCTCGACGCGCCGATCAAGACCATCGGCAAGCACACCATCACGGTCGCCATCCACCCCGAGGTCGAGGTCGAGATCAGTGTCACCGTGGCGCGCAGCCAGGACGAGGCCGAGCGCATCAACCGCGGCGAGGACATCTCGAGCCGGAACGAAGACCGGGATGCTGCGGCCGAAGCGATCGCAGCCGCCGGCGAGTTCTTCGATCCGGAAGCCCAGCAGGACGAAGCCGAGCCGGCGCCGGCTGCGGAAGAGACCGAGAAGTAAGCCTCGCGTTCGCGCAGGCTTTCGAAGCCCGGTCGCCTCAGGCGGCCGGGCTTTTCGTTTTGGCGGCGACGTCCTCGCTCAGCATCGAGATCGACGCGAGCGCCGTTGCCGTATGCTTCTCGACGCCGTCGCTGACACAGAACACGTCGGCGGCGACCACGGAGACCTGACGCCCCGGCTTGATCACCCTCGCCCGGCAGATCAGCTTCTCGCCGATCGCGGGCGACAACAGATTGAGCTTGTATTCCGCCGTCAGCGCCGGCTGGCCGCGCGAGGTCGCGGCTGCGATCGTCGTGGCGTTGTCGACCAGGAAGGCGGTGACGCCGCCATGGAAGAAGCCGTGCTGCTGCAGCAGCTCCGGCCGGCGTTGCACCGCGATCGTGCAGGTGCCGCGCGACAATTCGGACAGCTCGGCGCCGACCAGATTCATAAAACCCTGCCGGCCGACATTGGCGTGGATGCGCTCGGCGATCGGTCCGAATTCGGGATCTGCTTCGGCTCGCATGAGGCCTCTCCTTATTGCTCGTTGATGGGTTCGGGCGGCCGCAACGCCCGAACGGCGCAGGCGACCAGCGTATCGGCCTCGGCGCGCGGATCGGCGCGGTCGCGTCCCGACAGGAACGCGCGGCAAAAAATCTGCGCCGGCCCGATGAGCTGGCTGACGAACATCACCAGCGTCATCGGCAAGAGCTCTCCGCGCATGACCAGCGGTGTGCGCCAGCGTTCGATGCCTTCGGCAAGGCGCGCATTCTGCGCGCGCTGGGCGTCGCGCACGTCATCGCCCCATTCGCTGCGCGAGATCTCGAAGAGATAGCGCGCCTCGCGGCGGCTGGTGACGACCCAATCGAGATGCGCCCGGATCAGGCGATCGATCCCCTGCCCGGCATCGGGGACAGGGTCGAGCGCGGCCAGCATCGCGGCGTGATAGTGCCTGAGCACCTCCAGGAACAGCGCACCGGCCAACTCCTTCTTCGAGCCGAAGACGTGGAAGAAGCTGCCATTGGAGGCGCGCGCCCGGGCGCGGATTGCGACCACTGTGGCGGCTTCGAAGCCAACGCGGTCGAAGACGAAAAGCCCCGCCGCCAACAAATCGTCGCGCACGCTCGCCGCCATGGACGCCTCCTAGAGATGAACTCTAGAGTGACACTCTAGTCATGGTCAAGACGACGCCAAGGCCGCGCTAAGCGCGGCCTTGGCAAGTCGATCGGAAAAATGTGGGTCTCTTACCGCGAAATGGGCGGTGCCGGCGGGCCGGACGATTCTGCCGGCACCGCGGGTGGAGCCGCAGCGGTCGCGGGCGGCGCCGGCTCCTGCGGCTTCGCTACCGGTTCGGAGCTCGCGGCAGGCTTGGGGGCTGTCTCTTCCGCCGGCTTGGGCGCAGCTGGTTCGGCGGGCTTCGCGGCGGCCGGTGCAGCCGGCGTCACCTGCGGCACCGGATCGGGCCGCAGCGCCGGAGTATCGCTGCCACGCGGCTCAATCTTGGCGCTCTCCGGCTTGGCCTCGGCGGGCTTCTCAGACGGCTTGCTGCCTTCAGGTTTGCTGCCTTCGGATTTGGGCTCGCCGGAGTCCACCTTCGCGGTCTCGGGCTTGGACTCAATCTTCGGCTCACTCTTCTTGTCGTCTGCCGCCGGCGCCGCGGCGTCGACCTTCGGCCCCTCTTCACTCTCAGGCTTGCCGCGCTTGCCGAGACGCTTGGCCTTGCGCCCTTCGGGGGCGGCCTGGCCCTCGGGCTTAGCGCCTTCCTTCGCTCCTTCTTCGGCCGGCCGCGCAGCACGCTTCTGACGCGTGCCCTCGGCCGTGGGAGCGGCACCCTCGCCTTCCGGCTTGGCGGACTCCTGGGAACGTTGCCGGCGGCCCTGATGTTCAGGGGACTGCGCGGGATTGGTATTGGCTTCCTTGTCCTTGTCCTTGTCCTTGTCCTTGGCGCCGTCCTTCTTGTCCTTGCCGTCCTTGGCCTGGTAGCGGGTGTCGGTGGCGCCGTTGGAGACGAGGTAGGAGGCGAGCACGCCGGCCATGTCGGGGCTGGTCGTGTAATGCTGACGGAGGAAGCCCGGCAGCGAGCCTGGCGCCACTGTCTTCAACAGGCCGCGCGGGCTCTTATGACATGCATTGCAGGTCTGCGCGAAAAGCTGGGATGGGGCCTTGCCGGCCTCGAGGTTCGTTGCCTGCGCAAGAACGGTATCGGTCGCGCCGAAGCCGATCAGAAGCAATACCGTCGCGAGGCTGAGCGCTCGGCTCGACATTCCCATTATCTCCATTGAATTCCGAGAGGTGCAGCCGGCAGGCGGCGCGGCGGCGGGTCACCTTTTATCCGATTGAGCCGCGAATGGAAGCAGGCTCCACGCGCAAGGATGTGATTAAGCGCTTTTCGAATATCGGCCGTGCACACAGCGCCATGGAGGGCCGGAACGTCCTGCCTACATTTGGATGCAAACGCATAGGAACCGCTGCGGCGCCCGTGCGTCGAATGTGAAGGCCGGGTGAATCGCATCTTTCGGGTTCGCCCCAGGAGGAAGGTGTTGATGGACCGCTTGTTGCGTAGATTCCTGACTCAATTCATCCGCCGCGGGTCTATGACGGTGACCGGCGCCAGCGGATCGAAGTTCACCGTCGGCGACGGCTCAGGCCGCCCGGTCACGGTGCGCTTCGTCACCGCGGACGCAGAGCGGAAGATCCTCATCAATCCCGAGCTCGGGCTTGGCGAGGCTTATATGGACGGCGAGTTCGTCGTCGAGCACGGCACCATAGCTGATGCCCTCGCGATCCTGCTCGATCAACCCGACCTATTGCCGCAGTGGGCAAAACCCTGGTGGCACCTGCGATACCTGACGCGGCACCTGAAGCAATTCAATCCGCGCCCGCGCTCCCGCAGCAACGTCGCACACCATTACGATCTCGATGCGAGGCTCTATTCGCTCTTCCTCGACGCCGACAAGCAATATAGCTGCGCCTATTTCGAGACGCCGGCGAGCACGCTCGACGATGCGCAGCTCGCCAAGAAACGACACATTGCCGCAAAGCTGCTCGTCAAGGGCGGCCAGCGCGTGCTCGACATCGGCTCGGGCTGGGGCGGGCTTGGGCTCTATCTCGCCGAGATCGCAGGCGCTGACGTCACCGGCGTCACGTTGTCGACCGAGCAGTTGCAGATCGCCAATGCGCGCGCAGCCGAAAAGGGCCTGACCGGATCGGCCAAATTCCTGCTTCAGGACTATCGCGACGTCGCCGGCCCGTTCGACCGCATCGTCTCGGTCGGCATGTTGGAGCATGTCGGCGCCCGCTTCTACGACACCTACTTCCAGCGCTGCGCCAAGCTGCTGGCCAAGGACGGCGTCATGCTGCTGCACTCGATCGGCCGTTCGCAGGGCCCGGACTCCACCAATCCCTGGATCGCCAAATACATCTTTCCCGGCGGCTACATCCCCGCTCTCTCGGAGGTGCTGCCGGCGATCGAGCGAGCGGGCCTGCTGGTCTGCGACATCGAGATTCTGCGCCTGCATTACGCCGAAACGCTGAAGGCATGGCGCGAGCGCTTCATGGCGCGGCGCGAAGAAGCCGTGCAGCTCTATGACGAGCGCTTCGCGCTGATGTGGGAATTTTATCTGGCAGCCTGCGAGATGACGTTCCGCAAGCAGGACATGATGAACTTCCAGATCCAGCTCACCCGGCGTCAGGGCGTGGTGCCGATGACGCGCAACTACATCGCGCACGAAGAAGCCCGGCTGCGGGCTGTCGAAACCGGCGCCAATCCCAGGCTGAAGCTGGCTGGTGAATAAGTCCTAAAGCATGATCCGGAAAAGTGCGAAGCGGTTTTCCGAAAAGATCATGCTCAAACAACAACCTAAAGCGCGATGATGATTCATCCTCATCTCATCGCGCTCTAGTGACGCAGGGTCGAAATCGGAGCGGACCGGAAAGAGGCCGTTAAGGCCAATTGCGCCCGCAGTGCCGTCAGGATTTCGGGTGCGACCGGCTGGCAGCGCACATCAGGCCGCGTCGCGTGCTCCATGGCCGCGATCAGCCCTGACAGCCAAAGCCGGCTGCCTGCCTCGCTCCGCCAATTCTGGGGCTGCCGTTCCGGCCGCATCGCTTGCCTCATCTGCCTGTTGGCGGATCGTGGGGACAACCCCCCGCCCACTTGCCTGTTCCGGCTCTACCCCCGAAAGAATCCGGGGAGATGTGATCTGCTTCACATAAGTCTCGTCGGCCCCGGCTTAGACCGTCGCCATGAGCAAAGAGACCCAAACCTCATTCGACGTGCAGGACGACCTCCGCACCGATTACGCCCTGATCGTCACCGGCGTCGGGGCGGCCCTGGTTGCACTGGTCTACCTCCTGCTGGTCTGAACCGAGCCGAAAGCGCCAGCGTGCGTCATTTCGCGCGCGTCTCGATACGTCTGCCCGCCAACCCATTAGGTTCACTTCATCCGGCGTTTTCCGTGGCGCGGTAGCGGCTGCTTCCAGGCCGCGCCCTGGTTCCACGAAAATCCGTCAAGCGCGGCGCGTGCTGCGGCGGCCAATCATCCACCATTTTAATGATCGGTTGATAGCGGCCAGCTTTTGCTTCCGCTTTGGGCTGAGGCGGCGCTTTATCCCGGCCCCGCATCCGCCCCAGAAAATTGCTATCGCTCGACCATGGCCCTCACTGATTCGAACGTTCTCAAACTCGCGCCGGAATCCGGAACCCCCGCCTATCGAAGCGCACCGCACAATATCGAAGCGGAACAGAGCCTTCTGGGCGCGATCCTGGTCAACAACGACGCGTTTTACCGTGTCTCCGACTTCCTGGAGCCGAAGCATTACTTCGAGCCGCTGCACCAGACCATCTTCGAGACCGCCAGCAGCCTGATCCGGATGGGCAAGATCGCGACGCCCGTTACGCTGAAGACCTTCCTGCCCGCCGACACCGATGTCGGCGGCATGACCATCGGGCAATACCTGGCGCGCCTCGCCGCCGAAGCGACCACCATCATCAATGCGCAGGATTATGGCCGCACCATCTACGATCTGGCATTGCGGCGCGACCTGATCGGCATAGGCGAGGACATGGTCAATGTCGCCTATGACGCCCCGGTCGACTTCGCGCCGCGGGCGCAGATCGAGGACGCCGAGCGCCGCCTCTACGAACTCGCCGAATCCGGCCGCTATGACGGCGGCTTCCAGAAATTTTCGCAGGCGCTGACGCTCGCGGTCGATCTCGCCGCGAAAGCGTTCCAGCGCGACGGAAAGCTGTCGGGCATCTCGACCGGCCTGCGCGACCTCGACACCAAGATGGGCGGGTTGCAGCACTCCGACCTCATCATCGTCGCCGGCCGCCCCGGCATGGGCAAGACGTCGCTAGCAACCAACATCGCCTACAACGTCGCCCAGGCCTACGTTCCAGAAGTCCAGGCCGACGGCACCATGAAGGCCGCCCATGGCGGCGTCATCGGCTTCTTCTCCTGCGAAATGTCGGCCGACCAGCTCGCCACGCGTATCGTGGCCGAGCGCACCGGTATCCCCTCCTCGTCGATCCGCCGCGGCGGCATCTCTGAGGCCGATTTCGAGAAGATCCGCGAGGTCTCGATCGAGCTGCAATCGCTGCCCTTCTATGTCGACGAGACCGGCGGTCTCTCGATTGCGCAGCTGATGGCGCGCGCCCGCCGGCTGAAGCGGCAGAAGGGCCTCGACCTCATCGTCATCGACTACATCCAGCTCTTGTCGGGTTCGGGCAAGCGCAGCGAAAACCGCGTTCAGGAAATCACCGAGATCACGACCAGTCTGAAGGCCCTGGCCAAGGAGCTCAGCGTTCCCGTGATCGCGCTCTCGCAGCTCTCGCGCCAGGTCGAGTCGCGCGAAGACAAGCGACCGCAGCTCTCGGACCTGCGCGAATCCGGCTCGATCGAGCAGGACGCCGACGTCGTGCTGTTCGTCTACCGCGAGGAATATTACCTCGGAAACAAGGAGCCGCGCCCCGGCACACCCGAGCACGAAAAATGGCGTCTGGACATGGATCTTGCGCATGGGAAGGCCGAAGTCATCATCGGCAAGCAGCGCCACGGCCCGACCGGCACCGTCGATCTGGCCTTCGAAGCGTCGGTCACACGATTCGGCGACCTTGCGCCCGACAGTCAGGTGCCGGACCGCGGCGGCGGCGACTACTGAGTTCCCTGGGTTGAACCTGACCGGCCTCTTGCGTAAAACGGCGCCATGACAATGGCGTCCGACCCGAAAATGATCCCGCAATCCGGCCTTCTCTCCGCGGAGGCCAATCAGGCTGCTGCGCTTGCTGCCTTCGGCGGCGTGCTCACCGTCGATCTCGACGCCATCATCGCCAACTGGCGCAAGCTCGAGAAGACGGCGGTGCCGGCCGAATGCTCGGCGGTGATCAAGGCCGACGCCTATGGCTGCGGCGCCGAGCAGGTCGCGCGTGCCCTGAACAAGGCCGGCTGCAAGACCTTCTTCGTCGCCACCATCGAGGAAGCGCGCAAGGTGCGCGCGGCGGTACCGGAGCCTGCGATCTACGTGCTCGGCGGCTATTTCCAGAATACCGGCGAGCACTACGCCCAGATCAACTGCCGCCCGGTGATCGGCGATCTCAACGAGCTTGCCGAATGGGACGTGTTCTGCCGCCGCTCCGGCTGGACCGGAGGGGCGGCCGTTCACATCGACACCGGCATGAACCGGCTCGGGCTGACGCTTGCGGAAGCGCAGGCCATCATCCCCCGCATCAACGCCGGCGACCACGGCATCACGCTGGTGATGAGCCATCTGGTCTCGGCCGAGCAGCTCAACAGCCCCGTCAATGCAAAACAACTCGCGGCCTTCCGCGGCATCGCCAGTGAATTCTCCGGCGTGCCGGCGGCGCTCGCCAATTCCTCTGGCGTCTTCCTCGGCGCACCCTTCCAGTTCGACCTGGTGCGGCCGGGCGCCGCGCTCTACGGCGTCAATCCGACGCCGGAGGCCGACAATCCGATGCAGCCGGTGGTTGACCTCAAGGCCCGCATCGTGCAGATCCGCAACGTCGAGCGCGGCGAGAGCGTCGGCTATGGCGGCACCTGGACCGCACGGCGGCCGACGAAACTGGCGATCATCGCGGTCGGTTATGCCGACGGCTATTTCCGCGCCGCAAGCTCCAGTGACGGCACCCGCGGCGCCGAAATCATCGTCGCCGGAAAGCGTTGTCCGGTCGCGGGCCGCGTCTCCATGGACCTGATCGCGATCGACATCACCGATCTGCCGCCGAACGCGGCGCGGCGCGGCCACATGGTGACGCTGCTCGGCGAGGGCATCACCGTCGACGAGCTCGCGCATCATTTCGGCACCATCGGCTATGAGGTGCTGACCAGCCTCGGCCGCCGCTACGCCCGCATCTACAAGGGCGGCAACGTGGTGGAGCCGCTGGCCAAGTCGGCTCCCGCGACTGCGGCAGAGCAACCACCCTCCCCGCCGTCGGTCGAGCAGGCAACGAACCCGCCGCCGCTGCCGAGCTGAGCTATCAGCCGCTTATTTCTTTTTCCTGCTGTCCAACGCCGTCTTGCAGGTTGCGCTGAGCTTGTCGCGCTTGCCGTTGAGGCAGGCGACGATGCCGCCACCGGGCGCGATGCCGGCGCAGAATTTGTCATAGTCCGCCTTGCACGCGCCGCGCGGATCGGATGATTGTGCCGAGGCGACCCCGGAGAACGCAACGGCGACGACGATAACGGCAAAGCTCAACTTGGACATTGTTTCTCCGGTAACGGAAGGCAAGAGCCGGTAGCTCTACATGAAGATCGCGACATTCAACATCAACAACATCAATCGCCGCCTGCCCAATCTGTTGGCATGGATGCGAACGGCGAAGCCTGATGTCGCTGCACTTCAGGAGTTGAAGGCAAGCGATGGCGAATTTCCGGCGGCCGCCATCGAAAAGGCCGGTTACGGCGCAGTGTGGTGTGGACAGAGGACTTGGAACGGCGTCGCTATCCTGGCCCGCAATGCCGAGCCCATTCTCACCCGCGATCGCTTGCCGGGAAAACCTGGCGATCACGAAGCCCGCTACATCGAGGCGGCGGTTCGCGGCATCATCGTCACCAGCATCTACCTGCCGAACGGCAATCCGCAGCCGGGGCCGAAATTCGACCACAAGCTCGACTGGTTCGCCCGCCTCAAGCGCCACGCGAAAAGTTTGATCAGGCAGGATCTGCCTGTCGTGCTCGCCGGCGACTACAACGTCGCGCCGACGGAGATCGACATCTATCCGACGCGCTCGTGGGACAAGGATGCCTTGATCCAGCCGAAGAGCCGTGCGGCCTTTGCGGCGCTGGTGGCACAAGGCTGGTGTGACGCGATCCGCGAACTGCACCCGGACAAGCGCATCTACACCTTCTGGGATTACAAGCGGAACCGCTGGCCGCGCGATGCGGGCCTGCGGCTCGATCATCTCCTGCTCAGCCCTGCTCTGGTCTCGCGCCTGGCCAGGGCGGGCGTCGACAAGAACATCCGCGGCGAGGACGGCGCGAGCGATCACGCGCCGGCGTGGGTGGTGCTGAATTAGCGTTGATGTCGTAGAGCCTCTGAGCCGAATTGGCTCACAGGCTCTACGAACTATCGCCCGTAGTACTCCTGCACCGTGTCCCACGCCGCCTTTTGCAGCAGCTGCGTCGTCTCCGGATCCAGTCCCATGTTGTAGGAATTGCCGACCGGCGAGCGGCCCGTCAGCGCAGCGAGCGTCACGCAGGTCGCCAGATACGTGCCGGCGGGACTCGGGTGCCGCTTGTCCGCCGCATACAGATTGAGCTCCGGCTGGAGTTTTCGCACGCGCGCGAAAGCCAGGCCTGCGGGGATCACCAGCGCATCATTGGCGTTGCCTGCGATCGTATAGGCCTCGGCCAACGCTTCCGTCATCTCGGGCCTGTCGGCATAAGCCCAGGACATGAACAGCACCGGCCGCATGCCGTGGGCGCGGACGATCTCGCTGTCCTTCTTCGCGAAGGTCGCGAACGCGTCCTTCAATTGCGGATGGATCGGGCACTGGCTGCAATCCATCATCACGACGGCGTCGAACTGCCTGCCCGGCTTGTTGAAGACGACGTTGTTCAGCTCGTCGAACGAATAGGCGCCGATGCCGCCCTGCCGCAGCAGATTGTCCATGTCGTGCCAATCGAGGCCGGAGCCGCCGATCGTCGCCATGGTGTTGCGATAAGCCGCCTTGTTTTCAGGATCCGCAGCCCGCTCCATGAAGGAGAGATGCCCGGGCATGCCGTTGTTGTAGTAGAAGAAGCTGTTGCCGACGAACAGCGCGGCCTTGGGAAAATCCGCTCCTGATGTCGTGACCTTGGGCTTGGTCTGCGCCTGTGCATTGAAGCCGGCTAAAACGGCCAGACACATCGCGAGCATCACTCGCGCGAAAAGACGCATCATCGGCTTCCTCCCCTTTTCTATCGGGCCCGAAACAAATCAGCTTTTCAAGAGAGCCTCAAGAGGACGGGCGTGCAGCAGACATGCGTGAGACCGCCTGCTCACCACAAATTCTTGCCGTCGATCATGTTCACCGGCACGGCCTCCAGATCGAAATCGTCGAACAGGCGCGCGTTGACGCCGACCCTGGGATTGTCGAAATCGGGCTTGCCGGTCGACCAGTCCGGCGACTCCGAATAGGTGCCGCAGCCGCAGCTTGCGCAGAAATGGTGTTTGACGGTGCGGCTGCCCCAGAGATAGGTCGCGACGTTGTCTGCCGGCGACAGCAGCCGAAACTGCGCCGGCGTGTAATAGGCCCACAACGCGCCGCGCTTGGCGCAGAGCGAGCAGGTGCAGCGGGTCACGCTCGAGGGCGCCTCCGTCACCTCGAACACCGTCTCCCCGCAATGACAGCTTGCCTCGATCGCCATGACCCGCTCTCCGTTTTGTCAGGAGATGGTCGTAGCCGGACCCTGCTGCCAACATGCTGTCAGCAGCGCGCAGCCGGCCTTGCCCACCAATGTGCTGCGAGCACCGACTTGCCGCGCCAACCAAACAAAAACATGGAAAACAACCCCATGCACAGTAGCCGATCGCTGTCGGATCAATGCCTTACGCATGTGTCCGTAGATGCGATTTGACACGTCGGGCTAAACACCTGCACGATATCATCATCGAGAAATTGCCCTGCTCGGTTCCCTTGGCCTTCCTCTTCGTCCTCACCGTCGGCCTCATCGCAGGCACCATTTCCGGCATCGTCGGCACGGGCTCGTCGATCATGCTGATGCCGGTGCTGGTCTATGCCTATGGACCGAAGGAGGCCGTGCCGATCATGGCGGTGGCCGCCGTCATGGCCAACTTCTCGCGGATCCTGGCCTGGTGGCGCGAGGTCGACTGGCGGGCCTGCGCGGCCTATTCGGTCACGGGAATTCCGGCCGCGGTGCTCGGCGCCCGGACGCTGCTGGCCCTGCCCTCTCACGCCGTTGATCTTGCCATCGGCGTCTTCCTGATCGCCATGGTGCCGGTGCGGCACTGGCTGGCCCGGCACGATCTCAAGGCCAATCTCTGGCATCTCGCCATCGGCGGGGCCGTCATCGGCTATCTCACCGGCATCGTCGTCTCCACCGGCCCGCTCAGCGTCCCGCTGTTCCTGTTCTATGGCCTGTCCAGGGGCGCCTTCCTCGCCACCGAGGCGGCGTCTTCGCTCGGGCTCTATTTCGCGAAATCCGTGACCTTCGAACGTTTCGGCGCGCTGACCGGCGATGTGTTCGTCAAAGGCCTGGTCGCAGGATCTTCGTTGATGGCCGGCGCCTTCATCGCCAAGCGCTTCGTGCTGCGTCTGAAGCCCGAAATGTTTCGCGTGGTGATGGACGCGATCATGATCGCGGCCGGCCTCTCCATGCTGTGGAATGCGACGCAGCCTTAGCTGCGCTGCGCTCAGACGGCAAATTCGGGCGCGATCGACGGGCTATCCTCGAGGACGCGACTCTGGTGTGCCGGCTGTCCCTCGAGCCATAGCAACACGGCCTCGAGCGGCTGCGGCCGATGATAGAGAAAGCCCTGCCCGAGCCTCACGCCCATCTCGCGCATGGCCCTGGCCTGCTCGCCGCGCTCGATGCCTTCGGCCACCAGGGTGAGCCCCAGCGTGCCCGCGAGCGACGCGATGACGCCAACGATCGCCTTGTCTTCCGCACTGTCAGGGATCTCGCTGATGAACGCCTTGTCGATCTTGACCTTGTCCAGGGGAAACCGCCTAAGATGGGCGAGCGAGCTGTAGCCCGTGCCGAAATCGTCGAGCGCGATGGTGGCGCCCAGGCGCCGCAGGCGGTGCAGCGTCTCGGATGCGCTGGCGATGTTGCTGATCAGCGATCCCTCGGTGATCTCAAGCTCCAGCAATGATGCCGCGACATCGAAGCGCGCACAGGTCGCGCGCAGCTCGGCCGCGAGCGAATGGTCGGCGAGCTCTGACGGCGGCAGATTGATCGCGATCCGGATATGCGGTCTGCCGGCCGCAGCCAAACGTTGCAGCGCGCGGCAGGCGTCGGTGAGCACGTAGCGCGTCAGCCGCGCATTGTTGCCGCTGCGCTCGATCAGCGGCAAAAATTCGCCCGGACCGATCACGCCGCGTTCCGGATGGCGCCAACGGATCAGCGCTTCCAGGCCGACGATTTCGTGGCTTTCGAGATCGACCTGACTTTGATACCAGACCTCGAACTGCCCCTCGGCGAAGCCTGTGGGAATGGCGAGTTCGAGATCCCGGCGGCGGCGATAGTCGCGCTGGAGCGATTCGTCGAGCACGGCAACGGTGCCGGGCGCCTTGCTCTTGGCGTGGTAGAGCGCAATGTCGGCGAGCGCCGGCAGGTGCGAAAGCTCGGAATCTCCGGCGCGTCGCACGGCAAGGCCGATGCTGGCGCGCGGCACGACCTGCTTGTCGTGCAGCCGGATCGGCTCGGAAATCGCATCCAGCAATTGGCGCGCAAACCTCTGCGCGGTCTCCTCGTTGCTGACCTCGGGTCGGATCACGACGAATTCATCGCCGCCGAGCCGGGCCACCCAATCTTGCGGTTCGACCGCACCACGAAGGCGCTCGGAAATTTGCACCAGGAACTTGTCGCCGGCATCATGGCCAAAGGTGTCGTTGATGCCCTTGAAGTCGTCGAGATCGATGAAGCAGAACGCGATTAGCGCGTCCGGCGAGCCGGCATCGTTGCTCAAGCTCACCAGGTGCTCGGACAGCGAGCGGCGATTGGGCAGCCCCGTCAGCGGATCGTGCGCGGCCATGTGGCCGAGCCGGTCGAGCGCACCCGACGTCGTGTGCTGCATGGCGTTGAAGGCACGCGCGAGCTGGCCGAATTCGTTCGAGGATTTGACCTCCGCCGGATAGGCGCGGCCGTCCTGTTTGCTGCGCTGGATCGCGGACATCATTGCCGCCAGCGGCTTGCCGATGAAGATGTTGGCGGAGATCCGCATGGCGATCAGCGTCGCAAGCGTTGCGAAGAGGCCGACGACCAGCAGCAGCACCAGCCGGCTGCCCGTGTCCGCATAGAGCGCCGCATGCGAATAGGCGATCACGATGTGGCCGGCCTGAACGGCCATGTTGCCGTTGCTGTAGTTGATCGGACGCGAGACCTCCGTGACCGCCTGCCCCGCCGGGCGCGCCACCACGCGGGCAATCGCTGTGCCGGTATCGTCGTAAACGGCCGCCGCGGCGATGGTCTCGTCGTGCATGATCTCGTTGAGCACGCCCGTGACCTGGTCGTAACGCATCTTCCAGAGCGGTTCGGCGATCAGCTCGGCGCGGCTCTCGGCGACGCGGGCGATGCGGGCGTCGAGCTGCCTGATCTGCGACCAGAAGCTCGAGGCCTCGACGCCGGCGGAGGCGAGCAATTGTACCAGCAGCAGAACGGGCACAGTGGCCCAGATCATCGCGCGGACGACCGAGCGCAAGCGCGGCGGCGCGGACTGCTGCTTGCGATCCGGATCGGTCATGTCGTCACCGTTTCGCATCAGTCAGCAGCGCCTTCCAGAGGCGCCAGCGACGAGATGAGCGCATCGACGGAGAAGTCGTACTGGCCGCAGCGCCCTGCCTTGGCCCTGAAACGCGCGAAATCGATCCGGTCAAAGGCGCGCGTCCTGATGAGGTCGCCGACTGCAGCGAGGTTATCGCGCGTGATCGCAGACGTCCTGACCTCAACGCGGGGTGATGCGGCCGCGAAATCGCAGCCGTCGGCGTAGTCGCGCAGCAGAACGATCGACCAGCCGCCGAGCAGGAAATGCCCGCCGTCGGTCAGGAGCAGACGGCCCGCCTTGATCTCGCGCAGCGCTTCCTCCGACCAGTTGAGGCCGACCACCTGGATGTTCCGACCGGGCATGAGACCGGCAGCGATCACCGCGCGAAGCGCACCGAGCGCCATCGGATCGTTTCCGGCCCATATGCCGGCAGGCCGGATCTCCTTGCGCGCGGCCCAGCTCAGATAATTCGCGGTGACATGCTCGGCCTCCGACTGCGTCCAGTTGGCGAACAGCATCCGATCCACCACGACGTCGGACGCGGCCTCCACGGCGAGCTTGAGACCCGCGTTGCGGGCGATCGAGGCCGGCGTGATCTCGTCGCCGCCGATGCCGAGAATGTGAATCTTGCCGTCCGGGCTCTGCCATTTCTCGGCACGCGCCGCGCCGATCAGGGCATTGGCCATCCGCGCGCCCGCGGTCTGAAGATCCGTCGTGATGTCGCCGAGCCAGGTCTTGAGCTTTTGGCGCGGCGGTCCAAGACGCGCCGCGTCGTCGCCGATCAGCGTGTTCGACAACAGCAGCGTCCTGACCCCGGCAGCCTCGGCCGCCTCCAGAATCGGGACGGCCGCGGATTCCTCGTTCGAGAGAATGAGGAAGTCGGGCTTGTCGGGACGAGCCACCACGCCGAACCCGAGCTCCTGCATGGTGCGGTAATTGCGCTCGCTGGACAGCACCTCGACATGCGCGCCGAGCTTGCGGCCGGCGGCCTGCATGGTCTGCGAGACCATGTCCCAATAGACTTCGCCAGTCTTGCCCGGGTTCACGAAAACGACGTTGAGAGGCTTCGCGTCGGCCGCAACAGCACCGCCAAGCGGCATAAGAACGCCGCAGGCCATGCCCACAGCGAGCAATATACGCAAAAGTCCCGTCATTCGTTTCGCCATCCCGTATTGGTTCCGTAACTGGACCCGCGTCTGCTAACATTTGGCAAAGTCCGGCCGGACGCGGCGGCATAGAGCTAACAAAGGGTGTATCGGGCGTGCCGAATTGCGATATTCGGGATGCGGCTGGGCTCGCTCTCTCGAGCCGTCATTCCGTGCTATCAGCAAACCCGAAACCCACGACTCGCTGTCCCCAGACTCGCTGTCCCCCATGGCCAAAAACACGCTTTCCTTCGTCTGTCAGAACTGCGGCGCGGCCTATAACCGCTGGCAGGGCAAGTGCGAGTCCTGCGGCGAGTGGAATACGCTCGCCGAGGAGGACGCGACCGGCAGCATTCCGGTGTCGATCCGCTCCAAGCGCAAGGGACGCACGTTTGCCCTGGAGAGTCTGGCGGGGAAAACCCAGGACGCACCTCGCCTGTCCTCAGGCATGACCGAGTTCGACCGCGTCACCGGTGGCGGCTTTGTCCGCGGCTCGGTGCTGCTGGTCGGCGGTGATCCCGGCATCGGCAAATCTACGCTACTCACGCAGGCGACGAGCCTGATGGCGCGTGCCGGACATCGCATCGTCTACATCTCCGGCGAAGAGGCCATCGCCCAGGTGCGCCTGCGCGCCGAGCGGCTCGGGCTTTCCGATGCGCCGGTGCAGCTCGCCGCCGAGACCTCCGTCGAAGACATCGTCTCGACCCTGTCGGAAGGCGCAGTCCCACGGCTGATCGTGATCGACTCGATCCAGACCATGTGGACCGACACGGTGGAATCCGCGCCCGGCACGGTCACCCAGGTGCGCGCCTCGGCGCAGGCGCTGATCCGATTCGCCAAGAAGACCGGTGCGGCGATCATCCTGGTCGGCCACGTCACCAAGGACGGTCAGATCGCCGGCCCGCGCGTGGTCGAGCACATGGTCGATGCCGTCCTGTCCTTCGAGGGCGAAGGCTCGCAGCAGTTCCGCATCCTGCGCGCCGTGAAGAATCGTTTCGGCCCGACCGACGAGATCGGCGTGTTCGAGATGACGGGCCTGGGCCTGCGCGAGGTCACCAACCCGTCCGAGCTGTTTCTGTCGGAGCGCGATCTCGGCACCCCCGGCACCGCCGTGTTCGCGGGCATCGAAGGCACCCGACCGCTTCTGGTCGAATTGCAGGCGCTGGTGGCGCCAACCTCGCTTGGCACTCCGCGCCGAGCCGTGGTCGGCTGGGACCCGAGCCGACTCTCGATGGTGCTCGCGGTGCTGGAGGCCCATTGCGGGGTCAAGCTGTCCGGCCACGACGTCTATCTGAACGTCGCGGGCGGCCTGCGCATCCACGAGCCGGCAGCTGATCTGGCCGCCGCGGCGGCGCTGGTGTCCTCGCTGGTTAATGCGCAGTTACCCACCGATGCGGTCTATTTCGGCGAGATTTCGCTCTCCGGCGTGGTCCGCCCGGTGGCGCAGACCCCCGCCCGGCTCAAGGAAGCGGCCAAACTCGGCTTCCAGCGCGCTGTGCTGCCCGAATCGGCCCGGGGCGAAGCCGGCGGCGACGCCGGGCTCACGCTCAACGCGATCAACAGCCTGACGACCCTGGTGGCCGAGATCGCCGCTCGTGGCTCCCGCCGGGGCGAATCGAACGCGCCGGCGGAGAAAAATGCCACACCGGCAAGATTCCGCCGCGGAGAGGGTTAGGTGGAGGTGACGTTTGCCGCCCTCGCCGCTATACAGCCGTCACAAAAGCAGCATGGGATTGCGTGGTTGCGGCCTTGCCGGGAACGTCGTCTGGCCCTCACTTGGGGCGGCGGCCAAACACCGATTCGCTGAGCACCTTTGAAGTACGAGCGGACCAGACCAGCCGATGCCAGTAACACTCCTCGACCTGATCCTGCTCGGTGTGATGCTGATCTCGGGCCTGCTCGCGATGGTCCGCGGCTTCATGCGCGAAATCCTGTCGATCGCGGCCTGGGGCACGGCGGCGATCGTCACCCTTTATTCGTTCTCAAAGCTGCTGCCGACCGCAAAGACCTATTTCAACAACGATACCGTCGCGAGCGTAGTCGTGGTCGCCGGCGTGTTCGTGGGCACCCTGGTCGTGGTCTCCGTGATCACGGTCCGGATTTCCGACATGATCCTGGATTCGCGCATCGGCGCGCTGGACCGCACCCTCGGCTTCCTGTTCGGGCTGGCTCGCGGGCTTTTGATCGTCGTGGTCGCCTTCCTGTTCTTCACTTGGCTGGTGCCGGACAAGCAGCGCCCGGATTGGGTCACGGGGGCCAAATCCCGCGTGGTGCTCCAGGGAACCGGGGATTGGCTGATGGCCCTCTTGCCTGACGACCCCGAGAACACCATCTTGAAGAGATTCAAGAAAAACAAACCAGATGATGAGCAAACTGATTCCGAGCAGCAGCCTTCGGGCAGTGGCGACGGATACAGCAAACCGGCTCGTGACAGCCTTAAAAAGCTGATCGAGAAACCCGCGGCGCGTTGATTAAGCCCTAAAGAGAGGCTCGGACGAGATGCGAAACCCTGACCAGGACGCCCAACTTGATCTCGGCCCGGCCGCGCTAGAGCTTCAGGACGATCTGGAGGGAGATACGCTGCGCGAGGAATGCGGCGTCTTCGGCATCTACGGCCACCCCGATGCCGCCGCCGTCACGGCACTCGGCCTCCATGCCCTTCAGCACCGCGGTCAGGAGGCCGCGGGCATCGTCTCCTATGACGGCGGCCGCTTTCATTCCGAACGCCGCCTCGGTCTCGTCGGCGACACCTTCTCCCGCCGCGAGGTGATCGACCGCCTGCCCGGCAACATGGCGGTCGGCCATGTCCGCTATTCCACCACCGGCGCGACCATCCTGCGCAACGTGCAGCCCCTGTTCGCCGAATTGAATGCCGGCGGCCTTGCGGTCGCCCACAACGGCAACCTTACCAACGGCCTGACGCTGCGTCGCGAGCTCGTGAAGAACGGCGCGATGATGCAGTCGACCACCGACACTGAGGTGATCCTGCACCTGGTCGCGCGCTCCAGGCGCAGCCGCTTCATCGAGCGCTATATCGACGCGCTGCGCGAGATCGAGGGCGCCTATGCGCTGGTCTCGCTGACCAACAAGAAGCTGGTCGGCGCGCGTGATCCCCGTGGCATCCGTCCGCTCGTGCTCGGCGAGCTCGATGGCTGCCCGATCCTGACCTCCGAGACCTGTGCGCTCGACATTATCGGCGCACGCTTCGTCCGCGACATCGAGCCCGGCGAGGTCATCGTGTTCGACGACAACGGTCAAGACATCCACAAGCCGTTCCCGCCGATCGCGCCGCGTCCCTGCATCTTCGAGTACATCTACTTCTCCCGTCCGGATTCCATCGTTCACGGCCGCTCGGTCTACGAGGTGCGCAAGGCCTTTGGCGCGCAGCTCGCGCGCGAGAGCCACGTCCCGGTTGACGTCGTGGTGCCGGTGCCGGATTCCGGCGTGCCCGCCGCGGTCGGCTACAGCCAGCATTCCGGCGTGCCGTTCGAGCTCGGCATCATCCGCAACCATTATGTCGGCCGCACCTTCATCCAGCCGACGCAGGCGATCCGCGAATCCGGCGTGCGCATGAAGCATTCGGCCAACCGCGCAGCGATCGAAGGCAAGCGCATCATCCTGATCGACGACTCGCTGGTGCGCGGCACCACCTCGAAGAAGATCGTGCGCATGATGCGCGACGCCGGCGCCAAGGAAGTGCACTTCCGCCTCGCCTCGCCGCCGATCCTCTATCCCGACTATTACGGCATCGACCTGCCCGACCGTGGCGGCCTGCTGGCCGCGACGCATTCGTTGGAGGAGATGCGCGAGATCATCGGCGCCGACTCGCTCGCCTTCCTGTCGATCGACGGCATGTACCGCGCCATGGGCGAGCCCGGCCGCGACCCCGCCAATCCGAAATTCTCGGATCACTGCTTCACCGGGGCGTATCCGACCCACCTCACCGACCAGACCCAGACCGAGCAGCAGCCGCGGCAGTTGTCGCTACTGGCGGAGGCGAGCTGAGGTGTCGTCCCGGCGAAGGCCGGGACCCATAACCACAGGTCTGTGTGGTTTGAAGAGGATGGCCATGACCATCTTCACCCAATCATCGCCGTCACGGCGTATGGGTCCCGGCCTTCGCCGGGACGACGCTGGATAGAACCTTAATGACAAAACCTCTCGCCAACCGCATCGCTCTCGTCACCGGCGCCTCGCGCGGCATCGGCTTGGCCACGGCCAAGGCGCTCGCCAGGGCCGGCGCGCATATCGTCGCTGTGGCGCGTACGCAGGGCGGGTTGGAAGAGCTCGACGACGAAATCCGCAAGGACGGCGGCAGCGCCACGCTGGTGCCGCTCAATCTCACCGATTCCGACGGCATCGCGCGGCTCGGCGCCGGCCTGCACGAACGCTACGGCAAGCTCGACATCCTCGTCGGCAATGCCGGCGTGCTCGGCCCCTCCTCGCCGGTCGGCCATATCGAGCTGAAGGCTTTCAACGACGTGATGGCCGTCAACGTCTCCGCGAACTTCCAGCTGATCCGCTGCATGGAGCCGCTGCTCAAGCAATCCGACGCCGGTCGCGCGGTATTCATCACCTCGGGCGCGGCCAACAAGGCCACCGCCTATGTCAGCCCCTACGCCGCCTCCAAGGCCGCGCTGGAAACGCTGGCGCGCGCCTGGGCGCAGGAGACCGCAAATACGAAGCTGCGCATCAACCTGTTCAATCCCGGCCCGGTCCGCACCCGCATGCGCGCCACGCTGATGCCGGGCGAAGACCCGGCGACGCTGGAAACGCCCGAGCAGGTCGCCGAATTCATCGTTCCGATGTGCGCGCCGGACTGGACCGAGACCGGCAAGTTCTATGATTACAAGACGCGCAGCCTGATGAGCTTCCGCTCGCCGGCCTGATTGACTCAAGCGCCTCCCCGCGATTGACTGCCCGCGCTCAAGCGGCAGCAAGCCGCAAGCCAATAAAGGGAGGTTGCCATGGCGCCATGGCATGATCGCGCAGGCGTTACGCGTGCGCTCGCAAATGTCTCTCACGCCTTCTCCATCCTGATCGCGGCTATCGCGTTTGTGCTTCCGGGCGCGGCAACCGCCGGCGATGTCCCGACGTTCGCGGTCGATTCCTCCTGGCCCAAACAGCTGCCGAACAACTGGATCCTCGGCCAGGTCGGCGGCATCACCGTCGACTGGCAAGGCCACATCTGGGTGATCCATCGCCCACGCTCGCTCACCGACGACGAGAAAGGCGCGAGCCTCAACCCGCCGCGTTCCAAATGCTGCGTGTCGGCACCGCCGGTGCTCGAATTCGACAGCGACGGCAACCTGCTGCGATCCTGGGGCGGTCCGGGCGAAGGCTATGAATGGGTTGGCCGCGAGCACGGCATCGAGGTCGACGAACGTGGCTTCGTCTGGGTCGGCGGCAATGCCGACAACGACAACGCCATCCTGAAATTCACGCTCGACGGCAAGTTCGTCGCCCAGATCGGCAAGATCGCGCCGAGCCTCGGCAGCAACGACACGACGCAGCTCGGCAAGCCCGCCGAAACCGCGATCGACAAGGACGCGAACGAAATCTACGTCGCCGACGGCTATGGCAACCGCCGCGTCATCGTGTTCGACGCAACCACGCTCGCCTACAAGCGGCACTGGGGCGCCTACGGCAACAAGCCCGACGACACCAAGCAGGCCGCGTATGATCCCAAGGCGCCAGTTTCTCAGCAATTCGGCAATCCCGTCCATTGCGTGAAGCTCGCCAATGACGGTCTCGTCTACGTCTGCGACCGCATCAACAACCGGATCCAGGTGTTCAGGAAGGACGGCACCTTCGTGAAGGAGTTCTTCTTCGAGAAGAACACGCTCGGCAACGGCGCGGTGTGGGACATCGCGATCTGGCCCGATCCGAAGCAGACCTGGCTGCTCAGCGCGGATGGCGAAAACAACGAGATCAGGGTTATCAAGCGCGACGACGGCAGCGTGGTCGGCAGCTTCGGCCACAACGGCCGCAATGCCGGGCAATTCCACTGGGTGCATGCCATGGCGATCGACGCCAAGGGTAATGTCTATACCGCCGAGGTTGACACCGGAAAACGCATCCAGAAATTCAAGCTGACATCGGACGCGCTGAAATAGCGTCTCGACGCATTTTGCCCAAAAGTTAACCGACGGATGACGCCACGACGCAGCGTCATCCGGCTTTAGGCGCATTGCCGCCGGCCGTGGGACACGGTAGAGCCATCAGCCGGAACAAGGCTCCGCAAGAGAGCCGTCCGCATATTTGACAATGGAGGGAACCTGTCATGACAACGACGTTCGCGCGCCGCTCCGCGGCCCTTTTGGCCTGCGCCGCCTTCGGTTTTGCCACATCCGCCTACGCCCAAGAAAAAGGACAGGACAAGACCGTCAAGATCGGCGTGCTCAACGACATGTCCAGCCTCTATGCCGACATCGGCGGACCGAATTCGGTGGCCGCGATCAAGATGGCGGTCGAAGATTCGGGCATGAAGGCCAAGGGCTGGACCATCGAGGTCCTCTCGGGTGATCACCAGAACAAGCCCGATATAGGCGTCAACATCGCACGGCAATGGATCGACAACGAGAAGGTCGACGTCATCGCGGACACGCCGAGCTCGGGCGTGGCGCTCGCGGTCAGCAACCTTGTCAAGGAAAAGAACTCGGTGCTGCTCAACTCGGGCGCGGCAACCGCCGACCTCACCGGCAAGGCCTGCACGCCGAACACGATTTCCTACACCTACGACACCTACATGCTTGCCAACGGCACCGGCAAGGCGCTGACCAAGGCCGGCGGCGACAGCTGGTTCTTCCTGACCGCCGACTATGCCTTCGGTCACGCGTTGGAGCGTGACACCAGCGCCGTCGTTACCGCCAATGGCGGCAAGGTGCTCGGCGGCGTCAAGCACCCGCTCAACACGGCTGACTTCTCCTCCTTCCTGCTTCAGGCTCAGTCATCGAAAGCCAAGATCGTCGGTCTCGCCAATGCCGGTGGCGACACCACCAACGCGATCAAGCAGGCGTCCGAATTCGGCATCGTTCAGGGCGGCCAGAAGCTCGCAGCGTTGTTGCTGTTCATCACCGACGTGAATTCACTCGGCCTGAAGACGGCGCAGGGCCTCACCTTCACCGAGTCCTTCTACTGGGATCTCAACGACAGCACCCGTGAATGGTCGAAGCGCTTCCAGAAGGTCTCGCCCAAGAACGCCATGCCCTCGATGACGGTGGCCGGCAACTACGCGGCCGTGCTGCACTACCTGAAAGCGCTGGACGCGCTCGGCGCTAATCCGCGTGACGGCGCCAAGGTCGTTGCCAAGATGAAGGAAATCCCGACCGACGATCCACTGTTCGGCAAGGGCCCGCTGCGTGTCGACGGCCGTCGCATCATCCCGGCCTATCTGTTCGAGGTGAAGAAGCCGGAAGAATCGAAGTATCCGTGGGACTATTACAAGCTGGTGGCGACCATCACGCCGGAAGACGCCGCCAAGCCGCTCGAGGCCAGCGAGTGTCCGCTGGTGAAGAAGTAAGCCAGATAACTCTTAGGGTGGGCAAGGCGCGAAAGCGCCCTGCCCACCATCTCGCCACAACCGAAGAAGGCGGTGGGCACGCTTTCGCTTTGGCCACCCTATGAGACTACGACGCCGTCTTCGCCGCGGCCAGCGCCCGCACCGCGATCGCCACGCACACCACCATCAACACCGCCGCGAGCAGGAACGGCGCGCCGGGTAGATGGAGTGGCGCGCTGGCGCCGATGAAGAATGAAAACGTCAGCGTGAACAGGAACGGGCCGACGAGCTGCGACACGCTCTGCACGCTCGCGGTTGCGCCCTGCAACTGGCCCTGCTGATGGGGCGCGACCAGCCGCGTCATCAGCGACTGCATGGCCGCACCCGAAATCCCCCACAGCGACATCACGGGAATGCCGAGCCAGAACAGCGGCCCGGTCGGCGCTGCGCCGAAGATCAAGAAGCCGACCGCGCCACAGCACAGGCCCATCAACAACGCGTTCCGCTCGCCGAGCACGCGCACGATCGGGCCGATCGCAAGCCCCTGCACCACCATGGCGCAGATGCCGACCATCGCCAGCGTCAATCCCACGGTTTTCGAATCCCAGCCATAGCGATAGGTGGCATAGAGCACGAAGGTCGAGGGCAGCACGACATGCGCGACCTGCGCGATGAAATTGACGACGGACAACGCAGCGAGCACCGCGTTGGAACGCAGCAGGCGGAGCGCACCGACCGGATTGGCGCTCGTCCAGCGGAACGGCGCGCGCTTGTCCGCCGCCAGCGATTCCGGCAGGACGAACAGCCCATAGAGCGCATTGGCGAAGCTTAAGGCCGCCGAGGCCCAGAACGGCAGGCGCGGATCGATATCGCCGAGCAGACCGCCCAGCGCCGGGCCCAGCACGAAGCCGGCGCCGAAGGCAGCGCCAATCCTGCCGAAGACCGCCGCGCGCCGCTCCGGCGGCGTGATGTCGGCAATGTAGGCAAAGGCGGTCGAGATGCTGGCGGAGGTGATCCCGGAGATGACGCGGCCGACGAACAGCCAGACCAGCGACGGCGCCAGCGCCATCAGCACATAGTCGGCCGCGAGCCCGAAATTCGACAGCAGTACCACCGGCCGCCGCCCGAAGCGATCCGACAGCGCGCCGAGCACCGGCGAGAACACGAACTGCATCAGCGCCCAGGCGGTGCCGAACAGGCCGAAGATGCGGGCCGCGTGCGCCGTGTCGTTGTCGACGAAGCTCTCGATCAGTTTTGGCAGGATCGGCATGATCACGCCGAGCGCGAGCATATCGAGCAGGATGGTGACGAAGATGAAGGCGACCGCACCGCGCCGGACCGGCGTAGCGCCCTGCGCCATCGCCTCGCCGGCTTCGTTGCTCACGACGGCCGCTTGCGCTTGTGGGCGAAGGGATTGGCCTTCTCGCGCAGGGTGATACGCACCGGCGTGCCCGGCAGCTCGAAGGCCTCACGCATCGAATTGGTGAGATAGCGCAGATAAGACTGCGGCACCGCGTCCGCGCGCGAGCAGAACAGCACGAAGCTCGGCGGGCGCGCCTTGGTCTGCGTGATGTAGTTCAGCTTGAGCCGTCGGCCGGACACGGCGGGCGGCGGATTGGCCTGGACCGCCTCCTCGAACCAGCGGTTCAGCGACGAGGTCGAGACACGCCGGTTCCAAAGCGCATAGGCGTCCTGGATCGCCTGCATCAGGCGGTCAATGCCCTCGCCCATCAGGCCGGAGACGGCGACGATCGGCACGCCCTTGACCTGCGGGAGCAAGTGATCGGCATCGCGGCGCAGGTTCGAAATCGCACCGCCACCCTTGCTCTCCATCAGGTCCCATTTGTTGACGGCGAGCACGACAGCGCGCCCCTCGCGCTCGATCAGGTCGGCGATACGAAGATCCTGCTCCTCGAAGCGGTTCTGCGCATCCATCATCATCACGACGACTTCGGCAAAGCGCACCGCGCGCAGTGCGTCTGCGACCGAGAGCTTTTCGAGCTTCTCCTCGATGCGCGAGCGCCGGCGCAGACCTGCGGTGTCGAACACGCGAAAATCGCGACCCTTCCAGTTGATCTCGACCGCGATGGAATCGCGCGTGGTGCCGGCCTCCGGGCTCGTCAGCAGGCGCTCTTCGCCGAGCAGATGATTGATCATCGTCGACTTGCCGGCGTTGGGCCGGCCGACGATGGCGACCCGGATCGGACGCGTGGCGGCCTCTTCCTCCGTCAGCGGTTCGTCGTCCTCGACTTCATCCTCGTCGACAGGCTCCGGCATCAGCTCTCTAAGGGCATCATAGAGCTCGCCCATGCCCTCGCCGTGCTCGGCCGAGATCTGGATGGGATCGCCGAGGCCGAGCGCGAAGGCCTCCATCGCGCCGGCATCGCCATGCTTGCCTTCGCTCTTGTTGGCAACAAGCAGCACCGGCTTGTCGGCCTTGCGGGCGAAATCGGCGAAGGCGCGATCGTTGGGCGTGAGGCCGCTGCGGGCATCGATCACGAAGAACAGCACATCGGCCTGTGCGATCGCGGCCTCGGTCTGCTCCTGCATGCGGGCGGTCAGCGAGCCCTTGGCGCCCTCGTCGAGGCCGGCTGTGTCGATGATGGTAAACTCGAGATCGCCGAGTCTGGCCTCGCCCTCGCGGCGGTCGCGGGTGACGCCGGGCAGGTCATCGACGAGCGCGAGCTTCTGCCCAACCAGGCGGTTGAACAGCGTCGACTTGCCGACATTGGGCCGGCCGATAATGGCAATCTTAAAGGACATGGGTCATTCGTGCGCTGCCGGAGCTGCGCCTGTCAATGAAATGAAATTATTAAAGCGCGATGAGGCTGGGATGAATCCTCACCACGCTTTAGGTTGTTGTTTG
The DNA here is from genome assembly GCF_029846715.1 of Bradyrhizobium nivariense. Taxonomy (GTDB): domain Bacteria; phylum Pseudomonadota; class Alphaproteobacteria; order Rhizobiales; family Xanthobacteraceae; genus Bradyrhizobium. The sequence goes on from NZ_JARVWW010000001.1 coordinate 122,047, forward strand.
AACACGATCTTTTTGGAAAACCGCTTCGCACTTTTCCGGATCATGCTCTAGCGCGAGAAGCTGCCGCTCGGCATCGGCGCCGGGAAGGCGCCCTGCGATTGCTGCTGGGTGGTCTGGGTCGGTTGCGCCTGCTGGACGGGTTGATCGGGCGGCGGCGCAGTGGTGCGCTTGCGCACGATCTTCTTGGGCGGAGCGGCCGCGGGCGGCGCGGCCTCCGGCTGGGCCTCGCCATCGACTTCGCCGGCGGGCGCCTCTGCCGGCGCGACTGCGGCGGCGGCCGGCTGCCTGGTCTTTTTCGCCTTGGCACCCTTCGCCGGCTTGGCCGGCTCGGGCGGAGGCTCCGGTGGCAAGGCCGCAACGGCAGGCGCGTTCGGATCGGGCTGCTGCTGCGCGCCCTTGTACATGTCCTTCGGAACGCCCTGCTCGAGGCCCGGCACGCCCTCCGGGAACACCGGCTTGCGGTCGCCCGGCAGCTTCTTCTTGGTATCGAGGAAGTCGAGCATGTCGCTCGGATCGAAGCTGGAGCAACCGCCGAGGACGCCCGTGAAGGCGATCAGGACGGCGGCTGCGATCAAGCGTGGCGTGCGGAGCATATCGGTATCTCGTCTCTCGGGGCCGTCAGCTCTTGGCTCAGCTCTTGAATCAGCTCTTGGCGACGGGCGGCAGCAGGGCCTGCAGCGCCTCGGCGCGTGAGCGCAGGCCGGCCGGCGTTTCGCCGTCCTCGGCAATCGCGTCGAGCCATTTGCGGGCCGCGGTCATGTCGTTGTTGCGCCAAGCCGACAGCGCCAGCATCTCGCGGGCGCTGTGGCGGAAGGTCGATTTGGGCGCGGCGGAAGCTTCCAGCCGCTGCTGCATGTCGGCATAGGACGCGCTGTCGACCAGCAAGCCGGCAGCGCGAATCCTCGCCAAATCCTGCCACTCGCCGCCCACGCTGCGGTCGGCGGCAATGTCGTCATACAGCTTGGCCGCCGCCTTGGGATCGCGGGGCGCCGCCTCGGCTGCAGCACGCAGCCGCGCCAGGGTGCGATAGCCCGATGGAGCCTTGGCGGCGAGCTCGGTGAAGGCCGCCTCGGCCTCCGTATGCTTGTCCTGATCGGACAGCTCGGCGGCTTTCTCGAAGGCGGCGCCGGCCTCCGCGGATTTCTTGGCCTCCAGATACTGGTAACCGCGCCAGCCACCCACGGCGGCGACGATCAACACCATCAGGGCGATGAAATAGATCGAATACTTGTCCCACAGCCTTTTGAGCTGCTCGCGACGTACTTCCTCGTCGACTTCGTCAAATAATTCAGACACTTAAGCTAACCCCATACCCGGTCAGGAATGCGCGCCAGATCGTCCGCGTCAAAAACCCGTCCCCGCGTGGCGGCGGCGATACCCTATCGATATGGCGGTGGCAAGGCAAAGCGAGCCCGATCAAGGCGTTAACCACCCGGGATCGCCCGGAGGGCCCTGCCCGACTCAGGTTCCCAGAAGCTCCCGCAGCTGCCGCTTCAGCACCTTGCCATTGGCATTGCGCGGCAACGGCTCCGCGGTGATCACCATGGTTTCCGGGACCTTGTAGTCGGACAGCCGCTCCGCGCACCAGGCGCGCAAGGCCTCGCTGTCCACCGGCGCGCGCGTCACCACCACGGCATGAACGCGTTCACCCAGCACCGGGCACGTCTTGGCAACGATCGCGCTCTCGACCACGGCTGGATGGCCGGCCAGCACGGATTCGACCTCGGCCGAATAGATCTTCAGGCCGCCGCGATTGATCATGTCCTTCTGCCGGTCGAACACCCGGACAAAACCTTCCGCATCGACCGAGCCCAGATCGCCGGAATGCCAGAATCCGGCAGTGAAACTCTCGGCCGTGGCCTTCGGATTATTCCAGTACCCCTTGATGACGGAGGCGCTCTGGATCCAGAGCTCGCCGATCTCGCCGTGAGGCAGCTCGCGGCCATCCGCTCCCATCGCGACGACGCGCGCACCGGGGCAGGCCAGGCCGACGCTGTCGATGTGGCTCGCCGTCAGCTCGCCGGGCATGATCGTGGAGGGCGATGTCGTCTCGGTCGCGCCGTAGCAGTTCATCAGCCTGAGACCGGGAATCTTCGTTTCGAGCTTCTCGATGGTCGCGACCGGCATCGGTGCGCCGCCAAAACCGCCGATGCGCCAGCTCGACAGGTCGTAGCCGTCGAAATCGGGCTGGAGCAGGCAGAGATTGTACATCGCCGGCACCATCACGGTGTAGGTGACGCGCTCGCGCGCGGCGAGCTTGAGATATTCGGCGGCCTTGAACTCCGGCATGATGATCAGCGCGCCGCCGCAGCAGATCATCGTCGTGATGTTGGCGACGACGCCGGTGACGTGGCCGAGCGGCACAGCCGCGATCGAACGGTCCGCTGAGGTCAGTTTCAGGCAGGACGCGAAGATCATCGAGGAATGGACGATGTTGCAATGGGCCAGCATCGCGCCCTTCGGCTTGCCTGTCGTGCCTGAGGTGTAGAGGATCATCGCGGTGTCCTCCTCGCTCGTCTCTGCGGGTGCATTGGCCGGCAAATTGTCGGCGAGCACCGCGAAACGCGACAGAGCCGGATCGTCGTCGACGGCGATGCGGTGGATCACATCGGGCACATCCCGCGCATCTGGCAGACGATCCGCGAGTGCCGCCTCGTGGATCAGGATTCTGGCACCGCAATCGGTGAGGACATAGGCGATTTCCGGCTTCTGCTGGCGCGTGCTGAGCAGCACCGTGACGAGCCCCTCATGCGCGGCAGCAAACAGCAGCAGCGGAAATTCGACGCGGTTGCCGAGCAGGATCGCGACACGATCGCCGCGCTGCAATCCGAACTTGCGAAAGCCCGCAGCGATCCGCGCAGCCTGCTCCGCGGCCTGCCGCCAGCTCAGCCGGACATTGCCTGAGACCAGCGCTTCACCGTCGGCATTGCGGGCGCGGGCGTCCGTGATCATCGTCCACAGGCCCGACGGCCGATCGCAAAATGCCGGCACCACCCGATCGCCGAAGCGCGCCTCGAACCGCATTGGTGGGATCTGAGATTGCGACCAGTCCATCGGGCTGCCCTTGCCTTGTTGCTCTTGTTACTTTCCGCGCATGGGCATGCCGGTCCTGTCTTGTGCTGATCGGCTAGCCACCCATCACGGGCACCCCGATCACGACCGGATGGAACGCAAAAGCCAGCGCCAGATAAGCGACGATTCCGACCGCGACCGCGATCAGATCGTTGGTGACGCCGCCCACCGGAATCGGCGGGCCGCCGCCATCGGTGCGACGCTTCAGCGTAATGCGATCATACACCGCCCAGCCCAGGAACGAGCCGAACAGGATGATGGAGCCGAGATCGCCATTGGCCAGAAGATGCGCCGCCGCCCACAGCTTGATGCCGGCCAGCATCGGATGCTTCAGCGTCGCATAGATGCGGCCACGCAGATATGACGCAACCACCAGGATGACCGCGGGCAACATCAGCGCGAGCGTGATGTGCTTGAATGCTTTCGGTGGATACCAGACGTCGATCCAGCCGGTCGCACGGTAGTGGGCGAAGCCCCAGATGATCAACGCGAGCCCCGCGAGCGAGGCGAGCGAATAGAGGATCTTGTAGGTCCCCTCGCCCAGTCTCGCGATTGCCTGCGCGCGCGCCTCGCGTTTCGTCGTGAACACATGCGCCGCAAAAAACAGCGCAAGCCCCAGGATCATCACCAGCAGACCCACGACAACCTCCCCCTCTACCAGCGCCCCCGCCTATGGCGTATCATCGATTGGCCGCCGGTCGCAACTCTCACCCCTCATGGTGAGGAGGCGCAAAGCGCCGTCTCGCGGACGATGCTTCGCATCGCCGCGAGAACCATGCCGGCCCGGCTGCCGCAACACCGCGGCCTGCATCCTTCGAGACGCGCGTAAAGAACGCGCTCCTCAGGATGAGGGGATGGAGATGTCACGGCGGTTATTTTCCCAAGGTCCGATTGTCGACGTACCGGATCGCAATCGGCCGCCCGGCCAAAGCGCCCCCGAGACCCCCGGTGAATTTCAGCGGCAGGCAGGCATTCAACGATTCGTTGATGGCGTCGAGATAGGTCGAGCGGATATTAGCCGGGACGCCCGCGGTCGCATAGGTCAGGCGCGGCGGACCGATCAGACCACCCGATTTGTTGAAGCTGAAACGCACGGCCATCTGCATGCCCGCGCGCGCATTGTCCGATGGCGGCGACCAGCAGGTGCGCAGCTCGGCGAAGAGGTCGCCGATCGTGTCGAGATCGTGATCGGGCTTCTGGTATTTGGCGCGATCCGCCTCCGCCGGCTCGCTCACGATCGTGAGCTGGAGGTTCTGCCCATAGGGATAGTCGATCTCGGGAATGCAGGGGCCATGCTCGAGCACGCTGCAATAGGACGGCGTACAGGGCTCGCCGTCGAGCACGCTGCACGGCTCGTGCGAAAACGGAATTGGGTTGATCTGTCGAGGCCGTGCGTCGGCCGCGACCGTCGATATCGCGAGCAGGATTAGGACAAGGATGCCGCGCCACATCATTAGAACGTGGCACCGCTAGAGATTCCGTCAAGCCCGCAAGCGTTCACATGCTCGCGCGTACACACGGTGTCGTCGTCCGGCTTGGCCGGACGACCCAGTATTCCAGAGGCGATCGTGATCGACCCGAGAGGCCGCGGCGTACTGGATGCCCCGCCTTCGCGGGGCATGACAGCAAAGAAACTCGCCCTACCCCTTCTTCTTGACATCCTTGACATTGGTGAACGCGATGCCCTCGGCACGTTCCCTGGTGTAGCCGAGATAGAACTCGTTCCTCGCCAGATATACGGGGTCGCCGTCGACGTCGTCGGCGATGCTCGAGGTGTTGGCGGCGATGAAGGTATCGAGCTTCTTGCGGTCGTCCGAAGAGACCCAGCGCGCGAGCTGGAACTCGCTGACCTCGAATTCGACCGGCAATGAATATTCCGCCTCCAGCCGCGCCTTGAGCACGTCGAGCTGGAGCGCGCCGACGACGCCGACCAACGCGGGCGCGCCGTCGCGCGGGCGGAACACCTGCACCACGCCCTCTTCCGACATCTGCTGAAGCGCTTCCTTCAGCTTCTTCGCCTTCATCGCGTCGGTGAGACGCACCCGGCGGACGATTTCCGGCGCAAAGCTCGGCACGCCGACGAAGTTGAAATCCTCGCCCTCGGTCAGCGTATCGCCGATCCGCAGCGTGCCGTGGTTGGGAATGCCGACGACGTCGCCGGCGAAGGCCTCGTCCGCCACCGAACGGTCCTGCGCGAAGAAGAATTGCGGGCTCGACAGCGGCATGCTCTTGCCGGTGCGCACGAGCTTCGCCTTCATGCCGCGGCTCAGTTTGCCGGAACACAGACGGGCGAAGGCGATGCGGTCGCGATGGTTCGGATCCATGTTGGCCTGGATCTTGAACACGAAAGCGCTCATGCGCGGATCGGTGGCTTCGACCCTGCGCTGGTCGCTCTCCTGCGCGCGCGGCTCGGGCGCGAACCTGCCGAGGCCTTGCAGCAGGTCGCCGACGCCGAAATTGCGCAGCGCGCTGCCGAAATAGACCGGCGTCAAATGGCCTTCGCGAAACGCTTCGAGCTCGAACGGTTTTGAAGCCTCGGTGACGAGCTCAAGCTCGTCCTTGACCGCTGACACATCGAGATTGGCGTTGAGCTTGGCGAGCTCGGCGATCTCGATCTGCTGCGCCGCGCCGGTCTTGGCACCGCCGCCTTCGAGCAGGCGCACGCCGCCATTGACGACGTCGTAGGTGCCGAGGAATTCGCGGCCGCGGCCGACAGGCCAGGTCATTGGCGTGGTATCGAGCGCCAGCGTCTTCTCGATCTCGTCGAGGAGCTCAAAGACGTCGCGGCTCTCGCGGTCCATCTTGTTGATGAACGTGATGATCGGGATGTCTCGAAGACGACACACCTCGAACAGCTTCCGGGTGCGCGCCTCGATGCCCTTGGCGGCGTCGATCACCATCACGGCGGAATCGACCGCCGTGAGCGTGCGATAGGTGTCTTCCGAAAAGTCCTCGTGGCCCGGCGTGTCCAAGAGGTTGAACACGAGGCCCTCGAACTCGAAGGTCATGACCGAGGTCACGACCGAGATGCCGCGCTCGCGCTCGATCTTCATCCAGTCCGAGCGGGTATTGCGCCGCTCGCCCTTGGCCTTGACCTGACCGGCCAGATTGATGGCGCCGCCGAACAGCAGCAGCTTTTCGGTCAGCGTGGTCTTGCCGGCGTCCGGATGCGAGATGATCGCAAAGGTGCGCCGCCGCGACACTTCAGCGGCAAGCGGGGAACGGGCCGTCGATTCGGCTGGGGTGGCGATGTCGGACATTGCGGCAGCGTTTGGCAGGGAAAATGAGCCTGATCAAGCCTCATTTGATGATTGTGGAGGCTTCCGGCCAGCCCCATATCGGGCTCGGGATCGGGCATGGGAAGGACGGCCTTCCTGCCCATCAGCACGCCAGTCGCGGGGACGACCCTGCCTTGAATGGAGGGTCGTCATGGCCTGGAGCATCCTGTTCGTCGCCGGTCTGCTGGAGATCTCCTGGGCGATCGGCCTCAAATATACCGAGGGGTTTACCAAGCTCGTTCCGTCGGTCCTCACGCTGGGCGCCATGGCCGGCAGCATCGTCCTGCTCGGGCTCGCCCTCAAATCGCTTCCGATTGGAACCGCTTACGCGGTCTGGACCGGGATTGGCGCGGTCGGCACCGCGACGCTCGGCATCATCCTGTTCGGCGAGCCGGCCACCGCGTTCCGCCTCGCCAGCATCGGACTGATCGTCGCCGGAATTGTCGGGCTGAAGCTCGTTACTTGACGAAAATCTTGACCGCCCACCAGGTGAGCGCGGCAACGATCGCCGAGGCCGGCATCGTGATCACCCAGGCATATACGATCGAGCTGGCGACGTTCCATCTCACCGCCGAGAGGCGCCTGGCGGCGCCAACGCCGACGATCGCGCCGGTGATGGTATGGGTCGTCGAGACGGGAACTCCGAGGAAGGTCGCCATGAACAATGTCGCGGCACCGCCGGTCTCGGCGCAAAAACCCTGCATCGGGGTCAGCTTGGTGATGCGCAGGCCCATCGTGCGGACGATGCGCCAGCCGCCCATCAGCGTGCCCATTGCCATGGCAGCCTGGCAGGAGAGCACCACCCAGAACGGGATGGAGAATTCGCTGCCGAGATGGCCCTGCGAATAGAGCAGCACGGCGATGATGCCCATGGTCTTCTGCGCGTCGTTGCCGCCATGTCCGAGCGAATAGAGCGAGGCGGAGGCAAATTGCAGGATGCGGAAGGCGCGATCGACGGCAAAGGGCGTGGAGCGCACCGAAGCCCAGGAGACGATCGCAACCAGTACCATCGCGAGCAGGAAGCCGACCAGCGGAGACAGCACGATTGCGATCACCGTCTTGGACAATCCGCTCCAGACCGCCGCCGAAAGGCCGGCTTTGGCCACGCCGGCACCAAATAAGCCGCCGATCAATGCGTGAGACGAGGACGATGGGATGCCGAGCGCCCAGGTCACGAGGTTCCAGACGATGGCGCCGACGAGAGCCGCGAAGATCACCTGAGCATCCACGATCGAGGGATCGATGATGCCGGTGCCGATGGTCTGGGCGACGTGCAGCCCGAACACCATGAAGGCGACGAAATTGAAGAAGGCGGCCCAGAGCACCGCGAATTGCGGCCGCAGCACGCGGGTCGAGACGATGGTCGCGATCGAATTGGCGGCGTCGTGCAGGCCGTTCAGGAAGTCGAACAGCAGCGCGACGGCGATCAGTCCGACCAGGACGGGAAGACCCAACGCAACATCCACGGCCCTGCCCTAAACTTGCTCGATGACGATGCTGTTGATCTCGTTCGCAACGTCGTCGAAGCGGTCGGCGACTTTCTCGAGGTGGTCGTAGATCTCCGCGCCGACGATGAAATCCATCGCGTTGCCGTCGCGATGCTTGAGGAACAGTTCCCTCAGCCCGATATCATGGAGATCGTCGACCCGGCCTTCCAGCTTGCCCAGCTCTTCGGTGATCGCGGTCAGCATGGCCACGTTCTGACCGATCTTCTGCATCAGCGGCAGCGCACGACCGACCAGATTGGCGCATTCGATCAGAAGCCCGCCGATCTCCCGCATCGGCGGCTCGAAGGTGCGGACCTCGAACAGCATCACGGCCTTGGCGGTCTGCTGCATCTGGTCGATGGCGTCGTCCATCGAGGTGATCAGGTTCTTGATGTCGCCACGGTCGAACGGGGTGATGAAGGTGCGGCGCACCGCCGTCAGCACCTCACGGGTGATGTTGTCGGCATCGTTCTCGAACTGGTTGACGCGCTGGCAATAGACCGGCGTCTCCTCGCCCCCGTTGAGCATGCTCTGGAGCGCGATCGAGCCCTGGATCACGGTCTTGGCGTGGCGGTCGAACAGGTCGAAGAACCGTTCTTCCTTGGGCAGGAAAGCGCGAAACAATCGCATCATGGGAGAGAGACTACCGGTTGGAAAATGGCCTGGCCCAAGCGGGCCGTCATAAAACTGTCATAGACCATTTTCGATCCACGCGCGTGCCACCTCACGCCCGCGGAGCCGGGTCATCCACCGCTTTCACACAATGAGTAAATTGGCTTTAAATCAACACCTTAGAGCGAGCGTCGGAGGTAATGCGCGATTTCGCCGATGACGCCACGGCGGAAGGTGAGCACGCAGATCACGAAGATCGAGCCCTGGATCACCGTCACCCATTGGCCGAACCCCGCCAGATATTGCTGCATGGCGATGATCGCGAAGGCGCCGACCACAGGGCCGAAGACGGTGCCGAGACCGCCGACCAGCGTCATCAGCACCACCTCGCCCGACATCGACCAGTGCACGTCGGTGAGCGAGGCGTTCTGCGCCACGAATACCTTCAGCGATCCGGCAAAGCCCGCCAGCGTGCCGGACAGGACGAAAGCCAGGAACTTGTACTGATCGGTGCGGTAGCCCAGCGAGATCGCGCGCGGCTCGTTCTCGCGGATCGCCTTCAGCACCTCGCCGAACGGCGAATTGATGATGCGGTAGATCAGCAGGAAGCCGGCGAGGAAGCCGACGAGCACGACATAGTAGAGCACGGTCGGCTTGGTCATATCGAAGACGCCGAACAAGTGCCCCTGCGGAATGCCCTGAATGCCATCCTCGCCGTGGGTGAATGGGGTCTGCAAATAGAGAAAGTAGAGCAGCTGAGACAGCGCCAGCGTGATCATCGAGAAATAGATGCCCTGGCGGCGGATCGAGATGTAACCGGTCACGATCGAGAGGACCAAGGCCCCGGCGACACCGACGAGGATGCCAAGCTCCGGCGGCAGCCCCCACACCTTCAACGCGTGCGCAGAGCAATAGCCGGCCGTCCCCAGGAACATCGCGTGGCCGAACGACAGCAAGCCACCATAGCCGATCAGAAGATTGAAGGCGCAGGCCAGCAGCGCGAAGCACAGTGCCTGCATCACGAAGAACGGATAGATGCCGGTGAATGGGACCGAAGCCAGCAGCAGCGCCATCACGACGAACACGATCATCTCGTCGCGGATCGCGCGCGGGGCTACCGGCAGCGTGTCGTCCGTCAAGGCTGTCATATCAGGCCGCCCTTCCCGTCAATCCCGTTGGCTTCACCAAAAGCACCAGCACCATCAGCACGAACACGACGGTGTTGGAGGCCTCGGGGTAGAAATACTTGGTCATGCCCTCGATCACACCGAGCGCGAAGCCGGTGATGATGGAGCCCATGATCGATCCCATGCCGCCGATCACGACCACCGCGAACACCACGATGATGAGGTCGGCCCCCATCAGCGGCCGCACCTGGTTGATCGGCGCCGACAGCACGCCGGCGAGCGCGGCAAGGCCGACACCGAGGCCGTAGGTCAGCGTGATCATGCGCGGCACGTTGACGCCGAAGGCGCGCACCAGCGTCGGGTTTTCGGTGGCGGCGCGCAAATAGGCGCCGAGCCGCGTCTTCTCGATCAGGAACCAGGTCGCGATGCAGACCACCAGGGAGAAGATGACGACCCAGCCGCGATAGATGGGCAGGAACATGAAGCCGAGATTCATGCCGCCCTTGAGCTGGTCCGGAATGGCGTAAGGCATGCCAGAGGAGCCGAAGTAGTTCTGGAACACGCCCTGCACGATCAGCGCAATGCCGAAGGTCAGGAGCAGACCGTAGAGATGATCCAGCCCGGTCAGCCATTGCAGCATGGTCCGTTCCAGGATCATGCCGAAAATGCCGACGACAATCGGCGCGACAATCAACGCCGGCCAATAGCCAATGCTGAGATAATCATTGTTGAGCAGGAAATAGGCGACGAACGCGCCCATCATGTAGAGCGCGCCATGGGCGAAATTGATGATGTTGAGCATGCCGAAGATCACGGCGAGCCCGAGACTGAGCAGCGCGTAGAACGAGCCGTTGATCAATCCCACCAGTAGCTGAGCGTAAAGAGCCTGCATCGATCCCGCACCCGGTCCCTTCGGCGTTCCCTGAAAGTCGCCCGCGGGCCTGATGGCCTGCGGGCAGTTATCTTACTTCTTCAAGAGCGCGCACTTGCTCTCGGACAGCGGCGTGAAGGCCTGGTCGCCCGACACCGTGCCGACCAGCTTGTAGAAGTCCCACGGTCCCTTGGACTCGGAGGGCTTCTTCACCTCGAACAGATAGGCATTGTGGATGGTGCGGCCGTTGGGCTGAATCTCGCCCTTGCCGAACAGATCGTCTTCCGTCGGCATCGACTTCATCTTCTCGACGACCTTGGCGCCGTCATGCGGGTTGCCGCCGAGCGATTCCAGCGCCTTGAAATAGTGACGCACGCCCGCGTAGACGCCGGCCTGCACCATGGTCGGCGGCGCATTGCTCTTCATCTTCTCGGCGAAGCGCTTGGAGAACGCCCGGGTCTGGTCGTTCATGTCCCAGTAGAAGGTCTCGGTGAAGTTGAGGCCCTGCGCGGTCTCGAGCCCGATCGCCTTGACGTCGGTGAGGAACAACAGCAGCGCCGCGAGCTTCTGGCCGCCCTTGACGATGCCGAACTCGGCCGCCTGCTTGATCGTGTTGGTGGTGTCGCCGCCGGCATTGGCAAGGCCGATGACCTTGGCCTTGGAGGCCTGCGCCTGGAGCAGGAAGGACGAGAAGTCCGGCGTGTTCAGCGGGTGCTTGACGCCGCCGATCACCTTGCCGCCATTGGCGGTGATGACCGAAGTGGTGTCGCGCTCCAGCGCCGCGCCGAAGGCGTAGTCCGCGGTCAGGAAGAACCAGGTGTCGCCACCGGCCTTCACCAGCGCCTGGCCGGTGGTGTGGGCCAGCATGTAGGTGTCGTAGGTCCAGTGCACGGTGTTGGGCGAGCACTGCGCGTTGGTGAGGTCCGAAGTCGCCGCACCCGAATTGATGTAGACGCCGTTCTTCTCCTTGACGATGTTGTTGACGGCGAGCGCCACGCCGGAATTCGGCACGTCGACGATGATGTCGACCTTGTCGACGTCGAACCATTGCCGCGCGATCGCGGTGCCGATGTCGGGCTTGTTCTGGTGATCGCCCGAGATGATGTCGATCTTCCAGCCCTTCGCTGCCAGGCCGGAATCTTCCACGGCCATCTGCGCGGCGAGCGTCGAGCCCGGTCCGCCGAGGTCGGCATAGAGCCCGGACTGATCGGACAGCGCACCGATCTTGACGGTCTTGTCCTGCGCGAAGGCTGCACCAGCGGTGGTCACGGCCAACGCCGTGCCGAGCAGAAACGACGCGATCGACTTTGTCATCATGCTACTTCCTATGAATCTTTTTGTTGGCAGTTCATTTGTTTGAGCATGATCTTTTCGGAAAACCGCGGGACACTTTTCCGGATCATGCTTTAGACGCCGAGATAGGTGTGGAGCTTGTCCATGTTGGCGGCAAGCTCCGCATTGGAAAATCCGTCAATGATCTTGCCGTGCTCGACCACGTAATAGCGGTCGGCGACGGTGGATGCGAACCGGAAGTTCTGCTCCACCAGGAGGATCGTAAAACCCTCCTTCTTGAGCCGCGCAATGGTGTGGCCGATCTGCTGGATGATGACGGGCGCGAGACCCTCGGTCGGCTCGTCCAGCATCAGGAAGTTCGCGCCGGTGCGCAGGATGCGCGCGATCGCGAGCATCTGCTGCTCGCCGCCGGAGAGCTTGGTTCCCTGGCTGTTGAGCCGTTCCTTCAGGTTCGGAAACAGATCGAAGATCTGTTCGAGCGGCAATCCGCCGGGACGCACCACCGGCGGCAGCAGCAGGTTCTCCCGCACATCGAGACTGGAGAAAATTCCCCGCTCTTCCGGGCAGAACGCGATACCCATCCGCGCGATCTTGTCCGAGCTCGTGCGGATGATGTCCTGGTTGTTGAACTTCACCGAGCCGGTGCGCTTGCCGATGATGCCCATGATCGACTTCAGCGTGGTGGTCTTGCCGGCGCCGTTGCGCCCGAGCAGGGTAACGACCTCGCCGGCGTTCACGTCGAAATCGATCCCGTGCAGGATGTGGGACTCGCCGTACCAGGCCTCCAGGTTGCGGACCTGAAGGATGTTGCCGCCGCTTGCGGCCTTTGCCGGGGCCTCGGCAATCGCAGTCTCAGCCATGACCAGCTCCCAGATAGGCTTCCTTGACGCGTTCGTCCTTGGTGAGTTCGCTGTAATGGCCTTGCGCGAGCACCTGCCCGCGCGTCAACACGGTGATGATGTCGGAGAGATTGGCCACGACGCTCAGATTATGCTCGACCATCAGGATGGTATATTTCGCGGAGATACGCTTGATCAGCGCCGCGATCTTGTCGATGTCCTCGTGGCCCATGCCGGCCATCGGCTCGTCCAGCAGCATCATCTCGGGGTCGAGCGCGAGCGTGGTTGCGATCTCAAGCGCGCGTTTGCGCCCGTAGGGCATCTCGACCGCGGGCGTATTGGCAAACTCGCTGAGGCCGACATCGTTCAACAGCTCGCGCGCGCGATCGTTGAATTGGTTGAGCACGGACTTGGAGCGCCAGAAATCGAAGGAACTGCCGTGCTGGCGCTGAAGCGCGACGCGGACGTTTTCCAGCGCGGTGAGATGCGGAAATACCGCCGAGATCTGGAACGAACGAACCAGCCCCATGCGCGCCACGTCGGCGGGCGCCATCGCGGTGATGTCCTGCCCCTTGTACAGGATTTTGCCGGCAGACGGTTTGAGGAACTTGGTCAAGAGATTGAAGCACGTCGTCTTGCCGGCGCCGTTGGGGCCGATCAACGCGTGAATGCTGCCACGGCGAACCTTGAGCGCAACGTCGCGGACGGCGAAGAAGCCCGCGAACTCCTTGGTCAAGCCTTCCGTTTCGAGAATGAACTCATCGGCCAAACAGTTTTCCCCCTGCCGCGCAATACGCGTGGCTGTCCTTAGTTTACTTCGGCTTTCCGGGGGCCTTGAAGCCTTCCCGGAATGCAGCCTCCGGGCGCGGAATATGCCGGAGGTGACGGGGGTTAGGCAAGGCGGAAAGCTGAGCAGATCAGGCCTCCGGCCGGGAGACTTATGCTCCCTTAGTCGGACGTGTTTCGATGTCGCCTGCCCGGCCTCCCGGTTCGCAAGGCACCGGTTGTCAAGCCGTCGTTAACGGTCTTTCGTCCCGCGCGCCAGCCTTCATAGAAAATTTTCCCGCAGCGAGGAACATGTGCGGGTTTTTATCGCCGGGAATATTGTTTTGAATTTTGCAAGCGCCGCTCCTTCTGTGGTCAAGTCCATCAAGCAGCGTGATCTCCTGAACACGTGGCTGCGACTTTATGCGCGCGAGCAGATGGCCCCGCCGATCTGGGAGTATCAACCCGCGCGGCTCGAGGAAGAGCTGTCCGATCTCATCTATTATACGGTCGACATTTCGACGACGCCGCGTTTGACCATCCAGAGCGAGGGTACGCGCATCTCGCGCGCCTATGGACACACGGGCAAGGGCGTTCTGCTCGACGACTATATCGGGCCGCGCCTGGTGCCTTTGGTGATGCCTGTCTATCATGAATGCGTGGCGCGCGGGCTGCCGGTCTACAGCGTTGCCGACGTCGACGACATCTACGGGCACATCGTCGCCTATGAGCGCCTGCTGCTGCCGTTCCAGACCGACGGCAAGATCTGTCACATCGTCGCATCGCTCAAGACCTTCTGCGAGGACGGCGGCTTCGAAATCAAGAATCTGATGCGCGGAAATGACACGCTGCCGCGCCCGAGATTGCGCGCGGTGATCGACCGCGACCTGTTTCATCGCCCCCCGGGCCGCATCGCGCCCGCCGAACTGGTCGAGTTCGGAGACCAGCCGGGCCCCGGCGTCACCACCGAGGTCATCGAGCTGAACTAGCAGTCAGCGCGACTTCGCGCCGGCTTCCTTGGCGCCGGCTTCCTTGGTCGTGGCATCCTTGGCGTAGATGTCCGGCTTGAAGCCGACCAGCAGCTTGCCGCCAACTTCCAGCACCGGCCGTTTGATCATCGATGGTTGCGCTAGCATCAATGCCAGCGCCTTCTTCTCGCTCAAGCCTTCCTTGTCGGCATCGGGGAGCTTCTTGAAGGTCGTCCCGGCGCGATTGAGCAGCGTCTCCCAGCCGACCTTGCCGCTCCACTGCTTGAGCTTGTCCTTCTCCACCCCCGCCGTCTTGTAGTCGTGAAATGCGTAGGCGACGCCATGGGTATCGAGCCAGGCGCGCGCCTTCTTCATGGTGTCGCAGTTCTTGATGCCGTAGATGATGTTGGGCAAGACGTTCCTCGCGCATGCGTCGTATCGTGATCCCAAGGCGTTGTACGCAACTCCGGTTCGCGCGACAATATTGCGAACGACGCCAGCTCTCCGAACGGACACTCCATGCACGTCACCCACGATCCAGCCGCGACCTCATCGCCGACCATCGACTTCAACAGCTTCCTCGCGGTCGATATCCGTGTCGGCACCATCGTCGATGCAAAACCGTTCCCGGAGGCGCGCAAGCCGGCCTGGCGGCTGTGGATCGATTTCGGTCCCGCGATCGGCGTGCGCAAGAGCTCGGCGCAGATCACTGAAAACCATCCGCTTGAAACGCTGGTGGGGCAACAGGTCGCGGCGGTCGTCAATTTCCCGCCGCGCCAGATCGGCCCGGTCGTCTCGGAGGTGCTGACCCTCGGTTTCCCCGATGCCGACGGCAAGGTCGTGCTGGTGCAGCCGAGCAAGCCCGTGCCGAACGGCGGACGGCTGTTCTAGCAGCGCGCGATCGAGGGCCGGGCCCTGGCCACCCGCCGGCGCCCCCTAACCGATTCAACCCTCCTGTTTCCCGGCTCCGGGCCGTCCAGGCTTGACGCGGATCGTCTTCGATAATAAAAATGACTGACTGATCGTTTTTTATCAAATCGGCGCTGTTGAGGCTTCTCCTTGCGCGCGGCTAAAACGATCGATCTGTCAGTTATTTATGGAAGGCCCGGATGCCCAAGATCAGCGACAAGCAACGCGAAGGCCGGCGGCAGCAGATCCTCGAAGCCGCCCTCGCCTGCTTCGCCGAGGACGGTTTTCACCAGACCGGGATGGCCGACATCGTCAAACGGTCGGGGCTGAGCCACGGGGCGGTCTACCTCTATTTCCAGAGCAAGGACGATCTGATCGAGGCGCTGGCCGACGACCGGCATCGCCGCGAAGCCGTACTCAACTCGGTCGCGCAAGGATCGGGCGATCCGATCGAAGGACTTCACGCATTGGTTCGCGTCTACGCGCAATGGCTCACCGATCCCGCCGGCGAAGCGCGCCGCCGTGTCGGCATCCATGGCTGGGCCGAGGCCCTGCGCAACCGCCGCGTCCGCACCAGCGTCGTCGAAGGCATCGACATGCCGCGCGCCCTGATCGTGGCGCTGGTCGAGCGCGGCCAGCACGACGGCCTCATCAAGCGCGACCTCGGCGCGGAAGCGATCGCGCGCGTGCTGATCGCGATATTCCAGGGCCTTGTCCTGCAAAAATGCTGGGGCGAGGATTTTGACGTCGAGGCCTGCATGGCGGCTGTGGCCGGCGTGATCGACGGATTTCGCACGGCCAGGCCTGATGTCAAGCGACGAACCAGGACGTAATCGATGTCCTGGATTCACGAGCTTCTGGCCGGCGCCGGCGTCGGTCTCATCGGCGGGCTGACATCGGGCTTCATGGGCACGAGCCCGGGTGGCGGCCTCGTCATCTTCTGCGTGCTGCTGCTCGGAGCGGAGCAGCACGTCGCCCAGGGCACATCGCTGATCACGCAGGTGCCACCGACGGGACTTGCCGGCGTTCGCCGCTACTGGCAGAGCGGCAATCGCAGCCCCTTGCCGTGGATCGTCTGGATCGGCATCGGATTTCTTCTCGGCGGCGCCGGCGGCGGTTACGCTGCGGCCGCCGCCTCCGACTCGGTCCTGCAATGGACCTATGTCGTCTATCTCGTCGCGCTGATCGCTATCCTGATCCTGCGCCGCGGCCGCGAAGATAAGAGCAGCGAGACCGGCGACCGAGGCAAGCTGCCGTGGCTGCCCCTGCTCTGCATCGGCACACTTGCCGGATTCTCCTCCGGCTTCATGGGCATCGGCGGCGGGCTCGCGATCACCGTCGGCCTCGCCGCAGGCCTGCGCGTGCCTCAGCATCAGGCGCAGCTCGTCAGCCTCGTCTTCTCGGTCATCCCGACCAATATTCCGGCGGCCTGGATCTACTGGAGCACCGGCCTCATGGTCGGCTGGCCGGCCATTATCGGCATTCTTGCCGGCCTCTGGGTCGGCACCGATCTCGGCGCACGCGCGGCCAATGGCGTCAGCAAATCGGTGCTGCGCGGGGTCATGATAGGGCTCATCTCGCTGATGGCGCTCTATATGACGCATAAGGCGTTGACCTAGCTTACGGCCGCTTCGGAATGTTCAGCCCGCTCTGCACGGCCGGACGAGCGAGGCCGCGTTCGAGCCAGGCGCCCACCGACTTGAACCGATTGAACTCGACGAGATCGCCGGCGCCGTAGAAACCGACGAGGTTGCGCACCCAGCCGAGCATGGAAATGTCGGCGATGGTGTAGTCGTCATCCATGAACCATTGTCGGCCGGCAAGATGCATTTCCATCACCCCGAGCAGGCGCTTGGCCTCGCCCACGTAGCGCTCGAGCGGCCGCTTGTCCTCAAAATCCTTGCCGGCGAATTTGTGGAAAAAGCCGACCTGGCCGAACATCGGCCCGATGCCGCCCATCTGGAAATGCAGCCACTGGATGGTCTGGTAACGGCGCGCCGCATCCTGCGGCAGCAGCTTGCCGGTCTTCTCCGCGAGATATTGCAGGATCGCCCCGGACTCGAACAGCGGCAGCGGCCTGCCGCCGGGGCCGTTGGGATCGAGGATCGCCGGGATCTTGCCGTTCGGATTGAGCGAGAGGAATTCCGCCGTCTTCTGGTCGTCCTTGCCGAAATCGACCAGATGGACTTCGTAAGGAAGCCCGATCTCTTCCAGCATGATCGAGACCTTGACGCCATTCGGCGTCGGCAGCGAATAGAGCTGAAGCAACTCCGGGTGCTTGGGCGGCCAGCGTTTGGTGATGAGAAAGGCGGACAGATCGGACATCGGGGCCCCGGCTTCGTTCATGGGATGCCGCCTAATCTAGGCGAGCGGCCGAACAACGCAAGGTCGAGCGGTCAGATCATCTTCCCGCACCGGGATCAGGTCACAATGGCCGTAGCAAATGGCTGGTGGCGTAAGTCATATCGCGCTGTGCGCGCTGCTCGATGAAGAGCTGCCCGGTGACGAGCAGCGCTCCGATGAAAATAAGCGCGAGCAGCGCGGTCGCGAATTGACTGGTATCATTCATCGCACGAGCTTCTCTGAATCGTTCGCACGGGGAACGCGGGCCGACCATCGACAGTTCCTGCACGCTTCAAATAAATTGCCGCTTTTTCCCGACTGGTGAGCCGGCCGCCCGCCTCAATAGTTGATCTCCATCCGCAGTCCGCGCGGGTCCTCCTCCCCGCCGACACGTTGCGTGCTGTCGCGTGCAGCGACGGCGCACGCACAAGCGTCGATAAGATCGTCGCGGCCGATGCCGGTGCCGTGACGTCGGGTCAACCATTTCGTCAGGCGCGTGAAGCCGCGTTGCGCGAGGAGCGCGACGCGCTGCTCACGGCCTTCCGCGGATGATTTCTTCACAAGCCGGACCCGCCCTGCGAGATTCCAGAAAATCAATTCCGGATGCGCTTCGCCGATCATGGCCTGCCGCGCCGGCGTCATGATCTCGTCGACGTCCCTGATCTTGTCCCTGATATTCCAGAGCTGCGCCGATACGCCCCTGCCCTTGCCCTCGCGCTCCCAGTAGTGGCGATTGGCTGCGGCCATGTCGGCGAATGTCCAGAGGTCGCGGCGCGCACCGAGAAACACGGCGGGACCGACCAGCTCGCGTGCGCGCAAATCGCACACACGATAGCCGCTCCATTTCAATCCGATCGGCATGTCGATCATCGCGCGTGCATGCGGCATCGCGAGCAGCCGCGTCAGACCCGGCGAATAATCGAAGCCGTGATCGCCGCGCTCGTCGATCCAGGCTGCGACCCAGCCGAAGCGAAATCCGTCGAGGCCGAGATAGTTGTTCACGCGTACGATCCAGCCACCGGCCCATGCTCGTTCATCCCGTGGTCTCGCCCCGATGTCGCTCGAACAGGCGCTGCGCCAACAGCGCATGGCCGAGCGTGCCGCCGGCGCGAACCGCCGCCGCAACCAACGCGGTTTCCGCGACTTCCTCGCGCGTTGCGCCGGCCTTCGCCGCCTGCGCCGTGTGCACGTCGAGGCAATAGGCGCATTGCGTGGTGAGCGCGACCGCGAGCGAGATCAGCTCGCGGTATTTTGGCGGGATCACCCCGTCCTTGCGCTCGACCGCGTGGTTGAACGCAAGGAACGCGTTGGCCTCGACCGGCGCGAGCGCCACGAAGGCCGGGATCGATTTCAGATCGTCAGGGCTTTGATAATCGGTCATGGCTCATCTCGTCAGATATTCGCGCATCAGGGCGCGGGCGCGATGCAGGCGTGCCTTCACGGTCTGCCGGGTCGCACCGAGTGCGACGGCGATTTCGTCGATGGTCATTTCCTTGACGTCGCGCATCAGCGCGACATCGCGGTAGTGCGGCGGCAGCGCCTCGAAGGCCGCCGCAACGTCGAGCCGCAAATCGGCTTCGGGGCGCGACAGCAGCAGCGCCTCCGCCTCCCCGCCGTCGATCGCCTGGGCGAAGCCTGCCTTGCGGGCGAGCCGCAGGCATTCGCGGCGGACCACGCTGAACAGCCAGGCCGAAAACGCGAGCCACGAGCGGATCGTGCCGACATGGCGAAACAGGATCCACAGCGCTTCCTGCGTCGCATCCTCGGCATCCGCCGAACTGCGGCAGGTGGCGCGGGCATAGCGGCGGATGTCCGGCTGCGCCGTCTCGAGCAGAGACGCGATCGCCTGGGGATCGCCGAGGCGCGCGGCCTCGAACAGGTTTGGCGAGATTACGGCGGCGCTCACGACGCGCCTCCCTTTCCGATGCCGGCCATCGCACACATCGGACAATAGCCGACCACGCCGGTCAGCGCGAAACCGGCGCCGCCGAGCGCCACCAGCCACGCCGCGGCGCCGGTGAGATAGACGAATGAGGCGACCGCCACCGCGACGCCTGACGCGATCCGCACGATCTGATGCAGGCCGCCGATGTTCTTCCTGTAAAATGCCATCGCATCCTCCGAGATGAGCCGAAGCAAAATGCCTCGATCATCAAGAGGGCGCGATGACCCAAAAGGATTCGCGGGGACGTGCAATTTTTTCGCGATCAGCCTCCGACGGCCTGATAGGCCAAGCGCTTGAACTCGAAGAAGAACGGATTCCAAAAGCCCATGTAGCGCTGGGCCATCAGGACGCCGGCCGTGTTGGCCTGCGGGCAGATCCACCAATGGGTGCCGGCGAGGCCGCCCCACTGGAATTCGCCGGTCGAATTTGCCGGATCGAACGGCGTCGGCGCGAAGGTTACGGCCCCGCCGAGGCCAAAGCCCTTGCCAGGGATCGGGCCGAGATTGGCGAAGCGGATGGTCTGGCCGGCGGACAACTGGTTCGTCATCATCTGCCGCAGCGTCTCCGGCTCCAGCAGCGCATCCGAGCCGGGCAGCAGCGCGCGTACCAGAGCGAGCATGTCGGGCAAGGTCGAGACCAGACCGCCGCCGCCCGACAGCCGCGGCAGCGCCCGCCGAAAAGCCTGCGGATAAGGCAGATGGTCGGCCCGCGTGAGGCCAGGCTTCATCGGGTCCAGCACGTCGGCACCATTGTACAGCGCGACCAGCCTGCCCTGCTGCGCGTCCGGCACGTGGAAGCCGGTGTCGGTCATGCCGAGCGGCTCGAAGATGCGCTGCTTGAGGACGGCGTCGAGCGCCTTGCCGGAGACGACCTCCACGACGCGCCCGAGCACGTCGGTCGCAACCGAATATTCCCAGGACGAGCCGGGATGATAGGACAGCGGCAGATCGGCGAGCTGGTCGATCATGCCGATCAGCGGCGTCAACGGATTGAGAACGCCGGCCTCGTTATAGCCTTTGAACAGCACCGAGCCGGCATCGAAGATGCCGTAGCTGAGGCCGGCCGTATGGGTCAGAAGCTGCCGGATTGTGATCGGGCTCTTCGCCGGCTCGACGTCGGCAAGGCTCAAAGCGCCCGGCTTCAGCACCTTGCGATTGCCGAGTTGCGGCAGGAATTTCTCGACAACGTCGTCGAGCCCGATGCGGCCCTCCTCGACCAGCAGCATGACCGCGCAGGTGACGAAGATCTTGGTGTTGGAAAACGCGCGAAAAATGTGGTCGGGCTGGAGCGCCGTCTTCGCCTCACGATCGGCGAAGCCGACGCATTGCTGATCAACGACCTCGCGGCCGCGCAGCACCGCCCAGGATGCGCCCGGAATGATCTCCTGATCGACGTAACGCTGCATCGCCGTCCGCACGGCGGAAAAATCAGGTGTTCTGGCGTCCATGTGTTTCCCCGATTATGGTTGGGATGGATATAGCGTGAATTCGCCGGATATGAAGCCCGTCCGAACGGCGCAGCTCACTCCTGCTTCATCAGCGCCGTGACGTGCAGGCGGCGGCGGATTGCCATCCCCTGCCGCTGGTACAGCGCAATCGCCGATGCGTTGCTCGAAAACACGTGCAGGAACGGAATTTCATCACGCGCCTCGATCTGGCGCGCGATCGCCGCAAGCAGCGCCTGCGCATAGCCGCGACCGCGATGTTCGGGATGCACGCAGACGGCCGTCATCTCGGTAAAATTGCCGGGCTTCATCCGCTCGCCGGCCATCGCGACCAATTCGCCATCGGCGCGGATGCCGAGGAAGGTGCCGAGCTCGTAGGTCCGCGCGGCGAACGGGCCGGGCTTCGTCAGCTCCGTCAGCGCCATCATCGCGGGAACGTCGGCGGCACCCAACGTGACGATCTCGGCATCGCGAAGCGGACTGTCCGCAGGCGAGCCGATCATCTGCTCGCCGGTCTCGGCAAGCACGACCTTGAAGCCGGCGGGAACGTCGACCGCCTCCGGCGTGAATAGCGCGGCAACTTGCGACCCCGAGAGGATATCGCCGAGCGCGGCAAAGCTTGTGGCCGACATGTCGGCCATGTCGGCAAACGGCGTCATGTCCACGGGATAGCGCAGCGCCCGCGCACCGCCTTCCGCCAGATGCTTCTGGCTCGTCGTCAACGCGCTCCAGATCGGACGATCCAGCAGCGCCAAATTGCTGTCGGACACCGGCCTAGTCCTTGTCGAAGCTGACGATAACGGCGGCATTGGCGATGAGGATGGGGTCGTTGCCCTGTTCCGGGGCCGAGGGAATCTCCAGCCCACCCTTGACCGCGTTGACGGTCACCGTGCCGTAAGGAAGCTCCTTGGCGACGGCTTCCTTGTCCACGCTTTCCGGATTTGGCACCGCGATCGTGACATCGACGAACATGTCGTTCGCGGTCTTGCCGATCATCCGGAAGAAGCCCAGGCTCGAATGCCGGATCGCATCCGACACCGCGCGCTTTGCAGCCTTGGTGGCGTCCTTGCCGTGGACGTCGACGCCCATGCCCATCTCGGTGATACAGCGAACGCGAGTCATTTCTTATTCCTGTGTTTGGTTGCATGATTGTTGTGAATGCCGGTGGTCGGTGATCGCGGTACAAGGACGGGTTATAGTGTTGGTGCGTGGTCTTTGTGGTGAATTCCGTCATTGCGAGCGCAGCGAAGCAATCCAGAGTCCCTCCGCGGAAAGATTCTGGAATGCTTCGCTGCGCTCGCAATGACGATGCGGAAACAGCTCTGCATCAAACTATCCCTGTTGCTTCCCCCGCGCCCGCAGTTCGTCAACGAGCACACGCACATTCTCCGAATAATCGATCGGAATCACGACCAGATGCACGCCGCCCTCCTTGAAGGCGGCATCCAGCGTCGGAACAAAACTGTCGATGCTCTCGATCCGATGTCCCTTCGCTCCATAGGCCTGCGCGTACAGGACAAAGTCCGGATTGCCAAAGGTCATGCCGAAATCGGCGAAGTGATCGACGGCCTGCTTCCAGCGGATCATGCCGTAGGCGTTGTCCTCGAGCACCAGCACGACCAGATTGAGCTTGAGGCGGACGGCGGTCTCCATCTCCTGGCTGTTCATCATGAAGCCGCCATCGCCGGCGACCGCGAGCACGCGGCGGTCCGGATAGAGCATCGCGGCCATCATCGCCGACGGCAGGCCGGCGCCCATCGTCGCCAGCGCGTTGTCGAGCAGCAGCGTGTTGGCGACGCGGGTGCGGTAGTTGCGGGCGAACCAGATCTTGTACATGCCGTTGTCGAGCGCGACGATGCCGTTCTCCGGAATGACCTGCCGGATGTCGTGCACGATGCGTTGCGGCGTCGGCGGCCAGCGCGCTTCGGTGGCGCGGTCGGCGATCCGGCTGAGGATCTTTTCGCGCAGCGGCAGCAGCGCGGCAGCTCGCGGCAGCTTGCCTTCGAGCCGGTCTGCGAGCAGTTCCAGGCTCGGGCCGACATCGCCGACGACTTCCGCATCGGGGAAATAGACCAGCTCGACGCTGGCCGGCGTGTAGCTGACGTGAATCACCTTCGGGCCCGACGGGCCCATGATGAAGGGCGGCTTCTCGATCGGGTCGTGGCCGATCGCGACGATCAGATCGGCGGCGTCGATCGCGTCGTGGACGTAGTCGCGCTCGGACAGCGCGGCGGTGCCCATGTAGAGATTGGTGCCGCCGGGCACCGTGCCCTTCCCCATCTGCGTGGTGAAGAACGGAATGCCGGTCCGCCGCACGAAGCTCGCGATGCCGTGGGTCGCGCGCGGCCGGCTGGTCGCAGCGCCCATCATCACCAGCGGATGCTTCGCGGCCAAAATCATCTCGGCGGCGCGGTCGAGCGCCGCGCGATGGGCGACCGGGATCTCGATCGGATGAACCGGGATCACCGGGACATCAGGCACTTCATCGCCCGCGATGTCCTCGGGCAGTTCGAGATGCACCGGCCCCGGCCGCTCCTCCATCGCCACGCGAAACGCGTCGCGGACCACGGTCGGGATGCTGGAGGCGCTGATGATCTGCCGCGACAGTTTCGTCAACGGCTTCATGGTGGCAACCACATCGACGATCTGGAAACGCCCCTGCCGGCTGCTCATGATCGGCTTCTGGCCGGTGATCAAGATCATCGGCATCGCGCCAAGATGCGCATACGCCGCGCCCGTCGACAGATTGAGCGCGCCCGGGCCGAGCGTCGAAAGACAAACTCCGGGCTTGCCGGTCAGCCGCCCGTGCGTCGCGGCCATGAAGGCGGCGGCCTGCTCGTGGCGGGTCAGGATCAGTTCGATCCTGGAGGTGCGGAGCGATTCGACCACGTCGAGATTCTCCTCGCCGGGCACGCCGAAGATGCGGTCGACACCTTCGTTCTCCAGTGCCGCGACAAACAGGTCCGATCCCTTTGCTTTGCGTTCCTGCGCACTCATGTCGCCTCCCGGTCACAATGTCGGCTCCCGTGTTCCACGGCAGCCGGCGCATGGTAACGGTCCGCGGCGCGGGCACAACTCACAAAGAGGCGCGCAACTGCATCATCCCTGTCATAGCGAGTGTGGAGTAACGGCGCTCCTCACTCTCGTGTCCCGGACGCGCTGCAATGCCTCCATAGCGCGTCGAAGACGCGCGTAAACGCGCTTGTGGCGTTGCTGCGCAGAGCCGGGACCCAAGATGCCACACGGATCGCTGTTGCATGGGCCCCGGCTCTGCAGCGCACCGCTGAGGGGCGCTGCGCTGCGTCCGGGGCACGAGACTGTTGTTGAATAGCCGACATGGGATCGCATCCTCGCGGCGTGTTCGCCCGAGCTTTGCTTCATCGCCTCACCCTCAAATGAAAGGGCGCAGGGAAGACCGGGTGCCGGCTGGCACCCGCGGTCCACTGTGCGAAGGTTGCGCTACAAGAGGCTGCACAGCGGCATACAGGTGAAGCCCAACATCCGGCCTTCCCTGCGCAGTGGCTTTACGGCTTATGACGTGCTCTCCCCGGGGAGCGATGCACTATTGCCCCCGTCGCCGTGCAGATGACTGATGCGCGCGGTCCGGTTGGACAGCGCACATCACCGCAAGACTTGACGCACAGACCCCGGGCGTCAGGACCACACGATTTTGCCGTACGCCGATCACACCGGTCGTGCGCGCGAGGACTCCGCTCACGGTTGCCCGCCCTGCGAAACCATTCGCGCCGATGTGATCAGCGTCCTCCGCCGCCCGGCCCGCGTTCGTGGCGATCGCGATACGCCCCTCTTCCTTGGGCCGGGTTGCGGCGACACATACGCCGTTTCCGAATTTCGGTAAAGTGGAATATTTTTGATGGCCGGCATCGACCAATGGATGGTTGTTTTGCCTCTCGGGCAACGCAAGGTCTTGTAGCCCGGATGAGCGAAGCGACATCCGGGATTCCCGCCACGAGCTTTCCCGGGTATCGCTTCGCTCACCCGGGCTACGGGTTCGTGCACCGTTGCAAGCCGCGTGCGCCGTGCTATCGCTCTAGCGATGACTCCCAAAACCTTCGAAACCCGCTGCCTGCGCCTGCCCGCCGTCACCAAGGTGGTGCAGTGGGAGGGCACCTCCGTGTTCAAGGTCGGCGGCAAGATGTTCGCGCTCGGCGGCGGCTTTGCCGCGCGCTCCGGCGGCTACATATTCAAGGTCTCGAACATGGCCTATGCCATGCTGATCGAGCACGGCTTGGCGCGGCCGGCGCCGTATCTGGCGCGCGCCAAATGGGTGCAGCTTGCCAGCAACAACGCTCTGTCAGACGCCGAGCTCACCACCTATCTGGCGCAGGCGCACGCGCTGATCGTGGCGAGGCTCACGCGGAAGTCCCGCAGGGCGCTGGGCCTGGACTGAAGCGCAGGGCGACCGCGCGACGCGCTTCAGGACTTCTCCTCTGCGGGCCTGGTGTTGCGCAGCAGATTGTCGCGCAGCCTGCTGACCGTCTTCTGCACCACCGGGAATTCGTCGCCGAGGCCGGTCGCCTCGATCACGGAGTCACCGAGATCCTGCTCGATCAGCTTGCGCCCCGCCGGCGTCAGGGTCAGCAGCACCTGCCGTTCGTCGGCGGGATCGCGGTGGCGGCGGATGTAACCCATCTGCTCGAGCTTCTTCAGGATCGGCGTGAGCGTGTTGGATTCCAGGAATAGCTTCTCGCCGAGCGCGCCGACGGTCTGCTCGTCCCCATCTGAGAGCGCCACCATGGCGATGTACTGGGTGTAGGTCAGGCCGACCTTGTCCAGCAGCGGCTTGTAGGCGCGGCCGAAGGCGAGATTGGCCGAATAGACCGCAAAGCACAGGAAATTGGACAGTTTTCGCGCTTTGCCGGTGGCTTTGGGGGGACGGGCCATTGGAACCTCCGCATCTCGTGATCCGCAACCGATATAAATCGTATCCGATTAAATCGGAAGAGCTTGACTGCAATGGGCGGCGGGTTTATTTCAGCGCGCATCCGATTTGATCGGATACGATATGACCCCACCGAAGGATACGGTCATGACCTCCGCCGCCAAGCTCCTCTTTACCGGCAAGACCCACGTCACCTCCGGCGCCGACGGCGCCGCACGCTCCAGCGACGGTTCCCTCGACATCAAGCTGGCCCAGCCGCACCCGGCCGCCGAAAACCTGTTCGCCGCCGCCTGGTCGGCCTGCTATCTCGGCGCGCTCGGGCTCGCCGCGGCCCAGCGCAAGGTCAAGCTGCCGAACGAGCCGTCGGTCGACACCGCGATCGACCTCAACAACGCGGGTGGCGCCTTCTTCCTGCGCGCCCGTCTCGACGTCAGCGTTCCCGGCATCGATCGCACGGTCGCGCAGGAGCTGATCGAGGCCGCGCATGGCATCTGCCCTTACTCCAAGGCGGTGCACGGCAACATCGAGGTGACCACCACCCTCGTCTGAAACGCCACGGCGCGGACCGGCCGAGCATCGGCCGGGCCCGCGCGATGCAGCCAATCCCGCAAACATCAGGAGCCGACCATGGGTCATCGACTTTTGCCAGCCGTGCGTGTCCTCGCCAGCGCATCCGTGCTCGCCGCAAATCTTCTCACGCTGCCGGCCGCGGCGCAGCCGACCGGCGTCACGCGCACCGACCTCCAGCGCCACGATCTCAGCGCACCCGGGCGTGAGGCCGTGCAGGTGCGCGTCGACCTCGCCCCCGGCGTGGCATTCGGCCGGCACACCCATCCGGGCGAAGAGATCATCTACGTGCTCGCGGGCGCCATCGAATATGACGTCGAGGGCAAGCCGCCGGCGACGTTGAAGGCCGGCGACGTGCTGTTCATTCCGGCCGGAACGGTGCATGCGGCCAGGAACGTCGGCCGAGATACCGCGAGCGAGCTTGCGACCTATATCGTCGCCAAGGACAAGCCGCTGCTGACGCTTGTGAAGTGAGCGCGCCCCCTCTGCTTGACGTCGAGCATATATCTGACTAAAGTCAGATATATGCTCGATCCCATCTCCCGCGTCCGCCGCTTCAACCGTGCCGTCACTTCCGCTGTCGGCGCGCTCGACACGTCATTCCTGGGACGCGGGCGGCCGCTGGGGGCGGCGCGCGTGCTCAACGCGATCGGGCACGGACGTTCGGACGTGGCCGAGATCCGCGACTATCTCGGTCTCGATTCCGGGCTGATGAGTCGGCTGCTCCGCAGCCTCGAGGACGAAGGGCTGGTCGAGACCAATGCGCATGAGGACGACGCGCGCCGCCGCGTCGCGACGTTGACACGTGCCGGCCGGCGCGAGTTCGCGGCCTACGAGACGCTGTCGAACACGCAGGCCGAGGGCTTCCTCGCCCAACATTCGCAACGCGAGGCGCTGCTGGCGGCGATGGATTTGATTGCTTCCGCTTTGACGCGCGAGCGCGTCACGCTGGAGGAGATGGATCCGCGCGGCGAAGAGGTACGTTATTGCCTCGGCGAGTATTATGCCGAGCTCGGCCGCCGCTTCAAGCGAGGTTTTGACGTCTCGCTGTCGCGCGATCCTGATGCCAAGGACATGCGCCGGCCACGTGGAACCTTCATCGTTGCGATGTCGGACACGCTGCCGATCGGCTGCGTCGGGCTGAAGGGCACGGATCACGGCTATGCCGAGATCAAGCGGCTGTGGGTCGCACCGGCGGCGCGCGGATTGCGGCTCGGCCGGCGCCTGATGGACGTGACCGAGGATGCCGCGCGCGGGCTCGGCATCAGGCTGCTGCGGCTCGACACCAACAGCGCGCTGGCGGAGGCCGGCCAGCTCTACCGACGAAGCGGCTGGAGCGAGATCCCGCGCTTCAATGACGACCCCTACCCGGACCTCTTCTTCGAAAAACGTCTGTGAGCGCGAGCGCCGATTGCCCTGCTGCCGCGTTATGGCCGGAGCCGCAGGAGCAACGCCATGACCAGGTCCGACCTCGCCGACATCTACCGCAACTACATCGCCTGCCTGAACCGGCAGGATTGGCCCGCCCTCGGACAGTTCGTTCACGATGACGTCGCCCACAATGCGCGACCATTCGGACTGTCCGGTTATCGTGCCATGCTGGAGCAGGATTTTCGCGAGATTGCGGACCTGCATTTCAACATCGAGCTGCTGGTCTGCGACCCGCCCCAAATTGCCGCCCGGCTGAAGTTCGATTGCACGCCGGCTGGAAAGTTTCTGGGGCTGGATGTGAACGGCAAGCGCGTGTCCTTCTGCGAAAATGTATTCTATCAATTTCGCGACGGAAAAATACGGCAAGTGTGGTCCATCGTCGACAAGCCCGCGATCGAGGCGCAGCTCTAAAGCGCGATGAGATGAGGATGAATCATCATCGCGCTTTAGGTTGTTGTTTGAGCATGATCTTTTCGGAAAACCGCTTCGCACTTTTCCGGATCATGCTTTAGCGCTGCGCCGCGATGAACCTGCTTACGCCGCCGCCGGCGCCACCTCCGCTCGCGGCTTCGCGAACGGCCTGAAATTCATCGCCATCAGGAAGGCGCCGAGGCCCATCGCCCAGGAGGCGATGTAGAGCCAGGCGTAGCTCGAGAACGCATCGTAGACCAGGCCGCCGGCGAGCGGGCCCGTCGCCATGCCGAGGCTGCCGGCCATCGCGGTGCCGCCGATCACCGTGCCCATCATCTTGAGCGGAAAGTTTTCGCGCACCAGCACCGCGTAGAGCGGCATGGTGCCGGCATAGATGAAGCCGAAGATGGCGCCGACCGCGTAGAACGTCGCGAGCTGGTGCGCGAAGACATAGGCGAGTGCGCCGAACGCCTGCAGCAGCAGCCCCGAGACGAGCACGCGCTTGGCACCGAAACGGTCACCCATCAGGCCGAAGGCGATGCGCCCGCCCATGCCGGCAAAGCCCTCGATGCTGTAGATCGTCACCGCCGCGATCAGCGGGATGCCGCAGCTCACGGCATAGGAGACGGTGTGAATGATCGGGCCGGAATGGGTGGCGCAGCAGAAGAAGTTGGTCGCGAGCAGGATCAGGAACTGCGGCGAGCGCAGCGCCTCGGCCAGCGACATTTCCCCTTGCACGGCGCCCTCGCCCGCAGGCGCGGCCACGGCGTGCGCGAGCGCCGGCGGGCGGCGCACCAGCAACGAGACCGGGATCATGATGGTGCCGACCACCAGCGCCACGATCTGCATCGACGTGCGCCAGTCATGGCCGGAGACGAGCCAGGCCGCGAGCGGCGCCATCGTCATCGGCGCCATGCCCATGCCGGCCGACACCAGCGACACCGCGAGGCTGCGATGGGTGTCGAACCAGCCGGTCACGGTCGCCATCATCGGCGCGAAGATCGCGGCACAGGAGGCCCCGACCAGAAGGCCAAAGACGAACTGAAACGCCAGCAGCGAGGTGGCCTGGCTTGCCGCGAACAGGCTCACAGTCAGCACCGCCGATCCCGTCAGCACCACCGGCCGCGGTCCGAACCGGTCCGTCAGCGTGCCCCAGGCCATGCTGGTGCAGGCCATCGCCAGAAAGCCGATCGTCATCGCACTGGAGATGCCGGTCACGGACCAGCCGGTATCCTTTGCGATCGGCTGCAGGAACACCGGCAGCGAAAACATGCCGCCGATGGCGACGCAGCCGAGCAAGCCGCCCGCGGCGACGATCACCCAGCGATAGGAGGAAGAGTTCATTTTGGTCTCCCGTCAGGTCTGTCTGGGTGGAAGACGAATGGGAACTGCGCCTGCCGACAGCTCGGACAATGCATCGGATCATTTTTTGGCTGCCGGTCCGACGACCTCGCTACGCCTCGAACAAGGCCTTGACGTCATCCTCCGTGAGCGCCGACGCAACGCCACCGTCGCGGTCGAACAGGCCGTCGGCGAGAGCACGCTTTCTGGCCTTGAGCTCGTCCATCTTTTCCTCGATCGTGCCAGCGGCCACCAGCCGGTAGACGAAGACGGCCTTGTCCTGCCCGATCCGATAGGCACGGTCGATGGCCTGTTCCTCGACGGCCGGGTTCCACCAGGGATCGAAGATGACGACGGTATCGGCCGCGGTCAGGTTGAGACCCACACCGCCCGCCTTCAGGCTGACCAGGAAGACCTGCGCCAAACCGTTCTGAAACGCTTCGATCGCCGTCTTGCGATCCCTGGTTGCGCCGGTGAGCATGCTGTAGCGCAAGCCATCCTCGTCGAAACGCCCCTTGATGAGATCGAGCATGGAGGTGAATTGCGAGAACACGATGATCTTTCGCCCCTCGCTCGACAATTCCCGCACGATATCGATGAGGCGATCGAGCTTGGCCGATGGCCGTTCGACGCCGTCAGAGAGTTTCAGCAGCGCCGGATCGCAACATGCCTGTCGCATTCTGAGGAGAGCTTCGAGCACCACGATGTGGCTCTTGGCGAGGCCGCGCTTTGCGATGGCCTCGCGAACCTTGCGTGACATCGACAGCCGTATCGAATCGTAGAGGTCGCGTTGCGGTCCCTCCAGCACGATGGTCTCGACGATCTCGCTCTTGGCAGGCAATTCCGTGGCCACTTCGGCCTTGGTCCGGCGCAACAGGAACGGCTTGATCCGCTGCGCCAGCACCGTGGCCTTCACCTTGTCGGCCCGCTTCTCGATCGGTGTACGCCACTGGCGCGAGAAGGCAGCCTTGTCGCCGAGATAGCCCGGGTTGGCAAAGCTCATGATCGACCACAGCTCGCCGAGATGGTTCTCCATCGGCGTTCCCGTGAGACAGAAGCGGTGCCGCGCCTTCGTCTCGCGCAGCCAGCGCGTGGTCGCGGCATCGGGATTCTTGACCATCTGCGCCTCGTCCAGCACGACGATGTGCCATTCCCGCGCCAGAAGCACCTCGCGGTCCCTTGCGATCAGCGGATAGGTGGTCAGGACGAGATCGTGTTCGGCAATCGCGGCGAACTTCTCCTTGCGGTCGGGCCCATGCAGGACGAGGACCTTTATATCCGGCGCAAACTTTTGCGCTTCGGCGGACCAGTTGGTCATCAAGCTGGTCGGCGCGACGACCAGCACAGGGTCGCCAAGGCGACCACACTCCTTCTCCAGCGCGATCAAAGCCAGGATCTGGACGGTTTTGCCCAATCCCATGTCATCGGCCAGGACGCCGCCCAATCCGCTCTCGCGGAGCAGATCGAGCCATGCCACGCCCTGGGCCTGATAAGGCCGAAGCGAAGCACGAAAGGTCGGTGGCAGGTCTGGAGCCGTCAATCCCCTCGCATGCAGCAGGCCCGCGAGTCGGCGGAGACTGTCCGCTCCCTGAAAGGCAAACTCTTCATTCTCCAGTCCGAGCAGCGGAAGGATGTCCGCGCGCGACAATCGGATCTTTTCCGAACCAGTCGTGAAGAGGCCGGTCAGGCGGAGACTGTGCAGTGCCAGCACCAGCGGCAAGAACCGATCGGCGGCCAGCGCAAGATACCGGCCGTCAGCAAGGGGCAGATAGAACCGATCGCCCTGCTCCGCGAGTTGCTTCACAATATCCGGCGTGAATCCGGGGGCCGATACCAGCGCGGCCAAATGCGGTGCCAGATCGCGGCGTTCGCCGTCGATCTCGATGCCGAGCGCCAGCTCGAACCAATCGATGCCGCTCGACTCCAGTGCCGCGTCGAAATCGCCCGAGGACTCCGCAAGCCGGAACGGAAAATCCTCGTCAATCAGGATCTCGAAGCCTTCCGACCGTAACAGGCCGGCATTCAGGGCGAGAAAATCGAACCAACCGCGCTGGTCGCGCAGCGTGAGATCCAGCGCATGATGATAGTCGAGCGTCGGGAACGCCGACCTCGCCTCAACGAAATCAAACGCTGCCAGCCGCTTTCGCGCCTCTTTCTCCTTCGCCTGGCGCCGCGTGATTGCATAGACTTGGCCCGCCTCGAACAATTCCAGGCGGCTCGGTCGCTGGGTCGGATCGATCTCGAACCGACCGTAGCGAAAGCCGACGCTGACGACCCCGACGCGGCCCTGCTCCCGGTCTTTGTCGGAGTAGTAATAGTACCGGTTCACATGACCGAGCTTGAGCCGCAGAATCGGACGCGGGTCCTCATCGATCCGGATCGCGGCGGGCGCGGGCACAGGCAGGAGACCATGGTGAAGCTCGGGGAGCTTCTGGCTCAGGCGGCGAGACACTTCGTCGACTTGCGCACGGGGAATGGCGGGCGCCGACAGGAACTGGCTGGCAAGCCGCGGCGACAGGCCCAATTGCACAGGTCCGATCAACCCGCCCGTTTCGTCGACAAAGACCGGTGGTTCGGCATTGAGCGCGATCGCTCCAGGCACAGTAAGGTGTGGGGCAATGCCGCGTTTACCCGCTTCACGCCATTCGATCCGGCCTTCGCGCACGTCGCCCCAGGTCAGCGGCGCTCGCTTATGGTCCAGCCAAAACGTCCGGCCGGTTGCAACCATTTGCTGGAGCAAATCCTCCGGATACGGACCTTGAGTATAGTAATCGCGAACGCGAGCGCGGGCTCGCGTCAGAATGTCGACGTCGACATCACGGTAATATTTCGGCGCCCGGTCCGCTTTGAAATCGAACAGACTCGGGGTGGCGTAATTGTCGGCGAAGCGTCCGCCCTTGAGCACCCGAACCGACCGCAAGGACAGGGCCAAATATGGCATGGCTCCCTCCGATTGGTGCAGGCAATACAGCAGGCGTTGGCTATCATCCGCGGAATAGTCGACACTCCGCACCGCGCGGCCAACATTGTCGATCCAGTTGTTCACCTCAAGAGGAATGACTGGTGGAGCTGTGGCGCGCGAGGCGTTGCCGGGCTTGGCCATCGGCGCGTGCGGTTCCGTCGCGTGCGCCGGCGGCGCCTTGCCGCTCAACGCCTCGAGCAGGGTCGCTGCGACATGCTTGCAGTTGAAGGACATCGGACAGCTGCAATCACCGTCGAGGTCGGTGAGCTCGTCGGGGCCGAACTCCAACTGGATGTCGACGCGATAATTCCTCGCTTGGCTGCCGCGCACCTGAGCGCTGACATGGGTCAGGTCGTCGCTGACCTGCACTCCCGAGACGCGCCCCTGCGCCTGATAGGCAACCGCCTTCTCCATCGCCGCTCGGCTGAAGTAGCTGTAGATTTCCTTGCGTTTGAGAATGTCCGAGAGCACGTGCAGCGATTCCACGATCCGGCTTTGTCCATGCAGCATAGTCGTTTCGGCTGAATTATTGTAGCCGCGAAATCGGGCTTGCGAATGGCACAGGCATCGCAAAGAGGTTTGAGCCGTCCGACAGGCTGGCCGCGCCCAGGCTCCGCTTAGTTCGCCAACCCCTGCTTCTCGATCCATTCGTTGATCAGATTCGCGACATCGTCCGAATTGCGGTCCATCATCATCATGTGGGTGTTGCCCTTGATCCCCATCTTGGGCAGCTCGAACGTATCGACCTTGCCACCCGCAGCCGCGACCGGCGTTGCCGCTGCGATGGTCGCCGCCAGGGCGATTGCGATTGTGCGCATGAAGTTTTCGCTGTCGATGCTTGTTGTTGGCGCCATTGTTGCCAACAACAAACGCGAAAACAACCCCATGCACAGTAGCCGGCGCCTGCGGGATCAATGACTTACGATGCCGGTTCCTTGCGATGCCGGTCTCTTGCGCTACGAAACCGCGATTTGACTCGTCGGGCAAAACACCGGCATGATGTCATCATCAGCCAACTCGATCGCATCATGCTCCAACCATGGCAAATGGCCGCGTCGACGACAATCGTCGTTGATGGCGGTTTTACGCCTTCCGCTTCCGCATCAAGGCCTTCGCGGATGCAACGATCCGGGGCGCAGGTTTGGACGCCCGCCTATCCGACCTTCCGACCCGCCACGCCGGTGGCGCAGCCGAAAAAGTATCTTGAGAATTCTACCTCGAGGCCCTGGTCGCAAGAAGGCCTGCGATCCCGGCGGCGCTGCCGAAATTCGTGCTGTAGGTGCCGATCATCGCAAAGTCTTGCGCGCCTCGCAGCAAGATCCGTTCGACCAGCGGCAGGACCACCTTGAGATGGAACAGGTACAACGGCCGCAGCCACCATCCCTTCGGGTCGGATGCCTCGATCATGGAGAACACGCCGCCGGGCTTCAGCATACGCGCGATCAGGGCGGCGAGTTGCTCATGCTGCCCGGGATTGAACGTCTTCAGGCCAAAGGTGGAGATCACGAAGTCCGCACTCTCCGGCAGCAGGTCGCTCGCCAGCACTTGTCCTCGATGAACGCGATCCGATGAGCGCGATGCGCGTGAAGCCGCTCCATGGCACGACGATGCATCCCTGATGAAATATCCACCGCCGTGATCGCGCCGATATCGCCAAAGCGCTTCAACAAATGCGGCCAGACCTCGCCGGTCCCCGCCATCAAATCATAACCGCGCGCGCCGGCAGGCCCTGGCACCGGCATCGCCGCAACGCATTGCCGCCGCCAGCGCTCCGTGAAGCCCATTGAGCAAATCAGGCTGAAGGTGATGTAACGATCCGAACAACGATCGAACACCTCCTTCACGAATGCCGGGTCGTAGATGTCCCTGTCCATGTCGGCTGGCGATGCCCCCTGCGATCGGCGTACGACTGTGGGGCGATGATAGTTCGATTCTCGCGCTATCGCGACAGCGCCGGCAGCACGCGATTTCACGGCTGGCGCCCTCTGGTGCAGACGGGCCGCGCCGCATAAGTGTCGCTGCAAAATTCCGGGGAACAACTCATGCCAAAGATCGACCTCGCTGCCGTGCCCGCCCGCAAGGGCTCCGGCTATCCCGCGTCCTTCAGCGCTCCTTGCGCAGATCGCATCCGGCAGCGGCTCGGCAATGCCGGGGGCCTCTCCGATTTCGGCGTCAATCTGATGCGGCTGCCGCCGGGCAACTGGTCGAGCCAGCGGCACTGGCATTCGCATGAGGACGAGTTCGTCTATGTGCTCGCGGGCGAGGTGACGCTGATCGAAGACGACGGCGAAACCGTGCTGCGCGCCGGCGACTGCGCCGCCTTTCCGAAGGCCAGCGGCAACGGCCATCACATGATCAACCGGTCGGTTGCGACGGCGGTCTATCTCGAAGTCGGCTCGCGCTCGCCCGACGATCTCACCACCTGCTCCGACATCGACATGATGAGCGCCAATTCCGATGGCCGGTTCGTGCACAAGGACGGCACGCCCTATCCGGACTAGGGCGTGGACTCATAAATCCGATCAGCCCGCGCGAACCTAGGCAGTGTCCGTTCAGTCTTCGAGACCGGACACGGCAAGTTGGTCTTTACTAGTCGCCTATGGGCCACCAGCTGACCTCACCAAATCCCGATCTGATGTCGGCTGAGCGCCAACATGGCTCTGAAGAGCGAGCGAACTCGGCGATCATATTGCGGTTGCTGCGGCCGAAGGAGACCATTGCGCGCCTGGCCGAGAATACATGTGGTTGTGGGCTCCCGTCTGCGCAGTGCACCGTCACGAAGCGACGTGGATCACAGCTATTCCGAAGGCAGATTGAACTGAAACACGGCGCCCTGTGGTTCATTCGCACCGGCCCAAAGTCGTCCTCCGTGGGCTTCGATGATTGAACGGCAGATAGACAGGCCCATGCCGGTCCCCGCCGGCTTTGTGGTATAGAAGGGCTCGAACAAGCGGTCGACCGTTGCCGCGCCAAGTCCGGGACCGTCGTCTCGCACGGCGACAACAACGCCATTTGAGGCATCTGCGGTCGTACTGATCCGTAACTCTCGCCCCCCCTCGTCGAGGCTCATTGCCTCGATGGCGTTGAGGATGAGGTTGAGAACAACTTGTTGCAGTTGGACGCGATATCCCTCGACGATCGGCAAATCGGTAGCGAGGTCTGTCTGAAGCGAGACACCGTGTTTGAGCAGTTCGCTCTGGGCTATGGTGATCACGACCAGGATGGCGGCATTGAGATCGACGCGCTCTTTCGGCGCCGGAGTGTTCTTGATCAGGGATCGAATCCAACCGATGATCTCGCCGCCTCGGTTTGCGTCGGCGAGAATGGATGCGAGCGTCTGCCGCGCCTTCTCGAGATTCGGAGATTGAGACTCTAACCAGCTGAGTCCTGCCTCTGCGTTGCAGAGGATCGCGGTCATGGGTTGGCTTAGTTCGTGTGTAACCGAAGCCGTGACTTGTCCCATTGTCGCCGCGCGATTGGCATGTGTTAGTTCCGCCTGCATTTCGCGGAAAGTTTCGGCGGCTCGCTTACGTTCGGTGATGTCGCGGCTCAGACAAATGATCTGTCGCTCACCGCCTTCGCAGAATTCGCGCATGCGGATTTCAACGGGAAACATACTGCCGTTCTTCCGGCGATAGCGCCTCTCGAGCGTGACGATGCCGCCAGCCTTGAGCAGCTCGCGCTTGACCCGCCAAGTCGCTTCATCCATCTCCAGATCGAACAAGAACGGGATCCCCCCAACCAGTTCGTCCCGGCTGTAGCCCAGGGTTTCGCAAGCAGTTCGGTTCGCGTCGAGAACGCGACCGTCTGAATTGTGCAGCGTGAACGAGTCCGTCGCGTGGTCCACGAACGTGCGAAAACGGGCCTCGCTCTCCCGTACCGCCTGTTCGGCCCGCTTGCGCTCCGTGATGTGGCGCCCGACGCCGCGGTAGCCCATGAAGCGCCCCGACTGGTCAAAGACGGGCAGGCCGGAGACGGACACGTAGCGCTTGTCGCCGTCGGGCGTCGGTCGCGCGAGTTCGAAATCGCGAAACGGGAGGTGGGCATCGAGAATCTCCCGGTGCTTGCGCCAGCCCTCTTCATCGGGCTCCGAATAAGGTACCTCCCACCGTGTCCGGCCGATCTCGGAGACCGGCGGCTCCTGAAGCCTCTCAGAGAACTCCTGGCGGATGAAGCGATGCTGCGAGTCGGTTTCCCAATACACATCGAAAGAGAATTGCACCAAGGTGCGGAAGCGCTCCTCGCTTTCGCGAAGAGCTTCCTCGGAGCCCTTGTGCTCATTCAAATTGAGCACGACCGACGGCGCCTCGAGCGGATGTTGCATATTCAAGCCTTGCCGAAGAGCTGGATCAAATGCACTCATTTCTTTTCTCGGGCCGGGTAGCTGGCTGTGCCTCGACCCGGAGCGGCAGATAGGCAGCGATCATCGCCAGTGCCGTGGGTCGAACCCGGCCTCACAGTGACCCATCATGGGTCAGGAATATGTCTTGTGAAGACTATACTTGCGTATACGAGGGCTTCTCGAGTGCCATGTTGAGGCGACGAGTCGGCCCAGCCGGACGAGCAAACAAGCGACCTGAGCTCTGGTTCCATTAACGCCTGTGTGCGAGACGAGGCTTTTTTGCAGAGCAACATCAGCTTTTCGCCAACAAGAGACATCACGAGACTCTCGCTCGTTGTCGCACCTTGCCGTGCTGGGCCTTCACTTGAACATGTTCTCTCTCCCAATCAAAGTAGGACGCGACGCAGGCCGCGCCCGCTCTCTCGGCGCCGGTCCCGCAAGCGATAAGCTGCCGCCCTTGCGCTTGGCGTAAAGCCTGAGCGAACCAGGAAGAGGGCGCAAATCAAATGATCGGCTGGATCAAGGGACTGGACGTAGGGTTACGCTCCCGAGATTGGTTGGCTGCGCCCATCGGCTCCCTGTGTCTGAGAGCAAGCTCATGCCGAACTCGGCGCTCAGAGCGCCAAGTCGCGGCTGAGGTGACCAGGGGCTCCGCGGGACTAGTCGCAAGACGTCAGAGCAAGCCTGACGACGCGACGCTCTCGATATACCGCTTCCACCGTCCTGTTTGGCTAATCAGCTGAATATCCAGAATAATTACGCGCGCTGCCATAGCGCGGAAAATAAAATCAAGTTCATTGACCTGGACGCCTCGCAGATTGAACGTGCTGTCAAACCAACAGCACTGAGCGGGGTCTCACATGAAGATGCGAGCAGTCGATGCAATCGCGCGCATTCTCGAAGCCGAGTGTATCACCTGCGTCTTCGGCGTCCCAGGGCGCCGCGATCAATCCGCCGCCGCTCGGAATCCAGAAAGCGCGACTTGCCTGAGTCCGGGTTGCCTGCGTTGATTCGTGGCGACGGAATGGGTAACCGCCTTCTGGCAGCGCTGGCACCAGCAGATTTTGGTCTGCTGGTGCCCGGCTTAGAGACGGTCAGGCTCGATCAGGACGCGGTCCTCTCGCAAGCGGGCGACCAGATCCAGCATGTGTTCTTCCCTCACAGCGGCGCCATCTCGCTGATGATCGACATGGCGAACGGGCAGACGGTCGCCACCGCCGCAGTCGGCCGCGAGGGAGCAGTAGGCGTCCTTTCCGTACTAGGGCCATCACCTTCGGCCATTACCGCCATCGTTCGTGCGGCGGGTACCGCCTCGCGGATCCCCGCATCGCGGTTTCACGCCGCGTTCAATCGGAGTCCCGCGATCCGGCGCGCGATCCAGATGCACATGAGGGCGATGCTGATTCAGTTTCAACTCGGCACGGCCTGCAATGCGCTGCATCCGGTCCAAGCCCGCATGGCACGCTGGCTGCTCCATTTTCGCGACCGCAGCGACCATGACGTCCTCCCGCTCACTCAGGAGGCGCTGTCACAAATACTCGGTGTGCGACGAACGACGGTGACGCTCCTGATGCGCAATCTGCGCGCGTCCGGAGCGATCAGATCTGATCGACGAGGCCAGATCGAGATCGATCGATTGCGGCTCGCGGCAGCGGCGTGCGAATGCCACGATACCCTGCGTCTCGTGGTCGAGGAGATCTTCGCGACGGATACGGCCCGATCTCGCGTTTTGGCTGTGCCGGATGATGATGCAATAGGCGAATCGGGCGATGCCATGTGAGCCGTTTCCGCGCGGCCCAATCAAGCCGGCGGAGACGGTGCTGAAATCAAAGCCGCTTCGCCGGAGAGGAATAGCTAGTCCTTCCGCCCTGATCAGGCTGGCGAGCGGCCCTATGCGCTTGACCGGGATTTCCCGCCTAATGTCCGTTGAGGGTCCAGGCTGTGTAAAAACTCCGTCGATGCTATGATTCTCTTGCTGAATCGCGGGGGGAATTGATGCGGGGTTTCGTTCAAGGGGTGGATCGCCAGCAGACGACGTTGCTGCCGGAATGCCTTGATGATTGGGTCGGCGACAACAATCCTGTTCGTGCGGTCGATGTGTTCGTCGATGCGTTGGAACTCCGTGACCTCGGGTTCGATGGCGTTGATCCTGCAGCGACCGGCCGGCCAGCGTACCATCCTTCGCCGATGCTCAAGCTCTACATTTACGGCTATCTCAACCGGGTCCAATCGAGCCGGCGGTTGGAGCGCGAGGCTGGCCGCAATCTTGAAGTGATGTGGCTGACGGGACGGCTCGCGCCGGATCACAAAACCATCGCCGACTTCCGCAAGGACAACGGTCTCGCGATCAAGAAGGTTTGCGCGCAATTCGTCGAGTTGTGCCGCAAGATGGGCCTGTTGGCGAAGGCCAGCGTTGCCATTGACGGCAGCAAGTTCAAGGCCGTCAACAGTCGCGACAACAACTTCACGCAAGGCAAGATCCAGCGCCGCCAGAAGCAGATCGAAGAGAGCGTGGCACGCTACATGAGCCAACTCGATACCGCCGACCGCCAGACTGCAGCAGGCGAAGAGCCTTCGGAAACGGTGCTTCTGACCAAGACACGGCTTAGGGAAAAGCTGATGAAGCTTGAAGAAGAAGTGAAGCGGCTGGCCGCGATTGAAAAGACATTGCTCGCCTCACCCGACAAGCAGATATCGCTGACCGATCCCGATTGTCGCTCGATGGCAACAAGTGGGCGCGGCTCCGGCATGGTCGCCTACAACGTACAAAGTGCCGTCGACACCACGAACCATCTGATTGTCGCGCACGAGGTCACCAACATCGGCACCGATAGATCGCAACTGGCGGCGATGGCGCAGGCGGCGAAAGCCGCGTTGCGCAGCGATACTTTGGACGTCGTTGCGGATCGGGGTTACTTTAAGGGCGAGGAAATCCTGGCCTGTGAACAGGCCAGCGTGGCAGTCACGCTGCCCAAGCCGCAAACCTCGGGCGCCAAGTCGGCAGGCCGCTTTGGGAAGCCTGATTTTGTCTATTTGGCCAAGGACGATGTCTATCGCTGCCCGGCCGGCGAGAAGCTGGCGCACCACTTCACCGCTGACGAAGATGGCCAGAAAATGCGGATTTACTTGACGAAGGCGTGCCGCACTTGCCCGCTCAAGGATCAGTGCACAACGTCCAACGAGCGCCGTATCAGACGCTGGGAACACGAACACGTCGTCGAGGCCGCGCAGACGCGGCTCGATCAGAATCCCCAAGCCATGCGTGTGCGCCGCGAAACCGTCGAGCATCCGTTCGCCACGCTGAAGATGCGGATGGGTGCGACGCACTTTCTGATGAAGACGCTGCCGAAGGTGGCGACCGAGATGGCGCTGAACGTACTCAGCTACAATCTCACCCGTGTGCTGAATATCCTCGGCGTCGAGCCATTGCTGGCAGCCATGCGGGCGTGAGGCGCGGGCAGCGAACTCAATAGCGACACCGACGGCCGCCTTCGTTGCATGGAGGTGATGCGGAGCCGCGTTTTTACACAGCCTGGGTCACAAGCCGCCGAACACGTTCAATGCGGGAGACTTCCGCTTTGCGTTGGTAAGCTGAAGTTATGAGTACAAGCCCTAAAGCGCGATGAGATGAGGATGAATCATCATCGCGCTTTAGGTTGTTGTTTGAGCATGATCTTTTCGGAAAACCGCTTCGCACTTTCCGGATCATGCTTTAGTTCGCCAATCCCTGCTTGTCGATCCAGTCGCCGACCAGTCTGGCGATGTCGTCGGAGTTGCGGTCCATCATCATCATGTGGGTGTTGCCCTTGATGCCTATCTTCGGCAGCTCGAACGTATCGACCTTGCCGCCGGCGGCGGCCACTGCCTGTCCCCATCTGGTCGGGTTGACCACGAGTTTCGACCACACCGGCACCTTGTCGATGAAATCGCCCCACACGATCAGATGCGGCACGCCCTTGAGTTTCGCGGCATCAGCCTTGGCGGGATCCGGTGCACCCGAAGGTTCGATGGCGACCAGCGCCTTCACCTTGTCGGGCGCGTTCAACGCGGCAGTGAAGCCGAAATTGCCGCCCTGGCTGTGGACCAGGATGATGCACGGGCACACCTTCTGCACCAGGGCGTCATAGGCCTTCTGCGTGGCGGCGTCGTTGGTGGCCCAGCGCGGAATGCCCTGCTTGGCGAACTGGTCGAACGCCTCGATCGGGAATTGCTCGCCCTCGAACGCCTCGCGCTTGCCACCGACCTCGTAGCTCGGCCCGATCCGGAACAGCTCCCACGCTTCCTTCTTGGGCCGGAAGAACGGCTCGCTCTTGAATATCTCCGGATAGCGCGCCCATGAGGCGCGACCGCGTTCGACCGCATCCGAGACGTAGACGTCATAACCCGCGTTCAAGAAGAACTGCTGCCAGCCAGGCTTGCCATCGGGCTTGGTCTCCCATGTCACGCCGGAGAGCCCGCCGCCATGCCAGAGCAGCAGCGGCAGTTTCGACTTCGGCTGCGCAAGCTTGACGAACTGAACGTACATCTGCTCGACCTCGAACTCGCCGTTCGGATCGACCTTGATCGGCGGAGCACCTGGAGAGAACACGATCTCCTTGGAAGGAAGCCCGCTCAGCGCTTCGGTGTGGCCGCCGACGTGAAAGCTGCCGACCTCCTTGACGAGATAGTCTGCCGCGGCCGGCGTTGCCGCTGCGATGGTCGCCGCCAGAGCGATTGCGATTGTGCGCATGAAGGTTTCCTCCGCTGTCGATGCTTGTTGTTGGCGGCATTGTTGCCAACAACAAACGCGAAAACAACCCCATGCACAGTAGACGGCGCCTGCGGGATCAATGACTTACGATGCCCGTGACTCACCAGTAAACTTGCGATGGCAAGCCGCGATTTGACTCGTCGGGCAAAACACCCGCGTCATGTCATGATCCCGCCAACGCCATCGCATCAGCCCAACTGAGCCCGCTTGGCGCGCTGTCGCCATGTGCCGACGGTGAGCCAGACCGCCGAGACCAGGAAATAGAGCGCGCCGACCGCAGCATAACCCGCGACATTCGCGATCGAGGGAACCGCGGGCATCGTGGCCTGAACGATGAAGAAGCCGCCTGCCAGCGCTGACTGGGCCCCGCTGAGCACCATGGCCCATTGCGCGCCGAAACTCCTCCAGCGCTGGATTGCCGTCCCCAGCTGGAGCAACCCTGATAGAATCGCCCAGGCCCCGAAGATTCCGAGCACCCGGTTCATGCTCATCTGCAAAGCAACAAGCACCGCGACGGTGGTCGCCAGGCTGACCACAACGTTCAGAGCCTGCGTGCGGTTTTGAGCGAGCCCGCCGCTGCGAAACGCGTCCACGAAGTTGGCCGCGGCGTCCCATGCCGGATAGAGGACGAGCAAGGCTCCCGCGATCACCGGAGATGACGGCCCTACGGCGAACGCGGCAACGACCCAGGCGACGGAGAACCCCGCCCGGATAAAATAGTAAACCTTCAGCCATCGTTCGCGATCGGCACGAACGAGATCCAATTGATGATGCGCCATAGCCTTCGTTCCTTTACCTACTAGTTGGTAGTTTCTCGCGCGCAGCGAGAAGGTCTCACCCCCAGCCTGCCTTCGGGGTGTCGTTGTTATCTCGCCGATGTGTTTCAGTGCTTGTTGGATAGCCGATCCAGCAGCGGCGTGGTGATCACACCGAACATTTTTGGATCGCCATAGGCACGCGCCGACAGCATCGCGCCGTGAATGGTCGCCATGAATCCTTCAGCCTCGACCCGGGCTGTGCCGGAGAATTTGAGCCGCCCCTTCCGCTTGCCGCGCTCCATGACGGACGTCAGCCAGTAAGCCAAGGCGCGGAAGTGCGCACGGACTTCGAGCGCGACTTCCTCCGGCAAGATCGGGAGCTCGCTGGCAAGCAGCGCGCACACGCAGAATGGCGCCGTCGCATCATTGATGCACGTCTCCCAGTACCCGACATAGTTTTCGAGTTGTTCGCGCGGATCAGGGACATTGCGCTCGAGCGCCGACAGTCCCGCCTCGGCTTCGGCCCGGTAGCGCGACACGAGGGTGCGCACCAGATCGACCTTGCTGGCGAAATGGTGGTGGATGCTCGGCTTGCGGATGCCGACCACCTCGGCCACGTCGGCGTAGCTGAAGCCGTTGTAGCCGCCCGCGATGATCAAGCTGCGCGCGCAGGCCAGGATGTCGTCGGCAGTCGAGGAAACGTTGGTCATGGCCGACTAGCTACCTTCCAGTTGGTAGGACGTCAAGAACGGGATGCTTCAACCATCCGTGAGTGGTAGGAGCCTGCATGACCATCCGCCCGATCGTCCGCTATCCCGACCGCCGCCTCGCGATGCCGGCCCGCCCCGTCACCGCATTCGACGCAACGCTGCGCGAGCTTGCTAGCGACCTGCTCGAGACCATGCGCGCCGCGCCCGGCATCGGCATCACGGCGCCGCATATCGGCGTGCCCTTGCGCGTCGTCGTGCTCGAGCTCGACGCCAAGGACGGCGCCAAGGACGGCGCGCGCACCTACGTCAACCCGGAGATCACATGGGCCTCGCCCGAGTTGATCATGCACCGCGAGGGCAGCGTCTCGATGCCCGGGGTCAACGACGAGGTCCAGCGCCACGCCCGCGTGCGGATCAGCTATTGGGATCTCGACGGCAACATGCAAAGCGAGGAGTCGGAAGCCTTGCGCGCCGTCTGCCACCAGCACGAGATCGACCAGCTCGACGGCATGTTCTGGATCCAGCGGCTGTCGCGGCTGAAGCGGGAGCGGCTGGTGAAGCGGTTCGAGAAGTTGTCGCGACCCCCTACGCACTCCTGAGACGCGCTTGCTCCGCGTGGCGAAAGCAGCGCGGCTCGTGCCGTTGATCGTTCCGACCGCGTCCATCCAGGCATGGACGGCCTTCTCGTTGAAAGGGGGTGACGGGGTTCCAGA
The DNA here is from genome assembly GCF_029846715.1 of Bradyrhizobium nivariense. Classification (GTDB taxonomy): domain Bacteria; phylum Pseudomonadota; class Alphaproteobacteria; order Rhizobiales; family Xanthobacteraceae; genus Bradyrhizobium. Next base: position 165,888 of record NZ_JARVWW010000001.1, read on the forward strand.
AGCAATCTGCTCTTCGCAACGCGTCGCTTGAAACCTCTGCACCCCGCTCAGATCATCCTGCGTTGCCGGGTACAGGCGTATTGAGCAGCTGCTGCTCCCAGAGGAACGCGATGCCGCTGCCGCCGGCATGCTGCGTGATCACCTCCGTCAGCGCGACAGCTTGATCGGTCCTGGCCCAGTCGCGCTGCCATTCGGCCGCCAGCGCCATCCAGGTCATCATGTTCGCGCCCGCTGCGATCATGCGCTTGATTGCGACCTCGTGGGCCTCGACCGAAACGGCGCCAGAGGCATCGGTGATCACCGTGACATCCCAGCCTTCGCCGAGCGCCTGAATCGTCGGCATCGCAACGCAGACCTCGGTCCAAAGGCCCGCGATGATCAGCTGCTTGCGGCCCGTTGCCTTGACTGCGTCCACCACCTTCCGGTCCTGCCAGGTGTTGATGAGCGTCCGGTCGATCACTTTCTGGCCAGGGAAAACATCCGTGATCTGAGGGAAGAGGAGACCGCCCCGTTCAGCGATCACGGTGGTCAGGATCGTGGGGACGCCGAAGGCCTTGGCGGCCTTCGCCAGGCCCGTCGTATTGTTGATCACCATCTGCGGTTCGTGGCTGTTCACGTTGGCGAGTTGGTAAGGTTGGTGGTCAATCAGAACGAGTACCGAGTCCTCGGGGCGAAGAAGCGAAGCAAGGCCGTTACGAAAGCTCATTGTTACATCCTTTGCTGCCGTTGTGAGCGGCACTGGTTTTTTCGGAGACATACGCCAGCAGCGACGTTGCCTAAGACGGACATTGGCGTTCCCAGACGCGCTGCGGTAGCGTCGTTTTGCGGTACGCTGTGTCGCGAAATGGGGAACAGTGAATTGGATATCGAAGAGATACGGACATTCGTCGAAGTTGCTGACGCCGGGGGGATTTCGTCCGCTGCGCTCCGGCTCGGCGTCGCCAAGTCGATCGTCAGTCGTCGGTTGTTCCGGCTTGAATCGGAACTTGGCGTCCAGCTTCTTGCACGAACGACTCGCGGGGCCGCTCTCACAGAAGCCGGGGTCACTTTCCGAGACTATGCAGCCAGAGTCTGCGCCGAGATCGACGCGGCCAGGGAAGCGATCCTACCCGCCGGTGACCTTCGCGGCCGCCTGCGGGTTGCACTGCCGGTTTCGTTCGGCCCGACTCACTTCGCTCCCATCCTCGCGGAAATGGCCCGACGCCACCCTCAGCTCCAGATCCACACCTCCTACAGTGATCGCTTCGTCGATCTCATCACGGAGGGTTATGATTGTGCGATACGGGTTGGCTATCTTCAGGACTCCAACTTGATCGCAAGACGCGTCGGACCGATCTATGGGAAGCTTGTCGCGAGCCCGGACTACGTCAAGGCGCATGGGTCGCCTGAGACGCCGGAGGAACTCGTCGCCCGTGAGGCCCTCATGCAGGGCACCGAAACCTGGCAACTCATGGATGGCGACAAGATCATCACGGTTCGTCCGCAGGGGCGCTTCAAGGCCGACAACGGCACGGCTCTCGTCGCCGCCGCAACTGCAGGACTCGGCATTGCTTATCTCCCTGACAGCCTCACCCATGAACATGTAGCCTCCGGAGCGCTTGTGCCGGTCATGACACGTTATCCGCCACCTCCGGCCGGTGCTTATGTGATCCGCCCGCCGGGTCAGCATCCCGCACGGAAGATACGGGTCCTCACCGAACTGCTGATGGAGTATTGCGAACCGGCTCCGCACCCTGCGTGAGCTCCCCGCTGGGGTGATCCATCGTGATCGTCTGGATCACGAAAGCGACGACGGACGGCAGATTTTGGATCCAGCGGCTGTCGCGGCCGAAGCGGGAGCGGCTGGTGAAGAAGTTCGAGATGATGTCGCGGGACTGACGCATGCGCCACCTGCCTCGGCGAGCGACCGCCTATCGAACGGTTGCGATGCCGGCCAGGATGAGATCGACACCGGCGAGGAATTGTTCGCGATCGTCGTGATCGCGCAGCTGTGTCGCCATCCGTCGCACGAACGGATACTGTGCGGGGTCGAGCTGTACCCACCGCGCCGCGACGCTGGCAAGAAAGGCCGATCGATCCGTCTCGTGCACAAGAAGGCGGGCGTTCGCGGCGTTCTGTCCGGCGACGCCGAGGATGTAGTGCACGAGCGCGGACGCGGAGTCGAATTGCGCTTTTTCGGGAACGCCGAGCGCCTGGAGCCGTCCGCCCACGCTCTCGACGATCTGCAACATCGCGGGCCGCCACGGCTCGCGGAAGAGCTGGGAACCGACCCAGGCGTGCGCATCGATCGCATCGAACACCCCATGCGCAATCGCGCGGATCGCCTCCCGCGGCTCCGCGCCACCGGCCAATTCGGTCATGACACGCGCGATGACCTCGTCGGTGGCCGCCGCGAGCAGCTCGTTCTTGTCGGCGACGTGCCAGTAGATCGCCCCGCTCCCCGTTGCCAGGCGAGCCGCGAGCGCGCGGACAGTCAGAGCGCCCTCGCCGCCGGCGTCGAGAATTTCGATCGCAGCTGCGATGATCCGCTCCTTCGAGAGCGCATCCGTGCGCCGTTCGGGCCGCTGAGTTTTGGTCGCCATAGCTCGCAACTTGAGATAACTGGAACGCCGTTCCAATACTATGGAACGACGTTCCAGTCGACCCCCGAAAGCGACCAGATGACGACGCAAGTCACGATCATCGGTGCGGGCCTCGGTGGCCTCACCCTCGCCCGCGTCCTCCATCTCCACGGCGTTCCCGTCGAGGTCTACGAGGCCGAGCCCTCGCCGGAGGCCCGCACGCAGGGCGGAATGCTCGACATCCACGAGGACAGCGGACAGCTCGCGCTTGGGGCGGCCGGCCTGTTCGACGAATTCCGCAGGCTCATCCATGAGGGCGGCGAAGCATCGCGCGTGCTCGACCAGGACGGCAAGGTGCTGCTCGACGAGCCCGACGGCGGCAAAGGCGGACGGCCCGAGGTGCATCGGGGCGCCCTGCGCCGCATCATGCTCGACTCCCTGCCTGCGGGCACGATCCGCTGGGGCAAGAAACTCGCTGATGTGGCCGCACGCGGCGGCGGCCGACACAGCTTGACGTTTGCGGACGGGTCCACGATGAGCACCGAAACTCTCGTGGGCGCGGACGGCGCCTGGTCGAAGGTCCGGCCGATGCTATCAGATGCAACACCAAAATATATCGGCACGACTTTCATCGAAACTTATCTTCACGACGCCGACGCGCGGCACCCGGCTACGGCCGAAGCCGTCGGCGGCGGCGCACTGTTCGCGAACGCCCCGGGCAAGGGCATCTTCGCGCACCGCGAGCCCCGCAGCGTGCTTCACGCCTACATCGCGCTGAACCGTCCCGCCGAGTGGATCGCTGCAATCGACTTCACCGACATCGCAGTCGCGACCGCGCGAATTGCGGCCGAATTCCATGGCTGGGCGCCGGCACTCACTGCGCTGATCACCGACGCCAACACGCCGCCGGTCCCGCGCATGATCAACACACTCCCTACCGACCACCGATGGGACCGTGTGGCTGGGGTGACGCTCCTCGGTGACGCCGCCCACCTGATGCCGCCGGCTGGCGAAGGCGCGAACCTGGCGATGCTCGACGGCGCCGAGCTCGGCAAGGCCATCGCAGCGCGCCCCGACGATATCGAAGCGGCATTCACCGCCTACGAAGGCGTGCTGTTCCCCCGTAGCGCATCGGCTGCGGTGGGGGCGCACCAGATCCTGGAGATCTGCCTCGGCGAGGGCGCGCCATTCGGACTGGTGGACTTCTTCACCGGCATGCGTGGGCAGCAGGAACGCGGCTGAGCCGCACGCAGCTTTGATCGAGAGCGCCACGGTCGCAGCGCGATCGCAACCGAGCGTGACCGTGATGCAAAGGTGCCTTCGTCACCACGTTCGCGACGTCGTCAAGCCCTCTTCCCGCCCCGTTTGGTCATGGGAGCGTTACGACGCTCGCGTTTGCCGCGCGCGATCTCGGTCGCCAGCGCGTCCAGCTTCGGCTCCCAGAAATTCCTGAACTGATCGATCCATGCATCCACCGCCCGAAGGCCCGCGACATCGACCGAATAGAGTCGTCTTTGCGCCTGCGCTCGAACGGTGGCGAAGCCGCTCTCTCGCAGCACCTTGAGGTGCTGCGAGACCGCCGCCTGCGTGATCCCGAACTCGGCTCCGATCACTTCGACGACCTCACCGGACGCCATTTCCCGAGGCGCGAGCAGCTCGAGGATGCGACGGCGCACGGGATCAGCGAGGACCTCGAAGATTTGCATCAGCTTCCTGTGCCCGGATGGGCGATGTCAGGCGGCATCTCACCGCGATAAAAAGCGATGGTGCGGTCGGAGCGCTGCTTCGCCGAAGCCGCATCGACCCCGCTCGCGACGTGCGCCGCGCGCCAATACTCGCCACTACTCGTCATGAATTCCTTGCCCGCGGGAGAGCCCATCCATGCCTCGGCCGTCTCGTGGTCGACCGATGCCCCGGTCACAAGATATCTCTCGAGTCCCGCAATGGCGAGATCCCAACCGATCCCCACTGCCCCTGGACCGAACTGGTTCCAATGATCCTCGATGATCGCGGTGTGCTCAAGCGTCAGGCGCGCCTGACTTCGTTCCGCTGTCAGTTTGACATCGATCCAGCTCATCGCGCCGCCGAATTCCCACGTCGCAGCAAAGTGGGTCGGCGGCGTGCACGCCGTGATCGTACCGCCTGCATTCCCCTTGAGCTGGTACTTTCCGCCGAGCCGGAGGTCTCCCTCGACCGGCAAGAACCAGCGCGGAATGCGTTGCTGGCTGGTCACTGCGTCCCAGAGATCGTCGACGCTCGTCTCGTAAAGCCGCGTCAGTGTCACCGCACTGGCCGCTTTCCCGTCCTTCTCGAAATTCTTTACCGAACGCGTAACAAGCCCCAAAACCCTGGCGACATCGATCTCCACGGCGCTCCTCCTTGTCGTTTCGTGCAAGGCTTAATATCGTCCTTCACTAATATAAGTCAATACTTATATTTATGACCGACGAAAGCTGATCCGCGCGTGAGAACCTTGCGGAAGCTAAAAGGTGGATTACGCCTTCGGCTTATCCACCCTACGATCTCCCTGCGTAGCACCAACATCCTGCACGACACTCGCGAGATATTTCGCCGGCGGCTTCCCGAGCGCCTTCTTGAACATGGTGATGAAGGCCGCGACGGATTCGTAGCCGAGGTCAGCCGAAACCTGCTGCACGCTGGCGCCGGACGTCAGTTCCCGTAATGCGACGATCAGATGCAATTGCTGACGCCAGCGCCCGAAGCTCAGCCCCGTCTCCTTGACGACGAGACGCGCGAGGCTGCTCTCGCTCAGCGCGACGCGATTGGCCCATTCGGCCAGCGTCCTGCGGTCGGAAGGGTCTTTTGCCAGCGCTGCAGCAATCCGCTTCAAGCGCGGCTCGGGCGAGAGCGGCAGATGGAGCTGCTGGATGGGCATGCGGGGAAGCTCGCGCAGAAGGACGCTCGCCAGGAGGTCCACCCTCGCCTGATCATCCGCGATCTGATCGGACAGCTCGACGATCACTTCACGCAGCAGCGGGGAGATCGAAAGCGTGCAGCACCGATCCGGCAGGTCCACGAGGTCAGGCTCGATATAGACGAAAAACAGCCGGGCATTTTTTGTCGCAAGGTTGCTGTGCTGCATGCCCCCGGGAATCCACACCGCGCAATGCGGCGGCACCATCCACAGACCGGTGGGAACGCGGCACGTCACGGCGCCTCCCAGCGCGAAGACAAGTTGCCCTTTGCGATGCCTGTGATCGGGCACCTCGCCCTTGGTCCCAATGACGTCGACGCGCACAGCGATGACGGGCGCAGAGACATCATCCACGTCGAGATCAGGCCATGGAAAGCTGAGGTGTTGCCGCATGCTTGCCGGTTTTTAGCAGTTGATTGCCGGAATATCTAAATCGAGCGAGGAAGAAAGTCGATAGGTTGCCGTCTGAACCTGCCCGGCTGCGGCCAAGCGCGCCCACGCGATCGAGAGATACGACGATGCATGCCTTTACGACCGCGACAGCAGCCGGGCTGGAGCGTGTGGTCCGCACGCAAGCAGGCTTCGTGCGTGGCGGCCTGCGCGATGCCAGCGGCGTGCTGGCATTCAAAGGCATTCCCTACGCAGCACCCCCGGTCGGGCGTTTGCGTTGGTGCGCACCGCAGCCGCCGGCGCCGTGGGATGGCGTGCGCGATGCGCTCGGGTTTGGCGCGGGGTGTCTATCCGCGCTCGAAAACGACCAGAGGCCGGGACCGCGCGACGAGGATTGCCTTTATCTCAATGTCTGGACCGCGGCGAAGCACGCGGACGAGAAGCGGCCCGTGATGGTGTGGATTCACGGCGGCGGCTTTCAGTTCGGCTCCTCGGCCAATCCCGCGACCGATGGCGGCGCGTTGGCTGCCAGGGGTGTCGTGGTCGTCAGCTTCAACTACCGCCTCGGCATCCTCGGCTTTCTCGCTCATCCCGATCTCGATACGGAAGCACCGTCCGGCAATTACGGCCTGCAGGATCAACTGATGGCGCTGCGCTGGGTCAAGGCCAACATCGCCGGCTTTGGCGGCGACCCCGATAACGTCACCCTGTTCGGCGAATCCGCCGGCGCCATGGCCGTCGGCATCTTGATGGCCTCGCCGCTCGCGCATGGACTGTTTCACAAGGCCATTGGACAGAGCGGCGCGTTCTGGGATGGCAAACACGGCCCACTCCAGAGCTTTGAAGAAGCCCGCGCGCGTGGTCTCGCGTTCGCCCGGCAACAGGGCAACGCGTCCATCGCGGCTTTGCGCAGCGTGCCGGCCGACCGGTTGAATGCAGCCGCGCCGTGGAGTTTCAGGACCAGCCCCGTCGTGACCGCTTTCTCACCGAGTATCGATCATCACGTGGTGCCTGATGTACCCGCGCGGCGATTCCTGCGCGGCGAACAGATGCAAATCCCGCTGCTGGCGGGCTGGAATGCTGCCGAGGAATTTCCTTTCACTGCACAGTCACTCCCCGATCAATCGGCGCAAGCCTTTCTCGCCGCGGCCGAGGCGATGTTCGGCAATGAGCGCCTGGCCGATTTCCTGAAGGTCTATCCCGCCGCGACCGACGCGGAGGCCACAGCGTCCGCGGCCGCGCTCACAGGCGACACTGTGGTCGGCGAGCAATGCTGGCAGTGGCTGCGGCTGCATCGACGCGAGGGACGTGCGCCCGTCTACGGCTATCACTTCAGCTACACCTCGCACTACACGCCGATCGCCTCGCACGTCACGGACATTCCGTTCGTGTTCGGCACCCTGACGCCGCAACAGGTGATCGGCAGCACAACGCCGCCGGCCGAAGAGGACCGTGCTCTGGCGCGAGCGATGATGGCCTATTGGGTGAATTTCGCGGCGCACGGGGACCCCAACGGATCAGGCCTGCCACCCTGGCCCGCTTATGACGAGAAGGACGTCGTGCAGATCCTCGACACAACGATCGAAGCGCGTCCCAATCCGCAGGCCGCCCGCTTCCGCTTCCTCGACAGTTTCAGGCAGGACGGCATTTTGCCGATGCGCTGGCGCAACATGCCGCAGACGGCCTGCAAGTGTCAGGCACCTGCGCGTTCACCCGCCCGCCATCAGCTCCTTCGCCAGCGCCATGTAGGCCGGCAGCGTGACGGGATCGTTGGCGGCGTTGCCCGCTGCGGGGTGCGATGCGTAGCGCGCGATCACCATCTCGGCCCTGGGATCGATATAGATGCCCTGGCCGTGAACGCCGCGCGCCATGTAGGCGCCGTGGGCATTGTGCGTGATCCACCATTGATTGCGGTACGAAGCGCCGGGCAACGTGGTGTAGCCGGCGGGCTTGAATTTTTCGGGGTCGCCGCCGCGTGCAATGTCCTCGACCACCGTTTCAGGCACGATCTGCCGGCCGTTGAAGCGGCCGTGATTGCGCATGGTCTCGCCGAAGCGGGCGAGATCGCGCAAGCAGGTCGAGAGGCCGCCACCGCCGCTTTCGGTGCCGATGCGGTCGACGTGATAATGTGCGTCCTCCTCCGCGCCGATGCGAGTCCAGATGCGCTCGGAGAGGAGATCGGCCAGCGTCATGCCGCTGGCGCGCCTGATGATCCAGGCCAGCACGTCGGAATTGACGGTCTTGTAGGCAAAGGCCTTGCCGTGCTCGCCCTGCTTCTTCTGCGCCACGAGGAAATCGAAAATATTGGTCGGCCCGTCATAGCCCGGCTCGATCGGCGCCATGCCGTTGGCACGTCGCAAGCCCCACACCGCGGAATTCATGTCGGTGTAAACTTCGGTGTATGCGAGCCCCGTGGTCATATCCATGGCCTCGTGCACGCGCGCATCGCCGAAGGCGCTGGCCTTCAGCTCCGGCACATACTCCGTAACAGGCGCCTGCGGATCGATCTTGCCCTCGGCGATCAACATGCCGGCGAGCACACCCGTGAACGACTTCGTCACCGACATCGCGATATGCGGCTTTTGTGGCTTCAGCGCTCCGAAATAGCGCTCATAGATCAGCTTGCCCCGATGCAGCACGGCGATGCCGTCGGCATAGGTTTCCTCGAGCATCTTCGCGAATGTCATGGGCCGGCCGTCCATCGTGATCGAGGTGGAGGCGCCGATGTCATGGTCTTGGCGCGGCAGCACCGACGCAGGCCCCGCCCCGCGCCAGACGTTCACGGTCGGCACCAGCTGGCGGATGTTGCTCCACGCCCAGCGCAGCTCGGGAAAGCTGCGGAACGAGCCGTTCTGGAAGGCGATGGTGCGATCCGGTGCCGGCGGGAAGCCTTTCATCCAGCCGAGGGTTTCGGGATCGGTTTCGGCGGCGGTTGCGGGCGGCTGGCTCGGGGCGGTGACGGCGGACATGAACATTGGGCTCCGGAAGCGAACGACGGGGATTTCGTATCATGGAGATCAGTGGCGAACATCCGGTGTTTGCGCCGAGGTGACCGTCGTCGTGCGCTTGGCACTGCACAGACCGTCTCCTGCGCTCGACCCGTCTTCGACGCCATCTGCGTCAAACGGCCCCGCAAGGCTCGCTGAACAAAACACCTGCTTGGCGCGTCTATCATCCCCACGCGGCAAACCGGCCGCAAGACGGATGGAATCCTATGAAAGTTCGCAAGTTTGCCATTCCCGACGCAACGTTCGAGCGCTCGCCCGGACAGGATGGAGAGGTGTTCGCCGGCAATGTGATCGACCAGCGCCACGGGGCGCCGATCACCATCGGCTACGGCCGCTACGCGCCCAACCAGAGCATCGACGAGAAGCTCGCCGTGGACGACGTCATGATCGTCCTCGAAGGGAATCTTTCGGTGTCGAGTGAAGGGAGCACCGTCACCGCCGGTCCGGGCGATATCGTCCACATGCCCAAGGGCGAGCAGGTCACAATCCGCTCGCACGAGCAAGGCGCCGTCACCGCCTATGTCACCTATCCGCATTGGCAGGAGGCGCGCGGGTGAAGCAGGCTCTCGCGCACGGCACACCGCTAAAGCGCGATGAGACGAGGATGAATCATCATCGCGCTTTAGGTTGTTGTTTGAGCATGATCTTTTCGGAAAACCGCTTCGCACTTTTCCGGATCATGCTTTAGGACCTGGTCTGATCGACGGCGCAGGCCCCGTCGATCAAGCCAGGCGGCTTGGTCGTCAGGTCAGGCGGACCGACATGCCGCCATCGACCGTCATGGGGCTGCCCGTCATAAACGACGCCCGGTCACTCAGAAGAAATACGGCCGCTTGCGCGATCTCCCTGGGACTGGCCATCCGCTTCATCGGGTGGAGCCCGGCGATGAAATTCAGTGCGTCGGGATTTCCTTCGCCCGCCGCCGGGGTGATGGTCCCTCCAGGCAGAAGCGCGTTGACGCGAATGCCTTCGGCCGCATGCTCGGCGCCCAGTGATCGAGCCAGGCCGATCAGGCCTGCCTTTGAGGCTGCGTACGCCGCCATCCCCGGCATACCCCCGTTGCTGAAGCCAACGAAGGACGAGGTAAAGACGATCGAACCGCCGCCCTGCTTCCGCAGCGCCGGGATTTGCGCCTTTGCGCCGAGGAACGCCGAGGTGAGATTCACCGCAAGCACATCGGTCCAATTTTCGACGCCCATCTCGGGGACCGGCGTCATGTCGCCGACGACGCCGGCATTGTCGAAGGCGCCGTCGAGCTTTCCGAAGGTTTTGATTGCGTGCTCCACAAGGCCGGCAGCATAGCCGGTGTCCCGAACGTCGCCCGCGAGAAAAGTCGCGCGCCCTCCGGCGCTTTTGATGCTTTCAACAACGGTCTGCAGCTCGGGGGCGCGACGAGCCCCGAGCACCACATCGGCGCCTTCGGACGCGAACAGCGACGCCGCGGCAGCGCCGATACCGCTGCTGGCGCCGGTTATGATGATCGTTTTGTTTGCCAGTTCCACCGCGAGACTCTCCTGACGTCAAAAGGAGCCGAACAAGACATCGGGCATCTGCCAGCCGCCACCCGTTTCCCGAGTCAAACGCGGGATCGGATCGCGGCGGCATTGACCGCGGAAGAGCGGCGTGCGGGTTTCTTGCGATCGGGACGGACAGGCCGCCGCCAGCGGCGCTATTTCAGCGGCAGAAAAACGTCCGCGACCGTCTCATGCTCCGGCACCTCCGGGAAGAAGCTCAGCCGCTGGCAATAGATCGGGAAGTCGCGTGCCTCCTCGCCGCTGGCCGGAAGCCAGTCGCGATAAAGGTAGAGCGCGGCGGGCTCGAGATTGTCGGTGTTGCCGACGACGCGTAGCACCGCGCAGCGTCCGCCAGGGATCTCGCCGGCCTTGATCTCTTCGCCGTTCGTCTCGATCGGCTGATCCGTACCGACACAAATATCCATGCTGTAATCGGCGGGCGAGCCAGGACGCCGCTCGGAACGCCAGACATTGAAGGTCGGACTTGTCCTGGGGTGCAGGTTAGCGGCCTTGCGCCACGCGATGAACCGCTGGATGGTCGCGGGAAGCGTCGCCGGGTCGCCCCGATGCTCCATGATCGCCACCGGCGTCGGAGGCACATCGCGGATCGTCACGTCGTCGGTGGTAAAAATCTTCTGCATGAGCTTGCTCCTGGCATTGTCGAGAGGCCCGAAGGCCGTAAGCCACGGCTCCCAGTCGGGAGACTTCCGGAACGACGACGGCGTTTGCCCGAACCGTTGCCGAAAGGCGCGGGCGAAGGCATCAGGTGCCTCATAACCGGCATCCATCGCAATCTCCGTGACATCAAGGGCGTCCATATAGGCCAGCTGATGTGAAGCGCGCTTCATGCGGGCCAGCTGGACATAGCGATGCACTGATAACCCGAAGGTCGCCGTGAACTGCCGGTGGAAATGAAACTTCGAGAAGGCTGCAACAGCGCTCACCGTGTCCAGATCCAGATCGCCGTCGAGATGCCGGTCGATATGGTCCAGCACCCGTCGCATCCGAGCCTGATAGTTTTGCAGCGCCGCCTTCATCGTCCCTCCTCCGTGGCGGCTCCATCTAGTCGCTGACGGCCATGACACGCTCGACCGATCTTGCGGTTTGGCATGGATCCCGTCGATCCTATTTGTAAGGGTGATGGGCATCTGCGCAAGGATCAGACGGCGGCAACGGAAGCGGCGGGTGGCCGGCGCGGGCCGTTCTATTCGGGCGATGACGCTGCCGCAAAGGCCGAGGTTCGCAAGCTCATCGAAGACACCGGCTTCTTCCCGGTAGATTTGGGATCGCTCGACGTCGGCGGACGATTGGCAAGCCTGCCCTTCGGCGCGCTGGCCGCGCACAACTTCATCAAGGTTTAGCAGCCGTCAAGATGAAAAAAGGGAGCCCGCATGTCGCGGGCTCCCTTCTCGTACATTCCCACGTCAGCCGGCTGTTAGTGGCCAGCAGGTTGCAGCGCCTTTTGCACCATCGCGGTATCGACATATTGGGTCATGCTGGCGATCTTGCCGTCCTTCACCAGATAGAGATGCGCGAACGTAGCGCGCATGGATTTGCCCGTCGCCTTGTAGGTCCCGGAGTAGACACCGAAGGCCGCGACGCGATCGCCGTCTTCGAGATAGGTGTGAACATCGGCGCGGTAGCCGGTCCATTCGGTGGCGAGACGCCGGAACACGCCTGATATGATCGCGTCGGGTCCGACATAGGTGCCCGCGTACGGAAACCCTTCCGCTTCGGTCCATGCGGCATCGGGAGCGAGAGCGGCCAGCAAATTGCGGCCGTTCTCTTCCGACGATGATCCCTCATAGGTGGCGCGGATCAGGTCGAGGTTCGCACCCATCTCAACCCCATTTCATCTCGCCGGTGGCGACCTTGGCACCGATGTCGAGCGCGACGCCCATGCCGAGGCCGGGGAAGCGCGCCTCCATCGCCGCCTTGAGCGGGGCGGAATCCTTGGCCTTGGCCAGCTCTTCATCGAACGCCTTGAGGTAGGCGATGGTGTGCTCGACACCGGACAGGTCGGTCTTCGCATCCACCGACAGATGGCCGGGCACCACGACCGCCGGCTTGCGCGCTGCGATCTTTTCGAGATTGGCGATCCAGGCGGCACGCAGCTCCCTGGTCGCCGTGTCGGCGGTCCAGACATGGACGCCGGAGAAGATCAGCACGCCGCCGAACACCGCGTTGAGCGAGGGCACGAACAGATAGCGCCGGTTGGCCAGGCCGTCTGCGTTGACGATCTCGATGGTCTCGCCGTCCACGCTGAGCGTCTTGCCGTCGAACGCTTCGGGGATGACCACATCGGCAAGCACCTGCGGGCCGTTCGCCTCGAGCTGCGGGCCCCAGACCGCAAGCTTCTTTTCGACGCTGGCGTTAATGGCCGCCACAGTTGCGGGCGCCGCGATCACGCGGGCCTCCGGGAACGCCGCCTTGATGGCGCGGAGGCTGAAATAATAATCCGGGTCCGACTGGGTGATGTAGATGGTGGTGAGCTTCTTGCCGGTTGCCTTGATGGCTTCTGCGACAGCCCGGCCATCGGGTAGCGTGAAGCCGCCATCGATCAGCACTGCCTCGCTCGGCCCGGACACCAGAACGGGAGCCCGGAAGAAGCCGTTCTGTCCGGCTGGAAAATGCTTCCAGGCGAGCCCGCCGGCGGCATGGCCGAGGCCTGCGGGTGCGAAGACTGCCGCGGCGCCCGCGGCGAGAGTGGTTTTCATGATGGTTCTCCTTGTAAGCATGTTGGTCTCCTGCTGCTGGTCTGCGATCGCGAAATTCAAGCTGGATGGTCCCGTCTGTGTTGATCGCTGCGCTCAGGCCGCCTTCAGTCCATCGACCAGGACGTCCAGGCTGCCGAACAGCGCGCTCGCCTGCATCAGGCGGCGATCATGGCCCGTCCCGATGATCAGGGCCGGGACGCCGTTGGCGCCGAACCGGCGCATCTCGGCACGCGCGGCCTCGAGCCGCGTGCGGTAGGCGATGATCAATGCGGTGTCGGGGCTCGCAAGGCGCGCGGCAACCTCCGGCAAATTCATCGCGCGCAGCACATCAGACAGAACGGACATGTCCGTGCTGTCGCGGCCTTCGACATAGCGGACGACCTGAAGGGCCTTCAGAGCCTCGAACGCCCGATCCGGAGCCATAAGCGCGACAACCGTCAGCGCCAGTGTTGCCGGCCCGGAATCGAACAGGCGCGTGCGGTCGCCCAGCACATTGCGGCGATAGGCTTCGCTGAAGGGCTGGCCGCTCAAGCGCGAAATCCGCTGGTCGTTGATCCAGGCATAAGCGGCAAAGCCGTCGTCCATCGGACGGGCGCCCTCGCCGGCGAACAGGCCTGTCGGCGCAAGTTCGACAGCGAAATCCGGCCGGGCGACGAGCTGTTCGAGCAGCGTGGAGGCGCCGTAGCACCAGCCGCAGAGCGGATCGAACAGGTAGGTGATGTGAATGGGCGCGGACATTGCGATCCCCCTGAACCGCAATGTGGCACGCGCAAATTGATAGAGAAATATCAACAAAATAAACATAATGTATGTCAATAACTGACAATCGATCTGATCGGACCGAGCCAATGAACCTGAACCGCCTGGCCTATTTCGCAGCCGTGGTGGACACCGGATCCTTCACGCGGGCAGCGGAACGGCTCGGCATCACCAAGGCCGTGGTGAGCCAGCAGGTGGCGCAGCTGGAGCGCGATCTCGGCACCAGCCTTCTCGTTCGCACGACGCGCCGGGTTCATCCGACCGAGGCGGGCCGCATGTTTCATGCGCGCTGCGTCATGATCCTGCGCGAAGCGGAGGATGCCTTCGACGAACTCGCCCAGGCAGCCGCCGAGCCGGCCGGCACCTTGCGGATCACGGCGCCCAACGATTACGGCACCGCCGTCGTCGTTGCCGTCGTCACGGCGTACGCGGCACGCTATCCCAACTGCCGGGTGGAGTTGACGCTCGGGGATGAGACGGTCGATCTCGCCTCAGGCCAGATCGACATGGCGATCCGTGTCGGCTGGCTGGTCGATTCCAGCCTGCAGGCGCGCAAGATCGGCGCGTTCCGGCAATGTCTGGTCGGCGCTCCCGCATTCACGGATCGGATCGCCGCCGCGCGCGATCCCGACGATCTGGTGGCGCTGCCGTTCATCGCCAACATGGCGCTGCGCGACCCGCTGCTGTGGCAGTTCTCGCGGGGCGATCTCGATCGACGCGCCGTGCGCCTTGAGGCGAGCATCGCCATCGACACGACGCCGGGAGTGCTCGCGGCAGTGCTCGCCGGCGGCGGCCTTTCGGTGCTGCCGGATTTCCTGGTGGCCGACGATCTGGCGGCCGGGCGCCTCATTCACATCCTGCCGCAATGGCAACTGCCATCCGGCGGCATCCACACGGTCTACCCCGCGGCCCGCTTCCGTCCGCCCAAGGTGACCGCGTTTGTGGAGATGCTGATCGCGGCTCAGCGACAGGCGAGTTCGATTGGGACGGATTAGCGGCGGAGCCAATTTGCGGCCACCCCGTCCGCTGGACCGCTTACTGGTCTCAAACAAGTTGAGTGCACTGCACCGTAATTCTGACGCACGTTCAACCGGAGACGTTCAGTTCCGAACCGTGCGGTTCACCTTGGCTCCCATCAAGGCGCTGTGCGGCCCGGTAGCGGCCGGGCGACAGGCCATGATGTCGATGAAAGAGTTTTGAAAACGCCGCCGCGGTCTCGTAACCGACCCGGCTCGCAATCCGTGCGATGGGCTCGTCGCTGGTTTCGAGCAGGAACGCCGCTTCCGCCATCCGGCGTTCGATCAAATAACGCTGCATGGACTGGCCGACGAGCCTGGTGAAGCGCGCCGAAAATGCCGAGCGGCCGAGCCCGACGCGTTGGCCGAGGTCGCTCAGGCTCCAAGGCCGCTCGGGGTTTTCGTGAATCAGCTTGAGCGCCGGTCCGATATGCGGATCAGAGATAGCCCCGAGCCAGCCGCCTTGTCCGGGACTGAGGGACGCGATCCAGCTTCGGAGCGCCTCGACGAACAGCACTTCCGTCAGTCGTGAAAGCGCGACGCGCTGGCCGGGACGCTCGAGCGCGGACTCGCTGACCATGCGGCGCAGGATGGCTTCGAGCCAGCCACCGTCCGCCGTCGGCTTCAGCAGGAGCACGGGCGGAAGCAGCTCCAGCACGCTGCCAAACATCGGCCGAGACACGGTGAAATTGCCGCAGATCATGGTCGAGAGCGGCTTGGCGCGACTGCCGTGACGAATGATGCCAAACCGCGACGATGCTCGATCGATATCCATGATCCGCAAAGGCTCGGCCCGGCGATCCGAATAAAACATATGGGGCTCGCCGCGTGTGATGACGACGAAATCGCCCTCGGTCATCTGGATTTCCTGTCCCTGCTCGAGCGCGAGGGTCGCCGAGCCTCGGCTGAGATAGTGAAACAGCGCGTAAGGGCGCGCCGGCAGCTCCAGATTCCAGGGATGGCCGAGCTCGAAGTGGAAGAGCAGCGTCCCTCCGAGACGAACGCGATCGAGCACCTGGGCGAGGATGTCCATGCGCCCAGATTTAGTCCGGTGGACGATCGGACACAACATGCGGACGATTGATCCCTACTGTCCGGGATGCCTGCGGACTACCTCATGCCGCGGCGGGCCGACGTCACGCGCGGCAACCATTTCGCCAACGGCGGATGGAAGAAACCGCGGCCTGGCTGGAAACGCCTGTCCATTCCCCCGGACCTCATTCTGTCCAACACACCAATAGGAACATTCAATGCTAAATACCCTCCTCTCAGCCGTCACCGTACTCCTGGCCGGAACGACATTGGCCGGCTCCGCTTCTTCCGCCGAACTGCCCAAGGGAGCAGCCCACAACATCGTGCTCGTGCACGGCGCTTTCGTGGACCAGACGAGCTGGCGGCCCGTTGCCGATATTCTCTCGAAGAAGGGCTACAACGTCACGCTCGTGGAAAATCCGCTCACCTCGCTCACGGCTGACGTCGATGCCACCAAGCAGGCGCTCGCGAAGCAGGACGGCAAGACCGTTCTGGTCGGCCATTCATGGGGCGGCGTGGTGATCACGCAAGCCGGCAATGATCCCAAGGTCTCGGCGCTGGTCTATGTCTCCGCCTTCGCGCCGGAGGTCGGTCAATCGCTGGCGTCGCTGGCCAAGGCCGGCCCGCCGACCGAAGGCGGCAATGCGATCCATCCCGACGCCAAGGGAAATCTGTACATCGATCCCAAGGTGTTTCCGTCGGCCGTCGCGGCTGACCTTCCTCCGGAGATCGCCGAGCACCTGGCCAACTCGCAGCTTCCGCTGAACCACGTCGCGTTCGAAGCCCCTGTCACCGTTGCGGCCTGGCGCGACAAGCCGACGTTCTACGTCCTCACCACGAAGGACAAGGTCATCGCGCCCGAGGCCCAGAAGTTGTTCGCAACCAGGATCAAGGCTCAGGTGACGGAAGTCGCCGGCAGCCATGCCTCGCTCGTTGTGCACGCGAAGGAAGTCGCCGAGGTCATCGAAAAGGCCGCGCTCGTGAAGTGACGAACCTGCTCCCGGCGCTGTCGCGCCGGGAGCGCACCCGCTCGATCATTTCATGCCAAGCATCCGGAGTACGATATGACTCAACGCGACATCGCGAACCAGGACGCCTTCACTCTCGAAACGGCGCCAACGCGTTATATCGAAGGCCACGGAATCCGCTTCGCCTATCGCCGTCTCGGCCCCGCGACAGGAATTCCGCTGATTCTTCTGCAGGACTTCTCGGGAAACATCGACGGATGGGATCCCGCCGTCGTCAACGCTCTGGCCGTTGATCGCCCCGTGATCGTCTTTGACAACGCAGGGGTTGGCCGCTCGACCGGTCAAACGCCCGACAACGTCGCGGCGATGGCACGAGACGCGGTCGATTTCATCGACCTGCTCGAGCTTATTGAAGTGGACCTGCTTGGCTTTTCCCTCGGCGGCTGCGTCGCGCAGCAGATCGCCGCCGAGCACGGACAGCTGGTCCGCAAGCTCATACTTGTCGGTACCGCGCCGAAAGGCGGAGAGGAACACCTGTTAGCGGTTCTTCAGGAAGCGTTTTCCAAAACCGATGCGCCAGACCCCCGCCTGCCGCTGTTCTTCACGAATTCAACAGCCAGCCGGTCGTCCGGCTTCGCCTTCCTGAAGAGGACGAAGGTGCGCAAGGATGATCGGGACACCGATAACGGCAGCGCGGTCACCGATCCGCAGGCCAAGGCGCTGATCACCTGGTGCGCCACACCTGACCCCGGGCACGCCATTCTGCGCGCTATCCGCCAGCCCGTTCTTGTGGTCAGCGGCAGCCACGACACCATGCTACCTGCCAACAACGCTTACGCAATGTTCAAGGAACTCAGCAACGCTCAGCTGGTCCTCTATCCCGATTCAGGGCACGGCGCCCTGTTTCAGCACCACGAGATGTTTGTCAGCCACGTCCGGACTTTCCTGGACGCACAGCCCGCGGCCGCATGACACAAGGCGCGTTCCGACGGGATCAGGCGCACTTTATCCATGAGAGTTGTTGCAGAGGACAAAATGACAATCACTAAAATCGAAGTGGAGCGCTTCAGCTTCACGAGCCTAAAACCATTCGACGCTATTGTGGCGGCGCTCAAGTCGGCGGTCGGGCAGCCCAACATGGTCGAATTTTTCAAGGAAACGAAGGCGACAAATTCCTTCGGATTTGGAGCGCGTTGTACGAAGTGGCCTCGGCCGAACCGACCTCATGCTCTTCGCGGAATTTGACCTGGGCGACATTCTGCGTCGCGAAGCCGGATCCAGGACGCCCAAGATCATACGGCTTGTGATCGGCAATCCACTCATCATGAAAGAAATGGTCAAGCACGTGCCCGATGCCGGATCTTACGCTCCAGTCACGGTGCTCATCGATGAGCGTTCCGATGGCGTGCATGTCTCTTACGACAAAATGGAGAGTTTTCTGCTGCCTTATGGCAATTCGGACGCACTCTCCGTCGCCCGAAATCTCGACGCGAAAATCACAACCTTGCTACGCGAATGTGCAAGCTGAACGTCCTCGACGTCTTCGGCCGATGGAAGTGCGATGCCGGGCTTCAGTCGCGCGATATGGACAGCCCCGCGAGAAGCGGAGCGTACGCGGCGAGCCTGCGGGATACGAACTCGGTGAAGAGCCGCACGCGCTTGGTCTTGCGTGTCTCCCCCTGTGTGAGGAGCCAGAGCGTTCCGTACATGTGCAGCTCGGTGCCCGGCACCCGCACCAGAAGAGGGTCGGCATCGCCGACGAAGCACGGCAGTGTCGTGATCCCGAGCCCTTGCCGCACAGCAACGATCTGCGCCCCGGCGTCCGTGGTCCTGAATGGAACCCCCGCGGTGCGGACCTCACCCTCGCTGGCCCAGTCCGGGATGCCATGAATGCTGATGACGATCCAGCGGATCGGATCAGGCGCGCCCGCACGCCACGCGGCTAGCCGATCCCGGGACATGTAGACGGCGCCGAACAGCTCCGGTCCCTTGATGCCGTGAAGATTGAGCGGCAGGGTTTTGCGGTCGTAGACGACGCGGATTGCGACGTCGGCCTCCCGGTTGGTCAGATTGGCCAGCTCGCCGGACGACAGGATGTCCATCTCGATGTCCGGATGCAGACGCGCGAAATCGGCAAAATCAGGCATGAGCAGGTGGGTCGCCAGCGGCGGCGCCAGCGTCACCCGCAGACGCCCGCGCACGCTCTGGTCGCGCCCGAACACGCGCGTCTCCAGCTGGTGCGAGGACGCTTCCATCTGGTCCGCGAACTCGAGGACCTCCTCGCCCGCAGCCGTCAGGCGGTAGCCCGAAGGCAGCTTTTCGAACATGTGGACCCCGAGGCGTTCCTCGAGCTGGGCGATGCGTCGCAGCACGGTCGCGTGGTTCACGCCGAGGCGCTCGGCGGCAGCCCGCACCGAGCCTCCGCGCGCGACGGCAAGAAAGAAGCGAACGTCATCCCAGTCGATCATGGTGCAATCCCGCACCGCGCGGTGCGCCTTCCAAAGCCCGTATCTAACGCGTCGTACAGCAGTACGGGCGGTCATCATAGCCTATGCCGGACACCCAATTCCGAACGGCGGACACCGATCATCGCGGCTGGCGTCAGTCGTCCAGCCGGATCGATTTCGCACCACCGATGTGCGCGCTTCCGCACTCAACGCCTGACGCGAGCGGACCTATGTCGAGGTTCTCGGGGACAGATGCTGTCCCGACACCACGAAAGGAGAAGTTGTGGGAAAGCTTGAGGGTAAGGTTGCAGTCATCACGGGCGGATCGAGCGGCATGGCGCTGGCGAGCGCCAAACGGTTCGTTGAAGAAGGCGCCTATGTTTTCATCACGGGCCGGAGGCAGGAGGCGCTCGACGAGGCCGTCAAGCTGATCGGCCGGAACGTGACCGGCGTGCGCGGCGACGCGGCCAATCTCGACGACCTCGACCGTCTGTTCGATACGGTCAAGCGGGAAAAGGGCAGGATCGACGTCCTGTACGCCAGCGCCGGCACGGGCGAAGCCGTCCCACTGGGAGAGATTACCGAGCAGCACTTCGATGCGACCTTCAACCTGAATGCGCGCGGCACGCTGTTTACGGTTCAGAAGGCGTTGCCGCTGTTCAGCGATGGCGGATCGATCTTCATGACCGGGTCGGTTGCTTCGATCAAAGGTTTTCCTGGTTACAGCGTGTATGCGGCGAGCAAGGCGACGCTGCACGCATTCGCACGCGGGTGGCTCAACGAACTCAAGAGCAGGAATATCCGGGTGAACGTGCTGCACCCGGGGCCGATCGCCACACCGATGCAGGACCAGGTTCTCACCGAGGAAGCGAAGCAGATGTTCGAATCCCTGATCCCGCGGGGAAAGATGGGGCGTCCTGAGGAAATTGCGGCGGCCGCGCTGTTTCTTGCTTCAGACGATTCGAGCTTCGTGAATGGGGTGGAGTTGTCTGTCGACGGCGGCTTCTCCGCCATCTGAAGCGCCGGGGAATCAATATCAACACGGATCGGAGAAGCATTATGAGCTACGCGATTGTAGGATTCGGCAAGATAGGCCAGGCCCTCGCCCACGCCTTCGCCCGTAAAAACATCGACGTGATTGTCGCGAGCCGCCGGCCGCCCGAGGCGTTGGCGCCGCAGGCTCGGGCGATTGGACCCAGGGTCGTCGCGAAGTCGCTGCGGGACGCACTCGAGGCCGACACGATCATCTTGGCGGTCCCGTTCGGGGAGCATCGCGAGGTCGCGAAGGCCCTGCCGAGCTGGAAAGGCAAGACGATCATCGACGCGACGAACGGGTTTGGAGAAGAGCTGGACGGTCTTCTGTCCTCCGCTGTCGTCGCGAAGGCGTTCACCGGCGCCAAGCTCGTGAAAGGCTTCAATCACCTGGGTGCGGCCAAACTGGCTGCCGATCCGGTCGTCAAGGGCGGCCACCGGGTCGTCTTTCTGTCTGGTGACGACGAGGACGCGATCACTCCCGTGGCGGCCTTGGCCAAGCAACTCGGGTTCGCACCCGTGAAGCTGGGCAAGCTCAACGAGGGTGGCGCGCTGGTGCACGCACGCGGCCGCGTTTGGGGCCCGCTCATCTTCCAGGATCTGTTCAAGAAAGAGCAGTAATCGATCCACGACCGTGTGATCGAGGCCGAGAACCGGTCGCGCGCGCTAGCTTCTTCGAGCCGCGCGCGACCGAATATTTGGAGGCCACAAAATCGCGAACGTTGGCGTGGGCCTGACGGCGTATGCGCGGGGTCGCGTGGATCAGTGGATCGATCGCCTCGTTCACCTATGATTTGGAGATGAAATAGCATGAATATCGAACTCAACGGCCGCAAGGCGATCGTTACGGGCTCTACGGCAGGCATCGGCCGTGCTACCGCGGAGGGACTGGCCCGTGCCGGTGCATCGGTCGTCATCAACGGCCGTGGAGAAGCCCGGATTGACGAGGCGGTGCGGCAGATGCGGCAGGCCTTTCCCGGAAGCGACATCTCGGGTATCGCCGCCGATCTTGCGACAGCGGAGGGCGCCGAGGCCTTGATCGCGCAGGCGCCGGACGCCGATATCCTTGTGAACAACGTGGGCACGGCTCACATCCGGGGCTACAATGGCGTCGAGGACATCGCGAAAATCCCCGACGAGGACTGGCTTGGCCTCTTCCAGTTGAACGTCATGAGTGGCGTGCGCGTGACCCGTCATTACCTGCCGCGGATGGTGGCCAAAGGCTGGGGCCGCGTCGTGTTTGTAAGTAGCGAGTCCGCGGTCAACATCCCCAAGGAAATGCTCGACTACGGCATGACCAAGACCGCTCAACTCGCAGTCTCGCGCGGGCTTGCCGAGGCGGTCGCGGGCACGGGCGTCACCGTCAACGCCGTCCTGCCGGGACCTACCCGCTCTGAGATCCTGGGTGACTTCATGGCGAAGCAGGCTGACGCAAACGGGATCACGCAGCAGGAAGCCGAGCAGGGCTTCCTGAAGGCGATGCGTCCGACCACCCTCATCCAACGCTTCGCGACCACCGATGAGGTGGCCAACATGATCATCTACGCATGCTCGGAGCAGGCTTCGGCGACAACCGGCGCGGCTTTGCGGGTGGATGGCGGCGTGGTCCGCTTCGTCGCGTAGCTGCCGAGACGTTTATGGCGCCAATGGCGCCGACCAGCGGACGGTCGACGCCAGCATGGCGGCGGGTTCAGGCCTGTTGGGTGGGATAAAGCGTGAGGATGTTGACGTTGACCCTGCGCGGTTGCGTCACCGCGTAGAGGATGGCGGCGGCGATGTCCTCGCTCTCGAGCTGCTCCATGTCTCCCAGTCTAGTCTCCACCGCCTGGCGGACATCGGGACGCATCTGCGCGACAAACTCGGTCTTGACGGCCCCGGGCTCGATCGTCGTGACGCGAATGCCGTCCTTCCCGACCTCGCGTCGAAGCGATTCCGCCATGGCGCTGGCAGCATGCTTGGTGCCGGAATAGACCGTCGAGGCATGGATATAGCGTCCGGTGCCGGATGAGAGAATCACGATATGTCCCGAACCTTGCCGCTTCATCCCCGGCAGCGCGGCATGTACCGGGTAGAGCAGCCCCAGGAAGTTCACGTCGATCATCTGACGGTATTCAGCCGTTGTAGTGTTCTGGAACGGCGCCGCCACGCCCACGCCGGCGATGCAGAGCAACATGTCGAGCCGACCAAACTCCTCGACAGCGCGCCGCACCATCGCCGAGACCTGTGCCTCGTCCGAAACATCGACTTCGAGCGGAAGCGCCTGGCCGCCGGCTTGGCGGATACGCGCCGCAAGATCACCCAAGCGCTGCATGCGCCGGGCTGCGATCGCCACGCGCGCACCCTCGCCTGCCAGAGCCACGGCCGTTGCTGCTCCAATCCCGGATGATGCTCCGGTCACCAGCGCGACTTTTCCGGCCAGTTTGCCTGTGCCCATGTGATGTCTCCGTTAGTCCTGTTCCCGCAGCTCACAGCATTGAACGACTTCTTGACGAAATCGCGGTGCGGCTTGTGCGGAGCGGACGTGCACCACGATCAGAGGCGAGGCTGCCGCGCAACGGTAGCGTCAGGCCCAATCACAAATGCGACGGATTCGCTGCGGTCTGTCCATCCTAGTGGCTTCTCCGATATCGCCTATTGCTTGAAGCAATGCTCGCGATGCCATTTTACGAAATGCGGATGTGGACGATCCGATATCCGATTACGGTGACAGTGCACAAAACTCACTTTGAGTTTAGTGCACTGTCACCGTAACTCCGGATCACTTTTTGGTCGTGCCGTCAGATGGCTGCTCCGCCGACCGGTCGATTTTCTTCGAGACCACGTAGACGTCGACGGCGCTCATCGAGCATTCCTCGCTTGATGCTTGGTTTTTCGTGATGACCTCGATCTTCTTGCCATCCTTGGTGTGAAAGGTGATGTCGTAGACCTGCTGGTAGAGGTCTTTGCCGATCTTTTCGGATGCGAGACGAACGGCCTTGGTCTGCGCCTCGATCACCGATGGGATATCAATCAGGCCGGCGTTCTTGAGGTGCACGAGGGCCATGTTGGTGGGCCAACTCGCGCAGTCCGGAGACTTCGCCAGAGCCGCCGCAGCCGGCATCACAAATATTGCGGCCATCGCCACTTTCAACGCGGCGCGCATCAATGCACCACCTTGATGGTGTGGTTGCCACTTTCCCGGATCTGCTTGCGCCTATTGATGGGCAGGACGGCAACGTACGTGCCGTCGCGGTCGCCGCGCTTGTAAAGCTTCTCGCCAGGCTTGAGCTTCTGAAGTCCCGTATCGGTCAACAAGGTATTCTCCGTTCGGTTCGCCGCCAGATACCATCATGGACCATGATGGTACAGAACCGACCGAAACGGAGCCCCTAAAAACGTGCCCTCGACACTCAGTCTCTAAAAACTATTCCCACTCAATCGTCCCAGGCGGCTTGCTGGTCAATCATAGACCACCCGGTTCACGCCCTTCACCTCGTTGATGATGCGCGTGGCGATCCCGCCTAAGAACTTCATGTCGAACTGGTAGAAGTCCGCGGTCATGCCGTCGGTGGAGGTGACG
This sequence comes from Bradyrhizobium nivariense, assembly GCF_029846715.1. Lineage (GTDB taxonomy): Bacteria > Pseudomonadota > Alphaproteobacteria > Rhizobiales > Xanthobacteraceae > Bradyrhizobium. The sequence goes on from NZ_JARVWW010000001.1 coordinate 189,826, forward strand.
GCGCGCAGGCCCACGACGAAGTCGTAGGTGCGGCCGTCGCCCATGACGCCGACGGTCTTGACGGGAGCAGCACGGCCTATCGCGGCTGTGTCGAGCGCAGAGAGTGATCGCGCTCTCAGATCCGACCAATGCACGCCGACCTAGCGTCGCGACATAGCGAGTTTTGGGCACGGCAGCCTGAGTGATACGGGCAATTGTCGACCGATGTACACCTGCCCCGCATCGCGGCACGGGGATTTTCTGCTATCCCCAGTACTGTCCGTCCATGAACACTGAAATTAATAGGATATCGCACTATACCAGTGGTTGATGTATCAGCTCCATCAACGGGAAGTCACGCTTTAAATTGACTACTTTGGATTATTCGAATGAAGAGCCCAAACGAACAAAAGCGCAAGCGACGGCTCAGTGACGTCCCAAAACCCGTGCGTGAGAGATGGATGCACATCAAAGGACTGAGGTGGGCGAAGGCGATTGCCCGCGCATACATGCGCTGGCGATTGCCTATAGCCGAACGGCGTCGACGAAAGGCGTTAATAAAAACGTTTCAAACGGTGAAGCACTACGCGATCAAAAGTGAAAACGGCAGATTTCGCGGCTCATCAATATTATTCAATATCGGACTCTACTTGTTGATCGCGGATCGAGACATCCAAGCCATCAAGCTAGAGGCACTAACGCATCCAGACGAATGGACTCGCAAACTCAGCGCGCGCATTATCCTTATCACGATCTATGAATGGGATGCCGATAAGGTTTCTGGGCGCGCATTCAAGGAGGCGCTCGATATCATGGGGATCCCAGACGATTTGAAAGCCCGAGCAATTGAGGCTCTTAGAACATTAAGGCTAGTCCAACGCAAGGTGACGAAGCACTTTAGCTTTCTTCGGAATGCGACCATTGGTCATAGGGACGCAGACGCATTAGCGCAGTACCGGGCCATAAGAAATCTTAGGGTAGAAGATGTAATGGCGATTGCCGTTGAATTCTTCGCCGCGACCGAGGAATTCGTAGACGTCCTCACGCAGATCATGCTGGCCAGCAGCTCGTTCCACTCCTACCTTCGCCAATGGATGGAGAGCGAAAAGCCGAGGTTGCTCCCCTAAGCGTGCTTCAACGTTTCTTCATTCGGCCTCACTCCCACTCAATCGTCCCCGGCGGCTTGCTGGTCACGTCGTACGCCACCCAGTTCACACCCTTCACCTCGTTGATGATGCGCGTGGCGGTCGCGCCGAGAAACTCCATGTCGAACTGGCAGAAGTCCGCGGTTATGCCGCCGGTGGAGGTGACGGCGCGCTAATCGCGTCGCTTGCTGGCAGAGGCGCTCACTTCATCCTTAGCATCATCATAGAACAAATCGCCGGTGTCCTCCAAAGACTGGGGGTCTGCCCGCGCCTGATTGAACGGACCACTGCTTCCACGAGGCCAAGATTTGGCGAATTTCTCCCGAGAAACTCCATTAAAATCGAGAACCACTCCAACGAACGCCTTTGCTTCAGAGCCGAGTTCGTCGTACGAGGGGAGCTGCAGGGCGGAAGAAGCCTCTTCTACTTCGCGCGCAACATTAAATAGTTGATCCGACGATCCTAACCTCGAGCTATACTCGGCAATTATTTCAGCGGGAATCTTTCCAGCATCGGCGTAGAATGCGTGCTCGATCTGCTTACTTACGGCCGCACCATTAGGTGCATAGCTTCTGGCAAGCCCCAGCGCCGCCTTTATAGTTGACAATGAAGAACTCAACTCCGCTTCTCCGAAGCGGATAGCACGCGTAACCGAGAGCTTTCGATCTTCTCTAGGCCTGAATAGTTCGTCAGCCAGCATAAAATCCAAGCTAATCGCGGCTAGTGCACTAACATGAAAGCACACACGAAGAGCAGCTTGCGCTTGATTAGATGCCGGATGGGCCAGAATGGCCTGCTCAGCAAAGAAGTGAGCCGCAGCTAAGCAAGCGTTTGTTGATTGCACGCCAAACCCTGAAATGAGTGACGAGCGAGCTGCCAATAGTTGGTCGCGCCAATCATTCGACCTCCTATCCTTGTCGACGCTCCTGACCGCCACGTCCAATTCCTCGGTCCGCAAGCTCTGCGCATCCTTCAAACTCTGGCTCTGGAGCAGCTTGGATACGGCGTTACCGTCCAGCAACGTAATACCCATCGACTTAGCAAGACGCCTTGCACTTAGACGTGTGTCTGTGGTTGCCACTATGGCGTCGTCAATTCGCAGCGCGGCCTGAAGCCCCTTGGTCCAAATCAACCGCTCAGCAACCTTTGGCGAGCGACGGTTCTTAGCATCAACGATCAAACGACGACGTGTTAGTGCTGCAGGCCGCTCATAAAGCCATAGATCAACGTCCGTAACATCCTCGCCCTCCAAGCGATAGGGAACGCCTCGTACCGCAAAGTACCCCGCGCGCCAAAAGTAAAGCTTTAGCGCCTCTTCTAGATCGAAACCCTTTGCGCCCGGCCGCACAATCATGAGAACTGCCCTGCGGTTCGGAGGGAATGAAGAACATCGTTCGTCAATCGTTTGCTCTCGGAAACCTGTTTGCGTCTAAATGCGGAGCGCGCTTTTTCCGGACCCGTGTAACCGGACATAGTCCCAGGCAAGGGCCGATCAATTACATTCAAAGAAGCCGCATCGCCGGTTGTAAGAACCCGCAGCGCCATTTCCCCTACGTCCCGCTTGAGCAACCTCATATTGTATCCATAACCGGGCGCCTTCTGAACACTGAGTACACCCTTAGTCTCCAGAACCCGATAGTCCTCGCCTATCGCAGTGGCTGGTCCAACGGCTCCGCCCGATATGAGTTTCCGCAAGAGTGCCGAAATCATTCCAATACGCCCGCGACCAGCGTTGCTTTGCGTCATTCCATAATAGAGAGCGGCCACCAGGGCTTTCGCGTGATCGAATGCATCATCCACCAGTGGATCATTGAATTTATGGAAGGCTGAAGGTTTCGTGATAAAGGCAGTCTCTCCCGACGGATTCGCGACAATATTCATGTCGTACATTCCAGCGGCTTTCAGCTTGTCGAACAACGCGCCGCCCAAGATCTGTTCGGCTTCCGCCACGCTCGCACAACCACTGCGATCGAGAAGTGAATCGAACTCACTGACTTTAAGGCGCTCGTGGTCCCGGAGCGAATCCAAGACCTTTTTGGCTTTCTCAACAGAATCCCTTCGAAAGAGATTTCCGTTAAAGTAGAGTCGATCAGAATCCTGCCCTTCAGCGTCGACGAACCCAACCGATTCCGATCGCTGTAAGAGTTCAGACGCAGAAACTCTTGTCAGCTTGAATTCGTCTCCTAAGAATTCAGCAAGCTTGCCTTTCACGAGAGGTTCAATTGAAGTCAATTCGGCAAGAGCAACCGATGCCTGCTCTTCGCTTGTTGGCTTCTGCCGTTCAAAAATTTCCGCCGCATGCTGAACGGTAGAAGCGCTTGTTAGACCCAAGACCTCCACCTCTCCATTGGCTGATAGATCGACTACTCGCTGATCTTCTAATACCTTGAGATACGCGGGGAGTTCGATGCGGGGATTCAGCCCTGCCGCTTTCGCCAGCGCCTCGACTCGATCGGTTTGAGAAGCATTTGATCCGATGCGGCGAGTTGCGAGAGCAAAGATGCGGCTTTTCCGGCAGCATCCAGCGCTGGAAATTCAGCGGCACCATTGACTGTAGCTGCCGTCTTCTGTCCGTGGTGGACTACCCACGCCCCCTTGTTCCGCGGCTTGATCGTATCATAGTAGGACATTGTCGATCACCCGCCTTCAGTCACACGGTGGAGGCTTTGATTTAGTCACGCAAACTTCTAGAGGTCGCAGTAGCGCCCCCTACTCCCACTCAATCGTCCCCGGCGGCTTGCTGGTCACGTCGTACACCACCCGGTTCACGCCCTTCACCTCGTTGATGATGCGCGTGGCGGTCTCGCCGAGAAACTTCATGTCGAACTGGTAGAAGTCCGCGGTCATACCGTCCGTTGACGTGACGGCGCGCAGGCCGACGACGAAGTCATAGGTGCGGCCGTCGCCCATGACGCCGACGGTCTTGACCGGGAGCAGCACCGCAAAGGCCTGCCAGATGTCGTCGTAGAGGCCGTGCTTGCGGATCTGGTCGATGTAGACGGCGTCGGCCTTGCGCAGGATGTCGAGTTTTTCGCTTGTGATGTCGCCGGGGCAGCGGATGGCGAGGCCGGGGCCCGGGAACGGGTGGCGGCCGACGAAGATTTCGGGCAGGCCGAGCTCGCGGCCGAGCTTGCGGACCTCGTCCTTGAACAGCTCGCGCAGGGGCTCGACCAGCTTCATGTTCATGCGCTCGGGCAGACCGCCGACATTGTGGTGCGACTTGATCGTCACCGAGGGACCGCCGGTGAAGGAGACGCTCTCGATCACGTCGGGGTAGAGCGTGCCTTGGGCGAGGAAATCGGCGCCGCCGATCTTCTTGGCCTCCGCCTCAAACACCTCGATGAAGAGGCGGCCGATGGTCTTGCGCTTCACTTCCGGATCGGTGACGCCTTCGAGCTCGCCCAGAAACTGTTTCGACGCATCCACGTGCACGAGCGGGATGTTGTAGTGGTGGCGGAACAAATCGACCACCGTCTTGGCCTCGTCGAGGCGGAGCATGCCGTGATCGACGAACACGCAAGTGAGCTGGTCGCCGATGGCTTCGTGGATCAGCACGGCCGCGACGGCCGAATCGACGCCGCCGGAGAGGCCGCAGATCACCTTGCCCTTGCCGACTTGGCTGCGGATCTTCGCGATCTCCTCCTCGCGGAAGGCGCGCATGGTCCAGTCGCCGGAGAGGCCGGCGATCTTGCGCACGAAATTGCGGATCAGTTTTGCGCCGTCGGGCGTGTGCACCACTTCGGGGTGGAACATCAGGCCGTAGTACTTGCGTGTCTCGTCCTGGATGATCGCGAACGGCGCGTTCGGCGAGGTGCCGGCCACCGAGAAGCCCGGCGGCATCTTGGTGATGCGGTCGCCATGGCTCATCCAGACCTGGTTCTTGCCGCCTGCTGACCAGACGTCCTCGAACAGCTTGCTCGCGGCCTTGACCTCGACATCGGCGCGGCCGAACTCGCGGTGATGGCCGCCCTCGACGGTGCCGCCGAGTTGCGCGGCCATCGTCATCTGGCCATAGCAGATGCCCATCACGGGCACGCCGGAATCGAAGATCGCTTGCGGGGCGCGGGGCGAGCCCGCCTCATGCACCGACTCAGGGCCGCCGGAGAGAATCACCGCCTTCGGCTTCATCTCGTTGAAGGCTTGTTCGGCCTTGTTGAACGGGACGATCTCGCAATAGACGCCGTCCTCGCGCACGCGACGCGCGATCAGCTGCGTCACCTGGCTGCCGAAGTCGACGATGAGAATCTTGTCGTGCGCCGAGGCCATGGAGGGCGTCGACGCGGAGCGGTCGTTCTGTGCTGCTGTCATGGCAAGCAGATACGCGACGGGGGCGGCGCCCGCAACCGCGCGGGGCGCGCGCCCACATCCTTCTTTGGGCATGGACAAATGGATATAGGTAAGTATTATTGACCTAATTTGGCCCATCACGCACCAGGGGCCAATCAGGGAGAACGCCATGTCACAGCATCATCAGCCGTCGAATCTCGCCGCGCTCGGCCGCACCTGGGTCGAGGCCTGGAACGCGCGCGATCTCGAACGCGTGCTCACGCTCTATGACGAGGAGGCCGTGATGACCTCGGACCGGATCCCGCTGATGGGGTTCGATGCCAGCGGCACCGTGCGCGGCAAGGATGCGCTTCGCGCCTATTGGGGCAAGGCGCTCGGGCTGTTGCCGAACCTGCATTTCTCGCTGATCGAATTGTTCGTCAGCCCGGATAGCGTGGTGGTGTTTTACGAGAACGAGCGCGGCAAGCGGATCTGCGAATATCTGCGCGTGAATGCGGCGGGAAAAATCGTGCAGGGATCGGCGAATCATGTGGTGCACTGACACTCGCACACCGCTGTCATTCCCCGCGAAGGCGGGGAATCCAGTACGCCGCGGCGTCTCACTGAGTCACAGACGTCTCGGGGTACTGGATCGCCCGGTCAAGCCGGGCGATGACAGCGCGAGCGAGGAACGCTCGTGCTCCAAGCTCGCGATGACGGAGACTACTGCGAGAGCGTACGCTAACAACAGCACTGCCGGCACCGAGACAGGACCCTCCCCATGAAACTCCCCACCTCCGCCTTCACCGTCACCGACTGGAGCAAGGTCACTCCGACCACGCATCCCGGCGAAACCGGGCAAGCCCAGTGGCGCACGCTCAACATCGGCGATCTCCGGGTGCGGATGGTCGAGTATTCGCCGGGCTATCTCGCCGACCATTGGTGCGATCGCGGCCACGTGCTCTACGTGCTGCAAGGCGAGCTCGACAGCGAGCTGCGCGACGGGCGCAAGTTCAAGCTCACGGCGGGGATGAGCTATCAGGTCTCGGATTTCGGCGACGCCGCGCACCGGTCCTCCACGGTGACGGGGGCGACGCTGTTTATCGTCGATTGAGCCGCCCCGGGAGGTCAATTTGCACCGCAAAATAGCAAGTTTCGACGACATCCCGGGTCACGGGTGATGCCTTGAAGTGGCCCCAAAATCTCGCTATATTGTGATCATCGATACTTGGCCGAACGACTGGGCCGCTTCGCTTCGTTGCTGACGGGCGCGCACGCTTCAGATGATTTCTCCAACATCGACTGATCAGGACTATGGGCGCAATGGTGCGTACCGGTCCGCGTGTTAACTTCTCAAGCAAAGGAAATTCCCATGGCTATGGGCACCGTGAAGTGGTTCAACAATCAAAAGGGTTTTGGTTTCATTCAGCCGGATGACGGCGACAAGGACGTGTTCGTGCACATCAGCGCCGTCGAGCGCGCCGGCCTCTCGACCCTCAACGAGGGCCAGAAGGTCTCGTTCGACATCGTCGCAGATCGTCGCAGCGGCAAGTCCTCGGCTGACAATCTCCGCGTCGGCTAATAGCCGCGCACGGCGCTTCTGACCACGGACGTACCGGTTCGAAGCGTTGAGACAACAAACCCCGCGACCGGGTTCCGGTTCGCGGGGTTTTTGTTTTGGGGTGGTCGAACGAGGCCGCGTCATCCGCGGTGCCGTAGGGTGGGTTAGGCGAAGCCGTAACCCACCGCTTTTCCACCGCCGATAGAAGCGGTGGGTTACGCCTCGCGGACTGCGCTTCGCGCAGCCCCCGAAGCTAACCCACCCTACGCAGTTATGCCTTCTTCAGCACCGAGACGAAGAACCCGTCCGTGCCCGTCCGCCGCGGCGTCATCAGCCAGCCTTCCGGCGATTGCAGTGCGGCTTGCGCAAACTCCTCCGCCTTGTCCCAGAGCACGCTCGCGGTCTGCTCGGGCGGCACCACCGCGAACTCGGGATGGCGGCCGGTGAACGCCCTCACCTGCTCGCCGTTCTCCTCAGGCAGCACCGAGCAGGTGATGTAGGCGATGCGGCCGCCGGCCTTGACCAGCGGAACCGCGCGCTCGAGCACCTCGGTCTGGTCCCGCAGGCGGATCTCCAGCGCGCCCGGGCGCATGCGCCATTTGGCGTCGGGGTTGCGGCGCCAGGTTCCGGTTCCCGTGCAGGGCGCGTCGATCACGACGAGGTCGGCGGTGGCGCTGATGTCGGCCAGTGGATCGGCCTCGCCCTTGGGCGTGCGCACATCGGCATTGTGGACGCCGGCGCGCGACAGGCGCTCATGAATGGGAACAAGTTGCCGCTTGTCGCTGTCGGTCGCGATCAGCCGGCCCTTGCCCTGCATCATGGCCGCGAGCGCCAGCGTCTTGCCGCCGGCGCCAGCGCAGAGATCGATCACCTGCTCGCCGGGTTTTGCCGCGGTGAGATGGGCTGCAAGCTGCGATCCCTCATCCTGCACTTCAATCGCGCCCTTGATGAAATCCTCTTCGGCCTGGATGCCCGGATTGCGCGCATCGGCCGAAAGCTCGATGCGCAGGCCGGTTGCCGACCAATGCGTCGGTTTCGCATGAAGATGAGCAAGCGCCCCCAGCACCTTGTCGCGATTGGATTTTAGCGTGTTGACGCGCAGGTCGAGCGGCGCCCGGCTCGCCATCGCGGCGGCTTCCGCGACGCGCTCCTCGCCGAACGCTCTTGCCAAGTACGGATCCAGCCATTCCGGATAGTCGCCGGCGATCGCGGCCGGGGCACCTTGAAGGGAACGCGCGGCGAGCGCGGCCTGCTCGGCCTCGGTCAGCGGCGCGGGGGCAAAGCGGCTGCCGTCGAACAGCGCGGCCATGGTCGCCGTGTCCATGTTGCGCTCGAGGCGGAGCATGCCGATCAGCCGCGCCCGTGCGGTGTCGGAATCCATCAGATACGCGCCCGAGGCATAGCGGCGCAGCACGTCCCAGACCAGGCCGGCGATGGCGGCGCGGTCGCCGGAGCCAGCGAAGCGGTGCGCGGTGCCCCACTCCTTCAGCGCCTTGGCCGCGGGCACGCGGTCCTTCTCGATGGTGTCGATCAGTTCGATGGCTGCGGACAGCCGGGCAGCGGGAGTCATTTGAATCTTTCAGATCAGGATTGGCGAATAAGCGCCTAGATCAGCAACAGCATTTTCAGCGCGAAGTAGACCCACATCGCGAGCAGCACGAGCACGCCGGCGAGCCAGATCGTGGAGCGGCGTCCGAGATTGTTGGAGGAGACGAAGATTCCGGCGTGCGCAAACCGCGTCACCACGAACACCCACGACATCAGCACGATGAAGAGATCGGCATGGCGCAAGGGAAGCGCCAGCGCGATCAGGACATAGAGCAGCACCGGCAGCTCGAACTGGTTGCGGTAGCAATTGGCGATTTGTGTGGCGTCGTTCGGCCAGTTGGGCTCGCCCAGCGCAACGTCACGGCTCTTGGTCTCGCCGGAGACGAGCGCGCGCCGGCGTCGCAGCGCCATCGCGATCAGGAGCGCGAAGGTGAGACCGACCTGCACGAAGACCGGCAGCAAGACCATTTGAACGGACATCGGATTTCCCGGGATTTTCCCATCCGGCGGAAGCACTGCTGCGTCCATTAGCCGTCACCGCTGTTCCTGACAATCAACGAGTTGAACCGGCGTTCCCGATGAGGCGACCAACTGTCGACAGTTAAAGCGATTTTGACCCCCTGGGGCGCAAGGCGAGAGACCGCCATGAACACCCTCTTCAGCCAGATCGCCAGCCTGATCGGCGTTTTGACCGAATCCCCTGACGGCCAGTTCGGCATCCTGATGTCGGCCCTATCAGGCATCGCGACGGCGCTCGCGGTGGCGCTGGCGACGACGGTTTACTTCCGAATGCGCTATCGGACCTGGCGCGATGTCGTCAGGCATGGCCTCGCTGCGCTCGCCGCCCTCGCTCTGTTCGCCTTTGCCGCCTATGACATGCGCCATGCCGCGCTGGCCTATCTCGGCCTCAATCCGTTGAAACCCGCGGTCGAGTTCGAGATCCGCATGCCCAGGGAGACGCTGGCGGCGGCGTCCGACACCCAGATCGAGCTGCATACCGACCGCAACCAGACGCTGGCACTGGTCGACGGCGTGCGCGAGATCGGTGACGGCCGCTCGGTGCTGCGCGGCGCGGTGGCGCTCAACCACCGCACCGCCGACCGCGTGCTGGTCGTGAACCTGCCCGGCAAGGGCACCTTTGAATTCCGCCTCCGCCTGCCCGCCGAGCCGCATCGTTCCGAGCAGTTCGGCGCTCAGTTCGGCCCTTGGCACCTCGCCGACCGTATCGCCTCGCCGCTGGCAAGCCCCGTCGCGCCGCACGACGCCTACACGATCCGCTACCGCGTGCTTTAAACATTGTTCGATCGCTGATCGTGGGCGCACCGTCATCGTTCCGACGCCTGGCCGGGCCTATGATCGGACCATGTCCGAATTTCGCCTGACACAGATTTCCGACACGCATCTTGGCCGGCGCTTCCCCGGGCTGATCGCCAACTTCCAGGCGCTCAGCGCGCATATCGACACTGACAGGCCCGATCTCGTCGTCAACACCGGCGACGTCTCGTTCGACGGGCCGACCAGCCGCGACGATGTCGAGTTCGCCAAAGGCCTGCACGACGCCCTGCCCGTCACCTGCCGCTACATCCCCGGCAATCACGACATCGGCGACAATCCGACCGCGATCGGGCCCGCGCCGAAGCCGCCGGTCGCGGAAGCGCATCGCCAGCAATTCCGCGAGATCATCGGCGAAGACCATTGGTCGTTCGAGGCCGCAGGCTGGTGCTTCATCGGTCTCAATTCGCTGGTGATGAACTCAGGGCTCGCCTTCGAGACCGAGCAGTTCGACTGGCTCGCCGCCGAGATATCGCGCACGAACGGAAGACCGGTCGCGCTGTTCGTCCACAAGCCAGTGTTTCTCAACCTGCCCGACGACCCCGAGACGCCGGAGACCTCGATCCGCTACGTGCCGCAACCGGCACGCGCGCGACTGATCGAGATGTTTGCACATGTCGACCTTCGCCTCATCGCCAGCGGTCACGTGCACCAGCGGCGCGACTTCACCTGGCGCCACACCCGCCACGTCTGGGCGCCCTCGGCCGGCTTCAAGATCAACGATTCGCGCCAGGACCGGATCGCGATCAAGGAGGTCGGGCTCGTGGAGTACCGCTTCCAGCCCGACAGCTTTGAGGTCCGCCACGTCAGGGCCGCGGGCCAGGTCGACGTCGACATCGAGGAGCTGTTCGCCCAGATGGGTGGCGAGCACTAGCCCAATTGGCCGCGGATCAGGCGACGCTCTTGAGATCCTGCTGGATCGCGGCAAGCAGGGACTGCAGCGCCTCGCTGTTCACCGGCTTGGCCCCGGTATTGGCAGGCTGAACATTGGCAGGCCGCGCGGCTTTGACCGGACGCTTCGGGAATGGCGGCGCGGGACTGGGCATCGCGGATTGCGCGAACGCGCCCGCGTCCTCGGTGTGAACGAACTTGCCATGGATGACGTCGTCGTGGCGGCCCATGACGAACATGGCCATCCAATAGCCGGCAGCCAGCAGGATTACGCAGAAAATACCGATCTCTAACATCGCAGCACCTAAAATATGCGCGATGATTCAATGCCTTCGCGGACCCGTCAATGAACCGACGGTCACACCTGCTGCTTTTGCGGGCGGGTGTGGCCGATCGGTCACTCTTTGTTAACCATACCCGGCCCCCGAGGGGGCCGAGAGCGGCGGATCAAGCTTTGTCCGGCCCGACCCGGACGAGCTGCTTGCCGAAATTGGCGCCCTTCAGAAGCCCCATGAAGGCCCCGGGGGCGCTCTCCAGGCCCTCGGTGACGAACTCCTTGTACTTGACCTTGCCGTCGCGGACCCAGCCGGACATATCGCGCAGGAAGTCGCCATGGCGGGAGGCGAAGTCCGAGACGATGAAGCCGCGGAACGTCAGCCGCTTGGTCAGGGTCGCGCGCATCATGCTGGCGGCCCATTTCGGCGGCTTTGCCTCGGTGTCGTTGTAGTGGGCGATGAGGCCGCAGACCGGCACGCGCGCGAACGGGTTGAGCAGCGGGAAGACCGCTTCGAACACGGCGCCGCCGACATTCTCGAAATAGACGTCGATGCCTTTCGGGCAGGAATCCTTCAGCTTCGCGGCCAGATCAGGATCGCGGTGATCGAGGCAGGCGTCGAAGCCGAGCTCCTTCACGACGTAGTCGCATTTGTCCTTGCCGCCGGCGATTCCAACCGCGCGTGCGCCCTTGATCTTCGCGATCTGGCCGACGGCCGAGCCGACCGCGCCGGAGGCGCCGGCGACGACGACGGTCTCGCCTTCCTGCGGCTTGCCGATCTCGAGCAGCCCCGTATACGCGGTCATCCCGGGCATGCCGAGCACGCCGACGGCCGTCGAGATCGGCGCGAGCTTCGGGTCGATCTTGTTCAGTCCCTTTCCGTCCGAGATCGCATGCGTCTGCCAGCCCGCGCGCGAAAGCACGATGTCGCCCTTGGCGAAGCCCGAATTGTTGGAGGCGGCGACCTCGCAGACCGTGCCGGCTTCCATCACCCCGTTCACCGGCACCGGCGCCGCGTAAGACGGACCCTCACTCATGCGCCCGCGCATATAGGGATCGAGCGACAGCCAGATCGTGCGCAGCAGGACTTCACCCGCCGCAGGCGTCGGGATCGCGAATTCCTCGATGCGGAAATCGGACGGCTTTGGCTCACCGACGGGACGCGCGGCGAGAACGATGCGTTTGCCTTGGGACATGATGGCTTCCTCCTGATTGCTTGTCGCAGTCATTTAGGAGGAGCGTCGCGCCGAAGCAAACTCTCGGTCAATTAAGGCTTTGGTCGCGATTGCGAACTAAAATTACGCGGCGATTCCACGACCAAAGAGCCTATCCGTGCCAGAGCTTTCGCTGCCGTCTGAACATTCCTCCAAGATCGGCGCGAACGGCGGCATCAGCCTGCGCTGGCGCGTCCTGGCAGGCAATCTGATCACGAGCCTCCTGGCCGTAGCCTTCGCCGGGGCGGTGGCCTGGGGCGGATGGGGCGATCTGCGCAAGCGAGAGGCGGCCGCGCGCTCGCTGACCGCCTTCGAGCTGGTCATGAAGGCCAACAGCCTCATTCCGGTCGAACGCACCGCCTGGTTCGCAGTTGCGACCCCGGCCGACCCAGCCACACCCGAGAAGCTGTCCGCCCTCGACAAGACCATCGCCAACACGGATGCCGCCATCGGCGCGGCCAAGGCGGCGGTTCGCGCGGCGGAGCTGCCAGCCAGGTCGATCGAAGCAGCCGAACAGGCGTTGCTGCAAACTCGCAGCGCCGCACGCCAGGCGGTGGTCCTGCCCAAGCAGCAACGCCCCGCCGACAGCCAGACGGCGATCGTGGATGGACTTGCGCGCGCCGTCGACGCCCTCACTGCGGCGACAAACGAAGTATTGATCAGCCTGTCGCACACCGGCAGCGACATCGAGAATCTCCTGCCTTCGGCGGAGCTGGCGCAAAGTGCACAAAGCATGCGCGCCATCAATGGCGCGCGTGCCGCCGTGCTCGGCCTGTTCGCCCGCAATCAGCCCTTGTCGCCGGCCCAGCGTGTCGACGTGACCGAGTTGACCGGCCAGATCGCGCTGATCTGGAAGCAGATCGAGCAGGGCGTTCACAATACCGGAGATGCGCCGGCGCTGGTGAACGTCTTCAGCCAGGTGCGCACGACAATGATCACTGAAGCGGAGCCGCGGTTCCGGGAGGTGGTCGCAGCAGCCCGCGAGGGCCGCCCCTGCCCGGTCAGCGAGGCCGAGTGGCCCGGCTGGATCAGTCGTGTCCTGAACAGCGTGCTGGGTCTGCGGGACGCCGCCTTGGCCTTTGCTCACGAGGCCAACGACTCTGCGATTGCGCAGGCGCAGATGCGGCTGACCTGGGCTCTCGCGGCTCTGCTGGTGGTGCTCATCGCCTCGATCGCCGTCGTGATCGCCGTGATGCGCCAGGTGATCGGCCCGCTGGTACGGTTGACCGGAGTGACGCTGCGGCTTGCCGACCGCGAACTCGACGTCGCGATCCCCGACGGGCATCGCAAGGACGAGATCGGCACCATGGCAAACGCGCTCCAGATCTTCAAGGACGCGCTGATTGCGAAAAAGTTCGCCGACGAGGATGCTGCACACAACGCTGAAGCGCAGATCGAGCGCGGCCGCCGCGTCAACGCCATCACGCGCGATTTCGAGGCCGTGATTGGCGAGATCGTGAGCACGGTGTCGTCGGCAGCGACCGAGCTTGAGGGTTCGGCAGGCACCTTGAACACGACAGCAGATCGCTCGCAGTCGCTGACGACGGCAGTCGCGACTGCGTCCGAGGAGGCATCCGCCAACGTGCAATCGGTCGCTTCCGCGACTGAAGAGCTCACATCGTCGGTCAACGAGATCAGCCGGCAGGTCCAGGAATCCGCGCGCGTGGCCGGCGATGCCGTCGAGCAAGCTCGCCGCACCAATGAACGCGTCGGCGAATTGTCGCAGGCGGCAAGCCGGATCGGCGACGTCATCGAGCTCATCAACTCGATTGCAGGCCAGACAAATCTGCTGGCGCTGAACGCGACCATCGAGGCCGCGCGCGCCGGCGATGCCGGCCGCGGCTTCGCGGTGGTCGCTTCAGAGGTAAAAGCGCTGGCACAGCAGACCGCGAAGGCGACCGAGGAAATCCATCGACAGATCGGAAGTGTCCAAACGGCGACGCAGGAGTCCGTCGACGCCATCAGGGCGATCAGCGAGACGATCGAGAGACTGTCGGAAATCTCCTCGACGATTGCCGCAGCCGTCGAGGAGCAGGGAGCTGCCACGCAGGAAATTGCGCGAAACGTTCAGCAGGCAGCGCACGGCACCCAGCAGGTCTCCGCCAACATCAACGACGTGCAGCAGGGCGCCAGCCAGACCGGCTCGGCCTCGTCCCAGGTGCTGACCGCCGCCCAATTGCTCGCCTCGGACTCGAGCCGCCTCAAGCTCGAGGTCGGGAAATTTCTCGAAGCCGTGCGCGCAGCATAGGCCACGCCAATCAGCGAGCTCGGGCCGATTCGATGGGTTGCATCGTTCCGGAACGACCGCGCGGTGCCTAACCCCCGCCCGGATAGTTCGGCGCCTCGCGCGTGATGGTGACGTCGTGGACGTGGCTTTCGCGCAGGCCCGCTCCGGTGATGCGCACGAACTGCGCCTTGTCGTGCAAGTCCTGGAGGTTGCCTGCACCGACATAACCCATCGCGGCACGCAAGCCCCCGGCGAGCTGGTGCATGACGTTGCCGACCGGGCCCTTGTAAGGCACCTGGCCCTCGATGCCTTCGGGCACGAGCTTGAGCGTGTCCTTGATGTCCTGCTGGAAATAGCGATCGGCCGAGCCGCGCGCCATCGCGCCGACCGAGCCCATGCCGCGATAGGCCTTGTAGGAGCGGCCCTGCCACAAGAACACTTCGCCGGGCGTCTCGTCGGTGCCGGCGAGCAGCGAGCCGACCATCGCGATGTCGGCACCGGCGGCGAGCGCCTTGGCAAGGTCGCCGGAGAACTTGATGCCGCCGTCGGCGATGACGGGAATGTCGGACTTCTTCGCAGCTTCCACCGCATCCATGATCGCGGTGAGCTGCGGCACGCCGACGCCGGCGACGATGCGGGTGGTGCAGATCGAGCCCGGGCCGATGCCGACCTTGATGCAGTCCGCGCCCGCATCGATCAGCGCCTGTGCGCCCTCGGAGGTCGCGACGTTGCCGGCAACGACCTGCACCGAGTTGGACACACGCTTGATGCGGTTGACCGCATGGAGCACGTGACGGGAATGGCCGTGCGCGGTGTCGACCACGACGAGATCGACGCCGGCATCGATCAGCCGCTCGGTGCGCTCGAAGCCGCTGTCGCCGACCGTGGTGGCGGCGGCGACGCGCAGGCGGCCCTGCGCGTCCTTGCAGGCCAGCGGATGGGCGACCGCCTTCTCCATGTCCTTCACGGTGATCAGCCCGACGCAGCGATATTGCTCGTCGACCACGAGCAGCTTCTCGATGCGATGCTGGTGCAGCATCCGCCGCGCCTCGTCCTGGCTGACATTCTCGCGCACCGTGACGAGACCTTCATGCGTCATCAGCTCGGAGATCTTTTGCTGGCGGTCGGTGGCAAAGCGGACGTCGCGGTTGGTGAGGATGCCGACCAGCTTGCCCGGCGTGGACTTGCCCGCACCGGTGACGACGGGAATGCCCGAGATGCCGTGATCGCTCATCAGCTTAAGCGCGTCGTCCAGCGTGGCGTCGGGGCTGATGGTGAGCGGGTTCACCACCATGCCGGACTCGTAGCGCTTGACCTGCCGCACCTGGGCGGCCTGCCCTTCGGGATCGAAATTGCGGTGAATGACGCCGATGCCGCCGGCCTGCGCCATGGCGATCGCCATGCGGGCTTCGGTGACCGTGTCCATGGCGGAGGCCATGATCGGGATGTTGAGCGGAATGACGCGGGTGACACGGGAGCGGATGTCGACCTCGCCCGGCATGACGTCCGACAGGCCCGGCTTCAACAGCACGTCGTCGAACGTGAGGGCTTCGCGAATGCCTTGTTGCACCGTGGCCATGTGCCAACTCCTTCCGCGGCCCTGCCGCAAATAGCTATGGATGAGCGCCGCCCTCGGCGTACCTTGCGGCATCGCCGGAGAATCGGAGCCCATCGGTGGGGTTGACGCGGGTCGATAGCACGGGTGGGTGACGAATCAAAGCAAATCGGACCGCCGGCCAGCCATGCACGGGCTTTTTAGGCAAATTCAGCGGGGATAGCCGGTTCAGCGCAGACGGCTGGGCGGCCCGTGCTGGCGGATCGACCACCTCCCGGCGGCGCGGGTCCATCGGGGCTCACATCGTTGTTATGCGGAATTTAGGTGCTATGCGTTGATCCGCAATGGTCGCGGCCCAGCGGCGGTGATAAGCCGCAATTCTACCCCCTCCCTCCGATTTTTCATTACCAATCCGTCATGGTCGACAAGCAACGCGTCATTCCGCTGATCGTGGCCACTGCTCTCTTCATGGAGAACATGGACTCGACGGTCATCGCCACATCGCTGCCCGCGATCGCGGCTGACATCGGCTCGAGCCCACTGACGCTCAAGCTCGCGATCACTTCCTATCTGCTGTCGCTTGCGGTGTTCATCCCGGCGAGCGGCTGGACCGCCGACCGGTTCGGCGCGCGCATGGTGTTCGCGATTGCCGTCGGCGTGTTCATGGTCGGCTCGGTCGGCTGCGCGCTCTCGACATCGGTCACCGATTTCGTGTTCGCGCGCATCCTGCAGGGCATGGGCGGGGCGATGATGACGCCGGTCGGGCGCCTCGTGCTGTTGCGGTCGGTCGACAAGAGCGCGCTGGTCAATGCCATGGCGTGGGTGACGGTTCCTGCCCTGATCGGCCCCGTGATCGGGCCGCCCCTCGGTGGCTTCATCACCACCTATGCGTCGTGGCACTGGATCTTCCTGATCAACATCCCGATCGGGCTGCTCGGCATCTTCATGGCCTTGCGCTTCATCGATCCCATCAAGAGCGAGGAACGAGAGCCGTTCGACCTCTACGGGATGGTGCTCGCGGGCCTCGGGCTCGCCGGCATTGCCTTCGGGCTGTCGGTTGCCGGACTCAATCTGCTGCCGTGGAGCACGATTGCCGCCCTGGTCGTCGGCGGATCAATCTCGATGACGCTGTATGTCCTCCACGCCCGGCGAACGGGATCGCCGGTGCTGGACTTCTCGCTGCTGAAGCTGCCGACGCTGCGCGCGGCCATTCTCGGCGGGTTCATGTTCCGGCTCGGCATCGGCGCGCTGCCGTTCCTGTTACCGCTCCTGATGCAGATCGGCTTCGGCCTCTCGCCGTTCAAGTCCGGCCTCGTCACGTTTGGCTCGTCGCTCGGCGCCATGGGCATGAAAGCGCTGGCCGCACGCATCATCCGCGCCTTCGGCTTCCGCAATCTGATGACGGTGAACGCAATCATCAGTGCAGTTTTCCTCGCCGCCTGTGCGCTGTTCACGGTGACGACGCCGCTGCTGATCATCATGATCATCCTGGTGGTCGGCGGCTTCTTCCGTTCGCTCGAGTTCACCGCGATCAACACGGTTGCCTATGCCGAGGTCGAGAACGCGCAGATGAGCCGCGCCACCACGCTCGTCAGCGTCAACCAGCAGCTCGCGGTCTCGGCCGGCGTCGCCGTCGGCGCAGCTTCTGTGGAGACGACGATGTGGCTCGGCCACGTCAGCGAGCTCAACGCCACCGTGTTCGCGCCGGCCTTCGTCGTGATCGCGCTAACCTCGGCGGCGTCGAGCTGGTTCTTCTGGCAGATGCCCGATGATGCCGGCCACGAAGTCTCCGGCCGCAAGGCGGTCGAGATCGCGAGCCGCAAGGGTGCAGGCAAGGGCGCGGCCAAGGCGGCCGTCAAGGCGGCGACCGAGGATACCCAGGACGTGCGGGATCAGCGGCTGGGGTAGCGGAAAGCAAGATGCCGGCTCTCCCCCGGACAACAGTCCGAAACAGCCCTATGCACAGCAGCCGATCATTTGCATTTTTCCGAAATTGGCTTTGACCTGACCCTCGCGGACCACGCGAAAAAGGATGGTCCGAGGCGAGGTCGCCGAGCGGCTTCTTGCTCCCGCGCGTATACCCCGCGGCGCGAGATCGAACGAACGCCCGCGGAACAGTGGGCATGCGAATCTCCAACCAACGCGATCAGTCAGACCTGCCCATCAGAGGGCGCGAGTTCACCAAGATCAACGCTCGTTTTATGTTCGGGACTCCCTGTTCCTCGCCGGCGCGCGCTTGCAACTTTTGCCCGTCGGCAATGTTGGCACGATGTCGAAACACCAACGAAGGAGGGACGCGCATGAAAAAGACCGCACTTGTCCTGGCAACCGTCGGCGCGCTCGGCGTGAGCGCGGTGGCGGCACCAACGCCGGCGGAGGCCCGCTGGCGCGGCGGTTTTGGACCGGCGCTGGCAGGCGGATTGCTCGCAGGTGCCCTGATCGGTGGCCTCGCCTCGTCCGCTTACGCCTACGGTCCGGGCTACGGCTACTACGGGTATCCGGGCTATTATGACGACTACTACGCACCGGCGTACTACGGCGGTTACTATCCGTGGGGCGGCTACACCAGGACTTACTACAGCACCAGTTACGCTCCGGCCTACTACGGCTACCGCTATCGCCGTGTCGTGCGTCCGGCCTTCGCCTATTACGGCGGACCGCGGCACTTCTATCACCATCGCTGGCACCATTACTGGTGAAGCGACGCCGCAAGAGAAGGGCTGGCGCGAGGCGCTGAGCCTGCAAAGTGGACTTTTGGTCGATGTCTTTTCGCTTCGATCCAGAGAGCCCCGCGCGCTGTAGCACCGAGACGAAAACGCGCGACTCTCCTGCATGATAGGAACGATGACGTCGGCGCACCGTTCACAGACATCGGAAAACTCGAATGAGGGCTCGTTTGTCTCGAGCCCGAGCTTCGAAGGTTCCCGTCAACGGATGCTGCAAAGCAAACGGAGGAGGTTCAGGTGAACACGAGAAAGAACAGGTTCCTATTGACCACAGCAGTGCTGCTCGCCGGCGTCAGCCTGGCGTCGGCTCAAGGCATGCGTGAAGGCGCTGGCAGCGGGATGAGCGGAGGCGCAGGCGCAGGCGCGGCGGAATCCGGCCGAACAGGCGGCGGAATGCCGCAAGGTGCAGGTGCTTCCCACAGCGAAAGAATGACGCAGGGCCGCGCAGGCGGCCGGGCCGAGGGTCCCTCTGCGGCGCCATCGCGTTCTGAGCGCAGTGAAGGATTGCGTGATGGCGGCAAGGCCGACAGGAGCGAACGTCAGACCATCGATCAGGGTCGCGGCGGCCGCGACAATGCTCCTCAGTCCCGATCTGAAGGCGAGAAGCGTGGCAAGGACCAAACCGTCGGTCAGAGCCGAAGCGAAACCGACCAAGCGCGTCAGTCCAGGACCGAGCGCGACAAGAGCGGAATGAAGGACCAAACCATCGGTCAGGGCCGCAGCGACCGCGACGCTAAGCGTCAGTCGCAAGGCGCAGAACAGGGTAAGAGCACGACCACAGGCCCTAACACCAAGGACAATGTCCGAGGCAAGAACGCGCAGGGTCAGAGCACGACAACGACCGGCGCGAACACCAAGGACAACGCCCAGGGCAAGAACGCGCAGGGTCAGAGCACCACAACGACCGGCGCGAACACCAAGGACAACGCCCAGGGCAAGAACGCGCAGGGTCAGAGCACGACAACGACTGGCGCGAACACCAACAACGCGCAAGCCCCGAGTGCCCAGCAGGGCCAGGGCACCACGACCGGCGCCAACACTCAGGGACAGGTCAACACCCAAGCGCAAGCCCAGGGTGGCACTACTCAGAGCATGTCCGGCCGCGTGCAGGTGAGCGCGCAGCAGCAGACAACGCTGCAGCAGTCGGTGTTGAGCTCACGCAATGTGGATCGCGCGCGGGTCAACGTCAATTCCATCAACTTCGGCATCAATGCCGGCGTGGTAGTGCCGCGGAACATCTCCGTGGTCGCCGTCTCGGCATTCCCGGCGCTGATCGACATCTATCCGGCCTATCGGGACGACAGCTTCTTCGTCGTGGATGACGAGATCGTCGTCGTCGACCGAAGCCACAGGATTGTCGACGCCATTCCCGCCGGACCGAGGACGCACTTTGCCCGGCGCGGCAGCATGAGCGGTGGCGGTGGCAACATCGCCGCGCTGGATCTCAACTCCGACGAGATCCGCGTTGTTCAACGGGTGCTGATTGAACGTGGCCTGATGTCTGGCCAAGCAGACGGCATCCTCGGGCCCGCTACGCGCGAAGCGCTGATCACCTTCCAGAGACAGGAAGGCTTCCAGATCACCGGCTCGATCGATACCCGGACGGTCGCTGCACTAGGCGTCTCCAACCAGATCCGCACCACGCAGGGCCAATCGACGACCGTTGGTCAGGGGGCGACCGGCCAGTCGACGCAGCAGAACACGACCGGGCAAAGCACCGGTCAGACGAATGCGCCGGCGCAGCAGAACCAGACCACCGGCCAGGCTGGTGAGAACCAGCCGTCCACAACCGGCCAGGCTCAGCAGAATCAACCGGCGACGTCGGGCCAGGCAGGCACACAACCGCCTGCTGGTCAGACCACTGGACAGGCGCCGGCCCAAACCAACAGTCAGTCCACCAACCAGCCCAGCAACACCCCGTCTGGGCAAACCAACCAGAATAATGCCCCGCCGCCTTCGACGTCGGGTCAGCCGGCTCAGAATCAACCCAGCCGGTAAGACGCCCCCAAGCCCCGCCTCTGGCGGGGCTCTTTTTTGCGGTCAGCACGGCGCTATGGCCTGAAGGCGCTGGCCGCACGCATCATCCGCGCCTTCGGCTTCCGCAATCTGATGACGGTGAACGCGATCATCAGTGCAGTTTTCCTCGCCGCCTGTGCGCTCTTCACTGTAAGGCGGCCATCAAGGCGGCGACCGAGGATACGCAGGACGTGCGGGATCAAAGGTTAATTTAGGATAGCCGGCACCACTCTCACTCGATGTCGTTCCGGCGCAGGCCGGGACCCATACGCCGAGACGGCAGTTCGGCGCGAGATGGCAATTGGCAGTCTCCACCAAATTCAATTCGGTGGTTATGGGTCCCGGCCTTCGCCGGGACGACGATCAGGTGCCCCCCGAAATCCCGTCGCGAGCACGTAGCGCTCCGAGGAATCCTGCCGGCTCGCGGCCGGCTTGACGTGACGCACCGTGGCAAAATCGCGCTTGAGCTGGGCGAGCAGCTCGGCGTCGGCCCCGCTCTGGAACGCCTTCGCCAGGAAGGTCCCGCCGGGCTTCAGCACGTCGCAGGCAAAGGCTGCTGCGGTCTCGATCAGGCCGACGATGCGAAGCTGGTCGGTCTTGCGGTGGCCGGTGGTGTTGGCGGCCATGTCGGACATCACGACGTCGGCGCCGCCGTCGAGCATGGCCTTGAGCTTGTCCGGCGCGTCATTGTCCATGAAGTCGAGCTGTGCGAACTCGACGCCGGCAATCTCGGGAATTTCCAGCAGGTCGATCGCGATGACCTTGCCCTTG
Organism: Bradyrhizobium nivariense; assembly: GCF_029846715.1. Taxonomy (GTDB): domain Bacteria; phylum Pseudomonadota; class Alphaproteobacteria; order Rhizobiales; family Xanthobacteraceae; genus Bradyrhizobium. The sequence goes on from NZ_JARVWW010000001.1 coordinate 211,331, forward strand.
CCGTCGACCGAGCCGACGCGCTTGGCGGCGATCTGGCTCCAGCCGCCCGGCGCAGCGCCGAGATCGACCACCGCCATGCCGTGCTTGAGCAGCCGATATTTGTCGTCGATCTCCAAGAGCTTGAACGCGGCGCGCGAGCGATAGCCCAGCGCCTTCGCCTTCACCACATAGGGATCGTTGAGCTGCCGCTCCAGCCACAGCTTCGACGACAATTTGCGCTTGCCGTGGGTCTTGACCTGGACGTGCAAGCGGCCGGTGGTGTCCTTGGCCATCTCACCAGCTCCTGAGCGCGCCGTCTTCGCGCATCATCTCGACCAGCATGCCCTCGCGCAGGCCCCGGTCGGCGACGCGCAGGCGTGGCAGCGGAAAGGCGCGGCGGATCGCGTCGAGGATGGCGCAGCCGGCCAGCACGAGATCGGCGCGCTCGAGGCTGATGCAGCTGTTCGCCGCGCGCTCCTCGTAGCTCATGCCGAGCAGCTTGCTGATGGTCGCGGTGACGTCGGTAGCGTTCATCCAGACACTGTCGATGCGGCGGCGGTCGTAGCGCGCGAGATTGAGATGGATGCCGGCGAGCGTCGTCACCGTGCCTGACGTGCCGAGCAGATGCATTTCAGTGAGATCGCCGCCATGCTGTTCGGCGAACGGCGTGATATGATGGGCGACCTCGCGCTCCATCGCGGCGTAGATCTCCGGCGTCACGTCGCGCCCGCCGAACTGCTCGGCAAGCGTGACCACACCGAACGGAATCGACATCCAGGCTTTGATGCGCGGTTCCGGATTTGTGGCGTTGCGCTCGATCCGCACCAGTTCGGTCGAGCCGCCGCCGATGTCGAACAGAATCGCGCCGCGCCCCCTGGGATCGACCAGCGGCGAGCAGCCGAGCACGGCGAGCGCCGCCTCGGTCTCGCGGTCGATCACCTCGAGCTCGATGCCGGTCTCGGCCGCGACGCGGCTGCGAAAACCCTCCGCATTCGAGGCCGCGCGGCAGGCTTCGGTGGCAATCAACCGCAATCGCTTGGCTTTGCGCAGATTGATCTTGTCGCGGCAGATGCCGAGCGCAACGACGGCGCGCTCGATCGCAGCCTCGCTGATGCAGCCGGTTGCCGAGACGCCCTCGCCGAGCCGGATGATGCGCGAGAAGGAATCGACCACGCGAAAGCCGTCGTGGGTGGGACAGGCGATCAGGAGCCTGCAATTGTTGGTGCCGAGGTCCAGCGCCGCGTAGACGCCGGTTCCCGGCGCCTGCGCGCCGACGGCCGGTTCCGTGGCAAACGCCACCGCCGCCATCGACCCCAGCTCACCGTGCGGCGCAAGGCCGTCGCGGAGCCGCGTGTGGTCATTCATACAGACTGTCTTTCCGCGGCCGGGTGGGCCGAGCTGGAATTGCTTTTTCGCCTGAAACATTAGCAGCGCGTCAGTCCTGCGCAACAACGCATCACATGGGACCATGCCCATTCGTGCGTTGTCGTGAACGGGCCGGTGGGTTATCTCAGCAGGATCCGGTCCCCCGCTGCCGCGAAAATGCGCAAATGCCGGCTTTTCAGGTCATTTCCATGCAAGAACACACCAAATCCTCCACGCTCGACAACGCCATTGCACTGCAAAAATATGGCGTCGGGCAGCCCGTCCGCCGCAAGGAGGACGACACGCTGGTGCGCGGCAAGGGCCGCTACACCGACGATTTCAACCTGCCCGGCCAGGCCCATGCCGTCGTTGTCCGTTCCACGCATGCCCATGGAATCATCCGCGGCATCGGCACCGATGCCGCCAAGGCGCTGCCGGGCGTGCTGGGAGTCTGGACCGGCACGGACCTCGATGCGGCCGGTTACGGCCCCTTCACCTGCGGCCTGCCGCTGAAGAGCCGCGACGGCTCGCCCCTGCGCCAGACCAACCGCCAGCCGCTGGCGACCGACAAGGTCCGCTTCGTCGGCGATCCCGTTGCCTTCGTGGTGGCGGAGACGTTGGCGCAGGCGCGCGACGCCGCTGAAGCGGTCGAGCTCGATATCGAGCCGCTGCCGGCGGTGACGGATCCCGAAGAAGCCGCAAAACCCGGCGCGCCGCAACTCTACGATCACATCCCGAACAATGTCGCGCTCGACTACCATTATGGCGACATGGACAAGGTCAACGCGGCCTTCGCCAGCGCCGCGCACGTCACCAAGGTCGACATCGAGAACACCCGCGTCGCCGTGGTCTCGATGGAGCCGCGCGTGGGGCTCGCCTCCTACGACAAGAACACCGAGCGCTACACCCTCCAGGTGCCGACGCAGGGCGTCGCCGGCAACCGCGCCAATCTCGCCAAGAACCTGAAAGTGCCGAACGAAAAGGTGCGCATTCTCACCGCCAATGTCGGCGGCTCCTTCGGCATGAAGAACATCAACTATCCCGAATACATGTGCATCCTGTACGCGGCAAAGGCGCTTGGTCGCCCGGTGAAATGGCTCGACGAGCGCTCGACCAGCTTCCTGTCGGACAGCCACGGACGCGCGCAAAAGATCCATGCCGAGCTCGCGCTCGACGCCGAGGGACATTTCCTTGCGGCAAAGCTCGAAGGCTACGGCAATCTCGGTGCCTATATCACCGGCGTTGCGCCCGGACCGCTTTCGCTCAACACCGGCAAGAATTTTTCAAGCGTCTACCGCACGCCGCTGATGGCGGTCGACATCAAGACGGTCCTGACCAACACCACGCTGATGGGCGCCTATCGCGGCGCCGGCCGGCCCGAGGCGAACTATTACATGGAGCGGCTGATCGACCGTGCCGCCGACGAGATGGGCATCAACCGGCTGACCTTGCGCAAGCGCAACTTCATCAAGCCGAACCAGATGCCGTTCCCGGCCTCCTCCGGCGTCACCTATGACAGCGGCGACTTCCAGGCTGTGTTCAACAAGGCGCTCGAAATCTCCGACCACGAGAATTTCGCCAAGCGCAGGAAAGAAAGCAAGAAGGCCGGCAAGCTGCGCGGCATCGCGGTCGGCTCCTATCTCGAGGTCACCGCGCCGCCGAGCCCCGAGCTCGGCAAGATCGTGTTCGATCCCGATGGCTCCGTGCAGCTCATCACCGGGACGCTCGATTACGGCCAGGGCCACGCCACCCCGTTCGCGCAGGTGCTGTGCGAGCAGCTCGGCGTGCCCTTCGAGAGCGTCAAGCTGGTGCAGGGCGACAGCGACATCGTGCATACCGGCAACGGCACCGGCGGTTCGCGCTCGATCACCGCGAGCGGAATGGCCATCGTGGGTGCCGCCAAGCTCGTGATCGAAAAGGGCAAGCGCGCCGCCGCGCACATGCTGGAAGCATCCGAAGCCGACATCGAATTCGCCGACGGCAGTTTCACGATCGCCGGCACCGACCGCAGCATCGACATCATGGAGCTGGCAAAACGCCTGCATGACGGCAAGGTGCCGGACGGCGTGCCTGATAGCCTCGACGTCGACCATACCAGCGAACCGGTGCCCTCAGCCTTCCCGAACGGCTGCCATGTCGCCGAGGTCGAGATCGACCCTGACACCGGCGTGGTGCAGATCGTCCAGTACAGCGCCGTCAACGATTTCGGCACGGTGATCAACCCGCTGCTGGTCGCGGGCCAGCTCCATGGCGGCGTCGTCCAGGGCATTGGACAGGCGCTGATGGAGCACATCCGCTACGACGAGAGCGGCCAGCCGATCACGGGCTCGCTGATGGACTACGCGCTGCCGCGCGCCGAGGACGTTCCGTTCATGACCGTCGGCGATCACCCGGTGCCGGCCACGACCAATCCACTCGGCAGCAAGGGCTGCGGCGAAGCCGGCTGCGCCGGCAGCCTGTCGACGGTCGTGAACGCGGTGATCGACGCGCTCTCCGACCACGGCATCAAGCACATCGACATGCCGCTGACCCCGGAGCGGGTGTGGCGCGCGATCCAGGATGCGAAGGGCAAGGCGGCGTAAAGCTGCCCTTCTGCTTTCACACGCACACTGTCATCGCCCGGCTCGACCGGGCGAACCAGTACTCCGAGGCAGCAGTGATTCACGGAGAAGCCGCAGCGTACTGGAGTCCCCGCCGTCGCGGGGAATGACAGCGAATGTGAGGACGCGCTGTGCCCCTTCCCGCCTACGCCGCCGCCTGCTCGCGCGGCTGGTAGATCGCGGTGTGCTGGCAATGCGCGAGCGGCGTCTTGCCGTTGGCGACCACCAGCGCGTCGAGCTCGACGAAGCGGTGGCCCTTCTTCTCGTAGTTCGCGGTGACTTTTGCCCGCGCGGTGATCTCGTCACCGGCGCGTGCGGCTGACAGCAGCTGCATGCGGCTGCCGGCATGGATCCACGGGCCCAGAATGGTGTTGTCGACCAGCACGCGATTCATGACGCGCTGGATCAGGCCCGGATGACCGAGCCCCTCGCGCGCGAAGATCGGATCGGGCTCCCTGATGTCCGCGAGATAGTCGGCCGCATCCTGCCCGGCCCAGCGCCGCGGCGTTGTGCCCAGCCATTTTCCGGTTTCGAACGTCGCCGCGCTGACCGGCTTTCGCTCGGCCACCACGGGCACTGCGATATAGTCGTTCAACGACACCGCAGTCGCGGCCGCCGGCAGCGATGCCGTCCCCGTGGCGCAGAGCTCGGTGCGGCTGAACACCTCGATCGTGAGCAGGCCATTGTGCTCGGTCGCGTCGACATCGGCGGTCTCGCCGTCATAGACCGGCTTGATGAAGCGCGCCTCGACCAGCCCGCGCGACAGGAAATCGCGGCCCCAGCGCGCCACCGGCACATGCATCATGTAGGCGAACACATCGACGCCCGGAACCAGCCCGCCGGAGAAGCCGAAACGGCGCGCCTCCGTGTCGTCATGCATCTTGTTTTCGGACTGCTTGGCCGTGTTGTAAGCCTCGACGCGATAGGTTTCGAGCCGGTTCGGCATGGTGGGCTTCCCCAAAATTCTTGTTGTTTCAGGGCCGATCGTAGGCCCCGGGGAACACCGGTCAATCCCCTCGCCTTTAGGGGCCGAATGGGGTACCACGCGGCGAATGACCGACACCCCCACCCGCATCTATGTCGACGCCGACGCCTGTCCGGTGAAGGACGAGATCTATCGCGTCGCGCTCCGGCACGGCGTGCCTGTGAGCGTGGTCGCCGGCAATTTCATCCGCGTGCCGCACGATCCGATGATCGAACGCATCGCGGCTGGCGCCGGCATGGACGCGGCCGACGACTGGATCGCCGAACGCGCCGGCCCTGGTGACGTGGTCGTGACCTCCGACATTCCGCTGGCGAGCCGCTGCGTGAAGGCGGGCGCGGATGTGATCGCACCGAACGGAAAGCCGTTCACCGAAGAATCCATCGGCATGACGCTCGCTGTGCGCAATTTGATGACGGATTTGCGCTCGGCGGGCGAAGTTACGGGCGGCCCGCGATCGTTCGCACCGCGCGATCGCTCCACATTCCTCTCGGCGCTCGACCAGACGCTGCGCCGGATCCAGCGCCGCCGCGTCGACCAGGCCGCAACGAGTCAGGGCTGAGACACCGCATGGCGCCACCGCTAATTCAACTGCGCGATATCAAGCTGACCTTTGGCGGCACACCGCTCCTGGCGGGCGTCGAACTGTCGGTTTCGACCGGCGAGCGCGTCTGCCTGATCGGCCGCAACGGTTCGGGCAAATCGACGCTGCTCAAGATCGCGGCCGGCCTGGTCGAACCGGATGGCGGCAGCCGTTTCGTGCAGCCCGGCGCCACCATCCGCTACCTGCCGCAGGAGCCGGATTTTTCCGGTTTCTCCACCACGCTGGCCTACGTCGAGGCCGGCCTCAATGCCGGCGACGACCACTATCAGGCGCGTTATCTGGTCGAGCAGCTCGGGCTCAGCGGCGAAGAAGATCCGGCGCATGTCTCCGGCGGCGAAGCGCGCCGCGCCGCGCTGGCGCGCGTGCTGGCGCCCTCGCCCGATATCCTTCTGCTCGACGAGCCGACCAACCATCTGGATCTTACGACCATCGAATGGTTGGAGGGCGAACTGGAGAGCCGCCGCTGCGCGCTGGTGATCATCAGCCACGATCGGCGCTTCCTGAGCAATCTCTCGCGCAGCACCGCCTGGCTCGACCGCGGACAGATCCGGCAGATCGACCGCGGCTTCAGTGCCTTTGAGGCCTGGCGCGACGAGGTGCTCGCGGAGGAAGAGCGCGACCAGCACAAGCTCGACCGCAAGATCGTCAACGAGGAGCACTGGTTGCGGTACGGCGTCTCGGGCCGCCGCAAGCGCAACGTCAAGCGGCTTGGGAACCTGCACGCGCTGCGCGACCAGCGCCGCACCCATCGCGGCGCGACGGGCAATGCCAACCTCGCGGCCGCCGAAGCCGACAAGTCCGGCAAGCTCGTCATCGAGGCCAAGAATATCAGCCGGTCCTATGGCGAGCGAAAGATCGTCGACGGCTTCTCGATCCGCGTCCAGCGCGGCGACCGTATCGGCATCGTCGGACCGAACGGCGCCGGCAAGACCACGCTGATCGAGATGCTGACCGGCGGCAGCGCACCCGACAGCGGCAGCTTGCGGCTCGGCGCCAACATCGAGATGGCGACGCTCGACCAGCACCGCGAAAGTCTCGATCCCAAATCGACGCTGGCCGAGGCGCTGACCGGCGGCCGCGGCGACCACGTCATGGTCGGCGGCAAGCCGAAGCATGTCGTCAGCTACATGAAGGACTTCCTGTTCGCCCAGGAACAGATGCGCACGCCGCTGGAGGTGCTTTCCGGGGGCGAGCGCGGCCGGCTGATGCTGGCACGCGCGCTGGCGAAGCCCTCCAATCTCCTGGTGCTGGACGAGCCGACCAACGACCTCGACCTGGAGACCCTCGACGTCCTCGAGGAAATGCTCGGCGACTACGAGGGCACCGTGATTCTGATCAGCCATGATCGCGATTTCCTCGATCGCGTGGTGACGTCGGTGATCGTGCCCGAGGGCAATGGACGCTGGCTCGAATATGCGGGCGGTTACACCGACATGCTGGCCCAGCGTGGCGTCGACTTGAAGCGCGCGACGGCGAAAGCCGCCGAAGAGAAGAGAGAGCAGCGGTCAGTCGCGCCTTCCGGTGTCACGAAACGACGGTTGACATTCAACGAGCAACACGCGCTGGAGACGCTGCCCAAGTCCATCGCCAAGCTGCAGGCCGAAATCGCCAAGCAGCAGCGCTTCCTTGACGACCCCGATCTCTTCCGCAAAGATCGCAAGCGCTTCGACCAGGCCTCCGACGCTCTGACGAAGGCGCAAGAGGAACTGGCCGAGGCCGAGGACAAATGGCTGGAGCTCGAAGTGCGGCGCGAAGAGATTGAACAGGCCTAGCGTGCATTCCGCGAAAGTGGGCACCGCTTTTGCAAACAGAGTGCGCGCCAACTCAGAGACTGCCATGACAACGACCCTTGCCGCCAAAATCGCCCGCGAATACGGCACGCCCTGCGCCGTCATCGACATGGACAGGGTCGAGCGCAACATCGCGCGCATCCAGAAGGCCTGCGATGACGCGGGTGTCGCCAACCGTCCGCATATCAAGACGCACAAGAACCCGACGATCGCCAGGATGCAAATCGCTGCTGGCGCCAAGGGCATCACCTGCCAGAAGCTCGGTGAGGCCGAGATCATGGCCAATGTCGGCATCGACGACATCCTGATCAGCTACAATCTGCTCGGCGACGAGAAGATGGCGCGGTTAGGGGCGCTGCAGGCGAAGGCCAACATGACGGTCGCCGCCGACAATTCGACCGTCGTCGCCGGCTTGCCCAAGGCCGCTGCGGCCTCAGGCCGACCGCTGTCGGTCGTGGTCGAATGCGACACGGGACGCAAGCGCGCCGGCGTCGAGACGCCCGCCGAGGCGATTGCGCTGGCGCAGGAGATCGCTGCATCCAAAGGGCTGCAATTCGCCGGCTTCATGATGTATCCGACCGAGACCGGCTGGGCCGACGCACAGAAGTTTTTCGACGAGGCGCTGGCCGGCGTGCGAGCGCACGGGCTGGATGCAAAAATCGTCTCGACCGGCGGCACTCCGAACCTCAAGAATATTGGCAAGCTCAAGGGCGGCACCGAACACCGCTTCGGCACCTACATCTACAACGACCGCATGCAGGTCGCGGCCGGCTCCGCCACCTGGGACGACTGCGCGCTGCACATCTATTCGACGGTGGTCAGCCGCGCCGCGCCCGAGCGCGGCATTCTGGACGCCGGCTCCAAGACACTGACGACGGACACCGGCGGCCTCGACGGCCACGGCCTTATCCTGGAGCACCCCGAAGCGAAGATCGCGCGCTTTGCCGAGGAGCATGGCTTCCTCGACCTCTCCCGCAGCAACACCCGGCCCAATGTCGGCGACGTCGTGCGGATCGTGCCCAATCATGTTTGCGTCGTCGTCAACATGATGGACGAAGTCGTGATGGTGCGCGGCGAGGAGATCATCGGCACGCTGCCGGTAGCGGCGCGGGGGAAGCTAAGGTAGCTAGCCCCCGATCAGCGCCTGAAGTTCCCGGACCAGTCCATCGCGGAAGAGTTTGATCGGCCGCTCCAGCCGGCCCGCGGGCGCGCGATGCACCACCCATGCGCGAACGGCGGGTTTGAAGTCGCGCGCAGCGACCGGCTTGAGCTTGTCGCGAAACGCGCTGCGTTTCAGGGCGATCGGGGTGACCAGCCCGACGCCGAGGCCGCGCGACACCAGCGACAGCCGAAGCTCACTGTCCAGTGCCTCGACGGCGATGTTGAACGGCAGATGCGAGGCATCGAATTTTCGCTTCAGCGTATCGCGAAATCCACAGCCGTCCTGATTGATCACCCACGACAGCTGGGACAGCCGTTCCAGGTCGACGGTGCGCGGGATCATCATGTCGCGTGCGACGACGAACACGACGGGCTGTACGCCGAGATCGTCGGCCGCGAGATCGGCCGGCGGCACCGCGCCGTCGGGCAGGCAGATCGCGGCTGCATCGAGCTCGTTGCGGCAGACACGCTCGAGCTGGTTCGGCGACCAACCGGAGACGACCCGCACCGCCAGCGCGGGAAATTCGGCGCGCACCGCATCGAGCGGTGCGGTCAAGCCCGCCTCGGAGAGGAACGGCGTCAGACCGAGCCTGAATTCGCCGCGCACCATTCCGTCATTGGCGACGCCCGACTTGAGGTCGTCCAGCATCCTGAGCAGGCGCCTGCCCTGCTCGTAGGCCTCATGGCCCGCGGCCGTCGGCTTCAGCGGCTTCGAGAGGCGATCCAGAAGCTGCGCCCCCAGCATCTCCTCGAGATTCTGGATACGCCGGGTCACGCCGGGCTGGGTGAGATTGAGACGCGCCGAAGCCGCGACGATCGATCCGGTCTCGACCACGGCGACGAAGGCGACAAGGTCATGGGTATTCATAATAAACTCGCATATTCTTTATAGGCTTATTTGAATTGTAGCATATTGATCGCCCGGCTTAAAGGATCCCGCGCCACAGCTGCGAGGTCCCATGACTATCTCCGAAACCACCAGGCCTGCGTCCCGAAACCAGCTCGCCGAGCGGCCCCTGATCTGGCTCGGCGCGATCACCGCCGGTGTCGTCGTCACCAATTTGTTCGCGGCGCAGATCCTGCTCGGCCTGATCGGCCGGTCATTGTCCATGCCCGCGTGGCAGGCCGGCCTGATCAGCACGCTGACCTTGCTCGGCTATGCACTCGGCCTGTTGCTGCTCGTGCCTCTGGTCGATCTCGTCGAGAACCGGCGTGTCATCCTCCGCACGCTCGGCTGCGCCATCCTCGCCGCCCTCGCGACGGCGCTCGCGCCGACGCCCTCGCTCCTGCTGCTCGCCACCTTCATCCTCGGCGCCTGCTGCGCGGCGATCCAGATGATGGTTCCGCTGGTCGCATCCATGGTGGCGCCGGATCGTCGCGGGCAGGCGATTGGCGAGGTGATGAGCGGATTGATGATCGGCATCCTGTTGTCACGACCTGCGGCGAGCCTGATCGCCGATCTCTGGAGCTGGCGCGCCTATTACGTCGTCTCGGCCGCTCTGATGGCTCTGCTCGCCGGCGCGCTCGCCCGTTACCTTCCGACCCTTCAACCGACGGCACGCGCGAGCTACGCCGAATTGCTGCTGTCCTTTCCAAGGCTGCTGCGCGAAGAGCCCGTGCTGCGTGTGCGCGCCTGGACCGCATCGCTTGTCATGGCCTCCTTCACAGCGTTCTGGTCGGCGGTCGCGCTGCGGCTGCCGGAGGCGCCGTTCGACCTCGATGCCAAGGGAATTGCCGCGTTCGCACTGATCGGCGTAGCGGGCGCCGCGGCGACACCGATGGCCGGCCGCTGGGGCGACAAGGGCCGGGCGCGTCCGATGTTTCTTGCGGCCCATCTGCTCATCATCGGCTCGCTCGCACTCTGTGCCTGGGCCGGCGTGCTGGAATCCCAGATCGCCGGTCTGCTGGTACTGAGCCTCGGCACGATCCTGCTCGACGTCGGCATCACCACCGACCAGACCCTGGGCCGCCGCGCGATCAATCTTTTGCGCCCCGAGGCCCGCGGTCGCATCAACGGCCTGTTCGTCGCGCTGTTCTTTATTGGAGGTGGCGTCGGCGCCGCGGCGGCATCGCTGGCCTGGAGTTTTGGCGGCTGGACGATGGTCTGCGTGGTGGCGGCGAGCTTTGGCGTGCTCGGTCTGATTACGGATCTCGTGACCCGAACAGGGACATCATGAGTACCGCGGAGGCTCGAAGGGCGCCGGCGTTTTACGGGCGCTTCAGCCACTCCAGAACGCCCCTACCCGCGGCGCCGCCGGTCGCGAATGAGGCTTGCAGCAGATAGCCACCGGTCGGCGCCTCCCAGTCCAGCATCTCGCCGGCGGCAAAGGTACCGGGCAGACGGCGCAGCATGAAGTGCTCGTCGAGCTCCTCAAAAGTTACTCCGCCTGCGGTCGAGATCGCGCGATCGATCGGGGCGACGCCAGTGAGCTGAACCGGAATTCCGTTGATTAGCCGTGCGAGATCGGCTGGCGAGAACGAGGCCAATGGCCGACCGGATGCGATGGCGGCCTCCTGCATCAGGCCGATGCCGACCGGCGATACTTGCGCCGCCTTGCGCAGGAAATTTGCGAGCGATTGCTTGCCGCGCGTGCCCGACAGCCGCGTGGTCAGCGCGGCGGCGTCGAGGTCGGGCCGCAATGCAATCGTAAGCGTCACCTGCCCGAGACCCAGCACCGCCTCGCGCAACTCCGACGACAGCGCATAGATCGCGCCACCCTCGATGCCACTGCGGGTGATCATCGCTTCGCCGCGCACCGTGTGCGCACCGATCGTCAGCGCCACGCCCTTGAGCGGCTGCCCTTCGAAGCGATCACGGAAAACGTCCGACCAAGCGACGGTGAAGCCGGAATTGGCCGGCCGCAGCTTCGAAACGGCAATGCCCTTTGCCGCGAAGATATCGACCCAGCCACCGTCCGACCCGAGCCGCGGCCAGCTGGCGCCGCCGAGTGCAAGCACCGTTGCCTTGGCTTCGATCGCCCGTTGCCCCCCCGTGGTGCGAAACAGCAATCGTCCTTCCCCGTCCCAGCCGATCCAGCGCTGGCGAAAGGCAAAGCGTACGCCGGCGGCATCGAGGCGTCGCAGCCAGGCGCGCAGCAAGGGCGAGGCCTTGAACGCTTTCGGAAACACACGCCCGCTGGAGCCGACAAAAGTCGGCTCGCCCAGCGCCTCGCTCCAGGCGCGCAGCCGGTCAGGCGGAAACGCTTCGATCGCCGCCTGCAACCTCGGCGCCGCCTCGCGGTATCGCGCCATGAATTGGGGCAGCGGTTCGCTGTGGGTGAGATTGAGCCCGCCGCGGCCGGCCATCAACAATTTGCGGCCCGCGGACGGCATCGCGTCATAGACGGTAACGCGGGCGCCGCCCTGCGCCAGCACTTCGGCCGCCATCAGCCCGGCAGGGCCGGCACCGATGACGGCGACGGCTGTCAGAGTTTTACCCCGGCGCGCGCCGCGGCCTGCGCCACGTATTTCTGCGTCTGCTCGAACGCCCCCGTCAGCGCCTTCGCCTTCGACATGTCGCTGATCTCGGCGAAATGCGCCGCGACCGCGTCCGGGGTCCACTCGGACTCCGGCAGGTTGACGCCTTCGCTCTCGACGATCTTGATCACCGCGAACGAGCCGGCGCCAGCGCCCATGATGGTGCGGGTCGGCGCGTCCTCGCTCAGCATGTACTCGACCGCCGGCGTGATCGCGTTCGGCTTCATCAACTGCAGCGCCTGCGGCGGCAGTAGCTCTTCCGTCATGCGGGTTGCCGCCGTCGGCGAGATGATGTTGACGCGGATGTCGGTCTTGCGGCCCTCTTCCGCCAGCACGTTCATCAGGCCGACCATGCCGGACTTGGCCGCACCGTAATTGGCCTGGCCGAAATTGCCGTAGAGGCCGGACGACGACGTGGTCAGCACGATGCGGCCGTAGTTGCGGTCGCGCATGCCGGCCCAGGCCGCCTTGCAGCAGTAGAAGGTGCCGACGAGGTGGACGTCGAGCACCTTCTGGAAATCGGCCGCTTCCATCTTGCCGAACGACTTGTCGCGCAAAATGCCAGCATTGGCGCACAAGAGATCGACGCTGCCCCACTCCCTGGTGGCGCGCTCGACCATCGCGGTGACCTGCTCGAAATTCGAGACGTCGGCGCCGTCCGCCATCGCAGTGCCGCCGGCCTTGCGGATCTCCTCGACCACGGCTTCCGCGGGCGAAAGCGAACCGCCGCTGCCGTCGCGCGCGCCGCCGAAATCGTTGACCACGACTTTCGCGCCGCGGCTCGCCAATCCCAGCGCATGCGCCCGTCCGAGGCCGTTGCCCGCGCCGGTGACGATGGCGACGCGTCCGTCGAACCTGATTGCCATGAGTGTGCTTCCCGGATGTTAGATCGTCATGGCCGGGCTTGACCCCGCCATCCATCAAATCGACAGGCTTTTTGAGCAGCGATGGATTGCCGGGTCAAGCCCGGCAATGACGGGCAGCGTCAGGCGAAATAGATCAACCCAAGCCACTCCGCGACCAGCGCAGGCTTGTCCTCGCCTTCGATCTCCACCGTGACGTTGGTGCGCGACTGCAGCTCGTTCGGCTTGCGCAGCTTGGCTTCCGCCAGCACGAAACGGCCGCGGACGCGTTTTCCCGAACGCACCGGCGAGATGAAGCGCAGCTTGTCGAAACCGTAGTTGACACCCATCGTGGTGCCCGCGATGACGGGCATCACTTCATAGGACATGATCGACAGCAGCGACATCGTCAGGAAACCGTGCGCGATGGTGGTGCCGAACGCGGTTTCCTTCCTGGCTCTTTCAGGGTCGACGTGAATGAACTGATGATCCTCGATCACGTCGGCATAGGTATCGATGCGGGGCTGGTCGATCAGGTGCCACGACGATACGCCGATCTCCTTGCCGACCATGGCCTGATAGGCCTGAAGCGTCATCGGCGGCTTCTTCCAGACTTCGTTCACTTAGGTCTCACTCCGTGTTTTCGGCAGCTCCGGAAAATCCTCTTCGCGGAATTCGCGGCCGCGCAGGGGGTCATTGCGGTCGTCGTCGCGCTCCAGCCGTCGGAGCTGGACGCGGCGGATCTTTCCCGAGATCGTCTTCGGCAGCTCGGTGACGATTTCGAGGCGGCGGATGCGCTTGAACGGCGCAAGGCGCGTGTGCAGATGCTTGAAGATGGAGAGGGCCGTCGCCGGCGAGCGCTCCGCGCCGGAAATCAGCAGCACGAAGGCCTTGGGGATCGCGAGCCGGATCGGATCGGGGCTTGGTACCACGGCGGCTTCTGCGACCAGTTCATGCTCGAGCAACACGCTCTCGAGCTCGAACGGGCTGATCCGATAGTCGGAGGATTTGAAGACATCGTCGGACCGGCCGACGAAGGTGAGATAGCCATCCTCATCCTCGAACACGACGTCGCCGCTACGATAGAGCTCGCCTTCGGCGCCGGACAGCGTACCGTCGTCGCCCTGATAGCCCTGCATCAGGCCGGCGGGATGCTGAGTGCCCAACAGCAGCGTCACCTCACCCTCCTTGGCAGGGTTGCCGTCGGCGTCGCTGACCTGCACGCGGTAGCCCGGAAGCGGCCGGCCCATCGAGCCGACCTTGATCTGTTGCCCCGGCGAGTTGCCGGCGAGCGCGGTCGTTTCAGTCTGGCCGTAACCGTCGCGGATGGTGAGCCCCCAGGCGGCCCGCACCTGATCGATCACCTCCGGATTGAGCGGCTCGCCGGCACCGCAGACCTCGCGCAGCGCCACCTTGAACGACGCAAGGTTCTCCTGAATGAACAGCCGCCACACCGTCGGCGGCGCGCACAGCGTGGTGACGCCGCAGCGGCCGATGGTGGCAAGCAGGCCCTTGGCGTCGAAGCGCGGCTGGTTGACCACAAACACGGTCGCGCCCGCGTTCCACGGCGCGAAGAAGCAGCTCCAGGCGTGCTTGGCCCAGCCGGGCGAGGAGATGTTGAGATGGACGTCGCCGGGTTTCAGTCCGATCCAGTACATGGTCGATAGATGACCGACGGGATAACTGCGCTGGCTATGCCGCACCAGTTTTGGTTTTGCGGTCGTGCCCGAGGTGAAATAGAGCAGCATCGCGTCGTCGGCGTGGGTCGGACCATCGGGCGCAAAACTCTCCGAAGCCTTCGCCGCATCGTCGTACGAAAGCCAGCCATCGGACTCAACGCCAACGACGATGCGGACGATGTTCTCCGCACCAAGGCTGGTGAATTTTGCGATCTGATCCTGCGCGGCCACCACGGCCTTCGCCTTGCCGCGATCGAGCCGGTCACGCAGTTCGTCTGCGGTGAGCAACGTGGTCGCGGGGATCACGACGACGCCGAGCTTCATCGCGGCCAGCATCGTCTCCCACAGCGGAACAACATTGCCGAGCAGCAGCAACAGATGATCGCCGCGCTTCAGGCCCCGCGAGCGGAGGAAGTTCGCGACCTGGTTGGAGCGGCGCGAGAGCGCTGCAAAGGACAATTTGGTCTGCCGGTCCTGCGCAGCATCGACGATCCAGAGCGCAGGACGATCCTTGACGTCCGCATTCGCCGCCAGCTCGGCGTCGAACCAGTCGAGCGCCCAGTTGAAAGGAACCGGATCGGGCCAGCGGAAGCCTTTGACCGCTGTCTCGTAATCCGTGCGGTTGTGAAGCAGAAACGCGCGCGCTTCCTGAAATGTCGTCATCAAACTTTCCCGGCCAGCCCCCTAACGTGCTTGATAATCCCGGAAAAATCCACCCCGCCCTGGCCGGCTGCGTCGAAGGACTGATAGAGCTCCTGCGCATGCTTGCCGAGCGGCGTCGCCGCACCCGCGGCCTTCGCGGCGTCCTGCGCCAGCGTCAGATCCTTCACCATCAGCGCCGAGGCAAAACCCGGCTTGTAATCGTTGTTGGCCGGCGAGGTCGGCACCGGGCCCGGAACCGGACAATAGGTCGTGAGCGACCAGCACTGGCCCGACGAGGTCGAGGCAACGTCGAACAGCGCCTGATGCGAGAGACCGAGCTTCTCAGCCAACGCAAACGCCTCGCTCACCGCGATCATGGAAATGCCGAGGATCATGTTGTTGCAGATTTTTGCCGCCTGGCCCGCGCCGGCGCCGCCGCAATGCACGATCTTCTTGCCCATGTTCTCCAGCACGGGCTTTGCCGCCGCAAACGCGGCGTCATCGCCGCCGCACATGAAGGTCAGCGTCGCACCCTTTGCACCGCCCGTGCCGCCGGAGACCGGCGCGTCGACGGAAAGCACGCCGTTGCTGGCGGCCAGCGCATGCGCCTGGCGCGCACTTTCGACGTCGATGGTGGAAGAATCGATGATCAGCGCGCCCTTGGTCATGGCGGGAACGACCTCGTTCCAGACGCCGAGCACATGCTTGCCGGCCGGCAGCATGGTGACGACGACGTCGGCACCCTTCACCGCGCCCGCTGCGCTGTCGGCGATGCCGGCGCCATCGGCCTTGGCCTGGTTGCGGGAGGCCTCGGCGAGGTCGAACGCCGCCACCTTGTGGCCGGCCTTGACGAGATTGGCCGCCATCGGGCCGCCCATGTTGCCGAGACCGATGAATGCGATCGTGGCCATCTCAATGTCCTCCCGTGATGCGTCTCGTTGATTAGTTGAACTTCAATTCGTCGGCGCCGATCTCGGCGAGATACGGCGCAAGCATGTCCGGCGTGACGTCCTCAATCCGCGGCGGCGACCAGGTCGGATTGCGATCCTTGTCGATCACGGCGGCGCGTACGCCCTCGCGAAAATCGTCGCTGCGGAAGACCTCCAGCGCGGCGCGATATTCGCGCACGAGGCACTCCTCCAGGCTCGACGCCGTGCGCGCGAGCCGCAAAAGCTTCAGTGTGACCACCATGCCGCGCGGCGACTTCTCATTGAGCGTCTTCAATGTCGCATGGGCGAACTCCGAGCCGTCGCGCTTGAGCGCAGCGAAAATGTCCTCCATGCGGCCGAAACCGAACAATGCGTCGATCGTCGCCTGCTTGGCTGCCACCGGCCCCGCAGCCTCGCCGGTCGCAAAGCCGTTGACGAGCTTGCTGACATCGGCCGCGTCCGCACCGGAGCTAACTTTCGTCAACGCCTCGCGCAGCGCCGGCCATTTGGCCGCCGGCACGACGGCATCAGCGAATTTCGCGTGGGTAGCATCCGGCCCATTCATGGTCTGGCCGGTCAGGCCGAAATAGGTGCCGATCTCGCCGGGCGAACGCGAGAGTAGCCAGGTGCCGCCGACATCGGGGAAGAAGCCAAGCCCGACCTCGGGCATCGCGAGCCTGGTGCGGTCGGTGACGACGCGATGGCTCGCATGGGCCGACAGTCCGACGCCGCCGCCCATCACGATGCCGTCCATGAAGGCGACATAGGGTTTTGGCAGCTTCTTGATCCGGGCGTTGAGGATGTACTCTTCCCGCCACAGGATCTTGCCGAGGTCGCCGTCGGCCTTCGAGCTCTCCCAGAGCGCGCGGATGTCGCCGCCGGCACACAGGCCGCGCTCACCGGCACCTTCCAGCAGGATCACAGCAACCGCGGGGTCGGCTTCGAAGCGGTCGAGCGCCTTGTCGATGTCGCGAAACATCTCAAGCGTCACGGCATTGATCGCCTTGGGGCGGTTGAGCCTGATAACGCCGGCCGAGCCCTCGACCCGTGCGACCAGATCGCCCTCTTCCATACCACTCATCGGGCGCCCTCGATCAATTTGCGCGCCACGATCAGCCGCATGATTTCATTGGTGCCTTCGAGAATCTGGTGCACGCGCAAATCGCGCACGATCTTCTCGATGCCGTATTCGCTGAGATAGCCGTAGCCGCCATGAAGCTGGAGCGCCTGGTTGGCGACCTCGAAGCCGGCATCCGTGCCAAAACGCTTGGCCATCGCACAGAGCATCGTGGCATCCGGGTCCTTACGGTCCAGCGCCGCCGCGGCGCGCCACAAAAAGGTGCGCGCGGCCTCGAGCTCGATCGCCATGTCGGCGAGCTTAAATTGCAGCGCCTGGAATTCGTCGAGGCGCTTTCCAAAAGCCTTGCGCTCCTTCATGTAGGCGCGCGCCTTGTCGAGCGCAGTCTGCGCGCCACCGAGCGAGCACGCCGTGATGTTGAGACGCCCGCCGTCGAGGCCCGCCATCGCGATCTTGAATCCGACGCCCTCCTCGCTCAGCCGGTTGGCGACCGGCACGCGGGCGTTCTCGAAGATCACCGCGCGGGTCGGCTGCGCGTTCCAGCCCATCTTGCGCTCGTTGGCGCCGAAGGAGACGCCCGGCGTCTTGCCGTCGATCACAAGCGTCGAGATGCCGCCGGGGCCGTCGGCGCCAGTGCGAACCATCGCGACCAGGAGATCGGTGCCGCCGGCACCTGAGATAAACTGCTTCTGGCCGTTGAGGACATAATGATCGCCGTCGCGCACCGCGCGGGTACGCAGCGCCGCCGCGTCGGAGCCGGCGCCCGGCTCGGTCAGGCAGTAGCTCGCGATCAGCTCCATGGTGCAGAGTTTTGGCAGCCATTTCTGGCGCTGGGTATCGCTGCCATAGGCATCGATCATCCAGGACGCCATGTTGTGGATGGAGATGAAGGCCGAGGTGGTCGGACAGCCTGTCGCCAGCGCCTCGAAGATCAGCGCCGCGTCGAACCGCGTCATGGCGGAGCCACCGACATCCTCGCGGATGTAGATGCCGCCCATACCGAGCGTGGCGGCCTCGCGCATGACTTCGACGGGGAAATGCTTCTCCTCGTCCCAGCGCAACGCGTGCGGCGCGATCCTCGAAGCCGCAAACGCCATCGCCATGTCGCGAACCGCGACCTGATCCTCGTTCAGAGCGAACTGCATCGTTGCCGCCTGTCGCCTTTACTCGTTCGTCATTGCGAGCGCAGCGAAGCAATCCAGCATCCCTCCGCGGAGACAGTCTGGATTGCTTCGTCGCAAGAGCTCCTCGCAATGACGGTGGACGAAATCACTTCATCAGCGGGATCGAGAACTCCGCGCCTTCCTTGACGCCGGACGGCCAGCGCGAGGTCACCGTCTTGGTCTTGGTGTAGAAGCGGACCGAGTCCGGGCCGTGCTGGTTGAGATCGCCAAAGCCCGACTTCTTCCAGCCGCCGAAGGTGTAATAGGCGATCGGCACCGGGATCGGTACGTTGATCCCGACCATGCCGACGTTGACCTTGGCCGCGAAATCGCGCGCCGCGTCGCCGTCGCGGGTGAAGATGGCAACGCCGTTGCCATAATCATGCTCCGACGGCAGCGCCAGCGCTTCCTTGTAGTCGTGCGCGCGCACGACCGAGAGCACCGGGCCAAAAATCTCTTCCTTGTAGATCCGCATGTCCTTGGTGACGTTGTCGAACAGCGAGCCGCCGAGATAGAAGCCGTTCTCGTAGCCCTGCATCTTGAAGCCGCGGCCGTCGACGGCAAGCGTCGCGCCTTCCTTGATGCCGATGTCGATGTAGCCCTTGACCTTCTCGACTGCCTCGCGCGTCACCAGCGGACCGTAGTCGGCGGACGGATCGATCGAGGTGCCGATCTTGAGCGACTCGACGCGCGGGACCAGCTTTTCCATCAGGCGGTCGGCGGTGGACTTGCCGACCGGGACCGCGACAGACACGGCCATGCAGCGTTCGCCGGCCGAACCGTAGCCGGCACCGATCAGTGCGTCGACCGCCTGATCCATGTCGGCGTCGGGCATGATGATGGCGTGGTTCTTGGCGCCGCCAAAGCACTGGCAGCGCTTGCCGGTCTGCGCGGCGCGCTCGTAGATGTATTGCGCGATCGGCGTGGAGCCGACGAAGCCGACGGCCTTGATATCGGGATCGTCGAGGATGGCGTCGACCGCTTCCTTGTCGCCGTTGACGACATTCAGGATGCCAGCCGGCAGGCCCGCCTCGATCATCAGCTCGGCGAGCATCATCGGCACGCCGGGATCGCGCTCCGACGGCTTCAGGATGAAGGCGTTGCCGCAGGCGATCGCGGGCGCAAACTTCCACATCGGGATCATCGCCGGGAAATTGAACGGCGTGATGCCGGCAACGACGCCGAGCGCCTGGCGCATGGAGTAGATGTCGATGCCGGGGCCGGCGCCTTCGGTGTACTCGCCCTTCATCAGATGCGGGATGCCGCAGGCGAATTCCGCGACCTCGAGGCCGCGCTGGATGTCGCCCTTGGCGTCAGGCACGGTTTTGCCGTGCTCGCGGGCGAGCAGCTCGGCGAGCTTGTCGTAGTCGCGCTGCACCAGCTCGACGAACTTCATCATGACGCGGGCGCGGCGCTGCGGATTGGTCGCGGCCCATTCCGGCTGTGCGGCGCGGCCGTTTTCCACGGCGGCGCGGACCTCGGCCTTGGACGCCAGCGCCACCTTGGCCTGGACGTCACCGGTCATCGGCTCGAAAACGTCGGCGGTGCGGCCCGAGGTGCCCTTGACCTCCTTGCCACCGATGAAATGTCCGATTGAACGCATGGAATAATCTCCTTGGAAGTCGAGCCCGATCGCTTTGACAAATCCTATCAACCTGCATTTTATAGGATTCAAGTCTGAGATAATGCACCATAGATGTGCGAAAATGCTGGATCAAGGCGCGATCGACTGGGACGACTTCCGCTTCGTGCTGGCCATCGTGCGGGGCGGCTCGGTGTCGGCTGCCGCAAAACAGCTCGGGGTGGACCATGCCACGGTGATCCGCCGGGTCGATCGGCTGGAAAAACACCTCTCGGCAAAGCTGTTTGACCGCCGCAAGACCGGCTATCTCCTGACCGAGGCCGGCCAGCGCGTCGCCGATAGCGCGGAGGCGATGGAATCGACCATCGTCGCCAACCAGGAACAGGTCGGCGGCTCGGTCGCGCGGCTGACCGGCACGGTGCGGATCGGTGCCCCCGACGGTTTTGGCACCGCCTTCCTGGCGCCACGGCTCGGAGCCTTCGCCGACCGGTATCCCGATCTCGACCTGCAACTTGTGGCTACCGCGCGGCTGTTCAGTCTCTCCAAGCGCGAGGCGGACATCGCCATCAGCCTGACGATGCCGAAGGAGGGCCGGATCGTCGGACGCAAGCTGCTCGACTACAAGCTCGGGCTTTATGCCGCACCCGCCTATCTCGACCGCTTCCCGACGATCACCTCGCGCGAAATGCTGCCGCAGCATCGCTTCGTCGGCTATATCGAGGAGCTCCTGTTCACGCCCGAACTCGACTATCTGCCGCAGGTCTCGCCGCGGATTTCCGCGCGCCTGCGCAGCGCCAATCTGATCGCGCAACTCAATGCCACGCTCGCCGGCTTCGGTATCGCCGTGCTGCCGCACTTCATGGCGGCCGACTATCCGCAGCTTGTTGCGGTGCTAACGAAAGAGGTCTCGATCACCCGCACCTTCTGGATGCTGATGCACGCCGACAGCAAGGACCTCGCGCGGATCAGGGCTGTAGCGGATTATATTTCCGAGATTGTGGAGCGCGAGCGGGCGCTGTTTGCGGGAAGGTAGAATTTACAGGGGGAGGAGCACGACTGCCGCACCCTCATGGAGAGGAGGCGCGAAGCGCCGTCTCGAACCATGCAGGCCAACATCTCACCCGCGGCCATCCTTCGAGACGACCGCTTCGCGGTCTCCTCAGGATGAGGTCCGGAGCCCATGGCTGTCGCTAGTCGCTAACTCTGCTTCGGCTTCTTCGCCGCCGCAGCCTTCGGCTCACGGCGCGCGCCATCCAGCGCGCTGTCCCTGCCCGTCTTCAGCACCTCGTCCGACAGCTCGCTCGAGCCGGCGATGCGCGCGAGCAGCATTGTGCCGGCCATGGTCGCCAGCGACGCGATCGCCTGCTTGCGCGCCGCCTTGCGCGGCAGGTTCGGGATGAAGTCGGTCATCATCTCGATCATCTCCTCGAGCTTGCCGGCAAAAGCTCTTCGCGTCTTCGGGCTCTCGCGGGCGATCTCGGCGCCGAGCGCGGGGATCGAGCAGCCGTGACCGGGGTTGTCGCGATGCACCGTCGAGAGATAGGTCTCGACGATCTGGGTGAGCTGCTTCTCCGGCGCGACCTGATCGGATTGCCTGCGCCAGTGCTCCATCCCGCGATCCATGGCGTAACCAAACGCCTCGATCACCAGCGCCTCGCGGGAATCGAAATGGGCGTAGAAGCCGCCATGGGTCAGGCCCGCTTCCTTCATGAGGTCGGCGACGCCAATGCCGTGGGCACCCTTTTCGCGCAGCCGCACCGAGGCCTTCTTCACGATACGGTCGTGGGTTTCCTGTTTGTGTTCCCGGGAATAGCGCATGCGGGTCTCATTGAATGTCGAAGATCATTTTATAACACAGAAATGGACCAGGCGGTGCATTAATTCATGTTAAGACATTGCCGATCATCGAAAAGGTTGCAGTTGCATGGACCGCGAGCGCCCCCTTGCCGTCGCGCACAAAGCCCTCGGTGTAGCTGCTCTGGCGTCCCAGCTTGATCACTTTACCTTCGGCTGAGATCAGCCCGGAACGAACCGAGAGCGGACGCAGGAAGGTCATTTTCAGGTCGAGAGTCACTGAGCTCTGCCCAGCTTCCAACCTGGTCGAGATCGCACAGCCCATCGCGGTGTCGATCAACGCCGCCGCGGTCGCCCCGTGCAGCAAGCCGATGGTATTTTCGAGATCTTCGCGCGGCTCCAGTTCCATGACGATCCGGCCCGGTTCGACCACGGCCATGGTGAAACCGATCAGTTTTGCGAAGGGTGGCGGCGGCAAGCGGCCGTCGCGGATGCCCAACATCGCGTCCATGCCGGAGAGCCCCATGGCGGCTTTCGCAACCGGGGCCGGAACCTGCCAGTCCACCACGCGCTCGCGTCGCTGCGCGGGCGAAAACAGGTCGAGTTGATTGATCTCAGTCATGGCCGCCCCTTTGGATGATATACATCATACTATGCCGCGGACCTCGCGCTGGCAACTCCGCCTCTCCTGCCCGCTTGACAAGCCGAGCGTTTCGGCTCGGAAGTGAGTCCCGACCCGCGCGTCGGCGCATGTCCACAAAAATCAGAGATCTCGCCATGGAAATGCTCAACACCCACTGCGGCGTGACGCGCGATGCGCGCGGCGTCGTTCATGTCACGATCTGTAATGCAGGTTCACTCAACATCCTCGGCTCGCTCGTGACCGACGCGGTTCGCCAAGGCTTGCAACAGCTTGCCTCCGACCGCAGCATTCGCGTGGCGGTGCTTCGCGGCCAGAGCGAGAAGAGCATGATCGGCGGCGCCGACATCAAGGAGATGGCCAAGCTCGACCAGAGATCGGCCGAGGCCTTCATCAGCCGCCTGCGCGATCTCTGCGAGGCCGTGCGCCAATTCCCTACCCCCCTGATCGCGCGCATGCCGGGCTGGTGCCTCGGCGGCGGGCTCGAGGTGGCCGCGGCCTGCGACTTCCGGATCGCCGCGCATGATGCGCATTTCGGCATGCCGGAGGTGCGCGTCGGCATTCCCTCGGTGATCCATGCCGCGCTGCTGCCACGCCTGATCGGCTGGGCCCGCGCCCGCTGGCTGGTGATGACCGCCGAGAACATCGACGCGCCGACGGCGCTGGCCTGGGGCCTGGTCGACAAGGTCGCGCCGGAGGGTGGACTGGATGCCGAGATCGAGCACCTCGTGAAAGCGCTGCTCGAATGCGGGCCTGAAGCGCTGCGGTCGCAGAAGGCGTTGCTGCGGCAGTGGGAGGAATTGCCGCTGACGGAGTCGGTGAATCTCAGCGTGAAGGTGTTCGGCGAGTCGTTCCTGACCGACGAGCCGACGCGGCTGATGCAGGCGTTCGTGAACAGGAAGCGGTAGGCGAGCCGCAACCACAGTGTCATGCTCCGCGAAGGCGGGGCATCCAGTACGCCGCAGCCTCTCCGTATCCCCGCGCTGCCTCTGGAATACTGGATCGTCCGCCTTCGCGGACGATGACAGGGCCTGTAGGAAGAGACCTTCCAAACATCAGCAAATCTCATCCGAACCACGACAATTTCTCATGCCGGGCGCCGTTGCATTTTTTGCGCCGCATCATATGATGTGTGTAATCTTATTCACCGATCATCGCAGGGAGTCCCCCATGGCCGAAGCCGCCG
Organism: Bradyrhizobium nivariense; assembly: GCF_029846715.1. GTDB lineage: Bacteria > Pseudomonadota > Alphaproteobacteria > Rhizobiales > Xanthobacteraceae > Bradyrhizobium. Next base: position 234,824 of record NZ_JARVWW010000001.1, read on the forward strand.
ATCCCGTCGTCATCGTCTCCGCCGTCCGCACTCCGCTCGGCCGCTTCATGGGCGAGCTCTCGCCGCTCGCCGCACACAAGCTCGGATCGCACGTGATTGGAGCCGCGCTGGAGCGGGCAAAACTCGCGCCGGAGAAGGTCGACGAGGTCTTCATGGGCTGCGTGCTGCCGGCCGGACAAGGCCAGGCGCCGGCGCGGCAGGCCGCGCGCGCAGCGGGTCTCCCCGATGCCACTGGTGCGACCACGGTCAACAAGGTCTGCGGCTCCGGGATGAAGGCGACCATGCTGGCGCACGACATCATCCGCGCGGGCTCGGCCGACATCGTCGTCTCCGGCGGCATGGAGAGCATGAGCAATGCGCCGTATCTGCTGGCGAAGGCGCGCGGCGGCTATCGCGCCGGCCACGACCGCATCATCGACCACATGATGATGGACGGGCTGGAAGACGCCTACGAGACTGGCCGTTCCATGGGCGATTTCGGTGAAGCGACTGCGGAATCCTATCAGTTCACCCGCAAGGACCAGGACGCCTATGCGATGGAGACGCTGAGCCGCGCGCGCAAGGCGGTCGAGGGCGGTGCGTTCAAGGCCGAGATCGCGCCGATCACGCTCACCGAGAAAGCAGGCCCCCGCATCGTCGCCAATGACGAGCATCCGTTGAAGGTCGATCCCGCCAAGATCCCCGGGTTGAAGCCGGCCTTCCGCGCCAATGGCACCATCACGCCGGCAGCCTCCTCTGCGAACGCCGACGGCGCCGCTGCGCTGGTGCTGACGAAGCGGTCGCTCGCCGATCGCAACGGCCTGCCCGCGCTGGCCGTGGTCAAGGGCCACGCCACCCACAGCCAGGAGCCGCAATGGTTCACCACGGCGCCGATCCCGGCGATCCGCAAGCTCCTGGACAAGGTCGGCTGGAGTGCCGGCGATGTCGACCTGTTCGAGATCAACGAGGCCTTCGCCGTGGTGGCGATGGCGGCGCAGCGCGATCTCGGCATTCCCCGCGAGAAGCTCAATATCAACGGCGGCGCCTGCGCGCTCGGCCATCCCATCGGCGCCACCGGCGCGCGGCTGATCGTGACGCTGCTGCATGCGCTCGAGGCGCAAAACCTCAAGCGCGGCGTGGCGGCGCTCTGCATCGGCGGCGGCGAAGCCACAGCGATCGCGGTGGAGCGCCTGACGCACTGACGTAGAAGTCCGGAAATGAGGGAACTCTGTCATTTCCGACAGACGAGTCCCGTGCCATTCTGCAAGCTCGCGCAGGTGTTTCAAGAGCAGGTGTTTCAAGACCTGCCCACCAAGATTGAGGCCCAATGATCTCGAACTGGCTCGCGGCAACACTCGGCCGCCGCAATATCCACTACGGCTGGGTGATGGTCGGCGTGACTTTCCTCACCGCGCTGATCAGCGCCGGCACGGTCGGCGCGCCCGGCGTGTTCATCGTTCCCCTTCAGAAGGAGTTCGGCTGGAGCACGGCGGAGATATCATCCGCGCTCTCGATCCGCTTCATCCTGTTCGGGCTGATGGCGCCGTTCGCAGCTGCCCTGCTCAACCGCTACGGCCTGCGCAACGTCACGCTGACCGCGCAGCTCATCGTCGTCTCCGCGCTGGTGCTCTCGCTCGGCATGACCGAGGTCTGGCAACTCGTGGCGCTGTGGGGCGTGGTGATCGGGATCGGCACCGGCATGACCGCGCTGGTGCTGGGCGCCACCATCGCGACGCGCTGGTTCGCGGCGCGGCGGGGCCTCGTCGTCGGCATCATGACCGCGAGCGTCGCCACCGGCCAGCTCGTGTTCCTGCCGCTGCTCGCAAGCCTGACCGAACGTTTCGGCTGGCGGCTTGCACTCGGCTTCGTCTGCATCGCGCTTGGCGTTTCCGCCCTCGCGGTCCTGCTCGCGATGCGCGACCGTCCGAGCGATTTGGGCCTGCGCCCGTTCGGCGACGAAGGCACCGAGCCCCTGCCCGCGCCGCCGGTCAGCCATGGCTCGATCACCGGCGTCGCGCTTGGCACGCTGCGCGACGCCTCGAAGAGCAGCGCATTCTGGGTCTTGTTTGCGACGTTCTTCGTCTGCGGCGCATCCACCAATGGCCTCGTGCAGGTGCATCTGATCCCGATGTGTCTCGATTTCGGCATCCCGCAGGTGCAGGCCGCGGGCCTGCTGGCTGCGATGGGCATCTTCGACTTCTTCGGCACCATCACGTCGGGCTGGCTGTCGGACCGCTACGACAACCGCTATTTGCTGTTCTGGTATTACGGCCTGCGCGGGCTCTCGCTGATCTTCCTCCCGTTCAGCGATTTCTCGTTCTATGGGCTCTCGATCTTCGCGATGTTCTACGGGCTCGACTGGATCGCAACCGTGCCGCCCACGGTGCGCCTCACCGCGCAGAAATTCGGGCCCGAGCGCGCCAATCTGGTGTTCGGCTGGATCTTCGCCGGCCATCAGCTCGGCGCGGGCACCGCCGCCTTCGGCGCCGGTTTCTCACGGACGGTCTATCAGAGCTATCTGCCCGCATTCTTCATCGCGGGCGCACTCTGCGTGTTCGCCTCGCTGATCGTGCTGACGCTGTCGCGACAACCGAAGCCAAAGCCGCAAGCCGCGATGGCTTAGTACCTGATCGTGGTGGTGACGCCGAGGACTGCGGCGTCACCGATCCGCGCGACAGCGGTCGGGTCGTTCGGATTTGGAGTGCCGCCGGAGGGGCGGAACACATATTGGAAGTACGGCGCGATCAGCCAGCCCGGCTTGATGTGCGCCTCATAGATCATCTCGATCAGGGTCTCGTTGCTGCGCACCGGGCTCTCGATGCCGGTGTAGAACTGGGTGTCGAGATCGAGGTTGCGCGCAGTGTTCGAGATGCGCATGTAGGCCGCCGCCACGCCGAACCGGTCGAGTGGACGACCGGGTACGAAGCCGACGAAGCCGATGCCGCCGTCCAGATAAAGATCGATCAGATTGCGGTCCGGCGGGCTGTAGGCGATGCGGCCGAACGCGGTGACGCCCGGGATCGAGGCCGAGGTGGTGTTGTCCTTGACCTCCGGCGGGCGGTAGAGCACCTGCTCGATGACTGCAAAGATACCGTAATTGCCGCGAAGCTTTGCCGGAACGCCGCTTCCGCCGGGATCCGCGATCGATAGCCCGTCCGCCGTGAAGCGCTGGCTGTCGAACGAGCCATAATGCTTCCAGGCACCCGGCGTGATATTGCCGGCGAGCGGGCGGCCGCCGATATCGATGTCGTAGTTGAAGCGAACCTGCCCGATCACCCACGGCGGGTCGTTGACGCGAAAGGCGAGACCATGATGGTCGCGAATCTGCGGATCGGCATCGCCTGGTCCTGACGGATCGCCGTTGAAGACAGCACCGAACGCCGTGATCTGATCCGTCAGCGCGGCCTTGATGCGAATGCCGGGCACCGCGATCGGCGGCGCCGGGCCGCCGGCCGGAAGGTTGCTCGCCTTGATCGCGGGCCAGCCGAACGTGCCGTTGATGAAGAGGTCGTCGGTCTGGCTGTCGAAGAACTCGACATCGGCCGCCTGCTGGCCGGCCCTGATGTTCAGCCTGTCATTGAACAGGCTCTGCTCGAAATAGGCGTTGTAGAGCCGCTGGTCCGGCAGCGCCTCGATCTCGCTGATGGTGGCGAGGTTCATGACGTAGTTGCGGGAGAGCCCGCGCCCGTAGATCACGAAGGCATTGGCGTAGAAGCGGCCGCCGGTCCAGCCGACCAGCTTGTCGAGATCGGCATCGACCGACAGATCGAGCCGGCCGAAATGGATGGCGCCGCGCTTGACGCCACCCGACACATTGCCGATGTTGTCGGCGATATAGGTGGCGCCGAAATTCAGGCCCTTGTCGGCGAGGCCGTCATGCCACTCGTTGAACCATTTCGGAGCCAGCCACCCCGCCACGCTTTCGTCCTTGGCGCCGGCGAACGCGCTCGTGCCTGCCACTGTCGAGGCCAGCGCAACGGCAGCCGCATGTCGCAGCGGAAATTGATGAGCAGTCGCGATCACGGCTGATACCGGCTGGCGCACGCTACTTGAAGATGCCCGTGCGCCGCATGAAGAGATAGGCCGCACCGACCGACGAGGCCATCAGGAGGGCCGCCCAGACAAATCCGCTCTCGACGTCGGTCAGCGGCAGGCCCTTGGTATTCATGCCGAAGATGCCGGTGATCAGCGTCGGCGGCAGCAGCAGCGAGGTCACGATCGAGAGCGTGTGGAGGTGGTGGTTGCTCTCCTCCTCGTTCTTGAAACGCAGTTCCTCCTCGAGCAGGCGGCTGCGCTCGCGCAGCTCGACGATATCGTGGTCGAGGCCGTCCAGCCGCTGCGCCAGCTTGCCGGCCTGGATTCGCAAGTCCGGCGACAGGTGGTCGGTGTTCTTCTGGTCGAGGCGGTGGAACAGCGTACGCAGGCCGGTGAGCTGGCGATGCAGCCTGACGCAGGTCCGGCGCAGCCGGCCAAGATTGCGGCGCATCTCCGGCTTGGCGTCGTCGGCCAAAATCCGCTCCTCGATGTCGTCGATCTCCTGGCCGAGCTTGTCGGCCATCCGGTCCAGCGTGTCGGCGACCTCGTCGACGATCTTTTCGAGGAGATGGGCGACGTTGTCGACCCGGTAGCCGCCTTCGAGCACCCGGCGCGTCGCATCCGCCGAGCACAGCGCCTGATGGCGGCCGCTGATCAGGAGCCGCTCGGTCATGGCGAAGCGCAGGAACGCGGTCTCCTCCGTCGCGCTGTCGATGTCGCGCACGAGGTCGGAGAACACGCCGTAGACGCAGTGGTCGATGACGTGAAGCTGCTGGAAGGTGTCGTTGGACAGCAAGAGCTCGCGCGCGAGCGGCGGCAGCTGGGACGCGGCGATCCACGGCCGTGCGCGCGTGTCCGTGAGGTTGAAATGCAGCCAGAGCCGGCCGTCATGACTGAACTCGATCGGCTGGTCGATCGGCAGCGCCTCGGCACCGCCGTCGCTGTGGAGGCAGAACGCCCACACCAGGCCGGGAATGGCAGGCACGGAATCCGATATCGCGCTGACAAGCTTTGCCGGCTCAGCCATGACCAACCCCAACCGTCAACGAATGCCCCGTCCTAGAGATGGCTGACGGCATCTTCCGGACCCACGCGGGTACTCAATTACGGCATTGTTACAGTTTGATGATGGCGCCCTACTCGGCCGCCAGCCCGGTCGCGGCCGCCGCCTCGGCTTCCCCGATGTAGTCGTGCACGACGCGGCCGAACGGCGGCGTCAGGTCGGCGATGTAATGATGCGCGCCGAGGCAGCGGCGGACCGGGAAATCGGCGACGGGCGCGTTGACATGCGGCACGAGATGCAGCCGGCCGGGCCCGATCCAGGAGCCCTTCGGCACGATGTCGATGAGGTTGATCGCGACGAGCTGGCAGATCTCGAGACGGCCGTCGACGCCGGGGATCATCTTCAGATTGATCTGCGTCTTCGACAGCGTCGCTCGGGTCAGATCGCCGTTGCCGGCCATGCTCTCGTGCTTGTAGCCCATCGTGCCCATGGCGACGAGCTGGCCGGCATATTCCAGCGTGCCCGTCAGCGTGTCCTTGACGATCTCGAGTTTCGGATGGGCGTATTTCTTGGGAAAGCCCCAGATCTCGCGGCCGGCCGCGATCGGCGGATCATCGTCCAGATACATCTGCGAGACGAAGTTGACATCCTCGCCGTGCAGGCGCGCTGGGATGACTAGGCCGGACTCGGTGTAGCTGCCGAAGCCGGAAGAGTCCGGCATCTTGATCCATTCGTAATGCACGATCGGCTGGTCGATCGGCCCCAGCGGGTCAGGCAGGCCGGCGCGGATCAGGTCCGGATCGGTCTCGTAGGTGATGACCAGGAATTCGCGGTTGACGAAGCGATAGGGCCCGGCCGGATAGCTCGGCCCGGCCGCCGGCATGGACGGAAGTCTCAGCAAATCTTCCCTGCGCATCGCTGGTCTCCTCTCGTGATGCTGATGTGATGCCCGCCCGGCAGCGTCAGGCGGCGATGCAAATTGCTAGCCGCCGTCATTGACTGCGATGTGAAGGATTTCCGTCAGGCGCACGACCGCAACCATTCCCAAGGCGGCCATGGTGCATGCAAGCGATGCATCGGCGCCAAATTGTCATCACGCCGTCACCGCGGAACGCAATCGTTTTGGTTCACGCAGGGAGGCACACCATGGACGCCCGCACATATCAGACACATCAGCCTCCCTCACGAGGCTGGCGGCCCGAGCGCTGCGACCGCGTCGCGCTGGTGCTGCAAGGCGGCGGCGCGCTCGGCGCCTACCAGGCCGGCGTCTACCAGGCGCTGCACGAGGCCGGTATCGAGCCCGACTGGGTCTGCGGCGTCTCGATCGGCGCGATCAACTCCGCCATCATCGCCGGCAACAAGCCGGAGAAGCGGCTCGAGGCGCTGCGCATCTTCTGGGAGCGCATCACCAACCGCAAGATCTGGCACTACACGCCTGACGGAGACATCTTCCGCCAGTGGCGCAATCTCACCAGCGCGTGGATGACGTCGGCGATGGGCCAGCCGGGCTTCTTCAGCCCGCATCAGGTCAATCCCTGGTTCAGCCCGGTCGGCGCCCGGACCGCCACCAGCTATTACGACACGATGCCGCTGAAGGAGAGCCTGCTCGAGCTCGTCGACTTCGACCTCATCAACGAGAAGAAGGTTCGCTTCGCGGTCGGCGCCGTGAACGTGCTCTCCGGCAATTTCATCTATTTCGATAACTCCCATGACGAGATCGAGCCGGAGCACATCATGGCTTCCGGCGCCCTGCCCCCGGCACTGCCGATGGTACGGATCGGTACCGATCATTTCTGGGATGGCGGCATCGTCTCCAACACCCCGCTGCAGCACCTGCTCGACCAGGAAGACGCGCTCAATTCGCTGGTGTTCCAGGTCGACCTGTTCAGCGCACGCGGCGTGCTGCCGCGCTCGATCCAGGACGTGATGGCCCGCCACAAGGACATCATGTATTCCTCGCGCACCCGCCACAACACCGACGTCTACCGCCGCACCCACAATCTCAAGGTCCAGCTCTACAAGGCGCTGGCCAAGCTTCCCGACGAGCAACTGTCCGACGAGGAGCGCCAGCTCAAGGCGAGCCTGTGCAACATGCCGGAGATCGCGATCCTGCATCTGATCTATCAGCAGAAGGCCTATGAGGGCGACGCCAAGGACCACGAATTCTCGGGCACCTCGATGCGCGAGCACTGGGCGAGCGGCTACGAGGACACCAAGCGCACCCTCAAGCGCCGCGACTGGATCAAGATGCCGGACGAAGGCATGGGCCTCGTGGTGCACGAAGTGCACCGGGAGACGGAGAGCGCGTAAGGCGGATCGAAGCTCTCGTGTCCCAGACGCGCAGCAACGCCCAAGCGTTGCCGCGCAGAGCCGGGACCGAGATGACGACACGGTGCGTTGCAGTGATATGGGCCCCGGCTCCGCAGCGCACCGTCGAAGGGACGCTGCGCTGCGTCCGGGGCACGAGACTGCGCATAAACACCTTCCATTCAGAACACACGGCTTTGCATTCTCGCGGCTCATTTCGCCCGAGCTTTGCTCTCTTCTTCGCCGCTCTCGCAAGAAAGGGCGCAAGGAAGGCCGGGCGCCGGCTGGCACCCGCAGTCCCGCGTGCGAAAAAGACGCGCACGGGGTGGACGACAGGTGACGCCGAGCAACCGGCCTTCCCTGCACGAATGGTTTTACGGCTTATGACGCGCTCTCCCCGGGGAGCGATGCACTATTGCCCCCGTCGCCTTGCGGATGGCTGATGTGCTGACCCGGTTGGGCAGCAGCATCACCACAAAACTTGACGCACAGACCCCGGGCGTCAGGACCACACGATTTTGCCGTCCGCGCACCTCCCCGCCCCTGTCCCCGATGGCTGGCGTGCGCTCGCCATCGAGACCGAACGAGGAGACTGTCAGCGCCGTGTCGTACCGCGTGTGCAGCTGCTCACGGGAAAACCCGCCCTGCAGCTTGCCCAGCGCGCCGACGCAGTCGCGGCCACCGCCTCCCGACCCGCGTCTCGTGACGATCGCGAAACGCCCTTGTAGCGGGCGGGATGCACGGAATATGCGCCATATCCGAAATTCGGTAAATAGGAATATTTTTGCAGGGAGGGATTGACAGGGTGTTTTGCCCGACGGGCGGCAGCTCGCAATAACCGCCGGCACCATGCCATCATTGAGCATCAGCGCCATCGTCGTCTTCAACTTGCAGAATGGTCTCTGACAGCAGAGCGGCAGCTTTTTGAAGCGGCGCTATGAACCGGTCCAACTCGACGAAGCTGACGCGCGCCACCGGCACGGAGACCCCCAGGCAAGCAATCAGTTCTCGATCCGGCGACAGAATGGGGACGGCACATCCCACCACCCCCTTCACGTACTCTTCGTTCGTCTTGGCCCAGCCCCTTTGCCGCGTATCATCGAGAACCTTCATCAGCGCGTGGACATCGACGATCGTCGTTTCCGTGAATTTGGTCAGGGGGAGTGCGCGGCACAGCTGCGCCCGGGTCCGCTCGGGCAATCTGCTCATGTAGATCTTCCCCGTGGACGTGCAGTGTAACGGCGCCGCTTCTCCCGGATTGAACTGAAGACCTTGCGGCTCCGAAACGCGGACACTGTCGACATAGGCGACGAAATTATCGCGTACGATGCCGATCTCGCACTGTTCGCCGATTTCGCCAACGACCGCCCGAAGCACCGCGTGCCGTCGCGCGGTACGAAACGCCGCGCCGATGACAGTGGCGGACAGGGTGACGAGCTGGTTTCCCACAACGTAGCGCTTGGTCCCCAACGCCTTCTGAAGCAGTCCACGGTCCTCGAGATTTCCGATCAACCTGTGTGCCGTCGGAAGAGGCAGCGAAAGAGCCTTTGCGATCTCTGCCGCTGAGACGGCTTTGCGCTGGTCGGCAACGTGCCGAACGATCGCAAGAGCACGATCCAAAGGACCCTCCTTCTCAATTCGCTTCGTCATTTCTCACCCGGCCAAAATCAGCAGCAAAATCAAGACCAACGCCAATTTATATCATTTTTCGGAATAAAACATATTGAAATACGACAATTTTGTTTGTCGCAGGCAGGAAAGCTCATACTCTCAGCGCTGCCGGTGAATGACTAGAAATTGTGCAACGCAGTCTCGCCCGCTCCGAAAATCTCGCTCCGCCTCTTGGCCGAGAGCCAAGTCCCGTCGGCGCCCAACTGGAGATGTGCATGTCTCGCCACTACGACGTGGACGCTGTGAGGAAGGAATTCCCCGCCGTCGAACGGATGGTCTATCTGGACTCCGGGTTTCAAACCCCACTCGCGAGTCCGGTGAAGGCCGCCATCGAGCTCTTCCTTCGCGAGAGCTTCGAGACGGCTGGCCCGAAGAGCGTCTGGCTCGATCGGGTGGAGCAGACCCGCGTCAAGGTCGCTCGCTTTCTCGGCGTGACAGCGGATGAGATCGCCTTCACGAAAAACACGTCGGAAAGCATGAACATCGCGGCAAACGCACTGCCGCTGCAGGCCGGTGACAATGTCCTGATGATCCACGGCGATCATCCGAACAACGCCTACGCGTTCCTCAATCTGCAACGGAAGGGCGTCGAAATCCGCTTCGTTCCGATGACGGATATCGTCGATGCCGACAGCTTTGCTCCCTTCATTGACAACAAGACGCGTGCGATCTCGATGTCGCATGTGACCTTCCATGCCGGTCACTGCTTCGACATCGAAAGCGTCGGCGCGATGTGCGCCAGGAAGAAGCTCTACTTCGTCGTCGACGTGATGCAGGCGATCGGCGTCGTACCTGTTGACGCGAAGGCGATCGGCGCCAGCTTCATCGGCTCCGGCAGCCACAAGGGATTGCTCGTTCCGCAAGGGCTCGGGCTTCTCTATTGGGACAAATCCCTTGGAGAGCTGGAACCGGCCTATATGGCGGCTGCGAGCCTCGCCGATGTTCCCAGCGACCTCATCGCGCGTCCCGACAAAATGGCACCCTCTCCGGCCGCCAGGCGCTTCGAACTTGGCAACTTCAATCTGCCCGCGGTCCATGCTCTGGGTGCTTCCCTCGACATGATCGAGCAGATCGGGGTGCAGAACATCCAGAACCACTGCTTCGACCTCGGCGATCACCTGATCGCGCGCCTGGACGAGCTCGGCGTCCGCCTGGTTGGCCCGCGCGATCGAAAGCACCGCGCCCCGCATATCTACGTCATCGCCCTGCCCGCAGCGGACTGGCTCGGGCATTTCGAGGAGAACGGCGTGCGCGTTTCGCCCGAACGTGACGGCATCCGCGTCTCGCTCGGCATGTTCAACACCGCGACGGATATCGATCGCCTGATCGACGTCATCCGCCGGCGAGGGCTCGGACGCCCCTCGGTCGCAGCTTGAATTTGACAAAGGATGGGAAGGCAAAACCATGAAGAAGCTCGTTCAGGTATTGGGACTTCTCCCGGCGCTCTTAGCTATCAACGCAAGCCCCTCCGCGGCGGCGGATAGCCCGACGCTGGACAAGATCAAATCCAGCGGTTCGATTAGGATCGGCCACCGTGAGGCCTCGATACCGTTCTCGTACCTCGGGCCCGACCAGAAGCCCGTCGGTTTCTCGCTCGATCTCTGCGCGGCGATCGTCGATCGCGTCAAGGAGGAGCTGAAGTTGCCCAATCTCAAGGTCAGCTTCACCCCGGTGAACTCCTCGAACCGGATACCGCTGATCCAGAGCGGGACCGTCGACATCGAATGCGGCGGCACCGCGAACGACAAGAAACGGCAGGAACAGGTCTCGTTTTCGGTCGCAACGTTCGTCAGCCAGCCGCGATGGCTGGTCAAGGCCGCCAGTGGCGTCAAGACCGCCGGCGACCTGAAAGGCAAGACGGTTGTCGTCACGCAGGGCTCCAACGCAGTCGGTTTCGCACAGAGCGTCAACGCCAAGGAGCAGCTCGGCCTCAGCATCGTCCAGGCCAAGGACCATGCGGAATCCTTCCTCATGCTGAACACCGGCCGAGCCGCCGCCTTCATGGAGGACGATATCCTCCTTGCCGGGCTCAAGGCTGCGGCGCCGAATCCGGACGCGCTCTTGTTCCTTCCCGAGGGCTACGCGAAGATCTACTATGGGCTGATGTTCACGAAGGGTGATGCCGGCTTCAAGGCGCTCGTCGATGACGTTCTCTCCAAGCAAATGGCATCAGGCCAATTCGAGAAGACCTACGCGAAATGGTTCACCAGGCCGATCCCGCCCAAGGGTGAGAACCTCGCATTTCCGCCCACCGACGAGTTGATGGAGCGGATCGCGCATCCCAGCGATGCCGTCGACTAATTGATGGAGCTGATCGTCTCGCAAGGTGATCCTCGTTTGCACCTGTAACCTGAGGGCTCGCGATGTTCGGAGTGCTTTTTGAACAGGCCGCGGATGGCCAGCGCTATATCGACTGGCTCCTGTCGGGTCTCGGCTGGACCCTGGCCCTGGCTTTCTTCGGCTGGTGGATAGCCTTTGGCATCGGAGTCGTCGTCGGCGTCGGCCGCACGGTCCAGAATCGCTTCTTCGCGCTCCTGGCCCGGCTCTATGTCGAGATATTCCGAAACATCCCTGTGCTGGTGCAGATGTTCCTCTGGTATTTTGTTGTCCCGGAGGTGGTGCCGAGCGCGCTCGGAGATGCAATCAAGCAGATCCCGCCGCCTTGGGCATCGTTCTTCCCGGCACTCCTCTGTCTCGGACTCTACACGGCCTCTCGCATAGCCGAGCAGGTCCGCGCGGGCATCGAGGCGCTCCCGAAGGGACAGGTCGAGGCGGCCAACGCCTTAGGCCTCAGCGGCTACCTCACCTATCGATATGTCATCGTGCCGCAGGCCTTGCGCCTCATCGTGCCGAGCCTCACCAGCGAGGTGATGGGCATCTACAAGAACACGTCCGTCGCGCTCACGATCGGCTTGATGGAGTTGACCGCTCAGGCGCGCCAGATCAGCGAAGCCACCTTCCAGACCTTCTCAGCATTTGGCGCGGCGACGATCATCTATCTTTGTCTGGCGCTGGTTGCCTATCAAGCCATGACGTTCATCGACAAGGCCGTCCGCATTCCGGGGAGCGCTCCGGTAAAGCTTGCTGGACAAGACCTGGCCGCCCAAGACTTGGCGGCCCAAGACTTGGCCGCCGACGTGCAGCAAGGCGGCGCTCTGCCTGGCGCCATGGAGGTGGTGAAATGAATACCCTCGATTTCTCCATCGTCGCGCAATCCTCGCCCTATCTCTGGTCGGGCCTCCTCTTCTCGCTTTCGCTCACGGCGGCCGCCTTCGCCGTCGGCATGCTCTTCGGAACCTGCCTTGCGCTCGTGCAGCACTTCGAGATTCCTGTGTTTGCCCAGATCATCCGCGGCTACGTTGCGATCATCCGGTCGATCCCGCTGATCCTCGTTCTGTTCTGGTTTTTCTTCCTGGTGCCGATCGTGCTTGGGCACCTCGGCGGCAACGGCCGCCCGATCCCGATCGGCGCGACCTATACGGCCTTCATCACCTTCGGCTTGTTTGAGGCAGCCTACTATTCCGAGATCATCCGAGTTGGACTGCGGGCCGTGAACAAGGGCCAGTTCGAGGCCTGCCAGGCCCTCGCGCTGTCCACCTACGACACCTACCGCCATATTGTCCTCCCGCAGGTCCTGCGCGTGGCCAGTCCGATCATCCTGAGCCAAACGATCATCCTGTTTCAGGACACCTCTCTCGTCTATGTCCTGTCGTTGACGGATCTTCTCGGTGCCGCCTCCAAGCTCGCGCAGCTCAACGGCCGCCTCGTCGAAATGTACCTCGTCATAGCAGTAGTCTATCTCGTCATCAGCTCTGCGGCGTCCCAGTGCGTCGCCACCCTTCGCAAGCGATATGCTGTTGCCGCGGCCCGCTGACCATCGGGGTACCGGACGGCCTCGCATTTGGGAGACGAACATGCCTCAAGCGACTGTCAGCAATGCCACACGGCCCGCCGAGATCGTGGTCGTCGAGAACGTAATGAAACGGTTCGGCGCATTCACCGCGCTGAACGACGTCACCCTCAAGGTCGACAAGGGCGAGAAGATCGTGCTCTGCGGACCATCAGGCTCCGGCAAGTCAACGCTCATCCGGTGCATCAACCATATCGAGAAGCACGACGGAGGCAGGATCATCGTCGATGGTGTCGAGCTGACCAACCGCATCGCCGACATCAACAGCGTACGCTGTGAAGTCGGGATGGTGTTTCAGAGCTTCAACCTTTTTCCGCACCTCACCGTCGCCGAAAACTGCATGCTGGCTCCGATCAAGGTTCGCGGAATTTCGCAGTCTGAGGCGCGCGATCGCGCACTCGGCCTGCTGCGGAAGGTCCGCATTCAGGATCAGGCAGACAAGTATCCCGCGCAATTGTCGGGTGGTCAGCAGCAACGCGTCGCCATCGCGCGAGCGCTGTGCATGCAGCCCAAGATCATGCTGTTCGACGAACCGACATCGGCTCTCGACCCCGAGATGGTCAAGGAGGTACTGGAAACCATGGTCGAGCTGGCGAAAGAGGGAATGACGATGGTGTGCGTGACGCACGAGATGGGCTTCGCCCGCGAGGTCGCCGACCGGGTCGTCTTCATGGATCGGGGGAGCATCATTGAGGAAGCTGATCCGGAAACATTCTTCCGGGCTCCTCGCACGGAACGGGCGAAGGGTTTTTTGAACCAGATCATTCACTAGAACATTATCGGTTCTGATTGAATCAGAACCGAATCCCTAGATTCTTGTTTCGTCGCGTTTTCTTCACGCGAACCGGTATCCACGTCGCTCGAAAACGAACTAAGGGTCGAAATCTCGTCATTGCTTTCTCCGCGGCGAGGCTTTGGATTGCCCCGCGCAGATCGAAAATCCGCAAGGCGGACCTGCCGTACCCGTCAACAGGCGCCTTGCGGATGTTCATGCATCGGCAATTATGCCGGCTGGTCTCTCAAGCGACCGAGCCGCCGCGCGGGTTGACGATCGTATAGCCACGCAATGAACGCACATGCATTCGCGTCGCGCGTCCGCCCGAGTTGGCGTCGTACGCCATCCAGGTATCTCCTCCCAGGTGCTGCTCGAGGACGAACACATGTCCGCGTCGCGCTGCGACCATGCCCGGTGCGGGTGATGTCCGCGGGAAGCGCAGCCAGTTGGCCGCAAGATTCAATTCCGGCACGATACGGCCGAACACGCGCAAGGCCGCGCCGCAGCCGCAGAAGGAGGACGGGCAACCTGCCGGACGACCACCGACGATGCGAGCGCCGGAGATGCTCGCCGTCGCGGCGCCACCTGCGTCGGTCACTGTCAGTTGCGTCGCGCGATAGGCTTGTAGTGAGGACTTTGAAGTTAGTGAGGATCTGGAAGTGAGTGAGAACCTGGAAGTCCGCTCGCGGCGCGTTTGCGAATACGAGAAGTCGCAGGGCATCGTGACGTTGCATTCAGGTGCTTGATGAATGCGATAGGGCCGTGCTTCGGAAGCGACAGAGCTAAAGGCAACGAAGAGACACGCAGAAAGAACTGGCTTGAACATTGCAGGGCTCCAAATTGAAGTCCCTGCCCCGGCAATGAGAAACCAATAACTTTTGGCTGAAATGGGCTTAAAGAGCGGCTGAAAGTGGCTGCATTTGCGGGCCGATTTCTGCAATCACCATAGCCCACACGTAGTGGCGGGAATGATTAACTCGCAGAGAACGAATGCGTATTGTCGCAACCGAGACGCGACCGCGTGTGCATTCGCTGCTGCCATGTCGCTGCGAACCGCGGCAGCGAGTAAATGCCGCGACTGCGCGCTAGCGGTTAGGCGCGCGCGGAATCTCCCATTGCTCGAGACGATCTATTGACGCCTGCCGCTCGTGCTGGCCGATCCAAATCGTGAGGAGAACCAACGCGCCGGCGAGAGCGCCGATCCCGAAATACAGCTTCCTCATGCGCGTTGAATGCGGGGCAGCGGGAATCGTTCCTCGCGTCGTTGCACGCGCCGCTGCACGACCGGCGTCGACCCGGCCGAGCGCGCAATCGCGCAGGGCGCCCCAGAAGCCATAAACCCCAGGCAGTGGTTGTCGCGCGAATGGTTAGCCCCGAGTCTTCGCCAAACCCGATCCTGTGGTTATCGCAAAATCCGACTTTGCGGCGCCGAGCGCTGCGGCGAGCTCCTCGATGTGGTAGGGTTTCGGCAGGATCTGGACACCCGCCATTTCGGCGTCTTGCACTGCGGCTTCGGGGTATCCGCTCGTCAGCAGGACCGGGATGTCGCTTCGCCGTCTCTTGATCTCGCGCGCGAGCTCGACGCCGTTCATGCCGCCCGGCATCATGATATCGGAAAACACGAGATCGACGGGGCGGCCGTCCGCCAAGGCACCGAGAGCCGCCGCAGCGCTGGCGGCGCGCGTGACCTCGTAACCGAGCTGCGCCAGCATCTCGCTCACCAGCGCGGCGACCTCGTCGTCGTCTTCGACGAGGAGGATCTGGCCATGGTTGGCCTTCTTGGGCCGCGCCCTGTTCAGATCGAAGAAATGGCGTTCACCAGAAGGAATATTCCTGGATCGCGGCAAATAGAGCTCGATGCTGGTTCCCTCGCCGACCGTCGATCTTATTCGGACCATCCCGCGTGACTGCGTCGCAAATCCGTGGACCTGGGCAAGACCCAGCCCAGAACCCTTCCCGACGTCCTTGGTCGTGAAGAATGGTTCGAAGACCCGCGCCAGGGTCTCGGGGCCCATTCCAACGCCGGTATCGACCACGGACAGACGAACGTAATCGCCCGCGATCTCGCCCTCATTCAGGCCGGCCAGGTTCTCGCCACGGACAACGATCGTGCCGCCGTTCGGCATCGCATCGCGGGCGTTGACTGCCAGATTGAGGACGACCAGTTCGAGCTCTCCCGGATCGACCTCCACCGGCCAAAGACCATCCGGAAAATCAAACTCGACGTGAACGTCGCCTCGCAAGCTCCGATCGAGCAATTCGCGCATGCCGCCGATCTGCGCTGCGATGTCGACTGCCTCGGGCCGGAGCTTCTGCCGCCGCGAAAAAGCCAGGAGCTGCCTGGTCAGGCTGGCACCGCGCTGCGCCGCCTGGACCATTCCTTCCAACAGGCGGCGCCGCCGGACAGGATCGGTCTGCCGGTCAAGCATATCCAGGCCGCCGGAGATCACCATCAGCAGGTTATTGAAGTCGTGAGCTACGCCGCCGGTCAACTGCCCGATGGCTTCGATCTTCTGGGCCTGACGAAGGGTCTCTTCGACGCGGGCGCGCTCTTCCATTTCGGCCCGCAGATGCTTGTTGGCCTCCTCGAGCGCGCGGGTGCGCTCGACCACGAGCTTCTCGAGCTGCTGAGCCGTCCGCTCGCGCGCCTGCAACAAGGTCCGAATCTCATATTGCCGCCGCCGGGCGCGCATTGCGGATTGAATTGCGCTCGTCAGAGTGATCGGCTGAACCGGGCGTTCAAGCAGCGAAACGTTGCGGAGTGTCTCGACGATGCTGCGGCGCCAGGCAACCACCGCCGGCTGCTCACGATGGCTGGTAAGAATGACAAAGGGCAGGTCAGACCAGGGCGGCTGCCTCTCGATCCAATGTGCCAGCGGCTGGGTATCCTTCCCGAACAACCCCTCCTCGGCAAGAAGGACCGCGCCCACGCCCGCCGACATCTCGCTGACCAGTTCAGGGAGACCTCGACAATTGATCGCGACGAGATTCGAATTGCGGAGAAGCTCGACCGATGCCGGTCCATCGCGGCCGATCGGAGCAAACACGAGAACGCAATGATCGCGGGCGGCGCTCATTCCGCCGGCCCTTCTGGCATCTCCGTGCCCGTATAACGCGGATTTCCGGAGAAGATGCCGCTGAACTCGCTCAACGGAGGCCCTAGCGTGATGCCGACAGGGCCAAGACGAAACTCGCGGATGGAATTTTCATGATTGCCGCTGCGTTTCTTCACGACCGAGAGGGCACGCCGCACCGTTCCGGCGACCTCGAAATAGCGCAGCATGAGCACAGCATCGCTCAAATAGCTGATATCGAGAGCCGTTTCCATCGGACCGACCAGCCCATGTTGGGCGAGGATCAGGACGGTCAGCACGCCTTTTTGCCCGAGATAACTCAGAAGCTCATGCATCTGGAGGATGAGAAATCGCTCATCCGGCATCGCGTTGAGGTAGCCGTTCAGACTGTCGATGATGACAATTCGAGCGTTATCCTTTTCGACGCTCTTGCGTACATTGGCGGCGAATTCCCCGGGGGACAGCTCGGCGGGATCGATCTGTTGAAATCGGATGTGTCCCGATTGCAGATACCGTTCAAGCGGCAGCCCGAGCGTTCGAGCCCGGGTTTCCACGGTACCGCGACCTTCATCGAAGGCAAAGAACACGGCATGCTCACCACGTTCTGCCGCCGCAATCGCATAGTTCAGCGCGAGAGACGACTTTCCGACACCCGCGGCGCCCAAAAGAAGCGCACTGGTGCCGCGCTCGAGCCCTCCTCCCAGGAGGAGGTCGAGCTGCGCATTGCCGCTGGGCGTAACCTCACCGACAAACGAGGCGTGATGTTCCGCCGCCACCAGACGGGGGAATATCCGCACTCCCCCTGTTTCGATCGTAAAATCGTGGAAGCCGCCGCGAAACCGAATGCCGCGCATCTTGATTACGCGGAGGCGCCGGCGCTCTGCTCCATAATCGATGGCGAGCTGTTCGAGCATCACGACGCCATGCGCGATCGAATGCAGTTGCAGGTCGTCCTGGGAGGACGAGAGATCGTCGAGGAGAATGACCGTGCAATTGCGGTTGGTGAAAAAGTGCTTCAGGGCCAGAACCTGACGCCGATACCGCAGCGGGTTCTGCGCAAGGAGGCGCAGCTCGGACAGGCTGTCCAGCACCACGCGCGCGGGATTGATCCGTTCGACTTCCTTGAATATCAGGCCGGTCGTTTCGCTCAGTTCCATTTCGGCGGGATGGAAGACGGTGAGTTCGCGGTCCGGATCGAGCGTCGTCTCCGGCGGGACCAGCTCGAAGATGTCGACGCCTTGAAGCGACCAGCCGTGGCGCTGCGCAACCAGCGTCAGCTCACGCTTGGTTTCCGACAACGAGATATAGAGCACGCGTTCACCGCCACGGGCGCCTTCAAGGAGGAATTGAAGCGCCATGGTGGTCTTGCCCGAGCCGGGCCGCCCCTCATAGAGATACATGCGATTGGGATCGAGCCCGCCATGGAGGATGTCGTCGAGGCCCTCGCTGCCGGTGGAAATTCTGGGCAGATCCCCGGGGTCCCCGGTTTGGGCCCCGCTCGATAAATCGATCATTGAACCCCCTTGAAGCTCCATCGCAAAACTAGGGCGTGGTCCAGCCCAACCCAGCTCGCGCAGGTTTAGCGACCCGGTCCCAGTCGAAAAGCGATCTGGGCAAAGAACGCCCAAGGCTGGTTCCCGGTTCCAAATCGGGCGCATGCCCCCGGACTGTCCCCTGCGGAACAGTTCTGGGCTCTGCATCATTTCAGCTTCGGGGGCCTGATCGACATGCCCCAGCCCCGGCAGACAACGCAAAAAGCGCAGGGCTCATTGCATCATCGCAGCCGCGATCTTCTCCGCCGACATCAGGACCGGAAAGTTGGTGTTGGCGCAGGGCACCACCGGGAAGATCGAGGCGTCGACGACGCGCAGGCCCTGCACGCCCTTGACGCGGCCCTGTGGATCGACCACCGCCATGGGATCGTCGGCCCGGCCCATGCGGCATGAGCAGGAGGCGTGCCACACCCCGATGGTCGCCTTGCGCACGAAGGCTTCCAGCGCCTCGTCGTCGTTGATGACGTCGTCGAAGGTGAAGCCCTCGACCACGAAATTGTCGATCATGTAGTGGCGCAGCGCGGCCGGCCCGTCCATCAGGGCCGCGGCGATCTTGGTGAGAATCCTGTTCCTGGTGTTGACCACGCCGATCTTGCGCACGCGGTCGGTATAGGAGGCCGGGAACGGCTTGTCCGTCACGGCCCTGACCGCGTCGCTCATCTGCACGGCCGCCATCTTGCGGAAACCGCTCATCAGGCGATCGAGGTCGCGCCGGTCGGACAACAGGTTGAACTCGACGATCGGCTCGGCTGCCGGGTCGCGCGAGGCAAGCTTGACCTGTCCGGTCTCGGAATAGGTCTTGTTGACGAACGTCAGCAGCGATCCGATCTGCTCGCCGACGGCGTGCCAGGCCGATTTGCTGAGCAGGACGACGAACATGTCGCCTTTCGGTACGCCATCGAGCCCGGACGAATAACGCAGGCCAAGCTGCATGTGTCGCCGGGTGTGCTCGTTCATGCGCGCGCCGCGGCGGACAAAGGACGACAGCGAAATCGAAGGATGATCCATCAGGCGCTGGCCAACGCCTTGCAACCCCATCAGCACGGGAATGCCCATATCCTTGAGGTGACCGACCGGGCCGATGCCGGCGCGCAACAGATGCGCCGGCGAATGGATGGCGCCGCTGGAGAGGATGATTTCGCGGGCGCGGAATTCCTGCTCCCGTCCGTCGACCACAGCCTTCACGCCGACGCACCGCGTGCCCTCGAACAGCAGCTCTCTGACTTGCGTGTTGGTGGAGATCGTGAGGTTGGCGCGCTTGCGCGTGTCGCGATCGAGATAGCCCATGGCAGCCGAGACGCGTTGCTCGGCCTGATTGGAATGGGTCACCGGGAAATAGCCGTCGACGAACTCGCCGTTCTGGTCCGGCACAAATTGATGGCCGGCCTGCTGGAAAGCTTGCGCGAACGCCTGCGAATGCCGCGTCCAGTGCTCCCTGGGGATTCGGCGGACCGGGATCCTACCATCCTTGCCGTGAAACGGTCCGTCGAAATCGAGGTCGCGCTCGACCTTCCTGAAGAAGGGCAGCACGTCGTTCCAGCTCCACCCCGCAGCGCCGCGCGCTTCCCATTCGTCGTAGTCGGTCGGCGCGCCGCGGTTGGCCATCTGGCCATTGATCGAGGAGCCGCCGCCGAGCACGCGCGCCTGCTCGTATTTGCGTAAGGGCGGACGTCCTTGGTTCGGATTGTTGTGACTGACGATCTGGGTCGTGACCTTGAGCTCGGTCCAGTGGAAGCGCGGATCGAAATAGGCCGTGCCCGGATAGCTGTCCCTGATCTCGGCCGGCTCGTCGCCGGGCGGTGTGTCCTGTCCGGCCTCGCACAGCAGGACCTTGTTGGCGCTCTTTGCAGAGAGCCGGTGGGCCAGCACGGACCCCGCCGAGCCGCCGCCCACGATAATGAAGTCGTACACGATTGGCGCTTCCTCTTGTTCTTGTCCGGGAAGCGTAGCGCGTTCTTGTTTTGAGGTCACGCCATCGCTGCCGCGGCAAAGCGCGAGCACAGACGCCGGAGGCATTGCGCGGGATCACCCTGCGCCAGGGCACCGTGGCTTGGTCGACTGCGACATGGTCGGATCGCTGCCTTCACGGCATCGAGGCCGATCATGAAGCCGGGGCAGTCCATGAGAGAGACGATCCGCAGATAGAAAATTTCTGCAAAATCGACCGAGCGCACCACCTATCGGCAGGCATCCGCCGTCGGGTCAGCAGGTGACGAGCTACCGGACCTGAAGGCTTTACGGCTTCCTCGAGAAGCCCGCGCGCAACCGCTCGGCAAACCAAACGACAAAGATTGCGGCGAACGACAGACAGAAAAATATGGCTGCCCAAAGCAGCGCGTTTCCCGCGTTTGTCATGACGTCTCTCCCTCGTTCCGAACGAGACGGTTGCAGACAATTGGACGCGCGGTGTTGCGATAGATCAATTTTGCCCAATTCTGATTGGGCTGAGGTCGATATCAGCGGCTTGCAGTGACGGCTGAACCTACGGCCTGATCGAAAAATTCCCCGGCGGCCCCGGCTTTCGCAATGGCTCCGCGAGCCGCGCGAATTCGCACAGCAGCGACCGCGTCTTCCTGGGGTCGATGATCTCCTCAACCCAGAACTTTTCGGCGGAGCGGAATGGCGAGCGCAGCTTGTTCAGCCGCTCCTCGATCTCTTTCAGCTTCGCAGTCTTGTCCTCGGCAGCATCGATGTCGGCGCGGTAGGCGGCTTCGATGCCGCCTTCGAGCGGGAGCGAGCCCCAATAGGCCGACGGCCAGGCGTAGCGGATCGAGAAACGGTCGGCCGGCTGATGCACCACGCCGGCGACGCCGAAGGCGTTACGCAGGATCACGGTGCACCAGGGCACCGTGGTCTGGTTGACCGCGGCCATGGCACGGACGCCTTGACGGATCGTGCCCGCCTTCTCGGCATCGAGGCCGATCATGAAGCCGGGGCAGTCCATGAGGTAGACGATCGGCAAATGGAAGGTCTCGGCGAAGTCGACCCAGCGCACCACCTTCTGGCAGGCATCCGCGGTCCAGGAGCCGCCGTAGTGAAAGCTGTCGCTGGCAAGCACCATCACCGCCCTGCCCTCGAGCCGCGCGAGGCCGACGATAACGGGCTTGCCGAAATTCTTTGCGACCTCGAAGAACGAACCCTTGTCCACGACCTGTTCGACGATCGGCCGCATCTTGTAGACCTGCTTGCGGTTGCGCGGCACCGCGTTCATCAGCGCCTCTTCGGTGCGCTCCGGATGGTCGGTGCAGGGCAAGGTCGGGGGCAGCTCGTAGACCGACGACGGCAGATAGGACAGGAAACGCCGCGCGCAGGCGAACGCCTCCTCCTCGGTGTCGACGGCATGATCGACCGCGCCGGCGCGGGTCTGGATGTCGGCGCCGCCGAGCTCCTCCTTCGAGAGGTCCTGCCCCAACGCCTTCACCACCGGCGGCCCCGCGACGAACATCGCGGACTTCCTGGTCATGATGGAATAATGGCTGGCGGCAAGACGCGCGGCACCGAGCCCTGCGACCGAGCCGAGGCCGAGCGCGACCACGGGCACGCGCGACAAATTCTCCGTCGTAAAGCGATACCAGCGTGTGCCGCCGATGCCGCCTGGCAGATTAGCCGCGCCCTTGGTCTCGATAGTCTTGACCGAGCCGCCGCCGCCGGAGCCTTCGATAATGCGGACGATGGGCAGACGGAAGTCGTGCGCCATCTCCTCCGCCATCAGCGGTTTTGCGGAAATGGACGCATCCGCCGAGCCGCCGCGCACGGTAAAGTCGTCGCCGACCACGACGACGGTGCGGCCGTCGACGCGCGCCCGGCCGAACACGCAGTTCGCCGGCGTCAATTTCTGCAGCTCGCCGCTGGAATCGTACTCACCGACGCCGGCGACGGCACCGATCTCGTGAAAGCTGCCCTTGTCGGTCAGTCCGTCGATACGCTCCCGAACAGTCAGTCGGCCCTGGTCATGCTGTCGCTTGACCTTGTCAACGCCGCCCATCTCCCGCGCGAAGGCTTCGCGCCGGGCGAGCTCGTCGAGTTCCGGCTTCCAGTTCATTCACGCCCTCCGAATTGATCGGCTTGTTATTGTTGTGCACAGCCATTGCGACCGGTTTGCGCGAGATGCGATTGTTGAAGACGTCGCCCTCCGCGCCTTCGAGCAGGCTGCCGAGCGAGCGGCCGAGCGCGACCATCAGCGGAGCGACTTCGGCATGCAGGCGCTGCTCGTCATACATCGCGGACAGAAGACCGATCGTGATGACGACGAAGGTCTGGTACTGCGGCGACCAGATCGGCACCGCGAGCCCGTTGATGTGCGGGCTCCACAGGCCGCAGGCCACGACATAGCCGTGCTCGCGCAGCAACTCGCGGTTGGCCTCGATGCGGGGCCTCAGGATTTTCGCAGCCTCGGGAGCTTCCCGCTCCATGTCCGCGATGAAGGCATCGCCGACCTCGGGCGCCAACGCCGCGGTGTAGGCTGCGCCCGCAGCGGTCGAAGCCATCGAAATGCGGCTGCCGGTGCCCTCGTGCAGGCCGAGCGCAGAGGCCGAGCGCGCGAACTGGAGATAGACCAGATGGAAGCGATCGGGCACCACGAAGCCGACCGTACCCGGCAGTTGCTCGGCAACTTCCTGGAGCCGCCGCCGGATCATGCTGCGCAGCTGCGCGCCCTTCATCATCGAGGCGCTCATCGCCACCGCGCTCGGCCCGATGCGATATTTTTGATCGCGCGGCAGGTAAACCAGCTGCCCCATCCGCGTCAGCGTGTGCGTGAGCCGCGACACCGTGGAGCGCGGCAGGCCGCAGCGATTTGAGATCTCGAGATTGCCGAGCCTGCTATCGTGGCCCTCGAAGCATCGCAACACGTCGAACGCGCGCGACACCACCTGGATAACATCACCCTCACCGGCATCGCCGGCGGGCGCACCTTGTCTACTCAACCGCTCTGAACGTCGTCCCATGATCCCTACCGCTTGTTCCGCTGTGCGGAATTAAATTCCGCTTGCAGATGACGCTACCTCAGGCATTTTGCGACGACAACAAAAAGGCGATGGCATGCCAGAAATTAAGATCATCACGGAGATCGCCGGGCGCATCTGTGCAACTCCCGTGCAAGTTGGAGGAACCGTTGCGGATGGCGACGATGTTGTGGTGGTCGAAGCGATGAAGATGGAGATACCTGTGCCGTCGCCCGCGAGCGGCACGATCACATCGATTCTGGTGAAGCTCGACGACGTCGTTGCCGAGGGACAGGCGATCGCGATCGTCGCGAACTGACTGCATTATCCGTCGTTTCCGCGACAATCTGTCAGCATCATCCTGCAGTCGCGGTACGGCGTTGCCATCGCCGATATGCGATGACATGATCCGTTTCAAACAAAGAACGAAAGTCTTCGCGGCAAACGCGGGGAACATGGAGGGAAACATGCTTCGTGGGCTGATCATGCTCGCGCCTGCCTTGGTTGCGGGCATTTCTTTTGCGTCTACACGCTATGCGTTCGCGGAAGAGTTCAAGCTGCCGGCGACATTGACGTTCACCGCCTATGACACCGGCACCGCCGGCTTCAACATCGCGGTCGGCGTCGGCAAGATGATGAAGGACAAATACTCAACCGACGTGCGCGTGCTCCCCGCAGGCAACGACGTCGCGCGTCTCGCGCCGCTGCGCGCCAAGCGCGCGGCCTCCGCGGCGATGGGATCGGGTAGCTATTTCGCGCAAGAAGGCGTGTTCGAGTTCGGCGCCAGGGAGTGGGGCCCGCAACCGCTCCAGATCCTGCTCTCATCCGTCGACTGCAATTGCGGCACGCTCGGCGTGGCCGCGGATACAGGCGTGAAGGAGCTGAAAGACCTCAAGGGCAAGCGTGTCGGATTCGTCGTCGGCTCGCCGGCGCTGAACCAGAACTCGCTCGCGGTGCTCGCCTTCGCCGGCCTGACGCAGAAGGACGTCAAGGTCGTCGAGTTCGCAAGCTACGGCGCGATGTGGAAGGGCCTGATCAACAACGACACCGACGCTGCGTTCGGCACCACCATCACCGGCCCCGCCAAGGAAGCCGAGACCTCGCCGCGCGGCCTGATCTGGCCGGCGCTGCCCGCCAAGGACAGGGAAGGCTGGGCACGGCTGCAGAAGGTCGGCTCGTTCTTCTTCCCGCAAGTCGCGACCTGCGGCGCCGGTATCTCGCCGGACAAGCCGATCGAGCTCGGCAACTACCCCTACCCGATCTTCGTCGCCTACGCCTCGCAAGCACCCGACCAGGTCTATGCGATCACCAAGGCGATGATCACAAATTACGATTCCTACAAGGACTCCGCGCCCGGCGCCGGCGGGCTCGCCGCCGACCGCCAGACCAAGAACTGGGTGGTGCCGGTGCACCCCGGCGCCGTGAAGGCGTTGAAGGAAGCCGGGCAATGGAGCGACGCGCAGGACGCCCACAACAACAAGCTGATCAAGCGCCAGGAGGTGCTTGGCGCAGCGTGGACCGACTACGGCAAGTCCAATCCGCCTGCGGATGACAAGGCCTTCCTCGACGGCTGGATGAAAGCGCGTGCCGCGGCGCTTGCGAAGGCCGACATGGTGAACGGGTTCGAGGACTAGCATCTGATGGCATCAGAGTGGACTGCCGCTACGAAGAAGATGCGCTCCCTCTCCCGCTTGCGGGAGAGGGCTGGGGTGAGGGTGCCTCCGCGGAGAGACTCCCCCAGAGGCGAAAGCCCTCACCCGCCGCTTCGCGGCGACCTCTCCCGCACGCGGGAGAGGTTGAAGAGCCCGCGGCCCTATCGATTCAACCAACGGCCATTCGCCTTAGTCAGCGGTTAGCAGCCCACGCGCGGGGTCGATCATGTCGTCTGCTTCAGTCTCCACCGCCCCGCAGGACGAGGCCAAGCGGGTCGTGTTCGACGATCCGCACGGTGCCGCCGGCAACATGCAGGAAGCCGAGGTCACGCGCGTTCGCACGCTACGCGGCGCCTGGCGCTGGATGCTGGTGGCCGCGACCGCGGCGACGATCCTGCTCTGCATCAACCAGCAATTCTCGCTGCGCTTCTTCGTCGGCTACACCCAGCTCAACACGGAGTACTTCTATCTCCTGATCGCGTTGATGCTGCCCTTCACCTTCCTGATCTTCCCGGGGACCGAGCGTGCGCCGCTCGACCGCATTCCCTGGTATGATCTCGCCTTCTTCATCGTGACCTTCGCCGCGGCGCTGCTGTTGATGTCGAACGTGCGCAAGGCCGCGGAGGCCGGCTGGGAATTCGGCGGCGCGCCCAACAGCGTGATTGCCGCGGGTCTCGTGATGTGGGTGATGCTGATGGAGGCGCTGCGCCGCACCGGCGGCTGGAGCCTGCTGCTGAGCGTGCTCCCCTTCACCGTCTATCCGCTGTTCGCCCTATCCGGCTGGTTAGGTCCGTTCCGCGGCACGCAATCGACGCTGGAGCAGGCGACCGCCTATCACGTGCTGTCGGGCGAGAGCCTGCTCGGCATTCCCATCCAGGCCTTTGCCGACACCGTGATCGGCTTCCTGGTGTTCGGCACGGCGCTGATGATGACCGGCGCCGGCAAGTTCTTCATCAACCTCGCCTTCGCGCTGTGCGGCACGTTCCGCGGCGGCGCCGCAAAAGTCTGCATCTTCGCCAGCGGCCTGCTCGGCATGATGTCGGGCTCGATCATCTCCAACGTGCTTACCGCCGGCACCATGACCATCCCGGTGATGAAGAAGAGCGGTTTCCGCGCCTCCTATGCCGGCGCGATCGAGGCCTGCGCATCGACCGGCGCGGTGCTGGCGCCGCCGGTGATGGGCGCGACCGCCTTCGTGATCGCGCAGTTCCTCAACGTCAGCTACGCCGATGTCGCGATCGCAGCCATCATTCCCGCCGCGCTCTATTATATCGGCCTGTTCATGCAGGTCGATGCCTATGCCGCCCGACACGGGCTGAAGGGCATTCCGCGCGCCGATCTGCCGCGGATCATGGATACGATCAAGGACGGCTGGTACTACGTCTTCGTCATCGCGCTCCTGATCGTGATGCTGCTCTACTTCAAGCGCGAGAGCCACGCGCCGTTCTACGCCACCGCGCTGTTGCTGGTCCTCAACCAGCTGTTCTCGAAGGACACGCGCTGGACGCTCGGCACGATCGGCAAATTCCTCGAGGTCAACGGCCGCACCTTCGTCGAGCTCGTCGGCATCCTCGCCGGCTGCGGCCTGCTGATCGGCGCCTTCTCGATGACCGGCGTGGTGTCGAGCCTCGCCAACGATCTGCTGCATATTGCCGGCGACAATCCTTTCCTGCTGCTCGGCATGTGCGCCCTTACCAGCCTCATTCTCGGCCTCGGGCTGACCACAACGGCCTGCTACATCTTCCTCGCCATCCTGGTCGCACCCGCGCTGGAGAAGCTCGGGCTGAACAAGATGGCCGTGCACATGTTCATCTTCTATTGGGGCATGCTGTCGTCGATCACCCCTCCAGTCGCGATTGCTTCATTCGCAGCCGCAGGCATCGCCGGCTCGCCCGCGATGAAGACGGGCTGGGAATCGATGTGGGTCGGAAGCATCATCTATTTCATCCCGTTCTTCTTCGTGCTCAATCCGGCGCTGGTGCTGCAAGGGCCGAGCCCCTATCTCGCCGGTCTCGTCTTGATGGCACTTGCGGCGTTCGGCACGCTGTTCATCTGCGGCGGCATCCAGGGCTACCAGCCCTTCGTCGGCGATCTCCGCGGCACCGGCGCGCTGGAGTGGCCGATCCGCGTGCTGCTCGTGATCGGCGGGTTCGTGGTGGCCACCCCCGGCGGCGGGATCATGCCGCTGTCGCAGATTCAGGTGACGCTGCTCGGCCTCGCCATCCTCGTACCCACGGTTTTGCTCGCCCTGCTGCTGGTCCGGCGGCAGACCATGGTGCCGGACGGGTTGCGCGTGCCCTGATTGCGTTGCACAAGGAGAGGCGATGAAACCGCTTTCGCCTCTCGCCACCGCCTGGACCCGTTCGAAGCCGCCTTTGCTGCGGTTTCTGGACAATTGCCTCAACCAATTCTCGGCGGAGACCTCGGGCGCGGTCGCCGACTACATTCCCGAGCTGAGCAAGGCCGACCCTGCCTATTTCGGCATCAGCCTTGCGACTCTGGACGGTCACGTCTACGAGGTCGGCGACAGCCAGGTGCCCTTCACCATCCAGTCGATGTCAAAGCCGTTCGTGTTCGCGCTGGCGCTGGACCTGCTCGGCGCAAACAGGGTCGAGAGCGCGATCGGCGTCGAGCCCTCAGGCGATCCCTTCAACTCGATCCGGCTCAATTCCGAAAACCATCCGTTCAACCCGATGGTCAATGCTGGCGCGATCGCCTGCACCGGGCTAATCTACAACAGCAAAGGCACAGACGCCTTCGAGCAAATTCGCCTCGCGCTTGGTCGTTTTGCCGGCCGCGACCTCGCCGTCGACGAGGCCGTTTACGCTTCCGAAAGCCAGACCGGCGACCGCAACCGCGCCATCGGCTATCTCCTGAAGACCAACGCTGTGATCTCGGACAATGTCGCAGCCGTGCTCGACGTCTATTTCCGGCAATGCGCGGTGCTGGTCACCGCGCGCGACATCGCGGTGATGGCGGCAACGCTCGCCAACCGCGGCGTCAATCCAGTCACGGGCGAGCAGGTGCTGACGCCTTACGCCATCTCGCGCACGCTGTCGGTGATGACGTCGTCGGGCATGTACGACTATGCCGGCGAATGGATCTACCGGATCGGCATTCCCGCCAAGAGCGGCGTCGGCGGCGGGATCCTGGCCGCCCTCCCCGCCCGCCTCGGGCTCGGCAGCTATTCGCCAAAGCTCGACAAGCACGGCAACAGCGTGCGCGGCATCAAGGTCTGCGAAGCGCTGTCCTCGCATTACGATCTGCACATGCTCAACCGCAGCGACGACGCGCGCAACGCCGTCATCGCCGACTACGACATCGGCAAGAGCCCGTCGCGCCGCGTCCGCCGCCAACAGGAGCGCGATATTCTCGCGGCACATGAGCAGGAGGTGCGCGTCATCGAGCTGGTCGGCACGTTGTCACTGTCGGCGGTCGATTATGTCTCGCGCCGACTTGCGGGCCGGCCGCGGCCGCAATTCGTGATCTTCGATCTGCACCGCGTCACCTCCACCACACGCGCCGGGGCGCGGCTGGTGGCCGAAGCGTTCGAGGAGCTCGCCGCGCTGAACGTCACGGTAGTGCTGTCCGGCGTCAGGCGCGCTTCGAAGGAATGGAATACGCTACGCGAGTGGACCACAGAGCTGAAGAACGTCCGCGACTTCTATCTGCTCGACACCGCGATCGAATGGGCGGAAGACCAGATCGTCTACCGCTACGGCGGCTCAATCGATTTTCACGAGACCACCGAGCTTTCCGAACAACCGCTGCTCGAAGATCTCAGCGCGGAAGAGTTGACCGAGCTCGGCGCGACCTGCACGATCAGAACCTACCTGTCCGGCGCAAAGATCCTCACCACCGGCGATCCCGCCGACGCCCTGTTCTTCCTGCGCAGCGGCGCCGTGCATGTGACGCTGCCGGATGGCGTGCGCCTGGCCACACTGACCGCCGGCATGGCCTTCGGCGAGATGGCGCTGCTGGAGCAAACGCGCTCGGCAGACGTGTTTGCGGACATGGCGGCAACCGCTTTCGAAGTCCAGCTGAAGGATTTCGAGCGTTTCCGCGAGCAGCACCCGCGGGCCTCCGAGCGGATCATGCGCAACCTGGCGCAGCTCCTCGCCGACCGCCTGATCGTCGCCAACGCCAAGGTCGATATCCTGACCTCGACCTGAGCGCGCGCCTCGTCCTTCGAGACGACCGCTTCGCGGTCTCCTCAGGATGAGGCTAAGCGGCATCGGCGCTCGTTGAAACCGCTGCCGCGCGCTCGGTCCTCATCCTGAGGGCCCGCCTACGGCGGGCGTCTCGAAGGATGGCCACAGGGAACATCGTTCCCTCTAGCGGCTCGCCGCCTCGCTCAGCCGCCGATTGATCTTGGCCGCACTCGCCTTGAGCAATTCGGATGGCTTCTGGCCGGTCGCCGCACACAGGCAGGCCCAGTAATAGATGACGTCGCCGAGCTCATCGACGAGACCCGCCTGATCGAGCCAGTCGTCGCGCAGCAATTTCTTGATGTGGTCGGCGACCTCGCCGGCTTCGCCCGCGAGGCCAAGTCCGAGATAAGACAGCCGTTCGTTGGACGGATGCTCATCGACTTTCGCAATCGTCGCAGCCCAGGCTGCATATTCATCGATCGTCATCGGCATCCCTCACCGTTGCTGTCGGGTCAGCCCACCACTTCCGCGACCGGCTGGAGATCGATCGCGAACGTCTCCAGGAATTTCGAGGTCATGATGTAGAAGCCGACCGAGAGCTGGAGCTCGACCAGCGCGGCCGGCGAAAGCTTTGACGCGATCGCCTTGAAAGTCGCATCCGTCGGCTTGTTCAATTTCACGATCTCATCGGTGAAGGCGAGCGCGGCGCGCTGTATCTCGTCGAAGCAGGCCGTCGCCTGCCAGTTCTCGAGCGCCTCGTTCTGCTCGTCGGTGACGCCGACATTCTTGCCGATGCGCTTGTGCGCGACGATCTCGTACGGCGCCTCGCAAAGAATTCCGGTTCGTGTGATCGCAAGTTCGCGCACAACAGGATCGAGCTCGCCCTTGTGGCGGATAGCGCCGCCGAGACGGCAGTACTGCTCGAAATAGCTCGGCGAATGCGCCATCATGCGGAAGATGTTGGCGTTGCGGTTCTTGTCGAGGATTTCGCGGGTGCGGTCGGACGCCTTGAGCGGGTCGCTGTAGTTGATACGGGCCATGATTTTCCTGAAGTTTTTCCCTAAGCCTATGATGCTTTTTGTCGTTAGCGGCGAAAGTTCCACGAAACTCTATTCTTGCGCGTCCGCAGGAGCAACATCATCGAGTCAAAATGCCGCCGCATTGCTGATCGACCTTGGTACAATCGATATTCGCCGCGTGGGGACTTGATCGCAGCGGATACTCGCAAGGGGTGTTCCGAGTAAAAATAGTTGGCCGTCGGGTGCGCAGCGCGCGCAACGATGAGTCACGCCCAAGTCTAGGGAGAAAAGGCATGAAGGAAGCCACCAAGGGGGCGGCCTCGGGAGCGCTCGCGCATATGCTGGCGGTGACGGCGATGCTGGTCATCGCCAGCATCTTGTTCTACGGGCGTTAGTAAGCGTTGTGTGAGAGTTTTCGTCATTCCGGGGTGGCTCTCCCGGGACCGCGCAAAGCGCGGCCCTAGCAGGCCAGGCCCAGAATTCCCGTTCCAGGCTCGGTCTCTCAGGACCGCCCCCGAATGACGAATCCCACTATTTCCTTTTCACGAAGAACGGCACCAGCCTGCCGGCGAACGGTTTGAAGCTCGCATTGACCTCATCGCCGATGGCGAGGTCATTCTCACCATGCGCCATCATGCGAAAACCCTCGGCGCAATCGACCAGCAGGATGTTGTAGGGCACGTGCGCCCGCGTCTCCGGCGTGGCGGCGCGGCAGACCAGCGAGGTCGCGTACACCCTGCCCTTGCCGCTGGCACGCGCCTCGCGCGGATCGGACGCGCCGCAGGCCGCGCAGAACGCGCGATGAAAATACTGCACATGGCCGCATGCGGTGCAGGTCTGATAGGTGACGGCCTGTTCGCCCTTGGTCCAGTCGCTGAGATGCTCGCTCATCGCACCCGCTCCAGGAACATGGTCACGTGGGACGACAGCACGCCGCCGTCGCCGTGCAGCAGCGCGATCGAGGCGTCGCGCACCTGGCGGCTAGCCGCGCGGCCGGTCATCTGCAGATGCGTTTCCACCAGATGCGCCATGGCGCCACCGACGCCGCAATGGCCGTAGCTGAGCAGGCCGCCATGGGTGTTCAGCGGCATCGCGCCGTCGCGGCCGAAATGGCCGGCGCGCACGCGCGCGGCTGCCTCGCCGCGTCCCGCAAGCCCAAGGTCCTCCAACAGCATCGCGAGCGTGATGGTAAAGCTGTCGTAGATGGCGGCGTAGCGCACGTCGGAGATCGCAAGACCGGTGGCCTCCTTGGCGCGGGCGACGGAGATCTCCGCGCCGAGCTCGCTCAGGGCGGGCGCTGCTGTGACGTGCTGATGGGTATGGGCCTGGGCACAGCCGCGAATGCGCACGCCGGCCTCTCCGGTCCGCTCGCGGCTGATGACGAAGGCGGCGCCGCCGTCGGACACCGGGCAGCAGTCGAGCAGCTTCAGTGGCATCGCTACCGGCTTCGAGGCCATGACGTCGGAAACAGTGATGGAATCGTGGAATTGCGCGCCGGGATGGCTGCAGGCGTGGGCGCGCATCAGCACCGCGAATTCGGCAAGGTCTTCTTCCGTCGCGCCGTATTCGTGCATGTGGCGGCTAGCAACGAGGCCATAATAGGCGGGAATGGTCGGGCCGAGCGGCACCTCGTAATCGGGATGGCCGACCTGCGCCAGCGCCTGGATCGAGGCATCGCGGCTCTGCCCGGTGAGGCGGTTCTCGCCGGCGACGACGAGCACATTGCGGGCGACGCCTGCTTCGACGAGATGATGTGCGAGCATGGTCATCGCGAGCCCGGTCGCGCCGCCGACCTGGACGGCGTGGGCGTAAGCCGGACGGATGCCAAAATGCTCGGCAAAGACGGTCGCCAGCATGATGTGCGGCGAGACGGTGGAGTAGCCGCAGAGGACGCCGTCGATCTCGGCGCGCTTGAGCCCGGCATCGTCGAGCGCGGCCTGCGCGGCCTTGCTCATCAGGTCGAGCGAGGACGAGCCTTCGTGCTTGCCGAAAGATGTGAGGCCTGCGCCGGTGACGAAGCTCATGGGCGCACCTGTGCGTCGTCATTCAGGGGCGGCGAACGTGTGACGCCATCGCGGACCATGGACGCGATCTCGTCCTGCGAGTACCCGATCTCCTTCAGAATCTCCGCGCCATGCTCGTTGAGCCGCGGCGCGAGCCGGATCGGTTCGGCCTCCGTCTCGGACCAGTTCGCCGTGACCTTCATACTGCGGATCGGCCCTTCGGTCGGATGGTTCACGACGGGGAAGAAGCCTGTCGCTTCCAAATGCTCATCGTGCAGGATCGATGCGAGGTCGTGCATCGGCATCACCGGCACGTCGGCCCCGGTGAGCAGGTCGATCCATTCCGCCGTGGTGCGCGTCTCGAAGATGCGCGCGAGCTCGGCATAGACGACGTCGATGTTGGCGGCACGGCCCGCGAAGCTCGCGAACATCGGATCGGCGCGCAGATCGTCGCGCCCCGTCGCCTCGAAGAAGTTTTCCCACTGCTTGTCGTTGTAGACGATGACGCTGAGATAGCCGTCCGATGTCTTGTAGGGCCTGCGGTCGCGCGAGAGATGGCGGGCATAGCCGCCCTTGTCGAGCGGCGGCTCGTAGGTGAGGCCGCCCATGTGGTCGCCCATGACGAAGCCGGCCATGGTCTCGAACATCGGGATGTCGACGCGCTGGCCGCGTCCGGTGCGGTCGCGGTGCACGAGGCTGGCGCAGATCGCGCCGACGGCGGTCAAGCCTACGATGCGATCGACCAGCGCGTTGGGCACATAGCGCGGCACGCCGTCACCGGTCTGCGCCATCAACGCCGGCAGCGCGGTGGCGCCCTGGATCAAATCGTCATAGGCGGGCTTTGCAGCATACGGCCCGTCCTGGCCGAAGCCGAACACGCCGGCATAGACCAGGCGCGGATTGATTTTGGAAACGACGTCATAGCCGAGCTGGAGCCGTGCCATCGCCTGCGGACGGACGTTGTAGACGAGAACATCGGCGTCCTTCAAAAGCCGAAGCACGGCCTCGCGCCCCGCCGGCTTCTTCAGATCGAGACAAATCGAGCGCTTGCTGCGGTTGGTGTTGAGGAACACCGGGCCCATGCCGGCGTGACGCATCGGGCCGATCAGGCGGGTGACGTCGCCGTCGAGCGATTCCACCTTGATGATGTCGGCGCCGTAGTCGCCGAGCATCTGGGTCGCATAGGGCCCCATCAGCACGGTGGTCATGTCGACGACGTTGATGCCCTTCAGCGGCCCCATCGTTCACTCCCGATTGCGCGGGCTCAAGTGAGCCCTGCGATTTCGGTCCAGCTAACGGCAGCGGCGGCGCGTGCGCAAGGGCGGCCGACGTATGGCCGCATGCGCAGCGATGCGTCCGCTATTTCTTCTGACGGGATTCGCGAACCTTGAGGAGACGGTCGAGCTCCTCATTCTGCTGGTTGATGCGGTCGGCGATCCGCGACTCGTTCTGCTCGCCCGAGGCCGCCGCGGCCTGCTCGATGAGCTGCCGGATATTGTCCTCGAGGATCGCGATGCGATCGTTGAGTGCGTCCATTGACAGCGATTCTTCGTAGTCATTGCTCATGATGTATCCCCCTGAAAATCAATCAAGAGCATTAAGGTGAGCCGCGCGAGCCTACCATGATTTAACGCAAAGGCTGTAGGGTAGTTAGCCAGCGAACCGCGCTTCGCGCAGCCGCGGGGCTAACCCACCCTACCAGAATCTACTTCAGCGGCTCCAGCACGGAGACGTAGTTGGCGACGGCGGCGCCGCCCATGTTGAAGATGCCGCCGAGTTTCGCGTTCTTGAGCTGCATGCCCTCGGGCGCCTGGCCGGCGAGCTGCATCGCGGTCATCACGTGCATGGAAACGCCGGTGGCGCCGATCGGGTGGCCCTTGGCCTTCAGGCCGCCGGACGGATTGACCGGCAGCTTGCCGTCCTTGAGCGTCCAGCCTTCCTTGATGGCGCGGGCGCCCTGCCCCTTCGGCGTCAGGCCCATCGCTTCATACTCGATCAGCTCGGCGACGGTGAAGCAGTCATGGGTCTCGACGAAGGAGAGATCGGAAAGCGTAACGCCGGCCTTCTCAAGCGCGCGCTGCCAGGCGACCGTGCAGCCCTCGAACTGGAGGATGTCGCGCTTGGACATCGGCAAAAAATCCTGGGCATGCGCGGTGGCGCGGAAGCCGATCGACTTGCTCATGCCCCTGGCGGTCTCGGCGTCGGCCAAAATCAGCGCAGCGGCGCCGTCGGAGACCAGCGAGCAATCGGTGCGCTTCAGCGGGCCGGCAACGTAAGGGTTCTTCTCGCTCTCAGCGCGGCAGAAGTCGAAGCCAAAATCCTTGCGCATCTGGGCATAGGGATTGGCGACGCCGTTCTTGTGGTTCTTGGCCGCGATCAGCGCCAGCGCATCGGACTGGTCGCCGTATTTCTGGAAATAGGAGCTGGCGATCTTGCCGAACACGCCGGCGAAGCCCCCGACGGTGTCGCCGTCCTCAGGCAGATAGGACGCCTTGAGCAGGTTTTTGCCGATCTCCGGCCCCGGCGTCCGCGTCATCTGCTCGACGCCGACGACCAGCACGATCCTGGCAGCACCCGCGGCGATCGCGCGAACCCCCTGGTGCACGGCGGCAGATCCCGTGGCGCAGGCGTTCTCGACGCGGGTGGTCGGTTTAAAGCGCAGTTTTGGGTCGGCCTGGAGCACCAGCGAGGCGGTAAAATCCTGCGGCGAGAAGCCGGCGTTGAAATGGCCGAGCACGATCTCATCGACGTCGGACGCGGAGATGCCGGCATCCGCCATCGCCTCATTGGCGACACGGGTGACGAGGCTTTCGACGGTTTCGGTGTCGAACTTGCCAAACGGCGTATGCGCCCATCCGACGATGCTGGCGGTCATGGTCAATCTCCCTAGGATCTCTTACTGACCTAAGTCTTAGCCGATCGATGGCAAGACTTCACGCGGCTTTCAGGGCCTTGAGCGTGCGCTGGCAGATGGCAGTTATGCCGGCCCAGTTCCCGGCCTTGATCTCCGCCGCCGGGCACAGCCAGGAACCGCCGACCGCCACCACATTGGGCTCGGCCAGCCAGCTCCCCGCATTGGCCTCGCCGACGCCGCCGGTGGGGCAGAACCGCACGTTCGGGAACGGGCCGCCGAGCGCGCGCAGGCCCTTGATGCCGCCGGCCTGCTCGGCCGGGAAGAACTTTGCGACATCGAGGCCGTGCGCCAGCGCCATCATCAGCTCGGACGCAGTGGCAATGCCCGGCGCGAACGGCAAGGTGCTGTCCGCTGCGGCCTTCAGGAGATCGGGGGTCAAGCCCGGGCTGATGCCGAACTTCACGCCGAGCTTTTCGACTCGGGTGAAGTCGGCCGGATTGAGAATCGTGCCGATGCCGACGATCGCCTCGGGGACTTCGGCCATCATCGCCCTCGCCGCCTCGATCGCAACAGGGGTGCGCATGGTCACCTCCAGCGTGCGGACGCCGCCGGCAACCAGCGCTTTCGCTAGCGGCACGGCATCCTGGATCCGCTCGATGGTGAGGACAGGAATAACGGTCGCGGCCTTGAACAGCGCGGCGAGGTGGTTCTGTTGGGCAGTCGTGGTCATCGTCGTTGTCGCTTCCTTACTTGGTCGCTTGACGCGTGGTCGCCGGCCGGTGCCGCTTCTTCGGCGGCATGGCATAGCCCGGAATGATGGCGCCAGCATAGCAGATCACGAGGCTGGCGAGGCGATGCCCGGCCTGGGCGGCCTCGACCGGATCGGAACCGGCGAGCCGCGCCGCAATATAGGCCGCGGCAAAGCTGTCGCCGGCCGCGGTGGTGTCGACCACGGGCTTGGTCATGGGCTCGGCACGCACCTCGCTCGTGCCGCCGGGAAAGCGCAAGAGGCTCACCGGCTCGGCGAGCCGGAACACCAGCTCCGGGCTTGGAATACGCGCCATCAGTTGCTCATGGCCCTCGCCGGGATAGAGCGCGAGCAGATCCTCGGTCGAGGTCAGCACGATGTCGGCAGCCGCAAAGGCCGCGGCAAAAACCTCGCGTGCGACATCGCGATCGGGCCAGCCGCGTGCGCGGAAGTTGGTGTCGAATACGAAGCGGGTGCCGAGCAGCCGCGCGCGCTTGATCGCCGCGAACAGGCGCTCGCGGCCGGCCGCGTCGTAGATCGAGAGCGTGATCGCGGAGAGATAGACGATGTCGTAGCTCATCAGCGAGTTGAGCAGCTCGTCCGTCTCCGGCAGACTCATCAGCTGGCGCGCCGCCGCGCTGTCGCGCCAGTGGAAGAACTGCCGCTCGCCCTTCGCATCCAGCTGGATCATGTAAAGGCCGGGCAGCTTGCCCGGCAACCGCACGACGCGGCGGGTGCCGACGGCCTCCGCGGTCCAGGCCGCGATCATCTCATCGCTCAGGGCATCGTCGCCAAGCGCGGTGAGATAATCGACCTTGACCTCGAGCCGCGCCAGATACACCGCCGTGTTGAGGGTGTCGCCGCCGAATCCACGCGAATAGAGGCCCCCACCCTGCCCGGACTGTCCGGCGGATTGTCCACCCTGGGCCTGCCGGAGCTCGACCATGCATTCGCCGATGCAAGCAACGCTCGCCATCACTTTACCCGCTCAGTCAGAGATCAGGCGACGAAATTGCCGCCGAGCTCGTCTTCGATGTGAATGCGGATGATGTCGTCAAAAGTCTTCTCGGCGGTGGTGAAGCCGAGCTCGAGCGACCGCTTTGCATTGAAGTTGCGCGGCCAGCCGCCGACGATGCCGACGATGAAGGGATCGGGCTCCCGCTTGATGCGGGCGGCGACCTTGTCGCCCGCAACGCGCTTCAGCGCGGCGATCTGCTCGCCCACCGTCGCGGACAGGCCCGGCATGGTCAGGTTGCGGCGCGGACCGACGGTAGCGAGGTCCATAGTGCCGGCATGCAGCAGGAAGCCGACGGCGGAGCGCGGCGTGGCGTGCCAGTGGCGGACGTCCTCGGCGACCGGCAGGATCACGTCCTTGCCGGCCAGCGGCTCGCGCAGGATGCTGGAGAAGAAGCCAGATGCCGCCTTGTTGGGCAGGCCGGGCCTGATGCAGATGGTCGGCAGGCGGATGCCGATGCCGTCGAGGAAGCCGCGGCGGGAATAGTCGGCCAGCAGCAGTTCGCCGATCGCCTTCTGGGTGCCGTAGCTCAGAAGCGGCGTGTGGAAGAACTCGTCGCCGATCGCATCGGGGAACGGCGCGCCGAACACCGCGATCGAGGAGGTGAATACCACGCGCGGCTTGTAGCCGCCGCCGGCAAGCCTGACAGCATCGAGCAGCATCCGCGTTCCGTCGAGGTTGATGCGGTAGCCCTTGTCGAAATCGAGCTCGGCTTCGCCCGAGACGATCGCGGCGAGATGAAAGATCACGTCCGGACGGCCGGCGATCAGCTTTTCGGCGGCACCTGGAACGGCGAAATCGCTCGATACGGTCTCGACGGCAAAACCGGCCTGCTCCGGCTGCTTCGGCTCGACCACGTCATGCATGGTCAGCTTGGTGATGTCGCTCTTGCCGAGCCGGCCGTCGCGCAACAGCCGTTCGCATAATTTGCGGCCGACCATGCCGGCGGCGCCCAGAACCAGAATGTGCAAGAGCCTACTCCTTCTTATTGGCCGGAACGCGCCGCCCTTGACAATTCGTCCTGGCGCGCTCTCAGGCAGGCCCCGCGATCATTCCTTCACGGCGCCGGTCATCGCAGACACATAGTACTCCACGAAGAAGGAATAAAGGATAACTACGGGGACCGAGCCGGTCAGAGCCGCCGCCATCAGCGCACCCCAATGGTAGACGTCGCCGTTGACAAGCTCGGTGATGGCGCCGACGGGGATGGTCTTGTTCTCGGACGAGGAGATGAAGGTCAGCGCGTAGATGAACTCGTTCCAGGACAACGTGAAGGCGAAGATGCCCGCCGAGATCACTCCCGGCAGCGACAGCGGCAGCGTGATCTTGGTCAGAATCTGGATCCGCGTCGCCCCGTCGATCAGCGCACACTCCTCCAGCTCATAGGGGATGGTGCGGAAATAGCCCATCAGGAGCCAGGTGCAGAACGGGATCAGGAAGGTCGGATAGGTCAGGATCAGCGCCAGATTGCCGTCGAACAGGCCGAGCTGGAACACGATCGCCGCCAGTGGAATGAACAGGATCGATGGCGGCACGAGATAACCGAGGAAGATCGCAAGGCCGACATAGCGCGAGCCCTTGTAGCGCAGACGTTCGATCGCATAGGCGGCGCAGACGCTGGCAAACAGCGAGATGCAGGTCGAGGACACCGACACGATCACGGTGTTCCACATCCAGAGCGGATAGTCGGTGTCGAAGAACAGCTTCTTGATGTGCTCCAGCGTCGGATGCAGGATCCAGAACGGATTGTACTTCTCGTAGTCGTACATCTCCGCGTCCGGCTTGAACGTCGCGACCGCCATCCAGTAGAACGGGAACAGCAGGAAGAAGATGATCAGGCCGAGCGGAAGGTAGACGCGGAGAAATTTTCGCGGAAAACTTTCCAGATAGTCCATTCCGACGCTTTGGTCGTCCGTCGTGGTCATGGTCAGTCCCTCCCGCCCTGCTGCCAGCGGGAACGCTGAAGCCCGAAGAAGCTGAGCAGGATCGCCGCGACCAGGAACGGAATCATCGCGTTCGAGATCGCCGCGCCCTCCCCGAGATTGCCGCCAGTGATGGCGCGCTGGAACGACAGCGTCGCCATCAGATGGGTGGCGTTGATCGGCCCGCCCCGCGTGATGGTGTAGATCAGCTGGAAGTCGGTGAAGGTCATCAGCACCGAGAACGTCATCACGACCGCGATGATCGGCGACAGCATCGGCAGCGTGATGTGGCGGAAGCGCTGCAGATTGGTGGCACCGTCGAGATTGGCGGCCTCATAGAGCGAGGGCGAAATCGTCTGTAGTCCCGCCAGCAGGGTGATCGCCACGAAAGGCACGCCGCGCCAGATATTGGCAGCAACGACCGACCAGCGCGCATTCCAGGGATCGCCGAGAAAATCGATGTAGTGCGTGATCAGGCCAGCCTTGATCAACACCCAGGAGATGATCGAGAACTGGCTGTCATAAATCCACCAGAACGCGATCGCGGAGAGCACCGTCGGCACCACGAAGGGCAATAGCACGATCGCGCGGACCATCGACTTGAACGGCAGTCGCTCGTTGAGCAGCAGCGCCAGGTAAAGTCCGATGGCGAATTTCACGGCGCTGGCAGCGACCGTGTAAAAGATGGTGTTGAACACCGACAGCCAGAACACCGAGTCCTTCGAGAGCGAGACGAAGTTCTGGAAGCCGATGAAGCGCCCCGCTCCGCCGATCTTGGTATCGGTCATGCCGAGCCAGAAGCCCAGCGCCAGCGGGTAAGCCAGAAACAGGATGAGAATCGCGATCGCCGGCACCATGAACATTGCGCCGAGGAAATGCCGGCTCTCGAATGCTCTGGTCCACAAGCTGCTGCGCTTGACCTGCGCGGCAACGGGCTCGGCCATAACTGCCATGTCGGATTCCCCTTGACGAAAAGTCGCGGCGTCCGGCGAACCGGACGCCGCGCAGATTGGAGCTGATCAGACCTGGTAGTAGCGCTTGGCGCGCTCGGCGGCGCGCGCCGCAGCTTCCTTCGGCGTCGCCGAGCCGGAGGCGGCTTCCGCGAACATGTCGACCACGACGAAGTCGCCCATCACGGCGGCCGAGGCGTAACCGAGGTCGCCGGCAAAGCCATTGTCGCGGCAGCGCTTCAAGCAGTCACGATACGGGGTGATCTTGGGATCGGAGGTCCACACCGGGTTGTCGTTGTAGGCCGGCAGCGGCGGCGAGACGTAGCCGTTGGAGGCGACCTCCCACGCGTCGTAGTTCTCCTTGTCCCACATGAACTTGATGTATTCCTTGACCGCCTTGGGGTATTTCGAGTGCTTGTAGCCGTAGGCGACCAGCACGTTCTGCTGCTCGGTCGACACGCCGACGGGCCCGATCGGCATCGGCGCGTGATCCATGTCCTTGGCGATCTCCTGCTGCTTCGGATCCGTGGAGTTCTTGCCGACGGTCCAGATCGAGATGCCGTTCAGCGTCAGGCTGAGCTCGCCGTTCAGGAACGCCTTGTTGTTGTTCGAGTCATTCCACGACAGCACGCCCGGAATGAACGTCGCGTAGAGCTGCTTGACGTATTCGAGCGCGGCGATCGTCTCCGGCGAGTCGATCACCACCTCGTTCTTCTCGTTGACGACCTTGCCGCCATGCGCCCACAGCGCCCACTGGCACCAGCCATTGGCGTCGCCCGTGGCGTGGCCGAGCGCGAAGCCGGCCGGCGTGTTGTTCTTCTTCAGGGCCTGGCAGAGCTTGAGGAAGCCGGCGGTGTCCTTGGGGAATTGGTCAAAGCCCGCGGCCTTCACGTGGCTGATGCGGTAGTTCAGGCAGCCGCCGGTTGCGCCTTGCGGAATGGCGATCCAGCCATTGCCCTTCTTGCCGTACTTCTCGGCGACCGGGTACCAGCCGCCATACTGCGCGCCGAGATAGTCGGCGACATCGGTCATGTCGATCAGCTTTTCCGGGAATTTATGGGGATCGTCGAGCGTGCCGATGATCAGGTCGGGACCGGCGCCGACGTTGGCGGCGACCGCCGCTTTGGGGCGGATGTCTTCCCAGCTCTCGGCCTCGAGCTTCACCTTGACGCCGGTCTTCTCGGAGAACTTCTTGGTCAGCTCGGCGAACTTGTCGAACTCGGCCTGGATGAACTGCTTCCAGCGCAGCACGCGAATCGACGCGTTCGGCTCGGGCGTGTTGGTCCACTCCGCCGCGCGCACCGGGACGATGCCCGGGCCGGCCAGCAACGCTGCGCCGCCCAGGCCGACTTTAAGCACACTTCGCCTGTCGAAATCGCTCATCGTTCTCTCCCTAAATTTTATATTTGTTTTGGGTCGTCTTGTATCGGGTCGTCTTATTGGGTCGTCCTGGGCAGTTTTTCCTGGACAGTTCCTCGGCGTCGCTACACGCGTTTGCCTGTCGCCTCGTCGAACAGATGAACCAGTGACGGATCGGGCTTCAGCTTGACCTTGTCACCCGGATTGAACTGGTGGCGCTCGCGGAAGACCGCGACGACCTGCTCGCCGCCGACCTTGGCAAACACCTGTGTCTCCGAGCCGGTCGGCTCGACCACGATGATCTCGGCATCGGCGCCGTCGTCAGCGATGGTGAAATGCTCGGGCCGCACGCCGTAAACGACAGGACGGCCGTCGGACGCCGCCGGCGCGTTCTTGAGCGGCAGCTTGACGCCGTTCGGACCCTCGAAGGTCGCAACCCCGTTGACGCGCACATGCCCCTTCAGGAAGTTCATGGACGGCGAGCCGATGAAGCCAGCGACGAACTGGTTGTCGGGCTTGTCGTAGAGCTCGAGCGGCGTGCCCATCTGCTCGACGATGCCGTCATGCATGACGACGATCTTGTCGGCCATGGTCATGGCCTCGATCTGATCGTGGGTGACGTAGACGGTCGTGGTCTTCAGCCGCTGGTGCAGCTCCTTGATCTCGGTGCGCATCGCGACGCGCAGCTTGGCGTCGAGGTTCGACAACGGCTCGTCGAACAGGAACACCTGCGGATCGCGCACGATGGCGCGGCCCATGGCGACGCGCTGGCGCTGGCCGCCGGAGAGCTGGCGCGGATAGCGTTCGAGCAGCGGCGACAGCGCCAGGATCTCGGCGGCGCGCTTGACGCGCTTGTTGATCTCGTCGCTGCTCTCGCCCCGCAGCTTCATCGAGAAGCCCATGTTCTCGCCGACCGTCATGTGCGGATAGAGCGCGTAGTTCTGGAACACCATCGCAATGTCCCGCTCCTTGGGCTGGACATTGTTGACGACGCGGTCGCCGATCGAGATCGTGCCTGAGGTGATGTTCTCGAGACCGGCGAGCATGCGCAGAAGCGTCGACTTGCCGCAGCCGGAGGGGCCAACCAGGACGACGAACTGGCCGTCCTCGATCGGAATCGAAACGCCGTGCAGGACTTCAAAATTGCCAAACGATTTCCGCACGTCGCGGATTTGCACAGACGACATCTAGCTCCCTCCTCGAAAGTCCACGACGCCTCTGGCGCCGCGACCGTCTTGTTTTTTCAGACTTCACCGAACGAAGCCCAACCTTAGCGGGCGACATTGTCAGCAGTTTGTGCGGTTTTGGCAATTTGTCTTTGGTTAGTCTGTGCTGGTAGCGCTGTCAACGTTCCTTTGTTTGCGACAGTGAGTGTGTTAAGAGCAGCAAATGGGTCGAAAACGCACCAAGTCAGGCAAAATCCGGCTGGCGGAAGTCGCCGAGCTTGCCGGTGTCAGCCCGATCACAGCGTCCCGTTTCTTCCGCAATCCCGAAGCCCTGTCGGTCGCCAAGCGGACACGGGTCGACAGCGCGGCCAAGGAGCTCGGCTATGTGCCGAACCTGGCGGCACGCGCGTTGGCTTCGCAGCGCACCGAGGTGATCGGTGTCTTGATTCCGTCACTGACCAATAACGTGTTCTCCGACGTGCTGCGCGGCATCTATGACGCCTCCGAAAGCAGCCGTTACTCGATCCAGCTGTCCAACACACGCTACAGTATTCTCCAGGAGGAGAAGCTGCTGCGCCTGTTTCTTGCGCAGAAGCCGGCCGGGCTGATCGTCACCGGCATCGACCAGACCGCCGAATCGCGCGCGATGCTCGAGGCTGCCGACTGCCCGATCATGCAGATCATGGAGATCGGGCCCAATCCGGTCGACATGATGATCGGCTTTTCGCACTATGACGCAGCCCGCGCGGCGATTGCGCACCTGTTCGCGCAAGGTCACCGCAAGATCGGCTTCGTCGGCGCGCGGATGGATCCGCGGGTGCAGCGGCGGCTCGACGGATACGTCTCGGCCATGAAGGATGCCGGACTGTTCGAGCAACGCCTCGTCGTTACGACGGCGACACCGACCTCGGTGACGCTCGGCGGCGCCCTGTTCACCGATCTCCTGGCGCGGGAGCCCGGCATGGACGCGGTGTTCTGCGCCAATGACGACCTCGCGCTCGGTGTGCTGTTCGAATGCGGGCGCCGGGAGATCGCGATCCCCGAACAGATCGCGATCGTCGGCTTCAACGATCTCGAATTCATGGCCTCCGCCGTCCCGACCCTCACGAGCGTGCGCACCAACCGCTACGAGATGGGCAGCACGGCCGCCACCATGCTGATCGACGCGATCGACGGGCGGCGCCCGCAACATCCGGTGCTCGATCTCGGCTTCAAGGTGATCGCGCGGCAAAGCTCGTCGGCGCGACGTTCGGACGGCAGGCCCGTCGCTTCAGGCGCGGGCGCGGCGAACAAAATGGTAGCGTTACCAAGCAGCCATGACTAGTATCGGATTTGTGAGGAAACGACCCGCCAGCGGGCAGGCAAATCATCACTCGCGCCGTTGGGCATCGCTCAAGCCGACACCATAAAACGGACGCCAGTGCGTTTGCATTGCAGGAGAAACCAATGACAAAAAAACCAACCAATGGGCATGCCCCCACCGGCAACGGCGCTCGCCGCCACCTTCGCTCGCTGGAATGGTTCAACAATCCGCATAATCCGGGCATGACCGCGCTCTATATGGAACGCTATTTGAACTACGGTCTCACCCGCACCGAGCTTCAGTCCGGCA
Source organism: Bradyrhizobium nivariense (assembly GCF_029846715.1). GTDB lineage: Bacteria > Pseudomonadota > Alphaproteobacteria > Rhizobiales > Xanthobacteraceae > Bradyrhizobium. Next base: position 278,525 of record NZ_JARVWW010000001.1, read on the forward strand.
AGCCGATCATCGGCATCGCCCAGACCGGCAACGACCTCTCCCCCTGCAACCGCCACCATATCGAGCTTGCTCATCGTGTCCGCGAAGGCATCCGCGAGGCCGGCGGCATTGCGATGGAATTTCCGACCCATCCGATCCAGGAGACCGGCAAGCGCCCGACCGCTGCGCTCGACCGCAACCTCGCTTATCTCGGCCTGGTCGAGATCCTCTACGGCTATCCGCTCGACGGCGTGGTGCTGACCACCGGCTGCGACAAGACCACGCCGGCCTGCATGATGGCGGCGGCGACCGTCAACCTGCCCGCGATCGTGCTGTCGGGCGGCCCGATGCTGAACGGCTGGCACAATGGCGAGCGCACCGGCTCCGGCACGATCGTCTGGAAGTCGCGCGAGCGCCTCGCCGCCGGCGAGATCGACTACGAGGAATTCATGGAAATCGTGGCGTCCTCGGCGCCCTCGGTCGGTCATTGCAACACCATGGGCACCGCCTCGACCATGAACGGGCTTGCCGAAGCGCTCGGCTTTTCGCTGCCGGGATGTGCCGCGATCCCCGCCCCCTATCGCGAACGTGGCCAGATCGCCTACGAGACCGGCAAGCGCGCCGTCGAGATGGTCTGGGAGGATCTAAAACCCTCGGACATCCTGACCCGCGAGGCGTTCGAGAACTGCATCGTGATCAATTCGGCGATCGGCGGCTCGACCAACGCGCCGATCCACATCAACGCGCTGGCGCGCCACATCGGCGTCGAGCTCTCCATCGACGATTGGCAGAAGGTCGGCCACGACGTGCCGCTGCTGGTCAACATGCAGCCGGCCGGCTTCTATCTCGGCGAGGAATTCCACCGCGCCGGCGGCGTGCCGGCCGTGGTGCGCGAGTTGATGAAGCACAAGCGCATCCATGAGAACGCGGTCACGGTCAACGGCCGCGGCATCGGCGAGAACTGCAAGGATGCGCCAAAGCCCGACAACGACGTGATCTGGGCTTACGACAAGCCGCTGGTGAAGGACGCCGGCTTCCTGGTGCTGAGGGGCAATCTGTTCGATTCCGCGATCATGAAGACCAGCGTGATCTCCAAGGAATTCCGCGACCGCTACCTTAGCAACCCGACCGATCTCAACGCATTCGAGGGCCGCGCCGTCGTGTTCGAGGGTCCCGAGGACTATCACGAGCGGATCGACGATCCCTCGCTCGATATCGACGAGCGCTGCGTGCTGTTCATCCGCGGCACCGGCCCGATCGGCTATCCCGGCGGCGCCGAGGTCGTGAACATGCAGCCGCCGGCGGCGCTGATCAAACGCGGCATCCACTCCCTGCCCTGCATCGGCGACGGCCGCCAGTCGGGCACCTCGGGCTCGCCCTCGATCCTCAATGCTTCGCCGGAAGCCGCTGCCAATGGCGGGCTCGCGATCCTCAGGAACGGCGACAAGGTGCGCGTCGACCTGAACAAGGGCAGCGCCAACATTCTCATCTCCGACGAGGAAGTGAAGAAACGCCACGCCGAGCTGACGGCGAATGGCGGCTTCAAGCATCCGCCGAACCAGACGCCGTGGCAGGAGCTTTATCGCAACACCGTCGGCCAGCAGTCGACCGGCGCCTGCATGGAGCTCGCCACCCGCTACCAGAACGTCGCCGGCACGTTTGGTGTGGCGCGGGACAATCACTGAGTTAGGAACACGTAGCCCGGGCGAGCGAAGCGACACCCGGGACATCCGCTCCCGGATATCGCGCTCGCGCGCTCATCCGGGCTACGGCACTAAGCAAATCGAGGAGAAATACAAATGGCAGACCGCCTCAAGGGAAAGCGCGCCGTCATCACGGCTGCAGCGGCAGGCATCGGACGCGCATGCGCCATCGCATTCGCGCGTGAAGGCGCAACCGTGATCGCCACCGACATCAACGAGAGCGGCATCGCGAGCCTGGCCAAGGAAGGCATCGCCGAGACGGCGAAGCTCGACGTCCGCAGCACCGCCGATGTCAACGCCTTTGCCAAGCGCATCGGCAAGGTCGACATCCTGCTCAACGCGGCGGGCTTCGTGCACCACGGCACCATCCTGGAGTGTTCGGAAGAGGATTTTGATTTCTCGTTCGACCTCAACGTCAAGTCGATGCACCGGACCATCAGGGCCTTCCTGCCGGACATGCTCGCGGGTGGCGGCGGCAGCATCGTCAACATCTCCTCCTGCGCGGCGCTGCGGCCGCCGGCCAACCGCTACGTCTACAGCGCCTCGAAGGCGGCGGTGTCGCTGCTGACGCGCGCGGTCGCGCTCGACTTCATCACCAAGGGCATCCGCTGCAACAGCATCTGCCCCGGCACCGTCGAGACGCCTTCGATGCTCGACCGCGCCGCCGCGCAAGGGCCGCAGGGCAAGGAGATGTTCGTCTCCCGCCAGAAGATGGGCCGGCTCGGCACCGCCGACGAGATCGCGTCCATGGCGGTCTATCTCGGCAGTGACGAGAGCGCCTTCACCACCGGCGTCGATCTCGTGGTCGACGGCGGCTACATGCTCTGATCACGCCTCTTCCCGAGGAGGCGCGACAGCGGCGTCTCGCTGGATGGGCCACGGGCTCAATGGTTCGAGATGCGCGCCAAGTGCGCGCTCCTCACCATGAGGGATAGACGAAGGGGATTTCTCGATGAACAAGATTGATCTCAACGGCCGCGTCGCCATCGTCACCGGCGGCGCGCAGGGCTTTGGCCGTGCCATCAGCCAGCGCTTCGTCGATTCCGGCGCGAAGGTGGCGATCTGGGATTTTGACGCGGCACTGGCCGAGAAGACGGCGAAGGAAATCGGCGGCGAGACCAAGGTCTTCAAGGTCGACATCACCGACACCGCAGGCGTCGAGCAGGCGCGCGATGCGACGCTCGCCGCCTTCGGCAAGATCGACATCCTCGTCAACAATGCCGGCATTGCCGGCGTCAACAAACCGGTCTGGGAGACTGATCTGGAGGAATGGCGCAAGGTCCTGCGCATCAACCTCGACGGCCCCTTCATCTGCTGCAAGGCGATCGTGCCCGCAATGCTCAAGCAGAAATACGGGCGGATCGTCAACATCGCCTCGATCGCCGGCAAGGAAGGCAATCCGAACGCCTCGCACTATTCGGCGTCCAAGGCCGGACTGATCGCGCTGACAAAATCGCTCGGCAAGGAATTGGCGGCGCATGACATCCTCGTCAATGCGGTGACGCCCGCGGCTGCGAAGACCGCGATCTTCGACCAGATGACGCAGCAGCATATCGACTTCATGCTGTCGAAGATCCCAAAAGGCCGCTTCGTGCTGGTGGAAGAGCTCGCCGCGATGGCGGCCTGGCTCGCATCCGAAGATTGTGCCTTCTCGACCGGCGCAGTGTTTGATATTTCTGGGGGACGGGCGACCTACTGAGGCACGGGACGCCCGAGGGGACGGACCATGCAGCTTGGGCGTCGAGATTTTGTGAAGCTCGCAGCGGGCGCAGCCGCGCTGCCGGTGCTTTCGCGCGGTGCCCTCGCGCAACTCGCGCCCAACCCGCCGAGCATCCGCCCGCCCTCGCCGGGCGAGCGCGGCGCGATGGCGCGGCTCGCGCACAGCTTCATGGACAAGTACGGCGTGCCGGCGCTGTCCTTTGCGATCGGCTATGCTGGCACTGTTGTCCACGAGGACGCCTTCGGTCTTGCCGATATCGAGCGGAACGAGGCCGTGACGCCGCGGCATCTGTTCCGGATCGCCAGCGTCAGCAAGATGATCACCTCGGTCGCGATCTTCCGCCTGATCGAAGAGAACCGCCTCAAGCTGACGGACCGGGTGTTCGGCCTGGGCGCGCTGCTCGGCACCGATTACGGACAGCCGACCGACCCCGCCGGCATCGACCAGATCACGCTCGAGCATTTGCTGACCCACACCGCCGGCGGCTGGAGCAACGACAACCGCGACCCCATGTTCACGCATCCGCGGATGGATCATGCCGAACTGATCGCCTTGATGCTCGCCAATCGGCCGCTGGACCGACCGCCGGGCCAGCGCTACGCCTATTCCAATTTCGGCTATTGCGTGCTCGGCCGCGTCATCGAGAAGCTCAGCGGCCAGCCCTATGCCGATCACGTCCGCACCGACGTGCTCGCACGCTGCGGCGTCACCGACATGGCGATTGCGGGCAACACGCGCGACCAGCGCCAGGCCGGCGAAGTCGTCTATTACGGTCAGGGCGAAAATCCCTACGGCATGAATGTCCGGCGGATGGATTCCCATGGCGGCTGGATCGCGACGCCGGCGGACCTCGTGCAGTTCCTGATGCATGTCGACGGCTATTCTCGGCCGGCGAACATCCTGCGGCCGCGCACCATAGAGGTCATGACCACCGCGCCCGGCAACAGTCCGGACTATGCCAAGGGCTTTTGCATCAACAAATCCGACAATTGGTGGCACAATGGCAGCCTGCCGGGTACCAGTACCATTGCGGTCAGAACCCATGGCGGCTTCTGCTGGGCCGCCTTCACCAACACCAGGCGCGGGAATTCCAACATGGATGGCGATCTCGACAATCTCAACTGGACCATGGCGCGCCAGGTCGGCGAATGGCGGGTGGTCTGAGCCATGATCAGAGAAGGCGGATGTCTCTGCGGCGCGGTGCGATTCAAGGCGGAAGGTGAGCCGCTCAACGTTCGCATCTGCCATTGCCGCATGTGCCAGAAGGCCATGGGCTCGCCCTACTTCGTCCGCGCGCAGTTCGACCAGCGCGCACTGACCGTCGAGGGCGACACCGCCCGTTATGCGTCGTCCGAGAACATCGACCGCGTGTTCTGCAAACTCTGCGGCACGCGGCTGTTCTCCTGGCGGCGCAACGGGACGCTGGCGGGCGTCGCGCTGACGACATTCGACGATCGCAACGCCTTTGCCCCGACCGAGCACATCTGGGTGTCCGAGAAGCTCGCCTGGCTCAAGCTCGACGACGGCCTGACGCAGTATCCGGGGACGATTCCTGCATGAATTGCACGACTGCACGGCAGGTTCGGGGGGCCGATCACTTGGGACGTGGTATTTCGGAACCGGCCACCCTATCTTGAAGTGAAGCGTTGCTGCACCGCCGGTTGGCTGGGACGGCTGCAAGGCCGCAGGCAAACCGGGACGGACAAGCCGTGAACATTTCTTTCTATGACCTCTCGGTGTGGGTGCTGCCGCTGGTGCTCGCCATCACCTTCCACGAGGCCGCGCACGCCTTCGTCGCATACCGTCTCGGTGACAACACGGCTTGGCAGCTCGGCCGCGTCAGCTTCAATCCTATCAAGCACATCGACCCGTTCGGCACGCTGATCCTGCCGGCGATGCTGCTGTTTGCGCATTCGCCGTTCCTGTTCGGCTATGCCAAGCCGGTGCCGGTGAATTTCCGCGAGCTCAACCATCCCCGGCTCGACATGGTCTGGGTGGCGTTGGCCGGGCCCGTCACCAACATCCTGCTGGCGCTCGTCGCAGCTCTTGCCCTGCACGCCCTGCCCTGGGCGCCGGCCGGCTCGGCGCAGTGGATCTTCGACAACCTCAAGAATGCACTGCTGATCAACGCCGTGCTGGCCGTCTTCAACATGATGCCGATCCCGCCGCTCGATGGCGGGCGCGTCGCGGTCGGGCTGTTGCCCCGGCCGCTCGCCCTGCCGCTGGCCCGGCTCGAGCCGTTCGGTATGCTGATCCTGATCGGTCTGTTGATCCTGCTGCCGCTGGCGGGCTCGCAGTTCGGTCTAAATCTTGATGTTATTTCAGCAATACTGCGAACGTTGACCGGTTATGTGATTCAGGCTGTTCTCTTCCTGACCGGCAATGCTTAGTGAACAGCGACACCCGAACACACAGGCCGAAGGGCCAGAGGCCGACTTGGTCAAAGCTGCCGATATGCTGATCGCGCGACGCGCCGATACCCGCGCCCGCGCCGATTTTGCCACCTGGAAGATGATGGCCAAGCTCAACGGGGCGTCCGCGCTACCTCCGGAGGCGCAGGAGTTCCTCGTCAGCTACAAGAATCTGCTGGCGCAGCTGAACGAGGGCGAAGCCACCGAGGCCACCATCGGCGCGATCTACAAGGCCTACTATGCCGAGATGGGCGGCGCGGGAACCCCGCCCGACGTCCGTCCCCGCGCGGCCGAGCCGGCGGCGGACAATGTTACCGCTTTCCGCCGCCCAGAACCGAAGCCGAAGAAGGTCAATTTCTTCGGGGCAGCGACCGCAGGCGCAACCCAGAAACGGCCGCTCCCGGTGGCGCTGATCTTCGCCTGCCTCGTCGTGGTCTATGTCGGGATCCGGCTCTACTGGCGCTGAGCCGTCTTTTTGTTTGTCTTCTTTGCCTTCTCTGGGGCGAAACTGATTTCGATGATGCGCTCGAATCGATCTTCAGTCAGTTTGGCGGGAGGCGGCTCGAAGGGATCGGCCTTGCGAACCATCGAGATCGCAGCCGCATCGTACGCGGCATCCCCAGACGACTCCACCACTTCAACCGACAGCACATTTCCCTTTCGGTTGAGCGCGAAGTTCACTTTTACTTTCTGATTGCTGTTCTCTCTGCCTTCCGGACTGATCGGGTGTTGCTTAATGCGCGCGCTGATCTTGCGGTTCCAATCGGCGGTCAGCTTCAGAATGTCCTTGCCGATGCCGATTACCGGCGCCAGCGCCTTCTCGGCCTCGCGCGCGTCCTCGTCGAGTGTCTGCCGCGCCGTCGCAACCGACTTCGGCGAGGCCTCCGCAGCGGGAGTTTCGACCGCCGCAATCTTCGGATCCTCGTCCTGCGGCTTCTTCGAGATGTTTTCGGTGACGACCCGATCGGGATCGTCGACCTGTTGCGACTGATCCTTTGGAAGCTCGGTTTCCTTGGTCTCGGCTTTTTGCTCGGGAAGCGCCTGCTGCTCCTGCATCGCTTCGCTGTCCGGTCCGGGCGGAAGGTCGGTGTCAGGCGCCTTTGGCGAGGCCATCTCGACGGCGAACTCCGCGCCGGCCGCGCCGAGGCCATCGTCGCCGTCATCGGTCCGCAAATGGGCCAGCGCGAGCGCGGCACCACCCAGATGCAGGGCGAGCGCCGCCACCGCTGCCAAAATCCAAAGCGTCCGGGCTGGTCTGGATTCGTCCATAGCGGGCCTCTAAGGCTGAGCGGCGCCTGCCGCAGGCTCCCCCGGAGCGCCTTCCAGCGCAACCAGCTTCACCCGCGAATAGCCACCTGAGCGCAAGAGTTCCATGACGCCCATCAACTCGCCATACGGCACCGAGCGATCGGCGCGCAGGAAGACATACTTGTCCTTGCTCATGTCGGACAGGCCGTCGAGGGTGCCGATCAACTCGGCGCGGTGGACCGGGTTCTCTCCGATGGCAAGCGTCAAATCGGGCTTGATGCTGAGATAGGTCGGCTTGTCCGGCTTCTTCTGCGGCGTCGCGCTCGACGTCGGCAAATCGATCGGCAGGTCGACGGTCGAGAGCGGAGCAGCGACCATGAAGATGATCAGCAGCACCAGGATGACGTCGATGAACGGCGTGACGTTGATGTCATGCGTCTCGCCGAAATCGTCGTCGTCGTCATTGTCTGCGAGCGAAACGCCCATGGTTCACTCCGCCGCGCGCGAATGCACGCTGCCGTGGCTGCGGTCGAGATCCCGCGAGAGCAGCCGCCCCGCCGCGCCCGAGGCGCGGCTGACCAGTTCGAGATAGCCCTTCGTCACGCGTGAGAAGTGATTGTAGATGATGACGGCGGGAATGGCGGCGACCAGACCGATCGCGGTGGCGAGCAGCGCCTCGGCGATGCCGGGCGCGACGACGGCGAGATTGGTGGTCTGCGACTTCGAGATACCGATGAAGCTGTTCATGATGCCCCACACCGTGCCGAACAGGCCGACGAAAGGCGACGTGGAACCGATGGTCGCGAGCACACCCATGCCGACGCGGATGCGCCGCGCCTCCGCACGCACGATCTCGGAGAAGCTTGAGGCGGCGCGCTCCTTGATGCCGGAATCGCTGGACAGGCCGGCCGACATCCGCGCCTCGCGCAGCGCCGCCGCCAGGAACGACGGCAGGATGCCCTCTTTGGCGCCAAGCGCCATCTGCGCTTCCGCGAGCGAGCGCGCGTCCGCGATCTTCTTCAGCGCCGAACGAAGCTTGGTCGAGGCAACCGACAGCTCGATCGACTTGGCGATCAGCACCGTCCAGGTCATGAGCGATGCGAAGGCGAGCCCGATCATCACCGCCTTCACGATGATGTCCGCCGACTGGAACATCACCCAGGGCGACAGCTCCTTCATGGCCGGTGCGACGCCGGCCGCCGTATCGGACTTTGCAGCCGCCGGCGCGGTGGCTGAGGGAGCCGTAGGCGCCGCCGCGGGCGCCGCTGGCTGAGCTGTCGATTGGACCGGTGCCGCCGGCGGGGCTTGTGTCTGGGCAGAAACAGGCGATGCGAGCCAGGCGGCCGCCAGCATCAAGGCTGCGGCAAGGCTTGCTTGGAAGGACATGATCTTCATACTTCGGCCCAGTAGCGAATGAGGTTGTGATAGATACCCGTCAACTTGACCGTTTCGGGATCGTCACGCCCGAGCCGTGCCACCAGCGCCTGTATCGCGGTGTCGAGGTCAAAGATCATGCTCCGGGCTTGATCGTCCCGTATCATGCTCTGAAGCCAGAAGAAAGACGCAACCCGCGTTCCCCTCGTCACCGGGGTGACGAGATGGAGGCTGGTCGAGGGATAAAGCACGCAGTCCCCGGCTTGCAACTTGACTTCGTGCGAACCGTAGCTGTCCTCGATCACAAGTTCGCCACCGTCATACTCCTCCGGCTCGGCCAGGAACAGCGTGACCGACAGGTCTGTGCGGATGCGAAGGCCGGTCAGACGGTCGCCGCGGATGGCATTGTCGACGTGCAGGCCGAAATGGTGGCCGCTGCTGGCCGCATAGCGGTTGAACAGCGGCGGGAAGATCTGGAGCGGGATCGCGGCAGCCAGGAACCGCGGATTCGACGTCAACGCCGAAATGATGCGGTTGCCCAGCTGGCGCGCGACCTCGCTGTCAGGCGGCAATTGCTCGTTGCGCTTGACCATTGCCGACTGCGCGCCGGCGGTGGAGCGCCCGTCTTCCCATTCGCTGGCGTCCATGATGCGGCGGAAATCCGCCACATCGTCTTTGCTGAGAACGCCGTCTATACACGTCAGCATGGCATCCCGTCGTTGCTCTGCTCAGTATCGCGCCGAGATCACCAGATAGGCGGCGCGACCCGGTGCTTCCAGCACGAAGGGCGCGGCGCTCTGGTACAGCGCGTCATAGTAGCGTTTGTCGAAGATGTTGTTCACGAACAGCTTGACCTGCCAGTTCTCGTTGATCTTGGCTTCCGCGAACATGTCGAACCGCCAGTAGCTGGGGATCGACGTGCCCTGGTTGGCAGCGAGGAACGTGCCGCCATAGATCTTCGAGCGATAGACGGCCTGGCCGCCGAGTTCCCAGGTGTCGTTCAGCTGATATTTGCTGAGCATGCTGAAGGACTGATGCGCGACGTTCGAAAGCGGGAGACCAACGTTCGACGTGTAGAGAATTGCGTTCGCAGGCGGGATCAGGGACTTCGTCACCTCCGACTGCATCAGCACGAGGCCGCCGAAAATGCTCCATTTGTCCGTGATCTTGCCGCCCACGCCAAGGTCGATACCGCGGATGCGGTAGGCCGCACCGGCAGTGATGCAGGAGACGGTGCCCGTTGTACCGGCAGGGTAAGGACACGCTGCAGTGGCTGTCGCAGCTGTGATGTTGCGCGACTCTCGCGCATTCTCCTTTTCCGTCTGGAACAGCGCGGCCGTCAGCAGCAGGTGGCGATCGAAGAGTTCCCACTTCGTGCCAATTTCGATCGCCTTGTTCTTTTCGGGACCGAAGATCTGCGAGGGATTGCCGTTAAGCACCGGAGCAAGTCCACCGTATTGAACGCTCGTTCCGTCGAATTCCGCGCCGACCGGGTTCGATGAAGTGGCGTAGGCAGCGTAAACACTGCCGTTCGGCAGCGGCTTCAGCGTAAGGCCGAGATTGAAGTTCGGTATCCCGTGATCTTGCTGCTGCTGGCCGAACACGTTGGCCACACCGTTGACGGTGCCGTATCCGCTCGTCTTGACGTTATAGTCATCATAGCGGACGCCGCCATTCAGGATGAGCAAATCGTGGTAGTTCGCACTATCCATCGCGTAGACACTCTTGGTGTCTATCGTGATCTTGGTCGGCAAACCCGACAGACCCGATGGTATTCCGAACGGAAGATTAGTGAACTGCGGATTGAAGACGCTCACGCCGGTCAAGGACCCGCTCCCGCTGAATCCGCCAGGAAGGGCTTCCGAGCTCAGGCCGAGATATCTGTCGATTGATGATTTCTCGTGATCATACTCGAAACCCGCAAGTGCAGTGTGCTTGAAGCCGAAGCCGTCATTGAACTTATAGGTCGCCTCAGTCTGGTTGGCGATCACGTCCGTGACCTGGTAGCGGCTCTGCGGATTTGCGCTTAGCGTATAAGCCGTAAACGGAGCTCCAGGGGCCAGCGTCGGCGCTTCCGGAAGCGTACCGATGTAGTTCTGGGTGGAATGCGAATCCCGGAACCTGTTGGTGATCAGCAAATCGGGTGTGATCTGCACTTCGGCGTTGAGCGAGCCGATGTCCTGACCGGTCCGATAGAAGTCGCGGTTGAGGAAGCCATACCAGTTCTTGCGGTTCGCACCGAAATCCGGGAACGGCCCGCCAGCGGTGGTGGCGGTGCTCGGCCGGTAATAAGGCACTCCAAAATCAGGAAGGCCGGTCAGCTCGGTATGGATGTAGTTCGCCTGAATCTTGACCGCGTCTGCCGGCTTCCAGGTCGTGGCGACAAATGCGCCATCGCGGTTGTCCGTCACATAGCTTCGCCCGGCGACATTGGCATCCTGAAACAATCCGCCCGCGCGCACCGACCAGGTCGGATTGATCACTTGGTTGACGTCTAGCACCACGCGCTTGGTCATGTCCGTACCAAACGTGGTGTCCATGTTGTAGAAGCTCTTCTCCGTCGTCGCCTGCTTGGTGACGATGTTGATCGCGCCGCCGGCCGTACCACGGCCCGCGAAAGTCGAGCCTGGGCCCCGCAGGATCTCGACCTGCTCGGTGAAGAAGTTTTCACGGACGCTGACGCCGGAATCGCGCACGCCGTCGATGAAGACGTCATTGCGGGCATCAAAGCCGCGGATGAAGAAGCGGTCGCCGAACGCGTTGCCGCCCTCGCCCGTTCCGAGCGTCACGCCGGCCGTGCTGAGAATCGCCTGCTTCAGCGTCGTGGCGTTCTTGTCCGCGAGCACTTCCTTGCTGAGCACGGTGATCGACTTCGGCGTATCGACCAGCTTCTCCGGAAATTTGCCGCCGGCCTGCACGTGATCGACCTTGTAGGGCGCGGCCGGATCGGCATAGGGGTCGGCGTCGGCCGGACCGGAGGGTGTCGTGGGGGCCTGCTGCGCCGCCTGCTGCCTCTGCGCAGCACGCCGCAGCGCGTTGCGCGCGCGGACCTGATCCGGCGTCGGCTTCGAAGCCGCCGGACGCGGACGCGCGACGGGAGCGTCGACCGTCACCGGCGGCAGGTTCGACTGCTGCGCCTCTGCGCCGCTCGACACCGATGCTGCAGCGATGAGGCCCGCGACGGCGGAGACCTTTTTGCCGGAAACGCTCGTGAACTTTTCATCGACTGCTGCGACCGAACGCAACGATTTCGGTGCGACCACCTGCCCCATTACAACACGCCCCATATTCCTGTTCGCTCATTCAATTCGATGAACGATTGGAGTGTTGGTATCGGCCGCAAAATAGCGGGTCAATGCGAGCAAGCCGCGAGAACCCTTGAATAAGTCCAGATCAAAACGATTCTAAACTTCAGTTTGAAATCGTTCTAAAACGAGACTGGATTCATTCTAAAGAGAAGCGCGAGATCAGCGGTCGCGCTCGCAGCATCAATCGCTGCTCGGCGGCTTCATCAGCGAGAATAATTCGTCGATGGTCTTCTGCGCGACGGCGCGCACGCGATCACTGTCGTCCATGCCGGCGATGTTGACGCCGTTGACGACGGCTTTGATCTCGTCGCGGAAGTCGGTGAGGAAGCGCAGGGGATCACGCTGCTCGTTGGCGACGCGAGCGATCAGTCCCGTGATCAGAATCTGACACGCGATCAGCTTGCCGTTCAGTTCGTCCATCCTGCGCTCCCTTTGTGGCGGCCGATATGAACGATGCTGAATTTCCTGACAACCGAAACGGCCTCCGCGCGATTTAGAACCGTTCTTGCGGGTCGCCCGCCTCGCGGCCCCGAGCGGTGCCACTCAGCCCCGCACACACCGCTTTCGAGCATTGCACAAGGTTTGCACGCTGATCGTTCGCGCCGGGAAAATGCAGCACTGCACACCGCCGCGCCAGAACGTTGCCTAAGCAGTGCAAAGCTTTCCAATTGTTTAGGATTCTCAACCGATAGTGCTGTTTACACTGGAACTTGGCGTGTATTATACAAGCGCCCTGGAACCCTATGATTGCCTCACAATTCGTAGCTTAGGGCACAAGAGCCGACACGAGACGATATGAAAAAGTCCCGGCCGATCCTCTGGATTCTGATCATCGCGGCCGTGGCTTCCGCGGGCTACTATGGTTGGCAGAAATTCGGCTCGCCCGAGGCCGAAAAAACCCAGACCGCACAGAAGGGTCCGCAGCGTCCGCCCGCCGTCTCGGTGAGCGTTGCGCCGGTCCAGAAGGTCGACTTCCCGGTCTACCTGACCGGTCTCGGCACGGTTCAGGGCTTCAACACCGTACAAGTCCGGACTCGGGTGGACGGCCAGATCGACAAGATCGCCTTCACCGAAGGCCAGATCGTCAAGCAGGACCAGCTTCTGGTCTCGATCGATCCCCGCCCCTACCAAGCCACGCTCGACCAGGCCAAGGCCAAGAAGGCCCAGGACGAGGCAAATCTGGCCAACGCCAATCTCGAGCTCCAGCGCGCCATGAAGCTCGGCGAATTCGCCACCGCACAGCGGGTCGACACCCAGCGCTCGACGGTCGCCCAGCTCAACGCCCAGATCGCCGCCGACGATGCCGCGATCTCCAACGCCCAGACCCAGCTCGACTACACCCAGGTCAAGGCACCGATCACCGGCGTCGCGGGCCTGCGCCAGGTCGACATCGGCAACATCGTCAATTCCTCGACGCAGACCGGCATCGTCACGATCTCGCAGGTCGAGCCGATCTCGGTGATCTTCACCGCGCCGGAGGATCAGCTGCCCTATATCAGCGAGGGCCAGAAGGCCGACGCGCTCAAGGTGATCGCCTTCACCACCGACGGCAAGAAGACGCTGGCCGAGGGCAAGCTTGCGGTCATCAACAACCAGGTCGACACGAGCAGCGGGACGATCCGACTCAAGGCGGTGTTCGACAACAAGGACCACGCGCTGTGGCCCGGGCAGTCGGTGTCGACGCGTCTTCTGGTCCGCATCCTGAAAGATGCGACCGTTGTCCCGGATGACGCGGTCCAGCACTCCACCAACGGCCTCTACGCCTACACCGTCAATCAGGACAACAAGGCCGAGGTGCACAAGATCAAGGTCAGCTACGGCATCGACGGACGTTCGGTCGTCGACGAAGGGCTGACGCCCGGGCAACAAGTGATCACCGGCGGCCAATTCAAGGTCCAGCCGGGAAGCCTCGTCTCTACGGCTGTGGCGAGCTCGGATCCGGCCCAGAACAAGGTACGATAGGAATGAACGCAGGCGGGATTTCGGCACCTTTCATCCGTTATCCCATCGGCACCTCGCTGCTGATGGCCGGCATCCTCTTCGTCGGTCTCGTCGCCTATCCCCTGCTGCCGGTCGCGCCACTGCCGCAGGTGGACTTCCCGACCATCCAGATCACCGCCAATTTGCCGGGCGGCAGCCCCGAGACCATGGCCTCGTCGGTGGCCCAGCCGCTCGAACGGCAATTCGCCCAGATCCCGGGCATCGCCCAGATGACCTCGACGAGCTATCTGGGCACCGCGTCGATCACCATCCAGTTCGACCTCAACCGCAGCATCGACGGCGCCGCCAACGACGTGCAGGGCGCTATCAACGCCGCGAGCGGCCAGTTGCCGAAGAACCTGCCCTCGCCGCCGACCTACCGTAAGGTCAACCCGGCCGACGCGCCGATCCTGCTGCTGTCGGCGACCTCCGATACATTGCCGCTGACCAACGTCAGCGACGCGGTCGATGCCCAGCTCGCTCAGCAGATCAGCCAGCTCTCCGGCGTGGCGCAGGTCTTCATCGGCGGCCAGCAGAAACCCTCCATCCGCATTCAGATCGACCCGGCGAAACTCGTCGCCAAGGGCCTGTCGATGGAGGACGTGCGCAGCCAGATCGCGATCACGACGGTCGACAGCCCCAAGGGCAACATCGACGGGCCGAAGCGCGCCTACACGATCTACGCCAACGACCAGCTCACCCAGTCCAAAGACTGGAACGACGTCATCATCGCCTACCGCAACGGCGGCCCCTTGCGAATCCGCGATATCGGCCAGGCGGTCAGCGGCGCTGAAGACGCCAAGCAGGCGGCCTGGGCCAATGGCAAGCGTGGCGTGTTCCTGGTGGTGTTCAAGCAGCCCGGCGCCAACGTCATCGAGACCGTGGACCGGATCAAGGCGACCTTGCCTCGCCTCGTCGCGGCGATCCCGCCCGCGATCAAGATCGAAGTCATCAGCGACCGCACCACGACAATCCGCGCCGCGGTCGAAGATGTCCAGTTCACGCTGCTGCTGACCATTGCGTTGGTGGTCATGGTCATCTTCATCTTCCTGCGCAGCTTCTGGGCAACCGTCATTCCCACCATCACGGTGCCGCTGGCGCTGCTGGGCGCCTGCGCGCTGATGTGGGTGTTCGGCTATTCGCTCGACAATCTGTCGCTGATGGCCCTCACCATCGCGGTCGGATTCGTCGTCGACGACGCCATCGTGATGCTGGAGAACATCACACGCTACATCGAGGAAGGCGAATCGCCGATGGCGGCGGCCTTCAAGGGCTCCAAGGAAATCGGCTTCACCATCGTGTCGATCAGCATCTCGCTGGTCGCGGTGCTGATTCCGCTGCTGCTGATGGGCGGCATCATCGGGCGCCTGTTCCGCGAATTCGCCGTCGTGCTGGCGATGACGATCTTCGTCTCGATGTTCGTGTCGCTGACCCTGACGCCGATGATGGCCTCACGCTTCCTGCGCGCCCATGGCGAGGTGACCCACGGCAAGTTCTACCAGTGGAGCGAGCGCGGCTTCGACGCGATGCTGCGCGGCTACGAATGGGTGCTCGACCATGCCCTGAGCTGGCGCCGCACGACGCTCGCGATCTTCTTCGCGACCCTTGCCCTGTCGGTCTATCTGTTCGTACTGATTCCGAAGGGCTTCTTCCCGCAGCAGGACGTCGGCCTGATCACCGCGACCTCGGAAGCCTCCCAGGACATCTCGTTCGCGGAGATGCAGCGCCGTCAGGTCGAGCTCGGCAAGATCGTGATGGACGATCCCGACGTCGCAACGATCGCGATGAACATCGGCGGCAGCGGCCGCGCCGGCAACAACGGCAACATGTTCATCACGCTGAAGGCGCGCAATGAGCGCGAGGCCTCCGCGCAGCAGATCATCGCGCGGCTACGTCCCAAGCTCGAGAAGGTGTCCGGCGCCCGCCTCTACATGCAGGCGGCCCAGGACGTCCGGCTCGGCGGCCGGCCGACGCGTACGCAGTTCGAATTCACGCTGCAGGACGCCGATCTCACCGAGCTCAACGACTGGGCGCCGAAGATCCTCGCCAAGATGGCGACGTTGCCGCAACTGCGCGACGTCGCGACCGACCAGCAGACCCAGGGCACCACGGTTCAGCTCAAGATCAACCGCGATACCGCAGCGCGCTATGGCATCCAGCCGCAATTGATCGACGACACGTTGTACGACGCCTTCGGACAGCGCCAGGTCACGCAGTATTTCACCCAGCTCAACACCTACAAGGTGATCCTGGAAATCCTGCCGGAGATGCAGGGCAGTCTCGAAAGCCTGGACAAGCTCTATCTGAAATCGCCGCTGACCGGGGACCAGGTGCCGCTGTCGACGTTTGCGACCTGGACCACCGATCCGGTCCGCCCGCTCTCGATCAGCCACCAGGGCCAGTTCCCGGCGATCACGATCAGCTTCAACCTCGCCCAGGGCGTCGCGCTCGGTCAGGCCACGGAGGCCGTGCAGAAGGCGATGGCCGATCTCGGCGCGCCGCCGACGCTCAATTCGAGCTTCCAGGGCACGGCACAGGCGTTCCAGCAGTCGCTGGGCACTGTTCCGCTCCTGATCCTCGCCGCGCTGGTCGTGGTCTATCTGATCCTCGGCATCCTCTACGAGAGCTACATCCATCCGATCACGATTCTGTCGACCCTGCCCTCGGCCGGCGTCGGCGCGCTCGCCATCCTGATGGCGGCCGGCTTCGAGTTCAGCCTCATTGCTTTGATCGGAGTCATTCTGCTGATCGGCATCGTGAAGAAGAACGGCATCATGATGGTGGACTTCGCCATCGCCGCGGAGCGCGACGAGCACAAGACGCCGGCGGAATCGATCCGGCAGGCAGCGCTGTTGCGCTTCCGTCCGATCATGATGACGACGATGGCTGCCCTGCTCGGCGGCGTGCCGCTGATGCTCGGTCACGGCACCGGCGCGGAGATTCGCCAGCCGCTCGGCTACGCCATGGTCGGCGGTCTGATCGTCAGCCAGGCGCTGACGCTGTTCACCACCCCGGTCGTCTATCTCTATCTCGACGAGCTCAACAACTGGTTCTCGGGTTGGGGCCGTAAGGGTGACGGCGAAGGCGACGAGACGGTCGAGCACGGCACCGTTAAGGAAGCGGCCGAGTAGCAGCTTGCACCGCCCGCCTCGCGACGCTACAGCGAGGCCCCCGGTTCACGCCAACGCGGTTTTGCCATGCCCATGCAATCCAGACTTGCCGTCCTTGCCGCCGCTGTCCTGTTGTCGGCGGGTGCCGCGCATGCCCAGCAGGGCGCCAAGAAGAACGCAGCTCCCTCTGCTCAGGCGGCACAGCCCGCACCGGCTCCGACGCAGCCGCAGGCTGACGGCGCTCCGGCGCAGTCCGGCTGGGTCGTGCGCTGCACCAGCGTCAGCCGCGACGCGCCGCTCGAATGCGCGATGGAGCAGAACGCGGTGCTGACCAAGACCGGCCAGACCATCGTCCTGATCAACATCCGCATCGCGCCCGACACCCGCACGCCGGTGGCGCTGCTGCAATTGCCGCTCGGCCTCAACCTTCCCATCGGGGCCAAGCTCCAGGTCGACGAGGGCAAGACGGTCGATCTCCAGATCCAGACCTGCGAGAACCGCGGCTGTTACGCCTCGACGCCGATCGCGCCGGACCTGCTGGGCACTTTGAAGTCAGGCAAGCAGTTGAAGGTCTCCTTCCAGAACATGGCCAAGGAGACGATCGCGATCCCGATGCCGCTGGGCGATTTCGCGGCCGCCTACGACAAGATCAAGTAGCGCGCTTATTTTTCGCCGATTGCCGCAGGAGTTTTCCTTGTGGCCCATCCTTCGAGACGCCCGCTTACGCGGGCTCCTCAGGATGAGGTTTCAGTACCAGCGTCGCCAGCGGCGCGCCGAGGATCGGCCCTCCCCCCATCAGCGTGTACACGACATAGGCGACGTACATGCCGAGCATGACGAAATCGCCGTGCGCGAAATTGACGATGTTCATCATGCCCCACACCAGCGTGAGGCCAGAGGAAAACAGGGCGTAGACGGCGCCAAGCAGAAGCCCGCCGACGATCACCTGCACGAGTACAAAGGACATGAGCCAACGTTGCTCTGATCAAATCATCATGGGAATGGCGGAGCGCGCAGCCCCGCCTTTAAATCTCACCAGCCCTTGTAAGGCAACACAGGCGCCTTCTCGGCATTGGCCTTGGGCCACACCGCGGTGTAGTTCTCGCCGTCCTGGAGCTGGATGATGAGGCCGGAGGCGAGCACGTTCTGGCCCTTGTCGTCGAACTTCACGCCCTTGTAGCCCATCATCAATTGCTCGGGCTTCAGGTCGGTCACCTTCAGCGCGGCCTGGATCTTGGCGGGATCGGTCGAGCCGGCGCGGTCGATGGCGTCGGCCAGCACGAAGAAGCCCTGCATCTGGCGGCCGACTGTGTCGTCCATCTCCTCGCCGCTCTTCTTCTTGTACATGCCCGCAATGATCGCGGACGGCGAGCCGGACGGGCCCACCGCCCAGGACGAGCGGTTGAACACACCTTGCGAGATCTTGCCGACCGCCTTGATGAAGGACGGATCGGAATAGCCTGCGTCGTCGGCCAAAAGCACCGCCGGCTTGTAGTCGAGCGACTGCATGGTCTTGGCGAACAGGATCGCATCCGACGTGTAACTGATCATGATGATGACGTCGGGCTTCTTGTCCTTGAGCTGGAGCACCTGGCCCTGCACATCGGTCGCATTGACGGGATAGGCGACGTCAGCTGCGATGGCCTGCCCCTTCTCCTTGAAGGCGGCGCTGATGGTGTTGGCGACCGAGGTGCCGTATTCGGTGTTGTCGTGAACCAGCGCGATGCTGTCGGTCTTGGCGCCTTGCGCCTTGATGTCGGCGAGGAAATCGACATAGGCCTTGGCGAAGTCGGTGGCGACCGGCGTGGTGCGGAAGAACCATTTGAAGCCGCGCTCGGTGAGATTGGCGGCGACCGACTCGGAGTTCAGAAAAGGCATGCCGTATTTCTCAGCGATCGCGCTCGAGGTCAGCGTGACGCCGGACTGATAGGAGCCGAACACGGCGGCCACCTTCTCTTCCGTGATCAGGCGCAGCGCCTGGTTCTGGCCCGTCGACGGGTTGCCCTGGTTGTCGGCGAACACGATCTCGATCCTGGCGGCGCCGAGACCGGCAAGGCCTGCGTTCTTCGCCAGCGGCAGATTGCCGAGCTCGGGATGGGCGTTGTTGATGATGTCCATGGCGACCTCGAGCGCCGCCTTGGCGTGCGCGCCAATCGAGGCGGTGCCACCGGACATCGGCAGGATCGCGCCGATCTTGACGACCTTGTCCTGCGCTGCCGCGCCAGAGGCGAGCGCAAGCGACATCGCGGCCGCGCAAAGCAGACCGGTGACGTGCTTCAATGTCGTTGAAATCAGACCTCCCAAAGGGTTTCCCCGATCAGGATTTTTTGGAAAGCTCGGCTAAGCGCCCGCTCCCGTTTGATTATGCCTGGCGATGAGAGATGGCATGCCGGCCCCATACCGGCAAGTGTAACGGATTGCCACGATGCTGCATGGACAAGCACCAATGTGCAGGGTGGGTTGGCGCCCTCACCCCACCACGTCGCTCGCCCTCAGCAGCGTCGTGAAGCCGCCATAGATCATGCGCTTGCCGTCGAACGGCATGCCGTCCAACTTCAGCCGCGGGTCTGCCATCACCTTCTTGTTGACGGCGTCGCGAGTCTCCCGGTCGCGATAGACGATCCAGGAGAACACCACGATCTCGTCCTCCTTCGCCATCACCGCGCGCGGAAACGAGGTGAGTTCGCCATAGGGCACGTCGTCGCCGATGCATTCGACATAATCGAGCGCACCGTGCTCCATCCAGATCGCGCAGGCCGTTTTCGCCAGCGCCTTATAGGCCTCGATCTTGTCCTTTGGCACGGCCAACACGAAACCATCGACATAGGGCATCACGGATCTCCTTGGGTTGTGTGTCCCAAGGACGATGGGGCCGATGGCGATCCGACCAGGAAGCGTGATTTTCGGGTGAGGCAAACCGCCGCGCGCCGCCGGAGCCCGCGATCCGGCCGCTTACGCGCCCCGATTGGACCGCAAAACACCCTGCACCGCAGCGCTTGCCAGCCCACAGCCGAGCGGGTAGAAACCCTCCACGCCTGAGCCGTGATTTGCGCGATAAGCGCCGTCGGCCACAAGCCGGACAAATCAACAAGTCATTGAATTTGTTCGGCTATTCCGTTGGGGAATGGTGTAACGGTAGCACAACAGACTCTGACTCTGTTTGTCTAGGTTCGAATCCTAGTTCCCCAGCCACGAAATCCGTCCTTCCAGTTCGATGACTTGGCCGGCCTCCCAAACGGAGGCGATTGGCATCTTCGGCGCAAATCGAAGATGCCCGGCTTTTACGCAAGCGTCACGTTGTCGATCTGCTCGGCGGACCGATCGGCTTCCGGATAGAGGAAATGAAGCTTGCGAATGACCGGCCTGCCCGTAACCCGGGAGACCAGCTCGGGTCGGTGCGCATAGAGCAGTTTCAGCGGATCGGGAATTTCCGGTGCCGGAGGACGCTCCCACACCTCGTTGCAGAACCCCAGCACCTCCGTGCTGTAAACACTCATGCAGACTTCCGAAAGAAGATAGTCGCGCTCGTGCTCACGCTCGCGATCGGGTGCGCTGCCCGAACCGAACCGCTTGACCCGGCGATCGATGAACTCCTCGATGGCTTGGGCGAGAAACGCGTCCGCCGATACCACCTCCCGCAGCCGTGGTGCGAATTCGCTGAATTCGGCGGTCTCGGCGACTTCGTCCCAAAGGACAACCCGACCGGTTACGCCGGCGCCGGCCTTGCGGGCAATCCGCTCGATGAGACTGGAGACCTGCTCTGCCTCCTTTCTCGCCTTGCTGATCGCCGAATTGACGGTGAAGTAGCGCCCCGTGATCAGGCGATCCAGGACCAGGAGTCGGTCGGCGACGACGATCAGGTACTCCCGAGACGGCACGATGTATTTCTCGAAGAGCGCCGTCACGCCGGCCGCCGTGCGATATTTGGTGTGGGGATAGAGGCACACCGGCACGAAACATCGGTCTTGCAGAATCATGTCCGCATCTCCTCGGCTACAGATCCCACGACAACGGCGGTCTTCAGACCCGGCTGCACACCTGCGAGCGCCCGCGCCTCGCGCCGCCGCTTTGAAGACATGCGATTGTCATTGCTGCGCTCATCGACCCGGGCGTCGAAGACCGGCTTCTTCTTGGCAGAGAACTGGCCGACATAGCCTTCGTAGATCACGGCGTCCCCGTACCGGCGGATCAAGCCAAACTCTCCGACCTTGCAATAGCCTTCCCCGGAGCCCGCACTCCATTTCACTGCCATGCCTTCAGGGAAGAGTTGCCATCGGCCCCGGCAGCCCGCGGCCGTAATGTTTTTTTCCGTCCTGTTCGCAGCAAACAGCGACGCTTCGCACGCGTCATCCAGGACAACGGAGAACTCAGGTCCTTGCCGCGTGATCAGTTCGACGAGCTTTCCGGCAGCCGCAGGCAGCCGGCCACGCGTGATGTAGCGCTCCGCGACCTGCGCAATGACACACAAGACAAATGCAAACAAACCGATCTGGGCTGCGATGAAAACGCTCGTGTACGCACCGGTCTGACGGACCGCGTCGGTAAGGTCTATCTTGTTGCCCGTCGCAAACGCCGTGAGGCTCATGGGGATGCTCAGTCGGCTGGTCAGAAAGCCGATCAAGGCCATGATCAGCGCTCCCAGCGCTGCTCGGGCCGCCGTGCTGCGCCAAAATCCGTCTTCCATCAGGCGCCCGTCGCTCAGCACGACGACGATGGCTGCCATGACGGTTGCAAGCGGAAACCATGGAAGCGCTCCGCTGATCGCAGCTCCCGTCTCGCCCGATGACATCTTGGCTCCGATGACCGCAATGATCGACAGCGTGATGTTGCCGAGCGCGGTTCCCACCATGATCGGCGTGACATAGCGGAGCAACGGCCTTTCGCGATTCAAATTGTTGAGATCGAACCATTCGCGTCGCGCAATTCTCGCGTTACGAACCGCGAGCGCGCCAAAAATCGTGGAGAAATAGAATGCGGCCGTGAGCCACGTCCACGCAAAAAGTCCAAGCGTACCCGTCGGGATGCCAAGCCCGGGAAGCCAGTCGCGGCCGACCCGCTCCACGACAAACTCGCTGAACGCCTCGGTTGAATAGCCGGTAAAGATCGACAACATCGCGAGGGAGATGAATGACAAGCCGCCGAGCGGACCAATGGCGTGCCCCTGCCCCCTGCCAGGCTCATCGGCGATAACGAAACCGAGCCTCGCCACGACATCCAGGCTGTCAGCCTCATTCCTGACGGTGGAATGAACGCCGCAAGCGACAAATGTGTACAGCCGATCGCGAAGATCGCGAACTTCGCTGAGCGTTCCGAGATCCGTGGGGCTGCTGCCCTTCAAGCACTCGCCGACGTGCTCGCGCACGAGCTCGACAAGCGCAATATGTTTTGCGGCGATGCTGTCGAGTTCGTCCCTGTAATTGGCAAAGAAGATCGGGTCAATCCCAACGCCGTCCCGCCTTCGTTCCGACAGAGCGGCGAGCACGTTCCCAACGCAATACCAGGTGTGAAGGATCTCGTCGTCGTCCCTCAACTTGCTGAGGTCGCCGGTCAGCGGGCTCGCCGTCCCGGGCTGCGCCAAAAGCCTTTTGGTCTGGCACTGGTAAACGCCTGGCTCGAAATTGAACGGCGAACTACGCATCTGCGCCACGGTTCGACGGACGCAGTCGGGGATGCGCGCGACAGTATGCAGGAATCCGCGAATGCGCTTCTCCAGCTCTTTGAGACCCGGCACGTTCTGGAGCGTGACCAGCGCCAGGGCAACCGCCAACGGAAGCCCGTCGATCGTCTTTGACGAATCGTCACTCGCACGCAAGCTGGCGAACGCATTGACGAGCCCCGGCACGAGCGAAAAAGCCACGTACACGACCATCATCGCCCCGACATAGGCCCACTTGGCGCGGGCATACCGACCGTAAGAGGTGGAGAACCGAGGCTTGTAGCGGAAGAAGTATTCCGACTGGCTGTCGCAACTCGGCTCGTCGAAGCGAGACCAAGAGTACATTCCGACCATCACGGCGCCGAAAGCGAACGCGATGATCCATTTTTCAGCGCTATCGAGCATCATGGCGAGTACTCCTGTTTCCGACCATGCTTGTCTGGCTCGGCGGTGGCAGAGGCATTTCCAGGGTCAATGTCGCTCAAGCGGCAATCATCGGCTTCCTGGAGGTTTGCGATCGCTTCCAGGACTCGCTTCCAGGACTCGCTTCCAGGACTCTTGGCGTATTGACGCCTTCCTTCAGATGATCCCCAAGAGCGGGTACTACCGATTACATTTTCATTGGCGTGTGAGTTGAGCGTGAATTGACCGTCAACGTTTCATTCAGTGGGAGTCGCAGATACGGACGACGATTTCACCCTTGCCGTTTGCGATCATCACCTGGCCATATTCGTCCTGCGGCGGGCTCTCCTCATAGCGGAGCGGAATCGTTGTGATCGCTTCCTGTGCTTCGCCGCCCTGCGGCTGCGTGTTCACGTCGAGGATCAGGATCTTCGGGTTGACGCCCTGTGGCGAGCGCTTGGTCAACCGGGCCTGCCAGCCATTGGTCGGTACCTGCACGTGGCCCGTCATGATCAGCTTGGGCGGCGCGCCCGGGGCGCGGTCGATCCAGGCCTTGAAGGTGTCTCTCAGCAGGACAGTCATGACACGTCTCTCCTCTGCCAAGTTGGCGCGACCTTACGGTCCGGACCCAACATAGGCCGACAAAGCGAAGCCGATCGTGAATCGCCCGTGAATGCGATGCGCGTGCCAGACGCCGGGCCGACGGCCTGGGCGTGATGCCCACGCGATACTGGCCGGGAGACATTGTCCGGCCGTGCCCGACCTTATGCCGCTGACCGCGGCATGTCGGACGACGCGAACACGTCAAATCCCACTCGCGCATGAGTTGCCGGCGACGTGGCAGCCGGCTCACATGCGGGCGCAGGCCGCCGAAAACCGACCCATTCACGCTCATTTCACGCCCGTCGGGTCGAAGTGAGGAGCGTTTTTCATTTCGACCGTCAGGTCGCATTTCGATCAGTTCGCAACCCTTGACCATCTGGCAACCCAGGATGTACCATTCACCAATTGCACCAGATCCGGCGGGCTGCATTCCTGAGCTCACGTGTCATTGGCTTCACGGCCAACGCGAACCGATCATCTGCATTCCACCAAGCATCGGCTCCCTGGACCTGCCCTCCTACACTGTCGTCGACGATGTCGACGGGGGATGGGACGAGATGTCGGGAGTCAACGGCGACAAGGCGGTTGGCGAAGGCGGGTCCGGGCGCCTGAGACTGAACATTATCGGAGCATTTTCCGCGTCGGTGGACGGGCACGAGATCGGGCTCAGCCGAAAAGCGCAAGCGCTTCTCGGCTACATGATGCTCTCCTCCGCACGTCAGTTGCCCAGGACCAAATTGGTCGGGCTGCTCTGGAGCGAGAAGGAAGATCCGCTCGCGAAGGGTTCTCTGCGTCAATCGCTCAGTCAGATCCAGCGCGAACTCAGGGCGCGCGGCTGCGCGCACTTTCATGCAGACCAGATGCACGTGGCGCTCGAAATCGAACGGGTGGCGTGTGATGTGATCGAGATCGTCTCGGATGCCGAGCGCGGCATCGTCCATCCAACCCTGCTCGCGCACGAACGCCTGACCGACGATATTCTCGACGATCTGGAAGGTGTCGATCCGGCATTTTCGGATTGGCTTGCCGAGACACGGCCGCTGGTTCACGAACGGCTGATCGATGCATTGACGAGGCTGCTGCCCGATGAGGGGCAAACGATTGTCACGGCCACCGCGGAAGCCGCGGCAAAGGCCATGTACCGACTGGACTCCGAGAACGAGCGGGCCGTTCGCGTTCTCATCAAGAGCCACGTCGCTGCCGGAAGCATCGGTGCGGCGCTCGCGACCTATGCGCGGCTCTGGCGCCAGCTCGAAGATACTTACGACATCGAGCCGCACAAACTCACGCAGGACTTGATCGCCGGCTTGCGACAGCAGCAGCCCGAGACTGTCGTACAGCCGGCCCCGTCCTCCGTAGCGGCACGGGCAATCGGTCTGGTCGGATTTGACGCCAGCCGGCCATCGGTTGCCGTTCTCCCCTTTCGCGCGCTGTCGCCAACGCTGGAGCCTCAATTCACGATCGGTATCGTCGACAGCGTCGTCCAGGCCCTATCGAGCTTGAAAGAGCTGTTCGTCATTTCCCGCGGCTCGACGATGATCCCGATGTCGCAGACACCGGATCTGCGTGCCATCGGCCGTGATCTCAATGCGCAATATCTGCTTCACGGAAGCATTCAGCGCGTCGGCGATCAGATCCGGATCTCGACCGAGCTGGTTGCCGCCGAAACAGTCGAGGTCGTCCGCGTCGACCGTCTCAGTGGAACAGCAGCCGACGTCTTCGACTTGCAGGATCGCATCGCCGTCGAGGTCATACGCTCGCTGGCGCCTCAGGTCCGCGACCGGGAGCTTCATCGCGCGATGCAGAAGAGACCAGACGATCTCGACGCCTATCAGTTGGCGCTGGTCGGCTACGATCAGATGTTCAGTCCGGACTACACGACGTTCGTGACAGCGCGCACCAATTTCGAGCGGGCGCATGTGCTCAGTCCCAATTGGGCGCCGCCCCTCTCCTATAGCGCCATCTGGCACATGCAGCGCGTGGCGCGCGGGTGGTCTGCGAACGCATTGAACGAACGCGACACCGCGCGGGCGCTTGCCGAACGAGCGCTGGAGCGCAATTCGGCCGATCCGCTCGCCAATGCCGTCGGCGGCTACACGCTGTCGCAGTGCAAGCACGACCATCTCGGCGCGCTCAAGCAGCTGGACCGTTCGATCGAGCTCACGCCGAACCTCGCACTCGCATTCGCGTACCGGGCCGCCGTGCACGTTCGCTGCGAAAACTACCAGGACGCGCTCCGCGACGCGGCCATCAATCTACGCCTTTCGCCGCGAGACCGGCACGCCTGGTTCGCGGAGATGATTTCGGCTCAGGCCCACTTTGCCATGAAAGATCTTGCCCCCGCCATCGAGCATGGGACGCGGGTCGCGACGCTCCTGCCCAACAATCAGGTGAACCTGCGCATTCTGGTCGCTGCTCTCATGGAGAGCGGACGTTTCGCCGAGGCGCAGGCCCATGCCCGCTCGCTCATGAAGGCAGGCGAGATCGACATGGGGTGGCTCGCGCTGTCGCCGTGGCCGAAACCGCCCCTGGCGCGCATCGAAGCGGCGCTGTCACGGCTGGCGTCGACACTTCGGCACGGAAGTACCTAAGGCGGCACCAATCAATCGCAACAGAGGAGGTCGATATGGCAGGCGGATACGGGGGATATGGCGGTTACGGCGGGTATGGCGGTTACGGGGGCTATGGTGGGTATGGTGGGTATGGCGGCGCCAGCGGACCGGGCGGCGCAATGTTCGCCGATCGCGTCGATCGCCCGTTCGTGAGCGAACGTGACATCAAGGGCGCCAGATTCGATGCCACCGGCTTTGGCACGAGGCTCTGGTCGACGCGCTGGTATGCGTGGGTCGTGATGTCCGATCTTGCCAGTCGGGCAGATTGGCTCGAAAGGCTCGGCGGGTTTGCCCTGGTCGGTTCGGGTCTGACCCCATGGAGTGCGGATCTCGAGGACGATATCAGCGCGTTGAGAAACATGGCGGTCAATGAACGCGCCGTGGCCATGGACGAAATCGTAACGGAGGCTGACGAATTCATCAGCAAGTTCCTGCACCTCGTGTCCGCGACGGCGACGACGCACCCGGCGACATCGCGCATGCTGATCGTGGCCGACGCACTCACAGCGCTGATCGCGATGCACTACAAGGCTCACTTCAATCGTCCCCGCCCCACGCAAGTGGTCCCTGGATTCATGTCGCCGATCCAGCACAGCGGCCATGCGTCGTTCCCAAGCGGACACGCCACCCAATCTCACGTCTTCGCCGCGCTCCTCGCGGAAGTCATACCGCAAACACTCGGTATTCCCGCTCCTGCTCCGGGCGCTGCCGGCAGAACCACCATCGGAAAGACGCTTGTCGCCCTTGCCGACAGAGTTTCACGGAATCGCGAAATCGCCGGCCTTCATTATCCGTCGGATACCAAGGCCGGATTGAAACTCGCAGCAGCAATCACCGACAAGATTCTCCTGGATAGGACTTACCTGCCGAAGTTTGCAACGCTCGTCGACAACGCCAAGCAAGAGTGGAGTGACTTCGGCGTCTTCTACGAAGGGAAGGAAACGTGCGTCTCCGCAGGAGGAAAACATGTTCGAGAATGATCGCTTTGCGCTTTACGAAGTCGTGCCTCCCGACTTCAATCTCCTCGACGCACCCCCCGCCACGCTCGATCGCTACGGCATCCCGCAAAAGCCTGATGTCGTCACCGAGCCGGAACTGTTCGAGTTCTGGACACAGCTGGTTTCGGAACCTTTTTCGGCGAAGCAGCCGGTATTCGGCAGCATCGATCCCCCGTCGCTCGGGGGCTCGCTTCAATCGATGCTGAACTGGTCGGGGGCGCTCATTTCTACGCCATGGCCACAGCGGATCGTCTTCGCCGCAGCTGGGTGGAATGTGCCGGACGTGCGCCGGCCATCCGCGTCGGCCTTGGACACGCACGCGGACGATCCAAAATCATTGTTGTGGGTGGGTCTCGACGGCCGCAACGGCATGCTACCGAATATCTCCCTGCCTCAAATCGGCACCGGCCACTGGCCCAATCGCAAGCCCAAGCACTTTGCATGGTGGGATTGGTGGCACAACAGTCCGCCGGATCAGGCGACCACGAAATCGTCGGCCTCGCCGAGGCCACAAGCGATCACGTTGATCGAAAACCTCCCAATCAACGAAGACGACCATATTCTTGCTGGCCTCGCGGTTCAGGTCAGTGGAGACATTCTGTACTTCATCAAAAACCGGAGCACCGGTGAGTTCCGCTCGTTTCTCGCCCGGCAGCCGCCAGGCGAGATCGAACCGCTCGGATCATCAGTGGAATGGGTTATGGAGCGGCCGACGGACCCGGAGAGCCGCGATCTATTCCCGCTTCCGGATTATGATCCCGTGAATTTCAACTACTGCGTGGCCCGGGCTGCCGATGCAGCGGTCGGATCAGGACGCATGATGACGCTCGCAGACAACGCACTCATGATCGAGATGCGCGAGACTTTCGCGAATCCCGAGCGTACCGTCATTGTGTCACGCGCGGCGCCGCGGCAGGAGACGCCAAACGGCCCGGTCGGCGTCACATGCACGTTCCAGGATCCCTTGACGTAAGCGCAGATTGTGCGTTTCGGGGCCGGAGCGCGCTCCAACCGCCATGGAGCGGTCGGTCGCGATCCGGCCTGTAGCCGGTTCGAGTGTCGGAAGACCCGGCCGCCTACTCCAGCTTGATGTTTGCGGCTTCGATCACTTTCTTCCAGCGCGCCGTTTCCGCTGCGATGTAGGCCGCGAACGGTTCGGAATCCACCGCGACCGCGGCTGCGCCGAGTTCGGCCATCTTCTGCACCGTCTCCGGCTGCTGCATGAAGGCGCGGATCTCGGCCGAGAGTTTTTCGACGATCGGTCTCGGCGTTGCGGCGGGAACGAAGAAGCCGTGCCAGGCGACGGCCTCGAAGCCGGGCAGAAATTCGGCAACGGCGGGCACTTCCGGATCGAAGACAGCGCGCTTCGGCGTTGCGGTCGCAAGTATCGCGAGCTGGCCGGTCTTCACCTGTGGCAGCAGCAGCGGCACGTTGTCGAAAGCGAGATCGATTTGGCCACCCAGCAGATCCGTCAGCATCTGGCTCGAGCCCTTGTAGGGAACGTGCACCATCTTGGTGCCGGTCATCTGCTGAAACAGCTCGCCGGCGAGATGCTGCGAAGTGCCGACGCCGGCCGAGCCGAACGAGACCTTGTCCGGGTTCGCCTTCAGGTAGGCGATCAGCTCCGGCACGGTGCGCGCCTTGATCTTGTCGGGGTTGACGACGAGAACGTTGGGCACGACGCTGATCTGCGCAACCGGCGCCAGATCCTTGTCCGGCTGGTAGCTGAGCTTCGGCCCGTAGAGCGTGGGATTGATAGCAAGCGCGGACGTGCTCGCAAGCCCGAGCGTGATGCCGTCGGGCGCCGACTTCGCCAACCGCGTCACGCCGAGGATCGAGCCGGCGCCGCCGACATTCTCGACCACGAACGGCTTGCCGAACTTCACTTGCAGATGGTTCGCGACCATACGCGCGAAAATATCCGCGGTGCCGCCGGCGGCGAAGGGAACGATCACCGTCACCTGCTTGGACGGATATCCGTCCTGGGCCTTCGCCGGCGACGCCGCCAGCAGCACGACCGAGGCAAGAACAATCCACATCGATCTCATCGAAGTTTCCTCTGCATTTGCTGTTGTTGATTGGCTGCCGCGCGCGTGCGCGGAGATGGCTAGAACGCGGCCTCGTACATGTTCAGGATCGCATCCCGGCCGAGGTCGCGCGGATTGTTGTCGAGCAGGCGGCGAATGGCGTGCGCCTCGTCGGCCATCACGCCGAGATCGTCCCGGGGGACGCCGAGCGCGGACAGCCGCATCTCGATGCCGAGATTCCTGCAAAACCCATAAGCCGCCTCGAATGCAGGCTTCGCATCACTCTGCGCCGGCAGTCCGAGTGCCGCCAGCACCGCCACCGTCTTCGCCTCGGCCGCCGGCATGTTGAACGCCAGCGTATGTGGGAAGATCACCGCGCAGGCGAGCCCGTGCGCCACGTGGTGGCGCGTGCCGAGCGGATAGGCCACCGCATGGCCGGCGGTCGTGTTCACCGGCCCGAGGCAATAGCCGCCATAGAGCGAGGCCAGCGCCAGACCCGCGCGCGCCTCGCGATCGCCGCCGTCGGCGACCGCGCGCTTGAGATATTGGCCGACCAGCCGGGCGCCTTCGAGTGCATAGAGGTCGATCGCCGGATGTGCCTTGCGGCTGGTATAGGCCTCGACGCAATGCGCCAGCGCATCGACGCCGGTGGCCGCAGTGATCTCCTTCGGCACGGTCATGGTGAGATCGGGATCGACGATGGCGATATCAGCCAGCATGAAGCGGCTCTGCACCGCCTGCTTGTTCTGGCTGGCGGGATCGGTGACGAGCGCGCGGGTGCCGGCCTCGCTGCCGGTGCCCGACGTGGTCGGAATCTGCATCAGCGCCACGCTGCGGCCGGCCACCTTCTCGGGACCGACGATGTCGGCAAAGGCTACCTCGGAGGTACAGAGCACTGCCACCAGCTTGGCGAGATCCATCGCGCTGCCGCCGCCGAAGCCGATCACGAGATCGGGCTTGACGTCGCGCGCCATCGCCACGGCCTTGTCGAGATTGGGCAGGTCCGGCTCGGGCTTTACCTCGCCGAACACCTTCACTGCACCCGGCAGCGCGAGCATGTCGACGCGGCGGGCGTTGAACGGATCGGAAATTACGAGCGGTCGTTTGGCGCCGATGCGCTCGGCGAAGCGCGCCGCTGCGGTGATCGTGCCGCAGCCGAACTCGAGGACGGTCGGACGAAGGATTTCGATGGGTGTGAAGGCGTTGGTCATCGTGCGCTCGATCTCGTCACTTGGATGCGGAGGCGCCAGCGGCCAGCCGTTCGGCATAGTCGATGGCCTCGATCAGGCTGTGCTCGTTGGCGATGCCTTTGCCGGCGATGTCGAAGGCGGTGCCGTGATCGACCGAGGTGCGGATGATCGGCAGGCCCAGCGTGATGTTGACGCCGGAGAGCTCCTGCCAGCGGCCGGTTGCGGGATCGACCTGGAAGCCGAGCAGTTTGACGGGGATGTGTCCCTGGTCGTGATACATCGCCACCGCAGCATCGTACTGACCGGCGCGCAGCTTGACGAAGATGGTGTCGCCGGGCACGGGACCGACGACATCGAGGCCGTCGGCGACCGCTTTCGCAATCGTCGGCGCGGACACGTCGATGTCCTGCCGGCCGAACAGGCCACCCTCGCCGGCGTGAGGATTGAGCGCGGCGATCGCGATCTTCGGCTTGGCGATGCCAAGCTGGAGCAGCGCATCGTTGGTGAGGTCGATGACCATGCGCAGGCGCTCCGGCGTCAGACGCTTCGGCACGTCCTCCAGCGCCACATGGGTCGAGACATGGCTGACGCGCATGTTGCCGTGGGCGAGCAGCATCACCGAGCCGCGCACACCGGTGAGATGCGCCAGCATTTCGGTATGACCAGGAAAATGATAGCCGGCCTTGTTGAGGGCTTCCTTGTTGAGCGGAGCCGTGACGATGGCCGCGGTCCGTCCCGCCTGCGTCAGGCGCACGCCCTGCTCGATCGCCTTGTAGGCAAAGCGGCCGCCATCGGCCGTGAGCACGCCGGGCTTGATTGGCTCACCTTCGACGTCGGCCTGGAGGAAGCAGAGGTTCGGCCAGTCGCGATCGTCGGGCATGACCTCCGGGATCGCAATGCCGACACCGAGCGTGGCTTTCGCGCCATCGAGCGCCGCGCCACTGCCGATGATCAGCAGACGCAGATCGCCCGTCGCGATCCGGTCCTTCAGCCCGACGCAGGCCTTGACGATGATCTCCGGCCCGATCCCGGCCGGATCGCCCATGGTGATGGCAAGATGGCGAGAGGTCATGTCGGACTCTCCATGTTGAGCAAATGATTGGTCCGGAGCAGATCGCGCCAGAGCTCGGTGGTGCCAAATGCGCCGGATTTCGAGACGACATCGACGCCGGCCCAGCGGCCGCCCTGCAACATCGAACGCGGCAAGCCCGGCACGATACGTCCCGTCACCTGCAACGCATGCGCGCCGAGGGCAACGCATGCTGCCTTCAAAGTCTCTCCGCCGGCAACGATCAGCGTGCCCGGCCGTTCAAGTGCCGCGATCAGCGCCGTCATCTCGCGCGCGATCCGCCGTGCCGCCTCGGCGCGGGTCAGGCCGTCGGCGAGGGAAAACTGGACCAGCGCCACGCCGTCATCGGCCAGCTGGCGCTGGACGCGCGTCGCGCCCTCACCTTCCGCAAGCGCGATGGTTGCCTCACCGCAGGCGGCCAGCTGGGAGACGGTGGCAACCTGGTCGGAGCCGAACAGCCCCAGCACCGGCAGCTTCAACTGACCCGGTGCATCGGCGCGATGACTACAGGCGAGCGCGCCGGCCAGCCCGCCGCTTCCGCACCAGAGCACGGGCCCGGGCATGCGCCGTCCCATCTCGACGACACGGTCGAGCTCCATATCGTTCTCGGCATCGAAGACCTGAACACCGCCTTGCGCGAGCGCATCAGCCCGGCCCTGCCGCGCCTCGATGCCTTCCACTTGCAATTGGGTCAGGAGATTATCGCCGACCCGATGCCAGTCGCCTTGCACCGTACGCGCAAATTGCTGGCCACCCACGGTGCGGCGCCCCTGATAGTCGAAGGCAGGTGCGACCACGCACGACGCCCAATGGCCACTGCGCAGGCATGCGCCGAGCTCGGCGGCCCATGCGCCGCGCAGCAGGCTATCCACCTTCTTGTAGGCGATCGTCGCCTCGCGGAGCAGCGGCGCCAGCCGTCCGACGATCTCGATGCACTCAACCTTCGACCGCTCGCGGGTGCCGCTATCGATCGCGAGGCTCCCGCAATCCAGCGGAGCAGACGCTTCAGGCCAGGCGACGTTGAACGGTCCGCACAAGCCGACAAACTCCGCGGCGGTGTCGAGCGCACCGGTGAGATCGTCGGCAAGCAGGCGGACGCTCGTCATCGTCATACCGCTCCTGCGCCAAAAATCTTGCCGGGGTTCATCAGACCGTGCGGATCAAGCAGTTGCTTGATGCCCCGCATCAGCTCGATGTCGAGCGGGTCGGCGACGCGGGCGAGCCGGCTGCGATTTGTGATCCCGATGCCATGTTCGGCGCTGATGGCCCCGCCCTGCGCCGCGGTCTCGTCGTCGACGATCTCGTTGATCTCAGCTACCAGCGCGGCCGTCGCGTCCGGGTCCCGGCTATGCGCGCGGTCGATCAGGGCGATCACGTGGATGTTGCCGTCGCCGATATGGCCGTGCATCACGACGCGCGCATCCGGCACGGCGGCGTTGATCCGGGCCTCGACATTGGTGACGAAGACAGCCTGACGGTCCAGCGGCACCACGCTGTCGTGCGACACCACATAACCGCTGCGCTTGTTGCCTTCGGAGACACTGTGCCTGACGGCCCAGATCGCCTTCGCCTGCGCGAGGTTGGACGCCAGGATGACGTCTTCGGCAAGCCCGGCCTCCATCGCATCCGCGAGCACCGCCCCGAGCGGCTCATCAAGATCGACGCCCGCGAGCGTGTCGGTCAGCTCGACGATCAGATACCACGGCGTCGTCAGCTCGAACGGGATCGTGACATCAGGCACGGTCTCCGCGATCGCTTCAATCTGTGATCGCGACATGATCTCGAGGCTGCCGAGCCGGTCGCCGACCGCACCGCGCAGGCGTTGCATGATCTCGAGCGCCTGCTCGACGCCCTGCAATTTGAGCAGCGCCAGTGCCGAGCTGCGCGGCGGCGAGAACAATTTCAACACGGCAGCGGTGACAATGCCGAGCGTCCCCTCTGCGCCGATGAAGAGCTGCTTGAGCGCGTAACCTGTGTTGTCCTTGCGGAGCCCACGCAGGCCGTTGAAAATTCTCCCGTCGGGCAGCACGACCTCCAGCCC
This sequence comes from Bradyrhizobium nivariense, assembly GCF_029846715.1. GTDB lineage: Bacteria > Pseudomonadota > Alphaproteobacteria > Rhizobiales > Xanthobacteraceae > Bradyrhizobium. Next base: position 311,956 of record NZ_JARVWW010000001.1, read on the forward strand.
GAGCACGAGATCGCGCGTCGGCCCGTAGCGCAGTACGGCCGTGCCGCCGGCATTGGTCGAGATGTTGCCGCCGATCTGGCAGGAGCCCTCGGCACCCAGGCTCAGGGGGAAATAGCGATCGACGTCCCGGGCCGCATTCTGCACGTCGGCGAGGATGCAGCCGGCCTCCACGGTAATGGTGTTGGCGAGCGGGCTGACGTCGCGCACGGCCCGCATGCGGTCGAGCCGGATCACGACATTGCCCGCACGATCGTCCGGGGTCGCGGCTCCGCACATGCCGGTGTTGCCGCCTTGCGGCACGATCGCGAGCTGCCTTCCCGCGCAGAACTTGACGACGGAAGCGACCTCGGCGGTCGAGCCGGGCTTCACCACAGCGGCGGCGCGACCGTGATAGCGCCCGCGCCAGTCCACCACATAGGGCTCCTGGTCGGGCCCGGACGCGATGACGTGCTTGTCGCCGACGATGGCGGCAAGCCCGGTCAACGCATCACGGAAAGTGTCGGACATCGGATCGCCTCGTCGCGCGCCACGCTAGGCGAATGCCGTCGCATTCGCGAGCAGCTCTTTGACCTGGCCCGGCGGCAAGGATTCCAGCGGCGGCCGCAGGCGCTGCCATCCGGCATGGCCGGTGCGCTCGGCGACCAGCGCCTTCAGGGAGGCCATCTGCGGGAAACGCGAGACCAATTCGCGCGCATTTACGATGCGCGCCTGCGCCGCCTTGAGTGCCGTGTCGTCGTCGCTATCGCGAAAATGCTTGTAGACATAGGCAAGATCGCGCGCGACGAGATTGGAAGTCGCGGTGATGCAGCCGGCGCCGCCCTTGCGCAGCAACGGCAGCAGCAGCGGATCGGCCCCGACCAGGACCGAAAAGCCCGGGAAGCGCTCGACCATCGCGGTCATGTTGGCGAAGTCGCCGGAGGAATCCTTGATGCCGGTGAAGGTGGACGGATAAGCCGCGCGCAGCCGTTCGATCAGCGCATGCGAGATCGGCTGCGCCGACATCTGCGGGATATGATAGAGCACGATTTTGAGCCTGACATCGCCGATGCGCTGCACGACTTCGCTGTAGGAGGCGAAGATGCCGTCATCGGTAACGCCCTTATAGTAGAACGGCGGCAGCATCACGACGGAATCGACGCCGACCGAGAGCGCGTGCCGCGTCAAGGCGACAGTCTCGCTGAGCGCGGCGACGCCGGTGCCGGGCAGAAGCCGCTGCGGCGCGATGCCGGCGGCGACCACTGCCTCGAGCAGTGCGGTGCGCTCGGCGGCCGAGAAGGAGTTCGCCTCGCCTGTCGTGCCCAGCAACGCGATGCCGTCGCAGCCTTCGTCCAGAAGATGGCGGCAATGCGCGACGAAACGCGCATGATCGGGGGCGAGCTCGGTGTCGAGCGGCGTCAGCGCGGCGGAGAACACGCCATGGGGGTGCAGCGATGATGTCGACAAACTTCCTCCGATCGTCAAATCGATGTTGTTCGGAATGCGAACATTTGTTACTAACTCGACCTGTCGTAAAATCAGCTTGCCGTCACGTCAAGGGCGACATGTCATGGCGAGACATTAGAGTATGGCCAAGATCGAAAAGAAGGCCACAAAGCGCGCTTCGGAAACGCCCCCGAAGAATCCCAAGAATTATGTCGCCTCCGTCGGCAAGGCCTTCGCAGTGCTCAAGGGCTTCACCAGCGAGGCCTTCGAGCTGACCCTGAGTGAGATTGCCGCACGCGCCGATCTCGATCGCGGGACGGCGTTCCGGCTGATCCAGACCCTGGTCGAGCTCGGCTACGTCCAGGCGGTTCCGCAAAGCCGCCGGTTCCGCCTCGGGGTTGCCTGCCTGGACCTCGGCTACACCGTGCTGTCGCACGGATCCTTGCGGCCGATCGTCGAGCCGCTGCTGCGCGATCTCGTACCTGATGTCGGCGATGCGGCCTCGCTCGGGGTCCTCGACGGCGGCGACGTGATTTATCTCGCGCGCATCGGCGCGGGCCTCGACCGCCACAAGATGGATCGCCGACCGGGCACGCGCATTCCCGCCTACAGCGCCGCGCTCGGCCATGTCATGTTGGCGCATCTGGCGCGGGACGAGCAGATCGCGCGACTGGAATTGCGACCCCGCGTAAAGCTGTCGGAGCGAACGCTGACCGATCTCGATGCCCTGCTCGCCCGGCTCGATCAGGTGAAGAAGAAGGGCCATGCCGTCTCCGACGGCGAGAACGCCTATGGCCTGCGCACGCTGGCAACGCCGATCTTCGATGCCCAGGGTCTTGTGATCGGGGGATTGAGCGTCACTGTCGATGCGATGCGCATGGACATGCCGACCTTCCGCGACCAGGCACTGCCAAGGCTGATGCAGGCGACCAGAGAGGTGCAGGATCTCGCGATCAAGTCGGGATTGACGAGATGAGTCACGTCGACCTGACTAGATGGCGATCTGGTCGAAATCGGCGGCGATCCGCGTGTTTGGAAACAACCTCGTCGCTTCGGCCAGCAGCTCTTGGTCCTGATAGCGCCCCGACATGTGATTCAGCACGAGTTGCCGGACGTTGTTCGCGGCGGCAAACGAAGCCGCCTCGAGCGCGGTGAGGTGGCCATAGTCCCGCGCGGTTGGCGCGTCGCGATCGAGGAACGTCGCCTCGATCACCAGCAGATCGGCGTCGGCGACGTATTGCGACAGCCCGTCGGTGGTTTCGGTGTCGCCGATCACCACGAGCTTCCTGCCGCCGCCCGGCGGCCCCAGAACGTCTTCGGGATCGATGGTTCGGCCGTCCTCGATCACGACCGGGCGTCCTGCGGCCAGTTCTCCGCGCATCGGCCCATCGGGAACACCGAGGGCAGCGAGTCGCTCCCGCTCCAGATGGCGACGTGCGGGACTCTGGAAACAGAAGCCAAAGCTGTCGGTCTCGCGGTGGCGGACTGGAAAACAATCGACGCTGAAGTCGCCGGCGTCGATGACCTGTCCTTCGGTCAGCGGCGCGAACTCGACAGGGATCGGCGCCCTGCCTGCGCCCCACAGGCCCGCAAGCATGCGGATGACGATGTCGAGCGTACCCTGCCCTGCATGGACGGTCATCACGTCGGAATTCTGGCGCAACCCCAGCGTTGAGAACAGGCCGGGGATGCCGAGCACGTGATCGAGATGACCGTGCGTCAGCAGGATGCGGTCAAGCCGTCGAAAGCCCGCGCCGCTGCGCAGCAACTGGCGCTGCGTACCCTCGCCGCAATCGATGAGGATGCGCTTGCCCGCCACCTCTACGAGGAGAGCCGGATGGTTGCGCTCCGCTGACGGAACGCTGGCCGAGGTCCCAAGGAATGTCAGGGCGAACATGGTCGTCAGTGTCCAGGCTTCACCGTCCCCAATGCCACGCGAGCAGCGGCGCGTACAGACCCATCGATCCCGCATAGAGCGCCGTTCCCCGCGGGACGCTCGATTAAAAAACGCGAAAACAACCCCATGCACAGTACAGATCGTTGAAGAATTTCGCACTCCAATGGTGCGAATCCTGCCAGCGAAGGCGGTTTCGCCGTTAACGGTTCGGAAGGCATGGCCGACCGCACCATTTCCCGTCGCATGTTCGATACAAGGATCGACTTGCAGCCGAACGACATCGACACGGCGATGCGAGACAATGGAGATCGTGATGCAACCAGGATTGCCCGCAGATGCCACTGACTGCGACTACGGTTCGATCAGCACGCTTCTGAGCGCCCTGCACGCGCGAAAGATTTCCGCGTCAGAGTTGCTCGCGCACACGATTGCGCGCATCGAAGCGCTGGACGGCCGGATCAATGCCGTCATCGTTCGCGATTTCGATCGCGCAAGAGACGCCGCGCGCGCCGCCGATGCCGCTCTTGGGCGCGGCGAGCGGCAGCCATTGCTCGGCATCCCCGTGACCTTGAAAGAACCGTTCAACGTCGCCGGCCTGCCGACGACATGGGGCTTTCCGCATTTCAGGGATTTCCAACCCGTGGAGGACGCCCTTGTCGTCTCGCGGTTGAAGGCGGCCGGCGCCGTCATCATCGGCAAGACCAATATCCCGATCGGCCTCAGGGACTTCCAGAGCTATAACGATATCTACGGGATGACGAACAACCCGTGGGACCTCGGCCGGTCGCCCGGTGGCTCTTCAGGCGGCTCGGGGGCGGCGCTGGCGGCGGGGTTCGGCCCGCTCTCGATCGGCTCGGATATCGGCGGCTCGATCCGGGTGCCCGCACATTTCTGCGGGGTGTTCGGACACAAGCCAAGCCTCGGCCTGGTCCCGCTGCGCGGATACAGTCTGCCGCCGGCACCGCCCGTCCCGGGCCAGGGTGATCTGGCTGTCGTTGGGCCGATGACGCGCACCGCCTCGGACCTTGCGTTGGCGCTCGACGTGATTGCGGGCCCCGACGAGATGCGCGACGGCATCGGCTATCGCCTGGCGCTGCCCGCCCCGCGCCATGACCAGCTCAAGGGTTTCAGGATCCTCGTGATCGATACCCATCCGCTGATGCCGACGGGTGACGCGGTGCGCTCAGCCATTGGACGATTGGCCGAGCGGCTCGAACGATCAGGCGCACGGGTCGCGCGCTCAAGCACGTCGCTGCCCGATCTCGCCGAATCCGCTCGGCTCTACATGAAGCTGTTGAACGCAGCGCGAAGTCCACGCCTGACACCAGGCGCCCTCGCAGAGGCGCAAGGCCTTGCCGCGGCACTCGCGCCCGACGACCGCGGCCTGCAGGCCGAGCGCGCGCGCGGCTGGGCCATGCTCCATCGTGAATGGCTGGCGACCGATGCGGCGCGCCTGCAACTGCAACAACGATGGCAGGAGCTGTTCCGCGATTTCAACGCGGTGATCTACCCGGCCGCCGCCGTGCCGGCCTTTCCACATGACCATTCCGAACCGTTCGACGCGCGACAACTCGACATCGACGGAAAGCTCCATCCCTACGCCGATGCGTGCTTCATCTGGGCCGACCCCGCCTCGACCTGCGGACTGCCTGCGACCGCCGTCCCGATCGAGCGCACGCCTTCGGGCCTGCCGATTGGCGTCCAGATCATCGGGCCTTATCTAGAGGACCGCACAACGATTGCGCTGGCCGAGCTGCTCGAACGCGAGTTCGGCGGCTTCGTCCCACCGCCATCGCTGCCTGCCACCTAACCCGCGAGATGAGAGGCGAAGACGCTAACGCGTCGTCACGTTCTTTCAGTGGACTGCGCCTCGACCGCCTGCACGGCCACACTCGCCACTTGCCGCAGCGCCTCGCGGTCGGAGCCCGAGGATGCCATCACGCCCATGCCGACAGACACCGCCGACACATAGCGCGCAAGCGCAGCGGGATCTGACGTCGGCTTCAGATCGCCTTCGGCCATGGCGCGGATGAAGCGGTCGCGGAGCTGGTCCTCGTTCTCAGCGCGGCGGGCGGCGAGCTCGAAGGGGACGCTTTCAGAGCCGGTGCCGCAGGCGATGCCGCCTTGCACGAGCAGGCAGCCAGGCGGGTTGGCGGGATCGGTCTGCTTGTCGGCGATGCCCCTCAGCATCCGCTCCGCGACCTCGCGGGCGGTCGGCGCTGCCACCACCTCGTCCATCCAGACGCCGCGTAGTTTGGTGTAGCGGTTGAGCGCGGCCTTCAGCAGGCCTTCCTTGTTGCCGAAACAGGCGTAAAGGCTCGGGGGATTGATGCCCATGGCCTCGGTGAGCTGGGCGATGGTGGCGCCCTCGTAGCCATGGCGCCAAAACACTTCCATCGCCTGGTCCAACGCCGTCTCGGCGTTGAATTCGCGGGGGCGTCCCATGCCCATGTGCCTGTCTCCTCAGAATTCGCGGTCTGCCGGAGGCTAACGCCAAATCCTATCTATTTGTTCTAGCTTTATTTTCCCGCCGTCTTCCAATTCTTGCGGTATGCCGCTACAATTTTCTCAGTGAATGGTACATAAGTATCTTGCACTGCGGCATCCAGCTCCACATCTGTAGTGAACACTACATATCTGGAGCGCGCAAATGCACCCCTCCCAAAATACCGCCCATACCGTCCGTTTCCGCCGCCTCCTCGGCGGCGCCGCCATCGTGGGCGCCCTCGCCGTAGCTGGCTCGATTGCGACCGGCCACTACTTTCGTGCAGCCCAGGCGACGGCAACCGCCGCTGCGGCCGAACAAGCCGTCTCCGTCACCGTCGCGATGATCGAGCCGCGGCAGACCGTGCTGTGGGACGACTTCTCCGGCCGGCTGGAGGCGATCAACCGCGTTGAGCTTCGGCCGCGAGTCGCCGGTGCGATCCTTTCGACCAACTTCACTGAAGGCGCGCTGGTGAAGGCCGGTGACATCCTGTTCAAGATCGATCCGGCGCCCTACGCGGCGGAGGTCGACAAGGCCGCGGCCCAGCTTGAAGCTGCGAAAGCGCGCGTCGTGTTCACCCAGAGTGAGCTCGAGCGCGGCGCGCAGCTCGTCGGCAACGCCGTGGTCACGCGGCGCGACTACGACCAGCGCGACAACGCCAACCGCGAAGCCATCGCCAACGTGAAGGCGGCCGAGGCGACGCTCCAGACCGCAAAGCTCAATCTCGATTACACCGAGGTGCGTGCGCCGGTCGACGGCCGGGTCGGCAAGATCGAGATCACCGTCGGCAATCTCGTCGCCGCCGGCACCGCCTCCCCCGTGCTGACCTCGCTGGTCTCGGTCAATCCGATCTATGCATCGTTCGATGCGGATGAGGAGCTGGTGGTACGGGCGTTGAACTCGATATCCGAGGTCTCCGGCAAGCGCGGCAATCTCGACCAGATCCCGGTCGCGATGGCGACCTCCGGCGGCCTCTCGGCGAAGGGACACATCCAGCTCATCGACAACCAGGTCAACGGCCAGAGCGGCACCATCCGTGTCCGCGCGGTGTTCGACAACGAGGACGGGCGTCTCATCCCAGGCCAGTTCGCCCGCGTGCGCATGGGCCAGCCCAAGCAACAGTCGCTGGTCATGATCGACGAGCGCGCGATCGGCACCGACCAGGACAAGAAGTTCGTGATGGGGGTCGGGGACGACAGCCGCGCGGTTTATCGACCGATCACGCTCGGCGGCTCCGTCGACGGGTTGCGTATCGTGACAGCGGGGCTGAAGACGGGCGACCGCATCATCGTCAACGGCCTCCAGCGCGTGCGCCCGGGTGCCCTGCTCAAGACGGAGATCGCGGCGATGGGCGCGCGCGGGCCACAGCAGGTATCCAACCACAGCAACCAGGACGTCGTGCAGCGTTAGCGTTCTCCGCTATGCCGGGGGGCGCGGGCAGCGCGAACCGGCATGGCGGAATCGTTGAACTACCAAGACATCACTTCTGGATTCCGGGTTCGCGGGCTTTGCCCACGCCCGGAATGACGGGAGAGTCGTCTCTCGCGCAGGGGCAAGGCCATGAATCTTTCAAAATTCTTCATCGATCGTCCGATTTTCGCGGGCGTGCTGTCGGTCCTGATCTTTCTCGCCGGCCTGATCTCGCTGTTCGCGATGCCGATCTCGGAATATCCGGACGTCGTGCCGCCCTCGGTGCTGGTGCGCGCAACCTATCCCGGCGCCAATCCCAAGGTGATCGCGGAGACGGTGGCGACGCCGATCGAGGAGCAGATCAATGGCGTCGAGAACATGCTCTACATGTCGAGCCAGGCGACGACCGATGGCGCGATGACGCTGACGGTGACGTTCCGGCTCGGCACCGATCCTGACAAGGCGACACAGCTGGTGCAGAACCGCGTGCAGCAGGCCGAGCCGCGCCTCCCCGCCGTGGTGCGCCAGCTCGGCATCATCACCAAGAAGTCGTCGCCCGACCTCACCATGGTCGTGCATCTGTTGTCGCCGAACAACCGCTACGACATGACGTATTTACGCAATTACGCCGTGCTCAACGTCAAGGACCGGCTGGCGCGGATCGACGGCGTCGGCGACGTCCAACTCTACGGCGCCGGCGATTATTCGATGCGGGTGTGGGTCGATCCGCAAAAGGCCGCCGAGCACGGCCTCACCGCAAGCGATATCGTCAAGTCGATCCAGGCGCAGAACGTCGAGGCCGCCGCCGGCGTCGTCGGCTCCTCCCCCAACGTCAGGGGTATCGACCTGCAAATGTCCGTCAATGCGGAAGGGCGGCTCGCGAACGAGGAGCAGTTCGGCGACATCGTGGTCAAGACCGGCACGCGCGGCGAAGTCGTGCGCTTACGCGACGTCGCGCGCATCGAGCTTGGCGCGTCCGAATACGGCCTGCGATCGCTGCTCGACAACAAGCAGGCAGTCGCGATCCCGATCTTCCAGGCGCCGGGCTCCAACGCGCTCGAGATTTCCGATCACGTCCGCGCCACCATGGCCGAGATCAAGAAGAACATGCCGGAAGGCGTGTCCTATCAGATCGTCTACGACCCCACCCAGTTCGTGCGCTCGTCGATCGAAGCCGTCATCCACACGCTGCTGGAGGCGATCGCGCTGGTGGTGCTGGTGGTGATCCTGTTCCTCCAGACCTGGCGCGCATCGATCATTCCGCTGCTGGCCGTGCCCGTGTCGATCGTCGGCACCTTCGCGGTGATGCACCTTTTCGGCTTCTCCATCAACGCACTCAGCCTGTTTGGCCTGGTGCTCGCGATCGGCATCGTCGTCGACGACGCTATCGTCGTGGTCGAGAATGTCGAACGCAACATCGAGGGCGGGCTGTCGCCGCGCGATGCGACCTACCAGGCAATGCGCGAAGTCTCCGGCCCGATCATCGCGATCGCCATGGTGCTGATCGCAGTGTTCGTGCCGCTCGCCTTCATCTCCGGCCTCACCGGGCAGTTCTACAAGCAGTTCGCGCTGACGATCGCGATCTCGACCGTGATCTCCGCCGTCAACTCGCTGACGCTGTCGCCGGCGCTGTCGGCACTGCTGCTCAAGGGCCACAATGAGCCGAAGGACAGGCTGACGATCATCATGGAAAAGAGCCTTGGCTGGTTCTTCCGTGGCTTCAACAAGGCGTTCACGCGCTCTTCGGAGAATTATAGCGGCACCGTCACCAAGGTGATCTCAGGCAAGGCCGCGGTGATGGGCCTCTACGTGGTGCTGGTTGGTGTGACCGCCTTCCTGTTTCAGCAGGTGCCGAGCGGCTTCGTGCCGGGCCAGGACAAGCAGTACCTGGTCGGCTTCTCGCGGCTGCCCGATGGTGCAGCGCTCGATCGCACCGAAGAGGTGATCCGCAAGATGAGCGACATCGCGCTGACCCAGCCCGGTGTCGAGAGCTCGGTCGCGTTTCCCGGCCTGTCGATCGCCGGCTTCACCAACTCCTCCAATGCCGGCATCGTGTTCTCAACGCTCAAGCCGTTCGATGAGCGCAAGGATCCTTCGCTCAGCGGCCCCGCGCTCGCGGCCGAGTTGAACAAGAAATATGCCGGCATCCAGGAAGCCTTCATCGCCATGTTCCCACCGCCGCCGGTCAACGGTCTCGGCACCATCGGCGGCTTCAAGCTGCAGATCGAGGATCGTGCCGGCCTCGGCTATGAAGCGCTGAACGAGGCGACCAAAGCCTTCATGGCGGCGATGCAGAAGGCGCCGGAGATCGCCGGCGTATTCTCGAGTTTCCAGGTCAACGTGCCCCAGCTCTTTGCCGACATCGACCGCACCAAGGCGCTCCAGCTCGGCGTGCCCGTGACGGAGGTGTTCAACACGCTGCAGATCTACCTCGGCTCCTACTACGTCAACGACTTCAACAAGTTTGGACGTACCTACTCCGTCTACGTGCAGGCCGATGCGCCGTTCCGCGCGCGTGCCGACGACATCAGGCAGTTGAAGGTGCGCTCGTCCTCCGGCGACATGGTGCCGCTGTCGGCATTGCTCACGATCCGCCAGAGCGCGGGTCCGGAACGTGCGATCCGCTACAACGGCTTCCTGTCGTCCGACATCAACGCGGCGGCTGCGCCCGGCTTTTCATCGGGCCAGGCACAGGAAGTCGCGACGCGGATCGCGGCGGAGACATTGCCGCCCGGCTTTGCCTTCGAATGGACCGACCTGACCTATCAGGAGTTCATCGCCGGCAATTCCGGCCTCTGGGTGTTCCCGCTGGCGATCCTGCTGGTGTTCCTGGTGCTGGCCGCGCTCTATGAGAGCCTGACCTTGCCGCTCTCGATCATCATGATCGTGCCGATGGGTCTGCTGGCGGCAATGTTCGGCGTCTGGATCTCCAAGGGCGACAACAACGTCTTCACCCAGATCGGCTTGATCGTGCTGGTGGGACTCTCGGCCAAGAACGCGATCTTGATCGTCGAATTCGCGCGCGAGCTCGAATTCGCGGGCCGCACGCCGATCCGGGCCGCGATCGAGGCGAGCCGGCTGCGGCTGCGCCCGATCCTGATGACGTCGATGGCGTTCATCATGGGCGTCTTGCCGCTGGTGCTCTCGACCGGCGCGGGCTCGGAGATGCGGCGCGCGATGGGCGTCGCCGTGTTCTCCGGCATGATCGGCGTCACCGTGTTCGGCCTGTTCCTGACGCCGGTGTTCTATGTGCTGCTGCGGACCGTCACCGGCATGAAGCCGCTGGTGCATCACGGCAACGACACCAGCGCGGCCCCGGTCCAGGGCTCAATCACCAATCCTGGTCACTAGATCAGGGAAATCCCTGACAGCAACAACAGAACGAGCACGGTCTTGCGAAAGACCGTCTCGTTGACCCTGTGGAAGGCGATCACGCCGAGCGCGGAGCCTGCGAACACCGCCGGCAGGCTGACCGCGAGGTCGACGAAAACTTTTGACGACAGATCCTGATGTCCGACCAGCAGCGCGATCGCGAACAGCTGCATCGCGGCGATGAACGGCTGCACCAGACCGCGCTGCTCGCTCTTGGGCATGCTGCGCATGTCGCACCAGATCGTCGGGATCGCGCCGGGCATCGCGGTCAGCCCGCCGACCAGTCCTCCCCCAAACCCGATCAGCGCGACCCAGTGCCGCCCGACCGCCTCGCCGGCCGTCACCAGCGTCGGCCGCAGCAGCATGTAGGCCGCATAGAGCGCGACGATGATGCCGAAGCCGCGTCGGAGCAGATGCGTGTCCGTGGACTGCAACAGCGGGACCGCGATGGGAACGCCGATCAAGCCGCCGACGATCAGCAGCAGACTGCCTTCCCAGCGGATGTTGCGCCGAAGCGCCCACAGATTGGTGGCCTGCACGCCGATGCTGCACGCCATCATCAGCGGCGCGGCTTCGAGCGGCTGAAACACCCGGAGCAGAATGGCGCCCGCCACCGCCGAGAAGGCAAAACCCGAGAGCCCGGAAACGAAGGCGCCCGCGAACACCGCAACGCTCAGCAGCATCAGAGTCGTGACATCAGGCACAATGCGCCCTCCGGTCAATCGTAGGGAATTTGCGAGACAGGGACGTCGACGCTCTCGGTGCAAACGGCCGGCTCAAGTGAAACCGACGGATGCATCGCGTAAGCGTGAGATCGTTCCAGCATCGTGAGGCCGACCAGTTGAAGAGCGACGAGCGCCGCGGTCAGCGCGATCGCGACAATGTTGACGTTACGCACGTTCGAATTTGGGGCGGCCGGCGTGCTCGCGCGCATCAGATCCGTAGGCATTTCCTGAAATATCCTCTTCGTTGCTGGCTGGAATGATTTCACTCAAAAGCAATGTTTCGTGCGGCTGCTCCAGCAGGTGGCGATAGCGCCGCAATGCGCGCTGCGCGTCGATTTCGCGCTGCTGGCGGAATGCCGCGCCTATGCGGGCGACGATATCGCGGAACCTGCGTGTCAGTACCGGTGACGCCGTTGGCATGACAATCTCCTCTCAACCTGCACGAGAGATTGACGGGATCCACTTCCGCTTGCAGTGAGTTGCTTCACAGAAATATCTGATACGTCGAACAGCAGATCGTGTGACGTCTAGTAGACGAGAACGCGGAAAATCGCGTCATTCGATCGAACGACGCGCGATAATGATGCTTCTGTTTGAACCTATTGCGAGCTGCAGCGACTCGGCCTGCGTTTTGAACGCCGTCTCAGTGCACGAGCGGATTGGAGAATCCCGGCGCGAGCTTGACGAGATCGGCCTGACGAGAAACGCCGGTCTTGGCGAACACGCGATGCAGATGCGTCTTCACCGTCGTCTCCGCTGGAGGATCGTCATCGGCCGGACGACGCAATCCACGTGTTGCCCGCGCGCGCGAGAGAGAGCGCGATCCAGGAACTGGCGGAGGAGACGGGCCGGTCAATCGTCGCCTTCGACGAGGAGAAATCGTTGCAACGAAATGCTGGAATATCGAACATCGTCCTTGCGTAACGTCAACCGCAGGATGCGGCTTGGACATTTTCGCCAAAGACTAAAGCGCGATGAGATCAGGATGAATTATCATCGCGCTTTAGGTTGTTGTTTGGGCATGATCTTTTCGGAAAACCGCTTCGCACTTTTCCGGATCATGCTTTAGGATAAATGCGAACAGCGCGCGGACTGTGTGCGATGAGTCACGCGGTGGAGCGCGCCGCAGAATCTTGTCGCCGCCGATCCCGCCGGCTTCGTCGGCCGGCGCCGGCAATTCACTTCCGATTCTCCTCGCAGAATTTCAGCGCCGCCAGCGCTTCTCCGGCGCGCGGGACCTGCATCTCGATGCTGTCGTCGTCATCGTCCTCGAAATCGAGCGAAAGACGCTTGGCCTTGGACAGCCGGTCCATCATGGACTGATCGTACTCGAAGATGCCGCGCACGGTGGTTTTGTCCATGACCTCCCACTTCGCCTTCTTCATGATATCGGCGTCATCGGTGCCGACATCGGCCCGCAGGATCTCGCCGACCTTGTCCCACTCCCAGCCGTCATAGATCATCACGAGGACGATAGCCTTCTCGGAATAGGTGATGACGATGACGTAGTCGCGGTTCTCGTCTTCCTTGTCCTTGTAGCCGCGGCTCGCGTTGCAATGCGCGTCCTGCGTGCGCTTCTCGATGGTCCAGTCGCCGACCTTGGACTGTTGCGCGAGCGCCGGCCTTGCGGTCAAAGCGACTGCGCCCAAGACGCCGGCAAGCAACCCGGCGGCGAGAAGGGATCGTTTCATGTCAGCCTCCAGCGTCTTCCCCGGGCCGAGATGACCATCTCTGCCGGCGGCTCGCAAGGGTTTCAGCCGCCGGCGTCGAGCGCCGCCCCCTACTCGCGCCGCGGCACGATCGCAATCGGGGTGAAGGTGTAAACCTCCTCGCCGTTCTGGTTGAACATCGTCCATTTCACCAGCGCGATACCCTGCGGCTTCGACTTCGACGGCGTCAGGCTCATGACCTCGCCGACCAGATGCAGGCGGTCATCGGGCCGCACCGGGATGGTCCAGCGCAGTCCGTCGACGCCGGCGCCGATCAGCGGATGCGGACCGAAGGGGCGGGTCTGGATCGCGAGGTTCATGGCAATCGCGGCGGTGTGCCATCCCGAGGCGGCGAGACCCCTGAACAGGGTCTGCTTGGCGGCTTCGTGGTCGAGATGCATCGGCTGCGGATCGAACTCGGCCGCGAAACGCTTGATGTCGGCCTCGGTGACGTGAACTTCGGGGGATTTGAACTGCATTCCGATGGTGAGATCGTCGAACCACTCGACCTGCGCCATGATTTCGCCTCGCAATGTGATGCGCCGCCTTCGCGGCTAACAGGATTGAGGAAGAGCGGGATGTAGCGGCTCCGCAGCGCACAAACCAGTCCGGGGGCCCCACGAAACCTGTTTCCCGATGCGACGAAACACGCCTGAAACAGATGTCCGGTTATCTAACTGTCAAAATCATACAGGGACGGCCACCATGCAATTCTTCCTCGACCTGATCTGGGATTATTCGTGCTGCCAGCACCTCGTCGCCCTCTCGCCGCAGGAGGACGAGCTATGACCGAGCTGATCTCGGCCCTGCTTGCCCTTTGCAGCGTCGGCGTTTTTGCGGCGCACGCGCTGGATGCCTATCGCACCACGCATTACTGATCGCCTCGCCCTAAAGCGCGATGAGATGAGGATGAATCATCATCGCGCTTTAGGTTGTTGTTTGAGCATGATCTTTTCGGAAAACCGCTTCGCACTTTTCCGGATCATGCTTTAGAACGGCCGCCGGTAAAAGTGCTCGGAATGCGTTGCCGGCGGAAACCTGTTGGCGAGCGCCAGCGCGCCCCTCTCGTCCGTCTCGAGCGCGATCTTCTGTGCGAGCATCACGTCCCCAGGGACGAGGAAGCCTGACGGGACGAAGCACCACCCCATCGTTGCAATTCCGCCCTCGTCGATCTCATGGACGTTGGCGGCCGTGCCATAATGGATGCGATAGATCTTGCCGGTCTCGCAGCCGACGACATCGAAATACCGGTGCTGCTCGAACTGCGCGCGCTGCGCCGGTGACAGCCATTCGGCCAGAAGCCGGCGGCCGCGCGCATCCGGCGTGTTCTCGCCGAAGAAGCGCCGATAGAGTTCGCGCAGCGCATGCAGACGCGCACGCGCCGGCGCGCGAAGCCAAACTGCCGCGATCATGGGCAGCTCAGATCAACCGCCGACCAGGCGGGGATAGAACAGCGTTTCATGCGCGGTCGGGTCGAACGATCGGATCCGGGTGACTTCGCCGGGTCCGGTTCGCAGCGCGGCGGTGAAGCCGGCTCCGGTCAGCTCCCGAAAGCGCCGTTCGGCCCGCGTCAGCGCTTCGGCATTGCCAGGATCAAACTCGTGGCGCGTGTCGCCCGTCTGGTCCATCACGATCTGGGTCGCCATGTTGAGTCTCCTCATGCCCAGCCCCGAACTTGATCAAAGCAAACCTCGTGCCGTCGGTTCCCGATGGCAACAACTTTCTCTTGCCGGCGCATCACGCCTTGCTGAGCAAGAGCGTTTTCAAGCGAAGTGGATGCCGGTTCGCGTAAAGAAAACGCGCCAAAACAGGAATCCAGAGCCCCGTTCGAAACGGGGCTCCGGTCAACGCGAGGCGGCCGCTCCTCCCTCGTCGATCTGCCGTCCCATCAGGGCGATCGCCTTCTGATAGACGCCGGCGGCATTCCAGGCCTCGATGGCGGCGAAATTCGCCTCGCCCGGCTGGTAACCGGCTCCTGCGCGCCAGCCGTGCGCCTTGAGGAAATTCGCCGTCGAGTTCAACGCATTGGCCGCAACTTCGAGATTGCCGGTGCCATAGGCCAGGATGTTCTTGGGCATGAACTGGGTCTGGCCGACTTCGCCGTGCATCGAGCCGCGGGTTGCGCCCGACAGCGTGCCGCGATCGATCAGCTTCAGCGCCGCATAGAGCTGGTCGGTGAAGAATTCGGGACGGCGGCAGTCGTAGGCGAGCGTCGCGATCGAGGAGAGCATGTTCTGGTTGCCGCGCTGGCTGCCGAAGCCGGTCTCCATGCCCCAGATCGCGATCAGCGGCCCCGGCGGGACGCCATAGCGCTGCTGGATCGAGGCGAACAAGGCGGCCTGCGACTGCTTGAGCTGGCGACCCTTGGCAACGATGGTGGTGGCGCCGCGCTTGGCGAGGAATTGGTCGAGCGACAGCGAGAAGCTGCGCTGGCCGCGGTCGGCCGCGATGGTGGCACTGGCGTAACTGGTCTGCATCAGCGCCGAGACCGCGGTCTGGCCAATGCCCTTGCCCTGTGCCTCCGCACCGAACTCGCGCTTCCAGGCCTCGAAGCCGGCCGACGAACTGCCGCATTGCGCGGCCTCGGCCGCATTTGCCAAAGAGAGAAGCAGCGCGGTAGCACCGATCACCGCCGTTGCAACGGTCCTGCCCTTGATCATTCCTCGTTCCTCTCCCAGGGTGCGCGACCGGCTCGCGCGGGCCCATGATCCTACGTCGGCTCTGATCGCTCAAGCCCCATAGGGGGCAACCGGTGCCGGCAAGGCCCCTTGACACCGGGCGATCGCCTACCCTCCGCCGTCGCGACCGAGCAGGAAATCGACCATGATGCTCTGGTGCTGCTCGTACATGTCCGTGCCGGTTCCCGTCACGCAGCCGAGCTTTCGGGCCGCTGCGATGAAGGACGAGACTTCAGGCTTGGTGATCACGCAGCCGCAATAGGCCGACGGCGCAAGCCGCATGACATCGACCGGCAGCGGGTCGCCGTCCGTCATCCCCGCCGGTGTCGCATTGGCGACGAAGTCGAAGCCCGTGGGATCCACGGTGCCGACCCGCACAGGGGTCTTGCCGAGTCCGTTGAGCCGGCCGATCAACGCGTCGCGGCGCACAGTCGCGCTGTCATGAATGGCGAGATCGCTCACGCCGGCCTCGACCAGCGCCAGCGCCATCGCCGATCCCGCGCCGCCGGCGCCGACGAGGAGTGCCCGCATCCCCTTCGGATCGATCCCCTGCGCCCGCGCCGCACCGACGAAGCCCAGACCGTCCACCATGTCGCCATGCCACGAACCGTCGGCGCGCCGGCGCATCAGGTTTACGGTACGCAGGAAATGCGCGCGCTCGGTCGCGCTCGCGCAGGCCTGGTAGCAAGCGAACTTGTGCGGGATGGTCACGACGATGCCGTCGAGATTCTGCAGACGCGTCGCGAGCGACAGGAAGTCCGGCAGGTCGGCAACCGAGACCTGGACCGGCACGAGAATGCCGTCGTGACCGCAGGCGGCGAAGGCGCTGCTCACGCCTGCCGGCGAGCGCACCTGCGCAATGGGATCGCCGACGATGACGTAGAGCCGCGTCGCGCCAGACGGTGCCGGGATCATGCCGTTCGAGCCGGAACCGCGGAGCCGTCCGCCTCTCCAGCAATTCCCTGGCTCAATTCCAACCCTGCCAAATTGCCCTCCTTACGCCACTTGTCGAGCAGCCGCAGGAATGCCACCGGCCCGCGCCAATACTGGCTGTTTCTCGCGGCGATCGGATCGAACACGCCTTCATTGTTGTGGTAGCCGGGCGTGCATTCGGCCAGATAAGTCTGGCGGCCGAGCGCGGCTTTGACGACCTCCTCGACCCAGGCGCTCTCGGCGTCGAGCGTCGGCTCCAGCGTCCGGGCAATGCGCTTCCGCGCCTCGCCGATCACATAGGCGATGTGCTGCGACTGCTCGTCGATGATGTGCGGGAAGTTTGCGCCCTGGCCGGCCTGCACCGTGACGATCTGGAAGCAATTTGGGAAGCCGCGGCTGTAGAAGCCGTGCAGCGTCTTGACGCCGTCGCGCCAGCGGGCGGACAGGCTGATGCCGTCACGGCCGTAGACCTCAAAGCCCATGCGGCGCGCGTAATCGGTGCCGACCTCGAAGCCGCTGGCATAGATCAGGCAGTCAAGCTCATAGGCCTTGCCGTCGACCACGACGGCATTTTCGGTGACGCACGCGACGCCCTGCCCCCTGGTATCGACCAGATGCACGTTGGGGCGATTGAAGGTGTCGAGATATTCGTCGTGGAAGCACGGCCGCTTGCAGAACGCCTTGTACCAGGGTTTTAGCGCCGAAGCAGTCGCCTCGTCCTTAACGATCGCATCGACGCGCGCACGGATCTCTTCCATCTTGCGATAGTCGGCCTGCTCAATGACCTTGAGCGCCTCCTCGATCGAGGTCACCGGCTGCGGCTGGCGGCGCGGCGCCAGCAGGATCTCGCCGAGCAGGCCGGTCCAGCCGTCCTGCACCAGATCCTGTTCGAACGGCTCGCCGGAGATCACCGCGGTGAAATTGTCCATGCGCTCGCGCTGCCAGCCGGGCTTGAGGCCCTGCGCCCAGCCCTGATCCGTCGGGCGGTCGTCGCGCACGCCGATCGCCGAGGGCGTACGCTGGAAGACGTAGAGCTCTTCTGCGGAGCGGCCGAGATGCGGCACGCATTGCACGGCGGTGGCGCCGGTGCCGATGATGCCGACGCGCTTGTCGGCAAGACCGGTGAGACCACCTTCGGCCGTGCCGCCGGTGTAAGCGTAATCCCAGCGGCTGGTGTGGAAGCTGTGGCCCTTGAAAGTATCGATGCCGGGAATGCCCGGCAGCTTCGGCCGGCTGAGCGGGCCGCCAGCAAGGATGACGAAGCGCGCGCGGATGCAGTCACCGCGATCGGTCTCGACCAGCCAGCGTGCCTCATTCTCTTGCCATGTCATCCGCGAGATGACGGTCTGAAACAGCGCGCGATCGTAGAGACTGAAGTGACGACCGATGCGGCGCGAGTGCTCGTAGATCTCGGGTGCTCGCGCATATTTGCGTACCGGCATGTAGCCGGTCTCTTCCAGCAGCGGCAGGTAGATGTAGCTCTCGGTATCGCAGGCCGCACCAGGGTAACGATTCCAGTACCAGGTGCCGCCGAAATCGGCGGCCTTTTCCACGATCCGGAAATTGTCGACGCCGGCATCGCGCAGACGCGCGCCACACAGAAGGCCGCCGAAGCCGCCGCCGACGATGAGCACCTCGGTCTCTTCGCTGACAGCCTCGCGCGCAAATCCGGGATTGGCCCAGGGATCGTCGAGATAGCGCCCGAACTCGCCGGTCACCTCGACATATTGCGCCTTGCCCTCGGTGCGCAGGCGACGATCGCGCTCGTCGCGATAGCGCGCACGGAGTGCGGCAATGTCGATTGTAGAATCGCCGGCTGCACCGGTCTTGTGTCTTTGCGCTGACATCCGTTTCCTCCCCGGCGGACACTGCTTCGCCGGCAGCTCGCATCACTTAGCCCTGAAAAAGTGACGCATGCAATCACGTCCATCGCTTTTTGCGTGAACGTCGCGTGGCGTTCCGCTAACCTCAAGCGCACATCACGAGCGTACGCCATGCAACGACATGGCGGTCCGGAGGAAACGATGCAGGGATTGATGATGGACATGCCGCTCCTGATCAGCGGCCTGATCCAGTACGCCGCGGACTATCACGGCGAAGCGGAGATCGTTGCGCGCGAGATCGAGGGCGACATCCATCGCTACACTTATGCGGACGCCCATCCGCGCATCAAGCGCATGGCGCTGGCCTTGAAGCGGCTCGGCATGAAGGCCGGCGATCGCGTCGGCACGCTGGCCTGGAATACCCACCGCCATTTCGAGATGTTCTACGCCGCGCCGGGCATGGGCTATGTGCTGCACACCATTAACCCGCGGCTGTTTCCCGAGCAGCTCGTCTACATCGTCAACCACGCCGAGGACCGGCTGCTGTTCATCGACCGCGCCACGCTGCCGATCGTGGAGGCGATCGCGCCGCAGCTCAAATCGATCGAAGCCTATATCGTGATGTCCTCGCGCGAGCGGATGCCGGAGACGAAGCTTGCCAACGTCCATTGCTACGAGGAGCTTCTGGACAGGGAGAACGATGCCGGCTTCGCCTGGCCGGAGTTCGACGAGAAGTCCGCCTCCACGATCTGCTACACCTCCGGCACCACGGGCAATCCCAAGGGCGTGATCTATTCGCACCGCGCCGCGATCCTGCAGACCATGACCTGCTCCAGTTTCGATTTTCTGCCGGGTCATGTCGAAGGCGTGCGCGAGGTGATGATGCCGATGGCGCCGCTGTTCCACGGCAACGGCTGGAACATGCCGTTCACCGCGCCCTATACCGGCTCGAAGCTGGTGCTGCCCGGCCGCAATTACGAGCCTGACAAGCTCTATGAACTGCTCGAAGGCGAGAAGGTGACGCTGTCGGCGGGCGTGCCGAGCTTCTGGCTGATCCTGCTCGACTGGCTCGGACGCACCGGCAACAGATTCTCGACACTTCGCGCATCGCTGTCGTCGGGCTCGGCGCCGCCGCGGGCGATGGTCGAGAAGCTCAAGCGCGAGTATGACATCGACTACGTCCAGGCCTGGGGCATGACCGAAGCCTTGGGCTGCTCGATGCCGGGCTTGCGGCCGGGCTCCGAGCATCTCGGCGACAAGGAGAAATTCGACCGGCGCCAGGTGTCCGGCCGCGCCTGTTTCGGCACGAGTTTGCGCATCGTCGACGACGGCGGCAGCGAGCTGCCGCGCGACGGCAAGAGCGTCGGCCATCTGCGCGCGCGGGGACCGTGGGTTGCCTCCGGCTATATGAAGCTCGACGAAGCCCTCGACCGCGACGGCTGGCTGATCACCGGCGACATGGCCGTGATCGATCCACAGGGCCACGTCACGCTGACCGACCGCTCCAAGGACGTGATCAAGTCCGGCGGCGAGTGGATCTCATCGATCCAGCTCGAGGACGTCGCCTTGTCTCACCCCGATGTGCTTCAGGCCGCGGTGGTCGCTATCAACCATGAGAAGTGGCAGGAGCGGCCCCTGCTCCTCGTCGTCCGCAAGAAGGGCGCGACCGTCGACGGCAAGACGCTGCTCGACCACATGCGTCCGAAGATCGCGAGCTGGTGGATGCCCGACGCCGTCGAATTTCTGGACGAATTCCCGATGACCGGCACCGGCAAGGTGCTCAAATCGGCGCTACGCGAGAAGTTCAGAGAGTATCGCGTCGCCTGAGCCGACCGCCCGATCGCGCACCGACCTGTCCATCGATCAAGGAGACGAAAGATGCTCTACCCGATGTCGTCCAAAGTCGTCGAGCTCAAGCGCAAGCTCGAAAGCTTCATGGACCGGCTCATCTATCCGAACGAGGAACGCTTCTATCGCGAGGCGGAGGAGCTCGGGCCCTGGAAGGTCTATCCGGTCGTCGAAGAGTTGAAGCCGCTGGCGCGCGCCGAAGGCCTCTGGAACCTGTTCCTGCCGGAATCCAGCCACGGTGCGGGCCTGACCAATCTCGAATATGCCCCGCTCTGCGAGGTCATGGGCCGCTCGCATCTCGCGCCCGAAGTGTTCAACTGTTCGGCGCCCGACGCCGGCAACATGGAGGTGCTGGAGCGCTATGGCACGGAGAAGGACAAGGAGCGCTGGCTGAAGCCGCTGCTCGCAGGCGAAATCCGCTCCTGCTTCGCCATGACCGAGCCTGCCGTCGCCTCATCCGATGCGACCAACATCGAAAGCTCGATCGTCCGCGACGGCGACCATTACGTCATCAACGGCCGCAAATGGTACACGACCAACGCGACCGACCCGCGCTGCAAGATCTGCATCTTCATGGGCAAGACCGATCCCGACAATGCGGACCGCCACAAGCAGCAATCCATGGTCCTGGTGCCGATGGACACATCGGGCGTCGAGGTCAAGCGTGCCCTGCCCGTGTTCGGCTTCTACGGCGTGCCCGACCGCGCCTCCGAGGTCGTCTTCACCGATGTGCGCGTGCCCAAGGAGAACATGCTGCTGGGCGAAGGCCGCGGCTTCGAGATCGCGCAGGGACGCCTCGGCCCCGGCCGCATCCACCATTGCATGCGACTGATCGGGCTCTCCGAACGCACGCTGGAAAAGATGTGCAGCCGGGTGCGCAGCCGCGTCGCCTTCGGCAAGCCTGTCTCGGAGCAGACGGTGACGCAGGAGCGCATCGCCGAGGCACGTATCATGATCGAGCAGGCCCGGCTGCTGACGCTCAACGCCGCCTACGCGATGGACATTGTCGGCAACAAGGTGGCAAAAGCCGAGATCGCGATGATCAAGGTCGCCGTGCCCAACATGGCCTGCCAGATCATCGACTGGGCGATCCAGGCGCACGGCGGCGGCGGCACGTCGAACGATTTCGGATTGACGCAGGCCTATGCGACCGCGCGTTTGCTGCGCCTCGCCGACGGACCCGACGAGGTGCACAGAAATCAGATCGCGCGGTTCGAGCTGAAGAAATATTCGAACGCGTAGAACGCTGCACTGGCCGAAAGCACCGTGTGCTCTTCCCTTCTGGGAGAAGGTGGCGCGAAACGCCGGATGAGGGGTCTCCGTCCGCAGAGACGGAACCCTCACCCGAGTGAGCTTGTGTCAACCGGCGGAGCTGCCCTCTCCCGCAAGGGGAGAGGGCACAGCAACGCCCAGCGCTCTCGCTCAGTTCACCACGTACACATCAGGATCGAAGCTGGAGCTCGGCTTCTTGAAGGCATTGTGCAAGGCCGGCGACATCGGGACGTTGTAGTTGAGGCCGCTCGGCGGCGTCGGCGATTCCAGCCACCTCTTGTAGAGCACCTCGATCTCCGGGCTTGCGTACAGCTCTGCAGTGGCGCGGTCGACGAGCGCCTTGAACGGCGCGTCCTCCCGCCGCAGCATGATTCCGTAAGGCTCCGGCTTCGAGAACGTCTCCTCGCTGATCATGAAGAGCTGCGGCTCCTTCGAGCGCGCGATCGCGACAGCGAGCTGCACGTCGTCGAGCGCGTAGGCCTGCGCGCGGTCGGTTTCCAGCAACAGGAAGGCCTCGGCCTGGTCCTTGGCCGGCATCACATTGATGCCGAGATTGCGCTCGGTGTTGACCTTGGCGAGTTGCGTCAGGTTGACCGAGCCGGCCACCGCCGTCACCGCCTTACCCTTGAGATCGTCGATGGTGTTGATCTTTGCGGCTTTCTTGGCCGCAAATCGCGTCGCGCTGAGGAAGTGCGTGTTGGTGAAGGCGACCTGCTTCTGGCGATCGGCGTTGTTGGTGGTCGCCGAGCAATGCAGATCGAGCGTCCCGTTGACCATCAGCGGAATCCGGTTCGACGACGTCACGGCGAGAGTGTCGACGGCGATGTCGGGCATGCCGAGCTGCTTCTTCACGGCATCCACGATCCTGAGACAGATATCCATGGCGAAGCCGACCGGCTTCTGGTTGCCGTCGAGATAGCTGAATGGGACCGAGGCCTCCTGATAGCCCAGCGTGATCTTCTTCGTCTCCTTCACCTTCTGAAGCGTACCCGACAGGTCTTCGGCCGAGGCGGCTGTCGCAAGGCATGTGAGGGCCAGGAGAACGGTGGGTAAACGCATCGGGGGCTCCTAAAGAGGCTTGCGCCTCCATGCCGGGCGCTGCAATCGCACCGTTGATAGCGCAGGCGCGTGGCAGCCGCCAGACGAGCCTGCGTCTATCAGCTATCGCGGCTTGCGATATGATGACCGGTAGTTTGTCACCGTGGACGCGGCCCGGCCCAAGTGCCGAGATCGCTGTTACGCGTCGACGCCGCGCTGGACCAGGATGCGCTCGGCGCTGTCGTTCCAGACGTCCATCTTGGTGATCTTGCCATTCCGCACCACGAAGCGGTCGACGTAGCGGTTGCCCTCGAACGGGGTCCCATCCTTCCATTCGCCGTAGAGCGTGCCGACGCTATAGACCACGGTTTCGCCGTCGCCGGGGCAGACGTCGAACCGGTCCATCTTCTTCTTGACCCAGCGGTAGCGCTTGGCGTTGAAGGCGGTCGGGCCGCGCGGATGATCGAACTCGCGCCCGCCGGTAAAGGTGATCACTGTGCCCGGCGCCATATAGGCCGCGGCAGCGTCCGGATCGGGGATCATCGATGCGGTGAGATAGGCTTCCACGGTCCCGGCATCAGACAACGGACCGGCTTCGGCTCTTGCGGCAGCGGACATGGCTCACTCTCCCGGGCTTGCGGAATACTAACGCCGCTCCTGGGGAATACGTGCATATATTTTGAACATTTCCCTCGCTACACTGCCGACAATCTGGAGCCGCCGATCCCGGCCGATTGCTCTAAATTCCTTCCGCAAGAGCCATGACCACGCCATCCGCCTTTGACCTCATCTTTCGCAATGCCGTGTTGCGCGATGCCGCCGACCCAATGGATATCGGCGTAACGCGCGGCCGGATCACCGCCATCGAACCGACACTCGCCTGCGAGGCCGTCGAAGTCGATGTCGGCGGGCGCCTCGCCCTGCCCGGCTTCGTCGACAGCCACATCCATCTCGACAAGGCCTGCCTGCTCGGCCGCTGCGGGCATGATCACGGCAGCGTCTCCGAAGCGATCCGCGCCGTCGCCGGGATGAAGAAGGATTTCACGGTCGAGGACGTCTACGCACGCGGCGCCCGGGTGCTCGAACGTGCCATCGTGCACGGCACGACGCGCATGCGAACCCACGTCGAGATCGATCCTCGCATCGGCTTGCGCGGCTTCGAGGCGGTGAAGGCGCTGAAGCGCGACTATGCCTGGGCGATCGACCTGTCGCTCTGCGTCTTTCCGCAAGAAGGCCTCACCAACGATCCCGGCAGCGAGGAGCTGCTGATCCAGGCGCTCCGCGACGGCGGCAAGGTGATCGGTGGCTGCCCCTACACGGACACCGACCCGAACGTCCATCTCACCCGCATCTTCGACCTCGCACACGAATTCGACGTGGACGTCGATCTCCATCTCGATTTCGATCTCGATCCCTCCTGGTGGCACCTCGACGAGGTCTGCCGGCAGACCGAGCGACGCAATTACGGGGGGCGCGTGGCAATCGGCCATGCGACGAAACTCTCGGCACTGCCACCGGAGCGGCTGAAGTCCGCCACCGCGCAGCTGGCGCAAGCCGGCGTTGCCGTCACCGTGTTGCCGGCAACCGATCTCTATCTGATGGGGCGCGAGGTGACCCACAACGCGCCACGCGGGCTGGCGCTCGCCCACAAGCTCGCCCGCGAAGGCGTGGTGTGCTCGGTCGCGACCAACAATGTGCTCAATCCCTTCACGCCGTTCGGCGATGCCTCACTGCTGCGAATGGCGAATTTCTACGCCAATGTCGCGCATGCCTCGGTCAACGACTTCGATATCTGCCTTGATCTCGTGACCGAGCTGCCGGCGCGGCTGATGAACCTCGGGGATTACGGCATCAAGGTCGGAAACCCCGCCGATCTCGTCGTGCTCGATACGCAAGACAGCCGCTTCGCCATCGCCGAGCTGCCGGATATCGTGATGGGCTTCAAGAGCGGCCGGCAGACTTTTGCGCGGCAACGGCCCACTCTATTCAGCCCAAGTTCCTGATCCGCTCTCAATGCATATCTGCCTTGAAGCACGGCCGATTGCGGCGGAGCTTCCGTTCGATGTTACCGCCAATCGTTCCAAAATTCCGAATCCGGTAGAATCCCGGATAGTAGATTCTCGCTGATTCCCGATAGCTGCGCGCATTGCAAGTCCCGCGGTGCCGGTCATAGTAGGACCCGCACTGATGTCTGCATTCAACGGGGAAGCATTGACATGTTCAGCGCATTCAGCGGCATCGACTACCATTCCATTCGAGCGAGAACGCCCAGCGAGGCCGCCGTGAAGCGGCTCGACGGCATCGGGCATGTCCTGTCGAACCTCGATCTGGCGGGCGTCCAGACACGGGATGACCTGACCCGCAAGCTCCTGACGCTCGATACCGCCGACAAGTGCATTCGGTCGATCCGCGCAGAATTCCGTACCGAAGCCGCGAGCGATCGGCTGGCCCGCAAGGCCGAAAACCTGATGGCGCTGATCGAACGCGCCCGCGACGAGCTCACTGGCTGTCGCGCGGCAAAGTCCTGAGAAGGAGCCGCTTTATTTCTCGCGATTGATCTTCGCCAGGATTCGATCCGCCTCGGTGCGCCAGTCAGCGCTGCGGGCGAACTCCTTGGTGCCTCTGGCGCCGAACAGCCCTTCATCGGCGAGATCGGCCACCCAGGCCTGACGCTCGGCGGTGCCCTGCGCCGACCACGGCGTCAGCCCGGCCTCGCGCACGGTCTCGGCGACCTCGCGCACTTCCTCGGCACGGCGGCGACCATGCTCGATCACGCGCTGGAAGAAGTAAGCACCCTGCTTCTCCCAATTGATCGTGGGAAAGGTTTCCGCCAGTGAAGCCAGCACCGCATCCTCGACGCCATAGGCGCGCGCGGTGGTGAAGCTTTCGATCACCATGGCCTCCAGGCCCTTGATCATGATGCTGCGGCACATCTTCACCGCCGATGAAACACCGAGCTTGTCGCTGGCAACCCTGGCCGCAAAACCGATCGCGTTCAAAAGCGGCTCCAGCTCCTTGGCGCCGCGACCGCCGAGCAGCAGCGGCACCTTGATGCGATAAGGCGGCACCGAGGTCATCACGGCACCTTCGACATAGCGTCCCGCAGCGCCGTCGATCAGCGCCGCGGCGCGCTGCTTGGCGCCGGGAGACGCCGAATTGAAATCCAGGAACCAGGTGCCCTGATTGATCGCGGCCGCGCAGGCTTCCGCCACCGGCACGGCCTGGCTCGCGGTGACCGCCGAGATGATGAAATCGCATTTCGCCGACAGCTCGGCATGAGAAGCTGTGAACCCGACACCGAATCTTTCCGCATGCTCCTTCAGCGAAGCGCTCTGGTCGCCCCCGAGCTTGATATCAAAGGCTGAGACCTTGATGTCCTGCTGGCGCAAATCCTCGGCCAGGATCCTGCCGACCTCGCCGTAACCGACCAGTCCGATCTGCCATCGCTTGGGATCACCAGCCATCAGTTCAGTCCTCGCGTCGTCTCGTCGAACAGCTCCTCGACCGCATAGCGACGCGGGATCAGCGCCTGCTGGAATGCGTAGTCGACGATCAGCTCCAACGGCTTCCTGTTGGCCTCGATCCCGAACGGCACGAGATCGGGCGTTGCCGCCGGTCCCGCCTGCGCCTTGTTCCGCTTGAGGAGATCATAAACGCCCGCGACCGTTTCGGGGCGCGATTTCGCGAGCTGTTCGGTCACGACCACGAGATGGTTGACCGGCACGACGCCGCGAAGCGCGTACCATTTGGCGGCTTCCGCGGCCGGATCGGGGAAGAGCGTCTTCAGCTTCGGATCGTTCGAGGTCTCACCGAGGACCGCGTCGAGCTCGCCGTCGAGCAGCATCTGAAGGATCTTCTTGTCCTTCGGCGCGCGCTCGGTGGTGTCGACATATTCGGCGACGTGCGGGTCCTCGAAGGTCACCCAGCGGATGTTGTCGAGGTTGACGCCGTAGTCGTTGGCGAGGATGCCCCTGATCCAGGCGCCGGTCGTGGTTGTGAACGAGCGGATGCCGACGCGCTTGCCTTCGAGATCGGACGGGCCGAGCGTTCCATGCGCAGGATTATAGAGCGCGTAGGAATGCTGGAAGCGGCCGAGCATGGTGGCAGGCAGCAGCACCAACGGCTTGCCATGCGCTTTCGCCATCAGATAGGTGACAATCGCCATCTCGCAGACGTCGAAGGCCTGCTCACGCACCATCGGCTTGAACGCCGTGTTGGTCGGCGTGTACTCGATGAAGTCGAGATCGAAGCGGTCGGAGCGGAGCACGCCGCTCTTCACCGCCTGGACATGCGGGTGACTGCCGAGCACGGCCTTCAGCTTGAGACGATCCATCGGCCCACTCCGCTGATTGCTTTAGACATCCTCGGGATTGTCGACATAGACGAGCCCGGCCTTCGCCAAGGCCTCGCGCATGCTGTACATGTCGAGCCCAAGCTCGCCCGAAGCCAGCCGCTTGCGCTTGCCGCCTTCGTCCGCGTTGCGCTTCTTCGCCTTCTCGGCGACCTCCGCCGCGTAGCGCTTCGGCACCACCACCACGCCGTCGTCATCGGCCACGATGATGTCGCCGGGATCGACGTTGACGCCGGCGCAGACCACGGGGACGTTGACCGAGCCGAGCGTCGCCTTCACCGTCCCCTTGGCCGAGATCGCGCGCGACCACACCGGAAAATTCATCTCGTGCAGCGCTCTGACGTCGCGGCAGCCGGCATCGATGATCAGCCCCTGCACGCCACGCGCCTGAAGCGAGGTCGCGAGCAATTCGCCGAACATGCCGTCAGTATTGTCGGTGGTGCAGCCGACGACGAGAATGTCGTCCTTCTTGCACTGCTCGACCGCGACATGAATCATCCAATTGTCGCCGGGCTGCGCCAGCACGGTGACGGCGGGCCCGGCAATCGCCGCGCCCGGCCACAGCGGCCGCAGATAAGGCTTCATCAGGCCGATGCGGCCGTACGCCTCGTGCACGGTCGAGACGCCGTACTCCGCCATCCCGGCGGGATCGGCACGCTTGATGTTGCGAACGACGACGGGCTTCATGCCAACACCTCCGCAACGGTCGGGAACAGGCGCTGATAGGCCTCGCCATAGGTCATGGGAACGCCGGTGTTGCGGCTGCCCTGGATGCCGCGGTTGAGCGCGACGCGCTCGTAATAGCCCCAGAGATGTTTTTGGGCGGCCAGGATCTGAAACGCCTCGTACTTCTCCTTCCAGACCTCGTCGATCTTGAGGAGCAGGTCCGGCTTGTAATTGCACTGCTCAGGCTGGTGCGGCTCGAACAGGAACACCGGCGGCGCAGAATATTGGTACTGCGCGCCGGGCTTGTGGCCCATCGCCTGCGCGACAACGCGGGTCTCCTGCGCGAAATGCGCCGCGTTCGGATGGTCGAAATTATAGGGGTCTTCCAGCGCGTGCGTCAGCACGAAGCTTGGATTGAGCTCACGATAGATGTCGACCATGCGGTCGAAATGCGCTTCGGTCAGCTTCAGCGGATAGTCACCGCAATCGAAGAACTCGATCTCGGCACCGAGCAGCTTTGCTGCACGCTCCGCCTCGTCCTTGCGGCCGGCCTTGACTGATTCCAGCGTCGCGCCCTTCTCCTTCCAGGCGAACTGGCTTTCGCCGCGCTCACCGAAGGACATGCACACGATCTTCATGCGAAAGCCCTTCTTCGCATGCAGCGCGATGGCGCCGCCGGCGCGCCAGACGAAATCGCCCGGGTGGGCTGTGATCACGAGACCTGTTTTCATGGGACAAACTCCCCTCTTTTGTTCGTAAGCGTCATAGGTTCATCAAGCCGCGGCGACGGGTTCCTCGCCGTCGAGCACGCGCTTCAGGCGTTTGCCATCGAGCGCGCCTTCCCATTTGGCAATCGCAATGGTCGCAACCGCGTTCCCGATCAGATTGGTCGGCGTCAACCCCTGCGACATCAGGCGATGGATGCCGAGCACGAGCGCCACGCTCGTCACCGGAATGCTGCCGGTGGCGGACAGCGTCGCCGCCAGCACGACGAAGGCGGCGCCCGCGATTCCCGCCGCGCCCTTGGAGGTCACGAGCAGGATCAAGAGCAGCTCGATCTGCTCGGCGAGACCGAGTGGCGTGTTGGTCGCCTGCGCCAGGAACACCGAGGCGGCGGCAAGGTAGAGGCAGGTGCCGTCAAGATTGAAGGAATACCCGGTCGGAATGACCAGCCCAACGACGCTGCGCTCGCAACCGGCTTTCTCAAGCTTGGTTAGCATCCGCGGCAACACCGTCTCCGACGACGTGGTGGCGATGCAGATCAGCAACTCTTCCCAGATGTAGCGGATGAGCTTGAGCAGCGAGAAGCCGCACAGCCGCGCGACCGGGCCGAGCGCCACGATGATGAAGATCACGCAGGTGAGATAGAAGCCGCCGAGGAGCTTGCCCAGCGATGCCAGCGAGCCGACGCCGAACTTGCCGACCGTAAAGGCGATGGCGCCAAACGCGCCGATCGGGGCCGCCCACATCACGAAGCCGACAACGGCGAACACCATCTTGGCGGCGATGTCGATGAGATTGACCAGCGGCGCAGCCCGCTCGCCGAGCTGCACCAGCGCAAAGCCTGATAGCACCGAGATGAAAAGCACCTGGAGAATGTTGCCCTCGGCAAACGCGCCGATGAAGGTCGCCGGCACGATGTTCATCAGGAACGGCACGAAGCCGATCACGCCGGTCTGCTTGACATAAGGCTCGATCGCGCTGGCATTGATGCTGGCGGGATCGATGTTCATGCCGACGCCGGGCTTGAGCAGATTGACCGCGACGAGGCCGATGATCAGCGCGATCGTGGTCATGATCTCGAAATAGAGGATCGCCTTGACGGCGACGCGCCCGACCCGCGCCATGTCGGCCATGTGAGCGATGCCGTGCACGATCGTGCAGAAGATGATGGGCGCGATCAGCATCCGGATCGCCTTGATGAAGGCGTCCCCGAGCGGCTGCATCTTGGCGCCCGCCTCGGGATTGACGATCCCGAGCGCGATGCCGGCCGCCATGGCGATGAGCACCTGGATCCAGAGCTCCTTCCACCAGGCACGGCCGCGCGGCTTGTCGATCGCCAGCACCGTCATTGGTCGAACTCGAACAGGCGCGCCGGATTATCGACGAGGATCTTCTGCTGGAACTCCGGCTCCGGCGCGAACAGCGGGATCAGATCGACGAGGTCGCCGTCATTCGGCATCGCCTTGACGTTGGGATGCGGCCAATCGGTGCCCCAGATGACACGGTCGGGCGCGGTCTCGACGATCTTTCGAGCGAACGGCACGGCGTCGGTGAACGGCGGACCGGACGATGACACCCGCTCCGAGCCGCAGATCTTGACCCAACATTTCTCATCGCGCTGCATCAGCTCGATCAGGATCTTGAACGGCAATTGATCGAGCCCCTCGGACGCCTTCACCCGCCCCATATGGTCGATGGTATAGCTCAGCGGCAGCTTTGCCAGCATGTCGGCATATTCGGGCAGGTCGATCGCGTCGAAATGCAGGTCGATGTGCCAGCCGAGCGGCGCGACCATCGCGATGACCCGATTGAACATGGTCTTGTCGGGGACGCCGCCGAGGTGGCGGACGAAATTGAAGCGGCAGCCGCGGAAGCCGCCCTCGTGCAGCACGCGAAGCCCGCGCTCCGTGATGGAGTCGTCGATATTGGCAACCGCGCGATAGGCGCCGTCGCTCTGCGCGATGGCGTCAAGCGCCACCGTGTTGTCGGTGCCATGCACACTGGCATTGACGATGACGGCACGCTCGACCCCGAGCTTGGCATGCAGCGTGCGGAAATCCTCGAGCGGCGCATCCGGCGGCGTGTAGGAGCGGTCCGGCGCGTAAGGGTATTTCGCGCCGGGCCCGAAGATGTGGCAATGCGCGTCGCAAGACAGCTTCGGCAGCTTGAACCTTGGCGTACGCGTGTCCGGATCGGGCGGCGGAATGGTCGGCGTGTACATGATGCTCATCAGCTGAACTTGAACAGGCGCGCCGGATTGTCGACCAGCAGTTTTTGCCGGACCTTCTCATCAGGCGCGTAGAGGGGGATCAGGTCGACGAGGTCGCCATCATTCGGCATGATCTTGACGTTGGGGTGCGGCCAGTCGGTGCCCCAGATGACGCGATCGGGCGCATTGTCGATCAGCGCCTTTGCGAACGGCGCGGCGTCGTGGAACGGCTTACCGGCGCTGGAGGCACGTTCGAGACCGGTAATCTTCACCCAGCATTTCTCGTCCTTCTTCTGGAGGTCGAGCAGGGCCGTGAAGCCGGCATCGTCGAGCCCCTTCCCGGCCTGAACCGTTCCCATGTGATCGATCACGTAGGGCGTCGGCAGCGCTGTTAGGAGGGGCGCGAATTCGGCGATCGTATCAGGCTCGAAATAGACGTCGATGTGCCAGCCGAGTTCGGCGACGCGATGCACGATCCGCTGGAATTTGGTCATGTCGCCGACGCCGCCGAGGCGCTTGAGGAAGGCGAAGCGGCAGCCGCAGATGCCGCCCTTGTCAAGCGCCGCCAGCTCCTTCTCGGTCATCTCGTCATTGACGTTGGCGATGCCCTTATAGGCGCCCTCGCTCTGGGCGATGGCGTCGGTGACGACGCGATTGTCCGTTCCGTGCACCGTGGCATTGACGATGACGCAGCGTTCGACGCCGATCTTCTCGTGCACGCTGCGAAACGTCTCCAGCGGTGCATCAGCCGTGTTGTAGGGCCGTTTTTCCGAGAAGGGATAGCGGGACGCCGGACCGAAAATATGGGTATGGCTGTCGCAGGATTTTGCCGGCAGCTTGAACGACGGCGTCTTCGGATTTGGATCCGGCGGCGCGATCGTCGGGATCGCCTTCGGCTCGGCCCCTTGCGCATGCGTCTCGCCCGCGAGCGCCGCGCCGGCCAGTCCGGTCAAGAGATGCAAGCACTCCCGCCTGTTCATGTCCTCAACACCCTGTCACATGGTCCGCTTGCACATGGTCCGCTTGCGAGCGGAAGCGCGAGGCCGCGCTCCTCTCGGGCGGTTTCTTTCAAGTCTTGCTGCTGACGACGGGTCGCCGCCGTGCCGGCGCAGCCTGATCGAGCGCCGGCGCCTGGAACGCGGCGACGGTGGCTTGCACCAGTTGCTCGATGGCGCTGGCGGCATCGCTGCCATCGGCCTCGCCGCGCGACAGGCGCGAGACGCGATCCGGCGTCACCAGCGAGTAATAGAGTGCGCCGAGCAGGAAGTGGCTGCGCCAAACGATGTCGGTGCGCGGAACGTGCGGCAGGCTTTCGTGGATCGCATCGATGAAGGCGTGGCTGGTGTCGTCGAAAGTCTGCGCGATGATTTTTCGCGCGACCTCGTTGCCTTCCGCAGACATCACCGCGCGCAGCCGCGTGAACCGCGCCCCGCCCCCGGCAAGATCGCTGCCCGAGGTGAAGGCCGGCGCGACATAGGCTCGCACCACTGCTTCCAGCCGGTCCTGGAGATCGCGCACGCGCTTGGCGGCCGCGAGCAGTTCGGAACGGCGCAAATTCATCGGCCCGCAATGGCGCCGGTAGATCTCCAGCAGCAGGCCGTCCTTGGTCTTGAAATGATAGGTCACGCTGCCGGGATTGGCGCCGGCAGCGTGTGCGATATCGCGCACCGATACGGCGTTGAAGCCGTTGGTGGCGAACAGCTCCTCGGCTGCGGCGAGGATCGCCTCGCGCATGTTCGGCTTGCGGGCCGTTTCCTTGCTGGTGGGCTTGCGTACCATTTGATTTGTACTATCGTACAAAAGATCAGGTCTCGTCAACAAAAACCATGGGCAGCGTCCGGACGGCTCGGAAGACCGACGGTCGGCGCGCAAACGCCCACAAGGAGTGCTGGAAAATGCTGAGTTTGAACAAGAAGATCGGCGGCTTGATGCTGGGTGCCGGTCTGCTGCTGGCGGGCGGCGCCGCGCAGGCCGCCGACAGCTATCCGAGCAAGCCGGTTCACATCCTCGTGCCCTACGCCGCCGGCGGCGCGGTCGACGTGCTCGCGCGCACGCTCGGACAGGCATTGGCGAAGACCTGGGGCCAGCAGCCCGTGATCGACAACCGTCCCGGCGCCGGCGGCATCGTCGCCTCGCAGGCAGTGACGCAGGCCGCCCCCGACGGCTACACGCTGATCCTGGTCGCGAGCGGTCATCCACTGAACCAGTTCATCTATCCGAGCGTGCCTTACGACACGTTCAAGGATTTTACCGCGATCTCCGAAGTCGCCTCCTCGCCGCTCGCGATCGTCGTCGCCAAGGACAGCCCCTACAAGACGCTCGGCGATCTCCTCACTGCAGCGAAGAAGGAGCCGGACAAGCTTTCCTATGGCATGTCCGGCAACGGCACCTCGGCGCATCTCGCCGGTGAGCTGTTGAAATACATGTCCAGCACCAAGATCGTCGCGATCCCCTACAAGGGCGGCGCGCCGGCGCTGACCGCCGTGATCGCCGGCGACATCCCGCTCAGCATCAATCCGCTTGCGGAAGCCATCAGCCAGCTCGAAGGCGGCCCGGTGCGCGCGCTCGCGGTGACCTCGGCCGAACGCTCCAAGGCACTGCCGGATGTTCCGACTGTCGCCGAGTCCGGAGTATCAGGCTATGACGTCTCGGTCTGGTGGGGCGTTCTTGGCCCGGCCAAGATGCCGCCGGAGATCGTGGCGAAGCTCGAAACCGACCTGAAGGCGGCGGTGCAGGATCCGAACGTGCTGTCGACACTCGGAAAGATCGGCGCAGCCCCGGTCGGCTCTTCATCCAAGAATTTCGACGCCTACATGCATGCCGAGGCGACCAAATGGGAGCCGGTGCTGAAGGCCGCCGACATTCGCGCGCAGTGAAGTGCTTCACATGAGGACCTCTTCCGGGCACGTCGCGCACGCCGCTCTGCTCGCGGTCGCCGTCATCAGCCTGCTCGGCGCGCCCGCACGCGCCGACGGCGAAGCCAAGCTGCTGGCGCCGAGCGGCACGTTGCGCGTCGGCATCTATCCGGGCAGCCCGACCTCGATGGTAACAGACGCGGCAGGCACGTCGCACGGCCTCACTTACGATCTCGGCGGCGAGCTGGCCAAGCGGCTCGGCGTTCCCACCGACTATGTCAGGTTTCAGCGCGTTGCCGACATCGTCTCCGCGATCCATGACGGCCAGGTCGATTTCACCGTGACCAATGCCACGCCGGCTCGCGCCAACGAGGTCAGCTTCAGCCAGCCCGTGCTGGCAATCGAGCTCGGCTATCTCGTTCCGGCGAACTCGCCGATCGGCAAGGTCGAGGACATTGACAAGCCAGGCGTGAAGATCGGCGTCACCAAAGGCTCGACCTCGGAGCGCACGCTGCCGGCAAAGTTCAAGAACGCGACCATCGTTCCCGCCGAGAGCGTCAAGGGCGCTATCGCGATGTTCAGCCGCGGCGAGATCGATCTCTACGCGACCAACAAGCCGACGCTGTTCGAGATGTCCGATCAGATGCCCGGCGCGCGGATTCTCGACGGCAGTTGGGGCCTGGAGCATATGGCCATCGCGATCCCCAAAGGACGCGAGGACGCCTTGCCTCTGCTCAACCGCTTCGTCACGGAAGAGCAATCGTCCGGCGTGCTCGACACGATCCAGCAGCGGGCAGGCTTGCGCGGCGCCACGAAGGCGACTCGCCAATAGGTCAATTGCGCGTGCTCGCCCGCATCTTTTCCGGCGTGGCGGGACGCCGCAGGAAATCGGCATCATCGTCGCCTCCTCCCGACGGGATCAGGATCGCGCGCTCACGCGGCAGCGCTTCCGGCATCTCGTCGCGGATGAAGGCGATGAGCTTCTCCCTCATCTCGCAGCGCAGGTCCCAGGATTGCGGCGCATTCCTGGCGCTGACGAGGGCGCGAAGCTCGATGGTGCGCGAATCCGCGTCGATCACCTGGAGATTGACCACTGCGCCGTCCCAAAGCTTGGACTGTTTCACCGCCTCCTCCAACCAGCGGCGGATCCGCGGCACGTCCGCGCGATAATCGACGTGGAGCGCGATCACGCCGATCAGGGACGCGGTATCGCGGGTCCAGTTCTGGAATGGCTTTTCGATGAAATAGGACAGCGGCACCACCATGCGGCGCCAGTCCCACAGCCGGATCACCACATAGGTCGAGGCGATGTCCTCCACCCAGCCCCACTCGTTCTCGATGATCACGGCATCCTCGATGCGGATCGGCTGGGTGATCGCGATCTGCAAGCCTGCAATCAGGTTGCTGAGCAGCGGGCGCGCAGCAAGACCAACGATGATACCGGCTGCGCCGGCCGAGGCGAACAGGCTGACGCCGTATTGCTTCACCGAATCAAACGTCATCAGCGCGGTCGACGCCGTGATAACGACGATGATGGTGTCGGTCACGCGCTTGAACACGCGCACCTGTGTAACATGCTTGCGCGCGACGAAGTTTTCGGTGACATCGCGAAAATTCTGGAGATAGCGCGCCGCGCTCATGTCCACGATCCGGATCGATATCCAGCCGATCAGTGCGATGAAGGCCACGACGAATATGCGCATCAGCGGCGTGCGGATGGTGTCATCGAGCGGCGCAAGCGGCAGGACCAGTGCAACCGCAGCAAGACACAGGGCCAACCGAGCGGGACCGGCCGTACGCTCGATGAACACAGCCAGCAGAGGGAGGCGGGTTCCGAAGGCACGATTGAGGAGCCATACCGCGACCCGGTAATGGAACAATGCGAGCAGGATCGCGACGGCGATCAGGCTGAGACCGACGAACCACGAAGGCACCCAGCCGAGCATCTCGTCGATGTCGGCCATAATTGCTTGCAGATTCATCCGTGTCCCCGCGTTGCATCAGCGTCCGCGCTCAACGCGTTCACAGCGGCTTCGCTCCCTCCACTCAGTGCAATGCACCATCCCCCTGGTGCAACCGTCGCCGAACTGCGCTATCTCTAGACGATCATGACTCGACGAACCGGCAGCGCCGACCTTCCCCTTCACACCGGCCGGGTTCCACCCTGGCTCGCGACCCGCATGGCTTCGCTAGGCGCGGTCGTCACGCAGGCGATTGTGCATCATTACGGCCGCGACGCATTCCTCCAGCGCCTCTCGCATCCGTTCTGGTTCCAGTCGTTCGGTGCCGTCATGGGGATGGACTGGCATTCCTCGGGCATCACGACCTCCGTGATCGGCGCGTTGAAGCGCGGGCTCGGACCGCTTCAGGACGAGCTCGGCATCTATGTCTGCGGCGGGCGCGGTCAGCATTCGCGCAAGACGCCGGACGAGCTGTTGCAACTCGGCGACCGCGTCGGCTTCGACGGCGTAAAACTCACCCGTGCCAGCCGGCTCGTGGCGAAGGTTGACAGCGCCGCTGTTCAGGACGGCTTTGATCTTTACCTGCACGGATTCTTCGTCACCGCCGACGCCAAATGGACGGTGGTTCAGCAGGGCATGAATGGCGACAAGCGGCAGGCCCGCCGCTATCACTGGCATTCCGAGGCACTGAAGAGTTTTGTCGATACGCCGCACAGCGCGATCGACGGCCCGCTGCAAGGCGAGATCGTCAATCTCACCGACCATCGCGCCGATGTCTCGCGCACCGCGCAGCTCGAGCTGTTGAGTGGTCTCGGCCCCGACCGCATCGTCTGCGAATTCGAGCGGCTCACCGGGACTGCACCCGAGCCCGCGCAGGCGATGCTGCCGCACCTGATCATGCCCGCGCATCACGACGTCCGGCCGAAGGACGTGTTCGCGCGCCGCCTGCACGGCACGCTCGCGGCGGCGGCCGAGCGCGGCCCGGTCGACTTTCCGGAGCTGCTGCTGACGCCCGGCGTCGGCGCGCGCACCGTGCGCTCGCTGGCGATGGTGGCCGAGGTGGTGCACGGCGCGCCCTACCGCTTCAACGATCCCGCCCGCTTCTCACTGGCACATGGCGGCAAGGACCGGCATCCCTACCCCGTTCCGATTAAGGTCTATGACGAAACCATTCGCGTGCTGAAAGGCGCGATCCAGAACGCAAAGCTCGGACGCGAGGAAGAGATGCAGGCGATCAAGCGCCTCGACGACCAGGCGCGGCGGCTGGAGCGAACCGCGCGCGGGCCATCGGTCGAAGCCTATATCGCCAGAGAGCGTGCGGCCTCGCCCGATCTCGACGGCCGCTCCGTGTTCGGCTGGGAGCGCGATCTCGGGCCGACAAAAAGGCGGACCGGCTGAACACCGGTCCGCGAGTTCAGCGGGGAGGAACGCCCCTCTCAGATGTCGTCGGCCTCCGGCTCTTCGTCGAGCCGGTTGGCCGAGTGATCCTGATATTGTTCGGTCTGGATGGATTTGCCGTCCATGCCGCGAATGTCCGAGTGCTGTGCCTTGTCGCGGTTGGACAGGACCATGTTGTCGCCGATCTTGTCCTTGGGAATGTCGGCCATGGCTCCGGTGCCGTCACCTTTGCCGTGCATGCCGGATCTGAAATGCGCCTTGCTACCGTGCCCACCTGGCATCGATCTCTCCTCTTGCAGTGAGCGCCCCCTGAAGGTTCAGTGCTTCTGTTGCGCCGGCGTTGGTTTCGGCGGCTTGTGGCCGCTCTGGCCAGCGTGGTTGTGCTTGTTGTGGTCGCTCTCCTGGTTGAGACCGCCGCGACTCACCGGAAATTCACTGTGTCGCGCCTCGGGCTTCGCACGACGAACGGCGTGCTCGACATTGCGGCCCGATGCCCGATCCAGTTCTCGTCCATCAGGCACGTCCGGTTTGCGCTCGAGGATACGCACTTGCTGCTCGTGGGTCTTTTTGCCTTGCATGTCAGTCTCCCGGTGTTCACCGGCCTCTTCGAGGCGAACCGCTGCGCGCGACGTCCTTGTCAATACCCCCGGCGACATTCACGTCGTTTTCGACGTCGCCCTCGACCGTATTCTCACCGAGAGCATCCTCGATGTCGTCGGGCGACGCACCCGCCATCGTGGCCCCCTTCGATCCACCGATCAGCGGATTGTCGCGAATATCGTCGCGAATATCCTTGCCGGTGGGCGTGTACGGCTTTGGCTGCTTGCTGCTCATGGTCACCTTGCTCCGCCCTTGCCGGCCGTATCGTGCGTATGATGGGAGTCGTGCTCGCCTCCGCCGCCAGAAATTCGGCTGTGGCTTCGCTGTAAATCGTCCGCGGGCGGTTTCTTCACCTCGAGCGGTGCCTTCGCGTTCTCATGCGATGCGCCGGGTCCGCCCTGACGGATGCTGTTCGGTGTCTTGGTGGATGTCGACATCGGTTGTCGCCCTCCTTAGCGATCTTGCTGGTAACCTTGATTGGTCGTGTTCTGCTTGATGTTACCCTGCTGTCCCTGCTGATCCGGATTTTCCACGCGTTGTTGGCCTCGCGCGGTCTGGTTGGATGATGTTTGTTTGGTGTCGCCAGTTCCCTTCCGACTCTGATTGTCCGGCGGAACAGGTGGCATTGGGCTGGTCATGGTCTGCCTCCTGCGATGCGGAAGTCTTGCGGCCGGAACCTGATCGGTCCCACACCGAAGTCTCCGGATTGACAACGATGACCATCCCACGCCGT
Organism: Bradyrhizobium nivariense; assembly: GCF_029846715.1. Lineage (GTDB taxonomy): Bacteria > Pseudomonadota > Alphaproteobacteria > Rhizobiales > Xanthobacteraceae > Bradyrhizobium. Next base: position 350,064 of record NZ_JARVWW010000001.1, read on the forward strand.
TCCTGCCGGATCACAATCGGCGGCGATTTTCCGAAGAACAGGAAACGTCAGTCGGCCCGTGCGAGGGAACGATCCACCATCATGCGCACGGAGGCCGCCACATGTGTTCCCTGGGCCTCTGCCGTGACAGGAAGCTTCGCGATGGCACGGAGGCCCGGCCGCTTGCGCCAGCGGACCTGCGCGGGTTCGACGGCCAGACCAAGTTTCGGCCATCGCATGAACAGTGCCTCCAGCGCGCACGCCGCCTCGATGCGCGCGAGCTGATGGCCGAGGCAGAAATGGATTCCCGTTCCGAAGGAAATGTGACGGTTCGGCTTGCGTTGGAGGTCGAGGCTCTCGGGACGATCATGCATCGCCGGGTCCATGTTCGCGGCGGCGAGCATCACCATGACCCGATCGCCCTGCTTCAGACGCACGCCCGCGAGCTCGACATCCCGCCTCACATAGCGCGGCTTGGAGAATTGCACCGGCGACACGAAGCGCAGGAACTCCTCCACAGCGAGCCCCACGCGGCTCCAGTCCTGTGCCAGCCAGTCGCGGATGCCGGGATTTCTAAGCAGCTCGTAGACGGAACCGCTGATGAGATGCGTGGTGGTCTCGGAGCCGGCCGCGAGCAGCAGGAACACCATCGACACCATTTCGTCCGGCGTGATCTGGCCGCCCTCGCGCTCGACCTGGACCAGCTCCGCGATCAGGCCCTCGCCGCCCCGCACGCGCGCAATCTGCAACTGCCGTTCGAGGTAGGCTCGCATCTTGCGGAACGCGAACAGCAGGCGGAAGAAGCTGACGACGTTCGTGAGCGAGGATATCGTATTGGCCCAGGCGATGAAGCGAGGGCGATCGGCCAACGGCAACCCAAGCAGCTCGGAGATCACCGCGAGCGGCAGGATGCGGGCATAGCGCTGGACGAGATCGGCCGGGCTTCCTGCCGAGAACAGCTCGTCGGCGAGACCGTCCGCGATGGCGCGGATGCGCGGCTCCATCGCGACGATCGCGCGGCGGCGGAAGGCCTCGTCCACGATACTGCGCAGCCTTGTGTGGTCCGGCTCGTCCATCGTCAGCATGTTGTTGGCGATGGTTCTGACGTATTTCGGCATCCACCAGCGCAAACCTGCGACGTCGCCATCCTCCTTGCGCAGCGTGAAATTGGTGCCGTCTTTCAGGACTTGCGCCGTGGCTTCGTGGGTCGTGGTGATCCAGACATCGCCGACGAGAGGAAATCGCGCCGCGACCACAGGACCGGACATGCGCAACGTTGCGATCGCCCTGGGCGGATCGCGAAAGAAGGCCTCGCTGGTGAAGTCGAGGCGTGGTGCCATGTGATCACCGGAGCGGTTGATGGCGTCTCACCGAGATGGTGCACGACGCCGCCGGCGCAAGGGGTACGGAACTTCGACTTCGGTGCAGGCGTAGAGAGACGAGTCTATCCCCGCCCCGGCGAACGCGGGCCGATCTTGCGCTGCTGCTGATTGGTGTAAGCGTCCCAATGGCTCCAGCTGCCGTTGCTGAGGCTTCGCAGGTCGGTCGTAAGCGGACGGCGCGTGCGCTTGTCGTGATCGGCGATGGCGCGCTCGGACTGCGCGATCTTGCGCTTGAGTTCCCCGATCGCCTTCTGGGTCTGGCCGTTCCGCTTCGAAGACGCGATCTCGCCCATCGTGAAGCGCGCGGTCTCAAGCGCCTTCAACTCGGCGCGGTTCTTTTTCAACTGAACCCGGTGCCAGGCGATGTTGCTGTCGCTGTCCGCAACCATGTGGGAACTCCGCTGATTCGTTCCCACATAGTATCGCGTGCCGAATCGGCGCCGCAACGGGCGCCCGGCGGCGAAAATACGGTCTTATTGCGCGGGAATTCCGGGCCTAGCGCTCGGCGAAGGCCTTTTCGACCACGAATTGGGCAGGTTCGCCGTGATTGCCCTCGACAAGACCCCGCTCGCCAAGGAGCACGCGGGTATCCGCCACCAGCGCCGGGCTGCCGCAGATCATGACGCGGTCGTGGGCGGCTTCCAGCGCCGGCAGGCCGATATCGGAAAACAGCTTGCCCGAGGTGATGAGGTCGGTGATGCGGCCGCGGTTGCGGAAGGGATCGCGCGTCACGGTCGGATAGTAGATCAACTGATTGCGGATGTAGTCGCCAATCAGCTCGTCCTTGGGCAGCGTCTCGGTGATCATCTCGCCATAGGCGAGCTCCTTCACGTGCCGGCAGCCGTGCAGCAGCACGACCTTCTCGAACCGTTCGTAGGTTTCGGGGTCCTTGATCACACTCAGGAACGGCGCAAGGCCCGTGCCGGTGCCGATCAGGTAGAGGTTGCGCCCCTCCTCCAGATTGTCGATGACGAGCGTGCCGGTGGCTTTGCGGCTGACGATGATCTCGTCGCCTTCCTTGAGGTGCTGGAGCCGCGAGGTCAGCGGGCCGTCCGGCACCTTGATCGAGAAGAACTCCAGCGTGTCCTCGTAATTGGCGCTGGCGACGCTGTAGGCCCGCAGCAGCGGCTTCTCGCCGAGCTTGAGCCCGATCATGGTGAATTCGCCGTTGCGGAAACGGAAGGTCGGACTGCGGGTCGTCTTGAAGGAGAACAGCGTATCGGTCCAGTGGTGGACACTCAAAACGGCTTCCTGATTGAAATTGCTCATCTCACCCTTCCGTGGCGCTTCTATGCGGTTCCGAGGCGGCCAGCTATGCGTCGTTTGTACACGATCATTCGTACACTAATGAATAATCCGGCTTGATCCCGCGGTCAAGGCTGCCCAAGATCGGAAGCGTTGCAGTTAAGGACAAGGACCCATTCCATGGCGCATGACGCACCCCAGGCCACCGGACCCTCGAAGCTCGTGATCCGCAATATCGGCCTGATCCTGTCCGGCGCACTGGAAAAGCCGATCCTGGACGGCGACACCATCGTCGCCGAGAACGGCAAGATCACCGCGATCGGCCGCTTCAAGGACCTCAACACCGAAGGCGCGACCACCATCGTCGAGGCCAACGGCACCACGGTGGCGCCCGGCCTGATCGACAGCCATGTCCACCCTGTTGCGGGCGACTGGACGCCGCGCCAGAACCAGATCGGCTGGATCGACAGCAATTTGCATGGCGGCGTCACCACGATGATTTCCGCCGGCGAAGTGCACATGCCCGGCCGCCCGCGCGACGTCGTCGGGTTGAAGGCGATGGCAATCTTCGCCCAGCGCGCATTCTGGAATCTGCGGCCCGGCGGCGTGAAGGTTCACGCCGGCGCGCCCGTGATCGAATGCGAGATGGTCGAAGAGGATTTCAAGGAATTGGCGGCCGCGGGTGTCAAGCTGCTCGGCGAAGTCGGCCTGGGCGGCGTCAAGGATGGCCCCACCGCGCGAAAAATGGTCGGCTGGGCGCGCAAATACGGCATCCAGAGCACGATCCACACCGGCGGCCCCTCGATCCCCGGCTCCGGCCTGATCGACAAGGACGTCGTGCTGGAGGCCGACACCGATGTGGTCGGCCACATCAATGGCGGCCACACCGCGCTTCCCGACGACCAGATCCGCTGCATCTGTGAAGGATGCAAGCGCGGCCTCGAGCTCGTGCACAATGGCAATGAGCGCTCCGCTTTGTTCACGTTGCGCATTGCGCGCGAGATGGGCGATCTGCACCGCGTCATCCTTGGCACTGACGCGCCGGCCGGCTCCGGCGTGCAGCCGCTTGGCATTCTGCGCATGGTCTCGATGCTGTCCTCACTCGGCGACCTGCCGGCCGAGATCGCGTTTTGTCTGGCCACCGGCAACACGGCGCGCATGCGCGAATTGGATTGCGGCCTCATTGAAGTGGGCCGCTCGGCCGATTTCGTCATCATGGACAAGGCACAGCATTCGGCCGGCAAGAACATCCTGGACAGCGTGCAGCTCGGCGACCTCCCCGGCATCGGCATGACCATCATCGACGGCATTGTGCGCACCCAGCGCAGCCGGAATACGCCGCCTGCGGGGAGAGTGCCGGAGGTCGCGGCGAAGTAGCCGCTGCGCAAATGCCGCCCGTCATCCTGAGGCGCGAGTGCACGGCGCAAATGCGCCGTGTACGAGCCTCGAAGGATGAACGGCCGAGATGGTGCAGCCGGGCCGTCGCCCTTCGAGGGCCGCTGAAGAAGCGGCCACCTCACAGTGACGGTTAGGGAGCGGAGCTCACCTCAACTTATTGAGAAGCGACATCAGCATCTCGCGCTCCCTGGCGTCCAGCGGGGCCAGCGTCTCCCGTGTGATCGCAAGCGCATACGGCGCGACCTTCTCCGCCAGCTGCTGCCCCGCGCGCGTCAGGCTGACCAGAAGCCGCCGTCCGTCCTCGGGATCCTGGCTGGTCTCAGTGAGGCCGCGCGCCGTCAAACGGTCGATCACGCCCTTGATGGTCGCGACGTCCATCGCCGTCAATCGTCCGAGCTGGTTCTGCGAGCACGGCCCGGTCTCTGCGAGCTTCGACAGCGCCGCCCATTGCGTCGGCGTGATATTGGTGCCGATGTCGCGAGAGAAGATCGCGCTGTGGCGCTGCCAGACCTGGCGCAGGATGAAGCCAACCTGCTCGTCGAGCACGTAAGACGGCTTTGCCGGTTTGACGCTTTTCTTCGCCGCGACGCTTCTCGCCATCCGCTCCCCGCCCTTCACAACGACAAATGCGCGTCGCGGATATCCGGACGCGCGTCGAGCTCGGCCATGGTGCCGCCGAAACAGATGCGGCCGCGCTCGATGATATAGGCGCGATCGGAGATCAGCCGCGCAAAGTGCAGATTCTGCTCGGAGACGACGATGCTGACGCCCTCCTTCTTCATGGTCAGGATGGCCTCGACCATCTGCTCCACGATCTTCGGCGACAGGCCCTCCGAGGGCTCGTCGAGCAGCACCAGCGACGGATTGCCCATCAGCGTGCGTGCGATGGTCAGCATCTGCTGCTCGCCGCCGCTCATGCGGCCACCCGGGCGCTTTTTCATCTCGCCCAGGTTCGGAAACAGCGCGAACAGCTTGTCGCGGGTCCAATGCGGCGCGTTCGGGCGCTTCGGCTGGCGGCCGACTTCGAGATTTTCTTCCACCGTCAGATCAGTGAAGATGCGCCGCTCCTCCGGCACATAGCCGAGGCCATCGCGCACAATCTCGTGCGTCCGGCGCACCGAGACGTCCTTGCCCTCGAACATGATGCGGCCGGTTCGTTGCGCCACGAGACCGACGACCGAACGGAACGTCGTCGACTTGCCGGCGCCGTTGCGCCCGAGAAGCGCGACAACCTCGCCCTCACCGACCTCGAAGCCGATGTCGAACAGGATATGGGCCGGGCCATAATGACTGTTGAGGTCTTGCACCGTGAGCTTCATGCTGACGCCCCCTCGCGATGCTGGGCATCGTAAAGGAGGCCCTCGCCGAGATAGACCGCCTGCACCTGCGGATTGCCGCGTACCTCGGCCGGCGAGCCCTCGGCGATCAGCGTGCCGCGATTGAGCACGATGATGCGGTCGGCATGCTCGAACACCACGTCCATGTCGTGCTCGGTGAAGAGCACACCGATCGATTTTTCCCGCGCGATCTGCGCGGTCAGTCGCATCAGATCGACGCGCTCTCGCGGCGCCATGCCGGCGGTCGGCTCGTCCATCAGCAGCAGCTTTGGCTGGTTGGCGAGCGCGACGGCGAGCTCGAGCCGCTTGAGATCGCCATAGGCAAGCTCGCCGCAGGGGCGATCCGCGTAGCCGCCCATGCCGACCAGTTCGAGCAGACGGCCGGCCTCGCCGCGATCGAAGCTCGGGGCCGAGCCCCAGAGATTGAACAACTGCTTGCCGTGCGAGATCAGCGCGACCTGCACATTCTCGCGCACCGTCATGGTCGCGAAGGTCGCGGTGATCTGGAAAGTACGGCCCACGCCCATCCGCCAGATCTCGCGCGGCTTCCTCCCGGTTGTGTCTTCGCCGAGCAGGCGGACGTGACCGGTATCAGGCTTGTTCTGGCCGTTGAGCATGTCGAAGCAAGTGCTCTTGCCCGCGCCGTTCGGTCCGATCAGCGCCAGGATTTCGCCGGCGCGCAGCGAGAACGAGACGCCGCGCACGGCGTGGACGCCGCCATAGGATTTGGTCAGGCCTTCGACCGCGAGAAGTGGGGGGGCGACGCTCATTCGGCGGACTCGATCGGCTTGGCAAGCAATGGCGATCCCGGCGGCGATGTCTTCCCGCGACGCTGCGCCAGCATCTCCAGCATGCCGACAATGCCCTTGGGGAAGACGACGACGATCACAACGATGAAGCCGCCGAGCACGAGTTTTGACAGGTCGGTCTGGCTGACCAGCCAGATGTTCAAGGCCTTGTAGACGATGGCGCCGATCACCGCGCCCGACACCGTCTCGACACCGCCCAGCAGCACCATGACGAGCGCATCGACCGAGAGCGAGATGCCGAGATTGTCCGGGAAGACGCTGCCCTTGAGGTAGGCGAACAGCGCACCGCCGATCCCGGCGGTCGTTCCCGCGATAACGAAGGCCGTCCACTGGATGCGCTTGGCGTTGATGCCGATCGCCTCGGTGCGCAGGAGCGAGTCGCGCGTGGCCCTGAGTGCGTAGCCGAACGGCGAGAACACCATGGCCCGCAGCGCGATCGTCACGAGCGCCGCAACGCCGAGCGCCAGCCAATAGAAATGCGACGGGCTCGCCGCCCATTTTTCAGGCCAGATACTCAAAATGCCGTTGTCGCCACCGGTCACGCTCACCCACTGGAACGCGATCGACCACACGATCTGCGCAAAGGCGAGCGTCAGCATCGCGAAATAGACGCCGGACAGTTGCACGGCAAAGAATCCGAACACGGCGGCGCCCATGCAGCCGAGCAGCGGACCGAGCAGGAGACACACGATCATCGGCAATCCCGCCATCTTGGCAAGGAAGGCGACGCCATAGGCGCCGAGGCCGAAATAGGCCGCGTGACCGAAGGACGCGAGCCCACCGACCGACATCAGGAAATGCAGGCTGACGGCGAAGATCACGAAGATCGCGATCTCCGAGCCGACGGTGAGCGCGTAGTTGCCGGCGAACAATGGCAGCGTCGCCGCCATGACGAGCGCGGCGAGTGCGGCCAACCGTTCGTTTGCCGTCAGCGGCCGCCAGGGATTGACGGTCAGGCCGGGCGTCTTGCGCGCCGGCGCCTCTGGCCTGCCGAACAGGCCCCAGGGCCGCACGATCAGCACCGCCGCCATCACGAGGAAGACCAGGATGATGGAGATCTTCGGAAAAATCAGGATGCCGAAGGCATTGAGCTCCGACACCAGCACCGCCGCGACGAAGGCGCCGATGATGCTGCCGAGGCCGCCGATCACGACGACGACGAAGACCTCGACGATGATGCGCAAATCCATCGCGTGATGCACGGCATCGCGCGGGATCTGGAGCGCGCCGCCGAGTGCGGCGAGGAAAACGCCGACCGCAAACACTGAAGTGAACAGCCATTTCTGATTGACGCCGAGCGCCGCGACCATGTCGCGATCCTGCGTCGCCGCCCGCACCAGCACGCCCCAGCGCGTGCGCTGGAACAAGAGCCAGAGAACGCCGAGCACGACGGGCCCGAGCGCGATCAGGAACAGATCGTAGCTCGGGATGTTCTGGCCGAAGAAGTCGATCGCACCCTTAAAACCAGGCGCACGGCGCCCGACGAGATCGTCAGGTCCCCAGACCAGCACGACGAGATCCTCGACCATCAGGGTCAGGCCGAAGGTCGCGAGCAGCTGGAACAGTTCGGGCGCGTGATAGATGCGCCGGAGCAGCACCATCTCGACAATGACGCCGATCAGCGCCACCGCGAACGCTGCCACGACGATCGCGCCCCAGAAGCCGAACGCTCCCGAAAGGCGCTCCGTGAGCGTGAAGGCGATGTAGGCGCCGATCATGTAGAAGGCGCCGTGCGCGAAATTCACGATCCGCGTCACACCAAAGATGATCGACAGGCCCGACGCCACCAGGAACAGCGACGCTGCGCTGGCGAGACCGGTCAGAAACTGTACGACGTAAAAGGCCATCGGCGGTCCGGGTTAAGCATAAGTCTCAGTATTCGGCTTCATCCTTCGAGACGGCGCTACGCGCCTCCTCAGGATGAGGTCCGGGACCCTCATGGTGAGGAGCGCGGCAGCGCCGCGCGTCTCGAACCACGAGGCCCCGGTCTCTCCTTGCATCAATCCTTCGGACGCAGCTTCTCGACTTCGGCGTCGCTCGGCAGATAGTCCGCGCCCTTCTTGTAGGTCGAGTCCACCATCACGCCCTTGCCGTCCTTCAGCGCAGTTTTGCCGACATAGGCACCGAGCGTCGACTGGTGATCGATCTTGCGGAAGGTGATCTCACCGAGCGGCGACGGCATCGACAGGCCCTCCGCGGCAGCAATCAGCTTCTCCGGATCGGTCGAACCGGCCTTCGCCAGGATCGCCGCTGCCGACTTGATGGTCTGGTAGCCGACGATCGAGCCGAGGCGCGGATAGTCGTTGTACTTGGCCTGATAGGCCTTCAGGAACGCGTCGTGCTCGGGCGTCTTGATCGAGTACCAGGGATAGCCTGTGACGATCCAGCCCTCGGGCGTCTCCTCCTTGAGCGGATCGAGATATTCGGGCTCGCCGGTGAGGAACGAGACGACCTCGCGTCCCTTGAACAGGCCGCGGGTGTTGCCTTCACGCACGAGCTTGACGAGATCGGCGCCAAAGGTGACGTTGAGGATCGCTTCCGGATTGGCTGCGGCAACCGCCTGCACCACCGGTCCCGCGTCGATCTTGCCCTGCGGCGGCCACTGCTCGTCGACCCACTGAATGTCCGGGCGCTTCTCCGACATCAGCTTCTTGAACACCGCGACCGCGGACTGGCCGTATTCATAGTTCGGCGCGATCGTCGCCCAACGCTTGGCCGGCAGCTTGCTGGCGGCTTCCACCAGCATCGCCGCCTGCATGTAATTGGAGGGGCGCAGACGGAAAGTGTACTTGTTGCCCTTCGACCAGGTGACGGCGTCCGTCAGCGGCTCGGCCGCCAGGAAAAACACCTTCTTCTGGTTGGCGAAGTCGCTGACCGCAAGACCGATGTTCGACAGGAACGTACCCGTCAGCATCGCCACGCCCTCGCTCGACACCAGCTCGTTGGCCGCGGTCTGCGCATCCGCCGGCTTGCCGCCATCGTCCTTGGAGATGACAACGAGCTTCTTGCCGTTGATGCCGCCGGCCGCGTTGATCTCTTCGACCGCGAGCTGCCATCCCTTGCGATAGGGCTCGGTAAAGGCCGGCAACAGCGAATAGCTGTTGATCTCGCCGATCTTGATGTCCTGCGCCAGGGCCGAATGAGCCATGCCGCTCACTAACAGCGCAAATGCCGCGCCGACGAAATAGTTCTTTGCTCGCATCCCAACCTCCACTTTTCTGAAAAGATTAACGCAGTCCGTCTTCGCCCTTGATCTCCGCAACCGTCAGCCCGCCGACGCGCGGCAGCGGACGGCCGCTGTCGGTGACGGCGACTGCGACCATGATCTCGTTGGCGCGCGGCGCGTCGTTGATCTGCACTTCCATGCCGTCGAAATGACTGCGCACGAAAGCGGCGTCCTTGTGCCCGAGCGGAATGTCCAGCGTCGTGCCGGGTCCGCTGCGTTTCTTCGACGACGGGATCAGCGCCGCTCCCTTGCTCAGCACCTTGCGCACCGGCGTGCCCATTTTCGGGTGAAGGATCGCGGCTGCATGCTCCAGCTCGCCATTCTCGCCGACGGCCGCGGCCTTGCCATAGCTCTGCGCCTTGGAGCCATCGATACCGAGCGCAGCCACCGCGCGCTTCGACAGGAGTTCGCCAAGCTCCTCGCCGATCGCGATCAGCGGCGAAAGGTCCTCGACATATTTTCCGGCAAAGGGATTCTCGATCACGGCGATCGCCGCCGCACGCCGCGTTGGCGGCGAGACCTGACGGCCCATCTCCATCTGCGTCTCTTCGACGACGGTGACGATCTTGCGAATGATCGCGCTCATGATTGTCTCCCGAATTCGCTTCCCTGCTCAAACATGAACCGCGTTCTCCAGCGTAAGCGGGCGCGATCGTTGCCGTTCAATATCTTTGGTTCCGACGACAAGCATATCACCACAAAGCTGCAATACGGCACCCTCGATCAATCCGCGATCGAATAATTGCCGTGCACATTCCGCGCCAGATTCGAGCGCGGCCGTGATCTCTTCCTGCGACAATTCACCAACGTTGCGGGTAACGAGCCGCGCGCCGAGATCGCTGTCGGGCTGAATCTCGCTCGCAGGCTTTCGGCTGATGGCGGGATGCCCCGGCAGATCAACAGCGTTCGCAATGATCGTCGCAGCCGCATCGGCTTGCGACGCTGATCCCGCCAGCACGGTCACGGCATCGGCGATGCCGAGCGAAAAGCTGCGGCCGTGCCGTCCGCTGGTGGCGATGCCGCGCACGGGGTCTTCCGAATCGACCCTCATCATGCGCATCATGCCGGCGCGGTCAGGGCGATCCATCAGGCCGACAGAAAAATGTTCACCCTCGCCGAGATGAAGCGCGATATCGCCGCCATTGTTGACATAGGCCTGATCTAGCGACGCGGCATTCAGCATTGCGGCCAGAATCTCCTCCGCCACGCTTCCGGCCACCGCAGCCATCGGCGTGATGAAGCCATCGGCGGCATAGGGCGCGACAGCAGCGTGCATGCGACGCGCCACGACGCCCCTGAGCGGCGTTCGCGCCGCCTCAGCGACCGTCCGCAATTCCGTCAGCTCCGCGCAGAGCTCGTCAAGCAGGCCCGTGAAGCGCTGGGCAGCCGCCTCGTAGGCCGCGCGCACCTCGCTCGGCTGTCCCCTCGCCTCGACGATCAGATCAATCGGTCCATCCTGCAAATGCAGCCGCCGGCCGTCAGACAGCAATGCGATTTGCGGGAGCCTGGTCATGCCCGAGGTCCCGGAATCGGGTTCTGCCAGGGCAACTGGCGGACATCGTCGCCGTTCTGCACCTCGGACAGCGGCTTGACATAATCCATGTGTCCGCCGAGCGCGGCATAGTCGGACAGTTTCATGGTGAATTCGATCGGCGCCACCAATGCCGGCGTCGGAACATAGCCGAACGCCCCCGCCGGCATCTGCGTCACGTCGACCATGTAGGTGATGCCGCCGCCCGGCCAGACATAAACAGGCGCGCCGCCACTGGTGACGCGCGTCAGCGCGTCCTTCACCGAGCGCGTCAGCCGCACCGGATTGTCGGTCACGCCCGCCCGCAAAGAACCACCGGCGCCCGCCATGAACAGCACCGTGCACAGCGCCGGCTCGCAATTCTCCTGAATGCGCTCGACCGAGAACTTCAGATCATCAGGCATCTCGGTCTCGACCGGCTTCAGAGTATCGTCGAGCACGTAATAGGACGAATGCTCGCCGGTCGTGGAGACCATCAGCATGGAGAGACCCGCCCTGGCTTCCTTGGCGTCGAACGGCCCGAGGATCGCGAGCGGATCGGAGATATTGGTGCCGCCCCAACCCGTGCCGGGATCGGCAACCTGGAAATAGCGGCCGGGCGTCGAGCGGCGCCCCTTCATCTTGATGCCGGTGTCGGCGATGTCGAGCAGCTTGCCGGCCTGGTGCTCTGAGAGCACGCCGGTGATGTGGTCGTCGACCACGACGACCTCGTCGACCTTGCCGTGCCACTGTTTTGCGAACATGCCGATGGTCGCCGAGCCGCAGCCCACGCGCATGCGCTCTTCTTTCATGCCGTTGACGATCGGCGGCTGGCCGGCCTGCACCACCACGCTCGCACCGCCGTCGATGGTCAGCTCGACCGCCTTGCAGTTTGCGAGGTCCATCAGCGTGTCGCAGGTGACGCGGCCCTCCTTCTTGGAGCCGCCGGTCAGATGATGCACGCCGCCGAGCGACAGCATCTGCGAGCCGTATTCGCTGGTGGTGACATGGCCCACCGCTTCGCCCTGCGCCCGGACGGTCGCGGTCTCCGGCCCGAGATAGCGGTCGGTGTCGATCTTCACCTTGATGCCGCAATAGGAGAAGATGCCCTCGGTGACCACAGTCACCATGTCGACCCCGTCGACTTCCGCGGAGACGATGAACGGCGCCGGCTTGTAGTCGGGATAGGTCGTACCCGCGCCGATCGCCGTCACAAAGGTCGAAGGCTCGTGGACGATCTTGCCGTCCCAATCTTCGGTGCGGCCGAAAGGAACGAGCTTGCCGCCATGCGAGACGGTGCGCTCCAGGATCACATGGGGATCGACGCGGACGAGCTTGCCGTCGTGATTGGCGTAGCGGTCGCAGGCGCCCGCCGCGCCCGGCTTGATGTAGCACATCACCGGACAGGCATCGCAGCGGATCTTGTCGATGGCAGAGTTGGTTGTTTCCATCACCATGTCACAGCCGGCGGACACCGCGGTTATCATTCGTATACGAACGATGTTGCGCGCGCTCCGGAAGGCTGTCAAGCGGCGGTGCGGCGCAAAAGATGCGCCTGCCGCATAAAACCTCATTTGCCTATCCGCTCTGTCCACAAAGAAGGCAATCGCGCTGCACTGCGGCATGCACGGCTTGCACGTTTGTGTACAAACGGTATCGTCGCAACGTAGATTTTGAGCGGGCTTGGAATTTTTGCGAAGCTTTGGCCGCGGCGCTCAACGAGTCGACTTGGGAACGAGGATGACGCAGACACCGATCCGCCTCACCGTGAACGGCAGGATCCACGAGATCACTGCGGCGCGCCAGACGCCGCTGCTTTATGTGCTGCGCAACGATCTCGCGCTCAATGGTCCGAAATACGGCTGCGGCCTCGGTGAATGCGGCACCTGCACTGTCCTGATCGATGGCGCGGCGGCGCGCTCCTGCGTTATTCCGATCAGTGGCTGCGCCGGCCGCGACATCGTGACACTCGAAGGGCTCGGCACCCGCGACAAGCCGGATGTGGTGCAGCAGGCCTTCATCGACGAACAGGCCGCGCAATGCGGCTACTGCCTCAATGGCATGATCATGACCACCAAGGCGCTGCTTGCGATCAATCCGCGGCCCACCGAGCAGGAGGCGCTGGCGGCGCTGCGCTACAATCTCTGCCGCTGCGGCACGCATATCGAAATCCTGCGCGCCGTGATGCGTGCGTCTGGCCAGCTCGCCGAGGCCGGTGATTGATGGCGTCCCCGCATCCGAACGAAGCTGAGCGGCAAGCGGGTTCGCTCGTCGTCGTCCGTTCTGTGGACGAGTGCACATCCGAGACCTTCGTCCGCATCACCGCCGACGGTTCGGTCACGGCCTACAACGGCCATGTCGATCTCGGCACCGGCATCCGCACCGCGCTCGGGCAAATCGTGGCTGAAGAGCTCGACGTCTCATTTGCGCGCGTCGTCGTCGTGCTGGGCGATACCGCAGTCGTGCCGAACCAGGGCGCCACGATCGCGAGCGAGACCATCCAAATCACCGCCGTTCCTCTGCGCAAGGCCGCGGCGCAAGCGCGACACTTCCTGATCGAACGTGCGGCCGAATGGCTGGAGCTGCCGGCCATTGATCTCAGGATTGAAGACGGCCTCGTGCGCGGGGACGACAATCGCAGCGTCAGCTATGGCGAACTGATCGGCGGCGAGACGATTCGGCTCGAGCTTGCCGACGACGTCGCCGTGAAGCCCGTCGGCGATTACGCCATCGTCGGCCAGTCGATGCCGCGCGTCGACCTTCCTGCGAAGGCCACCGGCGAGCTGACCTTCGTGCACGACATCCGAGTATCAGGCATGGTGCACGGCCGGGTGGTGCGGCCGCCCTATGCCGGCGTCGACGCGGGTCCGTTCGTCGGTACCAGCCTGATCGCGGTCGATGAATCTTCGGTGCGCGACATCCCCGGCATCATCGCCGTCGTGCGCATCGGCGATTTCGTCGGCGTGGTCGCCGAGCGCGAGGAGGATGCGATCCGGGCGGCGGAGCAGCTTGCGGTGAGCTGGGAGCCGACGCCTGATCTGACCGACCTCACCGATGTCGAGACCGCGCTGCGTGCCAGCCCGTCGACGCCGCGCACGCTGATCGACAAGGGCGACGTCGATGCTGCCATCGCCGGCGCAGCCAAGCCGATGCAGCGCACTTACGTCTGGCCGTATCAGATGCATGCTTCGATCGGCCCGTCCTGCGCGGTCGCCGACTTCCAGGACGGCAACATCCGCGTCTGGTCGGGCACGCAGAATCCGCACGTGCTGCGCGGAGACCTGTCGCTGCTGATTGAGCGTCCCGAGAGCGAGATCGAGGTCAACAGGTTAGAGGCCGCCGGCTGCTACGGCCGCAACTGCGCCGACGATGTCACCGCGGACGCGCTGTTGCTCTCGCGCGCGGTCGGCCGGCCCGTGCGCGTGCAGCTGACGCGCGAGCAGGAGCACGCCTGGGAGCCCAAGGGCACCGCGCAGCTCATCGACGTCAATGGCGGCCTGGATGCGGACGGCGACGTCGCTGCTTACGATCTCGCCACGCGCTATCCGTCAAATGCCGCACCGACGTTGGCGCTGTTGCTGACGGGGCGGATATCGCCGAAGCCGGACGTCCTCCAGATGGGCGACCGCACCGCGATCCCGCCTTACGATTACGACCATATGCGCGTCGTCGCCCACGACATGGCGCCGATCGTGCGCGCGTCCTGGTTCCGCGGCGTCTCGGCACTGCCGAACACGTTTGCGCATGAATCCTATATCGACGAGGCCGCGACCGAGGCCGGCGTTGATCCGATCGAATATCGCCTGCGTTACCTGAAGGACCAGCGCGCCATCGACCTCGTCAATGCGGTGGCCGAACGCGCGGGCTGGACGCCACGACCGGTTCGCGAGGAGAAGGACGGCGAGATCGTGCATGGGCGCGGCTTCGCCTATGCACTCTATGTCCACAGCAAGTTTCCCGGCTATGGCGCGGCGTGGTCGGCGTGGATCGCTGACGTTGCCGTGAACAAGACCACCGGCGACGTCAGCGTGACGCGCGTCGTCGCGGGCCAGGATTCCGGCCTGATGATCAATCCGGACGGCGTGCGCCACCAGATCCACGGCAACGTCATCCAGTCCACCAGCCGCGCGCTGATGGAGGAGGTTTCGTTTGAGCGCGGCGCAGTCGCGGCGCGCGAATGGGGCGCCTATCCGATCATCCCCTTCCCTGATGTGCCCAAGATCGATGTGTTGTTGCTACCGCGGCCGGACCAGCCGCCGCTCGGGGTCGGCGAGTCCGCTTCGGTGCCGAGCGCGGCGGCGATCTCGAATGCGATCTTCGACGCAACAGGCGTGCGCTTCCGCGAGCCGCCGTTCACGCCGGAGCGCATCCTCAGGGGATTGCACGGCGACGCACCGGCCGCGCCGCAGGCGCTGCCCGCTCCCGCTACGCCACAGCCATCCCGTATCTGGGAGAATCCGTTCGCCAAGCGCGCCGGCATCTTCGCGACGATCGCGGCCGTCTGCACCGCGGCGATCGGCATCGGCGCCGCGCTCCTACCCGGACGCGCGATTGCGCCGATCGCACGGCCCGACGCATCGGTCTATTCCGCCGCGACCATCGCGCGCGGTCAACAACTCGCCGCGCTCGGCAATTGCGCGGAGTGCCACACCATCATCGGCGGTGCGCTCAATGCCGGCGGCCGTGCCCTGGAGACGCCGTTCGGCACGATCTACGCGACCAACATCACGCCGGACGCCGAAACCGGCATCGGCGCCTGGTCCTATCCCGCGTTCGAGCGCGCGATGCGCGACGGGCTGCATCGCGACGGACGGCAGCTC
Organism: Bradyrhizobium nivariense; assembly: GCF_029846715.1. Classification (GTDB taxonomy): domain Bacteria; phylum Pseudomonadota; class Alphaproteobacteria; order Rhizobiales; family Xanthobacteraceae; genus Bradyrhizobium. The sequence goes on from NZ_JARVWW010000001.1 coordinate 365,770, forward strand.
TATCCCGCCTTCCCCTACACGCATTTTTCGAAGACCAGCGATGCCGACATGCAAGCGCTCTACGCCTACCTGATGGCGCAGCCGGCGGTGCGCGCGCTGGCGCCGGCGAATGCGCTCGCCTTTCCGTTCAATCTCCGCCCGCTACTTGCCGGATGGAATGCGCTGTTCCACCAGATGCGCGAGTTCACGCCCGATCCCGCAAAATCCGAGCTGTGGAATCGCGGCGCCTATCTCGTCGAGGGGCTCGGCCATTGCAGTGGCTGCCATTCGCCGCGCAATGCGCTCGGAGCCGAGCAGCGCGAGGCCTATCTCGCCGGCGGCTTTGCCGAGGGCTGGGAGGCGCCGCCGCTGACCTCACTCTCGCACGCACCGATCCCGTGGAGCGAGGACGAGCTTTTCGCCTATTTGCGCACGGGCCATTCGCGATACCATGGCGTCGCCGCCGGGCCGATGGCGCCAATCGTCAGGGATCTCGCGGCCCTGCCCGACCAGGACATCCGCGCCATGGCGGTCTATCTCAACTCGTTCAATGACACCGCAGCCGAAACGCCGGACGCGCTTGCGGCACGTCTCGAAAGCGCGACGCAAGTCACCATCGCGTCCTCCACCGGCGCGCGGCTCTATCAGGGCGCCTGCGCCGTCTGCCACGAGGTCGGCGGCCTGCCGCTGTTCGGCAGCCGCCCCTCGCTCGCGCTCAACAGCAATCTGCACAGCAGAACGCCGGACAATCTCGTGCAGGTGATCCTGCACGGTATCGCCGAGCCGGTGTCGAGTGATCTCGGCTACATGCCGGCATTCAAGAACAGCATGAGCGATACGCAGATCGAGGAACTGGTCACCTTCCTGCGCAAGCAGTTCGCGGCTGACAAGCCCGCGTGGACCGGCATCCGCGAGACGATCGCGCGCGTGCGCACCTCAACTCACTAGATTTTCTCGAGCATGACCTTATCGGAACACCGCTTCACACTTTTCCGGGTCATGCTCAGCCGTGCTTCTTCACGTCCACCGGCGGCGTGCCATGGGTGTGGAAGGACTCGATCGTCTTCAAGCCCCAAGCCTGGCCCTCCTTGCGCTCCTCTTCCGTCCACACGATCGGCTTCCAGTCGGGCGCAAGGATGAGGCGCGCGCCGGCATTGGCGACTTCGACGCGATTGCCGCCGGGTTCGTAGACGTAGAGGAAGAAGGTCTGCTGGATCGCGTGCTTGTGCGGGCCGGTCTCGATGTGGATGCCGTTCTCCAGGAAGATGTCGGCGGCGCGCAAAATCTCTTCGCGGCTGTCGAGCGCGTAGGTGACGTGGTGGAAGCGGCCGGGCGTGCCGGAATGGTCGAGCGAATAGGCGAAATCGTAGCTCTTGTTCGACATCGTCAGCCACATCGCCGCTTCGCGGCCATCGTTCAGCACGATCTGCTCGGTGAGGCGGCAGCCGAGATAATTCTCGAAGAATTCGCGGTTCGCCTTGATGTCGACGGCGAGGCAGTTGAGATGGTCGAGGCGCCGGACATTGACGCCGCGCGCGGGAAAGCGCTGCGCCTGGTTCTTCAGTGCGGGCTTCAGCTCGGGCGGCGCCTGATACCATTCGGTCTCGTAATAGAGCTCGACGATGTGTCCATCAGGATCGCGGCAGCGGAAGGTCGGCCCTTGCCCCATGTCGCCGTCGATCCAGCCGATGTCGAAGCCGGACCCCTTCAGCGCGGCGACGCGGCGCTCCAGCGCCTGCTGGCTGCGTGCGCGCAGCGCCATGTGCTCCATGCCCGAGGTTTTCGACGCTGTGAGCTTGAGCGAATAGCGCTCGTAATCGTCCCAGCCGCGCAAATAGACCGACTCGCCCTTTTGTCCGCTGACGGTCATGCCCATCACGTCAACGAAGAATTTCAGGCTCTCGTCCGGCTTGGGTGTCAGCAGCTCCATGTGGCCGAGATGAGCGAGATCGAGGATCGGTTCGGGCTGCATGATTTCCTCCAAGGCGTGGCTTGCGATCCGCTGGACCGGATCCCGCGATCTGGCGCAGGCTGCAATCCGCTCACGCGCCGGTGGGCGGCGCTGAGGCCGCCGGTTTATTTGTACTAATGTACAAATGATTAGGTCCCGTCAACAAATCAAACATCGCCGCCCGGATCGAATGACGCACCGACGGAGATGACAACCCATCCCCCGAATGGCGGTCCGGCTGCCCGAATGGTAAAATCTTCCTTAAGCACTCTGGGGGCTGCTGACCCGAAAAAGCAGGCATTTTCCGGCCGCTTCAGCCTGGAAATAGGCATTGGGAACAAGCGTCGCACCCGAATTATCACGGATTTAACGTAGCACCCGCCCCTGCCGTTTAACCGTTTGTCCAGCGACGGCCGCGCATAGTCCGGGCAAAGCCCTTGCTCTTGCCAGGTTCATTCATTGTGACATCCTTTGGACGCGTGATTTCGGTTCGCGGATCGCTCGCCCGGGTCGGGCTGCTGGCTGAAAGCCGGATGCCGGTCTCGGAAGTTCGGGCCACCGTCGGCCGTTTCGTCAGCATCCGCTGCGCCAGCTCGGTCATCGTCGCGATGATCACCGAGGTGTCCTGCGAGAACCTGTCGAGCAACGACAATTTGATCGCCATCGCCTCGGTCGACCTGCTCGGCGAAATCCTCAATGCCGCCGGCAAGGCCAAATTCCAGCGCGGCGTCACCAACTATCCGACCATCGGCGATTCCGTCGACCTGATCACGAGCCAGGAGCTGCGCACGATCTACGCGCCCACCGGCTCCGACCAGATCAATGTCGGCTTCCTTCAGCAGGACAGCTCCGTCGTCGCCTATGTCGACATCGAGGAAATGCTCTCCAAGCACTTCGCGGTGCTCGGATCGACCGGCGTCGGCAAATCGACCGGCGTGTCGTTGCTGCTCAACGAGATCCTCAAGGCGCGTCCGAACCTGCGTATCTTCCTGCTCGATGTGCACAACGAATATGGGCGCTGCTTCGGCGACCGCGCGCTGGTGCTCAACCCGCGTAATCTGAAATTGCCATTCTGGCTGTTCAATTTCGAGGAAATCGTCGACGTGCTGTTCGGCGGCCGCGCCGGCGTGCCCGAGGAGCTCGACGTCCTCGCCGAGGTCATTCCGCTCGCCAAGGGTGTCTACACCCAGTACCAGAACGCCGACCGCATTGGCCTGAAGCGCATCGATCCCAAGCAGATCGGCTACACCGTCGACACGCCGGTGCCCTATCGCCTGGTCGACCTGATGTCGTTGATCGACGAGCGCATGGGCAAGCTGGAGAACCGCTCCTCGCGCATCATCTATCACAAGCTGATCTCCCGCATCGAGGCGGTCCGCAACGACCCGCGCTACGCCTTCATGTTCGACAACGCCAATGTCGGCGGTGACACCATGGCCGAGGTGATCAGTCATCTGTTCCGCCTGCCGGCCAACGGCAAGCCGATGACGGTGATGCAGCTCGCCGGCTTCCCGGCCGAGGTCATCGATTCCGTCGTCTCGGTGCTCTGCCGCATGGCCTTCGACTTCGGCCTGTGGAGCGACGGCGTTTCGCCGATGCTGTTCGTCTGCGAAGAGGCTCACCGCTACGCCTCCGCCGATCGCAATGTCGGCTTCGGGCCGACCCGCAAGGCGGTGTCGCGCATCGCCAAGGAAGGCCGCAAATACGGCGTCTATCTCGGCCTCATCACCCAGCGTCCGGCCGAGCTCGACGCCACCATCATCTCCCAGTGCAACACGCTGTTCACGATGCGTCTTGCCAACGAACGCGACCAGGCGCTGCTGCGCGCCGCGGTGTCGGATGCGGCCGCGAACCTGCTCTCGTTCGTGCCCTCGCTCGGCACCCGCGAAGTGCTGGCGTTCGGCGAAGGTGTCGCGCTGCCGACGCGGCTTCGCTTCAAGGAGGTGCCGCCGCATCAATTGCCGCGCGGCGAAGCCACCATCAGCAGCGTACCCTCAGTCACCTCCGGTCACGACATGCATTTCGTCGGCGCCGTGCTCGAGCGCTGGCGCGGCGCCACCTCGCAGCGCGACGTGCCGAACGACCCGGTGTTCTCGGCGCCGCCCGCGAAGACACTCTCCAACGTCGAAGCCCCGATGTTGCAACCGTCGATGGGGCTGGACCCGGACCGCTTCTCGCTGCTGAAGAAGCCGCTGCGGTAAGGGGCGGACACCGCTTCCGCAAACTCCGCCGTCATGCCCGCGAAAGCGGGCATGCAGTACGCCGCGGCTTCGCCGTATCCCATCGTTGTCTCTGGAATACTGGATCGCCCGATTAAATCGGGCGATGACACTGAGTGTGTGGCACGTTGAGGCGAGCGCCAGCATCGACTAATGTTCGGTGCCCCCGATCCGGAAAACAAGCCAATGACAAAAACCGCCGCGCAACGCTTCCCCGCTCCCGCCCTCGACACGCTCCCCGACGATATCCGCACGCGGCTTCTCGCCGTGCAGGAGAAGAGCGGGTTCGTGCCGAACGTGTTTTTGACGCTGGCCTACCGCCCGGACGAGTTCCGCGCCTTCTTCGCCTATCACGACGCGCTGATGGAGAAGGACGGCGGCCTCACCAAGGCCGAGCGCGAGATGATCGTGGTCGCGACCTCGGCGGCCAATCAGTGCCAGTATTGTGTGATCGCGCATGGCGCGATCCTGCGTATCCGCGCCAAGAACCCGCTGATCGCCGACCAGATCGCGGTGAACTACCGCAAGGCCGACATCACGCCGCGGCAGAAGGCGATGCTCGACTTCGCGATGAAGGTCTCGGCCGATGCGCAACGCATCTCGGAAGAGGATTTCGCCGCACTTGCCCCGCACGGATTCAACGACGACGACATCTGGGACATCGCCGCAATTTCCGCCTTCTTCGCGCTGTCGAACCGGCTGGCGAATTTTACCGGCATGCGGCCGAATGACGAATTCTATCTGATGGGACGACTGCCAAAGAAATGACCGACTGCCGCGAGCGCGGTAAGGACCGGGTCGCCGACAAATGCAGCGGATGAGTTCCCGTTTGACGGGAACTCTGTGTTTTCGCAATCGCACACGTTTAATTAAGAATCTCACCCTCAACTAGCACAAACGCTTTGGCACAACTTGCGCAGTTTCCGTCACGGGAGACGCGGATGAGTCGTGCCTGTTGAGGGGCTTCTCATGAACGTGCGGGCATTTGTTGTCGCGACCTTTATTGGCACGGCATTCTTCGCGGCCGGATACGCGTGGAACTATCAGCCCGAGATCATCAACGCGAACGAGATATGGAGCATGTTCGAATCGGAGCATGGCAAGGCGCGGGCTGCCGTCTTGCGCGTGCTCGTTGCGCCGAATTCAGCTCACTTCAACGGCCTGCGAACGATCGATGCAGACAAGGCAAGATACGTATGCGGCTCCGTAAAGGCGATGGATAAGGAGAGGCAGTATGTCGAGGCCGCGTTCGTTTACACCGTCGCGATCGATTTTGCCCGTATCGACGACGACGGCCGGATGACGTCGCAGCGCTCTCCGTTCAGGCCCTGCCCAGGCGCGGCCGATGACAAAATCGCCGACCAGAACGCGCTGATATCGCCAGGCGCGCTGTCGATGATCAAGACCGTCGAAAAAATCATCCCCAAGTCCAGCGGCGGAACGATGGAACAACAGCTTGGCCAGCTGGCCGGACAGACAGCGGCGGTGGCGCCAGGTTCGGCGGTCCCGCGGAGATCGGCCGGCTCATCGGGTTCGGCAGCCTCAGCAGGGGCAGGATGGGCGCCAGTACGGCATTCAGGTTCGGGCGTGGAGGCGCGACAAGCAGATGAACTGACGTGGCGTGTCGATCAGCCGCCGGCCGCATGGCCGAATTTCCCCTCGGACCATCCGCTGGCGAAATCGGCGCAGAAGCGGACGAGCGCCGAGGCCTTGGCTTTCGCGAAAGATATTGAGGCTCGCTGGGAGGAAGCCAAATCATCCGGGGTTCCGGCCAAGCGTCCTTCGCCTGAGGAGATCAAGGAAGCATGCCGCGCGCTCCTTACGATAGATCCCACGGACAAGGATTATCCGCGGGCCTGGGCCGCCTTTGTGCGGTTGCGCAAAATCGACCGCGACGTTGCTGGTTGAACTGGCGTGAATCTGGACTAGCGCTTCGCCATCAACTCGAGCGCCGGGGCAAAGCGCTCTGAAAACGTCAATGTTTTGTCATGGTGAACTGCCGCGAACGATGCCGATATCCCGGCTGAAGCGACCACGAGCAGGGCAACGGCGAAAACCAGACGGCGCATTTCGGCCTCCTGTGTGAGCTCGACAACTCCAACAGATGGCACGGCTTTGTTTCAGCACGGCTTCGCGCGGACGGAAGATGGTTTCGCTCAAGAGGCTGTGATCAGATCCGGTTTGCGGAGCCGCATGCATGCCGTACTGACGTGAGCTTCACGTCTAATCATCCTCCGCCGGTCCGCACCAGCCGGGCAGATAGATCGCATCCTTGCTCTTGGCTGAGGACATCGCCTTCTCAAGCGACTTGTCGAAATCGGCATCCACCGCTTTGCGCGACAGTTTTCGGCGCAGATAGTCGGCCCACAGGAATTCGGAGAACGGCGTGGTGTCCTTGGCGAAGCCGCCCATACGGCGCAGCTCGCCGGCAAGGCTCCGGAACGGATCGTCCTTGAGATCGACCACCGATTTCGGCAAATCGCGGAACGGCCGCCTCTCGCCCTTGGCGTCGTAGGGATAGACCCAGCGCTTGTTGTCCATCACGCCCCAGAACGCCTCGCGCTCGACCATCCTGAGATCACCGACGACGGTGACCAGCACCTGCTTGATGCCCTCGTCATGCAGCGCGCGGCCAAGATGATGATGGTCGATCACGTAGTAGCGCTCGTCAGGTCCGTGGACGACGGGGATCATGTGGGTGCCGAGCAGATCGGCCTGCTTCTTCTTGTCGTGCTCGCGCCAGCGCTTGCGCTTCTCCTTGACCTCGCGCATGCCGACCGTCATCTGCGTCGGCCGAAGCGACAGGATCGGCACCGGATGCACTCTCGGCTCGCGCGTGTTGGTGGTCATGGTCGAAGGCCCTTCACATGGATGCAACTGGGGGTTCAGGTTCCCTGGACTATGCCATGGGCATAGCGCCGGCAAAATGCATTCGGCTGGGCGGGGAGATATTGCAACGCAACCCCTGCATGCCCGGGACGACGACGGTTCCGTGATCAATTCGCAAGCCCAAGCAAGATAGTGCGAATGCGCAATGCACGTGTGCGTTGAGAAGATTTTCTGCAACCCGTTCACCACGTATGCTATCTAAAAATCGCTGCTTCGGAGTGATCCCTGCACCATGAAAACCCAGCGGCCCATAAGCTCGGATGACGAGCACCGGGTGCTCCAGTTCAGGCCGCGCACCTCGCCTTCTCCGACGGCCTACCGGGGCAACGGTACCGTGCAGGAATTGCGCGTCGCGCCGGAGCCGCTCGACCTGTCGCGCTACGAGCGGGCCCGCACCGAACCGGACGATTTCCGCCATCGCATGCTCGCCAACATCGCGGCGCTGGCTTTCACCATCGCGCTGACCGCGATCGGCATCTGGCTTGCGGTGAGCATCGCCGACTTGCGCCGGACCCAGGATTGCGTGCTGATGGGCCGCCGCGACTGCGTCAAGATCACCACGCCGCACATCTAGGGCCGGCCCCCCAGGCCGAACGCCCGCCGACAGCATCCCCAAGCCTGTCCCCACCCCTGTCCGGCTCCATTGAACTCAGGGCGGCGCTCCGATATACGGGCTTTCGACCCGGCCAGAGGGGGGTTGAGGGCGTCATCAGGGCGCGATGCCCACCCACCGTTCCACTCTGGAACATCTGACAAATATCAGCAATATATCAAAGGCTTAGTGATGTCCTCCACATTCGATCAGGTCGCTACGATCATCGCTGAAACCTGCGACATCCCGCGCGACACGATCACGCCGGATAGCCACGCCATCGATGATCTCGGCATCGACAGCCTTGATTTCCTGGACATCGCGTTCGCGATCGACAAGCAGTTCGGTATCAAGCTGCCGCTGGAAAAGTGGACCCAGGAGGTCAACGACGGCAAGGCGACCACCGAGCAGTACTTCGTGCTGAAAAACCTGTGCGCCCGCATCGACGAACTGGTTGCGGCCAAGGGCGCGAGCGCCTAAGCGCGCGGTCATGCAACTTGAATACTTCCACATGATCGATCGCATCGTCGACCTCAAGGTCGACGAGAAGACGATCGTCGTCGAGGCCCAGGTTCCGCAGGAGAGCACCATCTTCGAGGGGCACTTCCCGGGCTATCCCTTGATGCCGGGCGTGCTCCTGATCGAATCGATGGCGCAGGCCTCGGGCTTCCTCCTGCTTGGCGTCTTGAAGTTCGAGCGCATGCCGATTCTCGCCGCCGTGAAGGAAGCCAAGGTACGCGGCTCGGTGTTTCCGGGCGACCTCATGACGCTTGAGGCGAGCGTGGCCCATGAGGGCTCGGGCTATGCCATGACCGAAGCCAAGATCCGGGTCGGCGGCAAGCTGCGCGCGAATTCAACACTCACCTTCACTCTGATCCCCTTCCCCAATTCGGATATGCGCGGATACATGGACGCGGTCGCCAAGCGCGTCGGCTTTCCGCAACAGGCCGTATCGCCATGACTGACACCGCTTCGAAGCCCGGCCAGACGGAAGTCTGGATCACCGGCATTGGTCTCGCCACCTCGCTCGGCGAGGGCCTCGACGCCAACTGGGCCGCGCTTCAGGAGAAGCGCATCAATGTCGACGAGAAGGGCTTTGCGCCCTACATCGTGCATCCCCTGATGCCTGTTACCTTCGACAGCCAGATCCCGAAGAAGGGCGACCAGCGCCAGATGGAAGCCTGGCAGCGCATCGGCACCTATGCGGCCGGGCTTGCGCTCGACTCCGCCGGGATCAAGGGCAACAAGGACATCCTGTCGAAGATCGACATGGTGGTCGCCGCCGGCGGCGGCGAGCGCGATCTCAACGTCGACACCGGCGTGCTCACGGCCGAGGCCAAGGGCGCCAACGCGCCCGGCTTCCTCAACGAGCGGCTGATGAGCGATCTCAGGCCGACGCTGTTTTTGGCCCAGCTCTCCAACCTGCTCGCCGGCAACATCGCCATCGTGCACGGCTTAGGGGGCACCTCGCGCACCTTCATGGGCGAAGAGGTTGCGGGCGCCGATGCCGCGCGCATCGCGCTGTCGCGCATCGCCTCGGGCGAGAGCGACATTGCGCTGATCGGCGGCTCGCACAATGGCGAGCGCAAGGACCTGATGGTCCTCTACGAATTCGGCGACTTCAATTTGAAGGACAAGTTCGCACCCGTGTGGGCGCGCAAGGACCACGCCGGCTTCGCGCTCGGCTCGGCCGGCGCTTTCCTCGTGCTGGAGTCCAGGGCGCATGCGGAAGCACGCGGCGCAAAGCCGTTCGCAAAGCTGTCGAGCGTCGTTGCCGACCTCGCCCGGCGCAAGAGCCCCGGCGACATGGCCGCGACGCTGGAGAAGCTTTGGGCGAAGTTGCCAAAGCGCGACGGCAAGGGTGCGATCATATCCGGTGCGACCGGCGCGGAGCCCGCCACGAGCGAAGAGCGCGGCTTCCTGAAGGGCCACGCCGAGTTCCCGGTGCGCTCGACCGGCACGATGTTCGGCCACACCATGGAAACGCAATTCCCACTCGGCATTGCGCTCGCGGCGCTGTCGATCTCGCGCGGCGCGCTGTTTCCGCCGAACGATTCCACGGGCACCGAGATTGAAATGCAGGGAGCGCCCACCCAGATTGTGGTGGTGGGGGCCGGACACTGGCGCGGCGAAGGCATGGCACTGGTCGAGGCAGTAAGTTAAAGCGCGTTGCGCTTTGGCAGGTTATTGTTTGAGCATGATCTTCTCGGAAAACCGCATCACACTTTTCCGGATCATGCTTTAGTTCAAGCGGGGATCGACATGACTGCACCACGCGACAAACTCGGGCGTCCCGTCGTCGTCGTCACGGGCATGGGCATCATGACCTCGCTCGGCAACGGCAAGGCCGACAATTGGGCGAAGCTCGTCGCGGGCGAATCCGGCATCCGCACCATCACGCGCTTTCCGGTCGACGGCCTGAAGACCACGATGGCCGGCACGGTGGATTTCGTCAGCGTCGATCCGTTCTCCTCCACCGGCCTGTCCGAGCGGATGGCCGAGCTGGTGACGCAGGAAGCGCTGGACCAGGCCGGCATCGGCGCCAAGGCGGATTTCCCGGGTCCTCTCTTCCTTGCGGTTGCACCGGTCGAGGTCGAATGGCCGCAGCGCCGCGAGCTCGGCCGCGCCGTCGGCAAGCCCGACTTCAACTACGACGATCTGCTGCGCATCTCCGGCGGCGGCAAATACAGCGCCTATCATCACCGCTTCATGTTCGGCTCGGTCGCGGCCCACCTCGCCGAGACCTTCGGCACCAAGGGCTCGCCGATCTCGCTGTCGACGGCCTGCGCTTCGGGCGCGACCTCGATCCAGCTCGGCGTCGAGGCGATCCGCCGCGGCGAGACCGACGCCGCGCTGTGCGTGGCGACCGACGGCACCGTGAATCCGGAAGCGCTGGTGCGCTTCTCGCTGCTCTCGGCGCTGTCGACCCAGAACGATCCGCCGCAGGCGGCCTCCCGCCCCTTCTCCAAGAACCGCGACGGCTTTGTCATGGCCGAAGGCGCCGGCGCCCTCGTGCTCGAAAGCTACGAAGCCGCAACGGCACGTGGCGCAAAAATCCTCGGCGTGATCGCCGGCTGCGGCGAGCTCACCGATTCCTTCCATCGCACCCGCTCTTCGCCCGACGGCAAGCCGATCATCGGCTGCATGAACAAGACCCTGGCCGATGCCGGCATGACGCCTGACCAGATCGACCACATCAACGCGCACGGCACCGCGACGCCCGAGAACGACAAGATGGAGTACAATACGACATCGGCCGTGTTCGGCGAGCTCGTCTCGAAGATTCCGGTCACCTCCAACAAGTCGATGGTCGGTCACACCATCTCGGCTGCCGGCGCGGTCGAGGCGATCTTCTCGCTGCTGACCCTGGAGCATCAGCGCATCCCGCCGACGATCAACTACGACAATCCGGATCCCACGATCCTGTTCGACGTTGTCGGCAACAAGGCGCGCGACGCCCGCGTCACCGCTGTCATGTCGAACTCGTTCGGCTTCGGCGGCCAGAACGCCTCGCTGATCCTGACCCGCGAACCGGCCTGACCGGACGCATGGCGCTGCTTCCTGCGAGCATCAAGGCCCGCGCACGGGAGGCTGCCAAGTCGATCGGTGGAGGCCTGATCGGTGCCGCCACCGTCGGCATGCTGCGCACTACGCGCTATTTCGATCCGGCCAAGACCTCCGATTTCTTCGCACGCGTGACCAAGACGATCGGCCCGCGCCTGCGCGAGCATCGTATCGGTCGCGCCAATCTCACCGCAGCGTTTCCGGAGAAGTCGCCCGAAGAAATCGAACAGATCCTGATGGGCGTGTGGGACAATCTCGGCCGCGTCGGCGCCGAATTCGCCCATATGGACCATGTCTGGGATTATGACCGCGACTATCCGGAGAACAGCCGGATCGAATTGCCGAAGCGCAGCATCGAGCTGTTCGACCGCATCCGGGACGACGGCAAGCCGGCGCTGATCTTCGCCGCGCATCTGGCCAATTGGGAATTGCCGGCGCTCGCCGCCGTCGCGCACGGCCTCGATGCCGCCATCCTCTACCGCCGTCCGAACATCGCATCCGCCGACCGCATCATCCAGGAGATGCGCCAGGTCAACATGGGCACGCTGATCCCGGCGGGCCGCGACGCGCCGCTGCGGCTCGCGCAGGCGCTCAAGGACGGCAAGCACGTCGCCATGCTGATCGACCAGTACCTGACCGGCGGTGTCGAGGTCACCTTCTTCGGCCGCAAGACCCGCGCTAATCCGATGCTGGCCCGCCTGCTGCGCCAGATCGAATGCCCGATCCACGGCGTCCGCATCATCCGCCTGCCCGGCGGCCGCTTCACGGCCGAGCTCACCGAAGAGGTCCCGCCGGTGCGCGATGCCGACGGCAAGATCGACATCCAGGGCACGACGCAGGCGGTCACGAGCGTGGTGGAAGGCTGGGTGCGCGAACATCCCGAGCAGTGGCTGTGGCTGCACCGCAGGTGGCGGTAGGGCTTACTGCTCCGGCCGCCGAATATCTGGCGCTTACCAACAATTCCAGCGTGATCCGCCGCCGTACCGGCTTATGCGCCAGGTTCTGAGGACCTGACGGACTCGGTGCTATGATGCGAGGCGGTGTCTTCGACTAAAAGCCAGCACCAATTTTTCGGAGCCTTTTTGCCCCGATAAATGTTCGATACTCGGCAAGTTCAACGAAGCGGACCAACGGCCAGATCACAGGCACAGACTGCTTCTTGCTCAGGTGAATGGCATGGTCCTCACCGAGATAGAGCGCGACATGCGCGCCCCATGGATTTTGGGTCCGATTGAAAAGCAGGAGGTCGAGTGGTCTCAGCTCGTCCTCCACCAGGTCAGTTTCGCTTCTGTCCTCCCACAAATTGCTTGATCGGAACGGAGATATTTCAAACCCGAGGTGCTTGAGCAGCGCGTAGGCGAAATTCTGACAGTTGGGGCTTTCGGAAAGGTCCGGCAGCGCCCGCGTGTCGGGATCGTGATCTGGATCGTACCTGATCTGCCAGAAGCGCTCGGGGATCTCGTCTGCTGAGATGCCCTTCATTTTCAACCTATCTGGAGAACGTAATAGCGTGAGTGAGCCTCGCCGCCCTGGTCCCACGAGGCCGTGAGCTGAAAGCCCATCCTTTCGTAAAGCCGATGCGAGGCCCTCAGCGCGTTGTTGCTGGACAAGCGTATGCGATCGTATCCCGCATTCCCGGCAAAGCTGATGAGGCGATCGGCGATCGCCCGCGCGATCCCGCGGCCTCTATAGATTGGAACAACGAACATGCGAACCATTTCGCACTCCCTATCGTCGAAACGCTTGATTGCGCCGGTGCCGATGATTGCGCCTTCGGCGATCGCGCACAAAAAGAGAGCACGATCGGCGTACACGGTGTTCGCGTTGTCGACGTCCGACAGGCGCGAATAGAAGTCCCGGACGAAGGGGTCCGGGTGATCGCGAAAATGCTCTTGCCAGACGGATTCGATGAGGCGCCGGACCGCCGGCGCGTCGTCGGGCCGAAACGGTCGAATTGCCCAGTTTGGCTCTAGGTGTGTTGGCGCGGCCATGCGCATTCCCGAGATCATGAACCCGGACGTCATTGGATTGCTGGAGAGCGTCAGGCGACGGCGATCTCGCCATGGCACAAAGCGAGGTCGGCGCGTCGAAGACTAACCTGGACGCCGACCTGGTCTATCGAATGAGCAATCGGCGGACTCGATTTCGCAACGGCGACTGTCACGCTATCCATGATGACGAAGCGCCGCAGCAGACCTGCAGCGATCGTCTCGCCGAGAGCCTCCAGAGTTTGGAATTTGCCGGACGCCGCAATCTGCACGGCTTCGTCGACGACGGCGTCATATCTCACCGACCAATCCAGATCGTCACTGAGGTGGGTCCGGACCTGTTGCAGATCGGCTGAAATATCAAAACTGAATTTTTGTCCGAGCGTTCGCTCTTCCTCGAACAGGCCGTGATAGCCGTAGGTCTGAAGTCCGGTGATTTTGATCGATGTCAGCATGGGCAGCTCCAGATGAAGCATTTTGATTGGGGTTATCCCCAAATCGCCCAGGCGAGCGGCAGTTGTCCCGCGCTTCCCGATGGTGCTCCATCCGATGTCGCCAGTCACGCGAGGTCTTCTTTCCGCACTGCCCACAATGCACATCGTCGTGCTTGGCGCGGGTAGGCGCCAGGTCGACTGCTCCATCCACGGCATCCACATCATCCGCCAGCCCGGTGGCCGCTTCGCCGCGGAGCTGAGGGAAGAGGTCAAGCCGGTGCGCGAGGGCAAGCTCGACATCCAGGGCACGACGCAGGCGGTCACGAGCGTGGTGGAAGGCTGGGTGCGTCTCCCGAGCAGTGGCTCTGGTTGCACCGAAGGTGGCGGTAGCGGTTAGTTCCTTAGTGGCCGCATTCGGACCCGCCCGGGTTCGACAACAGAGAAATGGCCCGCCCAATCCGTCCGCGCTAGGATCAAATCAGCAATTGCCCGACCAATGCGCTGCGGTGCCGGCATTGGAACGCGCAAAAGGACGATGCCGCAAGATTGCGGCAACGACGAACCCCTGGCCAGCTCGCCGAAGTCCTTGTCGAAGGTAAGAAGAATACGCTGATCGCTCGCGGCCTGGGCCAGCACCTGTCGATCGCTATTACCCGGTGCCGAAGTCCTAATCCACACCACGTCATGTCCTGACAATCGCAGAGCGGATACGGCAGCACCCGGAAAGTTCTCATCTGCAAGGAAGCGCATCTCAGGCCGCGCTCGGATGAACTTTCTCGATGCTCAGCGTGTCGCGTGCATAGGCTAGGCACGCGAGGATGTCGTCGTGCGTGATGCCCGGATAGTTAGCCAGGATATCGGCTTCGCCCCAGCCGTCGGCCATCAAGCCTATGATGAACTCGACCGAGAGACGCGTGCCGCTGATCACCGGTTTTCCGGCAAGCACGTCCGGTGCTAGCGTAATGCGAACATTGTCAGTCATAGCCAAACGCTCGATCTGTTTGTTCAAGGCTGATACTAGCCGAATTTGCTCTCGTACGCGATTGCAAATCGGGTACCTGCGTCCTCACCGCCCCGTCTTCACCTTCGTCCACAACCGGTTGATGATGCGCTGCATCGCAGGCTCGCGGGCCGTAATGACGAAGAGCTTTGCGAGCGTGGCATCGTCCGGATAGATGTTCTTGTCGTTCAGGATTTTCGGGTCGACCAGCTTCTGGCTGGCGAGGTTGCCGTTGGCGTAGGACAGGAAGTCCGTATTCTTGGCGGCCACGTCCGGGCGGTAGAGATAGTTGATCAGCTCGTAGCCTTCCTTGACGTTCTTGGCATCCGCGGGAATTGCGAGATTGTCGAAGAACATCTGCGCGCCCTCCTTCGGGACGGCGTAGCCGATCTCGATGCCGCCTTTGGCGTCGGCGGCGCGGGCCCGGGCCTGCATGATGTCGCCGGACCAGCCGACTACGAAGCAGATCTCGCCGGTCGCAAGCGCGCTTAGATATTCGGACGAATGAAACTTGCGCACGGAGGGCCGGACCTTGGCGACGACATCAGCGGCCTTCTCGAGGTCGGCCTGCTTGGTCGAGTCCGGATCGAGCCCGAGATAGTTCAGCGCCGCCGGGAAGATGTCGTCGGCGGAATCCAGCATGTGGACGCCGCAGTCTTTGAATTTTGCCAAATTCTCCGGCTTGAACACGATGTCCCAGCTGTCGATCTTCGCATCCGCTCCGAGAATCTGCTTCAGCTTGGCGACGTTGTAGCCGATGCCCGTCGTGCCCCACATGTAATTGGCGGCGTAGACATTGCCGGGGTCGTAGATCGCGAGACGTTCGGTCACCGCCGGCCAGGCATTGGCCAAGTTCGGCAGCTTCGACTTGTCGAGCTTCTGGAAGATGTTGGCCTTGATCTGGCGCTGGAGGAAATAGGCCGTCGGCACCACGACGTCATAGCCGGACTTGCCGGCCATCAGGCGCGTCTCCAGCGTCTCGTTGGCATCAAAAGTGTCGTAGACCACCCTGATGCCGGTCTCCTTGGTGAAGGCCTCGAGGACGTCAGGCGCCACGTAGTTCGACCAGTTGTAGAAGTTGACGACCCGCTCCTCGGCCGCGGCGGGACCCGGGAGCAACGTCAGCGCCGCGGCGAACGCAAGACCAAGGCGAGCCCCTGAGCGGCTGACGTTCGTCATCTCCCCTACCTCTTGCGCCCGCGCACCGCGTCCGACAGCCGCTCCAGCGCGGTGTCGAGCGTCTCGTCCTTCTTGGCAAAGCAGAAGCGGACCACCGAGGTCACGGGGTCCTGCTCGTAGAAGGCCGACACCGGGATTGCCGCGACCTTGTAATCCTTCACGATCCGCCAGCAGAACTCGGTGTCGCTCTCGTTGAGCCCGAGCGGCGACAGGTCGACGGTGAGGAAGTAGGTGCCCTGCGATTTCAGCACGGGGAAGCCGAGGCTCTCCAGCCCCTTGGTGAGGCGGTCCCTGCTCCGCGTCAGGTCCTTGCGCATCGACAGGAAGTAGTCGTCGGACTTGCCGAGGCCGTAGGCGACGGCGGCCTGGAGGTTCGGCGCGGTTGTGAAGGTCAGGAACTGGTGCACCTTGGCCGCAACGCGCAGCAGCGGCGGTGCGGCGCAGACGAAGCCGATCTTCCAGCCCGTCAGCGAGAAGATCTTGCCGGCCGAGCCCACCTTGATGGTGCGCTCGCGCATGCCGGGGATCGTGATCAACGGGATGTGCTTGTGCTCGTCGAAGGTGACGTGCTCCCAGACCTCGTCGCAGATCGCGATGACGTCGAACTCCTGGCAGTAGCGCGCCAGCAGCTCGAGATCCTCGCGCGGAAACACCACCGCGGACGGATTCAGGGGATTGTTGAAGAGCACCGCCTTGGTCTTTGAATTGAAGACGCTTTTCAGCATATCCTCATTCAGCCGCCAATGCGGCGGCTCGAGCCGGACCAGGCGCGGAATCCCGCCGGCCTGGCGGATGATCGGCAGATAGGAATCGTACACCGGCTGGAAGCACACCACCTCGTCGCCGGGCTGGACGACGGCGAGGATGGCCGAGGTCAGCGCCTCGGTGCCACCGGAGGTCACCATCACCTCGCTCATCGGATCGAGCTTCAGGCCATGCCAATGGCTGTAATGGGTTGCGATCGCCTGGCGCAGTTCCGGCAGGCCCATCATCGACGGGTACTGGTTGTAGCCGTTCAGCGAGGCATCGGCCGCGGCGCGGCGGATGTCCTCGGGGCCGGGATCGTCGGGAAAACCCTGGCCGAGATTGATGGCGGCATTGTCGCGCGCGGCCTGCGACATCGCCTCGAAGATCGTGACGGGAAGGTCGGCGAAGACCTTGTTCAGGGCAGAGCTCTTGTTGAGTGAACGACTATTGGACATCGGCCCGATCAGCCACCGACCTTGCTGGGAAGTCCCGCCGCCTTCCAGCCCAGCATGCCGCCGGCCAGATGCTTGTCGTAAGGCAGGCCCGCCGCCTGCGCCGCGAGCGAGGCCGTCACCGAGCGTTTTCCCGAGCGGCAGGCGAACACGACCTCCTTGCCGGCGGGATCGGGGATCGCCTTGGGATCGAAGGTCGAGAGCGGCACGACCACGCCGTAAGGATAGGCCTCGGCTTCGACCTCGTTCGGCTCGCGAACGTCGACGAGGAGATAGCGGCCCTCCGCGACTCCCTTGGAGACCTCGTCCGGGGTCAGATCCTGTACCTGGTTTGCCACATCATCCTCCAACGTCGCGGGCCGCATGCCGGGGCGATCCCGGCGGGCGGCAACCTCGCCTCTCGGTGAGCAAAAATCAAGCGCTACAAAGGCTTGGGCTCGGCCCTGCAAGTTAAAGCTAAATCGCAGCGACTTGAAGTGCGACCTTCAGGATGCCTGAAGCTCCTGCTTCACACCTCACCGCCAGCTCGGTGTCATTCCCCGCGAAAGCGGGGAATCCAGTACGCCGCGGCCTCGCCGTATCCACGCACTGTCTCTGGATATTGGATCGCCCGGTCAAGCCGGGCGACGACAGCGGTGGAGCTAGATGGTCACCTGGGTGCCGACCTCGACGACGCGGCCGCTGGGGATCTGGAAATAGTCGGTGGCGTCGTTGGCGGAACGGCTGAGCGAGATGAACAGCCGGTCCTGCCAGCGCGGCATGCCGGAATGGGCGGCCGGCTTGAGCGCCCTCCGCGACAGGAAGAACGAGGTCGACATGATGTCGAATTGCCAGCCGAGCTTGCGGGCGATCGCCAGCGCCTTCGGCACGTTGGGCGATTCCATGAAGCCGAACTTCAGCGTCACCTTGGAGAAGGTCGGCGAGATCTGCTCCAGCCTCACGCGCTCGGCCGGATCGATGCGCGGGGTCTGCGCGGTCTCGATGGTGAGAATGACGTTCTTCTCATGGAGCACCTTGTAGTGCTTCAGACTATGCATCAGCGCGGTCGGGGCGCTGAGGGGATCGCTGGTCAGGAACACGGCCGTGCCGGGCACGCGTTGCGGCGGCCGCTTCTCCAACATCGCCACGAGGTCGGCGAGGGGGAATTCGAGCTTGCGCGACTTCTCGAACAGCAGCCGGCTGCCGCGCCGCCACGTGTACATCAGGATGATCATGAGCGCGCCGAGCGCCAGCGGCACCCAGCCGCCCTCGAACACCTTGAGCAAATTGGCGGCCAGGAAGGTGAGGTCGAGGAACAGGAACGGCGCGATCAAGGCGGCAGCCGTGAACGGCGACCACCGCCAGACCTTCCAGATCACGACGAAGCCCATCATCGCCGTGACCACCATGGTCCCGGTGACGGAGATGCCATAGGCCGAGGCCAGCGCGCTGGAAGAGCGGAACAAGAGCACCAGCAACACCACCGCGACCAGCAGGAGCTGGTTGATGCGCGGGATGAAGATCTGGCCCGAATGGGCTTCAGACGTATGGCGAATTTCAAAGCGCGGCAACAGACCGAGCTGGATCGCCTGGCGCGTCAGCGAATAGGCGCCGGTGATGACCGCCTGGCTCGCGATCACAGTTGCGGCGGTCGCCAGCACGACCATGCAGCCCCGGAAAAAGCCTTGCGGAAAGAGCTGGAAGAACGGGCTCACGATCGCGCCGGGATCGCCGAGCACGAGGGCGCCCTGCCCCAGATAGTTCAGCGCCAGCGACGGCAGCACGATGACCAGCCAGGCGGTTTGGATTGGCCGCTTGCCGAAATGGCCGAGGTCGGCATAGAGCGCCTCCGCACCGGTGACCGCCAGGAACACCGCGCCCAGCGTCACGAAGCCTATGATGCCGTGGTGGAGCATGAAGGACACGGCGTAGAGCGGGTTCAGCGCGAACAGCACCTGCGGCTGCTCGATGATCGGATGGATCGCAGCGATCGCGATCACAGCGAACCAGACACACATGATCGGGCCGAAGAAGGCGGCGACGCGAGCGGTGCCGCGGGACTGTACGGCAAACAGGCCGACCAGGATGATCACGGTCAGCGGCACGATGTAGGGCTCGAACCGCAGGGTGACGTCCTTCATGCCTTCGATGGCCGACAGCACCGAGAGCGCCGGCGTGATCACGGCGTCGCCGTAGAACAGGGCGCCGGAAATGATGCCGAGCAGGACGAGGGTGGCTCCGCCGGTGCCCACCGCGCGCTGGGCCAGCGCCATCAGCGCCAGCGTGCCGCCCTCGCCGTTGTTGTCGGCGCGGAGCAGGATCACGACGTATTTGAGCGTCACCACGACGATCAGCGCCCACAGGATCAGGGAGAGCACGCCGAGCACGGCTGCCGGCGTCGGCACCCCCTCCGCGCCAGAAGCCGCCATCACCGCCTCGCGGAACGCGTAGAGCGGGCTGGTGCCGATATCGCCATAGACGACGCCGATGCTGCCAAGCGTCAGCGCACCGAAACGGGCGGTCGTGTGGGCATCGCCATGCCCATTGGCCGCCGCCGTTTCCGGGACGGAAATCGCTACGTCACTTGTCATGGGGGAGCCTGGTGGCCTCTAAAAATGCTTCACTGCACAACGGCGGAGGAGCGCGCGGCTTATAGGCCTGCGCTGCCGGCATAGCCTAGCCCGATTTCGGGCCCTAGACATGCAATTTTGCATATCTTCGCCAGTCGCCGTTTAGATGGTGACCTGGGTTCCGACTTCAACCACCCGTCCGGTGGGAATCTGGAAATAGTCGGTGGCGTCGTTGGCAGACCGGCTCAGCGCGATGAACAAATGGTCCTGCCAGAGCGGCATGCCGGACTGCGCCGAAGCTTTCAGCGAGCGCCGCGACACGAAGAACGACGTCGACATGATGTCGAACTGCCAGCCCTGCTTGCGCGCGATCGAGAGCGCCTTCGGCACGTTCGGCTGCTCCATGTAGCCGAAGCGCAGGCGGACCTTGAAGAACTTGTCGCTGATCTTCTCCATCCGGAAACGCTCCGACAGGTCGACCCGCGGCGTATGAGCGGTCTCGATGGTCAGGATCACGTTGTGCTCGTGCAGCACCTTGTTGTGCTTGAGATTGTGCAGCAGCGCGGTCGGCACGAAGGAGGGATCGCTGGTCAGGAACACCGCGGTGCCCTTGACAATGTGCGGCGGCCGCTTCTCCAGACTCCGGATCAGATCGTCCAGCGGCACCTCGATCCGGCGCGTTTTCTGGATCAGGATTCCCGAGCCCCGTCGCCAGGTCCAGATCGTCCCGGCCATGACCGCACCGAACAGCAGCGGCACCCAGGCGCCTTCGAGCAGCTTCAGAAGATTCGCGCTGAAGAAGGTTATGTCGACCACGACGAAGGGCAGGATCACGGCTGCGGCCGTCGCGGCGCGCCAGTTCCACAATTTCCAGATCACGATGAAGCCCATGATGCCGTCGGCGACCATGGTGGTGGAGACCGCGATACCGTAGGCCGAAGCCAGATTGCTGGGGGTGTGGAACAACAGCACCAGCAGCATCACACCAATCAGGAGCAACCGGTTTACACGCGGCAGATAGATCTGCCCGGCGTGGGTTTCCGAGGTGAAGCGCACCTCGAAACGCGGCAGGAGGCCAAGCTGCACAGCCTGATAGACCAGCGAATAGGCCCCGGTGATCACCGCCTGGCTCGCAATCACGGTCGCCGCGGTCGCAAGTCCGACCAGCGGCAGCACGAAATGCTCGGGCACCATGCGGTAGAAGGAGTGCTCGATCGCGCTGGGATCGGACAGCACCAGTGCGCCCTGCCCGAAATAGTTGATCAGGAGCGAGGGCAGCACGAAGAACATCCAGGCCGACTGGATCGGCTTGCGGCCGAAATGGCCAAGATCAGCGTAGAGCGCCTCGCCGCCGGTCACCGCCAGGAACACCGCGCCCAGCGTCACCAGACCGATCGTGCCGTGCGACAGCAGGAATTGCAGCGCGTAATACGGATTGATCGCAGCGAGCACCGACGGATCGTCGGCGATGTGAACGATGCCCAGCACGGCAAGAACGGTGAACCAGACCACCATCACCGGCCCAAAGGCCGAGGCCACCAGCGCAGTCCCCTTGCTCTGGACCGCGAACAGCAGCGCCAGGATGAAGACGGTGAGCGGCACGACGTAATGCTCAAACGCAGGCGTTGCGAGCTTCAGGCCCTCGACCGCCGACAGCACCGAAATTGCCGGCGTGATCATGGAATCGCCGATGAACATGGAGGCGCCGACCACGCCGAGCGCCATCAGGAACCAGCTCCGCCGCCCGAGCGCGCGCTGGCCGAGCGCCATCAGCGAAAGCGTGCCGCCCTCCCCGTTGTTGTCGGCGCGCAGCAGCAGCAGAACATATTTGGCAGTGACGACGATCAGCAGCGCCCAGAGGATCAGCGAGAGCACACCGAGCACCATGACCCGCGAGACCGGCTGGCCGTGGGCCGCGCCCCGGACCGCCTCGTGGAATGCGTAGAGCGGCGAGGTGCCGATATCGCCGAAGACGACGCCGATGCTTCCGAGCGTCAGGCCCCAGAAACCCGAGGTGACCGGCCCGTCCTGAGCTTCGGTCGATGTGATGCTCGCCGTCATGTGAAACTGGAAACGCTTCTGCCCGAGAATTGATCCGGCGCCTTTTGACGGTTCCGGCGCGCCCGTCAATCGGCACGTCACCTTAGCAGGCGCGGAGCCGAATGCTGTGACGGCGCAGCAACGGTCGTTGCCAGCGCGACGACATGCCTCAGGTAAGATGGTAGCGCAAGGGCCGAGAGCCTTTCCGTTCCGCTTGCATCGGAACCGGCTCTGGATTCTGGTTTGACGCGTTTGCTTCACGCGAACCGGCGTCCACTTCGCTCGAAGACGCTCTAAGGCTTCAAATTCGGCGGCAGCGGCGGATCTTCGCGCATCAGGGTGATGGTCACCCGCCGGTTGGCCGCGAGCGAGGGATCGTCCGGAAACAGCGGCTGGGTGTCCGCCTTGCCGGCGACGGCGAAGACGTGCGACGGCGGCAGGCCCTCGCGTTCGAGGATCTGGCGCACGGCATTGGCGCGGTCGGCCGACAGGTCGAAGGCGCCGTAGTCGCTGCGGGTCGGCACGAATCCGGCCGCGGTGTGGCCGGCGATGGAGACGCGCAGCGGCGTCGCCTTGAGCGGGACAGCGAGCTTCTCGATCAGGCGGCGGGTGCGGTCATAGGGCACCTTGGAGCCGTCGGCGAACATCGAGCGGCCGTCCTGGTCCACGATCTCGAGGTTGAGGCCCTGCTTGGTCTCCTCGAACATGATGTGCTTGGACATCTCCGTCAGTTCCGGCATGTCCTGCAAGGCCTGGCGCAGCGAGGCGGCCGCCAGCGCGAAATTGCGGTCGACCTTGATCTTCGCCCCCGACGTGCGGTCACGATCCTCCTGGTCCGGCGTCGGCGTGTTCGAGGAGTCTTCAGGCTGAATGTGATCGACGTTCTTCAGCCGCGGGCGGGTCGGCAGGCCATCGGACTCGACGATGCCGGCATAGCGCGCTTCGGTCTGGACACCGAAGGCGTCGCGCATGGAGCCTGCGACGACCTTCAGCTTGTTGGCATCCTGGGTCGAGAACGCGACGAGCATGACGAAGAAGCTCATCATCAGGCCCATCAGGTCGGCGAAGGTCACGAACCAGCCGTGACCGCCTCCGTGTGAATCGCCGCGTTTCTTCTTGGCCATCTCTCAAATCCCGGCGGGCGGCCTCAGGCCGGCACCGGCTCGCCTTCGGCGTGACGATGCTTCTCGGGCAGATAGGCCAGCAGCATTTCGCGGACCAGCGTCGGGCTCTTGGAGTCGCGGATCATCAGGATGCCGTCGATGATCAGGGTGCGGTTGGTCTCTTCGTCCAAGAGCTTGCCATGCAGCTTGTCGGCGATCGGGGTACAGAACAGGTTGGCGACCAGCGCGCCGTACAGCGTCGCGAGCAGCGCGGTCGCCATGAACGGGCCGAGCTTGGACGGATCGGTCATATTGGCGAACATCTGCACCATGCCGATCAGCGTGCCGACCATGCCGAAGGCCGGGGCGCAGTCGCCGATGGCGCGATAGATCTTGCTGCCCTCGTCCAGATGCATGAGGAAGTTGTCGCGATCGCGCTCAAGATTGTCGCGGATGAAATCGAGGTCGTAGCCGTCGGCGACGTAGCGGATGCCCTTGGCCAGGAACGGCTCGTCGGTCTCGACCTTTTCCAACCCCACCGGGCCCTGCTTGCGGGCGATCTCGGCGATGCGGGCCAGCTCGTCGACGAGGTCATGCGCCGACAGGCGGCTCATCGTGAAGGCAAACTTGGCGCCGAGCGGCAGGCCGTGGATCAGCGTGGAGAGCGGAAAGCGGATCATGGTTGCGGCGGTCGATCCACCGAAGATGATGATCATCGCATGTTCGGAGACGAACATGTGAAGATCGCCGCCCAGCAGCATCATCGTCGCGATGACGATAATGCCCGCCACGAGCCCGATGCTCGTCATGATATCCATGGGAGACTCCAACGCGAACGCAACAACGGCCGTCCTGGCCGATGGCGCGGCCCAACCCCGAACCGCAGCGGAAACCCTAGTGAGCCGCGATTAAAGACGCGTAAAGGTTAAGTTGAGCCGACGCGCCTGGTGGGCGCAGCGCGCTGAAAGGCGCCGGCTTTGCCAACGGTCGACGGGAATTTCAACGTTTTGCTAACCATAAGGCGTCGCGCGCCCCCCATCACTCGAGGCTGCGCGCGCGAAGCCTTTGGCTGCGGCCCTGCGCCACATCGGGGGGCGACGGATCAGTTTGTATTCTGGAGCGGGCCGGCATGCTCATGGCGGGAGTGATCGCAATGTTGACGCTGTTCAGTCTTCTCACCGCGCTTCCAGTGCTGGCGCTCTACATGCTCGAACCCGAGCTCGTCCTGCCGGCGTTCAGCGCGTTGCTCTTTGTCGAAGCGGCCTTGGCCGTGATCGCAGCGCGCTTGATCCACATCCCGGACAATGCGGAAGACATCACCTTGTGGGATTTTGCCGGCGGCTTCACCTTGATCGGCTGCGCTGCCGCGGTGTTCGGCGAGCCGGATCAGGCTGCCCTGTTCCTGACGGAACAGGGCAGCCCGCGAGCGGCGTCGCAGCCGTAGATCGTTCCGGTCCCGCCCTTAGTGAATCTCCGCCGAGCGCTTCAGCGCGGCCTTCAGCTTCTCCAGCGAGAAGTCGGGGCTGCGGGCGATCTCGAGGATCGGGGTCTCGCGGCGGCCGCAGAGCTCGGCGGCCTCGGGCAGTTTTGCGGCGATGTCGCGCGGGATCACGATCGCGCCATGCAGGTCGGCGTGGATCAGGTCGTCGGACTTCACGGTCATGCCGGCGACACGGACCTCGCCGCCAAAGCTCTCCGCATGCACCCAGGCATGCGACGGGCCGATCGAGCCGGCCAGCGCCTGGAATCCAGGTGCCCATTGCGGGATGTCGCGGATCGAGCCGTCGGTGATGACGCCGAGGCAGCCGAGCGCCTTGTGCACGTTGCTCTGCACCTCGCCCCAGAATGCGCCGTAGCCGACGTCGGGACCGTCAATGTCCTGGATCACCGAGATGCGCGGACCGTGGCCTGTGCCGACATATTCGTAATATTCGATGCGGCGCCTGGACTGCTCTTCCGGCGGCAGCGAATTTTTCAGCACCGAACGGATCGCGACCGTGCGGGCGTAGCCGACGATCGGCGGCAGATCGGGGAACGGGCAGACCAGTTGCTTGGTGGTGTAGCCGATCAACCGGCGCTCGGGCGCCACGATCTCCATGGCATTGCAGATCGTCGGCGTGTCGTAGCGGCCCAGCGCTTCGAGGACGGAAGCGGGCAGCGGCCCGGTCGCGGTATCAGTCACGGCGTTCTCTCCCAGATTGGCGGCCGCTGTTGGCGCGGTGCCGCCGGCACAGGGCGATATAGCCGAGATCGGGGCTCAACCCAACTCAGCAAGCCCTCATGGCAGATATCCGCGTCTTGCTGCTCAGCGTCTTGCCGTTCAGTGCAGCCGGTCGGGCCGGTCATCCTCGCGCGGCGGCTCCGACAGGTTTGCCAGCGTCGGTGCCGACGGCGGCGACGAGACCTCGCCTCCCGCCGGCGCGGTGGCTTCCATCGCGCGCGCCTGGTCGCGGTAGGATTTGTAGCCGAGCGGCAAAGCGAGGAGATACAGCACCGTGCCCACCGAGAGGACGTGCCAGGGATAGGCGATCAGGATCGCGATGAAGACGATCACGGTGACGAATGCCGGCAGCACCAGTTCGGGCGGCACGCGCATGCGCTTGGTCTTGCCGGAGAACACCGGCAAGCGCGACACCATCAGGAAGGCGATCAGCAGCGTATACGCAGCCGTCACCGCCGCAGGCAGCCGGCCGAGATCGAGGAACGCGACATAGATCGGCAGCAGCACCGTGATCGCGCCGGCCGGCGCCGGCACGCCGGTGAAGAAATTGGCGGCGAAGGCCGGCTTGTTGGGATCGTCCATGGTGGCGTTGAAGCGCGCCAGCCGGAGGCCGCCGGAGATCGCGAACACCATGGCGGCGATCCAGCCGGCATTGCCGAGTTCGTGCAGCTGCCAGAAGTACAGCATCAGGCCGGGCGCGACGCCGAAATTGACGAAGTCGGCGAGGCTGTCGAGCTCGGCGCCGAATTTGGACTGGCCCTTGATCATGCGGGCGATGCGGCCATCGATGCCGTCGAGCGCCGCCGCGAACACGATGGCGTAGACCGCGAGCGACATCCGTCCCTCGATCGACAGGCGGATCGAGGTCAGGCCGGCGCAGATCGCCAGCAACGTGATGACGTTGGGCACCAGCATCCGCACCGGGATCGGGCGGAACCGCCGGCGGCGGACGTCGGGATCTCTCAGGTCGTAGGGCGTCATGGCTCGTCCTTATCTCAAGGCGAGATATAGCAAGCCCCGCTCCCCTCCGCCATTGCGGCGGAAGGCCCTCAAGGACCGACTATTGGTTAATTGGCGCGGTAGGCGCGGCTCGGGTCGTCGCCGGCAAGGTCGGCCAAAATCGTCTCGCCGGCGATCGCGGTCTGCCCTTCCGAGACCAGCGCCTTGGTGCCCGGCGGCAGGTAGACGTCGAGGCGCGAGCCGAAGCGGATCAGGCCGAAGCGCTCGCCGGCGCCGATTGCCTGGCCCTCCCTGACGAAGCAGACGATGCGCTTGGCGATCAGGCCTGCGATCTGGACCACGCCGATCCGTGCGGTCGGCGTCGTGATCACCAGCGAGTTGCGCTCATTGTCCTCGCTTGCCTTGTCCAGCTCGGCATTGATGAACAGGCCGGGCCGGTAGGCGATGCGGTCCACCCGGCCCGTGATCGGGCTGCGGTTCACATGGCAGTTGAACACGCTCATGAACACCGAGATGCGCGGCAGCGGCCGGTCGCCGAGCCCGAGCTCGGCCGGCGGCAGCGCCATGGTGATCATCGAGACGCGGCCGTCGGCCGGCGACACCACGAGCCCTTCGCGCACCGGCGTCACGCGGACGGGGTCGCGGAAGAACAGCGCGCACCACACCGTCAGGATGGTGCCGATCCACCCCAAAGGCGACCACAGCCAGAACAGGATGAGGCTTGCCAGCGCAAAGCCGCCGATGAAGGGATAGCCCTCCTTGTGGATCGGCGGGATCTGACGCTGGATCGAATCGAGAATGGACATCGCTATCTGCCGCTCAGGGTTGATGGCGCAGGTCGTCCCGCGCGGTGGAGTTGTTTAGGCCAGAGTTGGGACCGGAGACAAGGTCACTCCGCCGCCGCAGGCGTCGTCAGGGCATCGGCGACCGGCGGCGGCTCCCGGTTGGGCGCCTCGCCCGGGTCGGCCATCCTGGCCAGTTTCTCGCGCGCCGCCTCGGCCTCGCGCTGCCTGTTCCACATGCTGGCGTAAAGGCCCCCCTCCGCGAGCAGTTTTGCGTGGGTGCCGCGCTCGGCGATGCGGCCCTGGTCCAGCACGATGATCTCGTCGGCGCCGACAATGGTCGAGAGCCGATGGGCGATCACCAGCGAGGTGCGATTCTTGGCGACGCGTTCGAGCGCGCCCTGGATTTCGTGCTCGGTGTGGGTGTCGAGCGCCGAGGTTGCCTCGTCCAGCACCAGGATCGGCGGCGCCTTCAACACGGTGCGCGCGATCGCGACGCGCTGTTTTTCGCCACCAGACAGTTTCAGGCCGCGCTCACCGACCTGGGTCTCGTAGCCCTTCGGCGACAGGCGGATGAAATGGTCGATCTGCGCCAGCCGCGCCGCCTCTTCCACTTCGGCATCGCTGGCGTCCCAGCGGCCGTAGCGGATGTTATAGCGGATGGTGTCGTTGAACAGCACAGTGTCCTGCGGCACCATGCCGATCGATGCACGCAGCGAGGCCTGCGTGACCCCGCGGATGTCCTGGCCGTCGATCAGGATCTTTCCGCCGGAGATGTCATAGAGGCGGAACAGAAGCCGCGACATGGTCGACTTGCCAGCGCCGGACGGGCCGACGATCGCGACGGTCTTGCCGGCCGGGACCTCGAAGCTGATGCCTTTGAGGATCGGACGCGACGGCTCATAGGCAAAGCGCACGTCCTCGAAACGCACATTTCCTGCGGAGACCACCAGCGGCTTCGCGTCGGGCGCGTCCTTGATCTCGGCCTCGCGTCCGAGCACGTTGAACATCTTCTCGATGTCGATGATCGCCTGCTTGATCTCGCGATAGACCATGCCCATGAAATTCAAGGGCTGGTAGAGCTGGATCATCATGGCGTTGACCAGCACGAAATCGCCGACCGTGTTGGTGCCGTTGCGCACGCCGATCGCGCACATCAGCATGGTCGCGGTCAGCCCGAGCGTGAAGATCACGGCCTGGCCGGTGTTGAGCACCGCGAGCGAGGTATAGGCGTGGACGCTTGACTCCTCGTAGCGCGCGACCGACTTGTCATAGCGCTGCGCTTCGCGGGTCTCGGCGCTGAAATACTTCACGGTCTCGTAGTTGAGCAGCGAGTCGATCGCCTTGGTATTCGCCTCGGTGTCGGAATCGTTCATCTTGCGGCGGATGCCGATCCGCCACTCGGTGGCGATGTAGGTGTAGTACATGTAGACCGCGACCGTGATCAGGGTTGCGACCACGTAGCGCCAGTCAAACTGCCAGAGCAGCACGGCCATCAAGAGCGAGACCTCGACGATGGTCGGGATCAGCTGCAGGATCACCATGCGCACGATGACCTCGATACCCTCGCGGCCGCGCTCGAGCACGCGTGTCAGACCGCCGGTCTTGCGCTCCAGGTGAAAGCGCAGCGAGAGTTCGTGCATGTGGATGAAGGTGATGGTGGCGAGCTTGCGCACCGCGTGCATGGCAACGCGCGCGAAAATGCCGTCGCGCCATTGCGTCAGCACCGCCATCACGATGCGCATCACGCCGTAGCTGGCGGTCAGCAGCAATGGCGAGGCGATCACCCAGAGGTGCCAATTGTCCGCCTGCACCGGCGCGGTGTTGGCACCGGTCAGCGCGTCGGTTGCCCATTTGAAGCTGAAAGGAACCGTCAGCGTGATCAGCTTGGCCGCGAGCAGCAGCACCATCGACCAGACCACGCGCATCTTCAGGTCGAAGCGGTCGCCCGGCCAGATATAGGGCCACAGATGCGCCAGCGTGCCCATCAGCGTGGCCCGTTCCAGTGGTCCCACGGCGGGAGGATCAGGAACGTCGGCGCCGTCGAACGATTGAGATTGGTCCATCAAAAAGCCTGAAAGCCCGCCGGATGCGGGCGCGGTACGATTTGCGATTTTCGCTCGTCATATAGAGCCTTCCCAATGCGAGCGCACCCCGCCAGATGGCGAATCTTTGATTGTTTGCCGCCATTTACCGGTAGATTTCCGGGTGGCCCGAATCACCGATTGGGCTTGACGCCTCTTCGCTGCAATGCATCATGGCACCAATGAGCACGATCAAAACCGTCTGTGTCTATTGCGGCTCCGGCCCCGGAACCAATCCCCGCTTCACCGAAGGCGCCAAGGCGTTCGGCAAGGCGCTCGCCGAGAACAGCATCCGTCTGGTCTATGGGGGCGGCTCGCTCGGCCTGATGGGCTCGGTCGCAACCTCCGTGCTCGATCACGGCGGCACCGTCACCGGCATCATCCCCGACTTCCTGCGGATGCGCGAGAACGCGCTGACCCGCGTGCAGGAGATGATCGTCACCCCCGACATGCACGAGCGCAAGCGGCTGATGTTCGAACGCTCCGACGCCTTCGTGGCGCTGCCGGGCGGCGTCGGCACGCTGGAGGAGCTGGTCGAGCAATTGACCTGGAAGCAGCTCGGCCGTCACGCCAAGCCGGTGCTGCTCGCCAACATCGATAATTTCTGGGAGCCGCTGTTCTCGCTGCTGTCGCACATGCGCCAGACCGAGTTCATCCGCGCCGGCCTTTCGGTCGACATCCTCAAGGCCGATCGGATCGAAGAGATTTTGCCGAAGCTGAAAGCGGCTGCGGCGCAGATCGACGAGGCGGAAAAGCAGCTCGCCCCGGAAATGGCGCGCAAGCTTTAGTCCGCAGGAAACGTCACCGCCTCGATCCGGTTACCGTCGGGATCGACGACGAAGGCTGCGTAATAACGCACGCGATCGTGCGGGCGGATACCCGGCGCACCGTCGGAGGCGCCGCCGGCCGCGAGGGCTGCGGCGTGAAATGCATCGACTTCACCCGTTGTCTTCGCCCGGAGGCAGATGTGCACGCCGCTCTCCGGCAGCACGCGCGGCATGCCCTCGCGTAAATTGATCCAGAACTCCGGATAGGTCTTGCCGAAGCCGATCGTCCGCGGCCGCGTCACGACGCGCGTGAGGCCGAGGGCCGCGAGCGTTGCCTCGTAGAATTTTGCTGAGCGTTCGAGGTTGCTCACGCCGACGGAGATGTGGTCGATCATGGGTCTGCCCCTCCTCACCTCAGCTGTCATCGCCCGGCTTGACCGGGCGATCCAGTACTCCGAGACTCCCGAAAGCTACTGAGAAGCCACGGCGTACTGGATACCCCGCGTTCGCGGGGTATGACAGCCGTAGCGGGTCCTACGCCGGCGCCCCGGACTTCACCAGCTTGTAGATCACCGAATCCATCAGCGCCTGGAACGAGGCGTCGATGATGTTGGGGGACACGCCGACCGTGGTCCAGCTGTCGCCGTTCTCGTCCTCGCTCTCGATCAAGACGCGCGTGACCGCGCCGGTGCCGCCATTGAGGATGCGGACGCGGTAGTCGATCAGCGTCAGGCCCTCGATATATTTCTGGTACTTGCCGAGATCCTTGCGCAGCGCGACGTCGAGCGCGTTGACGGGACCGTTGCCTTCGGCGGCCGAGATCAAATGCTCGCCGGCGACGTCGACCTTCACGACCGCAAGCGCGACCGTAACGCGCTCACCGTGCGAATTGTAGCGCTGCTCGACATTGACGTCGAACTGCTCGACCTCGAAATAATGCGGCACCTTGCCGAGCGTGCGGCGCGCCAGGAGCTCGAACGAGGCGTTGGCGGATTCATAGGCGTAGCCTTCCGCCTCCCGCTCCTTTAATTCCTCCACCAGCCGCGTCAGCTTCGGATCGCTCTTCTCGTAAGCGATGCCGGCGCGGTCGAGCTCGGCGATGACATTGGAGCGGCCGGCCTGGTCGGACACCAGCACCTTGCGGTGATTGCCGACCAATTCAGGAAGGACATGCTCGTAGGTCTGCGGATCCTTCAGCACGGCGGAGGCATGGATGCCGGTCTTGGTGACGAAGGCGCTCTCGCCGACATAGGCCGCATGCCGGTTCGGCACGCGGTTGAGCATGTCGTCGAGCGTACGCGACACCTTGACGAGCGTCGCCAGCTTCTCCGGCGTGACGCCGATTTCGAAAGCGTCGGCAAACTCGGTCTTCAGCTTCAAAGTCGGGATCAGCGAGCAGAGGTTGGCGTTGCCGCAGCGCTCGCCGAGGCCGTTCAGCGTGCCCTGGATCTGCCGCGCACCAGCGCGCACCGCGGCGAGCGAATTCGCCACCGCCTGCTCGGTGTCGTTATGGGCGTGGATGCCGAGATGATCGCCGGGGATGTGCTTTGTCACCTCGGTGACGATGGCCTCGACCTCGTTCGGCATGGTGCCGCCGTTGGTGTCGCACAGCACCACCCAGCGCGCGCCGGCCTCGTAGGCGGCCTTGGCGCAGGCGAGTGCGAAGCTGGAATCTTCCTTATAGCCGTCGAAAAAGTGCTCGCAGTCGAGCATCACCTCGCGGCCGGCCGTCCTCGCCGCCGCAACGCTGTCACGGATCGAGGCGAGGTTTTCTTCCTTTGTGGTCTCCAGCGCGACGCGCACCTGATAGGCCGACGACTTCGCCACGAAGCAGATCGCGTCGGCTTTCGCTTCCAGGAGACCGGCCACGCCCGGGTCGTTGGACACAGAGCGGCCCGCTCGCCGCGTCATGCCGAACGCAGTGAAGCGTGCATGGGCGAGCTTCGGCTTGGTGCCGAAAAACTCGGTGTCGGTCGGATTGGCGCCGGGATAGCCGCCCTCGACATAGTCGATGCCGAGTTCATCGAGCATCGCCGCGATGATTTGCTTGTCGGTCAGCGTGAAATCGACGCCATTGGTCTGCGCCCCGTCGCGCAGCGTGGTGTCGAACAGATATAGGCGCTCCTTGCTCATTGCAGTGCTCCCGACGCGGGTCCGGTGCCGAGCGTCTTCTGCATGGTGGTATTGGCGAGCCACTCGTCGTTGACGGTGATGCTGTTGCGCTGCATGGCGACATAGCCGCGCTTGGCGAAAAAGCCCTGCGCGTTATCGCTGGCGTCGACCGTGAGCTTGTCGGCACCGCGGCCGCCCGCAATCTTTTCCAGCGCATCGACGAGCATCGTCGCCAGCCCCTGCCCGGCCACGGCCGGATGCACATAGAGCATGTGGATATGATCCTTGCCGCGCAGCGACGCAAAGCCCACCGGTGATCCCTCCAGCGTTGCGATCAGCGTCAGGTCGGAGGCGAGCCGCTTGCCGAATTCTTCGTCCTCCGCCGCCGCCATCCAGGCCTGCTGCTGCGCTTCGCTATAGTCGTCCCCGGTCAGCTCTTCGATGCTGGCCGTGAAGATCGCGGCGAGAACCGGCACGTCGTCCGGCAGGAAGGGCCGCAAGCCAGGCTTTGGAAGCGCTTGTGCCATCACGCCAGCTCCCAGGTCGTCACCGGCTTGCCATCGGTATCCTTGCCATCCTTGAGCACGACCCCCTTGGCGACAAGCTCGTCGCGGATGCGGTCGGATTCCTTGAAGTCTTTGCGCACACGCGCAGCCGCGCGCGCCGCGATCAGGCGGTCGATCTCGCTTGCGTCCACGCCGCTTGCCCGCTGCTTGCGGCTTTCCCATTGCGCAGCGCTCTCGGAGAGGAAGCCGAGCAGACGCAGCGACGCGGCCAGGCCACCGGCGTCGGACGCGTTGCGCAGGCCGTGCAATGCCGCGATCGCCAGGGACGTGTTGAGGTCGTCGAGCAGCGGCTCAACCACAGAAGCGGCCGGTTGACCGGGCGCGACGTCGGCCGTGACGCGATACCAGTCGTCGAGCGTCTTGGCGCTCTCCTCCAGCGACTTCATCGTCCAGTCGATCGGCGAACGGTAATGCGTTTTCAGCATGTTCAGGCGCAGCACTTCACCAGGCCAGTCCGCGAGCAATTCGTGGATGGTGACGAAGTTGCCGATCGACTTCGACATCTTCTCGCTCTCGACCTGGAGGAAGCCGTTGTGCATCCAGTAGTTCGCCATGCGCTCCCGGTGGAAGGCACAGCAGGTCTGCGCGACTTCGTTCTCATGATGCGGAAACACCAGATCGACGCCGCCGCCATGGATGTCGAAATGCTCGCCGAGATGCTTCCAGGCCATGGCCGAGCACTCGACGTGCCAGCCCGGACGGCCCTCTGCCCTGATACCCGCCGGCGACGGCCATGACGGCTCACCCGGCTTGGACGGCTTCCACAGCACGAAGTCGGTGTTGTCCTTCTTGTAGGGCGCGACATCGACGCGGGCACCGGCGATCATCTCGTCCAGCGAGCGATTGGACAGCGCGCCATAGCGCGGCAGCCCGGAATCGGCTGCGTTCATCGCCTGCGGCGAGAACAGCACATGGTCCTCGGCCACGTAGGCAAAGCCGCCGGCGACCAGCTTTTCGATGATCTCGCGCATCTCGCCGATATGCTCGGTCGCGCGCGGTTCGACGCTCGGCCGAAGCGCGCCCAGCGCATCGACGTCGGCGTGAAACTGTTTGCCGGTCTGCTCGGTGACTTTCCGGATCGCCTCGTTCAGCGGCAGGCCGGGGAAATCACGCGCGGCGCGGTCATTGATCTTGTCGTCGACGTCGGTGATGTTGCGGACATATTTGACGTGCGCCTCACCGTAGAGATGGCGCAGCAGACGGAATAGCACGTCGAACACGATCACCGGCCGCGCGTTGCCGATATGGGCGAAGTCATAGACGGTCGGTCCGCAGACATACATGCGGACGTCCTTCGCATCGAGCGGCACGAAGGTGCGCTTTTCCCGGCTCAGCGTATCGTAAAGGCGCAATTCCATATGGATACCCGTCGGCTGTTGGCCGGGCGTCCAGGGCTCTCAATGGTTTTGAGAAAAGACGGCTCCAGCCAGCGAATCGCTAGCTCGTAATCTCGCGGCAAATGGCGCAAATGGCGAGGAGACCGTTCATGCGGCGACATATGGGCCACGAAGGGGTGTTGCGTCAAGAGAGCCCCGAAAATGCCGGTTTGTCTCCGCAATGCGCGAGCTGCCCCGCCTTGATGGTTCATCATCCTTAACCATTTGAGCCCATTCTGGAACCGGCAGTTCCTTCTCTTTGCCCCCGGTGTTTTCATGCGATCATTGCTCGCGCTCATGTCCTGCGCCTCCATCCTTGCGGCATCCAGCGCTCTCGCCGAGACCCGCGTCTTCATCATTGCCAACCAGGCGGACGGCTACGGCGTCGACCAGTGCCTGGCCAAGGGCGACAAGTGCGGCGCGCAGGTCGCCCGCACCTACTGCCAGTCACGCGATTTTGCCCAGGCTTCGGCCTATCGTCGGGTCGATCCCGACGAAATTACCGGCTCTGTCCCCAAATCCGGCGCAAACTGCTCCCATGGCCATTGCGACGAATATGTCGCGATCACCTGCCAGCGCTGAATTCGCTCGGAACTGGCGCACCTTAGGCCCAATCCTTGGCCCCCCGAAACGACGTGACGATGCCGCAGGAAGCGGCTATGGGAGGGCGCGCTTCGGCCCCCAAATCACGCGTGGCCGTGACCTCGCTAGAATGGCGGATATGCCTGAATTTTTGTCTCTCTCCCGTGCTCGCTCGATCCTTGCCTGCACCGTGCTTCTGAGCACGGTCGTGCTCGCCAATGGTGCTTTCGCACAGGCCGGCCCGCCCGGGCCGCCGCCTCAGCCCGGCCAGAACGGGCTCGGACCGAATCCGATGTGCGCGCGCCTGGAAGGCCAGCTCGCCGCGCTCGATCGTGGCGGCGGCGGTGGTGACCCCGCGCGCGAAGACCAGATCCGCCGCTATCAGGATTCTCAAGCCAAGCAGCAGGCCGAGCTCGACCGCGTTTCCATGCAGGCCAAGCGCATGGGCTGCGATTCTTCCGGCTTCTTCTCGCTGTTCAACGGCCAGTCGGCGCAATGCGGTCCGGTCAACACCCAGATCCAGCAGATGCGCGCCAATCTGGACCAGATCACCGGCAATCTCGAACGCCTGCGCGGCGGCGGCCCCGGCGGCTTCAGCCCCGAGCGTGACAACCAGCGCCGCTCGGTGCTGGCGGCGCTGACACAGAACAATTGCGGCGCGCAATATGCCAACGCCGCGCAATCGCAAGGCGGCAACTTCCTGAGCAATCTGTTCGGCGGCAACAACCCCAACAATCCGCAAGGCGTGCCGCCTTCCGATCTCGGCCCGCAATCAGGCACCTATCGCACCGTCTGCGTGCGCACCTGCGACGGCGCTTACTTCCCGGTCTCGTTTGCGACGGTGCCGGCGCGCTTCCCCGACGACGAGAAGACCTGCAAGGCGCTGTGCCCGGCCGCCGAAGCCGTGCTCTACACCCATCGCAATCCCGGCGAAGACATGAACTCCGCGGTCTCCACCAGCGGCCAGCCCTACACGGCGCTGCCGACCGCGTTCAAATTCCGCAGCGAGTTCAACCCGTCCTGCTCCTGCAAGGCCGCGGGCCAGACCTGGGCCGACGCGCTCAAATCGGCCGACGACAAGGCGGCGGCCGAACAGCAGGGTGACATCATCGTCACCGAGGAGAGCGCCAAGAAGATGCAGCAGCGGCAGCTCACCAAGGGCGCGCCTGCGAGCAATGCCAAGAAGGGCGCAACTCCGGCGCCGACGACTGCCACCGCGCCGGCTGCAACGCCGCCCGCGGATACGGGCACCCCGGCGACGTCCTCAGAGAACAAGCCGATCCGCTCAGTCGGGCCGAGCTTCCTGCCGCAGCAGCAGAAGTAGTCGGCCACAAATTCAACTGTCATGCCCGCGAAGGCGGGCATCCAGTATTCCGCGGCGGCAGTTGGTTTTCACAACGACCGCCGCGGAGTACTGGATCATCCGCCTTCGCGGATGATGACAGCGCGACGTGTGGCGACAGCGATCGTCCAATCGACCGTGCCAGCAATACGCCGCACCGATCTTCACCCCTCGAACGCGTCGATCGACGCTTTGCTCCCGCGCGAGACCAGCGTCTCGTCCGGGGCGGCCAGCGCTTCGCCTTTGTCGCGAAAGCGGTTGGTGATGGGATAGCGGCGGTCGCGGCCAAAATTCCTGGCCGTCACCTTGACGCCTGGCGCGGCCTGGCGGCGCTTGTATTCGGCGACGTTGAGGAGATGGTCGATGCGGGTGACCGTCTCGCGGTCGAAGCCGGCGGCGATGATTGTGTCGAGCGGCTCTTCGCGCTCGATCAGACGCTCCAGGATGGCATCGAGCAGGTCGTAAGGCGGCAACGAATCCTGGTCGGCCTGGTTCTCGCGCAACTCCGCGGTCGGCGGACGCGTGATGATATCGGGCGGAATGACCTCACCCGCGGGCCCCAGCGCCCCCTCAGGCTTCCACGAATTGCGCAAGCTTGCCAGCCGAAACACCTGCGTCTTGTAGATGTCCTTGATCGGATTGAAGCCGCCGTTCATGTCGCCATAGAGCGTGGCGTAGCCGACCGACATTTCGGACTTGTTGCCGGTGGTCACTACCATCAGGCCGGTCTTGTTGGAGATCGCCATCAGCAGCGTGCCGCGGGTGCGGGCCTGGAGATTTTCCTCGGTGATATCAGGCGGCAGATTGCTGAAGATCCCGGACAATATGGTCTCGAACCCGTTCACCGCTTCCGCGATCGGCAGGACCTCGTAGCGGATGCCGAGATGGCCGGCGAGCTCGCCGGCGTCCGCGATCGAGCTCGCCGCAGTGTAGCGATAAGGCAGCATCACGCCGTGCACCTGATCGGCACCCAGTGCATCGACCGCGATCGCTGCGCAGAGGGCAGAGTCGATGCCGCCGGAAATGCCGAGCAGCACGCCGGGGAAGCCGTTCTTGGCGACGTAGTCGCGGAGGCCCAGCACGCAGGCCGCGTAGTCGGCGCAGTCGCCCTCGGGCTGCTCCGCGACCGGACCGGTGCAGCGCCAATCGCCGCCGTTTCTCGTGAAGCGCAGTGTGGTGATGCTCTCCGCGAACGCCGGCAATTGCGCCGCGAGGGAAAGATCGCCGTTGAGCGCGAAAGAAGCACCGTCGAACACCAGCTCGTCCTGGCCGCAGACCTGGTTGAGATAGACCAGCGGCAGGCCGCTCTCGGTGACGCGCGCGACCGCGACCGACAAACGCACGTCGGCCTTGTCGCGGGCGTAAGGCGAGCCGTTCGGCACCAGAATGATCTCCGCGCCGGTCTCGGCCAGCGTCTCGACCACGTTCTCGTAATCCTCGGACTCTTCCAGCCAGATGTCCTCGCAGATCGGCACGCCGATCCGCACGCCGCGCACGGTCACCGGCCCGGCGGCGGGGCCGCCCGAAAACAGCCGCTTCTCGTCGAACACGCCATAATTCGGCAGATTGCATTTGAAGCGAAGCGCCGCGATACGGCCGCCATCGAGCAGCGCGCAGGCATTGTAGAGCCTGCCCTCCTCCACCCAGGGCGTGCCGACCAGCATGCCCGGCCCGCCATCGGCGGTCTCGCGCGCCAGCGCCTCGATCGCGGCACGGCAGGCGGCCTGAAAGGAGGGCTTCTGCACCAGATCTTCCGGCGGGTAACCGGCGATGAACAGTTCCGGAAACAGCACGAGATCGGCACCGTCGGACTTGGCTTGCGCGCGCGCGGCCCGCGCCTTGGCGGCATTGCCGTCGATGTCGCCCATGGTCGGATTGAGCTGGGCAAGCGTGACCGCGAATTCGTTGAGACGTTCGGTCATGGCCGCCGCGCTCCGATTAGAGCATGATCCGGAAAAGTGTGAAGCGGTTTTCCGATAAGATCATGCTCAAACAACATTCTAACGCGCGATGCGCGCTTTAGAGGAACCCCAATCGCTCGATGATGGCGATGATCCAGAACGCGCCAGCCATCAGGAGCGCAACACCGACCGCGGCCGAACCCATGTCCTTGACCCGGCCGATCTGCTTGTCGTGATCCATGGTCAGCCGGTCGGCAAGCTTCTCGATCGCGGTGTTGAGCAGCTCGACCACCAGCAGGAACGCGACTGAACACACCAGCTCGACCGCGCGCATCGCGGTCGCGCCGACGAACCACGCGAGCGGCAGCGACAAGAGGAGCGCAAAAATCTCCTCGCGGACGGCCTGCTCCGAGCGGAACGCAAAGGCCAGACCGTTACGGGAATTGATCGTGGCCTTCCAGATCCGCAGCAAGGTCTCAGAGCCCCGCTGCGACCGGCATCGGCCTGACCTTGCCGGCGCGCTCCTGCTTGAGGAGCTCCGCGACCAGGAAAGCCATGTCGATGGATTGCTCGGCATTGAGGCGGGGATCGCAGACCGTGTGATAGCGGTCGTTGAGATCCTGGTCGGTGATCGCGCGGGCGCCGCCGAGGCACTCGGTGACGTCCTGGCCGGTCATCTCCAGATGCACGCCGCCGGCATGGGTGCCTTCCGCGGCGTGGATCGCGAAGAACGACTTCACCTCGGACAGGATGCGGTCGAACGGCCGCGTCTTGTAACCCGACGTCGAGGTGATGGTGTTGCCGTGCATGGGATCGCACGACCAGACCACCACTTTGCCCTCGCGCTTCACGGCGCGGATCATGTTCGGCAGGTGCTCGCCGACCTTGTCGGAGCCGAAGCGGCCGATCAGCGTCAGCCGGCCCGGCTCGTTGTCGGGATTGAGCACGTCGATCAGCTTCAGCAGCTCGTCGGACTTGAGCGACGGACCGCATTTGAGCCCGATCGGGTTCTTGATGCCGCGGAAATATTCGATATGGCCGTGATCGAGCTGGCGGGTGCGGTCACCGATCCAGATCATGTGGCCCGAGGTCGCGTACCAGTCGCCGGTGGTGGAATCGACGCGGGTCATGGCCTGCTCGTAGCCGAGCAGGAGCGCCTCGTGGCTGGTGTAGAAATCGGTGGCGCGCAGCTCAGGGTGAGCCTCGAGATCGAGGCCGCAGGCGCGCATGAAGTTGAGCGCGTCGGAGATGCGGTCGGCCAATTCCTTGTAGCGGCGGGACTGCGGCGAGTCCTTGAGGAAGCCGAGCATCCACTGATGCACGCTGCCGAGATTGGCGTAGCCGCCGGTGGCAAACGCACGCAGCAGGTTCAGCGTCGCCGCCGACTGGCGATAGGCCATCAACTGGCGCTGAGGATCAGGGACGCGCGCTTCCTTGGTGAAGGCGATGTCGTTGACGATGTCGCCGCGATAGCTCGGCAGCTCGACACCTTCGATCTTCTCGGTCGGCGAGGACCGCGGTTTTGCAAACTGGCCGGCGACGCGCCCGACCTTCACCACCGGGACGGCGCCGGCATAGGTCAGCACCACCGCCATCTGGAGCAGCACGCGGAAGAAGTCGCGGATGTTGTTGGCGCCGTGCTCGGCAAAGCTCTCGGCGCAGTCGCCGCCCTGCAGCAGGAAGGCCTCGCCTGCCGCGACCCGCGCTAAGGCCTTCTTCAGATTGCGCGCCTCGCCCGCGAACACCAGCGGCGGAAAGGTCGCAAGCTGCGCCTCGACGTCGGCCAAGGCCTTGGCGTCGGGATAATCGGGCACCTGTAGCACGGGCTTGCTGCGCCAGGACTCGGGCGTCCACCGCTCGGACATCGCAATCTCTCCGTGAAGCAAAAAGTGCAACCTGATCTGTGGGTTGCGAGCGCAGCCTTATACACAGGCTAATCTCCGGCCGCCAGTTTTAAATCCATTCGGCACTGCAAACCCTTGCAGGGAAAGCCAAATTCGCATTTGCTGGGAAACGGCGAGGAAACTGGCAGGATACCTTCTGCCCATGGACGCAGCATTGGACGACGTTTTCGTTGACGAGATCAGCTTCCCGGCGACCGACGGGTATGCGCTGACCGGCACGCTATTCCTGCCGCGCGGCACCAAACGTCACGCCGTGCTGG
Source organism: Bradyrhizobium nivariense (assembly GCF_029846715.1). Taxonomy (GTDB): domain Bacteria; phylum Pseudomonadota; class Alphaproteobacteria; order Rhizobiales; family Xanthobacteraceae; genus Bradyrhizobium. The sequence goes on from NZ_JARVWW010000001.1 coordinate 405,313, forward strand.
TCAATTCTGCGACCGCCGTCCCGCGAAAAATCTATCGCGGCTTTGCCTCCTATCTCGCCCGTCGCGGCTGCGCGGTCCTGACCTACGACTATCGCGGCATCGGCGACTCCCGGCAGCCGGCGATGGTCGGCTACAATCAGCCGAAATCGCTGGTCGGCTTCAAGGCCTCGATGTCGGACTGGGCGGCGCTCGACGTCACCGCCGCTGTGCGCTGGATGCGCGAGCGCTACACCACCCTTCCCCTTGCCTATGTCGGCCACTCCTTCGGCGGCCAGGCGCTCGGGCTGATCGCGAACAACACGGACATCTCGCGCGCCGCGTTCGTGGCCTCGCAGGCGGCGACCTGGCGGCTGATGACGTCGCCGGAAAAATACCGCGTCTTCGCCTTCATGAATTTCGTCGGCGTGCCGCTCGTCCACGCGCTCGGCTATGCGCCGGGCTGGGCCGGCATCGGCGAGGATTTGCCCAAGGGCGTCTTCCTGCAATGGGCCGAGTGGGTGTCGAGCCCGCGCTATCTATTCGATTCAAAGCTGCCGGCGCTGGAGAATTTTGCCAAATTCAAGGGCGAGCTGCGCACGCTCTGCTTCTCCGACGACCCCTGGGCGACGCGGCCCGCGGTCGAGTTGCTCGCGAGCGGATTCACCGCGATCAAGCCGGAGGTGCTGACCGTCAAACCGTCAGAGGTCGGCGCCAAGGCGATCGGCCATTTCGGCTTCTTCCGCCCCGAGCACCGCGACACGCTGTGGCGCGGCGTGGCGGAATGGATCCAGGGGGAGTGACCTTACGCGGCCATCGCGGGCAGCTTGACGATGACACGCAGCCCGGTTCGCCCGCTCTCATTGATGTTCGCAGCGTCGATCGACCCGCCAAGACCATCGACGATCCGCTTGACGATCGAAAGGCCAAGACCAACGCCGTCGCCTTCCGGGCGCTGGCCGCGGAAGAACGGCTCGAAAATCCGACCGATCTCGTCGGGGGAAACGCCAGGTCCATTGTCCTCGATCTGAAGCACAGCCATCGCGCCCTCCCGGTAGATCGCTACATCGATCCTGCCGCCTGCCGGCGTGAAACGGAGCGCATTGTCGATGAGGTTGCGGATCATGGCTGCGAGCATGACGGGCTCGCCGCGCATGGGAACAGACTCGGCTCGCTCGAAGCCGAGATCGACGCCGCGGCTGATCGCCTGCTGCAGGAGATCGGCGATGACGCTCTTCGCTGCGTGAACTAGCTCCACAACCTCCCATCGCCCGTCATCGGAGGGCGCAGCGTCATGCCGCGCCAGCGCAAGCAACTGTTCCAGAAGATACTTGCTGCGACTCATGCTCAGCCGAAGCGCCGCGAGCCGCTCGCGCGCGGCCGGCGGCAGTTCGATCTGGTCGAGATTTTCGGCCTGTAGGCTCAGCGCCGTAAGTGGTGTGCGCAGTTCGTGCGCGGCGTCCGCGATAAACCGTCGCTGCTGCCCCATCATCTCGTGCATGCGCTGCAACAACCCGTTGATCGAGGATACGAACGGATTCAGTTCGCTTGGGAGGTCGCGGAGCGGCAGGGCCGCCATGTCGTCCGCACGTCGCGCGTTGAGTTCGTCCGCCAGCCGGACCATGGGTCGAAGCGATACGGCAATGACAACGGCGATCGCCAGCATCAGGCAAGGGATCAGCGCCGCGATCGGAAGCACGGTGCGGAGCGCCATGTCACTTGCGATCTCATCCCTCACCCCCGTGCTCTGCGCCACCGCAAACCGACTTCCGTCGGATCGCGTCTTCAGCACCACCCGCACCGGTTTTCCCTTTCGCGTCGCATCGCGCATCCCATCCTGAAGCCGCCACAACTGGCGCTCCTCGGGTGTACCTTGCGGCGTCTTGCCCAATTCCATCAGCCAGACTTCAGAGTCCTCATCAACCCCATGGAGATCCTGGGCTCCCGTGAAACCACCGCTCTGAACGAGGCCCGCGATCTGGATCAGCACGGAGTCCTGCGTCTCGATCGCTTCATCAAATGCCCACCGGTGCGCAAAGACGCCTCCTATGAGCCCGGTCAGCAGCACGATCGTCGTCAAGCTTATGAACAGCCGGCCGCGCAGCGAGTTGATCATGGCGCGCGATCCACCATCCATCCCATCCCGCGCACGTTACGGATCGCATCCGTACCGAGCTTTTTTCGGATGGTGTGGATCAGGAATTCGACCGCATTGCTTTCGACCTCCTCGTTCCAGCCGTAAAGCTGCCGTTCGAGCTCGCTTCGCGACAGGATGGTGCCGGGCCGCGTCAGCATGGCCTGCAGCAGCGCGAACTCGCGCGCGGTCAGGAGGGCCGTTTGCCCACACAGCGCGGCCTCACGGGTTGCAGGATCGAGACTGAGCTTGCCGTTACCAAGCACAGCGGGCGCGCCGCTGCCTTCGCGGCGAAGCACCGCCCGCATACGCGCCAGTAATTCGCGAATCTCGAACGGCTTGACCAGATAATCGTCTGCACCGAGATCGAGGCCTTCGACCCTGTGATCGACACCGTCCCGCGCGGTGACGATAATGACGGGGCACTTGCAGCCATTCGCGCGCAGCTGCCGCAGCACGTCGCGGCCATCCGCGTTCGGCAGGCCGAGATCGAGCAATAGCACCTCGTAGGATTCGCTCGCGGCGGCAAGCAGTGCGGTCTCGCCGTCCCTCACCCAATCGACCGCGTAGGCAGCATCCTTCAGCGCCTGCTCGACGGCGGCGCCGACCATCCTGTCGTCCTCGATCAGCAGAACCCGCAAAGCTCGATCCTCGAAACCGCCGGGCCGTCCGGCTGTCACATCATCGCCATCCCGAATTAGCGCAGAGTTAGCAAGCCTCAGCGGGCCTAAATTGCGGCGAAGAGCACACTGCTCCGACATTTCTGATCCCTAAGCCGGGCCTAAGTCGGCTGCGCGACGGTCCCGCATCGCTTCGGCTTTGGGAGATTTCGGCGTGTCGCAATATTCGGGCTTTGGCGCAAGACGGATGCTGAACAAGGTTCCGGAGGTCACGGCGATCTTCTGGGCCATCAAGCTTCTCTCGACCACGGTCGGCGAGACCGGCGCCGACTATCTCGCGGTGCATGTCGGCCTCGGCGCCAGCCTGACCGCGATCTGCATGAGCGGCCTCCTCGTCGCCGCGCTCCTGCTGCAGCTCAGCCGCCGCACCTATGTGCCCTGGACCTATTGGCTCACCGTCGTCCTCGTCAGCATCGTCGGCACGCAGCTCACGGATCTGTTGACCGACAAGCTCGAGATCAGTCTTTACATCAGCACCGCCGCGTTCGCCTGCGCGCTCTCGGCGACCTTCGCGGTCTGGTACGGCGCCGAGCGCACGCTGTCGATCCACAGCATCGTCACGATGCGGCGCGAACTGTTCTACTGGACGGCAATCCTGTTCACCTTCGCACTCGGCACGGCCGCAGGCGATCTCGCCACCGAAGCGCTCGGTCTCGGCTTCCAGCTCGGCGTCGCCGCGTTCGGCGTGCTGATCGCGGCGGTAATGATTGCCTATTACTTCGGCGCCAATCCCGTTCTCACCTTCTGGCTCGCCTACATCCTCACCCGTCCAATGGGCGCCTCGCTCGGCGATCTGCTGTCGCAGTCGCGCGAGTATGGCGGCGTGGGCCTCGGCACGATCCAGACCAGCATCGCCTTCCTGACCGTGATCGTCGGACTCGTCGCCTGGGTGACGTTCGAAGGCGACGGCGCGCGCCGGGCGGATCCCGCGCAATAGCTCCAACCGCCTCACCCTTCCCTGCACGCAAGCGGGGACCACAACAGGAGAACCCACATGATGAAACTCATTCCCGCTGTCGCCGTTTGCCTGGTGACGACATTTTCCGGCGAGCCGCGGATGCATGCGAGCCAGCACTTTATCTTCGTGCCGCTCGCGGAAGCCGCGACCGCCAAGCTCGGCGATCTCACGCCGTTCCGGAGTATCGTGGTCGACGTCGCCGCCCTGATCGACAAGGGCGACCTCGCCGGCGCCAAGACCCGGATCAAGGACCTCGAGACCAAATGGGACGAGGCCGAAGCCGGCCTGAAGCCGCGCGCGGCGGCCGACTGGCACACCGTCGACAAGGCGATCGATCGCGCGCTGGAGGCGTTGCGCGCGGGTACACCGGAGGCTGCAAAATGCAAGCAGGCCGTTACCGATCTGCTCTCGGTCATGGACAGCGTCACCAAAGCCTGACGCTTCCGCGCACCGTTATCCCGTCAGCCGCGGACCGCCGTCCCGGCTGACGCAACGAAGAGGACACCATGCACGATCACACCAAGAGCAGCATCATCAGCGAGAGCAAGGTCCCGGAGGTCACGCTCGGCTTCTGGATCATCAAGATCGCCGCGACGACATTGGGCGAGACCGGCGGCGACACCGTCACCATGACGCTGAACTGGGGTTATCTTGCGGGCACGTGCCTGTTCCTGGCGGCGATGATCGCCCTGATCGCAGCGCAAATCCGCGCGGACAGATTCCACCCGGCGCTGTACTGGGCGACCATCGTGGCATCAACGACCTTCGGTACCACGATGGCCGACTTCGCCGACCGCTCGCTCGGCATCGGCTATACCGGCGGCTCGACGCTGCTGCTCAGCTGTCTCGTGCTGGTGCTCGGCCTCTGGTATCGCTCTGAAGGTACGATCTCGGTCAACAGCGTCAGCACGCCGCGTGTCGAGGCTTTTTATTGGGGCGCCATCACCTTTTCGCAGACGCTGGGCACCGCGCTCGGCGACTGGATCGCCGATACCGGTGACATGGGCTATCGCGGCGGCGCGCTGATCTTCGCGGCGGGGCTCGCCGTCATCGCGGCGCTGTACTTCTGGACACGGGTATCGCGCGTCACATTGTTCTGGGCGGCCTTCATCCTGACACGACCACTGGGTGCGACCGTCGGCGACTTCCTCGACAAGCCGCTCGATCACGGCGGCCTCGCCTTGAGCCGGCCACTGGCCTCCGCCGTGATCGCAGCGTTCATGGTCGCCTGCCTGCTGCTGATCCCGCAACGCGCGGGACAGCATCCCAGCGAGACCCGGGCGGTCGAACAGGCCTGAGAGGGTTAACGGATGATGGTCGTCAGAGACGAGTAGCGCCTGTTCGGCTTGGCTTCACCCGGCGCGAATTGCGCGAAGGCCTCGCTGACGCGAACCGCCGGCGGCGTATCGCCGGCGAAACGAAACTCCTTCGGCTGCGGCGCGTAGAAGCTGGCGCGGTAATAAGTGTCGTCGAAGCGCGCCTCGCCGACCCCGAAAAATGCGTCGCAGGCGAACAGGAGCGCATAGACTCCCGCGACCGCGACGACGATCTCCCTGAGAACTGACATGCTGATGCCCCACCCTTTTGCAGGCAGGATGCACGCCGGTTCCAAAGCCGGGGTTTAAGGCTGCGTGGTTCTTGTCCGCAGGGTTTGCCGCCGCTGAGCGGAATGCAGACAATTTTACCGATCTGAAAAAGAGCCCGCCGGACCGGGCGATCAGGCGGGCTCCAGGCTTGGCCGCTCGGGAGGTATCAGACGGCCAGGTTCATCCAGACAGTCTTGGGCTCGGTGAAATTGTCGAGCGCGGCGGTGCCGTGCTCGCGGCCGAGGCCGGAGTCGCGCTCGCCGCCCCAGGGCAGGCGCACGTCGGTGTAGCCATAGGTGTTCATCCAGACCGTGCCCGCGCGCGCCCGCTTGGCGAAGCGCTGCAGCTTGCCGATGTCGCGGCTCCAGACGCCGGCGGCGAGGCTGTAGGCCGTGCCGTTGGCGATCCTGAGCGCATCGGCCTCGTCCTTGAACTTGATGACGCTGACGACGGGGCCGAAGATCTCCTCCTGCGAGATCCGCATCTCGTGCGCGACATTCGCGAACACCGCGGGGCTGATGAAGTAGCCGCGATCGCCGACCTTCTCGCCACCGGTGACGAGGGTCGCGCCCTCCTTCCGGCCGATGTCGACATAGTCGAGGATCGACTTCATCTGCTTCTCTGAGATCACGGGCCCGAGCACGGTCTTGCGATCGAGCGGATCACCGATCCTGAGCGACTTTGCGCGCGCCGCCAGTCGCTCGACGACCTCTTCATAGGCTTTTTCCTGCACCAGCACGCGGGAGCCGGCCGAGCAGACCTGGCCAGCATTGAAGAAGATGCCGGATGCAGCCGCCTTCGATGCGGCTTCGAGATCGGCATCGTCAAAGATGACGTTGGCCGACTTGCCGCCGAGCTCGAGCGAGACGCGCTTGAAGTTGCCGGCGGCGCCCTTCATGATTCCGCGGCCCACACCCGGCGAGCCCGTGAAGGTGACCTTGTCGACGTCGGGGTGATTGACCAGCGCGTCGCCGACGACGCGGCCCGGCCCCGTGACGACGTTGAAGACGCCCGCCGGCAGGCCAGCTTCAAGTGCCAGCTCGGCGATGCGTAGTGCCGACAGCGAGGTCAGCTCGGCCGGCTTCATCACGATTGTGCAGCCGCAGGCCAGCGCCGGCGCGAGCTTCCACATGCCGATCATCAGCGGGAAATTCCAGGGCACGATCGCGGCGACCACGCCGACCGGCTCGCGCACGGTGTAGGTCAGGGCGTCGTCGCGCACAGGAACGACGTCGCCGCTGATCTTGTCGGCCCAGCCGGCGTAATAGACCAGCGTGTCGATGGCGGCCGGGAAATCCTGGCGCAGCGTTGCCGAGATCGGCTTGCCCGCGTCCATCGACTCGATCTCGGCGATCTCGTCGGCGTGCTGCTTCAGCAGCTCTGCCCAGCGCAGCAGGATCTGACCGCGCTCGGAGGCCCGCATCGTCCGCCACGGGCCTTCGAACGCCCGCCGCGCGGCGGCGACCGCATGGTCGACATCAGCCTCGTTGCCTTCGGCGACGGTGGCGATGACGTGCCCGGTCGCGGGATTGAGCGATTTGAAAGTGCGCCCGGAGCTTGCGGGGACGCGGCGGCCGTCGATCAGCAGATGCTGCGGCCGGGACATGAACTCGGTGGCCGGCGAGTGTGCAAAGTCATATGCAACGGACATCATATTTCCTCCTCTTCTGGTATACCAGACTAGGCGGACAATGGCTGGTGTAAATATGATATGCTGTGCCTATGGACGTCTCATATATGAACTTGACTTCATAAGGTTTGCCTATGCTTCAAATCGAGATCGAGGCTGTTTGGCGGTTTCGCCGGGAGGGCAGCCCCCGCACCGCGGTGGTCATGCTCGGCATTCTCAATGAGATCCGGAAGACCGGAAAAATCTCCAGCGCGGCCAGCGATGCCCACCTTTCCTACCGCCACGTCTGGAATCTGATCGAGCAATGGTCGGAGTTCTTCGGCACGCCGCTTGTCGAAACCCAGCGCGGTAAGGGCACCAAGCTGACCGCGTTCGGCGAGCGGCTGGTGTGGGCGGGCGAGCGCATGCAGGCGCGGCTCGGGCCCCAGCTCGAAAACCTCGCGCAGGAGCTCGCGAGCGAGATCAAGCCGTTTCTCGAGCAGCGGCCTTCGGTGATCCGTGTCCATGCCAGCCACGGCTTTGCGGTGGCAAAGCTGCGCGAATTCCTCGACCGCGAGCCAGGCATCGGCGTCGACCTGCGCTACGTCAGCAACCAGAATTCGCTGGTCTCGCTGGCGCAAGGCGCCTGCGATCTCTCCGGCCTGCATCTGCCGCACGGCGCGCTACGGGCCCAGGGCATCAAGGCTGCCCGCGAGTGGCTCGATCCGCGCGAGGACCGCATCATCAGTTTTGTCACGCGCGAAATGGGGCTGATGGTCGCGCGCGGCAATCCGCTGCGCATCGCTTCGCTTGATGATCTCACTGGACCAAAAGTCCGCTTCGTCAACCGCGACCATGATTCCGGCACGCGGCTTCTGTTCGACCAACTGCTCGCGGCCGACGGCATCGACGAGAGCCGCATCAACGGCGCGCAGCAGATCGAATTCACCCACGCCGCGGTCGCGGCCTATGTCGCAAGCGACATGGCGGATGCGAGTTTTGGCGTCGAGGCTGCGGCCCGGCATTTCGGCCTCGACTTCATCCGGCTCCTGACCGAGGATTATTTCTTTGTCTGCAAGCGCGCCTTCCTGGACACGAGGCCGATGCAGCGCATCCTCGAGATCATCCGCAGCGCCGATTTTCGCGCGGCCGTCGCCACCCTGCCCGGCTATGTGCCGTCGGACACGGGCACTGTCACCGGTGTGAAGGCGTTTCTGGCGATGCACGCCGTGCGATGATGCCGAAGGATGCCGTCGTCTTGTCCGCGCCGGTCAGACGACCGGCTCGTCCTTCAGTGCAGCGATCACCTGCTCGCCTTGCACTGTCAATCGGTACGTCACCAGCGGTCGGCTCGACGGCGGCTTGCGCGCGAGTTCGACGATGTAGCCGCGCACCATCAGGGCTTCGAAGCTGCCATAGTAGCCGAACATGCTGATCTGGTTCTGCTTGAGCATCTTGAACTCGCGCAGCAGACGGATCTCGTTGCCCGAGAGCAGCGATCGGCGCACGCGCTGGACGAACCGCGCGCGCTGCTCGAACCACGCCTGGTCGGGCAATTCCTGCGGGGCCGGCGCAGGGTCTCGCTCGCAGGGACGCGCCTCGGCTATCGCATCGGCCGTAACCGGCGGCAGGCACGGCAAGCTGCTGACGACCGTGTCCTTGGCTACATCAAGCAATGCGAGCGGCCACCGCCGCTTGTTGTCCACCATGACCGGCGGCGGCACGACATTGTCGCGCACCAATTGCTCGAAGCGGCCGGCGGTCACGCCGACATGGGCGGCCGCGCGACGACGATCGACCAGACGGGTGTCCCGCACCACTTCAGGCTCGCAAGCGATATTCTGCTCCACCCCAAAATCCCCTGGCGCGTCGTTGCGCAGGCCTGGCGGCGAGGCCAGCCAAGCCGGCGGCGAACCTAGGTGGGACAAGCGCTCTCGAAAAGCACAGAATTTCGTACAGGTTGATGCCGTTTCGGCAACAGCTATAATCAGCCGGGGGTCCCATGCGCTTTCACTCACCTGCGATCCAGTATTTCCATGCGGTCCGCCGCACCGGCTCGATCCGGGCCGCGGCGCGCGTCCTGAACGTCGCCTCCTCTGCTGTCAGCCGCCAAATTCTCAAGCTGGAACAAGAGATTGGATCACCCTTGTTCGAGCGGACGGCACGTGGCCTGACGCTGACGACGGTCGGCGAGATGCTGGCCCGGCATGTCATGAACGTGCTCCAGGACCTCGACCGCTTCCGCTCGGACGTGCAGTCGCTGTCCGGCACCTGGCATGGCACCGTCACCATTGCCTGCATCGAGTCGCTCACCGAGTCGGTGCTGCCGGACCTGATCGCCTCGCATCGTGGCCGCGCCCGGCGCGTCAACTTCACCACCGAGGTGAAGGGATCTTCGGACGTGCTGGAGGCGCTCAGCCGTGGTGAAGCCGACATCGGCATCGCCATGGCGCTCCGGCATCCGCCGGACCTGCGGCAGGTCGCCTTGAAGCGGTTTCGCCTCGGCGCCGTCGTCGCCCGCGAGCATCCGCTGGCGCGCCGCAAGACGGTCACGCTGACCCAATGTCTCGCCTTTCCCGTCATCCACGCGCTGCCGGAGCTGTCGATCTACCATCTGCTCCAGCCGCTGATCGCGCAGCTGTCCGAGACGCCGGAGCCGGCCATCCAGGCCAACTCGATCGACTTGATGCGCGAGCTCGCCGCGCGCGGCGTCGGCGTTGCGTTCCAGACCCAGCTCGGCATCGGCCGCCTGTCGCGCGACGGCCAGCTCGTCTTCCTGCCGCTCGACAACGCCGGCAGTCCGGTGTGGTCGGATCTCGGCATCTACGTTCGCGCTGAACGCACCCTGCCCGCCTACACGGAATCATTCCTCCAGGAGCTGGTGCGCGAACTCGGCGAGCGCGAGCGGCGGGAGAACGCGGCGCACCCGCAGGTCGCCTGATTAACAAAATCAACTTTCGATGCGCTTCGACGTAATCGCGCCGGCAGCAGTTTTCCGGAATATGGCCGATGGCCGGCCGTCGATACCTTCCTGGGACCTGCTCAACTTTGACGCCCCAAGGATCCAGAAATGCCGCTATATCGGCTCAAGCCTTCGCGAGTCCTCGGCATCGAGCGCTTCTCGGACTTCAGCGAATTTCGCGCCAACGAGGTGCTCGGCCTCGGCACCAGCACGCCGCTTCGTCCGCGCGAATTCTCGCTGTCGCGCGCCATCCTGCCACTCCGGGATGGATTGTTCGTTCTCCAGCGCTCCTTTGCACGGCGGTTTGAGGCCGAGATCGGCACGGACAATGGCGTTGGCCTCGTTGTCCCCCTCACGTTTCGCGAGAGCTTTGCCGAAATGCGCGGCGAAGAGCTCGGTACATTCGATGTTCGCCGTCGGTATCCGAAATGCGTTCTCGAAGGCGGCGGGATTGTGCACGTCCAGCGTCACGATCGCATCCACCCCGGCGGCTTCGATCAATTGCGCAACATACCGCAGAGACAGTGGCTCTCCGGGTTTCGTGCGCCGATCCTGCCGCGCATAGCAAAGATAAGGCGCGATCAAGATCACGCGCGCTGCGCCCGAATCCTTTAAAGTGCCCGCGAACAGCAAGACATCGCATAGCTTGTCATGCACGCTGCGCGACGGTCCGTCATATAGCGACTGGACAACGAGTGCATCCCGCCCGCGTGGGTCCACCAGTGGCCGCACCTTGCGCTCGCCATCTTGGAATATCCTTTCTTCGTGCTCCGCCAAGCTGGTGCCCAGGCATCCGGCGATGCCCTCCGCTTCAGGACGGCCGGCGTCGTAGGCGAAGATAAGCGGCTTATCCATCACAACCCCGCTGCGATGCGAATGCCCAGCACCAGAAGCATGCAGCCCACGAGTCCGGCAATGAAAACACACGCATCCACGGCTTGCGCAGGATGATCTCGCCCTGCCGCGCCTTCTCGGCGGGATAGCCGCGGGCACCCTCATTTGTAGGCGAATGCGTCATATCCCGCGTTTCAAGCATCTGCACCGACCGTTGCAAGATGTTCCAATAAGGAACCTCAAAGGACTTCTTTGACTAGCGTCTCGGCGTCTGCCCAGGATAATAACTACCCAGGGCAAGATGCGATCCCTGGACGAGGCAATCCGAAGAGTTGGCCAAGACAAGAGAAGGGTCGGCCAAGACAAGCGTCAGTTCCGAGCATCACTTTATGGAACGGTGATTTGGCTGAGGCGTTCGTTTGTTGGGGCTCGCAGTCAGAGGAGACAGACATGAGAAAGCTCATGCTGATGTTGCTCGCCGGCGCGGGTGCTCTTGTCATGTCGAGCGCTTACGCTGCCGACGACTTTCAAATCGGAGACGGGTCGCCTCTGCTCCATCAGGCACGACTCGTTTGTGATGACGCCGGCCGATGCTGGCACACCAGGGGAGATCGCCGCGTGATTATCGGGGACGGCTATTATTCCGGACCGCGCAGGTACGATTATTACGATCGCGGCTACTATGACCGGCCAGGCGTCGGAGTTCATGGGCCGGGCTTCAGCTTTGGCATCGGCCCAGGCTGGTGATATTGTCGCGATGCGGCCTTTCCACAGATCGGCGCCGCCGAGCCCGAGTTAAGAGTTCGGCGGGCCGTCTGGCTTTGCGCACGTACCTCGATGGATTTCCTTGCCTCGATGGATTTCCTTGCGGTTTCCTTGCGGTCAAGGCCGCACTTCTTCTTCAGCGAGTGGTCCCGTGCCGGTTAGGCGACAGACCGTCCTTGTTGATGACCGACTGTCCAGAGAGCCCGCACTTCTTCAGGCAATGCGTGGCGGACCTTCTCGACCTGATTTGGGTCAAGGTGATGGTTCAAGACCTGGAACGTCGCGTGCGCGGCATCACCTGCGCCGATCGGCCGCAACGAGCTCAATTCTGCTGAAATGATCCCGAGAAACTCGGCGGCGGAACGCCAGTTTTTCGGGACTTCACTCGGCCGCCACTGATCGTAGTAGACGCCTCGGATCAGCAACGGAAGTTGAGCACCCAGGTGTGCGGCAAGATTGACCGGGATCCGATCGCGAATGGTTCGAAGCACTGTCCCCAACGCATGCCAGGCAAGTTGCTTGTCATGCGGCAGCGTCGTCATCATCTCATCCAGCCACGTGTTTGTGAGGTGGATCGTTCTGTCGAATACATCGAGACCTGTCGCACTCATGATAGCGTCCCCTTTCTCGAAGATGGCTAGACGGACAACGTCGTCCGCGACCATCGGTTCTCGCTTTTTGGGATTGATACCGGCTGTGATATCCGTCGAAGCTTTCGACGATTTTGGCGCGACGAACGAGTTAACGGCGAAATCCTGGGGGCATGGATGCGGGGAACCAGCGACTGAAAGCAAACCGAGTGAGCCCTTCTCGCGTTATCTTGGATTGACTGCAGACGAACTTGATTCGTCGGGCGGCTGACCCAAGTCACGATCAAGGAGCTCTCTCTTACTTGTCACAGCACAGTGAACCGCGCCGAAGAGCCAACCGCCATTGCGTGGATTTTCCTGGTCAATTCGCTGGCGCTCAACCATCTTTCATGAAACTTCTGCACGACAAATTCGATTGTCGTTACACCAATGCCCGTGTGCCACTGCTCCGGCGGGCATCTGTTCTCACGATTGAGCTGGAGAACGGCAATGAATGAGCCTCTTGAGCAGCGTCGCGAACCCTCGTTGGACGCCCCATCGGGATTCCACCCCCTCGTCTACAAAGCCGCAATCGGATTTGTGGCTCTTTTCGTCGCAGCAGCCTGGGTGGCCTTTGATCGGCAAAGCGATATCGAACTTCCTCTCGCTATGCTGAGCGTCCTGCTATTTGTTGCGGTGCTCCTTCCTTACCTTCTTTGGAGGATATGGCGCACAGGTCAGACACGACCACCGACGCTGAAGACCAACAAGGGCTTCCGGAAATGGATGAAAGGGTCCACCCAAGTCTGGCAAAGCAGACTCAAGAACAGCGACGCTGCGATCGATATGCTGTTACCTCTCGCGGCCGTCGCGCTCGGCCTCGTTGCGCTGGGCATCGTGTTCGAATTGAGCTGAGCGCGGCTGACGGGGTTCCGCCCTCGCGCTCAACGCTCGATCGTTCCGGTCCGGCGGATCTTCTTTTGCAGAAGCATCACACCGTAGAGGAGCGCCTCTGCAGTCGGCGGGCAGCCGGGGACGTAGATGTCCACGGGAACAATGCGGTCGCATCCGCGGGTCACCGAATAGGAGTAATGATAGTAGCCCCCGCCATTGGCGCATGACCCCATCGAGATCACATATCGCGGTTCCGGCATCTGGTCGTAGACCTTGCGCAGCGCCGGCGCCATCTTGTTGCACAGCGTGCCGGCCACGATCATGACATCCGACTGCCTTGGGCTGGCACGTGGCGCAAATCCGAACCGCTCTGATCATAGCGCGGCATCGCCATTTGCATCATTTCGATCGCGCAGCAGGCGAGCCCGAACGTCATCCACATCAACGAACCGCTTCGCGCCCAGGTGATGAGGTCATCAGCCGCGGTGACAAGGAAGCCCTTGTCGGCGAGATCGCTCCTAACGGCGCCGAAAAACTCGTCGCTTATCGGTTTGCAGGTTCCGGGGTCCAGGAGCCCTCTGCCAGCAGGCACGATCAACGGACGGTCCATGCGCCTCTCCTGTGCGGCACTCTTTCATGCAACGCACAGACGGCATTACCGTTCGTTTCGTGAGAAATGCTTCGCGGGAATGCGATGAACTCGCCTCCGTCTCCCGTACTCGGATCCCGATGATGACTCCAAACAACCAGCCTAGACCTCGATCAAGGCATAAGGTCGACCTGTGGGCTTTTCGATCGATCGGGCCACGTTGTATACCAGCGCGCCGCCAGGCGTGCGGCCTTCATAACGGCCCTGATGAGCATGGCCGTGCACCACCGCACTCACCTTAAATCGATCGATGGTTTCGCCGAGACGTGACGAGCCGAGGAACGGAAGAATCTCCATGGGCTCGCCCTCCACCGTATCGAGAATCGGCGCATAATGAAGAACGACGACAGCCTGCTTGCTCGCCACGGCGCGCATGGCGTTTTCGAGGCGCGTCGCTTCGTTGACGGCTTCGGCGACCACGCTCTTGACGACGGCCTCGCCGAACGAAGCAAGCATGCGGCGGCCAAACCCACCGATGAAGCCCTTCACCCCGACGAAGGCGACGCCATCGATTTCGTACGACTGCCCATTGAGCAAATGCATCCCGGCCGCCTTCAAAATGCTCTTTACCTCTTCAGTCTGCCCGGACTCATAGTCGTGGTTTCCAAGCACACCGACAACGGGAATGGAGCAGGCGCGCAAATCCTCTGCCAGAAGTTTCGCTTCCGACGGCCTACCGAGGTCCGTGAGGTCGCCGCAAAGGACGAGCACCTGGGCCTTGGTCGAGAGCTCGGCAAAGAGTTCGCGGAACGATAACGTGCGGTCCTCCTTCACGTGGAGGTCGCCAATGGCAGCGAAGGTGAGTTTGTCGGGCCTTTCGGACATCGCGCTACTCACTATCCTCGTCTGCGTTGACAAAGCCCCATTGCTCAACGGCCGGCTGATAATCGACCTGGGAAAACATGCGCCCCCGACATATCCTCACGCGCGGAGGAGGAAGCTCGAACTGTGCCTTCAGCCGGGCGACCAGTTCGTCCATCAGCCACCGTGGCACGCAGTCACGCTCGCTCGGATAGGCCCAGCGGAAATTGAGCAGATGTGCCAGGAGCACCTCCCAATGCAACTCCATGTAGCCAAGCAGACGCCGCCAGTCGATCTGATCGTGCTGTTTGAGAATGAGATGCGCAATATCCGCGCCGTCATAACGGTGCCGTAGCTGAACGAAGGCCTTCGACCAGATCAACTCGGTCGGCGCGATGATGCGCATCTTCGTGCCGAACACCTCGACGTGGGGCGCGGATTCGAACCATTGGTCGGCAACGGGAGCCATGCCATGCCAGAACGCGAAGATCACGTCGAAGAAGTGCTCGTCCTGGAAGACTTTTCCGAGCCAGCGTTCGTCCTCGATTGCGACGGTGTATCCGAGGTTCCGGAAGTGGCCAAGGACACGGGGATAATCTGCCGGTTTGCACACGATATCGAGATCTTTGGTCGCGCGCGTCACGCCGGTATAGGCGCTGAGCGCATACGTGCCCGCCAACAGAAACGGAAGATCGAGCTTCGCGAGCTCGCGCAAGGCCAGAGCGTAAAATGCCTCGGCGCTGGCCGATGTGACAACCGGCGCGGCGGCTGCGGTGACCATCTCAATAGATCCGGTGACCGGTCTGATGTCCTTCACCATCGAGGTTCACTCGAAGCTCATCGGCTTCGGCCATGAAGCTACCCATTTGACAATCGAATAGACCGTGCAAAGTTCCGCGGTCGCCGAGGTCGCATTGCGCCCTTGCCGCTTCGGTCGCAATGGCGCGGTCCGTCGAGTTGGACGCAACTTGAATTGTCGGCCCAGCTTCCTATATTGTGTTTAGCAGTTGATTTGGATCGCTTCGGTCCTCGCCGAGGTAAGGCTTCAGCGGATGGTGACGTTCGATCGTCCCGAAGTCCATGACTGCACTCAATACAGTATGCTCAATACACTATGGATGAACGTCGCGCGGCTTCAGCTGGGCGACTATGGACGGACATGACAACTTCTGAACTCAGGGGGGTGGCGGTCGAACCGCGACCCAACATCAAAATGCCGCGCAAGCCTCACATGCGGAAAGCCAAGCACGCCGCCCAGAACAGCATCGGGACCAATTCGTCCCGGAATGCACAAAGACACTACGAGCGCTATCTGGCGCTAGCCCGCGCCGAAGCCTTGAAGGGTGATCGGATTGCTGCGGAGAATTACTTTCAACACGCCGAGCACTATCTGCGATCGATGCACGAGAATGGTGCGGCCGCTCCCTCCGGTGGCCGCTCGTAGTGGTGGACTTTGCCACGAGCAGCGTGCTTGCAACCCGCGCGAGCTGCTGCGGGTAACAGCTCTTCTGGATCACCGTCGTAGGCGCTCTCAAATCGTGCCCCCCGTTTGCGTCACCGACTATAGATGCCGATGAGCTCGGCCTGCCCGAGCATGTGCTTTTCAGCCGACTTCCAGATATCGGCAACGGACATCTTGGGCCCTCGCGAAAGCGCTTCGACATCCAGCGCCGCCAGCTTGAAGTGGTAGTGATGGGTTCCGTGTCCCTTCGGCGGGGCGGGTCCGCGGTAACGCGGCTCGCCGAAATCATTGACGCCCTTTCCGAGCTTCTCCGTTTTGGTCTTGGCGCCGTGGCCGATTCCCTCCGGCAGCAACGTTCGTTCGCCCATGATGTTGTAAAGACCCCAATGATGAAAAGTGCCGGACGGCGCGTCCGGATCCTCAACAACGAGGGCGAAGCTTTTGGTTCCCGCCGGCGGATCCGACCACTCCAGCGGAGGTGACAGGTCGTCTTCATCCGCCGTATATTTCGCGGGAATTCGGCCGCCATCGCCGAATGCAGGGCTTTTCAAGCTGAACGTCATTTGCGTTCTCCTGATATTCGCACCATCGATCTCTTGGCGGGACTGCAATTCCGCTATCTTGGAATGCTTGGGAAGACATTGGGTTCATTAGGCAGCTGGCCCACGATCACGCTCAATGGGTTCACTTTTCCCTGTCTAAGCATAGTGAACTGAAGCCGAGAGCCCGGCGCCGTCGCATGGACCTTCTTGGTCAATTCACTGGCGTTCTTGATCGGCTCACCATTCACCGAAGTAATCACATCCCCGGTCCTCAATCCTGCCTTCGCCGCGGGACCATTCTTTTCAACGCCTGCCACGACCACGCCGTGGAGATCGCTTCCACCCACGCTGTCGGCAAGTTCCGGAGTGACCGACTGAACCTCGACCCCCATCCACCCGCGCGTCACCGTGCCCTTGTCTTTCAATTGCGGTATCACCGCCTTGACGGTCTCGGCGGGGATCGCAAAGGCAACGCCGACCGAGCCTCCGGACGGCGAAATGATCATGCTGTTGACGCCAATGACTTTGCCGCTCGTGTCAAAGCTCGGCCCGCCAGAATCGCCCTGGTTGATTGGCGCATCAATCTGGATGAAATCCTGCGCAGAACCAGTCTCGATGTTGCGCTCGCGCGCCGAAACAATGCCGGCCGTGACCGAGCCTCCGAGCCCGAACGTATTGCCGGCGGTGAGCACCCAATCACCGGCGCGCGGCTGTTGATCGGCGAGCTGCACGTAGCTGAAGTCGTTGCGACCGTCGACTTTGATCAAAGCGATATCGCTCAAAGAATCCTTTCCCACCACTTTCGCGGAATAGGTCTTCTTGTCATTGGTGCGGATCTCCGCCGTATCGCTGGCTTCCACGATGTGACTGTTGGTCACGGCATACCCGTCAGGCGAAATGAAGAAACCTGATCCAATGTTGACCCTGCCTGTCGTTTTTGGAGCGGTACCGTGATCGGGGGCAGCCGGCGCGGGATTCTCGCTTTGCGGCGATTCCTCGTCGGGCTGACCGAATTCGAACGATTGATCGGGCAAGGAATTGGGCATTGCAGCTTTGGAGCTGACCGCTACCACGGCCGGTACAACTCTTTCGGCGATATCTGCGAAGCTACCCGGTCCAACATTGTCGCCACGTTCCGCAATCTGACGTATGAAGTTCATGGCTATCCCCGCGGATAGGGCCTGTTGCGCCGGATTGTTGGCCAGCGCCTGCCCGCCAGTCGCAACCGACACGATCGCGGACGCGATCACACCGCTGACGATGGACGCCCGGCGGCAGTTGAAAGGTCGTTTTTCATGAACCATTTCCGCTTCCCTTCCACTGCTTGTCAGCTTTAATCGCGGTCTCCTCTTCGAGAGATCAGCGATCGATTTCGCCGAACACAATGTCCAGCGAGCCGATGATTGCCGAGACGTCCGCCAACAAATGGCCGCGGCTGAGCAAATCCATCGCCTGTAGATGCGCGAACGAGGGTGCGCGGATCTTGCACTTATAAGGTTGGTTCGTGCCATCGGAGATCAGGTAGACGCCGAATTCGCCCTTGGGGGCTTCCACCGCGGCATAGACCTCGCCGGCCGGCACGCGAAACCCTTCTGTATAAAGCTTGAAGTGATGGATCAGGGCCTCCATCGAGCGCTTCATCTCGCCGCGCCGCGGGGGAAAGACCTTATTGTCCTGCACCGCGACCGGACCCTGTCCGTCGCAAGCGCGCAGCTTGGTGATACACTGTCGCATGATGCGCACCGATTGGCGCATTTCTTCCATGCGGACCAGATAGCGGTCGTAGCAGTCACCATTCTTGCCGATCGGAACGTCGAATTCCATTTCCGGATAGCACTCATAGGGCTGCGCCTTGCGCAGGTCCCAGGCCGCGCCCGAACCGCGCACCATGACGCCGGAAAAGCCCCACTCCCAGGCTTCCTTCAGCGTCACCTTCCCGACGTCGACATTGCGCTGCTTGAAGATGCGATTTGGCGTCAGCAGGCGATCCAGGTCGTCTACCACGCGAAGGAACGGATCACAAAACGCTTCAATGTCGTCAATCAGCTTCGGGGGAAGGTCCTGATGCACTCCGCCGAACCGGAAATAATTTGCGTGCATGCGCGCGCCAGAGGCACGTTCGTAAAACACCATGAGCTTCTCACGCTCTTCAAATCCCCACAACGGCGGCGTCAGCGCACCGACATCCATGGCTTGGGTCGTGATGTTGAGAAGATGCGAAAGCAGACGCCCGATTTCGCAGAACAGCACGCGAATCAGTTGGCCGCGACGCGGCACTTCGAGGCCAAGCAGTCTCTCTCCTGCGAGGCAGAATGCGTGCTCCTGGTTCATCGGCGCGACGTAGTCGAGCCGGTCGAAATACCCGATCGCTTGCAGATAGGTCTTGTTCTCGATCAATTTTTCGGTCCCGCGGTGAAGCAGACCAATATGAGGATCGACCCGCCGCACAACCTCACCGTCAAGTTCCAACACAAGCCGAAGCACACCATGGGCCGCAGGGTGTTGCGGGCCGAAATTGATGGTGAAATTGCGAAGGCCGGCTTGTTCCATGGGCGAGTTCAAAGCTTGTCGCGGGTAGCTCGGCCGGTCGCCGAGCTTTAGCCATGAAGCGCCAATGGCCTTGGTTGTTCCAACGCCCGGATCGCGTTGTTGACCGTCACGCGAGCGTCACGTGCCGCGCGCCCGAGAGGGGCCAGAAACTAGCCACGCAAATGGGGTCGTGGCGATAGCCAAATGGGGTCGTGGCGATAGCCGGCATCTATGCCACGCCCGTCGTGGCGCGCGCTGTTGCCGCGCCGCCCGCAACAATAATGGTCTGTCGGCGCCTTATGGAACTCCCGCGCCATCATAACGCTTGCCGCAAAACGGCGATACCGTTCCTCGTCAATCAAGTCCGGTGCGTAACATGGCTTGCGCGACCTGGAGCTCGCTGATTGCGCCGCGCAGCGATCTCCGCGCTGCGGCCTTGTCGCCGTCCGCGCAGGCTGCACAGAGTTTCTTGAGATGGTCGGTCGCAGCCTCCGCGTGTACGACAAGCTCCGCGGCGCCTGCAAAACTACGAGGGCGTTTCGTATCCGTCATGGGAACCACTTCCAGCCTGATCTGCTTAACGCCTGCACATTCGTGAGCGTGCCCTACGCGACTCGCTCCCTCCGTTCGGGCGCTACGCAGCGCCGGTTGGTCAGGAGAGGCCAACAAGGCGGCGTTGCGGAGCAATCAGCGCAGAAAACGATTCACTCGGCCCAAAGCTCCATCTGGAAGCGCAATTGGCAAGATTAAATCCGCAAAGGTGCTGGCGAGCAGCCGGGACCAAAAGCGCCATACGCGGCGTCTGTCCGCTGCGGAACCCAGGCCGCCGCAATCAGTTCTGTCCGATGCAAACGGCGGAATGAGGCCGCCAGCTAAGAGCTGACAAGAACAAGCATTACATCGGATGTCGACCAATGTTCCGGTATCACGAACTCGAACCTCAGATGACCAGCATTGCAGCGCTCTTGATGCAAAAGCAGCACCTGCTCGGCCGCCTGGAAGAATGTCCCGGCCCCAACGAGCGGGAGGAAATCGAGCGCCTCCTCGACAGAATCGATGCTGAACTGAACGCCCTGGATAGAGCAGATCGGCTGTGAGCCTGCGGCGATGAAACACCGCGCCGCCCGCGGCGCGTCGTGTTCCCTTTGGCCTCGTCGGCACAAAGGGTTTGTCGCGTCGGTACTCGCCCTGGTTTTGGAACCCAAGCAGGTCGTCCCTGTTCTGGCAGATAGCCTTGGCTGCTGCGACGCAGGCACCTCCGTTGAGCGCTACCGGGCCCGGCGCGGCCTGACCAGGGCGTCAACCCTGATCAAGATGGAGGGATCAGAACATGGCTGGAGAGAGCAAATTACCAGTCCGCAGCGAACCTGCCGGTAGCGTCGCGGAGTGGCGTCCGTTTGAGTCATTCCGTCGCGACGTCGATCGCATGTTCGATGACTTCATGAGCGGGTTCGGGCGGTTTCCGTCTCGCTTGTTTGCGCGAGAAGAGCTTCCATTCATGACCTCGCCGCCCGTCGACGTGGTTGAAACGGCGGATGCATTCCAGATTACCGCCGAACTCCCCGGTATGGACGAAAAGGATGTCGAGGTGAAATGCACCGACAGCACTCTGACAATCAAGGGGGAGAAGAAGACAGAAAAGGAGGAGAAGAGAACCGACTATTATGTTTCCGAGCGCCGCTTCGGCTCCTTTCAGAGGGCATTTCGTATCCCTGAGACCGTTGATGCAGGAAAGATCGACGCCGCATTCAAGCACGGTGTGCTAACGTTGACCCTTCCGAAGACGGTCGAGGCGCAAAAGCGCGAGAGGAAGATCGAGGTCAGGAATTCCTGACCGATCGGACCTCGTCTGAGGCGAAGCTCAGCTGCGTCGTTCGCACCGGGATCGCTCGTGCCTGCTAACCCGAGCGATCCCGCATGATTGGAGCGCCAACGGCCGGCATCGCCGCCCACGCCTTCCACCTGGCTGGGAAAACACGAGGCCGTTCGAACTGACCGGTCACTGAAATCGCCGACAACGTCTTCCGTATCCGGATCGTTTGTTCGAGAGCTTTATCGCCGAGCAGAATATGATCGGTGTCGCGCTTGGCCTTGCTGCGGCGGGTCAGGTCCCCTATGCGTCGACGTTTGCGTGCTTCCTCGCGCGCGCCTGTGACTTGATCCGCATGGCGCAGTATTCGCGACCTGCCCACCTCGTCCTTTGCACCGTGGCCCCTTGGTACTGAGGCGCGGCTGATGTTCGACATCCTGCACTACACGTTCCTGCGGCTTGGAGATGCCCACCGTTTCGGGCCCCTCACCTGCGGCCAGAAGAGCTGTCATGGCGTGTGGCAGACCCGAGCCGAGGTTGCTGCTTACGCCGACTGCACCCGAGAGCCAGATGATGGCTATGTTTGGCTGGACCAACCCAAAAATGCCCGCGCATTACATCGCTCAGGCGAATCGAGAGAAGCTTGGCCTGAGTGGGATGGAAAAGATCGTTACGTTCGATCAGTGCCAGTTACGAGACGGTTTTGTGCCCGAAGCGGACAGCGTGCGAATACCGCGCGCGAACGAAGTGGTAACTTTCCCAGGTCATTTTCGGAAAAAGTCTAACGATTTCAATGTAAACTGTGGGTTTCTGGTGCGCTCGGAGGGACTCGAACCCCCACGATTTTACTCACTGCCACCTCAAGGCAGCGCGTCTACCAATTCCGCCACGAGCGCTTTTGGGGATGCCGGCTTGAGACCTGAAGGCCGACCGGATCAACGGCGCCGATCTAACAAATCCATCAGGGGGGTACAAGCCTGCAAAGGCCCTTAATCCCACAAGCTTGGGAAGAAAATTTCGTCCTTCCCGGCTGCTTTACGGGGTGCCCAGGCCGCTACCGCGTGGCCGGGCCGCTACCGCGTGCCGGGGGTGCGCGGCAGCATCTGCTTGACCTCGACCGCGATCCGGTTGCGATCGACCAGGACGACGCCGGAGGCGACCGGCAGATTATTGGCCAGAACCTTGACCTCGTCGGCCTCGGTTGCGTCCAGCTCGATGATGGCGCCGCGGGAAAGACGTAATACTTGATGGATCGGCATGGTGGTCGTCCCGAGGACGACCATGAGATCCACGGTGACTTTGTCGAGAGTAGGCACTTCAGCACCACCGCAACTTGGGACTTAGACCAAAGAACTTGGCATTTGCGCCTGGGATCATCACCCGCTTATGGTTAGCCAATGGTTAATTCACCTAAAAACCACCGCCAAGACCTCGATTTGGCGTCGTTTTCCGCCGCAGACGGCGAACCCGTGGAGTGGCGGATTTCGGACGCGCCCGTGCCCTACCCCGAAGCCGTGGCCGAAATGGAGGCGCGCGTCGCAGCGATCGCGGCCGGTGAAGCCCCGGAGCTGGTCTGGCTGCTCGAACATCCCCCGCTCTACACCTCCGGCACCTCGGGCAAGGCCACCGACCTGCTCGATGCGCGATTCCCGACCTTTGCCACCGGGCGCGGCGGGCAGCTCACCTATCACGGGCCCGGCCAGCGGGTGGCCTATGTCATGCTCGACCTCAAGCGCCGCCGGCCGGACGTGCGGGCCTATGTCGCGAGCCTGGAGGAATTGATCCTGCGCACGCTCGGCGCCTTCAACGTCCGCGGCGAGCGGCGCGAGGACCGGGTCGGCGTCTGGGTCAAGCGGCCCGACAAGGGACCCGAGCACGAGGACAAGATCGCGGCGATCGGCGTCCGGCTGAAGCGCTGGGTCTCGTTCCACGGCATCGCCATCAATGTCGACCCGGAGCTTTCGCATTTCGCCGGCATCGTGCCCTGCGGCGTCGCCGATCCCCGCTACGGCGTCACCTCGCTGGTCGATCTCGGCCAGCTCGTGACGATGGCCGATGTCGACGTCGCGCTCCGGCAGGCCTTCGAGGAGCTGTTCGGGCCGACCCGGGCGCTGCTGCCGGAAGCCGTCGCCTGACACTTTCCTGTTGGAGACGCGCTACCCGCGTTCTCCGTATGCGTGGAATCGGTTACACTTGATTCCGGTGTCGCCCACGCCTCCCCCCTCCGCCGGGAAAGTAAATTTCATGCCGGGCGAAGTGACCATCGGACCGACTGTTCGAGCGCCAGGCATAAGGAGGGATTGCGATCATGCTCGCAATGGGAGGTTCTCACGATGAAGCTGTCTGCACCCGTCTATCACCTGAAGCGAACAGCAAAGCGCATGTCGCGCGAGGAAGGCATTCCGTTGCACGATGCGCTTGACCGCATCGCCGCGACGGAAGGGTTTTCAGCCTGGAGCATGCTCGCGGCGAAAGCTGCCGCAGCGACGCCGGCCAGCAGGCTTTTCCCGCAATTCCAACCGGGCGACCTGGTGCTGGTCGGCGCACGCCCCGGCCAGGGCAAGACCCTGATGAGCCTCGAACTTGCCGTGGAGGCGATGCGGTCGGGCCACCGCGCCGCGTTCTTCTCGCTCGAATACACCGAGAAAGACGTTCAGGATCGCTTTCGGGTGATCGGCGTGGACCCGGCGCAATTCGAAAAACTCTTCGAGGTCGATTGCTCCGACGCCATCAGTGCCGATTACGTCGTCAAGCAGATGGCCGCAGCACCGCGCGGCACAGTCGTGGTGATCGACTATCTGCAACTGCTCGACCAGCGGCGGGAAAATCCCGATCTCACCGTTCAGGTGCGCGCGTTGAAATCATTCGCGCGTGACAAGGGATTGATCGTCGTCTTTATCTCGCAGATCGACCGTTCCTATGATCCTTCGATCAAGCCCTGCCCTGATCTCGACGATGTCAGGCTGCCGAACCCGCTCGACCTCAAGCTGTTCGACAAGACCTGTTTCCTGAACAATTCCGAAGTTCAGTTCCGAATAGCGAGCTGACGATTCCTCGCAACCGGTTCAGGCCGCGGGTGCGATTGTTCACCCGCGGCCTCCGTCCTCACGCCTTCTCCAGCGAAACCTCGAGCTTGCCGGCGATGTAGCGACGCTCCTGGGTCAGGCCGCCAAAGCCGTAGGCGTCGCCCTTGACCTCGTCGACGTGCAGATAGGTCTCGGGATGCAGCGGGCCCAGGATCCCGGCCATGCGCTTGAACATCGTGGCGAGATAGGCGGCCTTCTCGTCCTTGGTGTTGGTGCCTTCGCTGACGTGGATGTCGATCCAGTAGCTCGCGAGCTTCTGCTCCGCGAGCGACTTGCCGCCGGCGAACCAGTCGCCCGCGTCGACCGATTTCACGATGATGGCGGTGACCCCGGGGTCCTTGTGCAGGATTTTTGCGGTGAGCTCCGAAACGGCGTTCGCGATGTCGGCCTTCAGCGAAGGCGACTGGCGCGAGGTGGTGTAGGATACGGTGATCAGCGGCATGTCGTTCTCCTCATGATGTCGCGCAGGTCTTGCGCGGCGTTGGCGAGAAGCTAGACCTGCCCTCGCCATTTTGGTATCTTATCTTTATTGATACCAGTGATAAGATATCGTAATGACAGCAACGCTCGACATCGCCACCGTCCAGGCTTTCCTGCTGGTCGCCGACCTCCAGAGCTTTACCCGCACCGCCGAGGCGCTCGGCACCACACAGGCGGCGGTCAGTCTCAAGCTGCAACGGCTGGAAACGCTGCTCGGAAAGCGCCTGGTCGAGCGCTCGCCGCGCGCGGTCCGGCTCACGGCCGACGGCGCGACGTTCCGCGATCGCGCCCGCGCACTGATCGCGGCACATGACCGCGCACTGTCGGGCGATGCATCCGCCGCACAGTTGCTTTCGCTCGGCATCTCCGATCACGCCGCAGGCCCCGAGTTGGTGCCGCTGCTGGAACGCCTGCACGCGATGTCCTCAAACCTCACGCTCGCCGTCACCATCGGCTTTTCGCGCGAGATGCAGGAGGCCTATGATGCGGGGCGGCTCGATGCGGTGATCGTGCGCCAGGAAGGCAGCCGCCGCGGCGGCGAAAAACTCACCGAGGACGAATTCGGCTGGTTCGCATCGAGACGCTTCGCCCTACCGCACGGCCAGCCGCTGCCGCTCGCAACGCTTGCCCCGCCCTGCGGCGTCCGCGCCATCGCCGTTCGCGCGCTCGACAAGGCCGGCATCGCCTGGCGCGAGCGTTTCGTCGGCGGCGGCGTCACGGCGGTGGTCGCAGCCGCGCTTGCCGGACTTGCGATTGCGCCGCTGGCGCGGCGGATCGCGCCTCCCGGGCTGGTCGACGTCGGGCCAGCGCACAAGCTCCCAAAACTCGGAAGCTCGAAGGTGATGCTCCATTCGAAGGTCAGCGACCCCGTCAAGCTGGCGGCGCTGCGCGCGGTGGCCGCGACGTTTCGGAGCGCGGCGACGGTCTGACGCCGCGTCGCCAGCACATAGTCGGCCCACAGGCCGTACCAGCCGATCGCAGGCCGCTGACAAGCACCTCGGGGTGCATTGCGGAGAAGTCGCGGAACTGCCCGCTGGGATTGATTCAATTAGACATTGAGGCTAACAACACGAGCAACTATTCAATTGCTCGCATCGCGTGTGGCGCATAGCGTATGAGCCCGAATGAAAAAGCTGTTCAAGAACAAGTCTTTCCTTGCTTTGCTGGCGCTGATCGCCGTGCTCGCTGTCCTGCTGGTGCTGTCCGATCCGACGCTCTCGTCCAAGTTCCGATACCAAAACTTCTGATCAATGCACTTCAGTCTTCGTTCAGCAATTAAGTTGGCCGCGACCCTTGCAGCGATCGAGGTCATTTTCTGGAGCTTCGGCACGCTCTCCATGAGCCGTGGCAATCCATACCGGCTCTACGACGTCAGTCGCCTCCGTGAGGCCATAGCAGCCAATCTCGAGACGGAGCGACGCGGCTCACAGGCCGGATGGCCAATAGGCAACGCCTACGTTCCGAGGCCGCATCCTCCGACCTCGCCGGCGGTCTGCGGCAGCGCATGGGGCGGCTCTTTCACTTTCGGCGACGACGTCGCCGATGCCGACACATGGCCCCACCGCCTCTCCGTCAGCCTCGGATGCCAGGTGCAGAATTACGGTACGGATGGCTACGGCCTCGACCAGACGCTTATCCGACTCCGTGCGGCACCGACCAACCAGCCCATTACCATTGTCGCCATTGCGCCGCCCATGATCATGGCCGGCGGCGCTTCGTCTTGGGCGTTTGTCGACCTCGACAACGGCAGGCCGCGCGCCCGGTTGACGAAACCGCGCTTCGCGCTGGTTGCGAACGGATTGACGACGATTCCGCGGCCCGCCCCCGATGTCGACGACATCCTCGCCAATATCACCAGCGATATGCCGTCGCGAGACTGGACAGCGATGCGCTTTCCGTTCTCGCTTTCGGTTGTCCGCGCCATCCATCGCAAGCTGCGCGGCCCCCGTCCCTTCAATGAGCTCGGCCCAAATGCCGAGACCCCAGAAGGCGAGCAGTTGCGGCAGATCGCTGCCCGGATAGTCAGCGAGATCGCGGCGACCACGCGTGAACGCCATTCGCACCTGGCGGTGATCCTGATTCCGCAACCAACGGCCAGCCTCGACGCCGGCGAGCAATATGCGGACTTCCGCCGCAAGCTCGAACAAACACAGCCGGTGCCCTGCGTTATCGATCCAACCGACGAGCTGCGGCGCCTAACGCCCGCTGCAGCCACGACGGACAGCGGCCACTTCACCGCAGCGGGCAACGCGGCGATCGCCGAAGCCGCCATGCGCGGGCTGCGCACCTGCGGCTTCACGTCGTGACCGCCGCGCGCATCGCGTCGCTCGACCTGCTGCGCGGCCTCGCGGCCCTGTCGGTCGCCATCCCGCACTTCCTGATGACCGCGCAGATCGCACCGGCCGCCGCAGAGACGATCTCGATCCTGGGCGTCGAGATATTCTTCGTGCTCAGCGGTTATGTGTTGGCGCCGCAGATCATGACCTATTTGATCGAACGACCGAGCGTCGCCAGCCTCGCAACATTCTGGTTCCGGCGCTGGATGCGAACAATCCCGCCCTATTTGGTCGCGCTGGTAGCCGCATCCATCCTCGCGCGCCAGCTGATGACAGTGGATTTCCTGCGCTACGTGTTCTATCTGCAAAACGTCGCCGTCCAAGCCAACACGCAGGACTATTTTCCGATCGCTTGGAGCCTGGCGGTCGAGGAGTGGTTCTATTTGCTGTTTCCACTCGCCTGCCTCGGCCTCGCACCGATGCTTCCAGCCGGCCGAAGTCGGCCCTGGATCATCGGCACGGCCTTTATCGTTGCAGTCACCATCGCCAGGACAATAGCGCCCGCAACCGAACATTGGGGGAACGATATCCGTCGCGTCGTCGCGTTCCGTATGGACGCGATCGGCTATGGCTTCCTGCTGCATCTCACCCTGATGCGTCTTCGCCCGCAGCCGCTCTTCGCCTGGTGCACGTTGGCGACCGCAAGCGTCATCACCCTTGTCCTCACATGGACGCTCGCCAAAGAAGGATCAGACCCCCTCATTGAGGCTGCTTTTCCGTTCTACAGCGCCGCACTCGGCGCCAGCGCGATTGCCGCATTCCTGACACTCGATCTGCAGGGCCACTTGGCCCGCCTCGGGCTGTTTCTCGGGCGCATATCCTATTCCGTCTACCTGTTCCACGTCATCGCACTCACCGCGATTTCCGGGCTCGACGCACCGTGGCCACTGAAACTCGCCGCTTTTCTGGCCATTACCGTGCTGATCGCCACACTGATGTCGGTTGCGATCGAGGCGCCCATCCTTGCTGCACGCCCGCGGTATTCGGAACCGGGCCAGCCGACCGCGCACCCTTCGGCCAGTCGACCGACGATGCCACGACCGTGATGCTGCCCATCAGCCCTTCGTGTTAGATCGCGCGGAGAAACATAACCCGTCACGAGAGCATCTATCAAAAATTGAGCTTAATTAATCACTCTCTTTTTAATTGCGGATATTGCGAGCCGCGTGATACGCCGGACGCATGGACAAGGATCAATTGCCGGGCATCCAGGCCGGCCGTGCCGTTGCCGCTCTCTCCGTTCTTTACTTCCACTCTTATGTGGCGCTCGGCTATTTCGACCCGGCTTCGCTCCACACGTGGTCATGGCTGGCGACTCATGGCGCGACCGGAGTTGACCTGTTTTTCGCCATCTCAGGATTCATTATCTGCCTCGTCGCTGAGCGGCCCGGCTTTACCCGCGGCGACTTCGCGCTGCGACGAGCGCTACGCATCTATCCGCTCAACGCCCTCGTCACGGTCGCGATGCTGGTCATGTTCTCCTACCGCATCGCCGGCTCTGCGGCCGACATCGAGCCGCTGCGGATCCTGCGCTCGCTGCTGATCTTGCCGCAGCACGCGCCCATCAATTCGGTTGGATGGACGCTGGAGCTGGAAGTTGCCTTCTACCTGGTCGCCGTGGTCTTGCTGCCGATCGGCGGCCGCTTCCTGCTCCTCGCCTACTGCGTTGCGTCAGGTCTCGTCGGCAACTGGCTTGCCCCGGAATCGCCGTGGATCGCGCGGTTCATCGGCGGTCACTACCTCGATTTCGGCGCGGGCATCGCCGCTTGGATCGCCATAGGCCGCACCCGACAACACTGGCCACTGTCGATCATCATGATCGCCTGCGGCGTAGGCGCCTATCTCGCCGGAGGGCGACTGGCGGTGTCCGAGATGACGCCTCTGGCCTGCGGCCTCGTCGTCGCGGGTCTTGCGGTCCTCCCGGCGGTCCCTCGTCCTCTGCTGACACTCGGCAACATCTCCTATGGCGTTTACCTGATCCACTGGCCGATCATGAACCTTGCGACCTGGTATGCCTTCACCTACACCCCCGCACGCGATCTCGGCGAAGCCTACCGCTGGCTGACGATCGGCCTCGTCATCCTC
The DNA here is from genome assembly GCF_029846715.1 of Bradyrhizobium nivariense. Taxonomy (GTDB): domain Bacteria; phylum Pseudomonadota; class Alphaproteobacteria; order Rhizobiales; family Xanthobacteraceae; genus Bradyrhizobium. The sequence continues at coordinate 434,060 of NZ_JARVWW010000001.1, forward strand.
ATGGCCGGACTGTCATGGGTGCTGTTCGAGCGCCCATTGATCAGGCTCGGCCGGCGGCGGAAGCAGCCGCCGCCAGCCTTCGGTAAACCGTTGGCGCAAGAACCGTGATGGCGCCGCCGGCGGTCTGCGCCGTGAAGTTGATTGCCTCGTTCTCGCCTGCAGTAACGTGCATACCGGCCGCGATATTTGCCTAAAATGGTTCCAGGTTCGGGGAACCATCTGCTACCTGCGACGTTTGCTCCCGTCGAGGCAGGGTGCCGGAATGGTCGAGAAGTTCAGTCAGCAGCGAGACTTGTTCGAGAGCGAACGCAGTTTCCGCCTGTTGGTTGATGGGGTTGCGGACTACGCCCTCTACATGCTCGATCCCACCGGGATCATCACCAGCTGGAACATCGGCGGCGAGCGCATCAAGGGCTATTCGCCCAGGGAGATCCTCGGCCAGCATTTTTCCCGCTTCTACACCGAGGCCGACCGCGCCAACGGCAAGCCCGCCCGTGCGCTCGGAATCGCGCGGGAAAAGGGCCGCTACGAGGAGGAAGGCTGGCGGGTCCGCAAGGACGGCACTTTCTTCTGGGCGAGCGTCATGATCGATCCGATCTACGAGGACGGCCAGCTGGTCGGCTTCGCCAAGATCACGCGCGACATCACCGAGCGCCGCAATACCCAGATCAAGCTCGAGGCGATGCACAAGCAGCTCGCCGAATCCCAGAAGTTCGATGCGCTCGGCCAGCTCACCGGCGGGGTCGCCCACGACTTCAACAATCTCCTGATGATCATCAGCGGCAGCCTCCACATGCTAAAGAGAGGGGCCGACGACGAGGCCAAGCTTCAGCGCGCGATCTCGGCCATCGAGACCGCCACCAAACGCGGCGCGGCGCTGACCAACCAGCTCCTCACCTTCGCACGGCGGCAGAGCGTCAATCCGCAGGCGATCGACTTCGCCGACCGCATCGCGGCGATCCGCGAGGTGCTCGATGCCGGCGTCGGCAGCTCCGTGCGCCTGGCCTTCGACGTCAGCCGCGACGTCTGGCCGATCAAGACCGACGTCTCCGAGCTCGAGACCGCGCTGCTCAACCTCGTCATCAATGCCCGCGACGCGATGCCCGACGGGGGTACGGTAACGATCTCTGCGCGCAATCTCGTGCTCGACGAGGCGCTCCTCGCCGGCGATTTCGTCGCGATCGACATCACCGATACCGGGCTCGGCATTCCCTCCGACGTTCTCGACAAGATCTTCGAGCCGTTCTTCACGACCAAGCCGATCGGCAAGGGCACCGGCCTCGGCCTCTCCCAGGTGCACGGCTTTGCCCATCAGGCCGGCGGCACGGTGCGGGTCGCGAGCGTGCTCGGCAAGGGCACGAGGTTCACCATCCTCCTGCCACGCGGAGGAGATGCGCCATCGCGCGAGGCGGCGGGAGAACCGGCGTTCCACGGCAGCGGCACGGTGCTGCTGGTCGAGGACAATCCGGACGTCGCCGCCGTCAGCATCGGTCTTCTCGAGCAGCTCGGCTATCACGTGCGCCGGGTCGCGGACGCCGAAGCCGCCTTGCGCGAGATCGAGAAGAACGGCGTCGACTTCGTGTTCTCGGACATCGTCATGCCCGGCAAGATGGACGGGCTCAGCCTTGCCCATCATCTCCGCCAGATCCGCCCCGGCCTGCCGATCCTGCTCGCCACCGGCTACAGCGACGTCGCCGCCGGCGTGCGCGGCGACTTTCCGATCCTGCGCAAGCCCTACGAGATCCACGAATTGAGCGAAGCGATCGCCAAGCTGCCGCGGTAATTCTTGACCTCTTGCCCCGCCCGGCAAGAGGCCTGGCTCTCACACCGTCGGCAACACCGAAAACGCCTCCCCTGCCCCGCGCAGGTTCAGCTCATCGACATCGGCCGTTTCGCTGGTGACGCTGTCCACGCGCGCGGACGGCGGGCCGTGGCGGCACAGCGCGACCATGTCGGCGACGTGCTTCGGCGATCCCGCGAACAGCGCTTCGACGCTGCCGTCGCGGCGGTTGCGGACCCAGCCTTCGAGACCGCACGTCGTCGCCTGATACTCGACCCAGGCGCGATAGCCGACGCCCTGCACGCGGCCGCGGATCATGACCTGGAGGATCGCCCGGCTCATTTCTTCAGTCCGAGGAGATCGGCGCTACGCGCCTTGACGTCGGCCTCGCGCGTGACGCGGGCAGTCAAGTCGGACGATGGCAGGCCTTTGAGATTCTTCGGCGCCGTGCCGTCGCGCAGCGCCTTCTGCGTCTCGTAGACGGCCTGCGTTGCGGCCGCGATCGGCGCGTGACCCTGAAGCGCAATGCGCACGCGGTGGCCGGCTAGGTAGTCGGTCGCGTTCAGTTCGTCCGGCGCACCGCCGAGCACGATCGGCAGGCGCGTGGCGGATGCGACCGCCTTGAGCTCGGCGCGCGACTTGATGCCGGTGAAGAACAGCGCATCGACGCCGGTGGCTTCATAGGCCCTGGCGCGGCGGATCGCATCCTCGATCGAGGTGATCGAGGCCGCACCGGTGCGACCCATGATGACGAGCGAGGGATCGCTGCGGCCGCCAAGCGCGGCCTTCATCTTGCCGACGCCCTCCTCCAGCGAGATCAGCTGCGTCCCTGCTTCGCCGAAGCCGGCCGGCAGCAGGGTGTCCTCGATGGTGAGGCCGGCGGCGCCCGCCGTCTCCAGCTCCTGCACCGTGCGGCCCACGTTGAGCGCATTGCCATAGCCGTGATCGGCATCGACCAGCACCGGAAGTGTTGCCGCACGCGACATCCGCCGCATCTGCTCGGCAAGCTCGGTGAGCGTGATCAGCGTGATGTCGGGGTCGCCGAGCACCGCGAGCGAGGCCACCGAGCCGCCGAACATGCCAAGCGGGAAACCGAGATCCTCGGCGATGCGGATCGAGATGGCGTCGTAGACCGAGCCGGGATGGACGCAAGTCCCGCCCGACAGGATCGATCGCAGTTTTTCGCGGCGGGAACGAAAGGCCATGATGCCCTCTCAACTGCTCGCAATGACGAAGTTCGCGGGGTCCGCTGAGAGCCCCCTCACACCCTACGCAAATTCCAAGATCAGTGCGTCCACCGCGAGCGTCGCGCCGGCGCTGGCGTGGATCTTCTTCACGGTGCCGTCCTGCTCGGCGCGGAGCACGTTCTGCATCTTCATGGCTTCGACCACAGCGAGCGTCTCGCCCGCCTTGACCTCCTGCCCTTCGGTCACCACGATCGAGACCACGAGACCGGGCATCGGACAGAGCAGCTTCTTGCCGGTGTCGGCAGCCGTGGTCACCGGCATCAGCCGCGCCGAGGCTGCTTCCGCTTCGGTCCAGACATAGACCGGCACCTCGACGCCCTGATGCGCGAGGCGGATGCCGTTCGCGATCGGGCGCACCTGCACCGCGACGAAATGCCCGTCGATGGTGCCCTGCCAGACCGGATCGCCCGGCTTCCACGGCGACTGCAACAGATGCGCATTGCCGGCCTTGCCGTCGGCATCGACGAAACGCACGGCGACCGCATCGCCCTCGCGCGCGACCTCCAGCTGAATCTCCTGGCGCTCAAGCCAGACCGCACGGCGCCGCTCGCGCTGCACGACGCGGCCGCCCATCTGGCCCGAGATCTGCCGCTTGCGCTCGCCGAGCACGTGATCGATGGCGGCGCCGACCGCGGCAAGCCGCCGTGCGACCTCGCCTTCCGGCACGCGCACGGCAAAGCCCTTGGGGAATTCCTCGGCGATGAAGCCGGTGGAGAGCCGGCCTTCGCGCCAGCGCGGATGATGCATCAGCGCCGACAGGAACGGGATGTTGTGGCGGATACCGTCGACATAGAACGAGTCCAGCGCGGTGGCCTGCGCCTCGATCGCGGCCGCGCGCGACGGCGCGTGGGTGACGAGCTTGGCGATCATCGGATCGTAATGGATTGAGATCTCGCCGCCCTCTTGCACGCCGGTGTCGTTGCGCACGGTGATGCCGTCCTGGCTCGCTTCCGCCGGCGGGCGGTATTTCACCAGACGACCGATCGAGGGCAGGAAGTTGCGGAACGGGTCTTCGGCGTAGAGACGCGACTCCACTGCCCAGCCCGTCAGCGTGACGTCCTTCTGCGTGATGGCGAGCTTCTCGCCGGCGGCGACGCGGAGCATCTGCTCGACGAGGTCGACGCCGGTGACGAGCTCGGTGACGGGATGCTCGACCTGGAGGCGCGTGTTCATCTCAAGGAAGTAGAAGCTCTTGTCCTGCCCCGCGACGAATTCGACGGTGCCGGCAGAGTCGTAATTCACGGCCTTGGCGAGTGCGACCGCCTGCTCGCCCATCTTGCGGCGGGTGGCTTCGTCGAGCAGCGGCGACGGCGCTTCCTCGATGACCTTCTGGTTGCGGCGCTGGATCGAGCATTCGCGCTCGCCGAGATAGATCACGTTGCCGTGCTTGTCGCCCAGCAGCTGGATCTCGATGTGGCGGGGGTCGACGATGAACTTCTCGACGAAGACACGGTCGTCGCCGAACGAAGCCTTGGCCTCGGCCTTGGCGAGATTGAAGCCCTCGGCGACCTCGGCTGTCGAATGTGCGATGCGCATGCCTTTGCCGCCGCCGCCGGCAGAGGCCTTGATCATCACGGGATAACCGATCTCGTCGGCGATCTTGACCGCGTGTCTGCCGTCCTCGATGACGCCGAGATAGCCCGGCACGGTCGAGACCTTGGCCTTCGCCGCGGCCTTCTTGGATTCGATCTTGTCGCCCATCGCCGCGATCGCGCCCGGGTTCGGGCCGATGAAGACGATGCCGGCCGCCTCCAGCGCGCGCGGAAATGCCTCGCGCTCGGACAGGAAGCCGTAACCGGGATGCACGGCCTCGGCGCCCGTCTTGCGGCAGGCCTCCAAGATCTTCTCGATCACCAGATAGCTCTCGGCGGCTGCGGGCGGGCCGATCAGCACGGCCTCGTCGGCCATCTCGACATGGAGGGCGTCGCGGTCGGCCTCGGAATAGACCGCGACCGTTTGAATTCCCATGCGGCGAGCGGTCTTGATGATCCGGCAGGCGATTTCGCCGCGATTGGCGATCAGAATGCGTTTGAACATGCTTTTCTTGAGGCTCGACCTTGGGCGGGACCCTTCCCTGGCCGTTGGGACCTGTGGGATGGGCCGTGTGGCTCCCGTGGTACATCAAAATCGGCCGGAGGCAACGGTCTAAATCCGGCCCTTCTGGCGTACCAGCGCAAGACCGAAACGGGACTGGCAAGCCCCGGACGGCCTACGGCTTCCCGGCCTTGGCCGCGTTCCGGAGCAAGCCGTGAATGAAGGCGAGTTTGGCGACAACGGCCGGCGACAGGATGAAGGGATAGAGGTCGCGCATGCCCATGGCGCGGTTGACGCTGTTCATGGCGAAGGTGAAGGGCAGCCATGCGTTGACGATCGCCTCGACGTCCCTCGCCTCATAGGGGTTGAAGCGGATGCGCGTCGTCAACTCCCCGTCGCGATCGACCTTGGGACGCACCTCCATGCCGAACTCGCCAGCCATCTCCAGGGTGTCGACGATGTGCAGATAGTGCGCCCAGGTCTCGGCGAAATCCTCCCAGGGATGCGTGGTCGCGTAGGCCGAGACGAAGTTCTGCTGCCAGTCCGGCGGGGCGCCTTCGGCATAATGGCGCTGCAAGGCCTGGCCGTAATCGGCGGAATCGTCGCCGAACACGGCGCGGCATTCTTCAAGCTTGCCGCCGTCGTGCACCAGCACGTCCCAGAAATAGTGCCCGACCTCGTGGCGGAAATGCCCAAGCAGCGTCCGATAGGGCTCGCCCATCTCCAGCCTGCGCCGCTCGCGCTCGATCTCGTCAGTCTCGGTCAGGGCGATCGTGATCAGGCCGTTGTCGTGGCCGGTCAGGACCTTCTGCCCGCTCTGCGGATCGTCGGCGAGGAAATTGAAGATCAGGCCATGTTCGGGATTGTCCTGCCGGGTCTGGAGCGGCAGCTTCCAGCGGATCAGGGAATAGAACAGCCGGTGCTTCGCCACCTCCAGCTCGCGCCAGCCTGCGAGCTGAACCGGATCGGACAGATCAGGCACGATGCCATTGTGGCGGCAGGCGCGGCAATAGCCGGTGCTATCATCTGCATCCGTCAGCCAGTTGCAGGAATCGTGCTCGGCATTGTTGCACAGCATGCGACTTTCGCCCTTGCTGGCCAGCGTCCTCCAAGTCCCACCTTGAGCCTCCCCGTCGGGCTCGATCGCCGACATCGTCTCCTTCTCCGGCAGGAAGGCGACGCGATGGCCGCAGCGTTCGCAGGCGCGGTTCTCGAAATAGAGGACGTTGCCGCAGGCCTGGCAGACAAAGAGCTTCAAGATTAGCCTCTTCGGAAAGGGAGTTTTGTCAATCAAAGTTGCGGCGCCTCGCAGATACGCGCGCGAGGGCTCATCGTTCCAAGGTTCGGAACAAATAGCCAGAGCCAGCGTTCGTTCATACCCGCCGCACTGCATTCGGTGGCGCCTTTCCTTCCATATTCCCTTTTGAGCGATGGCCATCACGCTTTGTCTGTGTGATTATCGGTCCGGCACGTGCGCTCTCGCATCACAACGGCCGACGCCTTGAACGATCCTTTGCCCGAGACCATTGCCGCCGAAAGGCTGCGCCAGCACCTCGAAGAAATCGCGCGCGAGCGCGACAATGCCTATCGCTCGCTCCAGGAGCGCGAGGCCGAGCTCGCGCGCATCCAGCGCATCGGCAAGGTCGGCGGGCTCGAGGTCGACTTCCGCGAAGGCTTCAAGAACCGCCGTTCGCCTGAATATCTGATGCTCCACGGCCTGCCGGCGGAAGCCGCCGACGAGTCGCACGAGGACTGGGTCAATCGCGTCCATCCCGACGACCGCGACGCTGCGGTGAAGCACTTCTTCGATGCGCTGTTCGGCACCAGCGAGGACTACACCGCCGAATACCGCATCGTCCGTCCCAACGACGGCGAGACCCGCTGGATCCGCGTCGTCGCCAAGATCGAGCGCGACAAGAACGGCCGCGCCATTCGCCTGGTCGGCGCCCATATCGACATCACCGCCCAGGCGCTCGCGCGCGAGACTCTGCGCGAGAGCGAGGAGCGTTTCCGGCTGATCGCCGACAGCGCGCCGGTGCCGATCTGGGTCACGAAACTCGACCGCACACGGTCCTTCGCCAACCAGGCCTATGTCGATTTCGTCGGCCTGCCCTACGACCAGGCGATTGCTTTCGACTGGCGCAAGGTGCTGCATCCGGACGACCTGCCGCATGTGCTGCAGCAGTCGGTCCAGGGTGAAGCATCGCTCAAACCGTTCGTGCTGGAAGCCCGCTACAAGAACGCCAGCGGCGAATGGCGCTGGCTGCGTTCGGAATCGCAGCCGCGGTGGGACCCGACCGGCAAGCACATCGGCTTCATCGGCGTCGCCCACGACATCACCGCGGCCAAGCAGGCCGAGATCGAGCTCCGGCAGCTCAACGAAACGCTGGAAGAACGCATCGTCGAGCGCACCGCCGAGCTCGAATCCAACGAGGCACGGCTGCGCGCGATCCTGGAGACCAGCAACCAGTATCAGGGCCTCGTCGACCTCAGGGGCGAGCTGCTCTACGCCAACAACACTGCGCTCGACGGCATCAAAACGCGCTCTGAGGACGTGATCGGCAAGCCGCTGTGGGAGACGCCCTGGTTCACCGGCACCCATGGCATGAGCGCAATTGTGCGCGAGGCCTTCGATACCGTGCTCAAAGGCGAAGCGGTGCGGCTGGAGATGCGCCTGCGCCTTCCCATCGGCGAGCGCGATTTCGAGTTCGGCATGCGCCCGGTGCTCGATCGCCACGGCAATATCACCGGCGCGGTGCCCGAGGCGGTGGACATCACCGAGCGCCGCCGTGGCGAGGAAGCGCTGCGGCAATCGCAGAAGATGGAGGCGATCGGCCAGCTCACCGGCGGTGTCGCGCACGACTTCAACAATCTGCTCACGATCATCCGCTCGGCCACCGATTTCCTGCGCCGCCGCGAGCTGCCGGAGGAGCGCCGCCGCCGCTATGTCGACGCCATCTCCGACACCGTCGAGCGTGCCTCCAAGCTGACCGCACAGCTGCTGGCATTTGCGCGCCGGCAGCCGCTGAAACCGCAGATATTCAACGTCGGCAGCCAGGTCGAGGGTGTCGCGCAACTGGTCCGGCCGCTGGTCGGCCGCATCGAGATCGCGGTGGAGGTTCATGATGCCGATTGCTTCACGGTCGCCGATATCGCGCAATTCGAGACCGCGCTGATCAACCTCGCCATCAACGCCCGCGACGCCATGGACGGCGAAGGCCGCCTCACCATCGCGGTCCGGAAAGTTCAGGGTATCCCCAACCTGCGCGCGCAATCGGCGCGCCGCGGCGACTATGTCGCGATCTCGGTCGCCGACACCGGCAGCGGCATCGCGCCGGAAAATATCGAGGCGATCTTCGAGCCGTTCTTCACCACCAAGGAGGTCGGCAAGGGCACCGGCCTCGGCCTGAGCCAGGCCTTCGGCTTCGCAAAGCAGTCCGAGGGCGACATCGCCGTGACGAGCACGCATGGCGAAGGCGCGACCTTCACCATCTATCTGCCGCGGGCGCAAAGCCCCGCGACGGACCAGGAAGCCGCGGCGCTGACCTATGAGGCCGCGGCCACCGGGCGCGGCTATCGCGTGCTCGTGGTGGAAGACGATGACGAGGTCGGCCGCTTCTCCACCGAGCTGCTGGAGGATCTCGGCTATGTCGTCCAGCGCGTCGCCAACGCCAATGCGGCGCTCGCCATCCTCGGCGAGAACGAGTTCGCCGTCGATCTCGTCTTCTCCGACGTCATCATGCCCGGCATGAACGGCGTCGAGCTCGCCGGCATTATCCGCGAGCGCTATCCGGGCCTGCCCGTCGTGCTCACCTCTGGTTACAGCAACGTTCTCGCCGAGAACGCCCATCGCGGTTTCGAGCTGATCCAGAAGCCGTATTCGGTGGAATCGCTGTCGCGCATTCTGCGCAAGGCGATCACGGCAAAGCTGTCGGTGACGCGGTGAGTGCTAGCCACAATACAATGTCGTCCCGGCGCAGGCCGGGACCCATACCGCGTGATCTCTCTTGTGGCACACGCAATGTCGTTCTTCGCCAAACACCTTTTCGTGGTTATGGGTCCCGGCCTTCGCCGGGAAGACGGCGAAGTGTTAGGATGCAGTTGCCCACATGACGACGATTGAAGCGTAGCGCACCGGATATCCACTCCATGAAACCCGTCCTCCTCTCCACCTGGCAAGCCTGGGCGCTGCTCTCCGCCTGCTTTGCGGCGCTGACTGCGATCTTCGCCAAGGTCGGCGTCGAGAACATCAATCCGGATCAAGCGACGTTCATCCGCACCATCGTGGTGCTGCTCGCCTTCTCGGTGCTGCTATTCTTCACCGGGCAATTCGCCATGCCGTCAGAAGTCTCGTCGAAGACCTGGCTGTTCCTGGTGCTGTCGGGACTTGCGACCGGTGCGTCCTGGCTTTGTTATTTCCGCGCGCTGAAGCTCGGCCCCGCCACGCTGGTGGCGCCGATCGACAAGCTCAGCGTCGTGCTCGTTGCCCTGTTCGCATTCGCCTTTCTCGGCGAGCGGCCGACGGCCCAAGGCTGGGTCGGCATCGCCATGATCGGCGCCGGCGCAGTGCTGCTGGCCGTGAAGTTTTGAGGAGCCCTCCAATCCGCGGAACCAGACCGGCATCATGAGGGTTGCTGCCGGGGCGAATTTGAGCCTCGATCGAGAGACCGATGTCGAGCCAAAACCCCGATCAGGCAAGGCGTGCCGGGCGCGGGCTCGATGCGGCCAATTTCTTTCTCGCCGACGTCCGCGACGGGCTCGGCCCCTATCTCGCCGTCTATCTCCTCACCGAGCGACGGTGGGACGAGGCGCGCATCGGCCTCGTGATGTCGATTGCGACGATCGCCGGCATCGTGGCGCAGACGCCGGCCGGCGCGCTGGTCGACGCCACGCGGGCCAAGCGGCTGGTCATGGTCATCGCCGCCATCATGGTGACATCAGCTTCGCTGTCGCTGCCGCTGTTGCCAGGCTTCCTGCCGGTCGCGATCTCGCAAGGCATCGCGCAGGCCGCCGCCGTGGTGTTTCCGCCTGCGATCGCCGCCGTCTCGCTCGGCATCTTCGGCCATGCCGCCTTCACCTGGCGGATCGGCCGCAACGAGACGTTTAATCACGCCGGCAATGCGGTCGCAGCCGGGCTCGCGGGTCTCTCCGCCTATTGGTTCGGCCCGACTGTCGTGTTCTACCTTCTCGGCGCCATGGCCGTCGCAAGCCTCGTCAGCATCCTTGCGATCCCGGCCAGCGTCATCGACCACGATCTCGCCCGCGGGCTCCACGACGCCGACGCGAACGAGCAGCCCGAACATGCCTCCGGCCTCAGCGTACTCCTCACCTGTCGTCCGCTGCTCGTCTTCGCGATCTGTGTCTTGCTCTTTCATCTCTCCAACGCCGCGATGCTGCCGCTGGTCGGGCAAAAGCTCGCCCTGCAAGACAAGAACATGGGCACCAGCCTGATGTCGGCTTGCATCGTGGCCGCCCAGATCGTCATGGTCCCGTTCGCGATGCTGGTGGGCGCGAAGGCCGACCGCTGGGGCCACAAGCGCTTCTTCCTTGCCGCGCTCCTGATCCTGCCGCTTCGGGGGGCCCTCTATACGCTCTCCGACAATCCGTTCTGGCTGGTCGGCGTGCAGCTTCTCGACGGCGTCGGCGCCGGCATTTTTGGCGCGATCTTCCCCGTCATCGTCGCCGATCTCATGCGCAACACCGGCCGCTTCAACGTCGCGCAAGGCGCGGTCATCGCCGCCCAGAGCATTGGCGCGGCGCTGTCGACAACGCTCGCCGGCTTCGTCGTGGTTGGCGCGGGTTACAGTGCGGCGTTCATCACGCTCGGCGTGGTGGCCGCAATCTGCGCCGTCGTCTGTTTTGTCGCCCTTCCCGAGACGCGGAAAATCACAGATGGCGGTCCGCGCCCGCAGGGGAAGACAGCGGCGGTGGCTTCCGCTATCGCTGCCGAATGAAGCCTTTCCATTTCGAGGACTGACCGTGCCGTCTGACGCCATCCTGGCCTGGAGCATCATCGTCGCCGCGACCGCAGGCGTCATCATCCGGCCCTTTCGCCTGCCGGAAGCAGTGTGGGCCGTCATCGGCGCCAGCGCGCTGGTGCTGCTCGGCTTGCTGCCGTGGCGGGATGCGTTGACGGGCATCGGGAAAGGCGTCGATGTCTATCTCTTCCTGATCGGCATGATGCTGATCGCCGAGCTGGCGCGGCTGGAAGGCCTGTTCGACTACCTCGCAGCGCTCGCCGTGGAATATGCCGGCGGCTCGCCGCAACGGCTGTTCCTGCTGATCTACATCGTCGGCACGCTCGTCACCGTCCTGCTCTCGAACGACGCCACCGCGATCGTGCTGACGCCCGCCGTCTATGCCGCGACGCGCGCGGCCGGCGCCAAGCCGCTGCCTTATCTGTTCGTCTGCGCCTTCATCGCCAACGCCGCAAGCTTCGTGCTGCCGATCTCCAACCCGGCCAATCTCGTCGTGTTCGCGGCCCACATGCCTGAGCTGACCGAATGGCTGCGCCTGTTCGCCCTGCCCTCGGCGGCCTCCATCCTGCTGACCTACATCGTGCTGCGCCTGACCCAGCACCGCGCCCTGAAGGAAGAGACGATCGCGCGCAGCGTGCCGCATCCAAAGCTCGGCCGCGGCGGCAAGCTGACGGCAATAGGCATCGTGGCGATCGGCGTCGTGCTGGTCACGGCCTCGGCGCTGGACAAGCAATTGGGCCTGCCGACCTTCGTCTGCGGCGTGGTGACAGCCGCGATCGTGCTGCTGATCAGCCGGCAATCGCCGCTGCCCGTGCTGCGCGGCGTCTCCTGGAGTGTGCTGCCGCTGGTCGGCGGGCTTTTCGTCATGGTGGAAGCGTTGATCAAGACCGGCGTGATCGGGCAGCTCAGCGCGCTGCTGCATGAAGCTGTCGGGCAATCCGTGACGAAGGCGGCCTGGAGCGTCGGCATCGCCACCGCGATCGCCGACAACGTCGCCAACAATCTTCCCGTCGGCCTTGTCGCAGGCTCGGTCGCCGCCAGCGATCATTTGCCCGCGCCGGTCGGCAGCGCCATCCTGATCGGCGTCGATCTCGGGCCCAATCTGTCGGTGACCGGTTCGCTCGCCACCATCCTGTGGCTGGTGGCGCTGCGGCGGGAGAAGATCGAAGTCGGCGCCTGGCCATTCCTCAAGCTCGGCATGCTGGTGACACCGCCGGCCCTGATCGCGGCATTGGCTGCCGCGATCAGGTAACGAGCATGATCCGGAAAAGTGTGCAGCGGTTTTCCGACAAGATCATGCTTAAAACAAAAGGCTGAAGCGCGATGAAATCATCGCGCTTTGCCCTCAGTCGTTCTCGTAGCCGTAGACTTCCGGCAGGATGAAGATCGCGGCGAGCAATCCGATCAGCGGGAAGATCGCGACCATCAGCGTGGCATTGGCCTGCCCGATCGCAGCGAACACCGTCGGGAACAGGAAGATTGCCAGGAACGACGGCAACTTCACGAACATGTAGGCGAAGCCGCTGGCGGTGCCGCGATATTTCGGCCTGGCGACCATGGTCGGGATCGTCATGCAGTTCGACGCGTCCCAATAATGGCCCCACAGCATCGCTGCGGCCGCGAACGGCAGCAGGATCTTGTTGTCGGTGTAGAGCGCGAAGGCCGCGACCAGCAACGAGACCAGCACGATCGAGAAGCCCGCGATCGAGATGCCGCGGTGGCCGATCTTCGGCGTCAGCAGCGGACCGACCCAGCCCGACACGGCGGCGAAGGAGAATAGCGCCATCGTCACCAGATTGATGCCGAGCACGCTCGACACGCCAACCATGACAAAGAGCACCGGCAGATAGAACGCGAAGGTCGAGAATTCGCTGGCTTGCGCGAAGCAGGCGATCCAGCCGTAGATCGTGGCACGCCAGCGGATCGGATCCTTCTTGAGGTCGGCGAGGAACGCGCGGGTGGAGACCTTCGGCATCTCCACGTCGTGGTCCGGCAGCATGGCGAGATCGTCGTTGAACATCTCGCGCGCGACCTGCTTGGCCTCGCGGTAGCGTCCCTTCTGCACCAGCCACACCGCCGTCTCCGGCACGTCATGCCGCATGATCAGGATGATCAGCGCCGGCACCGCACCGAGGCCGAGCGTCACTCGCCACAGCGTCTCGTGGTGAATGTCGAGCAGCAGGAAGATGACGATGACGCCGATGGTGAGGACTTCACCGACGGCGAACATGAACTGCCAGCGGTTGCCCATGACCTCGCGCTCACCCTTGGCCATGGATTCCATGATGTAGGTGTAGCCGGTCGAGATGTCCGAACCGAGCGGAATGCCGAGCAGGAAGCGGATCACGACGAGCCAGAACACATTGGGCACGAAGGCCTGCGCCAGCGCGAGCACGATGAATAGCACCATCGTGGCCAGGAACATGATGCGGCGGCCGATCTTGTCCGAGAGCCAGCCGCCGAGCAGCGCGCCGATCAGGGCGCCGCCCTGCGTACCGGCGGCGGCCAGGCCCAGCATCAGCGGATCGGGATTGAACTGCTCCTTGATGAAGATCAGCACGAAGGCGATCGAATAGAGGTCCCAGGCCTCGACCAGGATCGAGGCCATCATCAGCCAGCCGACCTTGTTGCCCTTGGGACTGTAGTTGGTGATGAGGTAGCGGACCGCGGCTTCGCTCGCGGTCGGTTGTGGCATCGCCATCGTTGACATATCTGGTCCTCTCCTGAAAACTCTTCTACGTGCCGAGCAGCGGCTCGATGCTGCAATCGAGCAGGCGCGGGTCGATCCCCACCTCCATGCCGGTGAACATCTCGCCCATGTAATCGATCAGTGCATCGCTCGCTGTCACCGCGTCCTCGACGCGGCGGCTGGCGACCGCGGCGAGAATCGCGAGGTGATGATCGATCGTGCCTGACAGCTCGGCCTGTCCCGGCATGAACCGGTGGTGGATGTAGCCGATGCGTCGATACAGCGTGTGCAACGGCCGCAGCGTGTGCACGAGAAACGGTTCGCCTGCCGCCTCCAGCACCAGCGAGTCGATGCGGCGGTCGATATTGTTGAACTCGTCGAGGGTCAGACTGGCGCGGCGCTCGCGCAAAAGGCGTTCGATGTGCAGCGCCTGATTGCGGTGCGAGAGGCTGGCGCGATCGGCCGCAAGCCGGATCACGAAGCGCTCCATGTCGCGGCGCAACGCCAGCAGCATGCGCTCGCGCGCCAGGTCAATCGGCGCAATGCGCAGACCGTGGCGCGGACGGATGATGATCAATGTATCGGCGGAGAGACGATTGACGGCGTGATGAACCGGCGTGCGGCCGAAGCCGGTGATGTGCTGCAATTCCAGCATCGTCATGAACTGGCCGGGCTTGAGCTCGCAATAGACGAGCAGCTCTTCGATCCTCTGATAGGCCAGCTCGAAGAAGTTGAGGCGGTTGCGCCGGGAGGGCTTGCCCTCGCCGTCGTCGTTCCTCACCACCTCGAGCGCGCGCTTGCGCCTTGCCATGTTGTGCTCTCCCCTCAGCCCGCGCCGTCGTTGCAGGGCAGTGCCTTGTTGGTGATATCCCTAAAACATGTTGTGATATATTACAAGCAGGCGTAAGACTCGCGCTTGCCCGCACCATGTTGCGGTGCGCAATGACAACAAGACGGCGCTGCGCGCCTGCGATGGGAGGACAATTGCTGTGAAGATCACGTCGATCGAGACGCTGCGCACCGAAGAATTCTCCAACGTCATCTGGGTGCGCGTCCACACCGACACGGGCATGATCGGTCTCGGCGAAACCTTCTACGGCGCCGGCGCCGTCGAGGCGCAGATCCACGACACCTTTGCCGGCCGCCTGCTCGGCCGCAATCCGCTGCACATCGAGGCGATCCACCGCGACATGCTGAACCTGCCGATGGCGCAGTCGTCCACCGGCGTCGAGTATCGCGCGGCCTCGGCAATCGACATCGCGTTGTGGGACCTGTTCGGCAAGGTCTGCAATCAGCCGGTGCACCAGATGCTCGGCGGCCTCTGCCGCGACAAGCAGCGCATCTACAACACCTGCGCCGGCACCCAATATGTCCGCTCGACCAACATCAGCCCGGTCGCGAATTGGAATCTCGGTGGTTCCAAGGGCCCCTACGAAGACCTCGACGGCTTCATGAACCACGCCGATGCGCTCGCCGAAAACCTGCTGGAGAGCGGCATCTCCGCCATGAAGATCTGGCCGTTCGATCCGGCGGCCCAGGAGAACAAGGGTCTCTACATCACCGCCGCGCAGATGAAGCAGGCGATCGAGCCGTTCGAAAAAATTCGCAAGGCCGTCGGCGACAAGATGGAGATCATGGTCGAGCTTCATTCGCTCTGGAACCTGCCGACCGCGAAACAGATCGCGCGCGCGCTCGAGCCCTACAAGCCGACCTGGTACGAAGATCCGATCCGGATGAACTCGCCGCAGGCACTCGCCGAATACGCCCGCTGCACCGACGTCTGGGTCTGCGCCAGCGAGACCCTGGGCTCGCGCTTCCCCTACAAGGACATGCTCGACCGCGATGCCATGCATGTGGTGATGGCGGATCTGTGCTGGACCGGCGGCCTCACCGAGGGTCGCAAGATCGCGGCGATGGCCGAGACCTATCACCGGCCCTTCGCACCGCACGACTGCATCGGCCCGATCGGCTTCATCGCCGCCATCCACATGTCGTTCAGCCAGCCCAACACGCTGATCCAGGAATCGGTGCGCGCCTTCTACAAGGGCTGGTACAATGAGCTCGTCACCACCATGCCCACGATCAAGGACGGTTATGTCTATCCGATGGAAGGCCCCGGCCTCGGCGTCGACCTTCTGCCCGCCGTATTCGACCGCTCCGATCTGACCGTGCGCCGCTCCAACATCTAGGGATATTTGAGATGAGCACTGCCCTCTTCGACCTTTCCGGCCGCACCGCGCTCGTGACCGGCTCCTCCCGCGGCCTCGGCCGTGCCATTGCCGAGGGCATGGCCAAGGCCGGCGCCAAGCTGATCATCAATGGCGTCGATCCGAACCGTGTCGAACAGGCCGTCGCCGAGTTTCGCGCCGCCGGCCATCAGGCCGAAGGCGCCGCGTTCAACGTCACCGATGAGCCCGCGATCGTCGCGGCCTTCGAGAATTTCGACAGGCAAGGCCTGGCGGTCGACATTGTCGTCAACAATGCCGGCATCCAGCACCGCAAGCCGCTGGTGGAGTTCACCACCGACGAGTGGCGCAAGGTGATCGAGACCAACCTCACCAGCGCCTTCGTGATCGGCCGCGAGGCGGCCAAGCGCATGATCCCGCGCAAGCAGGGCAAGATCATCAATATCGGCTCGCTCGGCAGCGAGCTCGCGCGTCCCACGATTGCGCCCTACACCGCCGCCAAGGGCGGCATCAAGAACCTGACCCGCTCGATGGCGGTGGAATGGGCGCAGCATGGCATCCAGGCCAACGCGATCGGCCCCGGCTACATGCTGACCGACATGAACGAGGCGCTGGTCAACAACACCGACTTCAACAACTGGCTGATGGGCCGCGTTCCCGCCAAGCGCTGGGGCAGGCCGGACGAGCTGGTGGGCGCTGCGATCTTCCTGGCGTCGGAGGCCTCGACCTATGTCAACGGCCAGATCATCTATGTCGATGGCGGCATGATCGCCGCGATGTGACCCGCGAAACGCTGAAGGAACAGGCCATGCGCGCCGTCGTCATTCACGCCCCGAAAGATTTGCGGATCGACCTCTATCCGGATGCAGCGCCCGGTCCGGGTGAAGTCCGCGTCAAGATCGCCAACGGCGGCATCTGCGGATCCGATCTGCACTACTATCATCATGGCGGCTTCGGCGTCGTGCGCATCCAGCAGCCGATGGCGCTGGGGCACGAGATCGCCGGCGTGGTCGCGGCCGTCGGTGACGGCGTCACCAACGTGAAGCCGGGCACCCGCGTCGCGGTCAATCCGAGCAAGCCGTGCGGTCAGTGCCTGCATTGCCAGGAAGGCATGCGCAACCAGTGCCTCGACATGCGCTTCCTCGGCAGCGCGATGCGCTTTCCCCATGTGCAGGGCGGTTTTCGCGAATTCATCACGGTCGATGCGGCGCAGGCCGTTCCGATCGCCGACAGGCTGTCATTGGCCGAAGCCGCGGTCGCCGAGCCGCTGGCGGTATGCCTGCATGCCGGCAAGCAGGCCGGCCCGCTGCTCGGCAAGCGCGTGCTCATCACCGGCTGCGGCCCGATCGGCGCGCTGATGATTCTGGTGTCGCGCTTCGGCGGCGCGGCCGAGATCGTGGTCACCGATGTCGCGGAGGCGCCGCTTGCGGTCGCCAGGAAGCTCGGCGCCACTCACGCCATCAATGTCGCGGCCGACGCCACGGCGCTCGATCCCTGGCGCACCGGCAAAGGTGTGTTCGACACGCTGTTCGAAGCCTCGGGCAACCAGGCCGCGCTGCGCACCGCGCTCGACGTGCTGCGGCCCGGCGCTACATTGGTGCAGCTCGGCCTCGGCGGCGAGATGACGCTGCCGATCAACTCCATCGTCGCCAAGGAATTGCAGCTGCGCGGCACATTCCGCTTCGATCCCGAGTTCGAGCTTGCGGTGCGGCTGATGGGCGAAGGCCTGATCGACGTGAAGCCGCTGATCACGGCGACCATGCCGTTCGAGAACGCGGTCGCAGCGTTCGAGCTCGCCAGCGACCGCTCGCAGTCGATGAAGGTGCAATTGACCTTCTGAGGCTGCGCCTGAGGCCTATTGCTGTGGCTGGTTCTCGATCAGCCGATCGCTGACCAGCCGCACGGCGCCCCGTTTCCACGAATAGTCCGCGCCCAGGCGCAGGCCGCTGTCGCCGCGTGCCAGCACCGCGCCGGTCCTGGCGTCGCGCACCTGGAAGCCGAGAGCATATTCGGTGCGGCTGACCCGCCGCACCACCCCGATCAGCGACTGATCCGCGCCGAGCCTTTGCGCAATCGCCGCCTCGCAGCCGCCGCAATCGCGTAGAGCGCGCGCCTTCACCGCCTCCTCGTTTGCACTGCCGACATCGACGAGGCGGTAGCGGCCGGATTGGCCGAGGGCGTCGCGGACGCCGCCGGTCACTTCGGCCAGATAGGATGCATCTGCGGCCGCGAGGCCGGCGGCCGGTGCCGCGGTGTTGTCGTCGAGCTCGAATTCGAACACCGTCAGCGCGATCGGCGCTCGCGCACCAAGCGCGGCCATGATCTCGCGGGACACGAAGATCTCGGCATGCTCCCATGATTCATCATTGTCGCCGCGGAAGGTGTAGAGCTTGTCCATCACGACCTTCCTGGCGCCGACGTCGATCACGGCGACCTTGGCCCATTGCACCAGCGTGCTCGTCTTCTGGATGCCGCCGATGACCTTGAACGCCGCGCCGTCCTGGGCCGACGGCACGAGCCGGTAGCGCCGGTCTCCGCCGATATCCCGCCTGAGCGCGGCCATGAAGGCCGACAGTCGTCGCTCGTGGGCGGCGGTCTGGTTGGCCGGCTCAGCCGACGTATCGGTATAACTGAAGTCGTCCATGGCGACGCCGACGGCGGTCTCGGCATCGGCCAGCGCATAAGACGCCGGTAGGACGACAAGGAGCCAAGCTGAGAGGATCAACCGGCGCAGGTGCATGAGCGGGCCTCGTGTGACGGAGCGGCCCGCCAATCTGGACGGCGGAATCAGGCCGTGCAGCGGCGCCGGTCCCGGCAATCGCCGGGAAAATTTCACGACGGTGCACCGCACTATCACCTGGCGGCTTTGCGCCGGTTGCGTTCTGCCGTTTAATACGGGCGCGACAAACCCGTTCGCACCAGGTGCCGCCGATGTGGAACCGCCCGAGGTTCGATCTCAAAGTCCGTCTGACGTTGCGCGTGGCCGCGATATCGGCCGCCTGCTTCGCCGCGATCTCCGCCTATTTCCTGATCACGGCCGACCGCGCGGCGCATGCGCGCCTCGACGACATCGCCGCCATCGTGGCCAAGACGCTGGAGCTGCAACAAGGCAAAATCCAGTGGGTCGCCAGCCCGCGCTCGGAGTTTCCCAACCTCGATCCCGTTTCCGCCTATGTGATGACGCCGGGCCTGTGCCTGGCGTTCCGCGGCACGAGCGGCGACATCCTCCAGCGCTTCTGTAGCGGCGCGCCTGCCCCGGCGAGCCCCCCGCCGCAAGCCTTCGCGGCCTTCTATCGCAGCCTGTTCGACCCCGGCCGCGAAGCGGCACGGCCTGTGATCGTGCGCGGAGCGAAGCTCGGCGAGGCCGTGGTCTCGGTCGAGCCGGCCGTGCAGACCGCGGAGGCCTGGCACGAGGCCGGCCGCCTGATGCTCGCGCTGGCGATCGCGCTGCCGCTGCTCTGCGCGCTGGTCTACGCCGCGCTGGCACGCGCGCTGCGCCCCACCCGCATGATCCGCACCGGCCTCGAGCGGATCGCCGCCAACGATCTCACCACGCGGTTGCCGCCGTTCGACCTTGCCGAGCTCTCCGCGATCCGCGACGGATTCAACCATCTCGCCGAAAGCCTCGACACCGCGCTTGCCGAGCGCAGCGAGCTGACGCGGAAGCTGATCGCGCTCCAGGACGAGGAGCGCCGCCATCTCGCGCGCGAGCTGCATGACGAGTTCGGCCAGTCGCTCGCCGCCATCCGCGCGCTCGCCTCCTCCGCCCGCCAGACCGCCGCGCAGGACTGCCCTTCCCTGCTTGGCGAATGCGACGGCATCGCGCGGACCGCAACCGGCATGATGGAAACGCTGCGCGGCACGCTGTTCCGGCTGCGGCCGCCCGATGTCGAGGAGCTCGGGCTCGTCGCCAGCCTCGAAGGCCTGGTCGCGGGCTGGAACGGACGCAGCCGCGGCGAGACGCGCTTTACGATCGGTTTCGACGGGGCGTTCGAGACGCTGCCAGCCACGATCAGCGCCAGCCTTTACCGCATCGTGCAGGAGGCGCTCACCAATGCCGCCAAGCATGCCGGCGCCACGAAGGTGAGCCTGGAATTGACGATGCGGGCCTGCGAGATCGCGCTTGCGATCGACGATGACGGACGCGCGACCGATCCCGTCGTGAAATCCGGCATGGGCCTGCTCGGCATGCGCGAGCGCGTTGCGGCCTTGCGCGGCCAATTGAGCTTCGAGGCCGCGCCGAGCGGCGGCTCTGCACTGCGCGTGGTCATTCCGCTCGCAGCCGGCGATCGGCAGCCGCTGGAGCACGCCGCATGAGCGCGGCCGACGCGACCATCTTGCTGGTCGACGACCATTCCGTCGTCCGCGAGGGCTATCGCTCCGTGCTCCAGAAGCAGCCGGGATTGCGTGTCATCGCCGAAGCCGCCGACGGCGCCGAGGCCTACCGTCTCTTCAAATCCGAGGCGCCCGACCTCGTCATCATGGATCTGAGCATGCCCGGCATCGGCGGCATCGAGGCCGTCAGGCGGATCAGGCAGTGGGACAAGGGTGCGCGGATTCTCGTCTTCACCATGCACGAGAATGCCGGCTTTGCCGTGCAGGCGATCCGCGCCGGTGCGAGGGGCTACGTCACCAAGACCAGTCCGCCGGAGACACTGGTGCGCGCCGTGATGGACGTGCTCGCCGGCAAGATCGCGATCAGCCCCGACATCGACCATGAGCTCGCGCTGAGCCGGCTCGCCGGGGAAAGCTCGGCCGCCGACGTCCTCACACCGCGCGAGTTCGAGGTGCTGCGGCTGCTGCTCGCCGAGAACACGACGGACCAGATCGCCGAAACGCTCCATGTCAGCCCGAAGACGGTGGCGAACCTGCATTCCCTGATCAAGGACAAGCTCGGCGTCGGCTCCGACATCGAACTGGTCCGGCTGGCGCTGCGCCAGGGAATATTGACAGAGGTCGATCTCGGCGAGGCCTGATCGCTCAGGCGAGATAGCGGGTGAGATAGCCTTCCATGGCGTAGAGCGCACAGAGCGCGAGGCTCGACCACACCGCGGCGGTGAAATATAGAAACATCCAGGTCAGCTCGCCCTTCCAGTGCGCGATGTCGTGGGTCACGACCCACCGCGTCGAGACGTCATGCAGGCCTTCGAGCAAGCCGAGCAATCTGTTGCCCTCGGCATGCCCTGCCCGCCAGCGGCTGAGATACATCGGCACGTCGACGGTGACGAGGAAGGCGAGGAAGCAGGCGATGCCGATGATGCCGGCAATCAGCGCCCAGCGCACCGGCCCCTGGAATTCCGGCATCAGGCGGCACAGCGCGATGCCGGCGAGAAAGAACGTCACCGCCCACAGCGAGTTCTCGATCGCATTGAAGAGGAAATTGGTGGTCACCACCGCGTACCAGGAGAAGCACTCCGCGATGATGATCACGGGCACGATGACGAGCGCGATGTTCACCGCGGTCTCCGCGCCGGTCATGTGACCCAGCTGATGCAGGATGATCGCCCATTGCGCGACGAAGCAGAGTTCGGCCACGGTCGCGACGGTGCGGCCGACGAAGACGCTGGAGAGCCAGGTATCGAACAGGCAAATGCGCTGCACGTCCGCGCGCGGCAGGAACGAGCGGAAGGCGCAGCCGAACACGTAACCGGCGCAGAGCAGGAACATCAGGCCGATGTCGGAGCCGCCGCCGAGACTGCCCGCAACGGTCGGGTAGAACTCGCGGTACAGCATGAACCAGACGAGAATGTTGGCGGCACTGACAAGCGTCAGAGAGCCCCACCACCACGCGAGGGGATTTGACCGCGCCTGCCACTGCAACATGAATCGCTCCGCCGTAACCGATATGACATCCAGCGGTAGCAATTCTGTCATAATCTGGTGACGTGACGCGACAAAAATCTGCGTGACGGCGCTGTCATAATTGCGCTCCGCGCTGTCATATTCGCGGGGGGCGACTGCTCCCCCACGCGCTCTCGATCCCTATTCCGGGGCGCCACTTCGAGGCCACCCGGAATAGCGCGGGGACCTACGTCTTCATCCCAACGACATACGCCGCGAGCTTGTCCAGCGTCTGGTAGCCGTATTCAACGGCGCCGAAGCTGATCATGCCGTCGCGCTGCGCCGTGCTCGACGCCAGCTGCCGCATCATCAGAACCGTCTTGCCGTTCCTTTGCTCGGCGAACGTGACGGTAAAGCGAAACAGTCCGGGATCCTCGTCCTGGTCGGCGCCGTGATCCATCTCCATCAGCGACGGCCGCTCGATGCGGCGGAAGCGCATGCGGTTCGAATAGACGGTGCCGTCGGGGCCGATCATGTTGAAGCGCCAGACGCCGCCGACGCGCACGTCGATCTCGAAGGTCTCGACTTTGAAACCCTTCGGCCCGAACCATTGCGGCAGATGTTTTGGATCGGACCACGCCTCGAACACCAGATCGCGCGGCGCGTCGATCACGCGCGACATCACGATCTCGCGGTCGAGCGACCATTGCGACAGGGCGGGGTTGGCAGAATTCGTCATCGTCAGGAACCTTTCCGTCTGGTTGTCTTGTTGTTTGATTTGGACGGTCGTTTGGCAGCCGCCCTCTCTTTCTTCAGCTTCATCACATAGACTTCGAAGCGGTCGAGCCGCGCCTCCCAGATCGCACGCTGGTGCTGGAACCAGTCCTCCGCACTGAGGAGCGCGTCGGGACTGAGGCGGCAGGTGCGCACCCGGCCGGATTTCTCCGACAGAACCAGCCCGCTCGTCTCCAGCACGTGGATGTGTTTCATGAGGCTCGGCAGCGCCATCTCGAAGGGATCGGCAAGCTCGCCAACCGATGCCTCGCCGGCGCAGAGCCGCATCACGATCGCCCGCCGGGTGGGATCGGCAAGAGCCGCGAAGACCTGATCGAGCCGAGATAATTGGTTAGCCATGAAGCTAACTATAGGACTGCCGCCATCCGGCGTCAACAATTGTTAGCTCACAAGCTAAGTAATTTTGTCGCAGGCTCCCGGGCGGAACCCACCACGCGTAATCGTGAATTGGGCCGCCCGGCCCTCCCGGCTAAAAGAGGTTCGGGGGCGCATCGCATCATGCGTCAGAGCCGTGCCGTCTGTTGTCATCTCATCGCATCTCACCCGGCGGGCGCTCGCCCGGGCTGCGCTCGTTCCCCTCGCGCTTGCCTGGCCGCGCCGCGCCGCCGCGGATTCCGACATGATCGCGCAGATGCGCGACATCGTCGCGAGCGAGCTGGCGCCGACCGCGACGCCGGACCAGCCGGGCGGTCTCGCCGCCGCGCTTTATGCCGGCCGCCATGTCGAGTTTTTCAGCTACGGCTTTGCCGACGACGCCACGCAAAGGCCGGTCACGCCGGACGCGCTGTTCAACCTCGGCTCCCTGCGCAAGCCGTTCGAGGCGACGCTGGTCGCGCTCGGCACCCTCCGCGGCGAGCTGCGGCTCGACGATCGTCTGCCGAAATATCTCCCCGAACTCACCGGCGACTATATCCGCCACGTCACCGTCGGCGAGCTCGTCACGCACACCTCGGGCATGCTGCTGCCGACCGACCATCCGCCGTGGCCGGACGAGTCATTTTCGCGCGCGCAGTTCGTCGACATGTTCAACAGCTGGCGACCGCAAGCCGGCGAAGTGCCCGGCAAGCAGCGCGTCTACAGCCACGCCGGCTACACGCTGCTTCAGCTCGTGCTCGAGCGCTGCTACGGCGCTCCGATCTCGACCCTGTTGGAACAGCGCATCCTCAAGCCGATCGGCATGAATGCGACCTCCTTACCCGAACGCGGCGAGGACAGTCGTGCCGTCATGGACGAGGCCTCGATGCAGCGCGCGGTCCAGGGCTATTCGGATCAGGGCATGGCGATCGGCCCCATCGGCAACCAGCAGAGCTATTTTGATTTTCCCGGCACGGGCCAGATGTTTTCTTCGCCGCGGGATCTCGCGACTTTCGTTGCTGCCTGCGTCGACGGGCGGTCGATCGACCCTCACTTGCGTGAGGCATTGCGCATCACGCAGCACGAGATTTTCCGCGTCGACGATAAGTTTGGACAGGGAATGGCCTGGGAGACGGTGCGTCTGCCAGGCGTCACCGTCGTCGACAAGCCGGGCGGCCTCAACAACGCCTCAGGCTATATCGGCCTCGTGCCGGCGCGGCGGATCGGGATCGTCCTGCTCGCCAATCGAGGCGAATATCCGCACGAGATCGCGCGCTACAGGATCCTGCCCGCGCTGGCGCGCCTCGTGGCTTCGCACTGAGCCGCGCGCGCCCCGCGAAAACAGAAAGCCCCGGCTGAGCCGGGGCTTTCCACGTCAGATCCAGAACGGGATGAAGCTCAGTATCTGGCGACGACCGGTCCGCCGAACTTGTAGTTCACGCCGACACGCACGATGTTCGACTTGAGGTCGACCGAGTGGGTGTAGACGTTGCTCGGAGACGGCGCAGCGCCTGCGAAGGTCACAAGATTGGTGCTCCTTGCCGAAGCGCTGCCGAGGTCGACATAGAGATATTCGGCCTTGAGCGACCAACCGCCGCCGAAGGCGTATTCGGTGCCCACACCGGCGGTCCAGCCTAGGCGCGTGTCGCGGATCGCTGCCGATTCTGTTGCCGCGGAGAAGGTGTCGGTGAAGTTGAAATTGCCCTTCACTTCCGCGATCGCCGCACCGCCAGTGGCGTAGAGCAGCCAGGTCGGAGCCGCGAGGAAGCCGATGCGGCCGCGGATCGTGGCGAGCCAGTCGGCCGAGACCTGCGAGGACACGGTGAAGCCGGTCGGGGCGCAGCAGGGATAGAGCGCCGACCCGGACGCACTGCCCTTGAAGCCGAAATAGTTGATGTCGCCTTCGAGGCCGAGCACGGCGTGGTTGACCTGCCAGTTGTAGCCGGCCGTGAAGCCGCCGGTCACGCTGGAGCTGTTGATGCCTTGGGCGCCGACCGCGCCGATGGCAGGAACGCTGCTGGCCGCGAAATAGCCGGTCGGAGAAAACACGGTCGAGGTGGCCGGATCGGCGCTGCCCCACTGCCCGCCGACATTGCCGCCGACGTAAAAGCCGGTCCAGTTGTAGGCCGACGCCATCATCGGCGCCTTGGTGTATTGCGCCGCGAGGTCGGCCGCCTGCACGGATGCGGAGCCCAAAACAACCGCGGCAACCGCCAGCAAAAACTTCTTCATTCCAGTCTCCTTGCCTCACGCGATTGATCTCGCGTTTCGAATGCGCGCGGGCGGAAGGCGTCGGGCGCAGATCGGGCATAGGCCGCCGGCCCCTTGCCGTCTTGGGCTACGGCGAAGTTCATAGGGACTGTGACGTAGTGTGAGGCCCGCCGCGTGCGAACGCGTGACAAGTGTGACCGAGGGGCCACACGTCTTCCCTCATCCGCGGCACACGACGCACGCCCGTGTCGCATCACGACAACAGCGCGAAACGCGATTCGACTTTCCCGCGTCTCAGACCGAACGTGTCAGTCCGCCGTCGACGCGGATGTTCTGGCCTGTGATGTAGGCCGCGCCGTCGGACGCCAGGAACGAGATCGTCGCGGCGATCTCCTCGACCTTGCCGTAGCGCTGCATCGGCACGCTGTCGCGGCGTGCATCGGTCTGCGGCAGGCTGTCGATCCAGCCCGGCAGCACGTTGTTCATGCGGATGTTGTCGGCGGCATGGGTGTCGGTGAAGATTTTCGTGAAGGCGGCAAGGCCGGCGCGGAACACCGCAGACGTCGGAAACATCGCGCTCGGCTCGAACGCCCAGGCGGTCGAGATGTTGATGATGGCGCCGGCCTTCTGCGCCTGCATCAAAGGCGTCACCAGCCGGGTCGGACGGATCACGTTGAGCAGATAGGTGTCGAGGCCGGTGTGCCACTGCTCGTCGGTGATCTCCGTGATCGGCGCGCGGGGCCCATGGCCCGCGCTGTTGACGAGCACGTCGATGCGTCCCCATTGGGCAAGCGCCCCGTCGACGAGCCGCTTCAGATCGTCGTTCGACTTGTTGGAGCCGGTGACCCCTAACCCGCCGAGCTCGGCCGCCAGCGCCTCGCCCTTGCCGGAGGAGGACAGGATGGCGACGCGAAAGCCGTCGGCCGCGAGCCGACGCGCAGCCCCTGCCCCCATGCCGCTGCCGCCGGCGGTCACGAGTGCGACCTTCTCTGCTGCCATGACTTATCCTCCTCTGTGATATCGTTGAGGCGGGCCGCAGGCCCGGCCTATCATGAGGCCTTCTACCGCCGGACCTGCCGGCAGGTCCACCGTCGAGAACATCCGTCATGAGCGACTTTTGAGATGAGCGATTTGCAGATCCGCAATTTGCGCCCGGAGGAGCTTTCCCTCGCCGTCGACTGGGCTGCGGCCGAAGGCTGGAATCCGGGCCTCTCCGATCCCGCCTGTTTCGCGATCCCGGACGCGCAGGGCTTCTTCGTCGGCGAGATCGACGGCGAGCCGGTCGCAACCGTCTCCTGCGTCAACTACGACGATCGCTTCGCATTCCTCGGCTTCTACATCGTGCGATCAGGCTTTCGCGACAGAGGCCACGGCCTGCGCATCTGGAACGCGGCGATCGCGCATGCGGGCGCTCGCGTGATCGGCCTCGACGGCGTCGTGGCGCAGCAGGACAATTACCAAAAGTCCGGATTCCAGCTCGCCTACGCCAATATCCGCTATGGCGGCATCGTCGCCGCGCCACTGAGGCCGCCCGCCGATGTCGTTGCGCTCGACACGATCCCGTTCGCGCTCGTTGAAGCCGACGATGCAACGGTCTTCCCGGCTCCGCGCCGTTCCTTCCTGCGTGCCTGGATCGGCACATCAGGACATCTCGGTCGCGCGCTGCTGCGCGATGGCAAGCTCGCTGCATGGGGTGTGATCCGGCCGTGCCGGACCGGCCGCAAGATCGGCCCGCTCGTCGCTGATGATCGCGCGGCGGCGGAGGCGGTCGCGCAGGCCTTGCTGGCAAGCGCAGGTGGCGGCGAAGTCTTCCTCGACGTCCCCGCCGTCAATCGCGAGGCGATCTTGCTTGCGCAATCGCTCGGCCTCACGCCGGTGTTCGAGACGGCGCGGATGTACACAGGGCCGATCCCGCCGCTGCGGATCGACCGTCTCTTCGGCGTGACCAGTTTTGAGCTGGGCTAGCTGCGCGGAATGCGCCGCTCAGTAGCAGCGCATGATGTTGACGGTGTGGTCGCCACCGCCGCGGCCGGGCACCGTGACCTGCTCCGTCGGACAGCTCGGCACATAGGGCCGGTCGGACGGCACCACGTTCGGCGGGAAGCGATGCGTCCAGTCCCAGGGAACGTCGTACGTATAGGTGTAGCGCACGTCGTTGGAGACGGGCTGGCCGGCATCGGCGAAAGGCTGGCCGTAGCCTGCGTTGTCGTAGAAGAACCCGCCACCGCCCGGCCAGTAGACCCAGGGCGTGTTGCGGCCGCGGAACCGGGCACCCGGCGCAATCGAGGGACGTGCCACCGGACCGGACGGCGCGGCGGCATGTGCGACGGCGCCGCCGGGTCGGGCAAAACTGTCACCGGGGGCAAGGAGCAGCGCAGCTGCGCTGAGCGAGGCGAGCAAGGCCCCAAATGATCTGCCGTACATCATGATACGCACCAACTCGTTTGGCTTCGCGGATAGCGGCTCCCCACCGCACGCTAGGCCGGGCTGTCGCCCGCTCGCAAACGTATAATTAATTATTGGTTAAGGCACGGGATTAACGGGGAACCTGGTGCGGCAAGACGCCCGGGATTCCCGACTGATTTCGCACTCGTTCCGCGGAAGGCGGACTTCATAACCAGTTGATCGGAGTTGATCGCTTCAGCCGACGACGACCGGAACGCTCCCGCATTGCGGCCGTTGGCTCCCGACACAAGCAAGGAGCATCTCCAATGCAGAACAACTCGAAACTCCTCTGCCTGATCACGGCTTCGCTCGTCGCGGGCACGACGGCCGCCTCGGCCCAAGGCTATGATTGGAACGGACCGCGCGTGGGATGGGACCGCACCGCCCCCGCCTACGAACCGGTTCAGCCACGCGCGTACTATCCGGATGTCGCCGGACCGTACGGTGCGCTCAACGGCACCAACCATCCGGCGCCGAGCTCGACGCAGGGCGATGTCGGCCCCGAGGGCAACAACAACGGCACCCTGACCGGCGTCTATCGCAGCTGGTAACGCCCCGCTCACGATGTGGCCCATCGTCCATCACGAACGATGGGCCTTCGCGCGTCAGCGGCCCCGCTGCTTGCAGGGAGGCACTAGCCATGAGCCCGGCTCCAAAGGCTTCGATTACACCGACACCGCGCGATCGCGCACGGAATGCAGAACAAGAACATCGCCTACGAGCTCAAGATCTCGGAGAACACGGTGCGGGCGCATATCGGCAACATCATGCGCAAATACCGCCTTCAGAACCGGACCCAGATCGCGATCATCTTCGCCCTGCACGCGGCGCCGCCATCGCTCCGCCGCGATCTGGCCAATGGCGGCGGCTATTCGACGACGGCAGCGCCGAGGCAGGCTCTCGTGAGGAATACGCGGGTGCCGACCGCGCCGGATTGACCGTCCTGGCCACAATCCCTTGCGTCATGTCGGGCGAAACACCCAAGTCCGGGGTCAACGGAACGGCGACAAAATATTTCTCTTTATTAGAATTCGGATTTTTGTTAGGAATTACTCACTCCGGCCCAAGGAAGAGGGGCGTATCGCGATCGTCACGAACGCGGGCCGGGCGGCGGTGGACGCTGATAACATCGGCGCGAATGGTTTCGCAGGGCGGGCAACCGTGAGCGAAGTCACCGCGCGCACGACCGGTGTGATCGGCGTACGGCCAAATCGTGTCGTCCTGGCGCCCGGGGTCTGTGCGTCAAGTCTTGCGGTGATGTGGGCAGTCCAACCGGACCGCGCGCATCAGTCATCTGCACGGCGACGGGGGCAATAGTGCATCGCTCCCCGGGGAGAGCACGACATAAGCCGTTCCAACCATCCGCGCAGGGAAAGGCCGGGATGCTCCGGTTGCCCTGTTTCCCGCTGTGCATTGTAGCGCAATCTGCTCCTGGCATAGCGGTCCATAGGAGCCAGCCGGCTCCCGGTCTTCCCTGCGCCCTCTTTCAATTGAGGGTGAAGAGATGAAGCAAAGCTCGGGCGAACAAGCCGCGAGGATGCGAAGGTATGTCTGCGGGGTCGTAGGATGCGTAGAGCACTTGCGAAACCCATCATGCTTCCACGTAGACAAAAGCGAGATGGGTTTCGCTTTCGCTCTACCCATCCAACGAGCTACTACGAGCTACGAGCTGGTGCCCCGGACGCAGCGCAGCGCCCCTTAGCGGTGCGCTGCCGCGCCGGAGCCCATGCAGCCGCGATTGCCGCTGCGTCCGGGACATGAGAGCAGGCAACGAATCCGGGGACGCCCGGCCGCCTCCCCCATCACTTCTGCATGCCGCGGCGCTCTTGTAACAAAACCGTCATGCAGCGAAACTAAACGAAGCCGGGGGCCGCGGTTGGCGGCCAAGCTGCCTCGCAGGGAGAGATTTTTATGCGCCGTTCACTGGTGTTGCTGTCAGCCGGACTGACCGTGCTGTCCACCGGACTTTCGATGGGGCTTGCCTCCGCCGAGAACAACACGCCCCGCAACCTGATCCTGTTCATTCCGGACGGTCTGCGGGCACTGAAGGTCACACCGCAGACCGCCCCCGCGATGGCCGAAATCCGCGACAAGGGCGTCAATTTCAAGAATTCGCACTCACTGTTCCCGACTTTCACCATGGCGAACGGCTCGGCGATGTCGACCGGCCATTATCTCGGCGACACCGGTGTGTTCTCCAACACGATCTGGACCAACTACACGTCCGGCCCAGCCGGCGACACCGTGGTCCCCTTCATCGAGAACGACGCCGTGCTCGGCGACATCGACGAGCATTTCAAAGGCGACTACCTCAACGAAGAAACCATTCTGAAGCTGGCCCGCGACAAGGGGCTGAGCACTGCGGCGATCGGCAAGGTCGGCCCGACCTACCAGTTCGACCACACCGACAAGCCCGACAAGGCCGGCCTGCATTCGGTCGTGTTCGACGATGCTACCGGCGGCAAAAACGGCGTGGCACTGTCCGACGAGGTCAAGGCTGCGCTGACCAAGGCCGGCCTCCCCATCGCCACACCGCCGCGCGGCGACAATAGCAAGGCGGGCGATGCCAAGACGCCCGGCACCACGGTCGCCAACGTCGCGCAGCAGGCCTATTTCGCCGACGTCGCTGCCAAGGTGGTGCTGCCGATGTTCAAGGCACGCAACAAGCCGTTCGTGCTGGTGTTCTGGTCGCGCGACCCTGACGGCACCCAGCATAACCAGGGCGACAGCCTGAACCAGATCCAGCCGGGCATCAACGGCCCGAGCACCATGGCGAGCATCAAGAATGCCGACAACAACCTCGCCCAGCTCCGCAAGGCGCTGGACGAGCTCGGCCTTGCCGCCAACACCAACATCATGGTCCAGGCCGACCACGGTTTCTCGACCATCTCCAAGGAAAGCAAGACCAGCCCCTCGGCCAAGGTCAGCTATGACGACACGCCGAAGGACTTTTTGCCGATGGGCTTTTTGGCGCTCGACCTCGCCAAGGCGCTCGACCTGCCGCTGTTCGACCCCAACGACAAGAACGCCGCCGTCACCGGCAACGCCCACCCGAAGGCCGGCAACGGCGTGCTCGGCAAGGATCCGGCCAAGCCCGACCTTGTCGTCGCCACCAATGGCGGCTCCGACCTGATCTATCTGCCCAACAAGGACAAGAAGCTGGCGGCCAAAACCGTCAAGGCGCTGCTGGAGCAGGACTACGTCTCCGGCCTGTTCGTCGAGGATTCGCTCGGCCGCTTCCCCGGCACGCTGCCGCTGTCGAGCATTAACCTGCGCGGCAAGGCGGCGACGCCGACACCGGCGATCGTCGTCAACTTCCGCTCCTATGCCAGCGATTGCGGCGAGGCGCCGACCAACTGCTCGGTGCAGGTCGCCGATACCGTGCTGCGTCAGGGCCAGGGCATGCATGGCAGCTTCAGCCGCGGCGACACCATGAACTTCATGGCCGCGATCGGTCCGGACTTCAAAGCCGGCTACGTCAGCGAGATTCCGGTCAGCAATGCCGACGTCGGCATGACCGCTGCCCAGATCCTCGGCCTGCGCGGTTCGCAGAACGGCGGCCTCGTCGGCCGCGTGATGTCGGAGGCCCTGCCCAACGGCATCGTACCGAAGGCGTACAAGGCGGTCGAGAAGTCGAAGATGTCCGAGAACGGCCTCCAGACCGTGCTCAACGTCCAGCGCGTCGGCAGCCAGCGCTATTTCGACGCCGCCGGCTTCCCGGGCCGCACGCTTGGGCTGGAGCCGGACGCCGGCAAACAAAAAACGGCGGGGAAATAACGCCCGCCGTTGTCTCTCGCGCCTCGCAAGGGGCGCGAGAATCTCAAGGATCCAAACCTTACATGCCGATGTCGAACACGTTCGGCAATTGGCCCGCCAGAGGCAGCGCGGTGGCGCCCAGGAAGGTCGCCACCATCGCCATCAGGCGACGGTTGTTCTGGCGCTTGCCGCGCATCTGGCCGGCGATCCACTCCAGCATTTCGCTGTTGACCTTGGAGGCATAGGACGGCGCCCAGCTCTCGATGTCGGCCTCGGCCGACAGCGCGACGCTGCGCGGCGGCACCTTCAGGCCGGAGGCGCTCGCGGCGTAATGGGCCACCGCCTTGGCGAGCAGGTCGTCGAACCGGCCGCCATCGGTGCGTTCGGTTGCGGCTTCGTTGATCTCGAACAGCGCTTCGGCTTCGGCGCGGCTGACCGGCTGGTCGTTGACCGCCGTGGCGGTCAGGATGCGCATGCACCAGGCGGTGTCATCGGCATCGAGCGAGCGGGAGAAATGCACCCGGCCCTTGGTGGTCGGGCCTTCGCCCGTGATCACGCCGTCGCGCACGACGGTCAGTGCATGGGCCGAGGTATCGCGGCAGGACGGTTCGAGGGACGGCGACTCAACAGACTTATGCGCAGCGGCAGACATAGTTCACTTCCAGATTTCTTCTGATCGACCAGCATTTTCATGCGGGCGTAAAGGGGTGGTTAACGATTCGATATGGGGATCGCGACTTTTCTCAATGGTTGCCGATTAGTCGCTATGAGGACCATTCCGGTTCCGGAGAGCGTCGGGCGAGCGTGATGCGGGTCATAAAAGGCTTTATCGGGGCAATCGAGACCGTGTGGCCCCGGTGGAGATATTTCGCCGCAGGCGCGGCTGTAACAAAAAGGTGCTAGGAAATCAGGCCTTCAAAGAAGGAATTCACATTTTACTTGAGGCGGTTCACTTGACGTTCACTTGGGGTCGCGGAGACCCTATACTGGCCGAGACGGCCAGAAACGAATTCCGAAGTAAATTCAATGCGATGAGGTAGAACCATGACACTTCCGATCGGCACCACCGCCCCCGACTTCGAAGCCGAGACCACCGAAGGGAAGATCAAGTTCCACGACTGGATCGGCAATAGCTGGGCACTGCTGTTCTCGCACCCCAAGGACTTCACGCCGGTTTGTACGACCGAGCTCGGCGCGCTCGCCAAGCTGAAGCCGGAATTCGACAAGCGCGGCGTCAAGCTGATGGGCCTCTCGGTCGACCCCGTCGACCGCCATTCCAAATGGTCGGAGGACATCAAGGAGACGCAAGGTGCGGCTCCGAACTATCCGATGATCGGCGACACCGATTTCAACGTCTCGAAGCTCTACGAAATGCTGCCGGCCTCGACCTCGGGCGATCCCCTCACCCGCACGCCGGCCGACAACCAGACCGTCCGCAACGTCTTCATCATCGGGCCGGACAAGAAGATCAAGCTGGTGCTGGTCTATCCGATGACGACGGGCAGGAACTTCCAGGAGATCCTGCGCGTCATCGACTCGCTCCAGCTCACCGCCAAGCATCGTGTCGCGACGCCGGCCGACTGGTCGCAGGGCGAGGATGTGATCATCGCGGGCTCGGTCTCCAACGACGAGGCCAAGACGATCTATCCGCAGGGCTGGAAAGAGCCGAAGCCCTACATCCGGATCGTGCCGCAGCCGAAATAACCCAACCGTCATCCGGGGCGATGCGTCAGCATCGCCCCGGAATGACGACGTTAGCCGTCACGCCGCATGCACGCGGTCGAGGAAGCCGTCGACCTCGGCCTTCAGATGCAGGCTCTCGCCCGACAGCGCCTGGGCGGAGGCAAACATCCGGCTGGATGTCTCGCCCGTCTCGCTCGCGCCCTCGGCGGCGTGACGGACGTTGACGGCGACATCGGCCGTGCCTGATACCGCCGCACGAACGCTGGCGACGATGTTGTGGGTCGCGCTCTTCTGCTGCTCGACCGCAGCCGAGATCGAGCCGGCGATGCCGCTGATGCGCTCGATGGTCTGGCTGATCGCCTTGATGGCGACAACCGATTCCTCGGTCGCAAGCTGCATGCTGGCGATCTGGTTCGAGATCTCGTCGGTCGCCTTGGCGGTCTGACCGGCCAGCGTCTTGACCTCCTGGGCCACCACCGCAAAACCGCGGCCGGCATCGCCCGCGCGCGCGGCCTCGATGGTCGCATTCAGCGCCAGGAGGTTGGTCTGCTCGGCGATCGAGGTGATCAGCTTGACGACGTCGCCGATGCGCGCGCCCGCCTCGGAGAGCTGCGCGATGCGCTGATCGGTCGCCTCGGCCTGCCGCACGGCCTCAGCGGAAATTGCGTTCGATTCCTGGACCCGTCGGGTGATCTCGGAGATCGATTGAGACAGCTCGTCGGAGGCCGACGCCGCCGAACGCACGTGCTCGGAGGCATTTTCGGAGGCTCCGGCCGACCGCGCCGACAGATCGGCGGTGGAGCGCGCGGTGTCGGTGAGCTGCCGCGCCGCCCGCTCGAATTCGCCTGACGATGTCAGCACCTTGTCGAGAATACCGCCGACGCTGCCGCGGAACTCTTCGACGAAATTGCGCAGGTCGGATTTGCGCTGCTCGACGGCTGCAGCCGAAGCCGCCGCCTGCTCGCTGCGCATCCGCGCCCGCTCCAGCGAATTGCTCCTGAAGACCGCGACCGTGCGGGCGATCTCGCCGATCTCGTCGGCGCGATCCTCGCAATCGATCTCGACGTCGCTCCGGCCGTCGGCGAGCGCCGTCAGCGAGCGCGTGACCGAGGTCAGCGGCTTGGTGACGCGACGGACGACCAGCAAGGTCAGGACCAGCACCAGCAGCGCGGCGAGCCCGGCGGCGGCTGCCATGCTTTCGATCGCCTGGGCCAGCATGCTCTCGAACTGGGCCATCGGGATGCCGACATAGAGGATGCCGGCGACCTTGCCGGTCGCGTCGGCGACCGGGAAATAGGCGGTCATGAAGGACTTGCCGAACAGGGTGGCCGGGCCCTTGTAGGCCTCGCCACGGCGCAGCGGCGCCTGCGCCGGATGATCGGCGGCAAGCTGGGTGCCGACGGCGCGGTCGCCATTCTCCTTCTTCACGTTGGTCGAGCGTCGCACGAACTGCCCGCTCGTATCGTCGAACACGAACAGGGTCGCGTTGCCGCCGACATAGGACACCGCGCGATCGACGATGGCGTGATCCCTGAAGTCCGGCATCTTGGGAATCTCGGCACGCGCCACCGCGCCATCCCGCATCGTGATCTTCGCGTCGGGAATGGTCTCGGTAAAGGCCAGCGCCAGCGTGCGCAGATTGACCTCGATGTCACGCAATGCGCGATCATTGAAAGCAGTGGTGAGCGACCAATAACCGGCGCCGACCACGAGCGCCGTATTCATGGCGATCAGCAGCACGGCGCACAGAACCGCCTTGGTGCCCAGCTTGAGTTGCGGCAAGAACTTCCCCGTCAGAACCTTGGCCAATGGAACTACCCCCGAAATTCCTGCATA
The DNA here is from genome assembly GCF_029846715.1 of Bradyrhizobium nivariense. GTDB lineage: Bacteria > Pseudomonadota > Alphaproteobacteria > Rhizobiales > Xanthobacteraceae > Bradyrhizobium. The sequence continues at coordinate 468,835 of NZ_JARVWW010000001.1, forward strand.
TACGTGCAGTCGGCTTACGGTCGCATTAACGACCGTTCACACCGCCGCGCACCGCATGCTTTCCAAATTGTTAATGAGGACCCCCTGACCACGCCAAGCGCGGCGCAAGGACCGGCGCGCCGGTGATCTGCTCTATGTGCTGGATGACGCGGCCGGGCGAGCGCCGGGCGCCGCGGCGCGCTGGTGGCTGGCGCAATCCCTGCGGGCGCTCGGCGCCGACATTGCCACGCACGGCGGATCGCTGATCCTGCGCAAGGGCCGGCGGCCAGGATGATCGCTGAGGTCGCGCGCGCGAGCGGCGCCCGTGCGATCCCTGCCGGCGCCGAAGGAGCTGCGTCCCGCGCCGACGGTCGCCAGCGACGCGCTGGAGACCTGGAAGCTCGAGCCGGGCAAGCCCGATTGGGCCGGCGGCAAGACCTATCCGCAGCCGATCGTCGATCACGCGAAGGGTCGCGAGCGCGCGCTCGTCGCCTACGCAAAGATCCGCAAAGGTTGAGCGTTGCTTTGACACAATTATGAAACTCGCTATCGTCATCGCTCCATGCAAACCGTGGGGGACGATATGGACGACGATAAACCGATCACCGAACAGGCGATGGACACGATCACCGCCGCCGTGGAAACGACCAAGGACGCCGCAGTCACCGCCGTCAAGAAGGTGAGGAAAGCCGCCAAGAAGGTCGCGAAGAAAGTAGCGCCGAAGAAGGCTTCCAAGAAGAAGGCCAAGAAGGCTGCGAAGAAAACTTCGAAGAAGGCCGCCAAGAAGTCGAAGAAAGCCACCAAGAAATCTGCGAAGAAGGCCGCCAAGAAAGCGACCAAGAAAGCTGCCAAGTCGAAAAAGAAGGCCAAGCGCTGATCGCAACGCTCAAGTCTCCGGGTGCGGACGCGCCCGGAGACGGCTCCAGCGGTACCCTATTCTCGCCGTTTGGCTACGCGCCGACCGGGGTGATGCTCGCCTTGCGGGTCGCGAAATTCGCTGCGATGGCCGCGCCGGTCCTCCTTGGCGAAGCGCCGCCGCTTCTCAGGCGAGCCGAACGCCTTGATCACCTTCCTGCCGTTGACCTTCTTGATGACGTAGCCGCCCTCGGTCATCGAGAACGGCTCTTTCAGCGTTCCCTTGTGGTCGAACTTGGTGCCACGGGGATGCTCGAACGGCTCGAACCAGGACGGATAGACGAAGTTCGACATCTCAAAGCCGCTGACGTCGAAGGTGTCCTCCTCCACGGCGTCGCAGACCTCATAGGCATATTGGGTGTTCGGATTCTTGTCAGCCCAGAGGTTGGCCATGGGATCGAGCACCATCTCGAACAGCTCGTGCGAGGCCGCCACGCTGACCGGCTCGTTGCCCAGCGCCTTGGCGAAGATCTTTGAGATCGGCTGGCGGCGATGCGTCAGCTCATGGCGGCCGAGCATGTTCTTGTGGGAAGCATCGTCAAAATAGACCAGCTGCCAGTCGCTCGGCTTCGGCCTTTCGGTGACATAGAGGTCGACCGGATAGCCCCACACCGGCAGGAAGTGCTTGTCGTAGCATTTCTGAAGCGCCGCAGTGAGCTTGGCCATTTTGCGGCCGCTGATCGTCGGCTCCGCGTAGTTGATGCAGGCAATCCGGACCGGCTTCAGGGACCTGCCGAGCAGTGCGCGTCTCGCCTTCTTCATGGAAAATCACCTGTGAAAGGGGCACTGAAATGCGCCGAGCCTAGCATGACGTGCCGCGCACGTCAGGGATGTATTCCGGCGGTCCGGCCTGCCGCCCTAGAAGCGTCGGTTGACCACGAACACCGCCGCCGCGCACATCGCCATGCCGACAATCGCAAGCGCATCGAGTTTTTCCTCGAACAGCAGATAGGCCATCAGCGCTGTCACCGCTGGCACCAGGTAGAACAGGCTCGCAACCGACGTGGCGGCGGCGTGGCGGATCAGCCGGTACAGCAGCCCGATCGACCCGATCGAGAGCGCCACGGCGAGCCAGGCCAGCGCGAGCATGAACTCCCGCGTCCAATGCACCACACGGTCTTCGAACAGGAAGGCGCCGATCGCGAAGAAGATGGTGACGGAGACATATTGCACGAGATTGCCGGCGCGCCAGTCGATGTGGTTGCAGTAGCGGCGCTGATAGAGCGTGCCGAGCGTGATGCTGATCAGCGAGACCACCGAGGCGAGCCAGCCGAACCCGGCTTCGCCGGTCATGGGACGGCCGTGCAGGATCAGCACCACGCCGCCGAGGCCAAGCACGAGCCCCGCCCATTGCACCGGCGTCACCTTCTCGCCGAGCCAGCGGTTGGCGATGGTCGAGGTCAGGATCGGCTGAAGGCCCGGAATCAGCGCGGAGAGCCCGGCCGGAATCGAATGCGCGATCGCGATTGCGGTGCCGCCGAGATAGAAGCCATGGACGAGAATCCCGGCGACCGCGCTGTGCGCGATGCCGATACGGTCGGGCCATTTCGGCCGCGCAATCGCTGCGATGATCGCCATCAGACCGACCACGATCGCCATGCGGATGGCAAGGTAGGTCAAGGGATCGGCATTGTTGATGACGTATTTGGTGCCGATGAATCCGGTGCTCCAGAGCACGACGAACAGGATCGGCGCGGCGCGGGCGGTCAGGGCTTCTTGATTGAGGCTCATTGCCGCCCTCATTGCCCCACCAGGGGCCTATGCGGCAATGCGAATTTCCACCTGAGCGATGCTGCGCTGCGACGGGCGGCTCAGCTCAGCCGCTCACCATTCTTCCGGACAGGGGTCGATGATTTTCCAGAGCTCGACACCGTTCTTGATCTTTTTCATGTCGGTGGTCAGCCCGCCATTGCGGCGGATCCAGTCCTTCACCGCATCGGGATAGTAGGCCATCAGGTCGGACGTCCCCTCCGCGCTGGTGACCTTGATGCCGAAGGTGAAGGCCTTGTCGTAATAGGCCTGGTGGAAGCCGAGGCTCGCGCGCGGCGTCACGCAGATCTTGTTCATCGGCACGATGCCGAGCACCAGCGTGCAGGCCGAGTTGCAGATGCCGTCGATGATGACGCGCTCGCCCTTCTCGCGGACGCGCTTGTACTTGGCCTTGTACTCCTCGACATAGCCGCCGTGGTCGCGGGTGATGTGCAGCTCGGCCCGCGCCGGGGTAGCGGCGACGACCGAGAGCAACAGCAGGCTCAGAAGCGTGATGCGCATGGTGAGATGACGGCGAAAGCCTTCAGGAATGGGACCGGCCTCGAATATCCCCAAGATGATCCCTGGGGCCGGCGACAAGATTCTTAACTGAATTCTCTTTGGTCATACTTGTGTGGGAAATTCGTTAAGCATCCCGAAAAGGCCAAAAATGGGCAGGCCTGGACCGTATGTCCGGCAATTCTGTCACACCCACCCGGGAATCCGCGGGGCTGGCCTCGATTTCCGGGTGCCGGACGGGTGTTCCGGCCGCCTGAAATGGCTATAAACGGCTGACCCATTCATGCGGGTTCCGGAGAATCGAGATGAGCAAGTTGAAGCTTGTAGCCGCGGTTGCTGCCCTGTCGGCCGCGATCCTTGCCCCTGGCCTCGCAGAGGCGCGGGGACATCACCGGTACCATCGCTACTACGCGAACCCGCTGCCCTACACGATCAGCTATCTGCACAATTACGGGCCCGGCATCACGCCCGGTACCTTCGCCTTTTACGACGGCCCATCGACCAACCATTGCTACCAGAGCGCGGCCGCCTATGTCGGCCAGGACCGCCGCCGGCACCCCTGCTACTGAGGGGCACAGGCGCGTCCTCCGCGGGTGCCGCTATTTGGCGGCGCCCGACAGCAGCAATTGCTTCTCGATCTCGTAGACCGGCAGCTTGACGAGATCCTTGCCGACCTCGCCCTGAAGCGCCTTGCGCACCACGTCCGAATAATCGGCGCGAATCATGCCGAGCGCGCGCGGCGAGGCCACCATGGTCAGGGCCGAGGTCTCGCCCGAGCTGACGGCGGCATCGAGCCGACCGGCCAGGCTGCGCAGGAAGGCGCGCTCGGCCTCGTCGTGCCAATCAGTCTGCTCCACCGAGCTGCGCGCGCCGCCGACCGCGCCATGGAGCCTGCCCGGATGGGGCCTGCCCGGATGGAGCCTGCCCGGCGCGTCGGTCCCTTGCGCGCCGGTCGAGGGATTGGGCTGCTCGTGCACCTCCCTGGTATGGAGGTTCGGAAACATCTCGTCGCCGAGGTTTTCCAGAATGAGCGCCTTGCGCCCGTCGCACACGACCAGCCAGTCACCCTTGTCTAATCTCATCTTGTCCATTGCACAGCTCCAAAGCGACCTCGCGAGCCTGCTCTTCGAATTCCTCGAAAGGGCTGGCCACGGCGACAAGCCTAGGACGAAGCGGCACCAGTGAATTGCGCAGGATCAAGGACCGCGGCAATGTCCTGCGGGGCAACGCCGACGCAAGCGCAGCATTGGTCAGGAGCTCGAACCTGGGATAGTCTGGCGGAGCTAAAGGTCAGGCCTGCGGCGGGCTGGCTGAAGATTTGTTTATCAGCATTACATTTCGGTCCCGCCACAATTTGATCAGAACAAACTTCGATATCCTGTATGGCGTAAGCGGAGGAAGACATCATGAAGCTTAGAATTGGCCTCGTCGCCGCGTCCCTGTTGGGTGCGTTGGTCGCATCGCCGGCGGCGAATGCCATGCCCATCGCGCCTGCTCCTGCGACGCCGCAGGTCTCGGACGTCGAGCAGGTCCGCATGGTCTGTGACGCCTGGGGACGCTGTTTCTGGCGCCCGAACTACTATGGATATTACGGCGGGCCGGCCCCCTATTACGGTCCCCGATATGCGCCGCGCTATTATGGTGGGCCGCGCTATTACGGACCCCGCTATCGCCGCTGGTGATTCTAAAGGGGCCCTCCGGGCCCCTTCGCTTTTGCGAGATCATGGATGTCGCGGTCGCGATTGGTCTGGAGTCATCCCAAAACTGATCTAGATCAAAGATGAAATCCGCCACGCCGTCATTCTGCGGTGATGGCCGATTTGATCGTTTTTCGATGCCCTCAGACGGGCATGAATGTGCAGACCCATCTTGAGAAGCAACAGAGACAGGAGGGGCGGAGCTTTGCCTCCTTCGCCTGTCCGGCCTGCACGCGGCTCCATTTCATCGACCTCACCTCCGGCCAGCCGATGAGCCGAGACCGTTGACGACGACATCGATCAGCCGGGCTTCATGCCATGATGTCCGCAATACTACTGCCCGGAATCCGGTTTACTGAAGCGCGATGTTTCGCCATTGATGGCGATGTACTGACGTTCATTTGATTGTCACATTGCGGCAGCCGGCCACACGCATGTTGTTCGATACGCTCGCCCCATCCTCGGCGCTTCAATTGATCGGCTTTGCCGACGTCGATGCGTTCCGGCCGATCGAGTCGATGGAGGATGCGAGAAGCATTCCGCTCGACGTCCCTAACTTCGCGGCGGCTCGCGCTGTCGTCTCCCTGCCCGCCTGCCGCATCGTCATGATGCGTTCGTTCGCGCGCATCCTCGACGCCGCCTATCGGATGCCCGGCGGGATGGTGATCCTGTCCATGACGGACGACCTTCAGGTCAATTCCAAGGGCATCGATCTCGACGCGCGTTTCTTCATCGCGCTCCACGGCAACGATGAATGCCATTTCGTCGAGCCCCAGACCAATCATCATGCGATGATCATCTTCTCACCCGGCCTGAGAGACCGGGGCTGGTTCGATCAGGCCGACGATTTGCGGGCCTATGTCGCGAACCGGCCCGCTTTGCTCCACACACGGCAGCTCCTGCTCGACATTCTGCGAACCGCGTCGGTGCAGCCGGTCCTGTTCGAAACCACCGAGGTCGCCGCCCATCTCCAGGAAGGCCTGCTGCTCGCGCTCGACGATCTGTTTCGAATCGATCTGCTCTCGGACCGGAGTGCCTCGGTCCAAGGCGCGCGGTCGATCAAACTCGTGCAGCGGATCGACGATTACGTCGCAGCCCATCCGACTGCTCCGATCTATACAGCCGACCTCGCCGGTGAGTTTGGCGTCTCGATCCGGACGCTTGGCGGCGCAGTCAGCAAGGTGCGCGGCATGAGCCTGCACCAGTACATTCGCCTGAAAAAATTGTGGGAGACCCGGTCTCGCCTCCTCAAAGGCGGCGGCGCCACCGTCGCCACATGCGCACGCGCCCAGGGCTTTCATCATCTCGGCGAGTTTGCCGCAGCTTACCGCGCGACGTTCCAGGAGTCTCCCTCGGAGACGCTGGCACGGGGCCGGCACACCAGTGTCCCGGCAGGCTGACTCCACCGGCCGTCGCGGCAGTCATCCGGCGTTAGCGCCGCTTCGGAACATATCCGGAACTGGCGCGCTCGGAGAGATTCGAACTCCCGACCCTTGGAATCGAAATCCGATCGTGCCTGAATTATTACAATGAGTTAGCGCGGCCGTGTTGCCTGAGCGTTGCGCCAAGCTTGCCAACGCGAATGTTGGGGCGTCCAGTCTTTGTACTGGCTTAAGGTTCAACCGTTCCAAAAGCGGCGCTGCGCCGCCGACCCCAGGCCGTCGCTGTCGTGCTGATGTTGCCCCATGCGGCGGATCAGACTCCGAGCGAATCCGCTCGTCAAGAGCCGAGTTCCTCCGCAAGTTGCAGACGGCCCGTAGGGAACGTATGCTGACCACTTTACGAACCGTGCGTATTTCACAATTCGGATTAATGAAATGCTTTCTCAAAAAAGCGACCGGTTTGTAGTCGGCGCCCGCTTCAAAATTAATAAGCTCGGTGCCCTGCGGTGCCCGGATCTCACGAACAAGACCGGCACAGTCGTCGAAGTTGGCATTCGCACCACCGGCATCACGGTGGTGTTCGATGGGTGCGCACGACCGACCTGCCTCCACCAGGACTACCTTACGCCCGCGGCGCTCTCCTTGATGGCGGACAAAAAAGCGAGCCCCAACTGAGGCGGCCTTACTTCGGTGGTCGTAACTCGCTGTTGATCCAGCCGGTGGTCGTATCAGTTTTCAGTGGATCGGGTGGGAACGTCGATATCTTGCGATCCGACTCCCATAGCTCGATGGCGTGGTCGTATACTAGCTGTCCGGCTCGCTCCTTGGCCGCGTTATCGTCGACGCAAACCAGGTCGATGCGCTGTTTGATATGTCCGTCGTCACCTATGACGTAGGCTTGATACTCGGGCATTTGGCCGCCTCCAGCAGAAGCAAACCCAAGCACGGTCTGGGTGTGGAACCTTATACCGAGCGTTCCGTCACGGGAACACGGACGCTCGGAAAATCGGAGGTAAGCCCGCTGCACGATAGCTCGAGCGCTGCTCCGGGCGCATGTTTTATTCCTGGGCCGTGCGAAAGCCTCGAACGGTCCGGCGCCTCGGCCTCAGCTTCTACTCCCCGTCGAAGTTGGGGCCGATTTTTTCGGGATGCTTGTCGCTTCAAGGCGAACATGGCACCGCTTTCTCTACCAGCCCCAATGCTCCCCGCTGCCGATTCAATTGCGGATCGGAGCGCCGCGGCGCCAGCGGGGTGGCGCGACCCGTCAATCTCCCTAAAGAAAAACCCGCCGACCTAGTGAGCCGGCGGGAGTTGACTGAGATTGTAGACCGGCGGGCACCGGTCGCTTCAGGCCCCGGTAGCATGAAAGCCCGCCAGCGTGAACCGGCGCCTGTCCACATCCACGACGTGCAGTAGCTCGCGCGCGAGCTGAGGCGGCCTTAATTCTTTGTCAAAGGCTTCGGCGGCTGTTTTGCCATTGCATCGACGTCGACGGCCGGAAGCTCCCCGGTGCGTTCCTGAATATCGGCCGCGCGCTGAACCAAGCCGGATGCAACCGCTGGGTCCTTTGTCAATTTTGCCATCCTCAGGAGCGTCGCTGCGGCTTCCCGGGCCAAATAGTTAAAACGCGACACGAACTCGTCATCCCATTCAAGTTGCGATGGGATGAGTCACGAACCGGAATTACGTTCCGGCCTTTGGTCCAAAAATGCACGCAGCATATTTGTTCCGGACCCAAAAAGGGCCTCAGCTCGGGGGCTGGTTCCGGCTGAGGCCCTTGTCGGCATCCCGAGGCGAGCGTCGAACCAAATCAGGTCCGTGCGAAATCAACTTAGGCCAGCAGGTTAAAACAGACCAGCGCGGGGACTAGGGCCGGCTTGTTCCGCGCGATCACGGACCTGAGCTTGTTGAGCGCGCGGATGGCATAACCGAGACCCAGCGCATTTGTCAGGCGGCAGAAGGCGACCTTCTTCACATAGCCCTCGACATACCATGTGACGCTCGCACCGCTGCGGAAGAACACTACGTCACCAACGCCGTAGCGCTTCGGCGGCATGCCATCGGTTTCGAGCACGATTGATCCTTCCAGGATCATGATCGTTTCGTCAAAATCATAGTGCCACTTGAACCGGCCCTCGGTGCACGACCAGATCAGGGTCCAAGCAGTCTTGCATCCGCTCGTCGACAAAAGGCGCGAGCGAGCTTTCGGATTGCCTTCAATGATCCACGATGGTTCGATCGGCGAAGGATTGAGATCCACATTGCAATGGCTCGTGTCGAAAGGCGCGAGCGGCATCGGCGTCACCTCCAACTGAACTTGTCTTGCCGGTTTTACCTATTTTCCCGGTCTCCGCAAAATTCCAATTTTCCGCCGCACGTGTGAAGCGTCCACTTTGTCGCAGAACGCCATTTGTGGACTTTCAAAAGAGGTACCTCCCCGCGTCGAGCCCACACCGAACCGATTCACATACGTTGCTGCCCGACCTCATCCACGGCGCAGAGGACATTGATCCAGCCTTCTGAAAGAAGCCCGCCAGCGTGAACGGGTGAACCGCAAGTGAATGTGTCGTTCAATGGCCGTTGTGCGTTAGCATCCTATAAGCGCCGTTGCAGGAACTCGCTTCCTTGCCCTTCGTTACAGATCGATCAAGAGGGAGAGAAACGGTGCTTATTCAAGCTGCGCTACTGGCGCTGGCTGCCCTCGGGCCAATATCGCCCGCGCCTGTCCAGGAAGAACCTCAAATTCAACAGGTCCAATTCGCAGGAAGAGGCGGCTCATGTCCGCATGGCTACGACTTCAACTATTCGAACGGTCGCTGCTATCCGAACGACTATCACGCCCCCGGCGCCTACGCGAGACCTCGTTACGCCCCGTACGGTTACGGCTACGGTGATGGCTATTACCGACATCACCGACACAGGTACGCACCAGGGTATTATGACCGCTACTAGGGGCGAGCCCGCCAGCGTGAGCCGGCGGGCCTCTGTGTTTATCGCCTCAGCCGTCTGCGATGCGTCATCAGCCGCTGCCGGTCGCGCTTCCTGTTGGCTCGGCGCTGGCGCTTCATGACGGCCCCCGCAGCTCGCTGTTCCAACGGGCGTCGTAGTCCTTTTCCAGCCGTGTCAGCATCCCGGCCGAATGAAACACGGCGAACCTCAAATGATCGTCTTCGACCCCCGCGTTCAACATCAATTCTGCAGCTGCGGAGTCGCCCCAGCGCGTTTGCCCAAAAGGTGATCTTGGCCTCGTATTCCCCACCGGGGCCGGGTAGGTCGAAAGCCATAGCAACATTTCACAGCGAGGCTTGGAACCTATCTTGATCGCCGCCGGTGTTACGGTGCCGACGCCGGTGCTGGACGGCGCCGGCAAGCCCATAATCAACAACGCGGGAAATCCCGTCATGCGCGACGCGCCGAAGTATGGGATGCATTCCCTTCGGCATGCCTGCGCATCGCTCTGGATCGAGAGCGGGAACAATCCAAAGCGCATTCAGAAGCTGATGGGGCACTCGACGATCCAAATGACCTTCGACACCTACGCCACCTATTCGCCGATGCTGAGGCAGATCAGAAAGCGGCAGAAGACATTCAACTGCGGCTGCTTGGCATACCAACGCGAGAACGAATCCGGATTTCGTGTTGCGTCCGTGTTGCACGCACTCAGCGGGACTAGACGGGAAAGCCTGAAATCTAAGCGGATTAGCAATGACCGCCCGCAACACGAAAATCGGCCAGAGAACCGAGCCGATACCCACCGACCTTGTTGAAATCATTAAATAAAATCTGGCGCGCTCGGAGAGATTCGAACTCCCGACCCTCGGAATCGAAATCCGATGCTCTATCCAGCTGAGCTACGAGCGCCCTGGCCCAGACATTGGACCGCAACCGAGACGCCCCGGACCGCTGCTGGCGGGCCAGCAGACCGGACGACGTTCGGATGGGTTCGAATTAGCAGAGAGGCCGGCCAATAAAAAGCCCTTCCCGCCTCGATTCGAGACGGGTCAGACGCGCTCTTACCAGGTGCTGTTGAAGAAGCCGAAATGCGGCTGCTGCGCCATCACCATCATCGGCCGACCTTGCTGCGGCGCCGGATGCGCTCTGGCGACCTTGCGCTTGGGTTGAACCGGCGCCTGAGGAAGCTGGGCCTGAGCCTGCGGCTTGGCCTCGGTCTTCCTGGCTACGGCGGTATCGGCCTTCCCGGCCGGCGTGAATTGGGCGAACGTCTCGCGGACCCGCGCCTTGGCCGACATCTCGGCCAAAGCCGGCGACATGCCCTCCACCGGCGGCTTGGGAGCCGCGACAGCAGCGATCTTCACCGCAGGCGCGGCAATCGTCGGCTGACTGGTGTCGAGCACGACGCGCTCCGGCAGGTGGCGATCGGACCGGATCCGGATCAACGGCTGTTCGTTGCTTGCGGTTGCGACAGCCTGCGTCACAGGCGAAGCCGGCAGAACGAAGTTCACCGCGAACAGCAGTGCGAGCAAAGCTCCACCGACAAAGACGAAATACCGAAAGATGGGCATGGGCCGCGCTCCGCCCGCCGCATCCCCGCGTGGGCTCTCCGCCTCAACAGGCGATCATTTAATTGGTTCCTGGGCCCAGCCGTTCGGTTCAAATGGCGACGTCAAGTTTTTTACCAAGGCCCTGGGACAGTAACTTTTCCGCTACCGGCAAATGCCGCCCTTATGCCCGACGTGCTGCCACAAGCGTACACTTCGCCTGATCGGCATTCACGTTGACGAAGCCGACAGGAATGCGCGCAAAAGTCTTGCGGCTCTTCATGCTGACCGGGTCCGCCAGAACGCGGCTGCGGTCGGTGAGATGACTGCCGTCGCGCCGCGCAAAAGCGCAGACGATCTCGACATCCTTTACGGCATAGTCATTGTCGTTTCGCAGCGTGAACGTCACCAGCGCCTTCGAGCCAAGGCCGCCGCGGCGCCAGGTCTGCGATGAAATCCTGATCCGACCGAGTTCTGCCATTGCGAGTTCTGCCATTGCCGGGGTCTGAGCTTCGGAAGCCGGCGACACGGCTGCTGCCGCGTTGCCCGAAGGCGCCGTCTCGATCGCCGCCACGTCAGACGTTACCGGCACGGCACTATTGCCTTTGGAGAGCGGGAGCAGCATCCAGACGCCGCAACCGACAATGATGATCGCCAGCAGCCATAGCAGGCTTCGGCCAAATGAGACGCTCGCGATCGTCACGGCCCGCGCCAGTCGCTCGCTGGTTCCAGCGAAACGCCCTAACCCGATCCAGTCAAACCGAGCGTTCATGGTTGCGTCACCGATAGCGGCCGAAGCGCGTTCGAACGACGGACCGGGCCACCGCTTACCTTAATCCAAAAGACGAATTATGGTTCCCGCGCAGCTATCGAATCGGCAAGGGCGGTGGCGGTCATCGACCGGGGCCGCTAACATGCGCTGCAACATCGAAAGACCCGTCGGGAGAACATGAAATGCCAGTCGTCACTTGGGATCACGTCCATCTGCGCAGCCCCGATCCGGAGGCCACGGCGGCCTGGCTGCGGGACATCCTCGGTGGCGAGATCGTGCAAGCGCCCGGACGGATCGACGTGAACCTCGGCGGCGCAAGAATCTTCATCGCGCCGCTCGAGGGCGACAACGCGGTCAATCCGTCGCCGCCGCACCCGCATCAGGGCCTCGACCATTTCGGTCTCACGGTGAAGGACATCGACGCCGTCGCGGCCGAGATCAAGGCCAAGGGCGTAACCTTCACGCGCGAGCCGACCACGATCCGCCCCGGCGTGCGCATCTGCTTCATCCGCGGCCCCGAAGGCATCTCCATCGAGCTGCTCGAGCGCGACAAGAAATATACCTGACAGGGCTCGCGCCTCATCAGGCCCACCGGGCGAAGTGCCGCCCGGTGCGCCTACGTCATGCTACCGGGCATGAAGCAGCGGATGGCGACGCCCATGTAGCCGTAGATCGGCCAGACCATGGTGCGCCCGACCCGGTTCGGCTCCGAGATCACGGCCTCCTCGGGCACATCGACCCAGACGAGCTCCTGCTGCTGGCCTTCGCGCACGTAGCCATGGCGCGGGACGCGGACCCGATAGTGCCCGTCCTTGCTGTCCCAGTCGGCGTCCGAGAGCGCCGAGCCGTCGGCATCGGAGCAGCAAGGCCCCTTGCCGCTTCGCAGGCCGTCGAACCAGGCCTTCAATTCGGCACTGGTGTTGACGAACTGGCCGCGGTCGCGCGCGTGCCCGAACGAGGCAGCGAGTGCGACCAAGGCCAAGGCGCAAGCGAGGCTCGTCACGCTTCGCCAGCGTGCCGCGCCGCCAATCCGCCGTTGTCGTGTTTCGCAAATCGTGGGACGCACACTGTACTGACGCGGCTCATCGCCGCCGGAATCGATCCAGTTGCTCACGTTTGTCTTGCTCCAGCACCCCGCGGCCAGTGCAACAATGGTTATGCATTTCGCGGGCCAACTTGATTCGCAACGACTGGCCTCGCTTCGTGATCAGACCGTCATGGCGGTGTCATAGACAAGCCGGGACAACTACGGCCTGCGGGCGCAGGCTCGCACGGCCGGCCGGCAAACTCCCGCGTTGCGTGGGCGGATGCGCTTTGGCATAAAAGCGCTACCGGTTACGCCATTGGGCGATGGCGGCCGGCCTCGGGACGTTATGAAGAACGGCCTCTATTCGATTCACGTGAACCTGCTCGATGGTCGGGTCGGCAAGGGCAGCGGCGTGATTCTTTTTCGCGACGGCAAGATTCTTGGCGGTGATGCCTACCTGTATTACACCGGCAGCTACACGGTGAAGGACAACACCTTCAAGGGCGAGGTGCTGGTCCAGCGTCACACCTCACCGCGAGGCGACGACAATCCGCTGTTCGGCGGCCCGGCTGCGGTCGGCATCGGCGTCAGCGGCACCTTTACGGAGACGCGCGGGGACATGACCGGCACCGCGCTGGTCGGCAAGGCCAGCCAGATTTTCGGCGCGACTCTGCACAAGCTCGCAGAGGTCGACTAGAGCCATTTCCATTCCGATGGAATCGGAACGGGGCTCTAGATTGTAGCTTTGACGCGTTTTCTTTACGCGAACCACTATCCACTTCGCGCGAAAACGCTCAAGCTATTCCGCGGCCTGCTCGAGCGGCGCCGCGCGCGGCAGGACGATCTGGATGCGCGTGCCGCTGCCCGGTTCGGAATCGAGATCGAGGCGTCCGCCGAGCCGGTTCGTGACGATGCTGTAGACGATGTGCAGCCCGAGGCCGGTGCCGCCCTGGTCGCGCCGCGTCGTGAAGAACGGATCGAAGGCACGGCGGCGGACGTCGAGCGACATGCCGCAGCCATTGTCGGAGAAGAGGATCTCGACATTGTCCTTGCCGGACTCGCGCACCTGGATATCGATGGTCCCCGGCCTGCCGTCCGGGAAGGCGTGCGCCACCGCGTTGAGAAACAGATTGGTCAGCACCTGGCCATATGGTCCGGGATAGCTGTTCATGGTCAGATCAGGCTGGCACTCGACATTGAGCGTCAGATTGTGCTTGCGCAGGCCGGGCCGCAGACTCATCACCACCTGTTCGGTGAGGTCACCGAGATCGAAGCTGCGCTGGTCCGAATAGTTGCGGTCGGCGGCGACCTGCTTGAACGACTGGATCAGCTCGGCCGCTCGATTGAGATTGGAGACGAGCTGCGAGGACGCGTCGCGGCTGGTGTTGAGGAAGTCGTTGAGCGTGGAGCGGCGCAGCTCGCCGCGCTCGACCTCGGCGGTGAACATCGCGGTCTTGCGCTCCAGCGCGGAGGCGACCGTGAGGCTGATGCCGACGGGATTGTTGACTTCGTGCGCGACGCCGGCGACGAGGCGCCCGAGCGCCGCCAGCTTCTCCGCCTCGATCAGCGAGGCCTGGGTCTCGCGCAGATTGCGCAGCGCGGTCTCGGCGGATTCCTTGGCTTTCCGCATCTCCTGCTCGCCGCGCTTGCGCTCGCCGATGTCGAGCGCCACGGTGACGATGCGCTCGATCTCGCCTTCGGCATCGAGCAGCGGCAGCTTGTTGACCAGCCATTGCCGCATGTGGCCGGAAGAGTCCTTGTACTCCTCTTCGTAGAAGCCGAGACCCTTTCGAAGCGTGAGCACGCGCTTGTCGCTCTCGTCGGACTTGGCCGCGCCGTAGCGCGACATCAGGTCCGCCGTGGTGCGGCCGAGCGCATCGCCGGGCTCGATGCCGAAGATGCCGGCCATGTAACGGTTCATCAGCATGTAGCGCAGGTCGCGGTTCTTGACGTTGATGACCGCGGGCACGGTGTCGATGACCTGCTGGAGCAGGCGCCGTCCTTCGGCGATGGCGTCCTCCGCCCGCTTCTGGTCGGTGATGTCGCGCAGCGTGCCCTCGTAGCGGACGATGTTGCCCGCCTCATCCCGGACGCCGGTGGCGCTGTCGGACAGCCACAGGATATCGCCGCTGCGCTGGCGCACCTGGTATTCGAACTCGCGCACCATGCCGTCGCGGGCCATCAGCCGCTGATATTCGACGCGCGCCTCGGGATTGACGTAGATGGTGTGGGCGATGTCGTTGATGCTGTCGATGAGGTGCTTGGGGCTGTCATAGCCCATCATCCGCGCCAGCGCCGGATTGGCGTTGAGGAGATCACCGGCCGGCGTCGTGACATAGATGCCGTCGACCGAGCCCTCGAACAGTTTCCGGTAGCTCTCTTCGGCGAGGCGTTGCTCGGTCAGTGCGCGCACCGCCGCCTCGCGCGCCGTGTCGGCTTCCTCCAGCGCGCGGCGGAACACTTCGGCCGCCCGCGCGATGTCGCCGATCTCGTTGTCGAGGTCGGCGGACGGGATCGAAGTGTCTTTCTCGCCCGCCGCAAGCGCGCGAATGGACCGCGCGATCTGGGCGAGCGGACGCACCGTCCTGCGCACCACGAACAACGCCGCACCCATGCCGATCAGCACGCCGATCGTGCCGAGCACGATGCTCTGCCAGCGCGCCTCCGTCAGCGTGCGGGCAAAGTCGCGCGACAGCACGTGGCCGCGCCGGGCGCTGACCTCGCGAAGCAATTCGGTGACGCGGCCGATCAGCCGGCCCTCGGTTCCCAGCACCTCGCGATCGATGTCGGCGATCTGCCGCTCCCGGACAGCGACCGCGATGATCGCCTCAGCGTAGTCGTTGACGGCCGATCTCAGCTTGGCATCAGGGAAGCCCATCGCCCGCATGCTCTGCGCCGCCTGCTCGGCCGCGGACGGGTTGCGCGCGAGCAATCCGAGCGCGATCCGGCTCTGCGCCTCCGACAGACGGGACGCCAGCTCGCGGTCCGCGGTGCCGGAGACAGCCGCGTCGAACTGGTCGCGAAGCGGCGGCAGGCCGGCGAGCAGTTGGGCGCGGCGGTCGATCAGGGTCGAGATCCGCTCCAGGCCGCTGCGGTAGGTCGCCAGCCGCTCGGTGACCCCGTCGATCATATCCTGCTGCTCGGGCGCGAGCTCGATGCGGGTCTTCTTCAGGATGTCGCTGAGCGTCGAGGCCGCCTCGCCCACCTGCTTGAACTGGGTGCCGGCGCCGGGGTCGGTGACGAAGTCGCGCGCGGCGAGCCGCAACTCGTTCATGCGGCGGTCGATGTCCTCGGCGAGGTCGCCGACGCTCTGGAGCCGCTGCAATTCGGCAAAGGTCGTGTCGATGTGCCGGATCGCGATCACGCTCGCGGTCGAGGTGACGATGATCACCGCCAGCACCAGGAGGAAGCTGCCGAAGGTGAGCTGGCCGATGGAGAGCGAGAATGTTCGCTTTTTCTCAGGGGTCGGCGTCAATTCGGCGGACATTCGTGATTTGAGGACCGGGCTATTGGAGGCCCAATATACGACGTATTGCGGCCCCGGGGGAACATGCGTCTGGCCGCCGAATATCCTTAATGTTGCGACCCCGCCGCCCCCTCGGTCCCGGCCTTATGACGTTTTCACGCTGGCCGGCCGCCGGGCCGGGATGGTCATGGCGGCGACGCCGAGGACGACGCAGGCAAGGCCGATCCAGGCGGTCCGGCTCAGGCTCTCGCCGAGGAAGCCGACGCTGATGGCAACCCCGATCGGCACGCGCAGATAGGCCTGCGCGGTGGTGCCGACCGAGCCCAGGGTCTGGATCAGGCGAAAATAGATCACGAAGGCTGCGGCGGTCGAGAAGGTCGCCAGCGCGAGCAGCGCCAGCACGGAACTCAGCGAGGGCGACAGCGTCCAGGGCTGCTCGACGATCAGCGAGGCCGGGATCAGCGCCGCCGCCCCTGCGAGCAGCGAGCCGGCCGCGGGCGCCATGGGATCGAGGCCTTTGAAACCGCGACCGAAGATCGCGGCGCATGCGTAACAGATGGTGGCGGCAACGATCGCGGCCTCCGCGACGAGACCGCTGCCGATATCATGGAAGGCATCGACGCCGACGATCAGCAAGATGCCGGCCATCCCCGCCATGACGCCGAACAGCTTTCGCGGTGTCGTCGTCTCGTGGCGGGTGACGACCGCCGTGAGCAGGAAGGTGAAGATCGGCCCGGCCGAGTTGAGGATGGTGGCGAGCGCGGCATCGACGTGGCGCTCGCCCCAGGCGATCAACGTCCAGGGGATCACGCTGTTGAGCACGGCCTGGAAGGCGAAGCGTTGCCAGGTCGCGGCATCCGTCGGCATCCTGATGCCCCGCGCCCACATGATCGCGAGCAGCAGCAGGCCCGCAATCGTGGTGCGCGCTGCGATCAGCGTGATCGGCGGAATGGTTGCGACGCCGAGCTTGATGAAGGTGTAGGAGCCGCCCCAGAGCGTTGCGAGCGCAACCAGCAGCGCCAGCTCGACGGCGATGTTGTTATCCTGCCGGTTGTCCATGTCGCGCGCTCCGTCCCGTTGTCAGGGACGGAACCTAGCGCGTCTGCCCTCGCCAATACTTCGCTTTGTGTCGAAGTGTCCTAGCCGACCGCCCCGACCTCGAACACCTCGCCGTCATAGCCGGCCTCGCGGGGGATGCGGAGCTGGCGGCCGGTTTCGGTCTTGGTCATGACAGGCATCACCGTGACGATGGACATGCCGCTTGCATGGTCGAGCGCGGCCTTCACGCTGCCCTGCTTCGCCAGCCGGATCAAATTGCGCGTGGTAGGGAACGGCAGCTTGAAGCGGCCGCTCTCGCCGCCCTCCACCGCCTCGCGCGGCGAGACCCAGATCGAATCGGTCGACTCCCTTCCGTCATGCGCGCCGAGCTGGTCGGGCGGCGCTGCCGCAAGGAAGAACCAGGTGTCGAAACGCTTCGGCATGCCCTCCGGCGTGATCCAGTGCGCGTAAGGCACAAGCGTATCGAGCGCGAGCTGGAGGCCGTTGTCAGCCAGAATGCTCAGGAAGCTGATCTTGTGCTCGTTGAGCGCGACGCGATGCGCATCGGCGATCTCGCCGGCGCGCTTAGCATCAACAGGCGTGCCCGAATCCTTCGTCCGTGCCAGCAGGATGCCGCTTTCCTCAAAGGTCTCGCGGATCGCGGCGATCCGAAAACCGCGGTCCGCTTCGCTCAGGCCCTCGCCCCCCGAATACAGATCAGCGCGCGCGACGATCTCCTGATCGCCGGCATCGACGCTGCCGCCGGGAAACACCAGCGCGCCCGAATTGAACTCGATCTGATGATGGCGGACCATCATGAAGACTTCAATTTCGTCGCGGCTCTCGCCGTTGACCGTCGTGCCGTCGCGCAGCAGGAGGATCGTCGACGCCGGCCGCGATGCTGAGGTCTCGACCATTCAACTAACCTGCCGCGCTGGATTGCGGGCCGAGATTGGCGCGCTTGTCGACACGGGCGACGCGCGACAGCAGGTACTCGACCTCCGCCTTCGCCGCCGGCGTGATGGTCGCGGCGGGCTTGCGCTGGGCGCTGGAGGCGATGATGCCGCGCTTCTGCAGCACGTATTTGCGCACGGCAAGGCCCGCGCCGGGCTGCTGCTCGTAACGGATCAGCGGCAGATGCGCGTCGAACAGATCATGCGCGGCGTCGCGCTTGCCGGCCTTCGAGAGGTTCACGACGTCGATCAGAAGCTCGGGGAAGGCGTAGCCGGTCATGGCGCCGTCGGCGCCGCGCTCCATCTCGAAATCCAGGAACGTGCCGCCATTGCCGCAGAGGATCGAGAGCGGCCGGAGCGAGCCGTCCTTCTGGAAGCCGCGTAGCGTCGAGATCTTTTCCAGGCCCGGCCAGTCCTCGTGCTTGAGCATCACGCAATTCGGATTGTCCATGACGATCTTGCGGATCACGGCCGGCGTGAACACCACCGAGAGCGTCAGCGGATAGTCCTGGAGCACCCAGGGCACGTCAGGGCCGATCGCCTCGGCCGCCTGCTTGTAATAGCCGACGATCTGGTCGTCGGTGCGGAGCGAGGGCGGTGGCGCGATCATCACGCCGGCAGCGCCTGCGTCCATCGAGGCCTTCGCCAGCGAGCGCATGGTGGCAAAGCCCGGCGCAGAAACGCCGACGATCACCTGCATTTTCTTGGCGCGCTTGACGAAGCGCACCGCCACCTGCTCGGCCTCGGCGGCGTCGAGCTTCGGTGCCTCGCCGAGGATGCCTAGCACGGTGACGCCGTCACAGCCGACCTCCTCGTAGAAATCGGTCAGGCGGTCGATCGAGCGCTCGTCGATCCGGCCGTCATCGTGGAACGGCGTCGGCGCGATTGCGAAGGTGCCCTTGGCGTCGGCGGTAAGCTTCATTGGGTCTCTCTGTCCTATCGTCTGTCGTCATTTACGGGCTCGCGACTTCGTCGCGCCCCGGAATGACAGTGTAGCTAAAACCGCCGCGCACCCATCTTGATCTGCTCTTCGGAGAAGAAGATCTCCTGGGCATGATCGGCGATGTCCCGGGCGTTCCAGCCCGTGTGCGGCGGTTTCCAGCCTTCCATTTCCATCATCCGCATCTCGCGCACGCCGCGGGGCCCGGACACGCCCAACACCTTGCCGGTCTGGTCGCCGGACAAGTCGCTGACCATGTATAGCACGGCCGGCGCGATGCCGTCCGGCCCCAGCGCCGCACCGGGGTTCTCCTTATAGCGGGGCAGGTCTGCGGTCATGCGGGTCAGCGCGCCGGGTGCCAGCGTCCAGATCCGGATGTTGTATTTTCGACCCTCGATCGCCAGCACGTTGGACAGGCCCCAGATGCCGCCCTTGGCCGCGGCGTAATTGGTCTGGCCGAAATTGCCGATCAGGCCCGAGGTCGAGGAGGTGTTGACGATGACGCCGCCGCCATTTTCCCGCATCCAGCGAAACACCGGCATGGTGCAACAAAAGGTGCCCTTCAGATGCACCTTGATGACCTTGTCCCAATCGGACTCGGAGGCCTTGGAGAAAGTCTGGTCACGCAGGATGCCGGCATTGTTGACGAGGATGTCGGCACGGCCGAAGTGCTTGATGGCGTCGTCGAACACCGACTGGCCGCCCTCCATGGTGGAGATGTCCGCGCCGTTGGCGACGGCCTTGCCGCCCTCGGCCTTGATCGCGTCGACCACGAGCTGCGCCATCGATTTGTCGGCGCCGGAGCCGTCACGGGGCCCGCCGAGGTCGTTGACGACGACGGACGCCCCTTCCCGCGCAAACAGCTTTGCGTAGGCCTCACCGAGCCCCCCGCCCGCGCCGGTGATCAGCGCAACCTTGCCGTCGAGTAGTCCCATGGTGGCCTCTCCCTGGTTGTTTTTCTTACCTCGCCCCGCTTGCGGGGAGAGGTCGGATCGCCCTTGCGATCCGGGTGAGGGGGTACAGGTCTCAATACCGTCTCGGCTCGTGGTGAGAGCCCCTCACCCCGCCCTCTCCCCGCATCCGCCTTCGCCCGAAGGCGGGCTTCGGCGGACAAGAGAGCGGGGCGAGGGAGACGACGGCCGTCGCGTGTTGCTAACCCAGCACCGTCCTGCCGTTCTTGATCACGGTGACGCCGCGCGACTTCACCTTGGCTTCGAACGAGATCGTGTTGCCGTCTTTCCAGAGGTCCATGGTCACGGTCTCGCCGGGATAGACCGGCGAGGAGAACCGCGCGACGTGCTGGCGGAAGGCGGAGGCGTCGTAATCGGCATAGGTCTGGAGCACGCCGCGGCAGGTGATGCCGTAGGTGCACATGCCGTGCAGGATCGGACGCGGGAAGCCGGCCTTCTTCGCGAACTCGGGATCCGAGTGCAGCGGGTTGCGGTCGCCGCAGAGGCGATAGACCAGTGCCTGGTCGGGACGCGTGACGATGTCGATGGTCCTGTCGGGCGCACGCGACGGAATCTTGTGCGGATCGGGCTGGGTCAGGTTCGGCCCGCCAAAGCCGCCGTCGCCGCGGGCGAAGCGCGAGGCGACAAGCGTTGCCAGCTTCTCGCCCTTCTCGTTCTTGAGCACGGTCTGGTGGCTGATCACCACGCCCTTGTCCTTGCCCTTGTCGTAGACCTCGACAACGGAGGAGTCGGCGGTGATGTGCGCGGCCACCGGCAGCGGCTGATGGAAGGTGATGTCGCGCTCGCCGTCGACGACCATGACGCGGTTGAGGTTCATTTCGCCTGGCCCTGCGCCCCACGCCGCGACGGACGCAAAGGTCGGCACCACCTTGAGCGGCCGCGGCATCAGCGTGCCCTCATTGACGAAGGCGAGCTCGTTTTCGTCCATCGGATCGGCGCCGAGCCCGATGCCATAGGCGTAGAGCATCACTTCGCGATCGCTGTAGGCGTATTTCTGGCCGATGTTTTTCAGGGCTTTGAGTTCTTCGTATCTGGCGGACATTTTTGTTTGTTTCCTCCCGGTGGTTCTCATCCTCATGGTCAGGAGGCGCCCTTGCGCCGTCTCGAACCATGAGGATGCCCGAAACGCTTCTTTGTCGTGGCCATCCTCCGAGACTCTTGCTTCGCAAGCTCCTCAGGATGAGGACCGCCCTACGCCGGCGTGAAGAACGGCAGCGGCGCGCCATCGGTCGGCTTGAACACCACCTTCACCTTCTGGCCGATCTTGAGCGTCGTCAGATCGCAATCGACGAAATTGGTCTGCAGCGACGGGCCTTCCTTCAGCGTGACGTAGCCGATCGCGTAAGGACCGGTCGGCGACTTCCGCATCAGGCTCCAGGTGTAGATCGTGGCCTCGCCCGAAGACTCTTCCCACACCGTCTTGTCCGAGTAGCAGAACGGGCAGATCGCGCGCGGGAAGTAATGCGCTTCACCGCAAGCGGTGCAGCGCTTGATCATGAACTTGCCCTCCTTGGCCGCATCCCAGAACGCCGCCGTCTCGGGGTTGGTCACCGGGGCCGGATATTTCTTGGCTTCGCTCATCACACGCGCTCCAGAATGGCCGTCGATGCGGCGTGGCGGACGCCCAAGAGACCGCCGGTGCCGTGCGCGATGGCGAGATCGCAGTTTTGAACCTGCACCTTCGGATGCGCCTCGCCGCGCAACTGCCTGACGGCCTCGAGGATCTTGGTCATGCCACCGCGGTTGACGGGATGGTTGCTGCAAAGGCCGCCGCCATCGGTGTTGAACGGCAGCTTGCCGACGCCCGAGATCAGATTGCCGTCGGCGACGAACTTGCCGCCCTCGCCCTTCTTGCAGAAGCCGAGGTCCTCGAGCTGCATCAGCACCGTGATGGTGAAGCTGTCGTAGATCGAGGCGTATTTGATGTCCTTCGGCGTGATGCCGGCTTCCTCGAACGCGCGCGGGCCGGACCAGATGCCGGCGGAGTATGTGAGATCGAGATCCTTGCCGCCACGCGGACCCTTCATCGCCTCGCCATGGCCGATCAGCTTGACCAGCGGCTTCTTGAGACTCTTCGCGATCTCGGGCGTCGTGACGATCAGCGCGCCGCCGCCGTCGGAGACGACGCAGCAATCCATCCGATGCAAGGGATCGGAGATCATCGGCGAGTTCAGGACGTCCTCGACGGTGACGACGTCCTTGAGCATCGCATGCGGATTGTATTGCGCATGATGCGAGGCTGCGACCTTGATCCAGGCGAGCTGTTCAGAGGTGGTGCCGTAGTCGTGCATGTGGCGCATGGCACACATGCCATAGGCATTGTGCGTGGTCGCACCGTAAGCGGACTCGAAATCGGCTTCCGCGCCAGCCGCGCGCGGCGGCATTGCGCCGGTGCGCGGCTTGCCGGCGAGCGTGATCAGCGCGATCGAGCATTTTCCCGCGGCGATCGCTTCCGCGGCATGACCGAGATGGATGATGTAGGAACAGCCGCCGGTCTCGGTGGAATCGACGTGGCGGAGCTTTTTGGTGTTCAGGCCGAGATAATCGACCATCGGCCAGGCGCCGCCGGGCGCGTCGCCGGCGCAGAAATAGCCGTCGACATCGTCCTTGCTGAGCCCGGCATCCTCGATTGCGCCCTTGGCGACCTCGGCATGGAGCTGCGCGGTGGATTTGTCCGGCGCATGCCGGGTCGGGTGTTCGAAAATCCCGGCAATGTAGGCCTTGCCCTTGATGGTCAAAACTTCAGGTCTCCGCTGGCGTTTCTTCTTGCTCGGTTTTTCTGAACCCCGGTGGCCTGATTGGCAAGCGCGGAAATATTCCGTCGGGCGACAGGGCAGCGGCTTGGCGCAAATGATGCTTCCGTGTCCCGGACGCGCTGCAACGCCTAAGCGTTGCCGCGCAGAGCCGGGACCCATGTGACCACGCACATCGTTGCATGGGCCCCGGCTCTGCAGCGCATCGCTAAAGAAGCGCTGCGCTGCGTCCGGGGCACGAGAGCCGGACCAAGTCGTAAAGGTGTTTTGCCCGACAGCACAAGCGGTTTCGCTTTATCGAAAGAAACCCTTTTATCGAAAACAACCCCATGCACAGTAGAACGGTGATTGATTTCAAACGGAAAATCGTAGGGTGGATCTAGCCCGAATGGAGCGCAGCGTAATCCGACGTATACCCTGCGCAACCGTCCCGGATTAAGCTTCGCTCCATCCGGGCTACGGCGGCAACGGGCGGGTTTGCCGGAAGCACCTGCGCCACCACACTACTGACCAACTAATGCAGCGGAGGAGCCAGGAGTTTTGAAATCTTTGTCTCGGCCGCTCCGGCACCGAACAGGCCGTCACTTTCCAATACCTGTAAGTCATCATAGTCTGGAAGCAGCTCGGATACGCTCCTAAGCGGATCGTCGTCCGCGTACCGCACCAGCCGAGCCTTTCTCGATATCGGATCTCGCCTGACAAAGTCGGGCATTGACCAATCTCTCCGATCCCAGTTGGCCACCTTGCCGATGATCAACCACCGGCCCTCAATCAGCCCGAGGTCTCCGAAGCGAATTCTGGCCACAGCAAGATCGGGACGAAGGTCATCGAACGTTGCCGACCCTGGCGTTTCGAGACGCGGACCGAAAAAGTATCCCAGCAGAACCTTTCCCCGGCGCGGCGACCGCGCGACGACTCCACGGGCAAATCCGCCGTTTCGAAGCGGCATTGCGAACACGGAGCCTTCTTCGTAGGGCAGCTTCATCTGCTGTCGATGGTATCGTACAGGATCTAGTTAAGAAGTGGCGTAGCCCGGATGGAGCGTTGCGCAATCCGGGGTCGTCATCCGCGGATACAGTTGTCCCGGATTGCGCTTCGCTCCATCCGGGCTACGAGACCATCCTACTCCGCCGCGATCTGCCGTGGTGCCGGCGGCGGGTTGGCGAGGTCGGCGGCGAGCTGGGCGTAGCGGGCCTTGGCGTCCGCGACGGCCTTCTCCTTCACCGGGCCGTAGCCGCGGATGCGGTCGGGCAGCGAGAGCAGTTCGACCGCGGTATCGATCGTGAGCGGCGACAGCAGGCCGAGCACGGTGGCGACGTCCTTTTCGTAGCCTGTGATCAGATCGCGTTCGAGCTTGCGGTCAGCGCTGCGCCCGAAGATGTCGAACGACGTGCCGCGCAGGGCCTTGAATTTCGCCAGCACGCGGAATGCCTTCAGCATCCACGGGCCGAACGCGCGCTTCTTCGGGCGTCCCAGCGCATCGACTCCACGGCTGAGGATCGGCGGGGCCAGGTTGAAGTTGAATTTGAAGTCGCCTTCGAACTGGTCGCGGAGCTGCTTTTCGAAAGCACCGTCGGTATAGAGGCGCGCGACCTCGTATTCGTCCTTGTACGCCAGCAGCTTGGCGTAGTTGATCGCAACCGCGCGCGTCAGCGCCTCGTCATAGCCGCCCTGCCTGGCGGCGTCGCTGACCTGGTCGACCAGCTTGCGGTAGCGTTTTGCCAGCCGGCCGTTCTGATACGCGGTGAGATGCTTGGCGCGATGCGCGATGACCTCGTCCAACGTCATTGCGTCCAGGGACTTGGGCGCGACGACCTCGTCCGTCCCCTTCAGCATGTCGGCTAGGCGCTGGGGATCGGCGACCGCGAGGCGGCCGAGGCGGAAGGCTTCCTTGTTCATCTTGACCGAGACGCCGTTGACCTCGATCGCCTGCTCGATCGACTCCGCCGACAAGGGCAAGAGGCCCTTCTGATAGGCGTACCCCATCATCATCATGTTGGTGGCAATGCTGTCGCCGAGCAACTGCTCTGCCGGCTTGGTGAAGTCGAAGAAGGTCGTGTCCTTGTGCAGCGCCGTTTCCAGCAACCCAGTCAGCTTGCGGGTCTGGAAGTTGAAATCGCGGTTGAGGACGAAGTCGGCCGTGGGGATGACGTGGCTATTGATGATGCCGCGGGTGCGGCCCGAGTCGCAGAGCGAGATGGTGTCCTTGGCGACCGCGACCACCTCGTCGGCGGCAAGCACGAGATCGGCGGTGCCGGTGACGATGCGCGAGCAGGTCACTTCGGCCGGATGATCCGACAGGCGGACATGGCTCAGCACCGCGCCGCCCTTCTGCGCGAGGCCCGACATGTCCAGGATCATGGAGGCCTTGCCCTCGATATGCGCGGCCATGCCAAGCAGCGCGCCGATGGTCAGCACGCCGGTGCCGCCGACGCCACCGACCGCGATGTTGTAGGGCTTGTCCAGGTTGGGGCGCGACGCCGGCTCCGGCAGATCGCCGATATCGCCAACGCCCGCCGGCGCGCGCTTGCGCATCTTGCCGCCATCGATGGTGACGAAGGACGGGCAAAAGCCTTTTACGCAGGAATAATCCTTGTTGCAGGTCGACTGGTTGATGGCGCGCTTGCGGCCGAACTCGGTCTCCAGCGGCTCGACCGAAATGCAGTTCGATTGCACCGAGCAATCGCCGCAGCCTTCGCACACCGCGGGATTGATGAGCACACGGCGCGCCGGATCCTCCAGGGTGCCGCGCTTGCGGCGGCGGCGCTTCTCGGCGGCGCAGGTCTGCACGAAGACGATTGCGGATGCACCCTTCACCTTGCGGAGCGTTTTCTGGACCGTGTCGAGCTCGTCGCGATGCGCGGTCTTGACGCCGAGCGCGATCTCGTTCGCGGGATAGGCGTCGGGATTTTCGGAGACCAGATAGATCTCGCGGATGCCTTCGCTGTGGAGCTGGAAGGTGATCTGCTGCGGCGACAATTCGCCATCGACATGCTGGCCGCCGGTCATCGCGGTCGCGTCGTTATAGAGGATCTTGTAGGTGATGTTGGCGCCGGAGGCGATCGCCTGACGGATCGCGAGGCTGCCGGAGTGGAAATACGTGCCGTCGCCGAGATTGGCGAACACGTGCTCTTCCTTGGTAAAGGGGGCAACGCCGACCCACGGCACACCCTCGCCGCCCATGTGTGTGAAGGTCTCGGTGGAGCGATCCATCCACAGCGCCATGAAGTGGCAGCCGATGCCGGCAAAGGCACGGCTGCCTTCGGGCACCTTGGTCGAGGTGTTGTGCGGGCAGCCGGAGCAGAAATACGGGGTGCGGGCGACAGGCGCGGTCGCCTGCATTTGCGAAGCCTGGCGGCCGTTGAACCAATCGGCCTTGGCACGCAGCATGGTTGCAATTTCGGGGTTAAGATCCAGGCGAAGCAGACGCTCGGTCAGCGAACTGGCCAAAGAGGCGACGCTGAGTTCTTCGGCAAAGGGAAGGAAGCGCTTGTCGTGATCGTCCATCTTGCCGATGATGCGGGGACGGACATCGTCGCGCCAATTGAACAGCTCCTGCTTCACTTGATTCTCGACGATCTCGCGGCGCTCTTCGATGATGAAGATTTCCTCGAGGCCTACGGCGAATTGCCTGACGCCTTCCGGTTCCAGAGGCCAAGGCATGCCGATCTTGTACAATCGAAGTCCGATCTTGGCCGCGACCTCGGGTGTGATACCGAGCTCGCGTAGCGCCTGCCGGATATCCTCGTAGCTCTTGCCGGACGCCATGATGCCGTAGCGGGCGTTCGGCGAGTCCATGGTGATGCGATTGACCTTGTTGGCGCGCGCAAAGGCGATCGCGGCAAAGCCCTTGTAGTCCTGCAGGCGGCGGTCCTGGGCGAAACGGTCGTCGGGCCAGCGCAGATTGAGGCCACCTTCCGGCATCTCGAAATCGGTCGGGATCACGAACGGCGTCATCTCGTCGGTGAGGTCGATCTCGGCGGTGGTCTCCACCGTCTCCGTAATCACCTTCATGCCGACCCAGCAGCCCGAGTAGCGCGACATCGCGATACCAAGAAGGCCCATCTCGATCATCTCATGGACGCTCGACGGGTAGAGATAGGGCATCAGCGCCGATATGAAGGCGTGGTCGGACTGATGCGGGACCGTCGAGGATTTTGCGCCGTGGTCGTCGCCGGCGAGACACAAGACGCCGCCGTTCTTGGCGGAGCCCGCGGCATTGCCGTGGCGGAAGACGTCGCCGCAGCGATCGACGCCGGGGCCCTTGCCGTACCAGATGCCGACCACGCCGTCGTATTTGGCCCCCGGCGAGAGGTTGAGCTGCTGCGAGCCCCAGACCGCGGTAGCGGCCAGATCCTCGTTCACGCCGGGCTGGAACTTGATGTTGTACTGCTCGAGATGCTTGCGCGCGGCGAAGAGCTGCTGGTCATAGCCGCCGAGCGGCGAGCCGCGATAGCCGGAGATGAAGCCCGCGGTGTTCAGCCCCGCGGCACGGTCGCGCCGGATCTGGGCCATCGGCAGGCGGACCAGGGCCTGAATGCCGGTTGTGAAAATATGTCCGGTGCCCTGGGTGTATTTTTGATCAAGACTGATCGGACCCTGGTTGATGCCCATTATGTCCTCTTCCGCCCTTTTGAGCGCTTGGCTGCTTAAGCCGTTGCCTGCCCGTTGTTTTTAGCTGGGGCGCGCCGACCATCTTCGCCACTCTATGTCGGATATTTCACGCTCCGCATCACAAATCTGGACCAAAGGCAGCGCCGGGTAAAAATCGCAATTTCGTGGCTGCAATGGCATCGGCGATTTTCAATTTGTGTCACCATACCCCCGCCGTCGCGAAACGACGTGACGCCCCGGTGAGGCGGGACGACGTCGATCGGTCGCAGGAGAGGCTTTCGATGCGGACGATTCTGGCTGGCTTGGCGCTTATGGGTCTGGCGTTGTGCAGTGCGGTTGCGAGTGCGGCCAGCGCTGCCGAGCCGTCGGCGGAGCTGATCGCCTACGGCAAGGCGCTGGTCGAGGCCGGCGACTGTGCGGGCTGCCACACCGCCGATCCCGCAAAACCGTTCGCAGGCGGAAAGCGCATCGACACGCCCTTCGGGGCGATCTACGCGCCGAACCTGACACCGGACCGCGACACCGGGATCGGCGCCTGGACCGATGCCGATTTCACCCGCGCCGTGCGCACCGGCGTCGCGCCCGACGGCTCGAACTATTATCCGGCGTTCCCCTATCCCTATTTCACGCGGATGACGAAGGACGACACGCTGGCGATCCGGGCCTATCTCGGAACTCTCGCGGCCGTCACGAACCGCAACAAGCCGCCGGAGCTGCGCTGGCCGTTTGGCTATCGCGGCCTGATCCGGATCTGGAACATTGTGTATTTCAAGCCCGGCCTGTTCGAGCCGGACCAGAGCCAGAGCGCGGCGTGGAATCGGGGCGGCTATCTCGTCACCGGGCTCGGCCATTGCGGCGCCTGCCATACGCCGAAGAACTATCTTGGCGCGGACAAGCAGGCGCAGGCACTCTCAGGCAACGAGGTCGGCGGCTGGTACGCGCCAAGGCTCGATGGCGCCGCCCGCACCGGGCTGAAGTCGTGGAGCGTCGAGGACGTCACGGAATATCTTCAGAGCGGGCGCAACGCCAGGAGCCATGCCGACGGGCTGATGGCGGAGGTGGTTGTCAACTCGACCTCGAAGATGAGCGATGCCGACGTGCGCGCGATCGCGGTTTACTTGAAGAGCCTGCCGCCGGCACGGCGTGAGACCATCGTGACGCCGCCTGACGAGGCCGAGATGAAGGCCGGCCAGGCCGTCTACGCCAAACTCTGCATCGCCTGCCATGAAGCCGACGGCTCCGGCGCACCGCGCATCTATCCGCCGCTGCCCGGCAACGCGCTGCTGCAATCGGTCAATCCGTCCTCGACCTTGCGCATCATCCTCGACGGCGCCCACACCGTGACGACACCGCGCGCACCCAACACCGGCGAGATGCCGGCCTACACCAGGCAATTGTCCGACCAAGAGGTCGCGGCGGTGACGAACTACATCCGCAATTCCTGGGGCAATGCAGCCCCGCTGGTGACGCCGGCGCAGGTGGCGAAGGCGCGGAAGCAGGCGCCGTAGCTGCAGGCGCCGTAGCTCAAGGCTCCCGCTCCTCCTGTTCCGTGAAGACAAACTTCGGCATCTCCCATTTGTAGCGCACCGCCAGCAGGCGGAAGCTGATGCCGAGGGCGAAGGTCAAAATGGTCCAGAGCTCGGCGTTGAGCTTGAGGCCGAAAGCGGTCGCATAGAACAGGCCGGTGACGACCGAGACGCTGGCATAGAGCTCGGAGCGGAACAGCAGCGGCACGTCATTGCAGAGCACGTCGCGCAACACACCGCCGGCGCAGCCCGTCACCATGCCGGAGACGATGACGATCGGCAACGTCGCGTCCATCTGCCAGGCGATGTCGCAGCCGGCCATGGTGAAGACGACGAGGCCGATGGCGTCAAGCACGATGAAGGCCACCTTCAACCGGTGCACGAGGCGCGCCATCAGAATGGTGAGGAAGGCGGCGCCCCCGGCCAGCGCGAGATAGATGGGGTTTTGCACCCAGGCCAGCGGATAGTGGCCCAGAAAGAGATCGCGCAAGGTGCCGCCGCCGAGCGCCGTGATGCAGCCGAGGAAGCAGACGCCGAGCCAGTCCATGTTGCGGCGGCCGGCTGCGAGCGCGGCGGTCATGCCTTGCGCCGCGACCGCGACCAGCGACAACAGATGCAGAACACTATCGCTCGGCGGCAGGCTCCACATCGTTTTGTTCCCTTTCCCCAGCGGAACTTGCGCTTTGGGTTCCCAAGTGAACAGGTTCCCGATTCCCGGTCCGGGCGCAACATGCGACGAAAGCCCAAGGAAAGCCCAAGGAAGGGCGGAACCGAATCTCGCATCTATGGGTTGTCCAGCCGCAATAATCGAGGAGACCCAATCGATGGCTGACGACCGTTTTACCAACGATCCGTATCGCCCGAATCTCGCCGATGATGAGTATCGCAACGCGGCGCGACGGGATGCCCAGCTTCAGGCCGACGCCGAGCTTGGCGAAGGCCCCGCCTCCAGTGGCAAGGTAGCCCTGTTCGCAGTGGCAATCGCCTTGGTGCTGGGTGCCGTGTTCTACGGCCTGAACAATACGAGCACCGGCAACCAGGCGAGCAATGCGCCGGCGACGCAAACCGCGCAACAGGCGCCGTCCACCAATCCGGCCGCACCTCCCGGCATGCGCGACGTGACGCCGCGCAACAACGCCGGGCCGGGCATGACCACGGGCGCCGCGCCGAGCAAGCCGGCCCCGGATACGCAGGCGCCGTCTGACGGCGCGAAGTAACGACTTGCAACAACATGCGACAACGGCGGGACCTCACATCCCGCCGCTGTTCATTAGTTTCTAGAGTTTCTAGCCGAACATCTTGTTGAGTTCGCCGCCGGGATAGCCGCTGCCGAGCTCGGCAAAGGTGCCCTTCTCCGCCATCTCCTTCGCGGCCCGCATGAAGCCGCCCCACGCGGCACGCGCGAGTGAGCCGCCGACGCTGATTCGGCGCACGCCGAGATCGGTGGCTTCCTGCAACGACAGGCCGGAGCCGCCGATCAGCAGGTTGAACGGTTTTGGCGCGACAGCCTTCACCGCCGCGGCAATATCCTCGCGTGTCTTCAGGCCCGGCGCGTAAAGGCAATCGGCGCCGGCATCGGCGTAAGCGGTGAGCCGGTCGATCACGAGCTTGAGGTCGATCACGCCCCACAGATACGCCTCGCAGCGGCCGACCAGCAGCGCGCCGCTGTCGCCGATCGCCTTGCGAGATGCCCTGATACGCTCGACTGCGAGTGTGCGCTCGTAGATCGGCTTGTCCTTGTCGCCGGTGGAGTCCTCGATCGAGAGACCGGCAACGCCGGTGCGCACACAGCGCTCGACATTGTCCGCGACCTTGTCCGGCTCGACCGCGAAGCCGCCCTCGAAATCGGCGTTGACGGGGATGTCGACCGCCGAGCTCAATGCCGCCAGATGCTGACAGACGTCCTCGACCGAGACGTGGTTGTCGGGCTTGCCGATGGTCCAGGCAAAGCCCGCGCTCGACGAGGCGAGCGCCTTGAAACCGAGATGCTGCAACGCTTTCGCGCTGCCGACGTCGACCGGATTGGGCAGGATGAAGCAGCCGCTCTCGTGCATCTTCCTGAAGGTCGCGCGCTTGTCAGCAGTTGTCACATGCATGTTTCTCTCCCTTGTTGGCCGCGCAGAGATGGGGACGTGCCGTCGCGAGCGCTAGTGCGCGTCATGCACCGCGCGGCTGTCCTGCGGCGCCTGCTCGCGATCATTCATGCTGTAGTCACGGATGACGCTGGCGATACGCAAATGGTAATCGGCGAAGATTTTTGCGCGGCCCTTGGCCTGCGTGCGGCGATGCTCCATCGTGTTGCGCCAGGCTTGCACGGCTGCCTCATCCCGCCAGAACGACACTGACAAAATCTTGCCCTTCTCGGTCAGGCTTTCGAAACGCTCGACCGAGATGAAGCCATCGATGGTTTGCAGGATCGGCTTCAGGTCGGCCGCGAGGTCGAAATAATCCTGGCGGTGTTCCGGCTTTGGCCAGACCTCGAAGATCACGGCGATCATGGGCGTCTCCTTGAATTGATGGCCTACAATACCACTTACAACACCACTTGGCGCAGGAACGTGCGCTCTTCTGCGAGGATGAATTTGTGCTCCTCGGCGAAGTGGAAGTTCGCCATGCCTTCCGTATCCTGACGCAGCCGGGTGCGATAGGCCTCATACGCAGCCAGACTCTCGAAGGTGATCAGCGCAAACGCGATGTTGTTGGTGCCCTCGTGCGGCATGAAATAGCCGATCAGGTCGCCGCCGCATTTCGGGATGATGGTAAGCCAGCGCTTCGAATATTCCTCGAACTGCGCGCGCTTGAACGGATCGAGCTGGTAGCGGATGAAGACGGTGACGGACATCTAAGTTTCCTCTTCTTTGATAGCGCGAGCGAAGCGTCAGCTCCTCATCCTGAGGAGCTTGCACAGCAAGCGTCTCGAAGGATGAAGGCCCCGCCGGTGGCCTCGCCCTTCGAGACGCGCGCAAGAGCGCGCTCCTCAGGGTGAGGATCGAGATTTCAGTTTTGCTACGCCGTTCGCTCGCAATGACGTGTATGTGGCGACACGCTACGACCTTGCCCGACAGCAATGCTTCGGCTACCATCGAAGCATGAAATCAGGTCCAGACATCGCCATGATCGCCTCGCTCGTCGGTGATCCCGCCCGCGCCAACATGCTGACGGCGCTGATGAACGGCCGCGCGCTCACCGCGAGCGAGCTGGCGCAGGAGGCCGGCATCACGCCGCAGACCGCGAGCTCGCATCTTTCCAAGCTCGAGGCGGGTGGCCTCATCGAGCCGGAAAAGCAGGGCCGCCACCGCTACTACCGCCTCACCGACGACGACGTCGCCGGCGTGCTGGAGGGCCTTGCGGGCCTCGCCGCACGGACAGGCCATATGCGCGTGCGCACCGGGCCGAAGGATCCGGCGCTGCGGCGTGCGCGGATCTGCTACGACCATCTCGCCGGCGATCTCGGCGTGCAGATGCTCGACACCCTGCGCGCGCGAAACCTGGTCAGGCAGAAGAAGCAGGAGATCGAGCTGACGGCGGAGGGCGAGCGCTTCCTCGCAAAAAATTTGCAGATCTCGCCCGACATGCTCACCCATCCGCGCCGCCCGATCTGCAAGGCCTGCCTCGACTGGAGCGAGCGGCGCCACCATCTCGCCGGTACGCTGGGCGCCGCCATGATGCAGCGTTTCGCCGAGCTAAAATGGGCCGCCCGCGACGCCACGCCCGGCAGCCGCGTGGTGAATTTTACGCGCACCGGCGAAAAGCAGTTTGCGGCGCTGTTCGGCAATGAGCAGAACTGATCACGCGAGCCGCTTGAGATTGCACATTTGCGTGTGAGCGCCTGCCGTCGACGCGGCCAAGGCTTGACCCGGCCATCCACGGGTTTATGGCCATCGGTGCCACACATCAGAGATCCCAATGAACCGTATCCTCCCGGCCGCGCTCGCCGCCGCCCTGCTCGCTTCGCCGTTCACCTCCGTCCATGCCGCCGATACCGCCCCGCGCGAGCCCTACGGCATCGCGCTCGAAGGCTTTGCCTATCCTTATCCCGTGCACCTGCTGCCTGTTATCAATGACGGCGAGCAGCTCAGCATGGCCTATATGGACGTGGCGCCGGCGCAGCCGAACGGCCGCACCGTGGTGCTGCTGCACGGACGCAATTTCCCCTCGAGCTACTGGGCGCCTGTCATCAAGATGCTGAGCGAGGCCGGCTTCCGCGTCGTGGTGCCGGACCAGATCGGATTCGGCAAATCCTCCAAGCCGGCAGGCGAGCTGCACTTCGACACGCTGGCGCGCAACACGGTCGCGCTGCTCGATCATCTCAAGATCGACAAGGCCGAGATCGTCGCCCATTCGCTCGGCGGCATGCTCGGGGTGCGCATCGCCCGCGCCTATCCGGATCGCGTCGCCCATCTGGTGCTGACCGCGCCGATCGGGCTCGAGGATTATCGCCTCTACGTGCCGCCGACGCCGACCGACAAGATCATCGAGACCGAGGACAAGCTCACGGCCGACGGCTATCGCAAGCAGCTCCAGACCAATTACGCGATCAAGCTGCCGCCGGACGCGATCACGCCGTTCATCGAGGCCCGCTTCAACATCAAGGGCAGCCCTGATTATCCGCGCTGGCTGCGGGCCTTCGTCAGCTCCGGCCAGATGATCTATCGCGAGCCGGTGGCGCACGAGGTTGCACTGATCACCGAGCCGACGCTGTTCATCATGGGTGCCGACGACCACAACGCACCGGGCCGACCGAACGCTCCGGAGGCACTGCGCGCGAAGATGGGACAGAACGCCGAGCTGGCGAAGGCATTGGCCGCGAAGATGCCGAATGCGCGGGCCGAGGTGATCCCGGACACCGGCCACCTTGTCTTTCTGGAATCACCGGAGAAGTACAAGGAGCTGGTGCTGGGTTTTCTCGACCGCTAGCGTCATTGCTGTCGTCCTAAGCCGCGTGCGGAGAAACGTTCATGCCGCATTCAGGTCATGATTGGCAGGCTTGGGTCGCGCCGTGTCGGCATGTTGCAAACTTTAACGTGTCGAATCGTGTCTTTTGATTCATTGTGCGCCGAAAGCGCCAAGCCCTCCTGGAACCTGCCCACAAGCCTGCCCCAAGGACGAGAAGGAAGATCAGATGAAATACCTGTTCGCCGCCGTGATGCTCGCCAGCGCGGTCGTTGGTTTCAGCGAGGCGGCCAGCGCCGCGGAGGGCTGCGGCCCCGGCTTCTATCGCGGCCGCTATGGCAACTGCCGCCCGATGGCCGGCCGTGGTCCCGTTGTCGTGGTCGCGCCGGCGCCGGTCGTGGTCGTACGCCCCCGCGGCTGCCCCTATGGCCTCCGCTGGTACGCCGGCCGCTGCCGTCCGTACTGATCTCTTCTTTTCGCATTGCGAAGTGGCCGCGCTGGATCAGCCTGCGCGGCCACTTTTTTTAACGCCTGACGTCGCATCGGGACGGCTTCGAATCAAAACGGGGACCGCAATCGCGGTCCCCGTTTAAAGCCTAGGCTTGCAAAGCCTGGCTTGCGCGGAGCTTACCAGTGGCGGCGATGCCAGCGCCGGCGGCGCCAGCCCCAGTGACGGCGATGCCAGCCCCAGTGACGGCGACGCCAGTGGCCGTGGCCGCGCCAATGCACCTGTTCCGGCTTCAACTGCGCGGCTTCATCGCTGCTGGTGACTGCGGGATGAGCGTCTGGATTGCCTTGCGGCATGCGGCGGGGATCACCCAGCGGCTGCGGCGCCAGCGGCGCGGCCTGTGCGGCGGTCGTGAACGCGGCAGCTCCGGCCGCGACACCGATTGCAAACTTCAAAAAGTTCCGGCGCTCCATGACATGTCCTCTGGGCTATCGGGCAAGTGATGCAGAGGGAGTGTCGTGGTCACGACATGAACCAAAGCTGAATCGCGCGTTCAGGTTTATGGAAAGGCGACACGGATGCGTGGCTACTTCGCAAATTCCTGCGCCAGCAGCAGCGTCTCGCGCGAGCGTTTCACTTCGGGCCAATCGCGGTTGAAATCGGCCACCAACCGCGTCAGCGCATCGCCCATCAGCATCGCAGCGAGCTTGGCCTCGTCGTCGAACTGGTACATGGCCTGATGCAGCGAGGGATCGTCCAGGCTCCAGAACCGCCAAGCCTTAGCGACGCCAAACGCCTTCACCGCGTCGGGCAAATGTTCCGTCTCGTACCATGTGTCAAAGGCGGCGCGCTTGCCGGCATCGGTGATGTTGGCGCGGACGACGAAGAAGGCTGATGGCATCGGATTTCCTCCTGTTGTTTGGGGTTAGCTTACCCGGTTATAGTGGCGGCAACAAAAAGCCCGCGCGGCGGATTTTGCCGTCGCGCCCATAAGGGGGGAATGGCCATGCGCAGGATCATCACGGGTCTCGTTGCGATCGCCTCGCTGTGGCCGGCCGCCTCACCCGCCGAAATCGTCCGCTTCGACATCCTTGCGCGCGAGCCCGCTTTTGCCGGGCGTAACTTCGGCAACGTCGGAACCTACGAGCGCATCACCGCGCGCGCGACCATCGCACTCAACCCGGTCGACGACCGCAACGCGGTCATCACCGATCTCGCACTCGCGCCACGCAATGCAGATGGAAAGGTCGAGGCCACCGCGGACGTCGTGATCCTCAGGCCCAGCGATCCCACGCACGGCAACGGCACGCTGCTGCTGGAAGTGCCCAACCGCGGCCGCAAGCTGGCGCCGCAACTGTTCGACGATTCCGCCCAGCCCGGCGCCAACAATGCGGACAAGGCCGAGGATGCCGGCATCGGCTTTCTGCACCGCCAGGGCTTTACGATGGTCTGGGTCGGCTGGCAGGGCGACATCCCTTCCAAGCCGGGACAGCTCGCGATGACGGCGCCGGTGCTCAAGAGCGTCACGGGACCCGCGCGCGAAGAATTCGTTTTCGACAACACGACCAACCCCGCGCGCGCAACGCTGATTTGGCCCGCGGCCGATGCCGCCAATCTCAATGTCACGGTGCGCGCCGCCTGGGCCGACGCCCGGCAGACGCCATCCGGCCTCGCCGCGAAGCTGATCGATCCCGCGACGGTGGAGATTGTCAGGCCCGACGGTTTTGACGCCGGCGCGCTCTACGAGATCACCTATACTGCGCGCGATCCGGTCGCCCTCGGCATGGGCTATGCCGCCGTGCGCGACGTTGTCAGCTTCCTCCGCCATGACGAGACCCAGGCGAACCCGCTGCTGAGCGGCCTGCATCCGTCGGTCAGCCACGCCATCGGCTTCGGCGTCTCGCAATCCGGCCGCTTCCTGCGCGACTTCCTCTATCTCGGCTTCAATGAGGACCTTTCCGGACGAACCGTGTTCGACGGCCTGATGCCGCATGTCGCGGGTACGCGGCGGATGGCGACCAACGTCCGCTTTGGCCAGCCCGGCCGCAACCCGCGCCATCCGCAGGATCCGGCGTGGCAGGCCGATCTCTTCCCCTTCACCTATGCGAGCCTGAGCGATCCCTATTCCGGCAGGACCGACGGCCTGCTTCGCCGCTGCGCGCTCTCGGCCACCTGCCCCAAGGTGATGCAGACCGACAGCGAGCACGAATGGTGGGCCTCGCACGCCTCGCTGCTCGTCACCGATCTCGCAGGCAATCACCTCGACCTGCCCGACAACGTCCGCGCCTACATGATCTCGGGCACGCCGCATTTCGCCGAAGCCGCCGACATCATGCACAAGGGCGTGCCCGCGATGTCGCTGCCGCAAAACCCGATACATGCGGGCGGGCCTATGCGTGCGCTGCTCACCGACCTCAACGCCTGGATCAGCGACGGCACGAAGCCGCCCGCAAGCCGCATCCCCATGCGCGCCCATGGCACGCTTGTGTCGGCGCAGGGCGCCGTGCCGACGGATATCCCCGGCCTGCCCTACGCCGGCATCCACACGCTTGCCGCCTTCTCCGACCAGAGCGTGCTGCCGCCGAAGGAGATCGGCCGCTATCCCGTGTTCGTGCCGAAGGCCGACAATGACGGCATGGCCATCGCCGGCATCCGCCAACTTGCGCTCGCGGTGCCACGCGCGACCTACACCGCGTGGAATCCGCGGGCGCAGGGATTTGGCCCGACAGCGCTCTATCCGCTGCAGGGCGCGGTGGTGCCATTCGCGCCGACCGAGGCGGCGCGGAAGGAAGTGCACGATCCGCGGCCGTCGATCGCGGAACGCTATGCAGATGATGGCGCGTATGTGGCCGCGGTTCGGCGCGAGGCCGCGCGGCAGGTCGCGGAACGATTGCTGCTGCCGGAGGATGCCGAGCGCGCGGTCGAGGCGGCAAAGCAAGGGAAGCTGGCGAAGCTTGGGCAGTGATGGAGATTCCGCGATCCGTCGGGTGGGTTGGCGAAAGGCGACGAAAAAAACCTGTCCCCGCTGTCGGAATGCGCTCCCTCCATCCGTCCTATGCCAAGACAGCACGGAGACACCGCATGGTCGACCTCACCCTCACCACCTTCGACTGGGTTCCCGAGATGCCGCGGGGCTTCGTGCGCGACCTCCGTGTGCGCTGGGCCCTCGAAGAGGCCGTCTTGCCCTATCGCGTCGCGAGCGTGCCGTTCGGCGATCGCGGCGCGGCGCATTTGGCGCACCAGCCCTTCGGCCAGGTGCCGTGGCTGACCGATGCCAACATTTCCATTTTCGAGAGCGGCGCGATCTTGCTGCATCTTGGCGAACTCAGCGCGACGCTGATGCCATCAGATCCGCGCGGCCGCGTTGAGACGACGAAATGGGTATTCGCGGCACTCAACTCCGTGGAGATGGCGAGCCTGCCCTGGGCGCTTTTCAAGTTCACCGGGAATGACGACGGCTCACCAGCCGTGAAGTTTTTCGACGACTTCCTCAAGCTCCGCCTCAAGCACATGGAGCCGGTGCTGGCCGGCCGCGAATGGCTCGCGGGGCCGTTCTCCGTCGCCGACATCCTGATGTCGGACGTGCTGCGCCTCGTCGATCATTTCGATGGACTGACGGAGCATCCGGCCTGCCGCGCCTACGTCGCGCGCGCCACGGCCCGCCCGGCCTTCGTCAAGGCCCACGCCGACCAGATGGCGCATTTCGCCGCGGCGGACGCGGCGCGATCTGCGTGACGTGCCGCACATAACTAACCCGGCATCAGCCGTACGCTCCCTGCCATCGCAACGAAGCAAATTGCTTCAAATGATCAGGGCGGAAGGTGACACATGGCCCGCATCGAATATCTCAAAGACCAGCTTGCCCGCGCCGAGCGTCTCGCAAAGGCGATCCTCGACCAGCAAACCGCGCAACGCCTTCAGGCGTTCGCAGCCGAATGCCGCACGGAGTTGCAGGTGCTGTCGCACAGGGCTGCCGCGTAAACCGGCGCGTTACACCAGCTTCATCGGCGCATCGGCAACCACGCGAAGGTCGATGCTGCTGATCAACGCTGAACGGCGCGCCTCCGCAACACCGATGGCGCTCTCGGTCTGGCGCAACGTGCTGACGTTCGAGCCGAGCGAGACGATCCCACCCAGCACCAGAGCGATCGATCCGAGAGCCGCGGTCTGACCGGTCCCGAACAGGCCGAGAATCGCGACCAACAGCAGCGCGGCTCCACTGCCAACGGCAATCTTGGACGCCAGAACGTACTTCCGGCAGCGCTCGGCGATCTCGGCCAGCGCCTCGATCCGCGCCTCGATGTCGGAGATTTCGTCCGTCGGATCGTCTTCGGTCATTTGGATCGAGCATGCCAAGTCAGAAACAAAATCAGTATCCCGCATGGGCGAAGCAATATGCGGGACTTGGATAGAAAACCCGGATGTCGCTACGCTCATCCGGGCTACAAGTTCTCTACAACGGCAAATTGTCGTGCTTCTTCGCCGGCGTTTCCACCTTCTTGTCTTTCAGCATCGACAGCGCCCTTGCGATCCGCTTGCGGGTTGAGTGCGGCATGATGACGTCGTCGATGTAGCCGCGCTCGGCCGCGATGAAGGGGGACAGGAAGCGGTCTTCGTATTCCTTGGTGCGGGCGGCGATCTTGTCGGGGTCGCCGATGTCGGCACGGAAAATGATCTCGACCGCGCCCTTGGCGCCCATCACCGCGATCTGGGCGGTCGGCCAGGCGTAGTTCATGTCAGCGCCGATTTCCTTGGAAGCCATGACGTCGAAGGCGCCGCCATAGGCCTTGCGGGTGATGATGGTGACCAGCGGCACCGTGCACTGCGAGTACGCAAACAGCAGCTTTGCACCGTGCTTGATCAGGCCGCCATACTCCTGCGCGGTGCCGGGCAGGAAGCCGGGCACGTCGACGAAGGTGACGATCGGGATGTTGAAGGCATCACAAAAACGAACGAAGCGCGCGGCCTTTCGCGAGGCATCGCTGTCGAGCACGCCGGCCAGCACCATCGGCTGGTTGGCGACGAAGCCGACGGTGCGGCCGGCGATGCGGCCGAAGCCGGTGACAATGTTCTTGGCGAAGGCATCCGCGATCTCGAAGAAATCGCCCTCGTCCACGACCTTCAGGATCAGCTCCTTCATGTCGTAGGGCTTGTTCGGATTGTCGGGGATCAGCGTGTCCAGGGACATGTCGACGCGGCCGATGTCGTCGAAGCTCGGCCATTCCGGCACACCGTCGGTGTTGTTGGACGGCAGGAAGTCGATCAGGCGCCGCATCTGCAACAGCGTCTCGACGTCGTTCTCGAAGGCGCCGTCGGCGATCGAGGAGCGCGTGGCGTGCACTGAGGCGCCGCCAAGTTCTTCCGCGGTGACGACCTCGTTGGTCACCGTCTTCACCACGTCGGGGCCCGTGACGAACATGTAGCTGGTGTTCTTCACCATGAAGATGAAGTCGGTCATCGCCGGCGAATAGACGTCGCCGCCGGCGCAGGGGCCCATGATGACAGAGATCTGCGGGATCACGCCCGAGGCGAGCACGTTGCGGCGGAACACGTAGGAATAGCCGGCGAGCGCGGCGACGCCCTCCTGGATGCGGGCGCCGCCCGCGTCATAGAGGCCGATGATGGGCGCCCGCGCCTTCATCGCCATGTCCTGCAGCTTTGTGATCTTCAGCGCGTGGGTCTCGGACAGCGAGCCGCCGAACACGGTGAAATCCTTGGCGAACACAAAAGTCTTGCGGCCGTTGACGGTGCCCCAGCCGGTGACGACGCCGTCGCCGGGCACCTTGCTCTTCTCCATGCCGAACTCGGTGGAGCGGTGCTCGACGAACATGTCGAACTCCTCGAACGATCCCTTGTCGAGCAGAAGCTCGATGCGCTCGCGCGCGGTCAGCTTGCCGCGGGCGTGCTGCGCTTCGATGCGCTTCTCCCCGCCGCCGAGCTTGGCGCCGGCACGACGATCTTCAAGGGCGTCCAGGATATGTTTCATTTGCTCCCGCCAGTTCTTAACCTAAATGCGATTGCCGGGGGTTCTAACACGGCATTTTGCGGGCCGGGAAGCGGCTTTCGGCGTCGCAGGGCTGGCTTGCCGCAGCGGGAAAGCGCAAGGAATTACAAAGTTTTGCCTGGGAGGCGAGCATGACCGAAGGAACGGCTGAGACCGGCGCGGCGACGGGCGGCGTCAACATCCTGCTGCGGCTGGAGGGCCTGACCCTGTTTGTGGGGATGGTGATGCTCTACTGGACATGGGACGGCTCCTGGCAGGTCTTTGCCCTGCTCTTCCTCGTCCCTGATTTGAGCTTCCTCGCCTATCTTGCCGACGCCAAATTCGGCGCGCTGGTCTACAACGCCGCGCACAGCTACATGGCGCCGGTGGCGCTGATGACGCTCGGCTTCGGCCTCGCCTCGCCGCTTACCCTGTCCATCGCCTTGATCTGGCTCGCCCATATCGGCATCGACCGCGCGCTGGGCTATGGCTTGAAATATTCGGCCGGGTTCGGCTTCACCCACCTCGGCCGGATCGGGCGGCAGAAGGACACCTGACCCCGCGCGCTGCCCGCAAATTTGGCGGCCCGGCCCGGTTGACCGGGCCGGCCGATTCAGGCTTGCTCCAGGCTTACGATCAGGCGCCGAATGTTGCGTGAGCCCAGTCGGTACGGCGGCGGTCATTATGCCCTGGCTCAAGCAACACCCATGTCCGCGACGGTCGTCCCCCTGCCGCCGAACTCATCGTCCGAAACCACCGACTTCCTGCGGCGTATGGCCAGCATGGTGTCGGGGCGGAACGGCGAGATGCTGCTGCGCGCCGCCGCGCTGATCGAGTCGCTGAGCCAGCGCGCGATGTCGGCGGAGCGCCTCTATCACAGGGAGCACGAAGAGAACACGCGCAACACCGATCTGCGCGAGGCCGGTGAGAGGGCATCCGATGCCATGGTCAAGCAAATTGATGGGCTGCGCAGCCAGCTTGCCGAGGTCGCTGCGGCCGCGGCGGACGAACGTGCGGCGTTCGATGCCGAGCGGGGCAAGCTGCTCGGTCTGATGCAGCACGCGGAGAGCCATATCGGCAAGCTCACAAGCGAGCTGGAGACGCTGCACGCCTCGGTCGACAGTTTCAACGAGACCGTCATCTCCGTGCCGATCGAGGTGCTGCGGCTGGCGCGCACCCAGTTCGACTTTCTCTCAGCCGGCTTTGCCCGCAAGGGCGATGTGATCTCGCAGGCGATGAGCGAGATCGGCGGTTTTGCGATCGACGAGGCGCTGACGGCGAAGAAGGCCGATCCCCCCTGAGGGAAGCCGCCAACCGCGTCAAATTGACAGCGCGCGGGGCTGTTGTTCTACTCACTGAGAATCACGGGGGAAGAACCGATGCCGACCGCATTCCGCGTCGCCATGGCGCTCTGTATTTCAACGCTGTTCGTCGGCATTGGCGCCAACGCACAATCGCTTCCCAGGGAAGTCGCCACCCGCGCCGAGATCTACCCGATCCCTTCGCTCACCCTCTCCGACCAGCAGTTCCTCAGCGGCGACGCCGCGGCCGGCAAGCCGGTGACGGTCGCCGGCGAATTCCGCGTCGCGCAAGGCAGCGGAAAACTCCCCGTCGTGGTGCTGATGCACGGCTCGAGCGGCGTCGGCGCCACGACCGAGGCCTGGGTGCACGCGTTCAACGCCATGGGCATCTCGACCTTCGTGATCGACGGCTTTACCGGCCGCGGGCTGACGGTGGTGGGGCCGAACCAGGCCCTGCTCGGCCGGCTCAACCTCATCATCGACATCTACCGCTCGCTTGAGATCCTGGCAAAACATCCCCGCGTCGCTCCTGACCGCATTGTGCTGATGGGCTTTTCACGCGGCGGACAGGCGACGCTCTATGCCAGCCTCGAGCGCTTCCACAAGCTCTGGAACAAGTCCGGCATCCAGTTCGCCGCCTACATTCCCTTCTATCCGGACTGCTCGACGACCTATCAGAGCGACACGGACGTTGCCGCGCGCCCGATCCGCATCTTCCACGGCACGCCCGACGACTACAATCCCGTGAAGAGCTGCAAGGCGTTCGTCGAGCGGCTCAAGACGGCCGGTCGCGACGTGGTGTTGACCGAATACCCCGACAGCGCGCACGGCTTTGACAGTGGGCTGCTCGGCGTCAATACGGTCGCCGTGTCCACTGGCGCGCAGACCGTGCGCAGCTGCCAGATCAAGGAAGGCGATGGCGGCGTGCTGATGAACGCCGACACGAAAGCGCCGTTCACCTACAAGGATTCCTGCGTCGAGCTCAATCCGCATGTCGGCGGCAATCCAACCACGGCCGCGGAGTCGCGCAAGGCGGTGGAGGAGTTTTTGCAGGCGCTGTTCAAGCTGGGTTAGGCGCCTGTTCGGCCTGCATGGTTCGAGACGCGCCGTAAGGCGGCGCTCCTCACCATGAGGGTCTGATATATCGCCGCGAAACAAGACCTCATCCTGAGGAGCCCGCGAAGCGGGCGTCTCGAAGGATGGCCGCAAAGAAGCTGCCCGCCCTACGGCTCGCCGGGCTTGAACGGCTCCTGCTTGTCCGGCGGCACCGTCTCTTCCGCCATCGCCAGCAGCATCGCGACCATCACATAGTTACCCGCGAGCGCGGTGAGGTCGACGATCTGCTGATCGTTGAAGACCTTTTTGGCGCGCGCATAAGTTTCGTCGCCGACCTTCTTGGTCGTGGTGAGCTCGGTGACGAAGTCGTAGACGACGGCCTCGTCCTCGGCCATGTTCGACGGCCGCTTGTTGGCCTTCAGCTCCGCGATGGTGTCGGGCGACAGGCCCGCCTTCGCCGCCAGCGGCGCATGGGCGTACCACTCGACCTGCGAGCGCCACTGCCGCCCGATGATCAGGATCGCGAACTCGTTGAGTTTTGTCGGGACCGAAGTTTCCCAGCGCAGATAATGGAACAGGTCGAACAGGCGCTGGCCGAGCACCGGGCTGCGGATCATCGGATTGTATGGCCCGCCGATGCCGACGCTCGAGACCTTCATGATCTGCTCGCCGAGCGGCTTCTGCTTCGCGTCGAGCTGATCCATCGTGAGTTGCGGAAAGCGCGGCTCCCTGCTGGTGGCGGGACCGGCAAACAACGTGGCGGCGAGCCAACCGCCTGCGGCGGCAAGCGTGACCGATGACAGCCAGAGCGGCGTTGAGTTCATTTTGTCCTCCCGGTTTTTCTTGGCGCAGTTTCTTGGCGCGGTTTCTTGGCCGGGAGATGCTAGTCGAGCGGCGCCAGCGCGGCAGCGCTAGATGGCGCCGATCTCGGCAAGGCAGGCTTGCGTCAGCGGCATGCGCGCGCCGACCAGACGCGGCTCCTTGCAGTCCATATTGAGCGCGAACACGGTGTGCGCTTCGCCCTTCTCGGCCCAGCCCACCATCCAGCCAAGCGACGGCTCGCCGCGCTCGGCGCCCAAGAGCCCGGACTTGGCGCGAATGACGCTGTCGCCGACCTTGGTCACCGGCAGGATGTCGGCGACGAGATCCTGGCTGCGCTTCGAAATCGGCAGTGCGCGGCGGCGCAGCCTGTCGACGAAATCGACCTGCTCGACCGGATCGATACGCAAGGCGCCGGTGAGCCAGAACTGGTCGATGCCGCCGCCGATATCGCGATTGCCGTAGTCGAACAGATCGACGTATTTCTGCATGCGCTCTTGCCCGATCCGGCGCGCGATCTCCTGATAGACCGGCACCGCGCTGACGAGAATTGCGCTGCGCAGCGTGTGGTCCTTGTTCCAGGCTTCGATCGGCCGCTTCACGCCGTCCCACGGGAACACGTCCTTGTCGGGATCAGCGACCACGCCGGTCTCCAGCGCGATCAGCGAGTTCGGAATCTTGAAGGTCGAAGCCGGCGGCTTGGCTTCGCCCGAACGCTCCTTGTCGCTGGCGACGATCAGATAATCCTCGACCTTGTAGCCGACGAAGGTGCCTGATGTGCCGAGGTCCGTGAAGCGTTTTGCGAGGCTCTCGCTGATTTCGTTGCGCGGCGGCGCGACGTGGGCGAACGAGCGCGATGGCATGGTGGCAGCTGCGGCAAGAAGGCCGAGGGTGGAACG
Organism: Bradyrhizobium nivariense; assembly: GCF_029846715.1. Lineage (GTDB taxonomy): Bacteria > Pseudomonadota > Alphaproteobacteria > Rhizobiales > Xanthobacteraceae > Bradyrhizobium. The sequence continues at coordinate 513,034 of NZ_JARVWW010000001.1, forward strand.
GCGGGTGATCAAGAGCGACATCCGTTGAACGATGAAAGCGGCCGCAACCATGCAGCAATTATCGTGGTGAAACAATGACAGGTTATTTCTTGAGCATGATCTCTTCGGACAACCGCTGCACACTTTGCGCTAACGCGGCCCTTCGGGTCCGGATCATGCTCTACCGCCCCCGGCCCGACAGCCGCAGCACGAACACCAGCACTTCGGCGACGGCCTTGTAGAGGTCGGGCGGGATCTCCTCGCCGAGTTCGACCTTGGAGAGCGCGCCGGCCAAGATCTCGTTCTCCTCGATCGGGATGTCGTTGGCCTTGGCGATCTCGACGATTTTTTCGCCGATCGTGCCTCTGCCCTTGGCGACGACGACAGGCGCGTTGCTGCCCTTCTCGTAATGTAGCGCAATCGCAAGCTTCGACGGGTCGCTCATGTGGCGCGATCCAGGAAGTGGCCGGCGCGGGCCGGTGCGGGCTGTGGCGGGGTGCCATCGCGGACCAGGATGTCGCCGGGCTTGAGCTCGGCCCTGGTCAGGGCCTGGTTGAGCTCGCCGATTCCGGCGCGGAGCTGCTGCGCCGTCGCCGGCCGCTCCGCCCACATCCGCACGAAGGTCTTGTCGCCGTTCAGAGTAATCAAAGCGTGCACGGGGCCGGCCGGCTCGACATTGAGTGTGAACCGCGCGCGCCAGGTGCGCTTGGCGGGATCGGCGGACTCATTGCCGCCGTCGCGCGAGATCTCGAACTGCGCCATTGCGGTGCCCTGCGGCGTAGCGAAGGGAATCTCGAAATTCCACTGCGGCACGGTCGGATCGATCCTGTGACCGCTGGCGTCAGTGCGATCGGGGAGCGAAGCGACCTGGAGCAAAGTCTGGCGCGCGATCGCGGCTTCGGTGTCGTCGAGCAGCCGATGCACGGTCGCAGCGAGCGGCGTATCCGGTGCGAGTGACGGCGAGGCAATGGATTGCGTCGACGGCAACGCGCCGCGAACCGGCGGTGGCGTCGCGCGCGCGGCTGCCTCGAAGATGTGTCCGTCAGGCACGGCCTTGTTCGAGCCCGGCACGTTGCCGGTCAGGCGCGGCAGGTTTTGCGTGATCTCTTGCAGGAGGCTCGCGGCAAGGCTTGCGGTCATCGTCCGCGGCATCGCGGCCTGCGGAGCACCGCCAGCGATGTCGGCCAGCACAGCGGCCGCGAGATTGGCGCTGCGCGGCATTTGCGGCGGTTGGACGATCTCGGGTTCGGTTGACGGCAAGGCCGCCGGCTCGGCCTCTCCTGCTGCCGGAACCGGCGCGGCGGCAACCTGCGGCGTCCCCGGGGTAGCAGCAGGAATCGCGGCACCCTGTGGCACGGTGGTCTCGAGCGTCGTCAGCGTCTGACGCAGCACCAGCAATGCCGCCTTCAGGTCCGGCATCGTGCCGGAGGACGGCGTCGCACCTGCGGCGAGCGAGGCCTCGAGGAACAGTCCGGACTTCTGGAAGGCGGATTCGATATCGCCGCCATCGAGCCCGGTGTTGAGCGAGGTCTGCTGCGCCAGCACGCCCAGCATCGCCTGCTTCAGCCCCGCCGGCAGATCGCTGCTAGTGACGACCGCGGCCAGATTGGCGAACAGCGGCGCCTGGCTGCCTTGCTTCGTCACGGCCTCGGCCGAAGCCGCCGTGACGGCGACCTGCTCGGTCGGTGTGAGGGTGTTGCGGACCGCGCCCACTGATGGCGCCAGCGACGGGCTGTCCACCAGCGAGGCCGCAGCCGGCGTCAGCATGACCTGATCGGCGGCCGCCTCGCCTGCCCCGCCCATGATGGCGAGCCGGATGGTGCCGTCGTTCTGCGACACCGCAAGCTGGAGAATTTGTCCGGGCGTCAGCGACACCTCAGACATCACATCCATCGAGAGGTTGGCGATCGCGATCCGCACCAGATTGTCGGCGAGCACGCTGACCACCTTGGCGTCGACGACACTACCAGCCTGAAGCACGAGGTCAGGGGTCGCCGCATCAGCCACGGCGCTGGCAGCGCTGACGGGAAGGATCGAGCTTATCGGCGTCGGCATCTCACGGGCCCAGGAGCACGGGTCACCCTAACGCCTGCGTCGTAAACCTCTCGTTAAGGACCTTCGGCCGAGGGCGGTTTTACCGCCGCCAGGACCGCGACCGCAGCCTTGAAATCCCTCAGTCGGGCAGCGCGGCGCGCGGCCGCTTCTTCGTCCACTCCCCATTTCTCGGCGTTCCAGTCCTCATCGACATAGGCTGCCGCCCAGATCTGGTCGGCGTCGCGCACGCCATGGGCAAGCGCCAGCGCCAGCAGCGCCGAGCCGGTGAGCGTCGTGATCACGTGGAGGGCGGCGACCGACCAGGCATCCCCCGGCAGTGCCGCACGCGCGGCCTGGATTGCCTCGTCCGGCTGCCTCACATGCATGATGCCCTCGGACAGGATGAAGTGCGCCCCCAGCGTCTCCGCGGCCCAGAACAGCACGGGGTCCCAATGCGCGGCCTCGCAGGCGACAAGTCCCTCGGGATGGCCGGCGCGATAGAACAGCAGATCGGACTGGAGGTATTTTGCAAGGTCGTCCGTGACGAGATCGACGCGGTCAACGACGCCCTCGACCACGCTGTTGGCGATCCGCGTCAGCGGCATGGTCATGGGCTTGATCGTCTCGTTCTGATCCGCCCATTCCGCAGCCACCGCATCGGCAAGGTCTCGCGAGGGGATCGCCACCTGGCGTCCAGATGGCGTCCGAATCGGCTTGCCGTCGAGCATGATGGCGAAACCGCCCTCAGCCTCGGCCACCCCCACCTCCTTGTAGAAGCGCTTGCGCAACGGCACGCGCGAGGCCTGGCGGACCGCCTCCTGCGGATCGAGCGGGGATCGCCCCGCAGCTTCATCGAACAATTCGCGCATCTCGTTTCGGTCCCTGTCCAGTCACCAACCCTTCTGCCGCCCCCGTTCAACTACTCTTCAGGCGCGTTCTCGATCGGATCAAATCTGCTTGCATCGAGCCCGAGCAGGTTCCACGACTGCTGCATGTGCGGCGGAAGCGGTGCGGTCGCGTCGATCACGCCGCCGCGCGGATGCGGAATGACGATGCGGCGCGCAAGCAGATGCAGCCGGTTTTGCAGGCCGCCCGGCAGTTGCCAATTCTCGATGTTGAAATATTTGGGATCGCCGACGATGGGGTGGCCGATATGTTCCATGTGGGCGCGCAGCTGGTGGGTGCGCCCCGTCACCGGCTTCAGCGACACCCAGGTCAGCTTGTTGCCGGCGGTCTCGACCACCGCATAATACGTCACCGCATGGCTCGCGCCCTCGTCGCCATGCTGGGCGATGCGCATGATGGTGTCGTCCTCGCTCTCCTCTTTGGCGAGGAAGGTCGAGATGCGGCCCTGCTTCGGCTTCGGCAGCCCCGGCACCAGCGCCCAATAGGTTTTTCGCGCCGACCGCGAACGGAACGCGCCGGTCAGGTGCGAGGCGGCAAAGCGGGTCTTGGCGACCAAGAGACAGCCCGACGTCTCCCTGTCGATGCGGTGCACGAGGCGCGGCTTCTGCCCCTTGGCATCGCGCATCACCTCCAGCATCTGGTCGATATGCCGCGTCATGCCCGAGCCGCCCTGCACGGCAAGGCCGGCCGGCTTGTTCAGCACAAGAACGTCGTCGTCCTCGTAGATCGTCATCTCCTTCAGTGCGGCAAGCGTCTTTTGCGCTGCCTCCGACTGCGGATTGGCTGCCTTCGGCGTGTCGAGCTTCAGCGGCGGGATGCGGACGCTCTGGCCCTCCTCCAGACGGTCCTTACTGTCGACGCGCTTGCCGTCGACCCGCAACTCGCCTTTGCGGACGACGCGCTGGATGTGGGAGAACGACAGGCCGGGAAAGCGCGCTTCGAGGAAACGATCGACGCGCATGTTGTTCTCGTCGGCCGTTACCTTGACGGTCTCCACCTTGGTCGGCAGCAGCGCCTCGACGGGCTTTGCTGGCGCGGACGTTTCCAGCGCAGGTTCGGGCGCACGCCGCTCGGCGCGCTCGGCCGCAAACCGCGGCGGCCTACCACCGGGCTTGCCGCCGGGACGCGGCCCTCCCTTCTTCGCACCGCCCGCCTTGAACGGACGTGCCTCCTTGCGCTCATCGCGCTCGCGAGGTTTTGGGTTCATTCTCTTGATGCGGCGGCTCATGCGGTTTTTCCAAGCTTTCGTGTCGACTGCACCGTCGCGCGGCGCGGCAGCGACGCAACCTGCGCCCCCACCTCTTCTTCCGCGAGGCGCAGCTCATATTGCTGCTGCAGGTTCATCCAGAACTGCGGGCTGGTGTCGAACCAGTGACCAAGACGCAACGCCGTATCGGCCGTGATGCCGCGCTGTCCATTGATGATGCCGGTGATCCGGTTCACGGGTACATCGACCTGACGCGCGAGTTCTGCGGCGGAGATGCCCAGTTGCCGCAGTTCTTCGGCAAGGTGTTCGCCGGGATGTATGGGCGTGCGGGGCATGTCGATTTCTTGGCCGGACTAGCGTGAATTACGCGTTACGTAAACCGTAAATCGAACCCTGCAGCAAGCCCAAAAGGGCTAGGTCCCGCCCCGCTCCTTCCGCAACTTCGCCCAATAATCCAGCCGCTTGCGGATCTCGCGTTCAAAACCGCGGTCGGGCGGGTCGTAGAACGTCTGGCGGCCCAGGGCTTCCGGAAAGTAGTCCTGGCCGGAGAAGGCCTCGGGGGCATCGTGGTCGTATTCGTAGGCTGCGCCGTAGCCTTCCGACTTCATCAGCTTGGTCGGCGAGTTCAGGATGTGTTTCGGCGGCAGCAGCGAGCCGGCCTGCTTTGCGACCCGCATCGCCGTGCCGAAGGCGGTGTAGACCGCGTTCGATTTCGGTGCGGTGGCGAGATAGACCACGGCCTGTGCGATGGCGAGCTCGCCTTCGGGATGGCCGAGGAAGTCGAAGGCGTCCTTGGCGGCGTTGGCGATGACCAGCGCCTGCGGATCGGCAAGGCCGATGTCCTCCACCGCCATGCGCACGACGCGGCGGGCCAGGAACAGCGGGTCCTCGCCGGCGTCCAGCATACGCGCGAGATAATACAGCGCGGCATCGGGATCGGAGCCGCGCACCGACTTGTGCAGCGCCGAGATCAAATTGTAATGGCCGTCGGCCGACTTATCGTAGATCGGGGCGCGGCGCTGCAAAATCTCCTGCAACTGCGCGGCGCCGAAAATCTCGTCCTTGCGCGCGGCGCGCCAGACTTCCTCGACGAGTGTCAGCGACGCGCGGCCGTCGCCATCGGCCATGCGCACCAGCACGGCGCGCGCCTCGGCGTCGAGCGGCAGCTTGCGGCCCTCGACCTCCTCGGCATGCGCGAACAGCTTTTCGATCGCGGCTGCGTCAAGCGAGCGAAACACCAGCACGCGCGCCCGAGACAGAAGCGCCGCGTTGAGCTCGAACGATGGGTTTTCGGTGGTGGCGCCGACCATCACCACCGTGCCGTCTTCCATGACGGGCAGAAAGGAATCCTGCTGGGCGCGGTTGAAGCGATGCACCTCGTCGACGAACAGCAGCGTGCCCTTGCCCATCTCGCGGCGCGCACGCGCGGCCTCAAAGGATTTCTTCAAATCGGCGACGCCGGAGAACACCGCGGAGATCTGCTCGAAATGCAAATCGGTCGCGTCCGCCAGCAACCGCGCCACCGTGGTCTTGCCGGTGCCGGGCGGGCCCCAGAACACCAGCGAGCCCAGCGTGCGCGTTTCCAGCATGCGCGTCAGCGCGCCGTCGGGACCCAGGATGTGGTCCTGTCCGACGACCTCCGAGAGCGCGCGCGGCCGCAGCCGATCGGGCAGCGGATGCGGAGCCTCGTGATCGAGCCCCGCCGCGGCAAAGAGAGTTGGCGTCTCCTGTGGTCGCTTCGGACTCATCCGCCCAGCGTGACGTTGATCTGCTGGCCGCCACGCACCAGCGTGATTCGCCAGATCCGCGGGCGATCGCCTGCGGCCTTTTCGAGGTCGCCGGTCTTGCCGATCTTCTGGCTATTGACCGTCAGAATGATGTCGCCCTTCTGGAACCCGACATTCGCGGCCGCGCTGTCGCCGCCGAGATCGGTGATCACGACGCCTTCTGTGTCGGCGTCCAGATGCAGCTCGTCGGCAACCGCCGGCGTGATGGTCGAGACTTTCGCGCCCTGGAACGGCGAGCGCGCGGTGACGACGAGCTCGTTGCGGCCGTTGTCCGGCGCGGTTTCCAGCGCCACTGCCAGCTTGACCGGCTTGCCGCCGCGCTGCACGTCGATCTGCGCCGTGCCGCCGAGCGGGCGCGTCGCGAAGCGATAGTCGAAAGCGTTGGGATCATCCACGGTCTGGCCGTCGATCCCGGTGATGAGATCGGAGGATTTCAAACCGGCCTTCGCCGCGGGGCCGTTCGACACCACGCTCGCGACCAGCGCACCGGTCGGCGAACGCAGGCCGAGGCTCTCGGCGATCTCGGGCGTCACCGCCTGCAATTTCGCGCCGAGCCACGGCCGCTTCACCGCCTTGCCGCCGCCCTTGGCAGAAGCGACGACGACGCGCACCATGTTGGCGGGGATCGCGAAACCGATGCCCTGCGAACCGCCGGAGCGCGAATAGATCGCGGTGTTGATGCCCGCGAGCCTGCCGTTCATGTCGACCAACGCGCCGCCCGAATTGCCAGGATTGATCGCCGCATCGGTCTGGATGAAGAACTGGTAGTCGGTGATACCGACCTGCGTGCGCGCCAGCGCCGAGATGATGCCGTGAGTCACGGTCTGGCCGACGCCGAAGGGATTACCGATCGCCATCACGACGTCGCCCACCATCAGCTCGTCCGAATTGGTGAATTCGAGAGCCGGAAACTTCTCTTTGGAGTCCTTCAGACGCAGCACGGCGAGATCGCTGCGAGAGTCCTTCAGCACGATCTCGGCCTCGAACTCACGCTTGTCCGACAGCGACACCTTGACCTGGTCGGCGCCTTCGATGACATGGACGTTGGTGACAACGAGCCCGGACGCATCGACGATCACGCCCGAACCAAGCGAGCGCTGCACCTGCTCCTGCTGCTGGCCGGGCACGCCGAAGAAGCGGCGGAAGATCGGGTCGTCGAGCAGCGGGTTGCGGTTCTGCACCACCTTGGCGGCATAGACGTTGACGACCGCCGGCTGCACCCGCTGCACGATCGGCGCATAGGACAGCCGCAGTTCGGCGGGCGAGGACGGGACACGGCGGTCTTGCGCGGCGGCCGGATTGAAGTTGGCCGAAAAGGCTATGCACAGTGCCGTGACGACGGCGGTCCAGGTCGATCGAAACATTCCTACCTCTCGGAAAAGACGCCGGAATATAGGCGCGTTCGCCCGCCAATAGAAGGGCGCCCGGCGGCATATTCGGCTCCCTTTTTGGTGTGTCCGGCATGCAAGCCCGGCGCGCGAAATCGCAATTTGCCTGGGCCGGTGGATTGGCATGATGCGCGTCACCTTGCATGGTGGTGCAAGGCGGATTCGGTTGCGGCGAATTTGCATCAGTGGGAACCCCGCAACCGGGCGCGACGTCGCGGGGCAGTCATCGATCATATCTAGGCTCTCCCGTTGCGACTTGGGGAAGTTCGTCAACCGATGGAGTCATGACGTGAGCAGGACAAGAATTGCAGCCACAGCGATTGGTCTCGCCGGCGCGCTGGCGGCCTCGCAGGCCCAGGCCCAATCGGCAAGCAGCAGCGATCAGGAGATCGCGCTCCTGAAGCAGCAGTTGAAGATGCTGGAACAGAAGCTCGACAAGCTCCAGAGCCAGACCGCCGCGAACACCGCGGCCACGGCGAAGGCCAGGACCGAGGCGAAGGCGGAGGCGAAAGCCGAAGCGCGTTCCGAAGCGAAGGCCGTCGTCGCCAACGCCAACGCGGCGATCCCGCTCAAGGGACCGGCGCCCGCGTCCGGCGTCGTCGTGACGATGCCGAACAACCGGCCGACCATCTGTACTGCCGATGGGGCAAACTGCGTCGGGATTACAGGCCGCGTTCACTACGATATCGGCGGCTATGACTACCGTCCCAACACGGCGGCAACCGTGCCGCAAAAGCTCGACAGCGGCGAGAACGTCCGCCGCGCGCGCATCGGTCTCGCCGGCAAGTTCTTCAACGACTGGAATTTCGCGCTGGTCTACGACTTCGGCGGCTCCTCCGACGGATTTGGCGGCGCAGCTCCGGGTTCGCTGCCCGGCGGCGGCGTCTCCGGCGTCGAGAATGCCTATCTCAGCTACACCGGCTTGAAACCGTTCGGCGGACGGATGGCGATCGAGGCCGGCATCATGGACCTGCCTTACACCATGGACGAGGCCACGAGCTCCAACGACATCATGTTCATGGAGCGCGCCTCGGCCGGCATCATCGCGACCAACATCGCCGCGGGCGACTTCCGCTCTGCAGCCGGCACGCGCTGGTACAACGACCAGCTCTGGATCGGCGGATATGTCACGGGACCCTCGACCGGCGCGATCCACTCGGCCTCGAGCGCGGCGCCGGCGGGCACGAGCGAGCAATATGGCGCGGTGGCTCGCGTTGCCGGCAATCCCCTCAGCGGCAAGGATTACTCGGTGCATATCGGCGCCGACGCGCAATGGCTGATCCAGCCGCCGCGCAATCTCGTCGCCAACACCCAGACGGTCGCGCTCAGCGATCGTCCGGAACTGCGTCTCGACCCGACCACGCTGGTCTCGACCGGCGCGATCGCCAATGTCTCGGGCGCGCAGGTCTACAGCGTCGAAGCGGCGGCGACCTACGGTCCGTTCATCGTTCAGGGCGAGTATTTCTGGTACAATGTCGACCGCACCGCCAACACCGGCGTGCCGCTGGTCGGCGCGCCGAGCCTGAAATTCCAGGGCGGCTACGCGCAGGCTGGCTACGTGCTGACTGGCGAGGGCCGGACCTACAATGCAGCCAACGCCGCCTATAACGGGGTCAAGCCCGCGCATCCGTTCTCGCTCGAGGGCGGCGGCTGGGGCGCGTGGGAAATCGCGGGTCGCTTCTCGACGGTCGACCTCAACGACCAGCTCGCGACCGCGAACGGCGTCGCCGGTGGCCGGCAGACCGTCTATACGCTCGCACTCAACTGGTACGTCAACGGCAACGTCCGTTTCATGCTGGACTATCTGCATGGCACGGTGTCGAAGCAGGCCTCACCGATCTCGACCGCCGACGTAGGTTCGAAGTTCGACGCGGTCGCGATGCGCACCCAGTTCGCGTTCTGAGGTGATCGCTTCCGGGAGCGGCACGGACCGCTCCCGGAAATCTACGCGGCGCGCTTCGGCTTCTTCACGACCATCGGCGCTGGCGCGCAGGACAGCCGCTGCTGGTGGCTCTCGCCCCAGGCCTTCAAGATGTCGATCACCGGCCGCAGGCTCTCGCCGAGTTCGGAGAGAGAATATTCCACGCGCGGCGGCACCTCCGCATAGACCTTGCGGATGACGAGCTTGTCCTCCTCCAGCGCTCGAAGCTGCTTGGTCAGCATGCGCTGGGTGATGCCGGGCATCCGGCGGCGCAATTCGCCGAAACGCTGGGTGCCGCCCTGCAGGTGGTAGAGGATCACGCCCTTCCACTTGCCGTCGATGAGATCCAGCGTCGCCTCGACCGAGCAGCCCGGGCGAAGGGCAAAATTGCGCCGTTTCATGCGTGTTTTCCCAATAGTATCCAAACAGGGACTATATCCCCGATTTTACAGTACTTGCCAAATTGAAGCTGGAGCGACAGTTAGGACGGCAGGCGAGCACGCCGCCATCTGATGGAGACAAGCCATGAAGGCCGTCGGCTACAAGAAATCGCTTCCGATCGAGGATCAGGACGCGCTGATCGATTTCGAGACCGCCAAGCCCGAGCCCCGGGGGCGCGACATCCGCGTCGCCGTGAAGGCGATCTCGGCCAATCCGGTCGATTACAAGGTGCGCAAGCGCGCCGCCCCGCCCGAGGGGGAAACCAAGATTCTGGGCTATGACGCGGCCGGCGTGGTCGACGCCGTCGGTCCCGACGTCACGCTGTTCAAGCCGGGCGACGAGGTGTTTTACGCCGGCTCGATCCTGCGCCAAGGCACCAATTCCGAATTCCATCTGGTCGACGAGCGTATCGTCGGCAACAAGCCGAAGAGCCTGTCGTTCGCGCAGGCAGCCGCCCTTCCCCTCACCTCCATCACCGCCTGGGAATTGCTGTTCGACCGGCTCGGTGCGGTGCCCGGCAAGAGTGTCGATCCGCGCACGCTCTTGATCACGGGCGGCGCCGGCGGTGTCGGCTCGATCCTGATCCAGCTCGCCCGCCGCCTCACCGGGCTGACGGTGGTCGCGACCGCGACGCGGCCGGAATCGCAAAAATGGTGCCTCGATCTCGGCGCGCATGCGGTGATCGACCACGGCAAGCCGATGAAGGAGCAGATCGAGAAGCTGAAGCTGCCTCCGGTCGCGCTGGTGGCGAGCCTCACCTTCACCGACCAGCACTACAAGGCGATCGCGGACTTGATGGCACCGCAGGGCAAATTCGGCCTGATCGACGATCCCCCGGAATTCACGGTTGCCGCGTTCAAGGGCAAGGCGATCTCGGTGCACTGGGAATCCATGTTCACACGCTCCTCGTTCCAGACCGCCGACATGATCGCGCAGCATCATCTGCTGGACGACGTCGCCGACCTCATCGACAAGGGCGTGCTGCGCACCACGCTCGATCAGACCTTTGGCACGATCAACGCGGCCAACCTCAAGCGCGCGCATGCGCTGCTCGAGAGCGGCAAGTCGCGCGGCAAGATTGTGCTGGAGGGGTGGTAGTTTTCAGCATCCGGCCGCTTCCAAGCGGCCGGCCCTCTCTGTTACGATCCGTCGCCCGTTGAGCCGGGCGACGATTGTCAGGGATGAGCTGAATGAGCTTCTGGATGAAAAGAAAGATTTTTGCGGCTGCATTCGCTGCTGCCGCGATGTTCGGCGGAGCAAACCTGGCTCTTGCCGACGACTATCCCGAGAGACCGCTGCAATTGGTCGTGCCGTTTCCGCCTGGAGGCGCCTCCGACGTCGTCGCGCGCATCATCGGCGGCGAGCTCGAGGCCCGGCTCGGCAAGCCCGTCATCGTCATGAACCGTCCGGGTGGCGGCACCACGATCGCGGGCAAGGAGGTCGCGCGCGCCGCGCCCGACGGCTACACCCTGTTCTTCAGCTCCAACTCGACCTTCACCCTGCCAGCGGCCGTCAAGGAAACCGTGCCTTACGATGCGGCCAAGGATTTCGAGCCGCTAGGGCAAGTCGGCAAGATCACTCTGGTGCTGGTCACCTACAAGGACAATCCGATCAGGGATCTGGCCGCGCTTGTCGCGGAAGCCAAGGCCAATCCGGACAAGCTGTCGCTCGCGTCCTTCGGTGCCGCGACGGTGTCGCACTTCGCAGGCGAGCTGTTCAAGTCGAGTGCAGGCATCAAGATGGTGCACCTGCCGTACAAGGGCAGCGCGCCCGCGATGAACGATCTGATCGGCAAGCACATCCAGTATCACGTCGACACCGTGATCGCGGTCAAGCCGCAGCTCGACGCCGGCACCGTGCGTGTGCTCGCGGTGTTCTCGGCCAAGCGGACGCCCTACCTGCCGGACGTGCCGACCCTCGCGGAGCTCGGCTATTCCGGCATCGATTTCTCGTCCTGGGGAGCTGTCGTCACGCCGAAGGGACTTCCGCCGGCCATACGGGACAGGCTGGCGGCCACGTTGGAAGCCACCATCAACAACCCCTCCGTGGTCGAGCGCTTCACCAAGGTCGGCTTCGAGCCGGGCTTCGCGCGCTACAGTGACTGGGCCTCTACGGTCAACAAGGAGATCGCGGAGATGAAGCAGATTGCGCAGACGGCCGGGATCAAGGAGGATTAGAGCGTTTTCGAGCGAGAATCCTGCTCGCGCGCTGGCCTACGACGGCAACACGCCCTCGACAAACAGCAACCGGCGCTCCAGCGCCGTCCGCCGCAGCTTCAGCGCTTCGGCGTACTCGGCCGAGGCATACCATTCCTTGAGCCGCGCCATCGAAGGAAATTCGACGATGATGATGGTCTTGGGCGGAAGGTTGCCTTCGGCGAGTTCAGCAGCGCCGCCGCGCACGAGATAGCGGCCGCCATATTGCGCGATGGTCGCTGCGGCGAGCGTGCGATAGGCCTCCATCGCGGCTCCGTCGCGCACCTCGACTTCGGAGATCACATAGGCCGGCATGCGCAGGCCTCAGGCGATGGTGTTGATGACACCGCCCTCGGCACGCAACGCCGCGCCGTTGGTCGCGGAGGCTTCCTTCGAAGCTGCATAAACCACCATGTTGGCGATTTCATCGACGCTGGCGAAGCGCTGGAGCAGCGAGCTTGGGCGATGCTGTTTGACGAAATTGGCCGCCGCCTCATCGACTGACTGGCCGTTCTGCTTGGCTAGATCCTTCACAAACGTCTCGACGCCTTCAGACATGGTCGGACCCGGCAGAACGGAATTGACCGTGACGCCGGTGCCGCGTGTGAGCTGCGCCAGGCCGCGCGCGACCGAGAGCTGGGCCGTCTTGCTCATGCCGTAGTGGATCATCTCGACGGGAATGTTGAGGCCGGATTCCGAGGAGATGAAGACGACGCGGCCCCAGTTGCGCTTGAGCATGCCCTTCATATATGCGCGCGAGAGACGCACGCCGCTCATCACGTTGACATCGAAAAGGCGACTCCAGTCCTCGTCCGGAATGTCGAAAAAGTCTTTCGGCTCGAAGATGCCGGCATTGTTGATCAGGATGTCGACGTCTGGCAGCGCCACGGCGAGCGCCTTGCAGCCCGCCGCGGTCGAGACGTCGGCGGCGATGCCGCGGACCTTCCCGCCCACTGCTTCCAGCTTGCGCACGGCCGCATCGACCTTGTCCTGGCCGCGTCCGTTGATCACGACGCTCGCACCCGAGCCGGCAAGGCCCCTGGCGATGGCGTGGCCGATGCCGGCGGTCGAGCCGGTGACGAGGGCGGTCTTTCCGGAAAGGTCGATGTTCATGCGATGTCTCCATTGATTCTGGTGGAGATATCGTGCGCTACCGCCACGATAGCAATCGGCCCTCACTGACGCGTGAGGAGCGGGACGCAAGCAACGAGGACGGCTAATAAAAAAGCGGCGCCCAAGGGGCGCCGCTTTCTGAAAACTCTCTACCGGTCGGCTTACGCCGCCTCGGCTTCCTTCTCCTGCACCGGACCGGAATCCTTGCCCTTGGCATCGACGTCGCGATCGACGAACTCGATCACGGCCATCGGGGCGTTGTCGCCGTAGCGGAAGCCGGCCTTGATGATGCGGGTGTAGCCACCCTGGCGATCCTTGTAGCGGGGCGCGAGCGTGTCGAACAGCTTCCTGACCTGATCCTTGTCGCGCATCTCGGAGATAGCCTGGCGGCGCATGGCCAGCCCGCCCTTCTTGCCGAGGGTGACCAGCTTCTCGACGATCGGACGCAATTCCTTCGCCTTCGGCAGCGTGGTGACGATCTGCTCGTGCTTGATCAGCGCGGCGCACATGTTGGCGAACATCGCGCGGCGATGCTCTGCGGTACGGTTGAGCTTACGATGAACCTTGCCGTGACGCATTTTTCTATTCCTTGAATTTCATTCGTCGCGACGGTTCGTCGGACTTGTTGCTCAGGTGGGCTGCCTGCGTTCGCCCGCTAAGGCGCGATGAGTTCGCGCCTCAGCCTGTTGTAGTTCGGATCAGTAGTGATCCTCGAAGCGCTTGGCGAGCTCGTCGATGTTCTCCGGCGGCCAGCCCGGCACTTCCATGCCGAGGTGCAGACCCATCTGGGCCAGCACTTCCTTGATCTCGTTCAGCGACTTGCGGCCGAAGTTCGGAGTCCGGAGCATTTCGGCTTCCGACTTCTGCACGAGGTCGCCGATGTAGACGATGTTGTCGTTCTTCAAGCAGTTGGCCGAACGCACCGACAGTTCGAGCTCGTCCACCTTCTTGAGGAAGGCCGGGTTGAAGGCGAGGTCCGGGATGATCTCCTGGGCGACTTCCTTGCGCGGCTCTTCGAAGTTGACGAACACGTTGAGCTGATCCTGCAGGATGCGCGCCGCGTAAGCCACGGAGTCATCCGGCGTCAGCGCGCCGTTGGTCTCGATCGTCATGGTCAGCTTGTCGTAGTCGAGGATCTGGCCCTCGCGGGTGTTCTCGACCTTGTAGGAGACCTTGCGGACCGGCGAGTACAGGCTGTCGACCGGGATCAGGCCGATCGGCGCGTCCTCGGGACGATTGCGCTCGGCGGGCACGTAGCCCTTGCCGGTGGCGACCGTGAACTCCATGCGGATCTCGGCGCCCTCGTCGAGCGTGCAGATCTGCAGGTCCGGGTTGAGCACGACGACGTCGCCGACGGTCTGGATGTCACCGGCGGTGACGACGCCCGGGCCGGACTTCTTCACGACCATGCGCTTGGGGCCTTCGCCCTGCATCTTGATCGAGATGTCCTTGATGTTGAGCACGATGTCGGTGACGTCCTCACGGACGCCCGCGATCGAGGAGAACTCGTGCAGCACGCCGTCGATGTGCACCGACTGCACCGCCGCGCCCTGGAGCGAGGACAGCAGGATGCGGCGCAGCGCGTTGCCGAGCGTCTGGCCGAAGCCGCGCTCGAGCGGCTCGGCGACGATGGTCGCGAAACGGTTCGAATCGCTGCCGGGCTGCACCTGGAGCTTGTTCGGTCGAATCAGTTCTTGCCAATTTTTCTGGATCGTCACTGTTTCACCCATACAGGCCAGTCAAACTGCCGTTGCAGATACTGGCGTTGGAGAAAGGCCGCAGGTCGCACCTGCGGCTTCTTAAAAAAGTCATCGCGGGCGACAATGCGCCCGCAACTTCGTATCAAACGCGCCGACGCTTGCGGGGACGGCAACCGTTGTGCGGGATCGTGGTCACGTCGCGGATCGAGGTGACGGTGAAGCCCGCGGCCTGGAGCGCGCGGAGCGCCGATTCGCGGCCCGAACCGGGACCGGCGACTTCGACTTCCAGCGTGCGCATGCCGTGCTCCTGCGCCTTCTTGGACACGTCCTCGGCTGCAACCTGCGCGGCATACGGGGTCGACTTGCGCGAGCCCTTGAAGCCCATCGTGCCGGCGGAAGACCAGGCAATCGTGTTGCCCTGCGCGTCGGTGATGGTGATGGTGGTGTTGTTGAACGACGAGTTCACGTGCGCGACGCCGGAGGCGATGTTCTTGCGCTCACGACGACGAACGCGGGTGGCTTCCTTGCCCATAGACTACCTTTCCTGGAGATCTCAAACGCCGCCGTAATGCCAGCGGCTACACCTGTGGAACGAAAGGCGTGTGGCGAACGGGTCATCCCCGGGTCGCCACACGCCGCGATTTGGATTCGAAAACTTACTTCTTCTTGCCGGCGATGGCCTTGGCCGGACCCTTGCGCGTGCGCGCATTGGTGTGGGTACGCTGGCCGCGCACCGGCAGGCCACGACGATGGCGCAGGCCGCGATAGCAGCCGAGGTCCATCAGACGCTTGATGTTGATGCCAACCTCACGACGCAGGTCGCCCTCGACGAGATAGTCGCGGTCGATCACTTCGCGGATCTGGAGCACTTCGGCGTCGCTGAGCTGATTGACGCGACGATCCTCGGGGATCTTCACCTTCTCGATGATCTCACCGGCGATCTTCTGGCCGATGCCATGGATGTACTGGAGCGCGATCAGCACGCGCTTGTTGGTCGGAATGTTCACGCCGGCAATACGGGCCACGGCCTTCTCTCCTGTTGCCGATCCCTCGTCAGGAATCTGGCTTTAAGTGCTTGGTTTCTCGGGCAGGTGTTCACAAACGCGAACACGACGCCCACCCCTGGTCTTCCTGGGGCCCGGCATCGTTGGAAACTATCCGACTTGGATGCGGGGCTTATTAAGGGATTCAGGGGGCTTTCGTCAACCGCCGCTAGCGCTTAGCTCGCTTTTTCGTGACCTTTTTTGCGGCCTTTTTGGCACCCTTTTTGACAGCCTTCTTGGCAGTCCTTTTGGTTCCCTTCTTCGCCGCCTTCTTGCCGGCTTTCTTGGCCGCCTTCTTGGCACCTGTCACAGCCTTCTTGGCGGCCTTTTTAGCGGATTTCGCAGCCTTTTTGACTGTTTTGGCCGGCTTTTTGGTCGATTTCTGAGCCGCCCTGGCCTTTTTGGCAAGGGCTGCCTTGGCCGCGCTCCGGGCATGGGTCTTGGGCTCGACCGCCCCAAGCGCCAGGAGCTGGCGATGGATGGCGCGGGTGACCTCGTCGATAGCCATCATGCCGTCGATGGTCGAGAGCTTCCGCCGCTCGGAATAGTAGTGAATCAGCGGCTCCGTCTGGTTGCGGTAGCTGGCGAGTCGCTTGGTCAGGACCTCCGGGGTATCGTCGAGCCGGACCTCCTCCCCGCGCTCCCGCATCTGGGCGACGCGAGTCTCGACACGGTTCAGGAGCGCGCTCTCGTTGACGCGGAGCTCGATCACTGCGTCGAGCTTGAGGTGCTTGTGCTTGAGCAGTTCATCCAGAGCCTCGGCCTGCGGCACGGTGCGCGGGAAACCGTCGAGGATGAAACCGTTTCTGGCGTCGGGCTGATCGATCCGGTCGGAGATGATTCCGACCACGACGTCGTCGGGCACGAGGCCGCCGCTGGCCATGATCTCCTTGGCCTTGAGCCCGACCGGCGTTCCGGCCGCCACGGCTGCACGCAGCATCTCGCCGGTCGAGAGCTGGACGATGCCATAGCGCTGCAGCAGCAGCTGCGCCTGGGTCCCCTTGCCCGATCCCGGCGGTCCCAGAAGTATAATTCTCATCGGCGTACGCCCCCCGGATCGGTGAGCGATACGTCGCGCACCAGTGTTTTGAAGTCCAGTGACAGTGCAAATCATAATCAGCGCCGCACCGCTACCCATATCATAGGGGAGCAAATGGCGGGACGCCAAGAAGGCCTTTGAAATCAGTGATTGCGCTACAGTGAGAGCGGCTCTGCCGATGCGACCGAATGGCTCGCTGGCCGCCCCTGCAGGCGCCGCGCGTTGCTCGCGCGGCGAATCGGCGGCGCAGTCGCGCCGCCCGAGAGGACGCCGCGCTTAACGGCGGCGGCCGCGCAGCTTCGACTTCCGGATCAGGCCTTCGTATTGATGCGCCAGCAGATAGCCCTGCACCTGCGCCACCGTATCCATGGTGACGCTGACGACGATCAGCAGCGAGGTGCCGCCGAAATAGAACGGCACCGAGGCGTAGGAGATCAGGATTTCCGGGATCAAACAGACGATCGCCAGATAGACCGCGCCGAGCACGGTGACGCGCGACAGCACGTAGTCGATATATTCCGCGGTGCGCTCGCCCGGACGAATGCCCGGAATGAAGCCGCCGTGCTTCTTCAGATTGTCGGCGGTCTCGGTCGGATTGAAAACGATGGCGGTGTAGAAGAAGGCGAAGAACACGATCAGCGCCAGATACATGATCAGGAACAGCGGACGGCCGTGGCCGAGCTGGGTGGTGATCCACTGGAACCATTCCGGCCCGCTGCCTGCGTTGAAGTTCGCAACCGTGGTCGGCAGCAGCAGCAGCGAGGACGCGAAGATCGGCGGGATCACGCCCGAGGTGTTGAGCTTAAGCGGCAGATGCGAGGACTGGCCCTCGAACATCTTGTTGCCGACCTGGCGCTTCGGATACTGGATCAAGAGCCGGCGCTGGGCGCGCTCCATGAACACGATGAAGGCGATCACGGCGACCGCCATGATGATGACGACCAGGATCAGGCCGGTCGACATCGCACCCTGACGGCCGAGCTCGAGCATGTTGGCGAGCGCCGCGGGCAGCTCGGCGACGATGCCGGAGAGAATGATCAGGGAGATGCCGTTGCCGATGCCGCGCGAGGTGATCTGCTCGCCGAGCCACATCAGGAACATGGTGCCGCCGGTCAGCGTGATCGCCGTGGACAGGCGGAAGAACATGCCGGGATCGCTGACGACGTTGCCGGCGCCTTCGAGGCCCACCGCGATGCCGTAGGACTGGAACGCGGCCAGGATCACCGTGAGATAACGGGTGTACTGGTTCAGCAGCTTGCGGCCGGACTCGCCTTCCTTCTTCAGCGCCTCGAGCTGCGGCGAGACGGTGGTCAGGAGCTGGATGATGATCGAGGCCGAGATGTACGGCATGATGTTCAGCGCAAAGATCGCCATGCGGTGAATGCCGCCGCCGGCGAACATGTTGAACATGCCGAGGATGCCGCCCGCCTGGGAGCGGAACACCTGCTCCCAGATGTTGGGATCGATGCCGGGCAGCGGAATGTAGGTTCCGAGCCGATAAACGAGCAGCGCACCCAGGGTGAACCAGATGCGCTTCTTCAGTTCGTCGGCCTTGGCAAACGCACCGAAATTGAGATTGGCTGCCAGTTGTTCCGCTGCAGAGGCCATCTTGGACTTTCTCCCGCCGCCTTTTGCGCCGTTATGCCCGCGGCCGGGCTACATTATACCGGACACCGGACATTATCTGGGGCTACGGCTTCGATAAGTCCATCGTCCCGCATGCGTAAAGGCCCACGAGCCGCGGGCCAATGACGCAGTTGTTACGCCGCCTCGCCTTCTTCCTTGGCAGGCGCGAGGATCTTCACCGAGCCGCCGGCCTTCTCGACCGCCGCGATCGCGGTCTTCGAGGCGCCGTGCACTTCGATGTTGAGCTTGGCCTTGAACTCGCCGCGGCCGAGCAGCCGCAGACCGCCCTTGGCGCGGCGCAACACGCCAGCCTTGACCAGAGCTTCGACGTTCACGACGCTGCCGGCGTCGATCTTCTTGGCATCGACCGCGTCCTGGAGCCGGTCGAGATTGATCTCGGCGAACTCGACACGGAAGATGTTGTTGAAGCCGCGCTTGGGCAGACGGCGATGCAATGGCATCTGGCCGCCTTCGAAACCCTTGATGCGCACGCCCGAACGCGCGGTCTGGCCCTTGCCACCGCGGCCGGCCTGCTTGCCCTTGCCCGAACCAATGCCGCGGCCGACGCGCATACGCTTCTTGCGCGAGCCGGCATTGTCGGCGATATCGCTGAGCTTCATCGCCCTGCTCCTTGTTTCTTGCGCATGACCTTCACCGAAAACGGGTCCCCGCTTTTCGGGATCGTGCGCCTTTGCTTACTTCTCGTCGACGATGCGAACGAGATGGTGAACTTTCAAGATCATGCCGCGGACCGCCGGGGTGTCCGGCAGTTCGCTGGTGCGGCCGATCTTGTTGAGCTTGAGCCCGATCAGCGTCGAACGCTGCGAGTGATGGCGGCGGATCGCGCTGCCGGTCTGCTCGAGCTTGATCGTCTTTGCGGTCGTAACGGCACTCTTGGCCATGGGAGTCTACTCCGAGCTTCCGTTATTCGGCAGCCGCCTCGGCGTCGCCACCGATACGGCGGGACTGGAGGGTGGACACCTTGATGTTGCGGCGGGCAGCGACCGAGCGCGGCGAATCCTGATGCTTCAGCGCGTCGAAGGTCGCGCGAACCATGTTGTACGGGTTCGACGAGCCGATCGACTTTGCGACCACGTCCTGGACGCCGAGCGTCTCGAACACGGCGCGCATCGGACCGCCGGCGATGATGCCGGTACCGGCCGGAGCTGCGCGCAGGTAGACACGGCCCGCACCATGACGGCCGGCGATGTCGTGATGCAGCGTGCGGCCCTCGCGCAACGACACGCGGGTCAGGTTGCGCTTGGCGGATTCGGTTGCCTTGCGGATCGCCTCAGGCACTTCGCGCGCTTTGCCGTGACCGAAGCCGGCGCGGCCCTTCTGGTCGCCGATCACGACCAGCGCTGCGAAACCGAAGCGCTTGCCGCCCTTGACGACCTTGGCGACGCGATTGATGTGGACGAGCTTGTCGACAAACTCGCTGTCGCGCTCTTCCCTGCGTTCACGTCCGCCGCCGCGTTGATCGCGTCCACCACGTTGTTCGCGTTCTGCCATGGTTTTTCCAGTCCTTCAGAGGCTTACGCCTCAATCCTCAAATTCTGTTAGAAGCTCAGCCCGCTCTCACGCGCCGCGTCGGCAAGAGCCTTGACGCGTCCGTGATAGAGGTAGCTGCCGCGATCGAACACGACTTCCTTGACACCCTTCTCGGCGGCGCGCTCGGCCAGCAGCTTGCCGACCGCCTTCGCCGCATCGATGTCGGCGCCGGTCTTGCCGCCATCGCGCATCGACTTCTCGAGCGAAGAGGCAGAGGCCAGCGTCTCGCCTTTCAGGTCGTCGATGACCTGGGCGTAGATGTGCTTGGACGAGCGGAACACCGACAGGCGCGGACGGCCGCCACCGGAGCGGCGAAGCTTCAGCCGTACACTGCGCTTGCGCCGGGCATTCGTAACCTTGGCTTTCGACATGACCGGCTCCGTTACTTCTTCTTGCCTTCCTTGCGGAAGATGAATTCGCCAACATACTTCACGCCCTTGCCCTTGTAGGGCTCCGGCGGACGATAGGAGCGAATCTCGGCGGCGACCTGGCCGACGCGCTGGATGTCGCTGCCCGTCACCGTGATCTCGGTCGGCTTCGGCACGGTGATCGTGATCCCTTCCGGGATCGCGTAGACCACATCGTGGCTGTAGCCGAGCGCGAGCTGCAGGTTCTTGCCCTGCAGCGCGGCGCGGTAACCGACGCCGGTGATTTCAAGCTTCTTCTCAAAGCCCTTGGTGACGCCTTCGACCAGATTCGCGACCTGAGCGCGAGCGGTCCCGTACAGGGCCCGCGCGCGGTTGGTCTCGACCCGCGGGTTCACCTTGACCTGGCCGTCCTCGAGCTTCACCTCGACGTCGCTATGGACGACGAATTGAAGCTGGCCCTTCGGCCCCTTCATTTTGACGGTCTGCCCGTCAACGGCCGCGGTCACACCCGACGGCACCGCTACCGGCCTTTTGCCAACTCGTGACATGGATCAAAAATCCTTCTCAGAACACCGTGAAGAGAACTTCGCCGCCCACATTCGCGTCGCGCGCGCTGTGGTCAGCCATGATCCCCTTCGGCGTCGACAACACCGAAATGCCGAGCCCGTTGTTGACCCGCGGCAGAGCCTTCACCGAGGCGTAGACACGACGCCCGGGCTTGGAAACTCGTTCGATCTCGCGGATGACGGGCTCGCCGTCGAAATACTTCAGCTCGATCTCGATCTCGCTGCGGCCCGAGGAGTGCTCGAGCGTGGCGTAACCGCGGATGTAGCCCTCGGTCTTGAGGACCTCGAGCACGTTCTCGCGCATCTTCGAGCCAGGCGTGGAGACCTTGCTCTTGGAGCGCATCTGCGCGTTGCGGATACGAGTGATCAGATCGCTGATTGGATCGTGCGTAGACATTTAAACGACCCTCCTTACCAGCTGGACTTCACGAGGCCCGGGACCATGCCCTTGGAGCCAAGGTCCCGCATCGCGATGCGGGACAGTTTGGTCAAGCGATAATTCGAGCGCGAACGGCCCGACAGCTCGCAACGCAGACGGATGCGGGTGGCCGACGAATTGCGCGGCATTTCCGCAAGCTTCAGGGTCGCGGCGAACCGCTCCTCCATCGGCAGCGTCTTGTCGGCGATGATCGCCTTCAACCGCGCGCGCTTCGGGGCGGCGTTCTTCGTCATCCGCTTGCGCCGGTTGTTCTTCTCGACTGAACTCTTCTTTGCCATGCTTGGCTCCTTGGTATCCGCGTTTGAGAGGCTTTACGTCAGCGTCTCACTGCCGGAACGGGAAATTGAAAGCGGTCAACAAGGCCCTCGCCTCGTCGTCGGTCTTGGCCGTGGTGCAGACGGTGATGTCCATACCGCGGGATTCCGTGACCTTGTCGAAGTCGATCTCGGGGAAAATGATGTGTTCCTTGAGGCCGAGCGAATAGTTGCCGCGACCGTCGAAGCTCTTCGGATTCAGGCCGCGGAAATCCCGGACGCGCGGCAGCGCGACCGTCACCAGGCGATCGATGAACTCGTACATGCGGGCCTTGCGCAGCGTGACCTTGCAGCCAATCGGCTGGTTCTCACGCAACTTGAAGGTCGCGATCGCGACGCGCGAATAGGTCACGATCGCCTTCTGGCCGGCGATCTGGGTCAATTCGGCAGCGGCGTTCTCGGCCTTCTTCCGGTCGTTGACGGAATCGCCAACGCCCATGTTCAGCACGACCTTGTCGAGACGCGGAACCTGCATGACGTTCTCATAACCGAACTTCTCGGTCATTTCCGTCCGGATCTTCGCGTCGAATTCCGCGCGCAGGCGCGGCGTGTAAGCGGCCTCAGCCATCGATCTCAGCTCCCGAGCTCTTGGCGATGCGGACCTTCTTGCCGTCCGCCAGAATCTTGAATCCCACGCGGGTCGGCTTTCCGTCCTTGCCGACAAACGCGATGTTGGACAGTTGGATCGGCGACTCTTTCGAGATGATGCCGCCCTCTTGCGCCTGCGTCTGCTTCTGGTGACGCTTGACCATGTTGACGCCACGCACGAGCGCGGTGCCGGCGTCGGGGCGCACTTCGAACACTTCGCCGGTACGACCCTTGTCGCGGCCGGTCAGCACGATGACCTTATCGCCCTTGCGGATTTTCGCGGCCATTACAGCACCTCCGGCGCGAGCGAGATGATCTTCATGTGGTTCTTGGCGCGCAGCTCGCGCGGCACGGGCCCGAAGATACGGGTGCCGACCGGCTCGGACTGATTGTTGATCAGAACGGCGGCATTGCGGTCGAAGCGGATGACCGAACCGTCAGCGCGGCGGATGTCCTTGCGGACGCGCACCACGACGGCCTTCATCACGTCGCCCTTCTTCACCTTGCCACGCGGAATTGCTTCCTTGATCGAGACGACAATGATGTCGCCGATCGTGGCGTAGCGGCGCTTGGAGCCTCCGAGCACCTTGATACACATGACACGGCGTGCGCCAGAATTGTCGGCCACGTCGAGGTTGGTCTGCATCTGAATCATTGATGCACCTCGTCCTCTTCTCTTTGCGCCAGCCCAGCCGGCGCTCAACATTTCCCTGAAGTCAGTCGGCTAAAGCCAACAGATCAGGCGCTTTTCTTGTGTTCGCCCCGGATCACGACCCAGCGCTTCAACTTCGAAATCGGCTTCGATTCCTCGATCCACACCATGTCGCCCGGCTTGAACTCGCTGCTCTCGTCGTGCGCGTGGTAATTCTTCGAACGGCGGATCGTCTTCTTGTAGATCGGGTGCGTGAAGCGGCGATCAACGCGCACCACGATGGTCTTGGCTTGCTTGTCGCTGACGACCACGCCCTGCAAAGTACGTTTCGGCATCTTCGTAAGCCTCTTACTTCTTCTTCGCGCGCGTCTGCGCGGCGACGGTCTTGATCCGGGCGATGTCACGGCGAGCCTCGCGCAGGCGCGAGGTGTTCTCGAGCTGCCCGGTGGCGCGCTGGAAGCGCAGGTTAAAGCGCTCCTTCTTCAGGTTCAGGATGGCGTCATCCTGCTGATCGGGGCTCAACGCGCGGATGTCTTCGATTTTCATCTGGGCCATGGCCATTACTCCGCAATGCGCTCGACGAAGCGCGTCTTGATCGGCAGCTTCGCTGCCGCCAGGGTCAGCGCTTCCCGCGCGGTCTGGGTGTTGACGCCGTCGATCTCGAACAGCACCCGGCCCGGCTTGACGCGCGCGACCCACAATTCCGGCGCGCCCTTGCCGGAGCCCATGCGGACTTCGGCAGGCTTCTTCGACACGGGAACGTCGGGGAACACACGGATCCAGACGCGGCCGGCGCGCTTCATGTGGCGGGTCAGCGCGCGGCGAGCGGCTTCGATCTGGCGCGCGGTGACGCGCTCAGGCTCGGTCGCCTTCAGGCCGAACTGACCGAACGCTAACGTCGCGCCCGAAGACGCAACGCCGTGGATACGGCCCTTATGCGCCTTCCGGAACTTCGTTTTCTTAGGTTGCATCATGGCTTCAAGCCCTCAAATTCTCTGTGCTGGCCTCAGGCCGCGTTGTCACGGCGCTGCCGGCCGCCGCGATCGCCGCCGCCACCAGTCTCACCCTCGGCCATTCTCTTGTCCTGGGCCATCGGATCGTGCTCGAGGATCTCACCCTTGAAGATCCAGACCTTGACGCCGCAGGTGCCGAAGGTCGTGAACGCGGTCGCAACGCCGTAGTCGATGTCGGCGCGCAGCGTGTGCAGCGGCACGCGACCTTCGCGATACCACTCCATGCGCGCGATTTCCGCGCCGCCGAGACGCCCCGAGCAGTTGATGCGGATGCCTTCCGCGCCGAGACGCATCGCCGACTGCACGGCGCGCTTCATGGCGCGGCGGAACGCCACGCGGCGCTCCAGCTGCTGCGCGATCGATTCAGCCACCAGCGTCGCATCAAGCTCCGGCTTGCGGATCTCGACGATGTTGATGACGACGTCGGACGAGGTGATGTCCGCGACCTTCTTGCGCAGCTTGTCGATGTCGGCGCCCTTCTTGCCGATCACCACGCCCGGACGAGCCGAGTGGATGGTGACGCGGCACTTCTTGTGCGGACGCTCGATCACGATGCGGGCGACGGCCGCCTGCTTGAGCTCCTTGTGCAGGATCTCGCGGATCTTGACGTCCTCGTGCAACAGCTTGCCGTATTCCTGCTTGCCGGCGAACCAGCGAGAATCCCACGTCCGGTTGATGCCGAGACGCAGACCGATCGGATTGATCTTTTGACCCATCGTGTTCTCCTGCGTCCCTTAAGCCGCTGCTTCGGCTTCAACCTGACGAACAATGATCGTCAGCTGCGAAAATGGTTTGTAGACACGGCCCGAGCGGCCACGGCCGCGGGCGGCAAAGCGCTTCATCACGAGGCCGTTGCCGACGAAGGCCTGCGCCACGACGAGATCATCGACGTCGAGGTCGTGGTTGTTCTCGGCATTGGCAATAGCCGATTCCAGGCACTTCTTCACGTCGACCGCGATCCGCTTGCGCGAAAACTGCAGGTCGGCGAGCGCAGAAGCAGCTTTCCGGCCGCGAATGAGCTGGGCGACCAGGTTGAGCTTCTGCGGGCTCACCCGCAGCATCCGGGCGACCGCCTTGGCCTCGTTCTCGGCGAGGCTCCGTTCGCGCTTAGGTTTGCTCATAGTTTAATCCTCAAGCCTTCTTGGCTTTCTTGTCGCCGGAGTGGCCATGGAAGGTCCGGGTCGGCGAGAACTCGCCGAACTTGTGACCAACCATTTCCTCGTTGACGGCCACCGGCACGTGCTTCTGACCGTTGTAGACGCCGAAGGTCAGGCCGACGAACTGCGGCAGGATCGTCGAGCGACGGCTCCAGATCTTGATGACGTCGTGACGGCCGGACGCGCGCGCGGCATCTGCCTTCTTGAGCAGAGAACCCTCGACGAACGGGCCTTTCCAGACTGAACGAACCATGTCCGGCGTTCCTTACTTCTTCCGCTTGTGGCGGCTTAGGAGAATGAATTTGTTGGTCGACTTGTTGCTGCGGGTCTTCTTGCCCTTGGTCGGCTTGCCCCACGGAGTGACCGGGTGGCGACCGCCCGAGGTACGACCTTCACCACCGCCGTGCGGATGGTCGATCGGGTTCATCGAAACACCGCGGTTGTGCGGCTTGCGGCCCAACCAGCGGTTGCGGCCGGCCTTGCCGATCGAGGTGTTCATGTGATCCGGGTTCGACACCGCGCCGATCGTGCCGCGGCAACGGCCATGCACCAGGCGCTGCTCGCCCGAATTCAGGCGGATGATCACGTAGTCCTGGTCGCGACCGACGAGCTGGGCATAGGTGCCCGCGGAACGGGCGAGCTGGCCGCCCTTCCCGATCTTGACCTCGATGTTGTGGATGATCGTGCCGACCGGCATGTTGCCGAGCGGCATGACGTTGCCCGGCTTCACGTCGACATAATTGCCGGCAACGACGGAATCGCCGACGGCCAAGCGCTGCGGCGCCAGGATATAGGCCTGGGTGCCGTCTTCGTACTTGACGAGCGCGATGAACGCGGTGCGGTTCGGATCATATTCCAGCCGCTCGACCGTCGCGGGCGCATCGACCTTGTCGCGCTTAAAATCGACGGTACGCAACGTCCGCTTGTGACCGCCGCCGCGGAACCGCACTGTGATGCGACCGGTGTTGTTGCGGCCGCCAGAGGAGTGCTTGCCTTCGGTGAGCGCCTTGACCGGCTTGCCCTTGTAGAGCGCCGAACGATCGACCATGACCAGCTGGCGCTGGCCCGGCGTCGTGGGATTGAATGTCTTCAGTGCCATCGTCGTACGACCTTACAGACCGGTGGTCACGTCGATCCGGTGACCCTCTTCGAGAGTCACGATCGCGCGCTTGGAGTTCGACTGCGAGCCGAGATTGCCGCGGAAGATCTTGGTCTTGCCCTTGCGGACCAGCGTGTTGACGCTCTTGACCTTGACGTCGAACAGCTTCTCGATCGCTTCCTTGATCTGCGGCTTGGTCGCCTTCGCGGCCACCTTGAACAGCACCTTGTTGTGCTCCGAGGCGATCGTGGCCTTTTCGGTCACGACCGGCGACAGGATCACGTCGTAATGGCGAGGCTCGATGTTCTTCGTCATTTGAAGCGCGCCTCCAGCGCATCGATGGCGGCCTTGGTCAGAACAAGCTTCCGACGGCGCAGGATGTCATAGACGTTGATGCCCTGGATCGGCAGCACGTCCATGTTCGGGATGTTGCGGGCAGCAGCGGCAAAGCCGTTGTTGAGCTCGGCACCATCGATGATCAGCGCGTTGGTCAAGCCCAGGCCCGAGAAGTGACCGAGCAGCGCCTTGGTCTTGGCGGCTTCCAGCGCGGCCTTGTCGATCACGATGAGATCGCCGTCCTTGGCCTTGGCCGAGAGCGCATGCTTGAGAGCGAGCGCACGGACCTTCTTCGGCAGGTCGGTGGCGTGCGAACGCACCACCGGACCGAAGGCACGGCCGCCGCCGCGGAACTGCGGCACGCGGGCCGAGCCGTGACGAGCACCGCCGGTGCCCTTCTGCTTGTACATCTTCTTGCCGGTGCGCCAGATCTCGGCGCGGCCCTTGGCCTTGTGCGTACCGGCCTGGCGCTTGTTGAGCTGCCACTGCACGCAACGTGCAATGATATCCTGGCGCGGCTCGAGGCCGAAAATGGTGTCGGAAAGCTGGACCGAGCCGGCTTCCTTACCTTCGAGGGTCGTGACCTTCAATTCCATCTCACGCCTCCTGCGCAGCCGGAGCAGCGTCCGCTTCGCCAGCAACCTTGAACTTGCCGGGCTTCGGAGCGTCCTTCGGCAGCGGCTTCTTGACAGCGTCGCGCACGCGGATCCAGCCGCCCTTGGAGCCGGGAACGGCACCTTCGACGAGGATCAGACCGCGCTCGACATCGAGTTGGACGACTCGAAGATTGAGCGTGGTGATGCGGTCGACACCCATGTGGCCGGGCATCTTCTTGTTCTTCCAGGTCTTGCCGGGGTCCTGACGGCCACCGGTCGAACCGATCGAACGGTGCGAGACCGACACGCCGTGGGTGGCGCGCAGACCGCCGAAGTTCCAGCGCTTCATACCGCCGGCAAAACCCTTACCGACCGAGGTACCGGTGACGTCGACGAACTGGCCGACGACAAAGTGGTCGGCCAGGATCTCGGCACCGACGGGGATCATCTGATCCGCGGAGACGCGGAATTCCTCGACCTGCCGCTTCGGCTCGACCTTGGCGACCGCGAACTGACCGCGCTCCGCCTTGGGCATGTAGACGGTCTTGCGGCTGCCAGAACCAAGCTGGAGAGCGACATAGCCGTTCTTCTCTTCAGTGCGGTGGCCTACGACCTGGCAATTGCCGAGCTTCAGCACGGTCACGGGGATATGTTCGCCGGCCTCTGTAAAGACCCGCGTCATCCCGACCTTTTGTGCGATCACTCCGGAGCGCATCGGCGTGCTTCCTGTTCTTTCTGTCCGCTAGTCGCGAACGTGATCCAAAAATCTTAGAGCTTGATCTCGACGTCGACACCGGCGGCGAGGTCGAGCTTCATCAAAGCATCGACGGTCTGCGGGGTCGGATCGACGATGTCGAGCAGGCGCTTGTGAGTGCGCATCTCGAACTGCTCGCGGCTCTTCTTGTCGACGTGCGGCGAACGGTTGACGGTGAACTTCTCGATGCGAGTAGGCAGCGGAATGGGTCCGCGGACCTGCGCGCCGGTGCGCTTCGCCGTGTTCACGATCTCGCGGGTCGACGTATCGAGGATACGATGGTCGAACGCCTTGAGTCGGATACGAATGTTTTGGCCGTTCATTGCCGTGGTCTCTCTTCAGTGGGTGGCGAATAGCGAATAGCGAATGTCACATTCGCTATTCGCCGATCCCTATTCTCGTAATTACTCGATGATCGAGGCGACGACGCCGGCGCCGACGGTGCGGCCACCTTCGCGGATGGCAAAACGCAGATTGTCTTCCATCGCGATCGGCACGATCAGGTGCACTTCCATCGAGATGTTGTCGCCCGGCATCACCATCTCGGTGCCTTCCGGCAGATGCACGACACCGGTCACGTCGGTGGTGCGGAAGTAGAACTGCGGACGATAGTTGGTGAAGAACGGAGTGTGACGGCCGCCCTCTTCCTTGGTGAGGATGTAGGCCTGAGCCTTGAACTTGGTGTGCGGCTTGACCGAACCCGGCTTGCACAGCACCTGGCCGCGCTCGACGTCCTCGCGCTTGGTACCGCGAAGCAGCGCGCCGATGTTGTCGCCGGCCTGGCCCTGATCGAGCAGCTTGCGGAACATTTCGACGCCGGTGACGGTCGTCTTCTGGGTCGCACGCAGACCGACGATCTCGATTTCCTCGCCGACCTTGACGATGCCGCGCTCGACACGGCCGGTCACGACGGTGCCGCGGCCGGAGATCGAGAACACGTCTTCAACCGGCATCAGGAACGGCAGGTCGATCGGACGCTCCGGCTGCGGGATGTACTCGTCGACGCTCTTCATCAGCTCGAGGATGGCATCGTGGCCGAGCTTCTTGTCGGAATCTTCGAGAGCGGCGAGCGCCGAACCCTTGATGATCGGAATCTTGTCGCCCGGGAAGTCGTACTTCGAGAGCAGTTCGCGGACTTCGAGCTCGACGAGCTCGAGCAGTTCCGGATCGTCGACCATGTCGCACTTGTTGAGGAACACGACGAGCGCGGGAACGCCGACCTGGCGGGCGAGCAGGATGTGCTCGCGGGTCTGCGGCATCGGACCGTCAGCGGCCGACACGACCAGGATCGCACCGTCCATCTGGGCGGCGCCGGTGATCATGTTCTTGACGTAGTCGGCGTGGCCGGGGCAGTCGACGTGCGCGTAGTGGCGGTTCTTGGTCTCGTACTCGACGTGCGCCGTCGAGATCGTGATACCGCGCGCCTTCTCTTCCGGCGCCTTGTCGATCTGGTCGTACGCCGTGAACGTCGCGCCGCCGGCTTCGGCGAGGACCTTGGTGATCGCCGCGGTCAACGACGTCTTGCCATGGTCGACGTGACCGATGGTGCCGATGTTGCAGTGCGGCTTGTTACGTTCAAACTTTGCTTTGGCCATTTGACTCTCCGTTCAATCGTCAGCTCGAAACCGACGACAATCAGGCAAACTTCTTCTGGACTTCTGCCGACACGTTGGCCGGCGCTTCTGCGTAGTGGTCGAACTGCATGGTGAAGGTCGCGCGACCCTGGCTCATCGAGCGCAGGTTATTCACGTAACCGAACATGTTCATAAGCGGCACCATCGCGTTGATGACGTTGGCGTTGCCGCGCATGTCTTGTCCCTGGATCTGACCGCGCCGGGAATTCAGATCGCCGATGACCGAGCCGGTGTAGTCTTCCGGGGTCACCACTTCGACCTTCATGATCGGCTCGAGCAGGACGGACTTGCCCTTCTGCAAGGCTTCGCGGAATGCAGCACGCGAAGCGATTTCGAAGGCGAGCGCCGACGAGTCGACGTCGTGATACTTGCCGTCGACCAGCGAAACCTTGACGTCGACGACCGGGAAGCCCGCGACGACACCGGAGCCCATGACGCTGTTGAGGCCCTTTTCGACGCCGGGGATGTATTCCTTCGGCACCGCGCCGCCGACGATCTTGGACTCGAACTCATAGCCCTTGCCGGGCTCGTTGGGCTCGACGATGATCGACACTTCGGCGAACTGACCGGTACCGCCGGTCTGCTTCTTGTGGGTGTACTTGACTTCGGCCTTCTTGGTGACGCGCTCACGGAACGCCACCTGCGGCGCGCCGATGTTGGCATCGACCTTGTAGGTGCGGCGGAGGATGTCGACCTTGATGTCGAGATGGAGTTCGCCCATGCCCTTGAGGATGGTCTGGCCGGACTCCTGGTCGGTCGACACGCGGAAGGACGGATCCTCCGCGGCGAGCTTCGCCAGCGCCACGCCCAGCTTTTCCTGGTCGGCCTTGGACTTCGGCTCGATCGCGATCTCGATGACCGGCTCGGGGAATTCCATCTTCTCGAGGATCACCGACTTGTCGGGATCGCACAGCGTGTCACCGGTGCGCGCTTCCTTCAGGCCAGCCAGCGCGACGATGTCGCCGGCATAGGCTTCCTTGATGTCTTCGCGGTTGTTCGCATGCATCAGCAACATGCGGCCGATGCGCTCCTTGCGGTCGCGCGTCGAATTGATGACGCCGGTACCCGACAGCAGCGTGCCGGAATAGATACGGCAGAAGGTGATGGTGCCGACGAACGGGTCGTCCATGATCTTGAACGCCAACAGAGCCAGCGGCTCCTTGTCGTCCGGCAGACGAACGATCTCGTTGCCGTCTTCATCGACGCCCTTGATGGCGGGCACGTCAACCGGCGACGGCAGATAATCCACGACCGCGTCGAGCAAGGGCTGCACGCCCTTGTTCTTGAACGCCGAGCCGCACAATACCGGGAAGAACGCGCCAGTCAGCACGGCCTTGCGGATCAAGCGCTTCAACGTCGCCTCATCGGGCTCCTTGCCGTCGAGGTACGCGGCAAGAACTTCGTCGTCGAGTTCGACGGCGGCTTCCAACAGCTTCTCGCGATATTCCTTGGCCTTCTCGACCATGTCCTCGGGAATATCGATGTCTACGAACTTGGCGTCGAGCTTCTCTTCTTCCCAGACCACGCCCTTCATACGAACGAGGTCGACCAGACCCTTGAAGTTGTTCTCGGAGCCGATCGGAAGCTGGATCGCGATCGGCTTTGCGCCGAGGCGATCGATAATATCCTGCATGCACTTGTAGAAGTCGGCGCCGGTCTTATCCATCTTGTTGGCGAAGACGATGCGCGGAACCTTGTACTTGTCGCCCTGGCGCCAGACTGTCTCGGTCTGGGGCTCGACGCCCTGGTTGGAGTCGAGCACGCACACGGCGCCATCGAGCACGCGCAAGCTGCGCTCGACTTCGATGGTGAAGTCGACGTGGCCGGGAGTGTCGATGATGTTGAGACGCTTGCCTTCCCAGAACGCGGTGGTCGCAGCCGACGTAATCGTAATGCCGCGCTCCTGCTCCTGCTCCATCCAGTCCATCGTCGCGGCACCTTCGTGCACTTCGCCGATCTTGTGGCTCTTGCCGGTGTAATAGAGGATGCGCTCGGTGGTCGTGGTCTTGCCGGCATCGATATGCGCCATGATACCGAAGTTGCGGTAATTCTCTATGGCATGAACGCGGGGCATGGAGTGTTCCTTAGATTCCGTGTGTCGCCGTTACCAGCGATAGTGCGAGAAGGCGCGGTTGGCTTCCGCCATCCGGTGCACGTCTTCGCGCTTCTTGACGGCGTTACCCCGGTTGTTCGACGCGTCCAGGAGCTCCGCAGAGAGCCGCTCGGTCATCGTCTTCTCGTTGCGATCGCGCGCAGCCGAGATCAGCCAGCGAATGCCCAGCGCCTGCCGGCGCACCGAGCGAACCTCGACCGGAACCTGGTAGGTCGCGCCACCGACGCGGCGGGAGCGCACTTCGATCGTCGGCATGACGTTCTCGAGTGCCTGCTCGAACACGCCGAGCGGGCTCTGCTTGGTCTTGGCTTCGATGAGGCCGAACGCACCGTAAACGATGCCCTCAGCGACCGACTTCTTGCCGGCATACATCACCGAGTTCATGAACTTCGTGACGATGATGTTCCCGAACTTCGGATCGGGAAGGACTTCACGCTTTTCAGCAGAATGGCGACGAGACATGGACCTGGTTCCCGCTTACTTCGGACGCTTGGCGCCGTACTTCGAACGACGCTGCTTACGGTTCTTGACGCCCTGGGTATCCAGAACGCCGCGGAGGATGTGGTAGCGCACGCCGGGCAAATCCTTGACGCGACCGCCGCGGATCATGACCACCGAGTGCTCCTGGAGGTTATGGCCCTCACCAGGGATGTAGCCGATCACTTCGAAGCCGTTGGTCAGGCGCACCTTGGCGACCTTACGAAGCGCCGAGTTCGGCTTCTTCGGGGTCGTGGTGTAAACGCGCGTGCAAACACCGCGCTTCTGCGGCGACTGCTGCAGCGCCGGCACCTTCTTGCGCGACTTCTGCACTTCCCGCGGTTGAGCGATCAGCTGGTTGATCGTCGGCATCCTGGCCTTACCCTTTGTGTTCGCCGCGGCCCCTCTCGGGTCCGCTGTCTTGCCGCGGCCCGTCACCGGGTCCGCAATTCTCTCCGGACTACCCGCCCGAGGGGCCGCCCCGCACGGAACTATCCGCACAAAGCGAAATCGCGCCAACCGCTCATGACTGAGCAGAAAGCGCTTCGACGCCACAGAGGACCGCAGTCTTTGGACCAAACAGCGAAAACGCTGCGGCCCGCGCACCGAGGTCATGCATCCGAGTTCGACCTCAAGAGCACGCGCTCGAGAGAGCTAAAATCGCCTGGCATTGCCTAGCTATAATCGACAGCGTTTGAGCGGCATTCGTCGAGGTTGGTGCCCGTTTTGGCGACCCTGGAAGGATCAAACGGGTGGCCCGTTCCGACGTTGGCAACGCTCACCGCCTGTCGTTAAGTGAGGGGGTTCTATAAGTGGGAGTCGGTCAAGTCAAGGCGAAACGTCAGTCATAAAGCTTTGCCCGCGCGTGTAGAAATCGCCGCTTAACCGCCCTCACCGCGCCTTCCGGATATGGGAACGAAGCGGCGGTTCGCCAGAGAGAATCAGGTTTTATCCGGGTAAAATATACTTTTATAACCCGCGCTAAGGCTTTTTTTCCTGTTGATGCGTGAATCTGCCGCCTTCGGCAGAGATATGCGTCATGCGGTACACCGACATTGCCATTATCGGCGGGGGACTTTCCGGCTCGACTGCCGCCGCAATGCTCGGCCGTGCCGGCATTTCGACGGTGCTGATCGACCCGCACGAGACCTATCCGGCGGATTTTCGTGTCGAAAAACTCAGCGGTGACACCCAGGTCGAGCGATTCTTGCGGACCGGAATCGGAGAATCGGTGCTGCGCCGCGCCAGCTTTGCCGGCGAAAACTGGATCGCTCGATTCGGTCACCTGCTCGACAAGGCGCCGAGCCGGCAGTTCAACATCCTCTACGATTCCCTGGTCAACGCGGTCCGCGACGAAATTCCTGCCGGCGTCGAGCGCATCTGCGCCAAGGCCGTCTTGGTCGAGACGAGCGCGGAACGGCAGAAGCTCACTCTCTCCAATGACGAGATGGTCTCGGCCCGGCTGGTCGTGCTCGCCAACGGCCTCAACGTCGGCCTGCGCCATCAGTTGGGAATCGCGCGAAAAGTGATCAGCGCCTGCCATTCGATTTCGATCGGGTTCGACGTGGTCCCGGCGGGACGGACTGCGTTCGACTTCCCGGCGCTGACCTATTTCTCGGAACGGCCGAGCGACCGCATCCCCTACCTCACGCTGTTTCCGATCGGGACGCGGATGCGCGCCAATCTGTTCGTCTATCGCGGCTTCGACGATCCCTGGCTGCATGAGCTGCGCCGCGCACCAGCCGAGACGCTGAACGCCGCGCTGCCGCGGCTCAAGCGCATCACCGGCCCATTCGACATTCCCGGTGAGCTGAAGATCCGGCCGGTCGATCTCTATGTGAAC
This sequence comes from Bradyrhizobium nivariense, assembly GCF_029846715.1. Lineage (GTDB taxonomy): Bacteria > Pseudomonadota > Alphaproteobacteria > Rhizobiales > Xanthobacteraceae > Bradyrhizobium. The sequence goes on from NZ_JARVWW010000001.1 coordinate 546,913, forward strand.
GATGCAAGCGGCCAGCCCGGCCTCGTGCTGGTGGGCGATGCCTTCTCGACCTCCTGCCCCGCCGCCGGCACCGGCTGCGACAAGGTCTTTACCGACGTCGAACGCCTCTGCAACGTCTACCTCCCGCAGTGGCTGGCCTCCGACGGGATGGATACAAGCAAGATCGCCGCCTTCTACGCAGATCCGGTCAAGCGGGCGTGCGATGAATGGTCGGCGGCGAAGGCGTTCGACTTCCGCTCCGTCTCGATTGCGACAAGCCCTTACTGGACGGCGCAGCGCTGGGCACGCTTCATTGCCTGGTCGGTTCAGGGGCTATTGCGGCCGCTTGGAGGCGCCGTTCATCTGGAGCCGAATTTCCTCGGTCACTCCTCCTCGCCGTCCTCATCCTCCTCGTCGAGGTCGTCTTCATCCTCGTCGCTGTCCTCGTCGGCGTGAGCCGCCGCGCCATGCGGCTGGTGGGTCTGGTCGCTCCACAGCTTGCGATAGGTGCCGTTCCTGGCAAGCAGCTCGGCATGCGAGCCGCGCTCGATCGCCCTGCCTCCTGAAATCACGATGATCTCGTCCATCTCGACCACCGAGGTCAGGCGGTGGGTCGACCAGATCATGGTACGGCCCTTGGCGACCTTCAGCAGCGTGCGGTTGATCGCGGCTTCGGTGGTCTGGTCGAGTGCCGAGGTGGCTTCGTCCAGCAGCAGCACGGAGGGATTACGGATGATCGCGCGCGCGATCGCGATGCGCTGGCGCTGGCCGCCCGACAAGGTATCGCCGCGCTCGCCCACCGGCGTGTCATATCGCTGCGGCAGGCTCATGATGTAGCGGTGGATCTCGGCCTTCTTGGCCGCTTCCTCCACCTCCTCGTCGGTCGCGCCCTCCTTGCCGAGCCGGATGTTCTCGCGGATCGACATGTTGAACAGCATGTTCTCCTGGAACACGACCGCCATGCTCCGGCGCAGCGAATCCAGCGTCACCTTGCGGACGTCGACGCCGTCGATGGTGACGCGCCCCTCGTCCGGCACATAGAGCCGCAGGATCAAATTGAGCAGCGTGCTCTTGCCGGAGCCCGAGGGGCCGACGATGGCGATGCGCTTGCCGACGCTGAGCTTGAGGCTGAGATTGTCCAGCACCGGCGTCTGGCTGCCTTCGTACTGGAACGTCACGTGGTCGAAAGTGATGTCGTTGGTGATGCGCGGCAGGTCGGGCGCGCCGGGGCGATCGGCGCTGCGCGTGGGCTCGTCGAGCAGCTCCTGCATGTGGCGGATCGCGGCCGCCGAGGAGATCGACACGGGAATGAAATGCATTACATGGGCGATGTTGTACGACACCTCCCAGAACGCGCTCTCGAAGGTGACGAAGGTGCCGATGGTGATCTGACCCTTGGTCGCCAGATACGCGCCGATCGCGAGCACTACGAGATGCAAGAGCAGCACGGAGATGGTGACCGTCCGCTCCACCATGGTCGACAGGAACGCCGCCGACGCCATCCTGTTGCGCGTCTCGTCGTTGCGAAAGGTGAAGAAGCCGAACATCCTGCGTTGCAGGCTGAACGCCTTGATCACGGCCTGGGCCGCCACGTTTTCCTGTACCATGCCGAGCAGCGCGGACTCATTGAGCTTCTGCTCGTAATTCGCCTGAACAGCCTTCGGCGTGAGCATGCGCGGACCGATCAGCGTGATCGGGAACACCAGCAGCGCAACCACCGCGAGCTGCCAGTTGAGGAAGAACATCAGGATGATGCCGGCGATCAACTCCAGGAACGGTAGCGCCGCGCTGTTGGCGAAGGTCTTGACCGAGCCCTCGAAGGCCGCGAGGTCGACGGAGAAGCGCGACAGGATCTCGCCGCGCTTGGTGCGGCCGAAATAGGCCGCCGGCAGGTCCTGGACGTGCTCGAACAGCCGTTTGCGGACGTCGGAGATGATGCAGGCGGCAAGCCGCGCATCCCAGCGCTCGTACCAGACCGCGACGATCGAGGTGAAGATGCCGGCGACCGCGAGCACGCCGAGGATCTTGTACAGCGCCTGGAAATCCTCCTCGCCGAGCGCGTCGTCGATCAGGAACTTCAGGCTGAGCGGCATGATGACATTGAACAGCGTCTCGACGAAGACGCCGAACGCCACGAATGACAGCATCCGCTTGTAGTTCGTCAGGAATGGCTTGACGAAACCCAGGATGGTCGCGAGCGCGCCGGCGGCCTCGCGCGCGGTAAAGACGACGAGATCCTCGTCCTCATCGTCGTCATCGAGCTCCAGCTCGTCATCCTCCTCGTCTGCATCGTCTTCCTCGTCTCCTTCGAGGTCCGGCTTGGCAGCGGAGGCGAGCTTGTCGTCGCGCTCGGCTGCGTCTTCCGCGGCGAGCTTCTGGTTGTCGGGCGAGAGAGGCTTGGATGCCATGAAACCAACCGATGCTGACGGCCGGCATGACCGCAGAGAAAGTAGGAAATAGCGGCAACCGCTATTGCACCGATTCTATGCGATCAGGATGAATTCGGCAAAACAATTGGCGAAGGCGCCCGTCTCAAGCGGCTAGCCGTCGTCCTCGACCTTGTCGAAAAAGGAATAGCGCAAGGAGTCGGCGTCGGCGTACCACTGGCCCGGGCCCTTGTTGGCGGCGAGCGTCGCCTCCCACAGCGCGTCGGTGCAGTCCTTGCGGTGCATCGACAGGTCGAAGGCGTTGCCGAAGAACAGCTCGGACCATTCCCACCAGGTGCCGAGCTTCTTGACCCCGCGCAACAGGTCGTAGCGGTCGATCACCACTGAAGCCATGTCCGATGTGATCGAGCCGAACACGAGGCCGGTCTTGACCACGCGGTTCAGCTCACGGATCGCGCGGACCACCTGCTTCGGGGAAACGTGGCAGAGGCTGGTCTCGAACACGAAATCGAACGCGCCGTCCTTGAACGGCATGTCGGTGATCGAGCCGAGCTTGTTGTACTTCTTCAGCGCCTTCGGCGTTTTGGCGTGGATGGCGCGGTTGTTCTCGATGCCGAAGGCGTCGATGCCGCGATCGCGCAGCGCGCCGACCAGCTCGCCGCTGGCCGAGCCCGCGACCAATAGCTTGGCGCCCTTGGCCTTGCCCCAGACGATGCCGATCAGCTTGACGAGGTAATCGGGATCGGTGAAGTGACGCCATGCCTCACTATAGGGGCCGAGGCCGCGATAGTTCGCGAAATAGTCGCGATCGATCTTGTCGGAGAGCGGCTTGTCGTCCTGCGCGCGCTCGCGGCGCAGGCGCATCATCTCGGTCAGGATGATGTCGGTCGCGGCGTCTGAGGAATCGAGCAGGCCATTCAGCGTCGAGTCGAACAGATAGTCGCCGACCACCACGATGCCGGGATGCTCCTTCGGTTCGGGTCGGTGATTGGTCATGACGTCGCGCACGGGCAGACCGCCCGGAATCGCGTTCACCGACGACAGCCAGCGGTGGATCTTGCCTTCCTTGAAATGCGCGCGCGCGTCGCCGAGCGAGACCGGCAGCGATTTCAGCGCGGCATCGATCAGCTCCTGGTCCAACAAATTGGCGAAGGCCAGCGCATCGGAGCCGGGAATCAGCCAGTTCAAGACGCCGTGCCTGCCGACGTCGTGGCGCGCGCCCTCGTTGTAGACGCAGCAGCCGCCGAAGGCCTCCGACATGAACCAGGCGCCGGCGATCTTGTCGCCCCAGAACGGCGTGTCAAACAGGATCGAGACGCGTAGGTAGTGCGCGGGGCGGTCGAAATAGGAGACGTGCTTGACCATCGACTGGCGGAGCTGTTCGCCCTCCCAGCCGACGGTGGCGAGCCAGGAATGCGGCAGGCAGACCAGCACGAGATCGAAGTCCCGCGTCTCCGGTCCCTTGCCGTTCATCATCTTGAGCTGGTAGCGACCGGTCGGCGCCCTGCCGACGGTGAGGACGCGGTGGTTGAGCTGGATGTCGGCGTTGACTTCCGACTGCAGGCATTCGATCAGCTGCTCATTGCCGTTCTGGATGGAATAGAGGCCGATATAGCCGTCGACGTCCATCAGGTAGTTCTTGAGCGCGTTGAGCCCGTTGGTGTTGTGGCTCTCGGTGGCGAGGTCCGAGCGCGCCATCACCTTGAAGAAGCGCTTTGCGGTCTCGTCCTCGACCTCCTCGTCGAGCACCTGCTCGGCGGTCTTGTAGGCCCAGGGGTTCTCGTTGTCGTGCGCGCCGACACCCTCGTAATATTCGATCGGCGACATCGCCTCGGCGCACCGCTTGCGGAACCCCTCGATCGCGGCCGCGGTCTTGGCGCCGTATTTGCGGCGCATGCCCGGCACGTCGTTGAGGAGCTCGCCGCCGAACTGCACCTGCTCGGCATCCATCGGAATGGTCTGCAAGCCGAAATGCTGGATCAGCTCGCGCAGCGGATCCGGCCCGGTCATCGAGTAGTCGTAGATCTCGGCGACGCCGGCCTCGTACATCGCGGGCGCTGAATCGAATTTGCGCGTGACGATCTTGCCGCCGAGCCGGTCGGATGCCTCGTAGATGGTGACGCGGCAGAGCTCCCCGAGCTTGCGCTTCAGGTACCAGGCGCTCATCAGCCCGCCGGGGCCGCCGCCTACGATTGCGAGATCAAGCATGTCAGATCCGTGGTCTCCGGCCCCGCCCCCGTCACGGGACCCCACCGGTCTAAACTCCCCTAGCAGAAGCGCTTTTGCGGCTGAAGGAAAGATGAACAAAGGTTGATCCTGCACCGCAACAGGCAAACAAAGCAGCAAAAAGGCCGGCTTGCGCCGGCCTTTTCATTGTCCTCGGTATTCCTACGGATGAACGATCATTCCGCGGGCGGCAGCGCCATCGGCTCGACTTCCGGCGCGGGCGACACGACGGCCGCCTGCTTCTCGCGTTCGTCGAGGATCATCTTGTCGCGCTTCACGGCGACTTCGCGGATCTTGGCCATGGAGGCGCCGGTGCCTGCCGGGATCAGCCGGCCGACGATGACGTTCTCCTTGAGGCCTTCGAGCGGATCGACCTTGCCGTTGACCGCCGCTTCCGTGAGGACGCGGGTGGTCTCCTGGAACGAGGCCGCCGAGAAGAAGGAGCGGGTCTGAAGGCTCGCCTTGGTGATGCCGAGCAGAACCGGCGTCCCCGTGGCGATCTTCTTGCCCTCTTCCTTGGCCTTCTCGTTGATCTGGTCGAACTCGATCTTGTCGATCTGCTCGCCCGAGATCATGTCCGTGTCGCCCTGGTCGGTGACTTCCACCTTCTGGAGCATCTGACGGACGATCACCTCGATGTGCTTGTCGTTGATGAGCACGCCCTGGAGCCGGTAGACCTCCTGGATCTCGTTGACCAGATAGGCCGCGAGTTCCTCGATGCCCTTGACCGCCAGAATGTCGTGCGGCGCCGGGTTGCCTTCCACGATGAAGTCGCCCTTTTCGACGACGTCGCCGTCCTGAAGGTGGATGTGCTTGCCCTTCGGGATCAGGTACTCGCGCGGCTCGTCGGTCTTGTCCATCGGCTCGATCGAGATGCGACGCTTGTTCTTGTAGTCGCGCCCAAACCGGATGGTGCCCGCGATTTCGGCGATGATCGCCGCATCCTTCGGACGCCGAGCCTCGAACAGTTCCGCCACCCGCGGCAGACCGCCGGTGATGTCACGCGTCTTGGCGCTTTCGGTCGAGACACGGGCGAGAATGTCGCCCGCCTGGACCTTGGCTCCGATATCGACCGACAGAATGCCGTCGACCGACAGCATGTAGCGAGCATCGCCGCCACGAGCGAGCTTGAGCACCTTGCCGTCCTTGCCCTTGATCACGATGGCCGGACGCAGATCCCCGCCGCCGCGCATCGAGCGCCAGTCGATAACCACGCGCTTGGCGATGCCGGTGGCCTCGTCGAGCGTTTCCGAGATCGACTGCCCCTCGACCAGATCCTCGAAGCCGATGGTGCCTTCGACCTCGGTGAGAAGCGGACGGGTGTAGGGATCCCACTCGACGATACGCTGGCCGCGCTTGACCGTGTCACCCTCGTCGATGTGCAGGCGCGAGCCGTACTGAATACGGTGCGTCGCACGCTCGGTGCCGTCGGCATCGACGATCGCCACCACCATGTTACGAACCATCGCGACCAGGTGACCTTCGCTGTTGCGGGCGATGGCCTTGTTCCTGATCACGATCTTGCCGTCGAAGTTGGATTCGACGAAAGATTGCTCGTTGAGCTGCGCCGCACCGCCGATGTGGAAGGTGCGCATGGTGAGCTGGGTGCCCGGCTCACCGATCGACTGCGCCGCGATGACCCCGACCGCTTCGCCGTGGTTGACCGGCGTGCCGCGAGCGAGATCGCGGCCGTAGCACTTGCCGCAGATGCCGTTGACGAGCTCGCAGGTCAGCGCCGAGCGGATCTTCACCTCCTGGACGCCGCCCTGGTGGATGGCATCCAGATGGCTCTCTTCCATCAGCGTACCGCGCTTGAAGATCACCTTGCCCGAGCTGTCACGCACGTCTTCGCAGGCCGTGCGTCCGAGGATGCGCGAGCCGAGCGAAGCGACCACGGTGCCGGCATCGACGATGGCGCGCATCTTGATGCCGAGCTTGGTGCCGCAATCGTCCTGCGTGATGATGCAGTCCTGCGCGACGTCGACGAGACGACGGGTCAGGTAGCCGGAGTTCGCGGTCTTCAACGCGGTGTCCGCGAGGCCCTTGCGGGCGCCGTGGGTCGAGTTGAAGTACTCGAGCACCGAGAGGCCTTCCTTGAAGTTCGAGATGATCGGCGTCTCGATGATCTCACCGGACGGCTTGGCCATCAGGCCGCGCATGCCGGCGAGCTGACGCATCTGCGCCGGCGAACCGCGCGCACCGGAGTGCGCCATCATGTAGATCGAGTTGATGTCGGCGTCCGCCCCGCTCGCCGTCTTCTTGGTCGAGGAGATCTCCTTCATCATCGCCTTGGCGATTTCTTCCGTGGCCTTCGACCAGGCGTCGACGACCTTGTTGTACTTCTCACCATGGGTGATCAGACCGTCGTTGTACTGCTGCTCGAAATCCTTCGCCAGCGCACGGGTGGTGTCGACGATCTTCCACTTGGCGTGCGGCACGACCATGTCGTCCTTGCCGAACGAGATGCCGGCCTTGAACGCGTTGTAGAAGCCGAGCGCCATGATGCGGTCGCAGAAGATCACGGTCTCCTTCTGACCGCAGTGGCGGTAGACCTGGTCGATCACGCCGGAGATTTCGCGCTTGGTCATCAGCTTGTTGATGATCTCGTACGAAATTCTCGGGTTCTTCGGCAGCAGATTGCCGAGCATGACGCGACCTGCGGTGGTCTCGATCCAGCGCGTTGAGACCTTGCCGGTCTCATCCATGCCTTGCCACCGATACTTGATCTTGGTGTGGAGGTGGATGACCTTCGCGTGCAGGGCATGCTCGAGCTCGGCCATCTCGCCGAACCTCTTGCCTTCGCCGGGCAGACCTTCGCGCATGACCGAGACGTAGTAGAGACCGAGCACGATGTCCTGCGACGGCACGATGATCGGCTGGCCGTTCGCCGGATGCAGGATGTTGTTGGTCGACATCATCAGGACGCGCGCTTCCAGCTGCGCTTCCAGCGACAGCGGAACGTGCACGGCCATCTGGTCGCCGTCGAAGTCGGCGTTGAACGCGGCGCAGACCAGCGGGTGGAGCTGGATCGCCTTGCCCTCGATCAGCACGGGCTCGAACGCCTGGATGCCGAGGCGATGCAGCGTCGGCGCGCGGTTGAGCAGCACCGGATGCTCGCGGATGACCTCGTCCAGGATGTCCCAGACCTCGGGCCGCTCCTTCTCGACCAGCTTCTTCGCCTGCTTCACGGTGGTGGACAGGCCCTTGGCGTCAAGCCGCGAATAGATGAACGGCTTGAACAGCTCGAGCGCCATCTTCTTCGGCAGGCCGCACTGATGCAGGCGCAGCTCGGGACCGACCACGATCACCGAACGGCCCGAATAGTCGACGCGCTTGCCGAGCAGGTTCTGACGGAAGCGGCCCTGCTTGCCCTTGAGCATGTCGGCGAGCGACTTCAGCGGGCGCTTGTTGGCACCGGTGATGACGCGGCCGCGGCGGCCGTTGTCGAACAGCGCGTCGACGGCCTCCTGAAGCATGCGCTTCTCGTTGCGGATGATGATGTCCGGCGCGCGCAGCTCCATCAGCCGCTTCAAGCGGTTGTTGCGGTTGATGACGCGACGGTAGAGGTCGTTGAGGTCCGAGGTCGCGAAGCGGCCGCCGTCCAGCGGCACCAGCGGACGCAGGTCCGGCGGAATCACCGGAACCACGGTCATGATCATCCATTCCGGCTTGTTGCCGGAGTGGCGGAACGCTTCCACGATCTTCAGGCGCTTGGCGAGCTTCTTGTGCTTGATGTCGGAGTCGGTCTCCTGCATCTCCGCGCGCAAGGTCAGTTCGAGCTTCTCGAGATCCATGCCCTTGAGCAGCTCGCGGATCGCTTCGGCACCGATCATGGCGGTGAAGGAATCCTGGCCGTACTCGTCCTGCGCCTTCAGATACTCGTCTTCCGACAGCAGCTGACGGTCCTTCAGCGCGGTGAGGCCCGGCTCGAGCACGACGTAGTATTCGAAGTAGAGGATCCGCTCGAGATCCTTCAGCGTCATGTCGAGCAGGAGGCCGATGCGCGAGGGCAGCGACTTCAGGAACCAGATGTGGGCGACGGGGGCTGCGAGCTCGATATGGCCCATGCGCTCGCGCCGGACGCGCGACAGCGTGACCTCGACCGAGCACTTCTCGCAGATGATGCCCTTGTACTTCATGCGCTTGTACTTGCCGCACAAGCACTCGTAGTCCTTGATCGGCCCGAAGATGCGGGCGCAGAACAGGCCGTCGCGCTCGGGCTTGAAGGTGCGGTAGTTGATGGTTTCCGGCTTCTTGATCTCGCCGTACGACCAGGACAGAATCTTCTCAGGGCTCGCGATCGAGATCCGGATCTGGTCGAAGACCTGAGCCGGCGTCGTCGGATTAAAGAGATTCATAATTTCTTGGTTCATCGTCTTCTCCTCGCGTGCCGGTCGCCTCCGGCAGCAAATTCGAAAATCACTATGCGGGGCGCCCTGCCCTCGCGAATCGGGGACTAGGCGCCGATGCCCGGCCGTTCAGGCCGGGCATGAGGGTCGTATTACTCGGCCGCTTCCGCCGTCCCCGGTCCGACCTTGGAATTGTGCAGGTCGACGTTGAGGCCGAGCGAGCGCATTTCCTTGACCAGCACGTTGAACGATTCCGGAATACCGGCCTCGAAGGTGTCGTCGCCACGCACGATCGCCTCGTACACCTTGGTACGGCCGGCGACGTCGTCCGACTTCACGGTCAGCATCTCCTGGAGCGTGTACGCCGCGCCGTAAGCCTCGAGCGCCCACACCTCCATTTCGCCGAAGCGCTGGCCGCCGAACTGCGCCTTGCCGCCCAGCGGTTGCTGGGTGACGAGCGAGTACGGACCGATCGAACGCGCGTGGATCTTGTCGTCGACCAGATGGTGCAGCTTGAGCATGTAGATGTAGCCCACCGTCACCTTGCGATCGAAGGCATCGCCGGTGCGGCCGTCATAGACGGTCGACTGACCCGAAGCGTCGAGACCGGCAAGCTTCAGCATCTCCTCGATGTCGGCTTCCTTGGCGCCGTCGAACACCGGCGTCGCGATCGGCACGCCGCGGCTCAGATTGTGGCCGAGCTCGATCAACTCGTTGTCGTTGAGCGACTTGATCGTCTCGTCCTCGCCGTAGACCTTCTTCAAGGTTTCCTTCAGCGGCCTGATGTCCTGCTTCGACAGGTAGGCATCGACCGTCTGGCCGATACGCTTGCCGAGGCCGGCGCAGGCCCAGCCCAGATGGGTCTCGAGGATCTGTCCGACGTTCATGCGCGAGGGCACGCCGAGCGGATTGAGCACGATGTCGGCGTGCGTGCCGTCTTCGAGGAACGGCATGTCCTCGATCGGCACGATCTTCGACACCACGCCCTTGTTGCCGTGGCGGCCGGCCATCTTGTCGCCGGGCTGGATCTTGCGCTTCACCGCGACGAAGACCTTGACCATCTTCATCACGCCGGGCGGCAATTCGTCGCCACGCTGCAGCTTTTCGACCTTGTCGAGGAAGCGCTGTTCCAGCCCCTTCTTCGACTCGTCGTACTGCTTCCGCATGGCCTCGATCTCGGCCATCAGCTTGTCGTTCGGCGAAGCGAACAGCCACCACTGCGACTTCGGGTACTCCTCGAGCACCGCACGGGTAATCTTGGTGTCCTTCTTGAAGCCCTTCGGACCGGCGATGCCCTGCCGTCCCTCGAGCAGCTCGGCAAGACGGTTATAGACGTTGCGGTCCAGGATCGCCTGCTCGTCGTCGCGGTCCTTGGCCAGACGCTCGATCTCTTCCCGTTCGATCGCCAGTGCACGCTCGTCCTTGTCGACGCCGTGACGGTTGAACACGCGCACTTCGACGATGGTGCCCTGCACGCCCGGAGGAACACGCAGCGAGGTGTCGCGGACGTCGGAGGCCTTCTCGCCGAAGATGGCGCGCAGGAGCTTTTCCTCCGGCGTCATCGGGCTTTCGCCCTTCGGCGTGATCTTGCCGACCAGAATGTCGCCGGCGCGCACTTCCGCGCCGATGTATACGATACCGGCTTCGTCGAGGTTCTTGAGCGCTTCTTCCGAGACGTTCGGAATGTCGCGGGTGATTTCCTCGGGCCCGAGCTTGGTGTCGCGGGCCATCACCTCGAACTCCTCGATGTGAATCGAGGTGAAGACGTCTTCCTTCACGATCCGCTCGGAGAGCAGGATCGAGTCTTCGAAGTTGTAGCCGTTCCACGGCATGAACGCGACCAGCACGTTGCGCCCCAGAGCGAGCTCGCCGAGATCGGTCGACGGACCGTCCGCGATGATGTCGCCCTTCTTGACGATGTCGCCGACCTTCACCAGCGGACGCTGGTTGATGCAGGTCGACTGGTTGGAGCGCTGGTACTTCATCAGCCGGTAGATATCGACGCCCGACTTGGTCGGATCGAGATCTTCCGTGGCGCGGATGACGACGCGGGTTGCGTCGATCTGGTCGATCACGCCCGAACGGCGCGCCGCGATCGCAGCACCCGAGTCACGCGCAACCACGCCTTCCATGCCGGTGCCGACGAACGGCGCCTCGGCGCGAACCAGCGGCACCGCCTGGCGCTGCATGTTCGAGCCCATCAGCGCGCGGTTGGCGTCGTCGTTCTCGAGGAACGGGATCAGCGCGGCTGCGACCGAAACGAGCTGCTTCGGCGACACGTCCATGTAGTCGACCTTGTCCGGGGTCACCGGCAAGACTTCGCCGGCGTGACGGCAGACCACGAGATCTTCGGTGAAGCGGCCCTTCGGATCGAGCGGCACGTTGGCCTGCGCGACCGTGTAGCGGCCCTCCTCCATCGCCGAGAGGTACACGACCTCGTCGGTGACGCGGCCGTCCTTGACCTTGCGATACGGGGTCTCGACGAAGCCGTACTTGTTCACGCGCGCGAACGTCGCGAGCGAGTTGATCAGGCCGATGTTCGGACCTTCCGGCGTCTCGATCGGGCAGATGCGGCCGTAATGCGTCGGATGCACGTCGCGCACCTCGAAGCCGGCGCGCTCGCGGGTCAGACCGCCCGGTCCAAGCGCCGAGAGACGGCGCTTGTGGGTGATCTCCGACAGCGGGTTGGTCTGGTCCATGAACTGCGAGAGCTGCGAGGAGCCGAAGAACTCGCGCACGGCGGCGGCCGCCGGCTTCGCGTTGATCAGGTCCTGCGGCATGACCGTGTCGATGTCGACCGAGGACATGCGCTCCTTGATCGCGCGCTCCATGCGGAGCAAGCCGATGCGGTACTGGTTCTCCATGAGCTCGCCGACCGAACGCACGCGGCGGTTGCCGAGATGGTCGATATCGTCGATCTCGCCCTTGCCGTCGCGCAAATCCACCAGCGTCTTGATGACGGAGAGGATGTCTTCCTTGCGCAGCGTGCGCTGGGTGTCGGGCGCATCGAGGTCGAGGCGCATGTTCATCTTGACACGGCCGACCGCGGAGAGGTCGTAGCGCTCGGCGTCGAAGAACAGCGACTGGAACATCGCCTGCGCCGAATCCAGCGTCGGCGGCTCGCCCGGACGCATCACGCGGTAGATGTCGAACAGCGCGTCCTCACGCGTCATGTTCTTGTCGGCCGAGAGCGTGTTGCGGATGTAGGCGCCGACATTGACGTGGTCGATGTCGAGCAGCGGCAGCTCCTTGTAGCCGTGCTCGTTGAGAGCCTTCATCGACTTGTCGGTGATCTCTTCACCGGCTTCCGCGTGGATCTCGCCGGTCTTCGGATTGACGAGGTCCTCGGCGATGTAGTTGCCGACGAGTTCCGCATCCGACAGGCGCAGCGCCTTCAGCCCCTTCTCCTGCATCTGACGCGCACCGCGCACGGTGAGCTTCTTGCCGGCTTCGAGCACGACCTTGCCAGTATCGGCGTCGATCAGGTCGTTGATGGTCGAGTAGCCGCGGAAACGATTGGCGTCGAACGGAACACGCCAGCCTTCCTTGATCCGCTTGTACTGGATCTTCTTGTAGAAGGTGCTGAGGATCGCCTCGCCGTCGAGGCCGAGCGCGAACATCAGCGACGTCACCGGAAGCTTGCGGCGACGGTCGATACGCGCATAGACGATGTCCTTGGCGTCGAACTCAATGTCGAGCCAGGAGCCGCGATACGGGATCACGCGGGCGGCGAACAGCAGCTTGCCCGAGGAATGGGTCTTGCCCTTGTCGTGGTCGAAGAACACGCCCGGCGAACGGTGCATCTGCGAGACGATGACGCGCTCGGTGCCGTTGACGATGAAGGTGCCGTTCATCGTCATGAGCGGGATGTCGCCCATGTAGACGTCCTGCTCCTTGATGTCCTTGACCGACTTCGCGCCGGTTTCCTCGTCGATATCGAACACGATGAGGCGCAGCGTCACCTTGAGGGGGGCCGCGAAGGTCATGCCGCGCTGGCGGCACTCGTCGACGTCGTATTTCGGCGGCTCGAATTCGTAACGGACGAATTCCAGCATCGAGGTGCCCGAGAAGTCGGAGATCGGGAACACCGAGCGGAACACCGCCTGCAAGCCCTCATCGGACCGACCGCCCTGGGGCTCGTCGACCATCAGGAACTGGTCATAGGATGCCTTCTGAACCTCGATGAGGTTCGGCATCTCGGCAACTTCCTTGATGTGTCCGAAGAACTTGCGAACGCGTTTGCGACCGGTGAATGTCTGCTGCGCCATCGTGGCCTCTCATTTTCGTCGCCCGATCTGGGCGCGCCGTCCGGAACGCGGCTACCGCCGCTCCCCGGGTTGAATTTTTCGAACCCGCTTTGGGGGCCGGAGACTCAAGTTCAGGCAGGAATGTCCTGAATCTGTTCTTCAGACCTTCAAAACGCAAAACGACGTGCGGGGCGCAGTAGCGCGCCCGCCCGTCACAACCAACCTCTTCACGGACTGCAAAAGCCCGAAATAGCTTGCTCTCCCAACGACTTACAGGGAAGTGCGGCATCCCTGCCCATCGCGCTTTCGTGCTGTCGACCCGATATGGGACGACAATAGTGCAGATTCGAGGGGTAAACCCTCAAATCCCCACACTTTTTCGTGTTCGACCTGCGTCGGGCCGTTCCGTCGCACGCCTTTTGCATCTGGCCCACCCTTTCGGCGAGTGGACCGAGATCCCGGTTGCGCTGATGCTCACCGGGATCTCGCGCCAGTAAGCGTTGCTTACTTGAGCTCGACCTTCGCGCCAGCCTTCTCGAGCTGGGCCTTGAGCTTCTCGGCTTCGTCCTTGTTCACGCCTTCCTTGACAGGCTTCGGCGCGCCCTCGACGAGGTCCTTTGCTTCCTTCAGGCCCAGGCCAGTGATGGCGCGGACTTCCTTGATGACCTCGATCTTCTTGTCGCCGGCGGCGGCAAGAACGACCGTGAACTCGGTCTTCTCTTCGACCGGAGCGGCGGCAGCGCCACCACCAGCCGGGCCGGCCACGGCGACAGCCGCGGCAGCCGAAACGCCCCACTTCTCTTCGAGGAGCTTCGCGAGTTCGGCAGCTTCGAGCACGGTGAGGCTCGAGAGGTCGTCAACGATCTTCTGCAAGTCAGCCATTGTTCAGTTTCCTTGAATGTAAGTCTGGTTCGGGTTTGAGTTTTGCGAAGGGCGTCAGGCCGCTTCGCCCTTTGAGGCATAAGCCTGGATGACGCGCGCGAGCTTGCCCGCGGGCGCGTTGGCGAGCTGAGCGATCTTGGTCGCCGGGGCCACAAGCAGGCCGACGATCTTGGCGCGCAGCTCGTCAAGCGACGGCAGCGAGGCAAGTGCCTTCACGCCGTCGACATTCAGGACGGTCTTTCCCATCGAGCCGCCAACGATGACGAACTTTTCGTTCGCCTTGGCGAATTCGACGGCGACCTTTGGCGCCGCTACCGGATCGTCCGAAGTGGCGATCACGGTCGGTCCCTTCAACATGGGACCGATGGCAACGACGTCAGTGCCTTCAAGAGCAATTTTGGCGAGACGGTTCTTCGAGACCTTCACCGAGGCGCCAGCCTGCTTCATCTGCATGCGCAGCTTCTGCATCTGGGCAACGGTCAGGCCGGAATACTGGGCAACGACCGCGACGCTCGTGGCCTTGAAGACCCCATTGAGCTGTTCGACCGCTTCCTTTTTTGCCGCTCGTTCCACAGCAAGCTCTTTCCGGTTGGCGGTCATCGCAAGAAGCGGGACCGCCGGGTTGCACCCATCGTCCCGCCCAAACCTGAACCTCAGGGCCAAACCCATCGGACACGCCGGGCAAGACGACAATTCAAAGCCTGCCCTCCGGGAGCCCATTGGAGCCCACGGCGTGTCGAGGTCCGAACCAAACCCATTCCGCAACCACCTCAAGGTGGGAAGCGAAGTGAAATCCGGTCTTCACCCGTCTATGCAGGCCATGCGATTAAGCCGTTGAGAAATCGAAATTCCCCGCGGGCGCCTGCAGTCTTGGACAGGACAAGGTCAGCCGGCGAACCGTCCGACCCCTGCCCGCATTCCACCATCCGACGGGTTTTCCTTCCTTTTCCGGCCAATCCTTGCGGACGTCCTGAAAAGGAATGATCTCCTATCGTGTTGGGTTTTCGGAATGCGTGCACGAACGCGCCAGCCGAGGCCGGTACGTCCGGAAGCGGTTCTTTAACCGCTCTCTGCCTGCTTGCCAAGAGCAAAATTCACACCAGTTCCAATCGATTGGCCGCGGGGCTTGACCCGGGCCGACAAGGGCCGATTCAGGCTCATTTGACCCCGTAAGGCAGTGGCTCGCCCTCGAAAAACGCGGTCAGGTTCGCCAGCACACAATCCTGCATGGCGACGTGCGATTCCAGGGTGTGGCCGCCGATATGGGGGGCGAACACCACGTTGGGCAGCGCCGTCAGTGCATCCGGGGCGTGCGGTTCCTTGTCGTAGACGTCGAGGCCGGCGCCGGCGATGGTCTTGTCGGAGAGCGCCGCGACCAGGGCTTTCTCGTCGATCACTGAGCCGCGGGAGATGTTGACGACATGGCCGTCCGCTCCGAGGCGCTTGAGGATATCGGCGTTGACGGCATGCTGGGTCTCGGCGCCGGCCCGGACCGCGATCATCAGCACACTGCACCAATCGGCGAGTGCCTCCAGCGTCGGAAAATACTGATAGGGCAGATCGTACTTGCTCCGGCTGAAATAACCGACCTCGCTCTCGAAGGCGGCGCAGCGCGCCGCGATCTTGCGGCCGATCTCGCCCATGCCGTAGACGCCGATGCGGCGGCCGGGCATGCCCGCCTGCGGGCGCATCATCGGCGAGGGCTTTGACGCGGCCCAATCCCCGCTGCGGACATATTGGTCGGCAACCAGGATCCGCCGCGTCGTCGCCAGCATCAGGGTCATCGCGATGTCGGCGACCGAGGCCGCATTGGCGCCGGGGCTATGTCCGACCGCGATGTTGCGGGCAGCAGCGGCCTTCAGGTCAACACCGTCATACCCAGTGCCGTAGCAGACGATGGCGCCGAGCTTCGGAAACAGGTCCATCGCGTCCGCGCCAAGCGGCGAGCCGCCTGCGGTCAGCATCGCGCGGATGCCGCCGAGCTCGTCGGCCGAGAACACCTCCCGCACGGGCTTGCCGCCGGTGTCGAGCAGTTCGAACCGCTCGGCGAAACGGGCCATCATCGACTTGGGAAAGCGCGAATAGATCAGGACCTTGTCAGCCATTGTTCTTGTTTCCGGTGAATGCCGCGCACAAACGTCGAGGGGCGGAATCGGTTGCCCAATTCCGCCCCTCGCCTCATGCAATTTCCAAACCCTAGCCGAGAATGGTGCCCGGCTCGACCTTCACGCCCGGGCCCATCGACGAGGACACCGCAACGCGCTGGATGTAGGTGCCCTTGGAACCGGCCGGCTTGGCCTTGGAGACAGCGTCAGCCAGGGCCTTGATGTTCTCGACCAGCTTCTCTTCGGAGAACGAGGCCTTGCCAACACCAGCCTGCAGAATGCCGGCCTTCTCGACGCGGAATTCGACCGAGCCGCCCTTGGCACCCTTCACCGCACCGGTGACGTCCATGGTCACGGTGCCGATCTTCGGGTTCGGCATCAGGCCGCGCGGGCCGAGCACCTTACCGAGACGGCCGACCAGCGGCATCATGTCGGGGGTGGCGATGCAGCGGTCGAAATCGATCGTACCGTTCTGCACCTTCTCGACCAGGTCCTCGGCGCCGACGACGTCGGCGCCCGCAGCCTTGGCCTCATCGGCCTTGGCGCCGCGGGCGAACACGCCGACGCGGAGCGTACGGCCGGTGCCGTTCGGCAGGGTCACGACGCCGCGGACCATCTGGTCAGCGTGACGCGGATCGACGCCGAGATTGATCGCGACCTCGATGGTCTCGTCGAACTTCGCTTTCGCGCGTTCCTTGACCATCTTGATGGCGTCCGCGAGCGGGTAAAGCTTTTCGCGATCAACACCTTCGCGGGCTTTGTTCAAACGCTTTCCGATTGCCATGACCGTTACCCCGCCACTTCCAGGCCCATCGAGCGGGCAGAGCCCTCGACCATCTTCATGGCCGATTCGATGGAATCGCAATTGAGATCCTTCATCTTCTTCTCGGCGATCTCGCGCACCTGCGCCTTGGTCACGGCGCCGGCCTTGTCACGGCCCGGCGCCTTCGAGCCGGACTGGATCTTGGCAGCCTGCTTGAGGAAAAAGGACATCGGCGGCGTCTTCATCTCGAAGGTGAAGGAACGGTCCGCATAGATGGTGATGACCACCGGGATCGGGGTGTTCTTCTCTTCCTTCTGGGTCTGGGCGTTGAACGCCTTGCAGAACTCCATGATGTTGAGACCGCGCTGACCAAGCGCGGGACCGATCGGGGGCGAAGGATTCGCCGCACCGGCCGGGACCTGAAGCTTCAGGTATCCGGTCACTTTCTTTGCCATGTATCACTCCTGTTGTGCCGGCTGGGCCAGCGGTTTCAGGTTCGTGGTCTGGGTCGGATGCGGCTGGCAACCGCCCTCTCCCTCCCACGGCCTCTTGTTGCGCGAGACCGAAGTCTCACGCTCGTCCGGTCAGACCTTCTCGACCTGACCGAATTCCAGTTCGACCGGCGTGGCGCGGCCGAAGATCGACACCGCGACCTTCACGCGCGAACGTGCCTCGTCGATTTCCTCGACAACACCGGAGAACGAGGCGAACGGGCCGTCGGCCACGCGCACGTTCTCGCCGATTTCGAACGACACCGACGCCTTCGGCCGTTCCACGCCCTCCTGCACCTGGTGCAGGATGCGCATGGCCTCGGCTTCCGAGATCGGCATCGGCTTGTTTTCCGCGCCGAGGAAGCCGGTCACCTTCGGCGTGTTCTTGATCAGATGAAACGCCTCGTCGGTCAGCTTCATCTTCACCAGCACGTAGCCCGGGAAGAACTTGCGCTCGGCGTCGATCTTGCGGCCGCGGCGCACTTCCGTGACCTTCTCGGTCGGAACCAGCACCAGCTCGAACAGCTCCTCGAGCCCGCGCTGCTTGGCCTGCTCGCGGATCGATTCGGCGACCTTCTTCTCGAAGTTCGAATAGGCGTGGACGATGTACCAGCGCTTGTCGGACGATTGGGTTGCAGCGGCTATTGCCATCAGTGAATGCCCAAAAGGAAGGTGATGAGGTAACGGATGATCTGGTCGGCGGCGAAGAAGAAGATCGAGGCCACGGCGACCATGACGAACACCATGATGGTGGTGATCGTGGTCTCGCGGCGGGTCGGCCAGGTGACCTTGGCGGTCTCCGAGCGCACTTCCTGCAAGAACTTGAACGGGCTGACTGCCATCGTTTGATGTCCAACGTCCGTCGACAGACGCGAATGAATTTCAGGGATCCGAACAGCCGCCGTTGGCCCAGCCCTCTGTCTCGAAGGATGAGCCGGAAACCGGGCTCGATTGTTCGGGGGTTTCAAAGCCGCGCCGGAGATCCGCGTCTAACGGGCCGGCTGCGAGTGCGCGGTATCTACTGCGGATGGGACCAAAGGTCAAGATAGAGAGGGCTCGCCCGGGTAACCGACCTCCGCGGGCGACCGAGCAGAGCCCAGGCCGATCAAGGGCTTATCTGCCGCCCTGCAAAGCGCGGTCCGGAGGCCTCATCCGATTCCTTGCAGAACGACACCACTGCGGCGCCCCGCCCCTTTGGCGACCTTGCACCGTCAGTCGGCCCGATCGACCATCGAAATGCCCGGCAATGGCACAACGAACTTTCCGCCCTCGGCGAAATAGCGGGCATGCTTGGCCCGGATCGGGTCCACATAGCGCCAGGCGAAGACGACGACGAACGCCGGCTTGCGCTCGTAAAGGGCGGCGGGTGGCAGGATCGGGATGTCGTACCCCGGGCCGGCCATCACGTTCCCCTTCTTGGTGTCGTCGTCCACCAGGAAGTCGATCTTGTTCTCCAGGCCGAACTGCGGCAGCAAGGTCGTGGTACCGACAGAGACGCCATAGCCGGCCACGAGTTGACCGCGCGCATGGGCGGCATCGGCCATCGCGACCAACTCGTCGCGGATGGCAGCGATCCTCTTCGCGTAGGGCGCATAGTAGGCCGGCTGGTCGACACCGAGCCGGTCTTCCTCGGCGATGAAGCGCGCGACTTCCGCGGACGGCTTCTTGGCGCCGCCGGCACGTTGCACCGTCACGCGGATCGAGCCGCCCTTGGTCTCGATGTGCTGGACGTCGATGACTTCCATGCCGAGCCGGGCGAAGAAGCGCGTCAGCGGCTTGATGTTAAAATACGACAGATGCTCATGATAGACGGTGTCGAGAAGGTTTTTCTCGGTGACGTCGACGCCGTACTGCGTTTCGAAAACGAACAGCCCGTCCGGCGCAAGCACGTCGCGAACCCCGATCACCAGCGGATCGAGATTGTCGACATTCGCGATCATGTTGTTGGCGATCACGACGCTCGCCGCACCGTGGCTTTGCAGGATGCGGTGACCAATGGCATCGGTGAAGAAATCGCCGATGGTCTCGATCCCCGCTTCCGTCGCCCGCCGTGCGATGTCGACGGCGGGATCGACACCCAGCACCCGCATGCCGCGCTCCCTGAAGAAGCCGAGCAGCGATCCGTCATTGCTGCCGAGCTCGACGACCAGCGAGCCCGGCGCAATCCCAAACCGGCTGACGACGTCGTTGGCATAGCCCGCGAAATGCTCCCGCAGGCCGAGCGAGAGCGAGGTGGTGTAGACGTAGTTGCGGTACTGGATCTCCGGATTGCCGACATGGAGAATCTGGAGGTGGCCGCAGTCTGCGCACAGGTGCAGCGCCATCGGCACCGCGGCCCGAAAGACGGGATCGTCGACGCTGGCGTTCGGTACCTGGAAGTTCGGCGTGCCGATGGGCATGCCTGCCATCGGGACGACCAGCTCTTGCTTGTCCGAATGACAGAGACGGCAGGTATGGCGGACGTAGAACAGATTTTTCATCGTGGAACCGGAAAACGGAGACATGCGAGCGGGTAAGGCAATCTCACCCCATGGAGATCAGATCGACGGCAATGGTCAAGAGAGTCAAGGGTGGCTCGATACCTCCTCGGCCTTCGCCAGCCGGTAGTTCGGCGAATCATCCGCAGCCTTCGCCGCCTTGTCCGCTGAATACAAGCCGCGCTCCGGACTGATCAGCCAGATCACGCCCCCTGCGAGACCGACGATCACGCTGACGGCGCCCAGCAGGAGCGAGACCGACAGCGCCTCCTCGGAAGGAACGCCGGCGAGGCCAAGACAGGCGACCATCGCCCCCTCACGAACGCCCCAGCCGCTGATCGAGATCGGAACAGCCGTCAACAGCACCACCGGTGGAATCAGGATGCCGGCATCCAGCAGGGAGAGTTGCGCTCCCACGCCGCGCGCCAAGGCGTAGCAGGCCGCCGCCGTCACGAGATGGATGAGGAGCGCCGATCCGAACAGCAGACCGCGGCGTTCGGATTGCAGGAGAAGAAACCTGACGAGCGTTCCGAACCGGACGAAGCTTGCGATCGCCGGAAGCGCGATGAGGTGCTTGGGCAGACGATCGAGCGTCAACAGAACCACGGTGCCAGCGACGCCCGCCAGCGTCAGCCCACCGATGGCCAGGATCGCGGCCTGATTGGACACGCGTGACATCAGGAACGGCAATCCGGCCACCATCAGCACGATCAGCCCGATCAACGCCGTGAAACGGTCTGCCGCAACGCCCTTGACTGCGTCCGACCAATGCACGCCACGCTGGCGCAGCAGCCACATCCGCACCGCGTCGCCGCCGACCGACGACGGCAGCACCTGGTTGAACCAGAGGCTGATCATGAGGATCCGCCAGCCCGCGAGCCAGTCAAGCGGCACGCCGAGCGCACGCATGATCAGCTCCCACCGACCGTTGAGCACGAAGGTCTGAAAGAAGATCAGCGCAAGCGCGAGGACGAACAGGAAGGGATCGACGGAAACGAGATGGGTCCGCAACTGGCGCAGGTCGAGCCCGCGCGCGATGTAGACCAGCACCGCGATCGACAGCAGCAACTTCACCGAAAACAGGGCCGCCTGCTTGAACCGCGACTGCATCGGATGCCCGCCTCAGGACGCCGGATATTCCGCGCGACCGATGACGAGGTCGATCGCGGCCATCATCCAGAACTGGTGCGTGGTTTCGACGATGTTGTAGCTGCGGCTGTCGACGTAATAATTGACGTCGCCGAGATTGCGCAGCGGATTGTCCTCGTTCATGCCCGACAGCGTGATCACATCGAGCTTCATCGTCCGCGCCTGCGCGACCGCATTGAGAATGTTCTTCGAGCGTCCCGACGAGCTGATCGCGACGAGGCAGTCGCCGGCGCGGGCGCTCAGCCGCACGGCATGCGCAAGCCAGTCCTCGAAACCGTAATCATTGGCGAGGCACGACATCATGCTGGCATCGCTGAAGCAGAGTGCGGGCACCGATGCGTTCTTCGCCAGGTCGATCGCGAGATGCGAAGCGATGCCGGCCGAGCCGCCATTGCCGATGAAGATGACGCGACCGCCCTGCTCGCGCGCGCGCAACCAGGTTGCGCGGGTGGCGGAGATCCTGGCGAAAACGCCGGCGTCAACCGCCGTCGCGCGATGGAGGCGCCCCACGTAATCGTCGAGGAAAGCCTTGTGATCGGGATCGACGGACTCGGCAGGCATGGGCTCGCGGCTCGACTGCAACATGACGCCCTGATACCGGCTATTACTAGGGATTGCAAAGGGATAATACTTGCAAAAGCTGCGAGCAACTGTTAGTCGGCTTGAGAGTTTCACTCAACATTGGCGGGCCTGTTTCGCTGGGCATTCGCATCACGGATGTTGCCCATGAAGTGCATCGTTACTGGTGGCGCCGGTTTCATCGGCAGTCACCTCGTCGACCGCCTCCTCGACGACGGCCACGAGGTCATCGCGCTCGATAATTTCGTGATCGGACGCCCCGAAAATCTGGCGTCGCGCGCTGATTCGAGCCGGCTGAAGATCGTGCGGGCCGACGTCACCGAACTCGAATCGATCAAGCCGCATTTCGTCGGCATCGACTGGGTCTTCCATCTCGCGGCGCTGGCCGACATCGTTCCCTCGATCGAGTCCCCGATCCCGTATCATCGCGCCAATGTCGACGGCACGGTCAACGTGCTCGAGGCTGCACGGCAGGCGGGCGTCAGCCGCTTCGTTTACGCCGCGTCGTCGTCCTGCTACGGAATTCCCGACGCCTATCCGACGCCGGAGAGCGCCGAAATCCGGCCGATGTATCCCTATGCGCTGACCAAGAATCTCGGCGAGCAGTGCGTCATGCACTGGTGCCAGGTCTACAAGCTGCCCGCGGTAGCGCTGCGCCTGTTCAACGTGTACGGGCCGCGCCATCGCACCACGGGCACCTATGGCGCCGTGTTCGGCGTGTTCATGGCGCAGAAACTCGCCGGCAAGCCCTTCACGGTGGTCGGCGATGGCGAGCAGACCCGCGACTTCACCTTCGTCAGCGATGTCGCCGACGCCTTCGTGACTGCCGCGCGCTCCGAGGTCTCGAACGAGATTTTCAACGTCGGCTCCGACAACACCTACAGTGTCAACCGGCTGGTCGAACTTCTCGGCGGCGACAAGGTCCACATTCCCAAGCGTCCCGGCGAGCCGGATTGCACCTACGCCGATATCACCAAGATCAAGCGCATCCTGAAATGGACGCCGAAGGTGAAATTCGAGGACGGCGTCGCGACGATGCTGAACTCGATGGATCAGTACAAGGACGCGCCGCTGTGGACGGTGGACAAGATCGCGGACGCCACGAAGGACTGGTTCAAGTATCTTGGTGACGACAACGCCGCGGCGTCCGGCACGCCGCAGAAGGCAAGCCCGTGAACAGGTTCGCCGGATATCTTTGCCGCGAGCCGATCAATTCCGGGCCGACCAGCTGAGGCCGACCGGCGCTTTGGATAATTCACATGGGTAATCTTCCGACCGACAATGCGGCGTCGACCGACCAACTGGCGACGCACGACAAGATCAAGACGATCGAGGAACTGGGCGAGATCGCGCGATCCGCGCAAGCGCAGGGCCGGAAGGTTGCACTGTGCCACGGCGTCTTCGACCTCGTGCATCTCGGCCATATCAGGCATATCCAGGCGGCGCGCAACGAAGGCGACGTCGTCATGGTGACGATCACCGCCGACCGTTACGTCAACAAGGGACCGGGTCGGCCGATCTTCCCCGAAAACATGCGGGCCGAGATGCTGGCCTCGCTCGCGAACGTCGATTGGGTCGGCATCAATCACACCTCCAGCGCCGAGCCGATCCTGGATACGGTGCGGCCGGACATCTATGTGAAGGGGTCCGACTACGAGAACCCCGAAGACGACGTAACCGGCAAGATCCGGACCGAGCGCGACGCCGTCGAGCGTCACGGTGGGCGCATCGTGTTCACGCGCGACGTGACCTTCAGCTCCTCATCGCTGGTGAACCGGTATTTCGACATCTACGACCCTCCACTACGCGACTATCTGCAAAAGGTTCGTGAAGGCGGCGGCGCCGATCGCCTCCTGAAGCTGATCGACAAGGTGCAGGACATGCACGTCGTGCTGGTCGGCGACACCATCATCGACGAATACCAGTACGTCACGGCGCTCGGAAAGGCCTCGAAGGAAAACATCGTCGCCACGCTGTTCAAGAACGGCGAGCAATTTGCCGGCGGCGTCATTGCCGCGGCGAACCATGTCGCGAGCTTCTGCAAGTCGGTGGAGATCGTCACGACGCTGGGCGGCAACGACTACCCCGAGGAGTTCATCCGCGCGCATGTCCGTCCGAATGTCACGTTGACGCCGATCCGCATTCAGGGCCGTCCGACGACCCGCAAATCGCGGTTCGTCGAGCTGGGATATCTGCACAAGCTGTTCGAAGTCTACACCATGGACGACACGCCGCTCGACGAGGCCGATCGGAAGGAGATCGACCGTATCACTACGGAGCGCGTGCGCGGCGCGGACGTGGTGATCGTCACCGATTTCGGTCACGGCATGATCGCGTCGAGCACGATCGACGCGCTGATCGCCAACTCCAAGTTCCTGGCAGTCAACGCCCAGAGCAATAGCGGCAACCACGGCTACAATCTGATCACGAAATATCCGCGCGCTGATTACATCTGCATCGACGCGCCGGAGGCGCGTCTGGCGGCAACCGACAAGTTCAGCGACATCGCATCCGTGATCGCGGCCGGCCTGCATGGCAAGATCGACTGCGACAACATGATCATCACGCACGGCTCCTTCGGCTGCTACCCGTTCTCGTCGAAAACCGGCGTCGCGCGCGTTCCCGCCTTCACCAAGACCGTCGTCGACACCGTCGGCGCGGGGGACGCCTTCCTGACGATTACCGCGCCGCTGGTCGCCGCCGGTGGCAATATCGAGGACGTCGCCTTCATCGGCAACGCGGCCGGCGCGATCAAGGTCGGGATCGTCGGCCACCGCAGCTCGGTCGAAAAGGTGCCGCTGGTCAAGTTCGTCACCGCATTGTTGAAGTAGCGCGAACGGCAAATACTGGAGAACGACAGTGATTGGTCAAAAATGGAATGTGATGGTCACCGGTGGTGCCGGCTATGTCGGCAGCGTGCTGGTTCCCCAGTTGCTCGCCACCGGCCACAAGGTCACCGTGCTCGACCTGTTCATGTATGGCGAGGACGTCTTCGATGCCGTCCGCAACAACCCCAATTTGCGCCTGATCAAGGGCGACATCCGCGATGAAGCCGCGATCAACGAGGCCCTGCGCGGCAACAACGCCGTGATCCACCTCGCCTGCATCTCCAACGACCCGTCGTTCGAGCTGGATCCGGGGCTCGGCAAGTCCATCAATTACGACTGCTTCCGGCCGATGGTGCGCGCCGCCAAGAAGGCGGGCATCAAGCGCTTCATCTACGCCTCCTCGTCCAGCGTCTACGGCATCAAGGACGAGGCCGAGGTGACCGAGGACCTGTCCTGCGAGCCGCTCACGGACTACTCGAAGTTCAAGGCGATGTGCGAGACCGACCTTGCCGACGAGGCCGCGTCCGGGTTCGTCACCTGCACGGTTCGTCCCGCAACCGTCTGCGGCTACGCGCCGCGGCAGCGGCTCGACGTCGTCGTCAACATCCTGACCAATCTCGCGGTCAATACTGGCCGCATCCGCGTGTTCGGCGGAACGCAGCGCCGGCCCAATTTGCACATCGAGGACATGTCCGCCGCCTATCTGTTCCTGCTCCAGCAGGATGACGCAAAGATCGACGGCAAGACCTACAATATCGGCTACGAGAACCACTCGCTGATGAAGATCGCCGACATCGTCAAGTCGGTGGTCGGCAGCAATGTCGACGTCGTCGTCGAGCCGACCGACGATCTCCGCTCGTACCACGTCTCTTCGGAGAAGATCCGCCGCGAGCTCGGCTTTGCGCCGACCCACACGATCGAGCAGGCCGTGTCCGGCCTCGTCAACGCCTTCAAGGGCGGCCGCCTGCCGAACTCGCTCAACGACCCCCGGTACTTCAATATCAAGATGATGCAGAACATCAGCCTGAAGTGAGCGGCGTGCGGATCGGCATCGATTTCGACAACACGATCGTCTGCTACGACAAGGTCTTTGCCGCCGTCGCACGTCAGCGTGGGCTGGTGCCGGAGGGGTGGGAGGGGCTCAAGACCGACGTGCGGGATCATCTCCGGTCCCGCGTGGGCGGCGAGCTTGCCTGGCAAGGACTGCAAGGCTTCGTCTACGGCAAGGGAATTGGCGGCGCCGAAATCTATCCGGGCGTGCGGGAATTCCTGGCGGTGTGCAAGCAGGCCGGCTCGAAGGTCTCCATCGTCAGCCACAAGACCCGATTCGGTCATCAGGACCCCGACCGCACCGACCTGCGCGACGCCGCGCGCAGCTGGCTGCGTGGGGCCAGCCTGATCGACGCTGCGGATGCGGCGCTGGCC
Source organism: Bradyrhizobium nivariense (assembly GCF_029846715.1). Classification (GTDB taxonomy): domain Bacteria; phylum Pseudomonadota; class Alphaproteobacteria; order Rhizobiales; family Xanthobacteraceae; genus Bradyrhizobium. The sequence continues at coordinate 572,800 of NZ_JARVWW010000001.1, forward strand.
ATCGGCGACGTCTATTTCGAGGACACACTGGCTGCCAAGGTCGAGAGACTTGCGAGCCTGGAGCTCGATGTCTTCATCGACGATCTCGTCGACGTCTTCGAGCAACCGCATTTTCCGAAGGCCACGCGATCGATCCTGTTCACGCGGTCGCAGTCTCCCCACCCGGAACACTGCAAGCCGATCGCGACATGGGCCGATATCCGCCGCGAGGTGTTTGCGGCATGAGCGAGACCGACATCACCGCGCCGGATGCGATGGCGATCGGCAGCCGCCTGGCCGGTGCGCGGGTCGCCGCCGCCCAGCCGGCACGGTCCGGCGGCAACAACAGGGTGTTTCGGCTGGAGATGGCGGAGGGACCGCCCCTTGCCCTCAAGCATTATCCGTCCGACGGACGCGATCGCCTGGGACAGGAATATGACGCGCTCTCGTTTCTGTCGCGCCACGGCATCATGTCGACACCGCGGCCGGTCGCCAAGGACGCGGATGCGTTCTGCGCGCTGTACCAATGGTTCGACGGCGAGGCCGCGGTGCTGCGCCCCCAAGACGACGATGCCGATCAGCTCGCCGATTTCCTGATCGAACTGCAGAAGCTGCGCGACGCCGAAGGCGCGCAGAATCTGCGGAACGCCTCGGCCAGCATCTTTTCGCCCGAGGCAGCCATTGCCCAGTATGAGCAGCGCCTGGACGGACTGAGGCGGGTCTCGGATGATCATCCCGACCTGCGCGCGTTCATGGAGGGCAGCCTCGTTCCCAGCACCGCCGTCGCGATTCGGCAGCTCCGCCGGCGTTACGCGGAACTGGGCCGGGATCCCGCGGCGGATCTTGCGCCCACCCATCGCGCATTAAGTCCGTCCGATTTCGGACTGCACAACGCGCTGCGCGCCGAAGACGGGTGCTTGCGATTCATCGACTTCGAATATTTCGGCTGGGACGATCCGGTCAAGCTGGTGTCCGACACGGCCGTTCACCCCGGCAGCGATCTGCCCGAGGCGAGCGCGAATCGCTTGATCGAACGGCTGTCGCGTGCCTTCGAGGCTGGGGATGACGCGTTTGCGATCCGCCGTGACGTACTGTATCCTGTGTTCGGGGCGATTTGGTGCCTGATTGTCCTGAATGCCTATTTGCCGGAAAGCCGCTCCCGGCGCGCGTTGACTGCGCAAGGTGGCGATCTGACGGTTCGCCTTGCCGGTCAGCTCGACAAAGCCCGACGGCTCCACCAAACGATTTACCCAAACGATTCGCAGACGTGATCCAGATCTCACCCCACGCTGAAGCCGCCCTCACCTGCACGCTGGACGAGCGCAGTCTCTATTTGCGTCGCCTGGTCCTCGGTTCTGTCCGCTCCGCGGGACGCGGACATGTCGGTCCGGCCTTGTCGCTGATCGAAATGGTCCGCGTGCTCTACGACGACGTGCTGCGGATCGATCCGAACAACCCGCGCGATCCGAACCGCGACCGCGCGATCCTCAGCAAGGGGCACGGGTGTCTCGCGCTCTACGCCCTGCTCGCCGATCGCGGCTTCTTCCCGCTGTCGGAGCTGGACGGCTTCTGCGGCCCCGACAGCATTTTGGGCGGACATCCCGAGTACGGAATGGTGCCGGGGGTCGAGGCGTCGACCGGCGCGCTTGGACACGGCCTGTCAATCGGTGTCGGCCTTGCGCTCGCCGCGCGCATGCGCGGGCGCACCTACCGCACCTTCGTCCTGCTCGGCGACGGCGAGATCAATGAGGGATCGGTGTGGGAAGCCGCCATGGGCGCGGCCAAGCACGGGCTGGACAATCTGGTCGCGCTGATCGACTACAACAAGCTGCAGAGCTACGGCCCCACCGATTATGTCCTGCCGCTGGAGCCGCTCGCGGACAAATGGCGCAGCTTCGGCTTTGCCGTGCAGGAGCTCAACGGCCACGACGTCGGCGCCCTGCGCACCGTCCTGAAGCAGGTCCCGGCCGTTCCGGGAAAGCCCACCGCGATCATCTGCCATACCGTCAAGGGCAAGGGTCTGCCGGCCGCGGAATCCAACGCCGATTGGCATCACAAGAACAAGCTGACCGACAGCGAGCTCGACGCCATCCGCGTCGCCGTCGGCGATTTTTGATCGGCTCCCCATGCGCAACACCGCCATGAACATGGTCCACAAGCTCGCCACGCGCGACGAGCGTGTGCTTTACATCGGCTCCGATCCCGGCGCGGGCACCTTGCGCGCGATGAGCAAGGAGTTTCCCAAGCGCCACCTGATCGAAGGCATTTCGGAAGCGCACATCATCGGCATGTCGGCCGGTCTCGCGATGGAAGGCTTCGTGCCCTACGTCAACACCATCGCGACATTCCTCACCCGCCGCTGCTACGAGCAGGTGGCCGTCGATCTCTGCCTGCACAATCTGCAGGTGCGGCTGATCGCCAATGGCGGCGGGCTCGTCTATGCGCCGCTCGGCCCCACCCACCAGGCGATCGAGGACATCGCCATCATGCGGGCGCTGCCGAACATGACGGTGGTCTGCCCGTGCGATGCCGACGAGGCGGCGCGGCTGATGGAGCAGACGCTCGACTGGACCGGACCGATCTACATCCGGCTCGGCAAGGGTGGCGACGCCGTCGTCTCGAAGGCCGAGCACGGCTTTGAGATCGGCAAGGCCATCCTGATGCGGCCGCCGGGCGACGTCGTCATGGTCACGACAGGCATCATGCTCCAGCGCGCACTCGCTGCGGCCGACCTGCTGGCAGCGCAGGGCATTCGCGCCGGCATCCTCCACATGCACACGGTCAAGCCGCTCGACACCGAGGCACTGCTGCAAGCGATCCGGGGCACCAAGCTCGTGGCGACGCTGGAAGAGCACGTGCCCTCCGGCGGCCTCGGCAGCGCGGTCGCGGAGGCGCTGATCGACAAGCTCGGCTCTGGCCTTCCGGCGATGCTGCGGTTGTCGCTGCCGGACCGGTTCATGCACAATTATGGATCGCAGGACTCGCTGCTGAAGAAGCACGGACTTTCCGCCAGCGCCATTGCGACCTCGATCGAGCGCGCGCTCGCCGCCTCGCACACTTCCTCCCCTCAACTTCATTCCACCTGACGGGCCCCATGCACGACGTTCGATATTCCTATCTGCTCGAGCAATTCTCCGATCCGGCACCGATCCTGGCCGAGATCGGCCGACTGGTGGCGACCGGTGACTTCACCCTGGGCAAGCCGGTCGCCGAATTCGAACGGCGCTTTGCCGAGCTGATCGGCGTGCGTCACGCCATCGGCGTCGGATCGGGCACCGATGCGCTCAAGCTGCCGCTCAAGGCGCTCGGCATCGGCCATGGCGACGAGGTCATCACCGCCGCCAACACCTTCATCGCCACCGTCGGCGCCATCGCGGAAACCGGCGCGACGCCGGTGCTGGTCGACTGCGACGATTCCTTCTGCATGAACGTCGACTACGTCGAAGCCGCGATCACGGAGAAGACCAAGGCGATCATGCCGGTTCAGTTGACCGGCGAGGTCACCGACATGGGCAAGCTGATGGCGATCGCCCAGCGTCACAACATCCCCGTCGTCGAGGATTCCTGCCAGGGCATCCTGTCGGAGTTTGCAGGAAAACGGTCCGGTACCCACGGCATCGCGGCGGGCTTCTCCCTGCATCCGCTCAAGAACCTCAACGTCTGGGGCGATGCCGGTGTCGTCGTCACCAATGACGACGGGATGAACGAGCGGCTTCGTCTGATCCGCAACCACGGCATGAAGAATCGCGACGAGATCGCGATCCTCGGCTGCAATTCGCGGCTCGATTCCCTCCAGGCGGTGGTCGGCAACTGGCTGATCGGCCAGACCAGCGAGATCACGCGCCGTCGGATCGAGAACGCGGCCTATTACGACGCGGGCCTTGCCGGCCTGCCCGGCCTGCGCATTCCGCCGCGCCGGCCCAACGTGAAGCACGTCTACCATCTCTACATGGTGTTTGCCGAGCGCCGCGACGAGCTCTACAAATACTGCCTGGACGACGGCATTGAAGCGAAGATCCACTACCCCATCCCGCTGTATCAGCAGGAAGGCCTCAAGCATCTCGGCTACGCGCCGGGCAGCTTCCCGGTCACCGACCGCCACGCCCAGGAAGTCATCAGCTTCCCCGTCGACCAGCATCTGACGCGGGCGCAGCAGGACCGCGTCATCGAGACCGTCCGGAAGTTCTGCCATGGGCGCTGACACCGGCCGCCGGCGCATCGGTTATGTCAATCTTCCCGCGCAATTCGAGGAAGAGCGCGTTGAGATCATGCAGGCGGTCGAGGGCGTGTTCCAGCGCGGCGATTTCATCGGCGGCGCGGCCGTTGCGAAGCTCGAAGAGGAGCTCACCACCTATCTCGGCTCGACGCATGTGGTGACGCTGAATTCCGGCACCGATGCGCTGATCCTGTCCTTGAGGGCACTCAACATCGGTCCCGGCGACGAGGTGATCACCCCGCCGAATTCGTTCGTGGCATCGACCGCCGCGATCATCGCCGTCGGCGCCACGCCGGTGTTTGCGGACGTGCTGCCGGACCAGAATATCGATCCGGCCGCGGTCGAAGCCGCCGTCACCCCGCGGACCAGGGCGATCATGCCGGTGCACCTGACCGGACGCATGGCCGACATGAACCCGCTGATGGCGATCGCGGCCAAGCACGCTCTCGCCGTGATCGAGGACAGCGCGCAGGCGGTCGGCTCGACCTATGACGGGCGGATGAGCGGGACCATCGGAACGTTCGGCTGCTTCTCCGCCCATCCGCTGAAGAATCTCAATGCCGCGGGCGACGCCGGCTTCGTCGTCACCGCCGACGCCGAGCTTGCCGCGAGAATTCGACGCCTGCGCAATCACGGCCTGATCAATCGCAGTGACGTCCGGGAGTGGGGCATCGTGTCACGCCTCGACACGGTCCAGGCCGAGGTGCTTCGCATTCGCCTGCGTCACCTGCCCTCTGTCATCGAACGCCGGCGCCGCAACGCCGCGCAATACCGCGCCGAACTCGCCGGCCTTCCCCTGTTCATCCCGGTTTGCCGCAACATCGAGTTCAACACCTTCCACACCTTCGTCGTGCAGACGGACCGTCGCGACGACTTCCAGAAATATCTTGCCGGCAAGGGTATCGAGACCGCGATCCATTATCCGGTACCGATCCACCTCCAGGAGGCGGCGGCGCATCTGGGTCACGGTCGCGGCGCGTTCCCGGTGACCGAGCGGCAGGCGAATCAGATCCTCACGCTTCCCATCCACCAGTTCCTCTCGGCCTCGGATATCAGCTATGTTTGCGCGACCGCCCGGGAGTATTTTGCATGACGGACACGGCTTTCCTCGAGGCCGATGAGCAGGCGCTGGCGCAACGGTTCATCGACGACGGCTTCGTCACCACACCGGCCGACGATCGCGCCGGGCTCGACCGGATCCAGCGGCGCGCCGCCGAGCTCGCGGCGGACCATCTGAAACTGCCGCACGGCAACGACCCCTACGCGATGCTCGACACCATCCACACGCGGGTGAGTGTGGATGATCTCAACGGCCTGCGGCTGCACGTCTTCAACGGCCTCAACGCCGAGCCCTGGTTCCGGCCGACCTATTTCCGTCTGGCGCGCTCGACGATCGAGACCATCGTCGGCAACGAGCTCTGCATGCAGCGCCGCGTCAATCTCAGCATCCAGCTGCCGGGCGACGATTCCTCGCTGCTCGCCACCCATTCCGACGTCTGGTCGGGCGACTCGCCGTTCGAGGTCGTGGTATGGGTACCGCTGGTCGACGTCCACCGCACCAAATCGATGTATCTGCTGCCGCCGTCCCTGAACGGCGACATGCAGGACCGGATGGCCAGCCTGCGCAGCGCCGAGGAACTCTACAAGACCATCAAGCCGCACGCGACCTTCATCGAGATCCCCTACGGCCACGTGATGCTGTTCAACCAGACCCTGATGCACGGCAATCGCGTCAACGAGGAAGCCGGCTCGCGCTGGAGCATGAACTGCCGCTTCAAGAGCATCATGTCGCCGTACGCGGACAAGCGATTCGGCGAGTTCTTCGAACCGATCCTGCTGCGCCCGGCGACACGCGTCGGCATGCAATACAAGCTGCCCGGAGGCTTTCATGGCTGAGCGAACCGGCCATCGCGGCTATATCGGCGCCCGGCCGCTGAACGGCAGCCGTACCCCGCAGCACGTCCAGAACATCGTGATCCGCGACTACGCGCGGCGGAAGAACCTGCATTATCTGCTCAGCGCGGCCGAGCACACCATGCAAGGCAGCTACATGGTGCTCGAGGACATCCTGGACGAGCTGCCGCGGCTGCGCGGCTTGATTCTCTACAGCATCTTCATGCTGCCGCCCGACGAGGCGCGGCGGCGGGAGATCTACGACCGCGTACTGAGCGAGGGCTGCGATCTGCACGCGGCCGTCGAGGAGATCACGCTGTCCTCGCGCGACAACATCCAGGCCGTCGAGGACATCCTGCTCGTCAACAAATTCGCGACCATCCTGTGACGATGCCGCGGACCGGTTGGGGACAATGACCGAGATCAACCTGCTCCAGCCGATGCACGCATCGACCAAGCGGAACTACGTTCAGCGGGTCGTCGAGCACGATAAGGCGGAATCCGCCACCGTGGCCCGGCAATGGGGACACGACTACTGGGACGGCGACCGCCGCTATGGCTATGGCGGCTACCGCTACGACGGACGGTGGCGCCCGCTCGCCCAGACCCTGATCGACCGCTATGGCATCAAGCCCGGGATGAGCGTGCTCGATGTCGGCTGCGGCAAGGGCTATTTGCTCTACGAATTCACCCAGCTCGTCCCCGGCCTCACGATCGCCGGCATCGACATCTCCGACTATGGCATCGCCAACGCCAAGGAGGAGGTGCGGCCGCAATTGAAGGTCGGCAACGCCGTCGAACTCCCCTACCCCGACCACAGTTTTGATCTCGTGGTGTCGCTCGGCGTGCTCCACAATCTTCCGCTCGAGGACGTTTTCCGCGCCGTGTCGGAGATCGAGCGCGTCGGCCGCGACGCCTCGAAATATCTGATGGTGGAATCGTTCCGCGACGAGCGCGAGAAGGCCAACCTGCTCTACTGGCAGCTCACCTGCCTGAGTTTCCACGGTCCGGAAACGTGGGCCTGGATCTACGACAAATGCGGGTACCGGGGCGATCATGGGTTCATCTTCTTCGAATGAAGCAGCGGGCCTGCGCCGGCCGGTCTCGCTGCGTGCGCAAAATCCCGAAGTGTATTATTCGGACGACGCCATCGTCACGGCGGATGACGCCACGATCGCGGAACTGAAGCGCATCGCCGCCGGCAATCCGCGTCTGCGCAGCCGGCTGTGCACCCATCCCGATCCCTCGTCCGGCCTGCACGAGATGCTGATCGTGCATCATCGCGAGGCCTATGTGCGGCCTCACAAGCATTTTGGCAAACCCGAGTCGTTCCACGTCATCGAAGGCACCGCGCAGGTCGTGATCTTCGAGGATGACGGGCGGATTCGCGACGTGCTCGAGATGGCGCCTTACGGCCAGGGCAAGCGCTGCTATTACCGGATGCCCGAGCAGGTGTTTCACTCGATCCTGATCACCTCGGAATGGCTGGTGTTTCACGAAACCACCGCCGGTCCGTTCGATCCCTCCCGCACGGCATTTCCCGACTGGGCTCCCGACGGCAGCGATGCAGCCGAGGTCCAGGACTACGTCACGAAGGTTGGTGCGCTCGCCGCGGAACGTGTGGCGAGAGAATAGACATCAACCGCTATCGCTGCTCGACTATCCCGCCGTGTCTGACCGAGGACGACACCAGCCGATGAGGCCGCCTGCAAAAGCACTGGTTACTCTGGTCAAGTTCGTTGTCTCGATCGGGATTCTCGTATTGCTGTTGCGCGGCCAGGACTTGTCGTCCCTGAAAGCCGATCTTCTCGCCGTCAACTTGAACATGCTGGCGCTTGCGGTGCTGCTGCTGTTCGCCCAGACTTTCGTGCTCTGTCACCGCTGGATCCTGATCCTCCGCGCCATGCATGTGCCGCTTGATTGGCCAGCAGGGTGGCGCATTGTCATCGTCAGCACGTTTTTCAATCAGGTGCTGCCGGCGGGCGGCGATGCGGTCCGGGTCTGGATGTTGCGGCGGCGTGGCGAGCAATGGTCAAGGGCCATCAGCAGCATCGTGGCCGATCACTTCGTCGCGCTGTTGGTCCTCGGTGCTATCATATTCGCAGGAATGCCATTCCTGCTCCCGCGGATAAGCGATGGCTCGCTCCTCTTCGCCATCGTCACCGTTCTCGCCGTTGCATGCCTTGGCGCAATCGCTTTGGCCACGCTGGATCGTTGGCCGCCTGGCATGATCGGGATCCTGCCGGCGAGGATCGTGCAATTCGCGATGCTGGTCAGGGCTCCGTTGCTGGCGGCCGAAGGGCGCGGGATGCTGATCGCGTCCGCCGTCCTCATCCACCTGATCACGGTTGCAGCCTGCTATGTCCTCGCGATCGGCCTCGACGCACCAATCTCCGCGCTTGATGCATTCGTTCTCGTCCCGCTCGTCATCCTGTCGTCCGCGGTTCCGATCTCGATCGGAGGATGGGGGGTGCGAGAAGGCGCGATGGTTGCCGCGCTTGGCCTGGCGGGGATCGCATCCGACAAGGCGCTCGCGATATCGGTTTTCCTCGGCCTCGGCGGCCTGATCGTGGGACTGTTCGGCGGCCTGGTATGGCTGCTCGCACCGGAGCGCGCCAATTTCAGCGCAGACCAGGCCCGGGCCGTCGCCGAACGGACAGACGCTGCGCCGATCAAACCATGACAGGACCAGGATTGCATTGCTTTGGCGCCAAGTTCGAAAACGACGAATTGACGCCCCGGCGCGGCAACTTAAGAATTGTGGCACGACCTGTAGCGCGATATAGCCTTCAACTGCCTCGCGTATCGCCTGAGGCGCCGATGTTCCCCCGCTTTTCCTGCACAGAGCCAAACCCGTGACCGATCATTGCCGCCTCTGCCATTCGACCAATTTGCGCCCGGTCATCGACCTCGGACAGATGCCGATTGCGCATCGGCTTCGGCACAGCCGGGACGAACAGGATGAACGGTATCCGTTCGAGGTGCTGGCGTGTGGGGAGTGCGGCCTGCCCCAGATCGTCAAGCCGATCGATCCCGACATTCTGTACCGGCAGTTCAACTACAATTTCAGCAGCTGGAAGCCGGAGCCGCACCAGGTCGACGAGCTCGATACCATCGCCAAATTCTCGAGCCATCAATCCGTGTTCGAGATCGGATGCAACGACGGCCTGTTCATGGACAAGCTTCGCGAACGTGGCGCGAAAGTTTTGGTGGGCGTCGAGCCCAACCCGGTGTCGGGCAAGATCGCCCGCGAGCGCGGCATCAAAATCTATGCCGACATGATCAGCCCGGCGCTGTGTCACGACGCGGTCGCCCAGGCCGGCCAGTTCGACCTCGTCGTCTCGCGACAGGTGCTGGAGCACATCGTCGATTTCGAGAACTTTTTCGACTGCGTGAAGATCGCGTTGCGCGACGACGGGCTGCTGTTCATCGACGTGCCTGATTTCGCACCCGGCTCGACGGCGGGCGACCTCTCCGTCCTGTGGGAGGAGCACGTCAGCTACTTCACCGAACCGACGCTGCTCGCGCTGCTGGCGCGCCACGGCTTCGAGGCGGTGTCGGTGAAGAAATACAATTTCAGCGGCGGCAGCCTCGCGATCGCAGCACGCCGCGCCGCACATGACGTGGTGGCACCGCCCGCCCCTGCCGGCGTCGGCGAGAAATTCGGCCAGCGCGCAAGGGATTACGGCGAGCGTCTTCGCCCGATCCTCGCCAAGGCCCGCGCCAACGGCGCCGAGATCGCCATCTACGGCGCCGGCTGCCGCGCCTGCACTTTCACCAATGCCCATGAACTCGCGGATCTCGTCGACCTCTCGGTCGACGACCAGAAGGAGCGCCAGGGCTTGTTCCTGCCCGGCACCGGCATTCCGATCCGCACCCCGGAGGACCTCGCCGGCAAGTCGGATCCGCTCGTCTGTCTTCTCGCCGTGAACCAGGAGAACGAAGACAAGGTCAGCAGCCGGCTGCGCGAAAACGTGAAGCGTCCGCTCCACATCGTTTCGATCTTCGCGCCCTCGGACATCTGGAGCGAGCTCGATCGCCTCGAGGCGGCCGCAGGGTCGCGGCATGGCTGAGGACAAGCTCTTCAACTACTACGAACGTCAGGACGTCCTGCCGACGTTCGGGAATTTCAAATCCGCCGCCGAACTTGAAGCCTATGCCGGCCTGCGGCGCGAGTTGTTTTCGGACAAGCTGGTGCTGCCGCCGCGGTTGTTCCGCGACGCCGACGTGCTCGAATTCGGCCCTGATTCCGGCGAGAACGCGCTGGTGTTTGCGGGCTGGGGCGCGAACATGACACTCGCCGAGCCGAACCGGCATGCGCACGCGAAAATCCAGGCTTACTTCACGCATTTCAGCCAAGCCCAACGTCTCCGCGAACTCGTATCGTCCGATGTCGAAGGATTTCGCAGCGATCGTCGTTTCGACATCATCGATGCCGAAGGATTCATCTACACGGTGCAGCCGACTGAAAAATGGCTCGGCATCTTTCACCGGCTGCTCAATCCGGACGGTTACGCCGTCGTTTCCTACTATGAGCGCTACGGCGGCTTCTTCGAGCTCGCGCTCAAGGCGATTCATGCGGCCGGCAAGGCATTGACGGGCCGTCCCGGGCTCGAAACGGCGAAGATGCTGTTCGATGCGAAATGGAACAGCATCCCGCACACGCGCAGCTTCGAATCCTGGCTGATGGACGTGCTCGAAAATCCTTTCGTCCGGCACCGCTACTTCCTCGACGCGGGAGCCTTGTGTACGGCGGCGCATGAGCAGGGATTCGATATCCATTCGGCGTGGCCGGCCTATCGCGACAGCCTGGACGTCTACTGGCACAAGATGATCCTGTCCGATGACGAGAAGCTGCGGCGCGCGACGCGCCATCTCGGCCGCAGCCGTCTGAGCTTTCTCGGCGGGCGGAAACTCTATCTGGCCGGCCGGACCGAAGCGGTCGACGCGATCTCGGCTACGATCGAGACACTGGTCCTCGATGTCGATGCGATGATCGACGATCCCTTGGGCGACAGCCTGCCCCTCGTGATCGCGAGCCTCGCGTCGCTGCGCGAGACGATACGGACGACGGATATTCTCGCCGACGATGCTTCCGACATCGACGCCATCATTGCGACCCTCGACAGTTTCCATCGCATCTTTGGTGCGATCGGGCGACGGGACGTGTCCGCGGTCACCGCCCTCACCCAGTCAGACCCGGCGTTCATCAACACCTGGGGACAGCCGGCGCATTTCCTCGTCATCCGGAAGCGCTTCGAGGGATCCTAGCAAGTGAGGCCGGGCATTGGCATCATCGGAACGGGCATGGTCGGCCAGATGTGCCACCTCGCCAATTTCGCCGCCAATCCCTCCTGCCGTGTTGTCGCGATCGCCGATCTCCGGCCTGATCTCGCCGCCGCAGCGGCGCAAAAATTCGACATCGCGCGGGTCTACGGCACGCACCGGGATCTGCTGGCGGACAGCGAGGTGTCCGCCGTCGTCGTCGTGACGAAGCGTCGCGCTACCGGTCCGATCGTGCTGGATGCGTTGAACAGCGGCCGGCATGTGCTGTCGGAAAAGCCGATGGCCTACACCACGGCTCAGGCCGTTTCACTGGCCGAGGCGGCAGGGCGGCAAAACCTCGTCTACAGCATCGGCTATATGAAGCGTCACGACGCCGGCGTGGCGCGCGCGGTAGCCGAGTTGGCGCGCATTCGAGCGGATCAGTCGCTTGGACGCATTATCGGCGCGCGAGGCTGGTGCTTCGGCGGCAACACTGGCCGGTCGCAGGACAACTTCGTCATGACCGGTGAAGCGCGGCCGGACGGGCTCGAGCTCTGGCAGGACGGCCCCGACTGGATGCCGGGCGCGATGCGACCCGGCTACGACAATTTTCTGAACGTGTTCAGCCATATCCTCAATCTCGCACGCTACGTGCTCGGATCGTCGCCGGCAGTCGCCGAAAGCACCGTCGGGCCCTCGGGCGCGGCGACCGTGACACTCGACTTCGACGGCGTCGCCTGTGCATTGCAACTCGCGAATGGATCCGAAGGCGTCTGGCGCGAGGGACTGAGCATCGAGTTCGAGCGGGGCGCACTGACCATCGAATTGCCCCCGCCTTTTGCTGAGCAGGAGGCGGAGGTCATCCTCGATCAGCAAGGACAACGCACGCAATTGTCGCGCGACACGAGTTGGGCGTTTCGGCGTCAGGCCGATGCATTCGTCGCCGATATGGTCGAACAGAGGACGCCGCTGGCTTCCGGCGAAGATTCCGTGGCCGACATCGCCCTTGCAGAAGCGATCTGGAAACGGCGGCTCAGCGGCTAGGCTTCGCGCCGTCGAGCGGTAGAATCCCGGCGATGGGCCCCATCTTGATGGTAACCCGCGCGATCTGATCGAGGAGCTGCGAAACCTCACAGCGCGCCAGCAGCCGGCATGCGTAGTACTTCTGCACCAGAGCCTGGTTCGGCGCCGCGGCAGGACCCGGCTGGAACGAAATCGTCGCTTGCGGGCCCGATGGATCGAGATGAGAAAACGCGCTGCTTGGCGCGGTTCGGGCCACTTCCAATTCTTGCAGGACGCTCGGCCGCTCGGCGCGCAAGGCAAATCCGACAAAGGGCTGATTGCCCCAGGCAAGACGGAGCATGCCGCTGACCTCGGCGAAGCCGAACGGCACGTGACGCGACGGGTAGTCGACGAAACCGTCATCGAGTGCAAACACCGTTGCTGCCGGCTGGGCCCGGCTCGCGAGATCCTTCGCGAGAGCCTCCTGCTTCAGCGTTCTCGCCTGCATGAAGATGTAAGTGTTCCACAGCACGCCGATCGACAGCACCGATCCGACCCCGAACACGACCATGAAGGCCGCCTTCGGACCGATCGCACGCTCGGCCCAACGCTTGAGAGCGAACAGGGTCAACGCTGATGGCAGGCCGAACATCAGCAGGTGGCGGCTCTCATAGAAATGCGTGGCGGAGGGCTGCAACCCGGCAACCAGATAGGGGAACGACAATGCCAGAAACAAGGCAACGGCGAGCAGGAGCGGCGCGACGATCCCATATCTGGCCGCGGTCGGCTCTGCCTCGGAACTCAACAGGAACACGGCGGCGCTGACGAGCAGTACGGCGGCAACAAGCAGCGCGCTTGCACCGATCGCCAGCTGGAACGCGGTGGCCACGACGTCCCAATAGCTGGTGACGAAAAATAGCTGCCAGCCCCTCGCCAGTTCGCTGAGCGTCGGGAAATGGGCATTGTAATGTTGCGCATAGACGCCGGTGCGTTTGAACCAGATGTTGAGCGCGCCCCAATAGACCGGGGGAAGCACCGCCAATTCCGGATAACGGGTCACGCAGTACCACGCAGCACGCCATGTGCGCTGGATCAGACCCTGCGCCGCGTCGCCGCTGCGCCACACCGCGATGAAGAGACCCAGCATCACGAAAGCATACAGCACGATCGTCGAGTTGAGTGCGAAGCTGAGCATGAACGCGAGCACGCAGGCCAGGCGAAGCAGCGCACACCGCATGCCGCGCGCGCCGTAGGCCAGCATCAACAGCCAGGCACCGAAGAACAGCAGCCCAAAGCTGAGCACGTAGACCGCGTTCGCCTTGCCCGCCCAGAGCTGATAGCCGGGATAGGTCCAGACCATCAGCGCGAAGCCGACCGCCTCGGCGCGGTCGAGCAGGTCGAGTCGCGTTGCGGTCAGCGCCAGTGACATCGCACCGAGCAAGATTCCGGCGAACGCCAGCGACACCATCACGGCAATCGGCGCGCCGGTCCAGTTGGCGAACGTGTCGTAGCTGAAGAAGATCGGATGGCCCGCACCGCGCAGGAGGAAATCGATATCGATCATGAAGTCCGGACGCGGCTTGAGCACCAGCCAGTCGTCCATGAAGAGGCCATCGTTCAAGAGCATCGGCGCATGCGCGGCCAGCAACAGCGCCAGCAGAACGGCTGTCGCGCGACGCATTGCGGATGTGCTGGGACGGGTGAGAGACGGCATCGGCGGCAAGAGTTCGCACGCCCGTTTGGCCGCCGCAAGAGCCGGATGGCGAACTCCCAATTGATCATTGACCCCAAAAATGCGACCTCCTATAGACACCGCCCAGGCTGGGCAGCACCGAGGCGTCCGAGGCGATTTTCGCGATGAGCTTCCTACCGGGTCCGGCGCAGACCGCTGCGATTTGTCTGAGTGCCGTACTTCCGCTGCTGCTGCTGTGCTACGCGCGTATCCCTGCCATTCGCGGAGCCGGCCGCCGTTTTCGGCTGGGCTGCCTCAGCGTCATCGCCATTTTCGCGATCGCCTGCATCGCGCTTCCGGGTCCACGGCATCTCGACGACGTGATTGGCGGCCTCTTCCTGCTGGCGACGGCGATGATGCTTTGCTACGTCCTGTTCAGTCTGCTGGCCTGGGGCTTTACGCTGACGCTGCTCACGGCGCTGGTCCAGGCCCGACGTCCCCTCACCGCGGAACAATGGGCTGCGGCCTACATGCAGGGCGGAGATCTCGGCACCTTCGCACACAATCGATTGAAGCTCCTGATCGGGGCGGGAATGGTGACGACGGCCGGCAGCAAATTGGCCCCGACGACCAAGGGACTCGCGGTCGCCCATCTCGTCAAGCTCGTTCGTTTCTCAACGGGTCTTGGATAACGGCCACAATGTCATTCGCCGTCGGTCTCATCGCTGTGGTCGCTTTTGCCCTGCTGGCGCCTGCCATGCAGTTCATGGCCCGTGTCCGAGCCTGGCCGCTTGCGCCGGTGATGCTGCTCGCGCTTGCCGCGGTCGTGTCGCATCTTCTCGGCGTGCTGCTGGGCGTCTTGATCGTCCCGCAATTCCGGTACTGGGACGCCGCATCGATTTTCGGATTTGGCGTCATGGGCTATGTTTTCGCCTTCGGCGCAGCCTACAAATCGGTCTCGCTCGACATCCTGCTTGGTCTTGTCGATCGGCCCGGCCGGACGGCTCCGCTTTCGGATGTCGTCGACCAGCAGGTTCCGGATCTGTTCCGGGGACGGACCAAAATCCTGATCGACGGCGGCCTGGTCGAACAGGTTGATTCGCGCTTTGCCGCGACGGCGGCGGGCCAGACCATGGCCAGCCGGATCGGGAGGCTGCGCCAGGCGTTTGGCATCGGGAACACCGGCCTCTACGAGTTCACCGACTAGTGGCCCGAATGCCACTCTCCCGCGCAGCCTGCGCCACCGATATTGTTTGCCTTGTCCCGATCACTTAGGGTCGTGGGCGGGTTCCAACAGTAAGAGTGCGATGACACCTTCCAGGGCGGCAAAAAAGCTTACCATCGTCATCCCTGCACTGAACGAGCAGGACAAGATCGCCGACACTATCGACGGCGTGCTGCCGCTCGCCCGCGAGCTGCTCGACGATTTCGAGATTTTCCTGATCGACGACGGCAGCACGGATGCCACCGGTGCGATCATGGACGAGTTCGCGACCAGGGAGCCGCGGATCGTCGTGCATCACAACGCCGAACGGCGGGGCGTCGGCGCCGGCTTCGAATATGCCCTGTCGCGCGCGAAGTTCGATGCCATCACGCTCATTCCCGGCGATCATGCCTTTCAGAACGAAGGCATCGCCAGGATGTTCAAGGCGGCGGGCGCCGCTGACATCGTCATCACGTATCGCGACAACCAGTCGGACCGCTCCGTCAACCGCTCGATCCAGTCGCATTCGCTGCGGTTCATGCTGAACTGCCTCTTCGGATTCTGGCTGTCCGACTACCACAGCATGATCGTCTACCCCGTGAAATGGCTGCGCCAGATCGCGGTCAAGGCCGATGGCTACGGCTATCAGATCTGTGCGTTGATCTCGCTGCTCCAGCTCGGCCTTACCCACGTGCAGGTGCCGGTCAGCCTAAACGCGGAGCTGAAGGGGTCGTCCCGTGCAATGCGGCTGCGGACCTATTTCGAGCTCGGCGGAACCATCGTCTCGCTGCTCCGCCGCGTCCCCATCCGGGACGTCGATCTCAGCCAGGCTCCCGTTGACGCCGGGCGGACCTCCGCGCGCTAGGCGACAGCCGAGCCCGGGTCGCGGTGAACGACGAGTCGCCCACGGGGATAGGGTCCCCGTTCTGCCAGCACCTGATCTAAGTGTTTGAATTCGCTGGCAGGAGTGGCAGGGCTCGAACCTGCGACCCCCGGTTTTGGAGACCGGTGCTCTACCAATTGAGCTACACTCCTACGGACCCTGCGTTGCCGCCCGGATCAGGCCGCTTTGAAGCACAGGGGGCGGCCGGATTGCAAGGCCGGATTGCAAGGGTGAAGCGCGCTGGCTTCGCTTGTTCGTGCCGCGCCTTCTGGGCCACAGTCCGTCCCGAATAATAATACGCAACCGGGAGTGCCCATGACTGCCCAAGCGTCTGCGACAGCCGCCCCTCGACGCTCGATCGCGCCGAAGACCCCGCCTTTGCCGGAAGCCCGCCCCGAGACGCTCGGGCTGTCACGTCCGCGCATCCAGGTCATGTCGGACGCCTTCAAACGCGAGATCGACAAGGGAACCATTCCGGGCGTCACCGTGCTGGTGGCACGACGCGGCCAAGTCGGCTGGGTCGAGGCGCTCGGCAAGCAGAGCCCGACGGGTTCGGCGCCGATGGCGCATGATTCGATCTTCCGGATATTCTCGATGACCAAGCCGATCGTGTCGGTCGGCATCATGGCGCTGGTCGAGGACGGCCACCTGCTGCTTGGCGATGCGGTCGCCAAATTCATCCCGGAGTTCGCCGACCAAAAGGTCGGCGTGGTCAGCGGCGGCAAGCTGGAACTGGTTCCGCCGAAGCGCCCGATGACGGTGCAGGACCTGCTCCGCCACACCTCCGGCCTGACCTACGAGCACCAGGGCGACGGCCCTGTGCACAATATCTACCAGGACTCGCGGGTGCGCAGCCGTAAGATCACCAACGCCGAGCACGCCGCGCTGGTGGCGAGCTTCCCGCTGGTCTGCCATCCCGGCGACGAGTTCAACTACAGCCGCTCCACCGATATCCTCGGCCGCATCATCGAAATCGTCAGCGGCAAGTCGCTCGGCACGTACCTCGCCGAGCGCATTCTCGCGCCCTTGCAAATGGCCGAGACCGGCTTTGCGACCAGCGAGGCCAACGCCGGCCGGCTCGCCGAGCCGTTCGCGGCCGATCCCTGGACCGGCGACAAGGTCGCGCTGTTCAACATGCTCGAACAGCCGATCATGGAGTCCGGTGGCGGCGGCCTCGTCTCCACCACCATGGACTATGCCCGCTTCGCGCTGATGCTGCGCAACGGCGGCACCCTCGACGGCAACAGGATCATCGGCCGCAAGACTCTGGAGCTGATGGCCTCCGATCACCTCGGGCCCGGCGTTGTGACCAACGGCACCCTGCTCTCGCCTGGTCACGGTTTTGGTCTCGGCTTCGCGGTGCGCCGCGACGCCGGCATCGCGCCGTTTCCCGGCAGCGTCGGGCAGTATTTCTGGAGCGGCATTGCGGGGACGTTCTTCTGGATCGACCCGAAGGAGGATCTATTCGTCGTGTTCATGAGCCAAGGCCCGGGACAGCGCGATTTTACGCGGACGCTGGTGCGGGATCTGGTTTACGCGGCGGTGGAGTGAGACGGCGCCGCTATACGCGGCGCTGCATCCACATTTTCGCTGTCATGCCCCGGCATGACCGGGGCATCCAGTGCTCCGTGGCGACAGTTCGTTCACGCAACTCCCGCCGCGGAGTACTGGATCGCCCGCTTTCGCGGGCGATGACACCTACTGGGGCCTCAACTGATCGTCGCGCCGCCGTCGATCACCATGGTCTGGCCGGTCATGAAGTCGCCGGCCTTCGAGCCCAGGAACACCGCGGCGCCCGCGATCTCGTCGGGGATGCCGATGCGCAGCAGCGGCGAACGCGCGGTCGAGGCTTTCAGGTTCTCCGGATTGTCCCACAGCGCTTTCGCAAAGTCGGTCTTGATCAGGCCGGGCGCGATGCAGTTCACGCGGATGTTGTGCGGGCCATATTCGCAGGCCAGGTTGCGCGCGAGCTGCATGTCGGCGGCCTTCGAGATCGCGTAGGCGCCGAGGATGGTCGAGCCCTTCAAGCCGCCGATCGAGGAGACGATGATGATCGAACCGTCCTTGCGCTCGATCATCTGCGGCACCACCATCGAGATCAGCCAGTTGTTGGCGACGATGTTGTTGTCCAGAATCTTCCTGAACTGATCGTCGGAGATGCCGGCGAGCGGACCGTAATACGGGTTCGATGCGGCGTTGCAGACCAGCACGTCGATCTTGCCGAAGGCGCGATTGCTCTCGTCGATGAGATTTTGCAGGTTTTCCTTCGACGAGATGTTGGCGGCGATCGCGACTGCGGTGCCCTTGCCGAACTTGTCGTTGATGCCCTTCGCGACCTGGTCGCAGACGTCGGCCTTGCGCGACGAGATCACGACCTTGGCGCCGTGCTCGGCCATGCGCTCGGCGATCGCAAGCCCGATGCCGCGCGTCGAACCGGTGATGACGGCGACTTTCCCCTTCATGTCGAACAAGGTCATGCTTCTCTCCCAACAGTTATGATTTGAATTGGCCTGGAGCTTACGCCGCGTCCGCGCGAGCGGGCAACGACTCAGGCGAGCTTCTTGACCTCCGGTCCTGCCGGCTGATGCATCGCCGCGTGCGCATCGTCCGCGATCCACGGTTGCTGGTTCACCATCGGCAGCCGCCAGACCTTACGCTCGGGGCTCGCGAAATAGTCGAGCCGCGTCACCGAGCAATTGTCGATGTCGAACGACAGCCCCCGCTCCGGCTGGCCATCGAGCGCCAGCCCCAGCGCAGCCTTGATGGTGCCGCCATGTGCGACCGCGATCACGTCCTGCCCGGCCGCCTCATTGTTGATCCGCTCGATGGTGCGGCGCGTGCGGTCGTAGAGGTCCATGAAGCTTTCGCCGCCGGGCGCAGGCTCGTTGATGTCGGCAAACCAGCTCGTGCCGACGGGACGGCCGGCGATGAACTCGGCGCGGTTCATGCCCTGCCAGCGGCCGAGGTTCTGTTCGGCAAGGTCCGCTTCCCATGTCATCGACGCGGGCCGCGGAAAACCGGCCGCCCAGATCGCTTCGGCGGTCTGATGCGTGCGCATCAGATTGCTCGAATACCAGACCGCATTGCGTGGCAGCACCTTGGCAACAGCATTGAAGACGTAGGTATCGCTGGTGTCGCAGGCGAGATCGGCCTGACCGTAGATATTGCCGCCGTCATTGCGCACCGGCGCGTGGCGGACCCACCACCAGCGTGTCGTGACCACATTGGGCTTGTCTGCACCTGCCATCGAAACCCTTCCATCCCGTTTGATGTCGCTGTACGTCAGTAGTGAACGTGTCTCAAGACACTTTACCGTTTGAAATCTTGTTTGAAATTCCGTCGCGCGGCAAGCGTCGCGTACGAACCAAAGGGAGAAACGCATGGGCCGTCTGCAAGGCAAATCCGTCATCATCACAGGTGCCGGCAGCGGCATCGGTCGCGCGGCTGCGCTGCTGTTCACCAGGGAAGGCGCCAGGCTGATCGCTGCCGATCGCACCGAGGCGGTGAAGGAGACCATCGACGAAGTGAAGAAGGCCGGCGGTGTCGCGGAAGCCATGGTGGCGGACGCGGGCTCCGAACAGGACGTCATCGCCGTGATCGACAAGGCGGTGAAGACGCACGGCCGGCTCGACGTGATCTGGGCCAATGCCGGTGTCTCCGGCGGACTCGTCCCGCTCGGCGAGCAGACCGTCGAGCAATGGCAGGAGGTTTTGCGGATCAATCTGATCGGGCCGTTTCTCGCGGTGAAGCATGCGATGCCGCACATGGTGAAGCAGCAGTCCGGCGCGATCGTGCTGACCGCGTCCGTCGCAGGCCTCAAGGCCGGCGCCAGCGGTCATCCCTATGCCGCGAGCAAGGCCGGCGTCATCTCCCTGGTGCAGACCACGGCGTATTCGCTCACCGGCACCGGTGTGCGCATCAACGCGGTGTGCCCGGGCCTGATCGAGACCGGCATGACCAAGCCGATCTTCGACCGCGCCAAGGAGCGCGGCACCGCCGACAAGATCGGCCAGCTCAATCCGCTCAAGCGCCCCGGCCAGCCGCACGAGCTCGCGGCGATGGGATTGTTTTTGGCGAGCGACGAGGCGTCGTATGTCAACGGCCAGGCGTTCCCGGTGGACGGCGGGCTCACCGCGTCGATGCCGTATACGGGCAAGCCGCTTTAATTCACGCACTTTCGTGTCCCGGACGCGCTGCAGCGTTCTTACGCTGCTGCGCAGAGCCGGGACCCATCAAGCCACGGCAATCGCTGCAACATGGGCCCCGGCTCTGCAGCGCACCGCCAAGGGGCGCTGCGCTACGTCCGGGGCACGAGACTGTTGTTGAATAACTGACATGGGATCGCATCCTCGCGGCGTGTTCGCCCGAGCTTTGCTTCGTCGCCTTGCCCTCTGAAATGAAAGGGCGCAGGGAAGGCCGGGCGCCGGCTGGCACCCGCGGTCCACTGTGCGAAGTTGCAGTCAGAAATTTGCACAGCGGCATACAGGTGAAGCCAGGACAGCCCGGCCTTCCCTGCGCAGTGGTTTTACGGCTTATGTCGTGCTCTCCCCGGGGAGCGATGCACTATTGCCCCCG
Organism: Bradyrhizobium nivariense; assembly: GCF_029846715.1. Lineage (GTDB taxonomy): Bacteria > Pseudomonadota > Alphaproteobacteria > Rhizobiales > Xanthobacteraceae > Bradyrhizobium. The sequence goes on from NZ_JARVWW010000001.1 coordinate 593,489, forward strand.
TCGCCGTGCAGATGACTGATGCGCGCGCCCGGTCGGGCCGCCACATCACCGCAAGACTTGACGCACAGACCCCGGGCGTCAGGACCACACGATTTTGCCGTACGCCGATCACACCGGTCGTGTGCGCGGTGACTCCGCTCACGGTTGCCCGCCCTGCGAAACCATTCGCGCCGATGTGATCAGCGTCCACCGCCGCCCGGCCCGCGTTCGTGACGATCGCGATACGCCCCTCTTCCTTGGGCCGGGTTGCGGCGACACATACGCCGTTTCCGAATTTCGGTAAAGTGGAATATTTTCGACGGCGCGCGTTGACCGACAGATTGGGTGTTTTGCCCGACGGGCAAGCAAGGTCTTGTAGCCCGGATGAGCGAAGCGACATCCGGGATTCCCACCACGAGCCGCCCCGGGTATCGCTTCGCTCACCCGGGCTACGGGACCTACATGTTGATTTGCTCACAGGAGCACGACGTTGGTATGGTTCATGCAAGCTGCGTCAGCTTCCCTGCTCCTGACAAGAACGTGAAAATGCCAAGCTCAAGACCCGACCGTATCCGCAAGCTGCTCGCCGACCTCGTCGGCTTCGACACGATCAGCGATCGCTCCAACCTGCCTTTGATCGCCCATATCGAGAGCTATCTCGCCTCGCTCGGCGTCAAGGGTGAGCGCATCGTCGACGAGACCGGGCAGAAAGCCTCGCTGTGGGTCACCATTGGACCTGAACACCGCCCCGGCCTCGTGCTATCAGGCCATACCGACGTCGTGCCTGTCGTGGGGCAGGACTGGAGCCACGATCCGTTCAAGCTGATCGAGCGCGACGGCAAGCTCTATGGCCGCGGCACCACGGACATGAAGGGTTTTGTCGCGGTGTGCCTCGCCATGGTGCCGGAGATGCTGGAGGCGAAGCTCGCAACGCCAATTCATCTCGCCATCTCCTATGACGAGGAGATCGGCTGCGTCGGCGTGCGGCCAATGCTACGCGAGATCGCGAAGAAACGGATAAAACCGCTCGGCGCCTTCATCGGCGAGCCGACCGAGATGAAGGTGATCATCGGCCACAAGGGCAAGCACGGCGTGCGCGCGACGTTCCATGGCCTCGCCCGCCACTCCTCGATCGCGCCCGACGGGGTGAACGCGATCGAATATGCAGCCGAACTGATCGTCGAGATCCGCCGCCGCGCCGTAAAGCTCGCAGCCGTGCGATCGGCCGACAGCCTTTACGACGTTCCGCATTCGACGCTGCTGACCAGCATCGTGCATGGCGGCGCCGCGCTGAACATCGTGCCCGATACCTGCACGGTGGATTTTGAATGCCGCGGCATCGGCATCACCGAGTCCAGGGAGGTAACGGATGCGATCGTCGCCTGGGCCAAGGCCGAGCTCGAGCCGGCAATGAAGGCGAAGAGCCCCGAGTGCGGCATCGATTTCGAGGAAATCCTCGACTATCCCGCGCTCGACACCGCCGCCGACGCGACAATCGTCACGCTGGCCAAGAGCCTTGCCGGCCGCAACGACCACGCCAAGGTCGCCTTCGGCACCGAGGCGAGTTTGTTTGCCAGCATGGCCGATATCCCGTCCGTGGTGATCGGCCCCGGCGGAATCGCGCAGGCGCATACGCCGGACGAGTTCGTCGAGATGGCGGAGCTGGAGAAATGCGCGGGGTTCGTGGAGAAGCTGATCGCGCATTGCGTGAAGGGCTAATGCGTCGGGGGTGCAATGAGTCGGAATCTTCCCGAGATCACCGCGGCGCGCCGGCAAATCCTTGACGCGGCAAAGCAAGTGCTGTCCCGAGCGACGACCGCGATCGAAGCGGCTCGCATCATCGCGAGATGTCGATTCGAGGCAAAACTGGAAGACGATCCCGACATCTTGCCTTTCGTTGGGATCGATTCGGAGACTGACGCGCTCCCTCTCGGACACGATCAAATCCACTGGCAGGCACGAGCGCTAGCCGACTTGCAGCCCAAGATCGAAGAAGCCGAGACTTGGGCGCGCGAGTTTGCGGTGAGCCATTGTCAAAACCTCGTATCCCGCGAGGCAGCCCTTCTGCGCTGGCCCGATTAGGTCTTGACCGAGACCGATATCGTGTCCTGAACGCGCTGCGGCACGAAGTGACGTGCTGCACCGCGTTCGGGACACGAGAGCGGCGGATTAATCGCTGATCCGCCCTACGGGCTCAGCGCTCCTGCAACGCCAGCCGCACGCCAATCGCGCAGTAGATGATCCCGACCACCTTGCCCTGCCATTTCACGACGGCTGGATGGCGGCGCAGCAAATTGCCAAGACGGCCGGCACCGACGGCGAACACCACCGTGCTGACGAGGCCGAGCAACACGAAGACAGCGCCGAGCAGCGCGAGCTGCAGCGTCGTCGAGCCATGCTCGGGACGGACGAACTGCGGCAGGAACGCCAGGAAGAACAGCGCAGTCTTCGGATTAAGCACCTCGGTCAGCACGGCCTGCCGGAATGCCCGCGCTGCGCTGATCGCGGGCGCGCCGCCATTCACCTCGATCGGCGTCTTGTCGAGCATGGCCCGAATGCCGAGATAGATCAGGAAGCCTGCGCCCGCGTATTTGACGACGCTGAACAGGAGCGCCGAAGTTGCGATGATCGCAGAGAGGCCGATGATCGCCATGGTGGTGTGGACCACGTCACCGGCCGCAATTCCCGCGCCTGTCGCGATGCCGACCTTGGTTCCCGAGCTCGCGGCGCGCGCCATGGTGAGGAGTGTCGCCGGACCGGGAATGAAGACGAAGCCGAGGACGATAAGGATGTAGGTGATGAGCGTGGTGTGGTCAATCATGCGGTCAGCTTACGTCACCGCAACCTCGCTGTCATGCCCCGGCTTGACCGGGGCATCCAGTACGCCGCGGCGGCCCGGTTCAGGCACTGCCGGCTCTGGAATACTGGATTGCCCGCCTTCGCGGGCAATGACACCGAGTGTGTAGAGATAGCCACCCACAACGCAAAAAGGCACAGCCACATCGGCCACGCCTTCGTAGTCCCTAGACCGCCCCCGCCTTCTGCGCGTACTCCCACGACGCTTTCGACAGCGGCACGGTGCGCTTGGCTGATTCCAGCGCCTTGGCGTTCGCCGCGGTGCCGTCGCGGACGCGGCCGGCGATGCCTTGCGTGATGCCCGCGAGGCGGAACAGATTATAAGCAAAATACCAGTTGAGATCGGGCACCGTCATCTTGGTGACGTTGCAATAGATCTGCGCGGCTTCTTCCACGCTCGGGATGTTGAGCGCCTTGAGGTCGGCGCCCTCGAGGCCCGGCATGACCCACTGCATCAACAGATAGGTGAAGTCGGCCATGGGATCGCCGAGCGTCGACAGCTCCCAGTCAAGCACGGCCTGCACGCGCGGTTCCGTCGCGTGGAAAATCATGTTGTCGAGGCGATAGTCGCCGTGGACGATCGAGATGCGCGCCTGCTCCGGCACGGTCTTCGGCAACCATTCGGCGACCTTCTCGAACTCCGGAATGTTCTGGGTCTCGGACGCGCGATACTGCTTGGTCCAACGATCGATCTGGCGCGCGAAATAATTGCCGGGCTTGCCGAACTCGCCAAGACCGATCGCTGTGGGATCGAACATGTGGAGTTTTGCCAGCGTCTCGATCTTGCTGGTAAAGATTTTTCGGCGGTCTTCCGGCGTCTGGCTCGGCAGCGTCGGATCCCAGAACACCCGGCCGTCTTCCATCGACATGATGTAGAAGGCCGAACCGATGATGCTGTCGTCCTGGCAGAGCGCATAGGCGTGCGCGACCGGAAAACCCTGTTTTCCCAGCGCCGCGATCACGCGATATTCGCGGTCGACCGCATGCGCCGACGGCAACAATTTGCCGAACGGCTTTCGGCGCATCACATAGGAGCGGCCGGGCGTGTCGAGCCGGTAGGTTGGGTTGGACTGGCCGCCCTTGAATTGCAGGACGACCAGCGGTCCCTGATAGCCTTCGACGTGATCGCGCATCCAGGCCTCAAGCCGCATCTCGTCAATACGATGCCGCTCCTCGACCGGCTTGGTGCCCGAGAACTCTTCGTCTTTCCTGACGCCGTCAGCCACGATGACGCTCCCTCTTCAGTCCTGACCATTTCAGGTCGAGCATGATCCTAATCGGTAACCGCTGACGCACTTGCGTCAAGCGGTCACTGAAGCGGATCATGCCCTGTCGTTTCTTCAGGTCGGGAGCGCCGTGCGGCCCTCCCTCTTGATGACCTGCTCAATGACTGGAAGAGTTTGCATACTTCCGAACTTCAAGCCTGGCAATGGCGCGATTGTGCACCTCGTCCGGGCCGTCGGCGAGACGGAGCGTGCGGATGTGGGCGTAGTCCTTGGCAAGGCCGGCTTCGTCCGACACGCCCGCGCCGCCAAATGCCTGGATCGCCTCGTCGATGATCTTCAGCGCCATGTTGGGCGCGGCGACCTTGATCATGGCGATCTCGGCCTGCGCGGTCTTGTTGCCGACCTTGTCCATCATGTCGGCGGCCTTGAGGCACAAGAGCCGCGTCATCTCGATATTGGTGCGGGCCTCGCCGATGCGCTGCTCCCACACCGAATGCTCGACGATCCGCTTGCCGAAGGCGGTGCGCGAGGTGAGCCGCTTCACCATTTTCTCCAGCGCCTCCTCGGCCTTGCCGATGGTGCGCATGCAGTGATGGATACGGCCGGGACCGAGGCGGCCCTGCGCGATCTCGAAGCCGCGGCCTTCGCCGAGCAGGATGTTCTCCTTCGGCACGCGCACGTTATCGAGCAGCACCTGGGCGTGGCCATGCGGCGCGTCGTCGAAGCCGAACACCGGCAGCATCTTCTCGACCTTGATGCCGGGCGTGTCGAGCGGCACCAGGATCTGCGACTGCTGCTGGTGCTTGGCCGCCTTGAAATCGGTCTTGCCCATCAGGATCGCGATCTTGCAGCGGGGATCGCCGACGCCGGACGACCACCATTTGCGGCCGTTGATGACGTAGTGGTCGCCGTCGCGCACGATGCTGGTCTCGATGTTGGTGGCGTCAGACGAGGCCACCGCCGGTTCCGTCATCAGGAAGGCGGAGCGGATTTCGCCGTCCATCAGCGGACGCAGCCATTTGCGCTTCTGCTCCTTGGAGCCGTAGCGCATGAACACTTCCATGTTGCCGGTGTCGGGCGCGGAACAGTTGAAGACTTCCGAAGCCCAGGAGATGTGGCCCATCTGTTCCGAGAGCAGCGCGTATTCGAGATTGGTCAATCCCGCGCCGCGAAATTCATCGTCCTCATGCTCGTTCGGCGGCATGAACATGTTCCAGAGGCCTTCGGCCTTCGCCTTCTTCTTGAGGTCTTCGAGAACCGGGATCACCTTCCAGCGTTCGCCGGCGCGATCCTGCTCATCATAGACCGGCACCGCCGGGCGCACATGCTTGGCCATGAAGGACCGCACGCGGTCGAGCCATTCCTTCTGCTTCGGCGACAGATCGAAATCCATGGGACGCTCCTCGTCTTTCTTCGCGAACTTTGTTTTGGCGAACTTGTTTTGCGCCGGACTGTCCACCCGCACCGCGCCACCCGCAAGTGCGAATGCGCGGCCTGTGGCCGCTCCGGAACCAGCTCGCGCGTTGCAAACCAGTCCCGATTGCGGATTGACTTTCCCGGCCTTCAAACGATAGTTTCATACAAGTGTTTGAATTGCAACTCCCTCCCCGAGGGGCACCCATGGCCAGCGATCATACCCGGACTGCCATTCTCGCCGCCGCCGAACGGCTCTATGCCGATCGCGGGTTCGGCGACGTGACGCTGCGCGACATCGTCGCGGCGGCCAATGTCAATCTGGCGGCGGTGAACTATCATTTCGGCTCGAAGGACGAGTTGATCGCGGAGCTGTTCGTCACCCGCTCGATCGCCACCAACCGCGAGCGCCTGCGCGAATTGAAGGCAGCCGAGGAGCAAGGCGGCGGCCGCGCGCCGATCGAGGTGATCCTGCATGCCCTGGTCGGCCCGACGCTGCGCGGCTGCCTTGGCCCCGAGAACCAGCGCTCCACCGCGGCGCGCTTCATGATCCGCGCCTCGATCGAATCCGTGCCGCCGATCCGCCGTATCAAGAACCGCGAGATCGACCATTTGCGCAAATTCGCCGGCGCAATGCGCCGCGCCCTGCCCGATCGCGGCGACGTCGATATCTATTGGGGCCTGAATTTCGCGCTCGCCATGGCGCACCACACCATCCGCGAGAGCGAGCGGCTGACGAAATTGTCGGAAGGCAAATGCGATCTCGACGACGTCGAGGACGTCATCGCGCGCGTCGTCAGCGTCGCGACGATGGCGCTGAGGGCGGGAAAGGTGGAGACTAGGCCGCCGGCGCGCGCGCTGGCGAGAGACGCACGTTGACGAAGGAGCGCGACCGCGCGCACGCCTCGTCCTTCGAGACGACCGCTGGATGAGGCTAACCAGCACTGCCGCTCGTTAAATCTGTCGCTGCGCACTCCAGCCTCATCCTGAGGAGCCCGCCCGAGCGGGCGTCTCGAAGGATGGACGCAAGGAAGCCGGGCCCGCCGGGGGCATCACATCATCGCGATGCAGTCGATCTCGACGTCGAAGGGGCCGAACCATTCCGGCGTGCAGACGAAGATCCGCGCAGGAGGATCTTGCGGGAAATAGCGCGCATAGATCGCGTTGAACGCGGCAAAATGCTTTGTCGAGGTGCAGTAGACGTTGCACTTCATGACGTTGTCGAGCGAGGCGCCGGCCGTCTCCAGGCACAGCTTCATCTGCTCCATGATGATCTCGCTCTGCCGCTCGATCGGCATCCCCCCGATCTCGCCCGTCTCGGGGTCGAAGGGCGGCAGCCCTGCGACAAAGATCATGTTGCCGGCGCGCGTGACCGGCGAGGTCGGCGCCTTCCAGCGGTCGAGGAACGTCGAGATCGGTTCGACGCGGAGCGCTTCGCGTTTCATTTCGCGTTTCATTTCGCTTTTCATGGGCGGCCACCTTCGGTTCAAGCGAGATGACGGCTTGCTACATCATCTTGCAGCCGTCATGCTTCGCTTCCGATCGAAGTTTGCTCGCCGAAACCGGCTAAAGCGCGATGAGATGAGGATGAATCATCATCGCGCTTTAGGTTGTTGTTTGAGCATGATCTTTTCGGAAAACCGCTTCGCACTTTTCCGGATCATGCTTTAGGCGTGCTGCGGCATCTCCTCGGCCTCTTCCTTGGCGAGCAGCAGCAGCATCTCGATGCCCATCTCGCCTTCCTGCGGCGAGCGGATGAACTTTATTTCGTCGGAGCTTCGCCGCAGCGCGGCAATGATGGCGACGGCCTGATTGGCGGTTGCCGCCTCGGTCGCCAGGATTGCATTCTGGTTCTTGGCTTGAAACCCGATCGTGTAGGACATTCGTTCCCTCCCGGACTGAGTGGAAGGATCGAATCTGAGTCGCGCGCCGAGCGGAAGCCTGTGTAAGTACGGACCGGGATTATCTGGGGATTGCCCGCAAGCCTCAGGCAAGCCCGAGCATTGCGCGCGCCTCGTTGGCGGTCGCGACGCTCGCCCCCAGGCTTTTCAGGATGCCGGCGGCATGCGCGACCAGCTCGGCATTGGTCTTCGCCAGCACGCCCTTGGACATATAGAGGTTGTCCTCCATGCCGACGCGGACGTGGCCGCCGAGCAGCCAGGCTTGCGCCACCATCGGGAATTCGGCGCGGCCGATGCCGAAGCCGGACCAGATCGCGCCCGGCGGCAACAGGCTGCGGGCATAGAACATCGTCTCGGGCGTGGCGGAGAAACCGTACTTGACGCCGAGCACGAGCGAGAACAGGCCCGGTCCCTTCAGCGTGCCGTCGGCGAAGAGGTCGCGGGCGAGATGGCAGTCGCCGGAATCGAACAGCTCGATCTCGGGCAGCACGCCGGCCGCCTTCATCCGCTCGGCCATGATGCGGACGTTGCGCGGGGTGTTGATCACCACCTCGCCGCCGGAATTCATGGTGTTGAGGTCGAGCGTGCAGATGTCGGGCTTGAGCAGCTCGATATGCTCGACGCGCTTTTCGGGGGGCAGCAGCGTGGTGCCTGCAGCGGCGATGCGGGGATCCTCGATGGAAGGAACAAAACGTCCGCCGGGACCGGTCGTCAGGTTGATGACCAGGCTGTTGTTGCGGGCGCGGATCAACGCGACCACCTCGCGGTAGAGGTCGATCGACATCGAGGGCCGCCCCGTCGCGGGGTCGCGGACATGGATGTGGGCAATGGCGGCGCCGGCTTCGGCGGCCTCCAGCGCCGACGTCGCGATCTGCTCCGGCGTGATCGGCAGATGCGGCGACTGCTCGGGCTTTGTGAGGTTGCCGGTGATCGCGCAGGTGATGATGGTTTTGGTGGGGGTCATGCGTGCTGTCCCTTGCTCGTATACGAGCCAGCTAGATAATACCCTGCTGCTTCAGCGTCTCGATCTTGCCGGCATCATAGCCGAGCTTGCCTTCGAGCACCTCCTGGGTGTGCTCCCCTAACAGCGGCGGGGCGCGGTAGGTCTCGATCGGAGTTTCCGAGAGCGTCAGCGCGTTGCGGATCAGCGAGAGTTCGGGCTCGAAGGGATGGTCGACCTTCACCCGCATGCCGCGCGACTGGACGTGCGGATCGGAAAACACCTGCTCGAAATTGTTGATCGGACCCGACGGCACGCCGGCCTCCTCCAGCTTGTCCAGCCAGTAGGCCACCGGCTGCTTCAGGAACAGGCCGGCGAAGATCGCCATGATCTCCTTGCCGTGCACGACGCGGTCGTTGTTCCTGACGAAGCGCTTGTCACTCGCGAGCTCGGGCTCGCCCAGCACGGCGCAGGTACGCTGGAACTGGCCGTCATTGCCGACCACCAGCATCAGCTCGCCGTCGGTGCAGCGGAACACGCCGGCCGGCATGCCGCCATTGCCCCAGGTGCCGCGGCGCGGCGGCGTCTTGCCGTTGACGAGGTAGATCTGCAGCCAGTGCGACAACGACGCGATGACGGTGTCGAACAGGCAGACGTCGATGTGCTGGCCCACGCCATCATTGGCGTCGCGATGATACAGCGCCGAGAGAATCCCGATCGAGGTGTTCATGCCGGTCATGTAGTCGACGATCGACGGACCGACCTTCATCGGGCCCTCGCCGGGCTCGCCGTCGATATGGCCGGTGACGCTCATCAGGCCGCCCATCGCCTGCAGGATGGCGTCATAGCCGGCGCGCGGCGCGTAAGGGCCGGTCTGGCCGAAGCCGGTCACCGAGCAATAGACGATGCCGGGATTGATCGCCTTGATGGTCTCGTAGTCGAGGCCGTAGCGCTTGAGATCCCCGACCTTGTAGTTCTCCATGAAGACGTCGACGTCCTTGGCGAGCTCGCGGATGATCGCCTGCCCCTCCGGCTTGGCGATGTTGACCGTGACCGACTTCTTGTTGCGGTTGGCGCAGAGGTAAAACGAGTTGTTGTTGTTGGCCTTGCCCTCGGGGTCGGTCAGATAAGGCGGGCCGAAGGCGCGCGCGTCGTCGCCGGTGCCCGGCCGCTCGATCTTGATCACCTCCGCGCCGAGGTCGCCCAGCATCTGGGCCGACAACGGCCCGGCAAGCACGCGGGTGAGGTCAAGGATCTTGATGCCTGAAAGCGGCAGGGCCGACATGACGATTTCCTCCGGGAACTGGATCTTGGCGCGGCGGCTCGCAGCGGACCGCGCTCCCTGCGGATACACCATTTTCGTGCTCTGAGCACTGCACTGGCGGCATACGGCCATCCCTTCGCTCGCCAGGGCAGGTCACCCGCGCGGTCAATTTCCGCAGTGCGAATATTTCAGGTCGCGGCCGCCGGGACAATCCGCGGCCGGCGGCGGCCGAGCAGGACCAGGATCAGCACCGTGGCGCAGGAGCAGATGAAGGTGAGACCGAGCGCGCCGCGGCTGCCGAACTGGGTGAGCAGGCCGACAAGGAGCGGCGGCGAGACCGCGGATGCCAGATTGAGCGGCAGCGCGATCATCGACATCGCCTTGGCGAACTCGGCCTGATCGTAGAACACCAGCGGGATCGTCGCCCGCGCCACCGCCATCGCGCCGCTGCCGGCGCCATAGAGCAGGATGAAGACCGCGACCGCCCAGGTCGCGCCCTCGCCCGTCATCAGCAGCAGCATGGCGACCGGGAGCGCCGTGCCGGCGACGAGACCGGTCGTGATTCCGTCCCACCGCCCCCCGCCGAGAAAATCGAGCCCGCGGGCGCTGACCTGGATTACACCCAGCATCGAGCCGAAGGCGAGCGCCTGCGCCGGCGCCAGCCCTTCCGCTCTCAACAGCTCGATCATAATGGCGCCGATGCCGAAATTGACGAAGGCATTGAGCGTGATCGTGGCGACGACGAGACTGAAGGTGCGCTTCGGAATCGCAGGAGGCGGCGCAGCTTTGACCGGCACGCCCCCCTCATCAGGGACAATTTTCCGGCGCGGTGCGAGGAACGCGTAGAGCGGAAGGTTGATGACGACCATCATGGCCGCGTAGACGAGGCACGTCCAGCGCCAGCCGAGCAGTCCGCTCAGGAACGAGGTGGTCGGCCAGAAGATGCTGCTGGAGAGGCCCGTCACCAGCATCAGCGCACCGATGGCGTTCTTGGCCTGCCGCCCGGCGACCTCGTTCAGCATGATATAGGCACCGGTCGAGAGCGTGGCGCTGCCGGCGATTCCGAGGACGATCCAGGCGACGAAATAGAGCGTTGGCTCGCGGGCGAAGGACAGAAGAACGTAGCCCGGGATGGCGACGACCGTGCCCGCCACCATCACGTTTCGTGCGCCATGCCGCGCAAACGACTTGGCCAGCCAGGGCGCGCACAGCCCCATCGAGACATAGAGAACGGACGTCCCTGCGAACACCGCCGGCAGGCTCATGCCGAGATCGGCCGCGAGATCGCGCCCGACGATGGCGGGAAGACCTATTGTACCCCACCCAACAAGCTGGGTGACCGCGAGCACCAGCAGGACGCCGATGAGCCTGCTGTCAGATTTCAAGAACCGCATTCCAACCGTCGCCTGCCCGCCAGGCGCGGATCACGCCTGTGCGACCTGTCTTAGCTGGAGATGCGCGAATCGGGAATGTTGGTTCCGAATGGCACCGCAGCGTCAGCCGCAGAGCGGCTTCGCCTTGTCAGCAGGGGGCGCGCTCCACTAGCTGCCGAGCGCGTTCTCGCTGGCTTCGCGGCCGGGCACGCTGACATGGACTTCATGGCCCTGGCGAAGCGCCAGCGAGGCGGCGGCCACCGCCGATTCGAACGCCGATTCCTTGGTGGCGTATTTGCCGTTGATGTTGCCGTCGTGCAGCACGCCCCATTGGTCCTGCACCGGCACGATGGCGTATTGAGCAAGGCCCATGGTTCAACTCCTCCCGTTCTCTAGTCTATCGCTGCGTGAGCTGCGGGTGCGCGGCGGTCACGCGCCACACAATGTTGCCGCTGTCGTCGGCGACCAGCAGCGCGCCGGTCTTGTCGATGGCGACCCCGACGGGCCGCCCCCGCGCGTGGTTGTCGTTGTTGAGGAAGCCGGTGACGACGTCCTGCGGCGGGCCGCTCGGCTTGCCATCCGTGAACGGCACGAACACCACCTTGTAGCCGTTCAGGACCTGCCTGTTCCAACTGCCGTGCTCGCCCACGAAGGCGCCGCCGCGATAGGCGGCCGGCAGACTGCTCCCGGAGTAGAATGCCATTCCGAGCGGGGCGACATGCGAGCTCAACGCGTAGTCGGGCACGATCGCCTTGGCGACGAGGTCGGGCCGCTGCGGCTTGACGCGGGGATCGACGTGCTGGCCGAAATAGCTGTAGGGCCAGCCGTAGAAGCCGCCGTCCTTCACCGACGTCATGTAGTCGGGCACGAGATCGGGACCGAGCTCGTCGCGCTCGTTCACCACCGTCCACAGTGCGCCGCTCTGCGGCTCAAAACTCAGGCCGTTGGGATTGCGCAGGCCGCTCGCAAAAATGCGCCAGCGGCCGCTGGCGCGGTCGACCTCGAGGATGGCGGCGCGATTGTGCTCGGCCTCCATGCCGTTCTCGGTGATGTTGCTGTTGGAGCCGACGCCGGCATAGAGCTTTGAACCGTCGGGGCTCGCGACCAGGCTCTTGGTCCAGTGATGATCGATCGGGCCGCCCGGCAGCGGCGTCAGCATCGTGCCCGGCACGGTGATCTTCGTATCACCCTCCGTGTAGGGATATCTGACGATCGCATCGGTGTTGGCGACATAGAGGTCGTTGCCGACCAGCGCAACGCCGAACGGCGAATTGAGATGGTCGAGGAAGACGCTTTGCGTGTCCGGCACGCCGTCGCCATTGCTGTCGCGCAGCAGCGTGATGCGGTTGCTCTCGCCGGTATCGCCGCCTGATGTCGCCCAGGACTCGACGTATCCCATCACGATTTCCTTGGGCCGCTTGATCGGAGCCCCCTTCGGCGCCTTGGATTCCACCACCAGCACGTCGCCGTTGGGAAGCACGTAAAGGAATCGCGGATGCTGCAAGCCCGTCGCAAAAGCTTTGGCCTGCAAGCCCTGCGCAACGGCCGGGGTCTCATCCTTCTTCCAGCCAACGATGCGGGCGATGTGCATCGGCGGCAGCAGATATTGCTGGATGTCAGGGAGTACCGGATTGGCGCCGGTTTGCGCCTTCGGATCGCCGCTGCCGTCGTTGCAGGCGGCCAGACACAGCAGCGAGGAGCACAACAGTGCGCGAGCGATTGAGGATTTCATCGCGCAACTCCCACGCCGTGGCGATACACCATGGCCCAGCCAAGCCAGCCGGTCACGGGCAGGATCAGCACCGTGATCACCGAAAGCACGAGCCCGGTCGGCCACACCGAGGTCCAGGCATCACGCGTGTGGATCAGGGCGTTGACGATGGCCAGGATCAGCGCCACCGCGTTACCGATCAGGTGCGGCCAGGCCGGCGACTGCGCCCGCACCCGGCGGTTACCGAGAAAATCGGTCAGGCCGGCGATCGCCGCCAGCACGCCGAAGATGACGCCGACAACCAGAAGCCAGGCCGAAAAATTCGCCCACATGATCTCGGCACTGACGACGTAGGCGATGTCGGTCAGCAGCGCCCCGATGAAGCACGCGATCGGTATCGGCACCAGCATCGGATGAATTGGATGGCCCGCGATTTGCGCGGTGGTGCGCACGCGCACGTCTTCTTGCACGGTCGACCTCGTGTGACTTTCGCCCCGCCCGACGGCCAACTCGTGCTGGCGGTGATGGTTCCTACGCTTGTTACCCTTGCGCCGTCACCGGTGCGCTGGCCTGATACGCCGCGTAGGCACGCTTCAAGCCATCGTGAAGCGATGTCGTCGCGCGCCAGCCCAGCGTGGCGAGGCGGCTGACGTCGAGCAGCTTGCGTGGCGTGCCATCGGGCCGCGAGCTGTCGAAACCGATCTCGCCGGTGTAGCCGACAATTTCGGCCACGACGCGCGCGAACTCGGCGATGGTGATGTCCTCGCCGGTGCCGATGTTGACCAGCTCGGCACTCGAATAGGTCTTCATCAGGTGCACGCAGGCATCCGCCATGTCGTCGACATAAAGGAACTCGCGCCGCGGCGTGCCGGTGCCCCACACGACGACGTTCTTCGCGCCCGAAACCTTCGCCTCGTGGAAGCGGCGGATCAGGGCCGCGACCACGTGGCTCATTTCGGGGTGATAATTGTCGCCGGGGCCGTAGAGATTGGTCGGCATCACGCTGATGAAGTCGCACCCGTACTGGCTGCGATAGGCCTCCGCCATCTTGATGCCGGCGATTTTGGCAATTGCATAGGGCTCGTTGGTCGGCTCGAGCGGGCCTGATAGCACGGAATCTTCGCGCAGCGGCTGTGGTGCCAGCTTCGGGTAGATACAGGACGAGCCCAGAAACATCAGCTTCTCGGCGCCGTTTTGATGCGCGGCCTGGATCACATTCGCCGCGATCGCGATGTTGTCGTAGATGAACTCGGCGCGCAGCGTGTTATTGGCGACGATGCCGCCGACCTTCGCCGCGGCGAGGAAGATCACCTGCGGCCGCACGCGCGCGAACCAGTCGAACACCGCGGCCTGGTTGCAGAGATCGACCTCGCGCCGGTCCACGGTGACGAGCTTGACGTCCTCCCGTTCGAGCCGGCGCGCAATCGCAGCTCCGACCATGCCGCGATGGCCGGCGACGTAGACGCTTTTGCCTGTCAGCTCAAACGGTGCGTTTGCCACGGCCCGCGTCCCGCTTTGCCTCCGCCAGATCGCTCGCCATCATCTCCGCGACGAGCTCTGCGAAGCTCCGCTTCGGCGTCCAGCCAAGCACCTCGCGCGCCTTGCTGGCGTCGCCGACGAGGAGATCGACTTCAGTCGGACGGAAATAGGTCGGATCGATCTTCACCACGGTCTTGCCGCTCTTCTCATCGACGCCGGTCTCGTCGACGCCCTTGCCACGCCATGCGATGCGGCGGCCGACTTGCGCGAACGACAACTCGACCATCTCACGCACCGAGTGCATCTCGCCGGTGGCGAGCACGAAGTCGTCGGGCTTGTCGGCCTGCAGGATCTTGTGCATGCCCTCGACATAGTCGCGCGCATGGCCCCAGTCGCGCCTGGCGGAGAGATTGCCGAGATAGAGCGTCTCCTCCAGCCCGACCTCGATGCGGGCGACGCCGCGCGTGATCTTGCGGGTGACGAAGGTCTCGCCGCGGATCGGGCTCTCGTGGTTGAACAGGATCCCGTTGCTCGCGAACATGCCGTAGGCTTCGCGGTAGTTCACCGTGATCCAGTAGCCGTAAAGCTTTGCGACGCCGTAAGGCGAGCGCGGATAGAACGGCGTGGTCTCCTTCTGCGGGATCTCCTGCACGAGGCCGTAGAGCTCGGAGGTCGAAGCCTGGTAGAACCGCGTCTCCTTCTCCATGCCGAGGATGCGGATCGCTTCCAGCAGGCGCAGCACGCCGATGCCGTCGGCATTGGCGGTGTATTCCGGGCTCTCGAAGCTGACGGCGACGTGGCTCTGGGCGGCGAGATTGTAGATCTCGGTCGGCCGGATCTGCTGCACCAGGCGGATCAGATTGGTCGAGTCCGTCATGTCGCCGTAATGCATCAGGAACGGCACGTTGCCGACATGCGGGTCCTGGTAGAGATGATCGACCCGCGCGGTGTTGAACGAGGACGAGCGCCGCTTGATGCCGTGCACGACATAGCCGAGCGACAACAGATATTCGGCGAGATAGGCGCCGTCCTGTCCGGTCACGCCGGTGATGAGAGCGATCCGCTCAGCCATATCCGCACCTGCTCCCAACAGCGACCCGATGGGGCGCCAGCGTCCCGTTCCGGCCGCCGCCCTTCTCTGCCATATCGACCGCCGGGGTCAACCTAATACGGCGATGCATCGTCCGAAGACCGTCGGCCGAACCGAGGCCCTTGCAGTCCACGGCAAGCTCGCCTGAGGATTTTGTGCATAAGTCGAGGCCTTCGGGCCCGGAGCCTCGCTGGCGAAGCGCATCGCACGTACTATTTTAGGTAGATTTCGAACTTAGCTTTGCAGGCCTCTTGCGGGCCTTATGTCATTTTGTGGGAGGGATACTTGTTCGATTTCGCGCAAGCTATCGTTGTGCACATTTGAAGCCGATGCCGTGCTTCCACTCGGGCGATTGGGATCCTCGCAATCCTGCTCGCAGCTGCCCTACCGGCTGCCCCCTGTCTTGCCCAACAGGCAGGCGATCCCCCCGCCCCGGCGGCCGAGACGAAGGGCGTGCAGCCTCCTGCCAAGGACGCGGCAACGAACGCGAAAAAGGCGAGCGTGAAGGACACGACGGCGGCGCGGACGGAAGTCTCCGACTGCGCCGGCGGTGAGTTTCTTCAAAAGCTCGCCAATACGGCAAACAGCGCCGCGATCAATCTACAACAGCAATCTCGTGCCCGCCGGAAGCAACGTCGACTTCGGACTTGCGAGCTCTCTCGATCCCGAGGCGCACTATTTTGCGGTCTTCCTGGAGGACAAGGAAGTCCCGCGGGGCGAGGTCAGGCACGGCGCCCGGGCTCGAAAAGCGGGCGAAACCGACGACCTCGTCGTGAAGCGCCTGCTGAAGTCCGGCGACACCATCGTTTCGATCGACGTTCCCAACGATGTCGCGGGATGGTGGACCCGGCGGAATCTCTACATCTACCAGTGCGACAGCACGCGAAGCCCGTTCAAGGTCTCCTACCTGCCGGTCTATCTCAGCCCTTACTCTTTGAGCATCTGGCTGGCGCTCGGGATCGTTGTCGCTGCTTATTTTCTCTCGGCCAAGGCCTTTGCTCGCCTGAGCAAATCGTCGTTGAAAGGCGTCAAAGCCTGGAATCCCATCCGGATTACGGCTAGCTCCGACAATCGCGGGAGCCTCTCGGCCTTCCAGGTGTTCTTCTTCACGATCCTGGTTTTCGCGATGCTCGCCTACGTCTTGCTTCGCACGGGCGTGCTGTCTGACCTTTCGACCACGATCCTGCAATTGCTCGGCATCGCGGGTATCGGGGCTGCGGCGGCGAAGGGCGCAGACTCGTCGAAGACGGCGCTCGACCCCACAAATCAGGCCTGGCTCATGAACAAGGGCTGGTTCGACAAGGACACGGCCCGCGCCACACCTGAGCCGAGCTTCTACGACCTGATCTCGAGCGACGGCAGTTTCGACGTTTACCGCTTCCAGAGCTTGATATTTACGGGCGCGGTAGGGCTCGCACTTTTCGCCGGCGGCGTGTTTCAACTTGCGTCCTTCACGGTGCCGCAGAACATCCTCGGTATTTTGGGTCTCAGCCAGGTGGTGTATATCGCAGGCAAGCTCGTGACCTCGAACAACGCAACGCAATTGAACGCGGTCATCACCGATCTCCGCAACACCGAAGCCGCTTATCGCGAGGCCGCCCACACCACCAGCGATACCCAGGAGGCAAAAGACAAGGTCGCCCGTGCGAAGGCCGCCTTCGTCGACAAGGCGGGGGGAGCGGCCACGCTTTTCACCGATGTCACCGGGCGTCCCGTCGACGACGCCAAGCTCCAGCCGACATTGGGACTGAGCTGATGGCAAAGGTCGGGACCCTGAGCATCTCCCCTGAAATCCAAGGGCACTCTTGCGATAAGGCGGACTGCATTCCTCTTCGGAATTTGCCTCGCAACCCACTGATTTCAGCGGGCTATTCGTTAATGGAATCTCAGTCAAAAACTGCTATATTGTTGATATGGATAAGCTAACCGCCCCTTCGACCGCAGAGCACATCCGGACACTGGCCCGGACCTTCCACGTATCCTATTCCGAAGGTCCTAACGACCGCCTGGCCCATCATATCTCGCGCCTGGCCGGCGATACCGTCGAGCTGGACGAGATCGAGCGGCTGCTCATTGGTTTGGTACGCGCGGAGCGGATCACACGTCCGGAAATGATCCTGCTTCAGGCTGCCTACCTGCGTGAAGCCAGGCCGTGACCTTTGATCCGTTCGGCGACTTTGAAACGCGCGGATATCTACGTAACCTTGCCCGAGAGAAAGATCGCGCGATTGTGCGGAGGCTTGAACATGCCTCCTTCACGACTGGCATCGATGACGCGTTCGCGGCGCTTCAAAAAAGAAGACCCTGACCTACGGGGACCTTCTCAGCACTCACAAAACGCTCTTTGAGGCCATGTATCCGTGGGCCGGCCAGGACCGCACCACGACGGCACCAAATATCGCCGTAAGCCGAGGCGATGTTCTGTTCGCACACCCCAAGTACATCCAAAACGCGATTGAGCATGCCTTGAAGCTCGGCAACGATCCCAAAACCATGCGCGAGAAGCCCGGGGAAGTCATGGGCTATCTAGCCCACGGCCATCCCTTCCTGGACGGCAACGGCCGAACGATTATGGTGATCCACTCCATACTCGCTCAACGCGCCGGCTTCAGCCTCGATTGGACCTCGACCGATAAGACCGCTTATCTGCAAGCCTTGACGAAAGAATTGGACGATCCCGGCAAAGGCATCCTCGACAAATATCTTGAACCTTGCATCCATGCTGCGGTCTCCAATCTGAAGGAGCACATTGCCGCAGCTAAGGGACTCGATGGCGGTCCGGGCGAAGCCGACACCATTCGCGGAAGCAACGACGATCCAGCCGTGCAGGCCGACTACAAGCAGCAGCAGCTTAAGCGCGAAGCGAACGGCGCGAAGGGCTGACTATCGGGCCCCCGAACCAAGAAAGAACTACCGAAAGGCACATCGGGCAGAAGGCCAATCAAGCAGAGCCTCATGCGAAAGAAACTATTTGGGAGCGGATGGAGCGGGTGAAGGGAATCGAACCCTCGTATTCAGCTTGGAAGTCGGGAAATACTGCGGCGTTTTCAAAGGCCGTTCTGACATTTTCGGTGGTTTTGGCCTCTTGCGATCGTTGCGGAATTTCTCGTTGTCAGAATGACGGTTTGTCGGTTTCGTCGACGGAAATGGGCCACCTCTATTGCCGACCCGCCCAGTCTACGATTGCGGCGGCCTCGACGGGCACTTTGGCCTTCCAAGCCGCAATCGGAGCAGCCGCCCCCCGCTTCAGAGCGGCGATAACGGTAGCGGGCGCCGGCTCCGCGATGCTGACACCATTTGCGCGCATTCGCGCGTAGTTCTCCGCAGTGCGGCTTGCCAGGAGCTCAAACTGACTCTTTTCCGTCTCCGCGGCAGCCTGAGCGACCTGATCTTGAATTTCTTTCGGGAGAGATTCGAATGTGTCAGTCCTTACGAACGCGAGTGAAATCGGAATCGCATAATTGATCGGCGTGAAGTACGGCAGATAGTCCCAGAGTTTTCGTCCTGCCCCGCCATCGCCGGACGTAAGGATGGCATTCAGCTTGTGCTCCCTTACCTTCGCGATCGCATCGTTGAAGGGCAAGTATTCGGCCGTCGCACCCACTACGCGCATCACCTCTGCCGAATTATAGTCGTACGTCCTTATGGCCAATGTAGGCAGGTCGTCAGCGCTGCCGAGTGGCCGATCCGACCACACACCCGTCGAGGGCCAAATGGTCATGTAGAGAAGCTTGAGGCCACGCGCCTCCAGCGCCTTCTCATACAGCGGGCGGGCCCTGGCGTTCACAGCCCTCGCCGCGTCGATGGATTGCACGACGAACGGCAGCGATGCTAGCCCGAATATGGCATCGGACGCCTCAAGCGGGCCGGCAAATGCATCGGCGCCTGCAATCCGTCGTTCCTGCGCGGCTCGCAGCATCTCGCCGGAGCTGATCCTGAGTTCATTATCGAAGGCGTTCACCGTCGTCACGAAGCCGTTCGTGCGTTCAAAGACAAGCTTGGCGAAGGTAGCAAGCCCAGCTCCGGAAATATTGCTTTGCGGGTACTCGGTGGCCATCTGCCATCTCACCGGGCCGGATATGACCTGGTGCGAGCTCGCTTGCTGCGAAATTGTTTGGGCTGCCGCGGGGGTTGCAAGGAACGGCAAAGCGGCGGCGGCGGCGCGGGCCATCATGACGCTCCGGCGGACCAGGGGATTGAGGAACGGCAGCTTTCCGAGAATCTTTGAGATCAGCATCGGAACTACTTCTCCGTGTTGCACCAGTCGTAGATGCTCAGGACCAGGACCTTGATCGAGGTGTGGTAGTCGTCGATTGAAACGTATTCGTTGTCGGAGTGCATCACGGCCGTCGAGCCAGGGCCGAAGATCACGGTTGGTGTCGCCGCGTACTTGTTCAGGAATCGCGTGTCGGCAGCGCCTTGACGGCCACTCAATTCGGGCTCGCGCCCGACGATCTCACGGTAGTTCCGCTGCAATGTCTGAACGATGCCATGGTCCGATGGGATCTCCGAGGCTTCAGCGTCATAGCCGACGAAACGAACCTTTGGCGGGTGATCCTTCATCCAGGGATCTTTGGCGGCCGCGGCGGCGACCTGCTCGACAAGGCTGCGCTTGACACCTTCGTGGTCTTCGCCGGGCACCGTTCCGATGCTGCCCTTCAGCAGACAGTTGGTCGGGAAGGCGCTCGGGTAATTTCCGGCCGAGAAACTTCCGATCATGCAGGGAAGCGAATCCAATGCGTTCGGATAGAGCGGGTGCTTCACTGTCGCAACGCGCCGGTCTTCCAATTCTTGGACGGCTTGCGCGATCTTATTACCGAGGCTGATCCCGCTCACGCCCTGGTATCGCTTCTGAATGCCCGCGGGCTTGCCGAGGATCTCGATCTCGAACCAGATCCGTCCGATGCAAGCGGGTTGAATCGCCAGATCGCTGGTCTCGCCTGAAATACCACCGTCGGCGCTATAGCCCCTGATGACAGTGTCCAGCGTCCCGTGACCGCTCACCTCCTCATCGATCACGATGTTGATCAGGACGTCACCCTTCAACCTGACTCCCGCCGCTCCAAGCGCTTGCACAGCCATGATGTGGCTCGCCACGCCGCTCTTCATGTCGGCGGTCCCTCGACCGTATATGCGGCCGTCCCTGACGGAGGCGGACCACGGATTCTCGTCCCATCCTTCTCCGGCTCCTACCGGGATGACGTCGGTGTGCCCGTTCAGGAGGAGAGACTTGCCGCCGCCGCTGCCGGCAAGCCGCGCCACGATGTTCGGGCGCCCCTCATAACCCCGTTCGACAGGACGATAACCGGGATGCTTCTTCAGTTCGTTCCAGTCCGTCTCCCAGATATCGACGTCGAGACCCATGCGGCTCAGCACCTCGTTTAGATAGCGCTGGATCCTTCCCTCGTCGCCTGTAACGCTGGGAATCGCCACCATATCTCGCAAGAGCGCGATTGCCTTGTCGCTGTTGGCGTCGACCGCCGACAAAATTTTGGCTCGCTCACCATTTTTGTTCATCTTGGAAACTCCAGTTCGGACCGTATTCGAGGCTTATGATTGTCAATAAATCTGATCAATTGTCGGCTTGGAGCACTTTGCCTTTGGTTTCCGGCAGAGCGAGCGCCGCCAGAAAGAAGATTCCATACGCGGCGGAGGCGAATACCGCGATTGCGGCCGACAGCGGCATCGATGACGAAACGGCACCGACAATCGCTGGGAAAAGCGCTCCGACGCCGCGGCCGAAATTGTAGCAAAATCCTTGCCCCGATCCGCGCAGCCGCGTCGGGAACAACTCCGTCAGGAACGCGCCCATTCCAGAAAAATAGCCCGAGCCGAAGAAGCCCAGCGGAAAGCCGAGGAGCCAAAGAATGTCGTCGGGCAGCGGCGCCTGCGTGTACGTAACAATCACCGCGATCGCACCCATGGAGAAGATGATGAACAGAGGCCTGCGTCCCAACCGGTCGGCAAGCCAAGCGCCGACCAGATATCCAGCGAAGGAGCCGATGATGAGTGTGGCGAGGTAACTGGTGGATCCAACAATGGAGAGGTGCCGCTCCGTTGTCAGAAATCGAGGAAGCCAGGTAGTGATGGCGTAGTAGCCGCCCTGACAGCCGGCACAAAGGAGCGAGGCGAGAACTGTTGTTTTGAGAAGCCCGCCTCGAAAGATGTCGAGTGCGCCGGTCGTCTCGCCGACTTCCGCAGATTTGCCGCGCGCCTGAACCGCGACTTCCGGTTCCTGCACATTGCGGCGCAGATAGAGAACGAACAAGGCGGGAAGTGCACCAAGTGCGAACATGCAGCGCCATGCCTGGTCCGGCGGAAGCGCAGTGAACAGGATCGCCTGGGCAAGGACAGCGGCTCCCCAACCAATCGCCCAGCCTGATTGATCCGATCCGACGGCACGACCCCGGTATTGGGCTCGGACCGTCTCCCCCATCAAGACCGCGCCAGCCGCCCATTCGCCGCCAAAGCCAAATCCGAGCAGGGCGCGAGCGACCAGCAGTTGTTCAAAATTTTGAGCAAAAGCACAAAGGAGCGAAAAAAATGAAAACCACAGAATGGTCAATTGCAGCGTTTTGACACGCCCGATGCGATCGGCAAGGGAGCCGGCGAACCAACCGCCAACCGCCGACGCCAGCAATGTCACCGTTACAGCAAGACCCGCGGCTCCCGGCGAAACCTGCCAAGTCGCAATGATCGTCCCGGCGACCAGCGGATAGATCATGAAGTCGAGCCCATCCAAGGCCCATCCCGTCCAGCACCCCCAAAAGGTCCGGCGCTCCCGTGTTGTCATGTCCTTGTAGAAGGCGAGAAGACCTGAATTCGTATCGACAGAAATCGAGGTCGGCGTGACCGAATCTCTGGTGGACAGCTGTGTCACGATGCTCTCCCATTCTGTCGCATTTACTGCTTAGGCCTCGTCGGTCTTTGCCATCGGACTTCCGAAGAGTCGGGGCAATCGCTAAGCGACGCTGCCGTTTCGATCCGACAGGTGATTGAATATTGCAAGACGGGTGCAATTTATGCTCTTTCTTCGGGCCAAGGGCGCAAAGAATTCTCGCAGAGAGCATCGATCATGGCGAAACTGGCGTTGGATGCAGCAGACAAGCGAATCCTGCGATCCCTGCAGCGTAACAACGTCAGGCCACATCGTGAGATCGCTGACGAGGTTGGACTCTCCGTTGCGGCGGTCGCTCGAAGAATTCAGCGGCTGCGCGAGACAAAGATCGTCACTGCCGATGTCAGCATCGTCGACCAAAGTGCTGTCGGACGACCGCTGACCCTTATTGTCGAGGTGGCCAGCGAAAATGAGCGCCTGGATCTTCTCGATGACATGCGGAAACGCTTCGCCGAATGTCCGCAGGTACAGCAGTGTTACTACGTGACGGGCGAGGTCGATTTTGTGCTGATTTTCAATGTTCGGGACATGGACGAATATAACGCCCTCACCCGCGAGCTCTTCTTTGATGCTGGTAACGTCAAGAGCTTCCGAACTTTCGTTTCGATGCGCCGTGTCAAAACCGGCAGCGTTGTGTTGCTCGACGAACAGGAATATCCGTGAGGGAGTTCGTCTGCGAGAAATCCTTGCAGAGAACTCCCAATTTGCAAAAAACGCGCGAATGACGCCTTAAAAACGGGCGCAATGCGCGAACGGGATGGAATAGAATGCCAGGATACCCACCAGGCCTTGGACTGCCAAGCCTCAATCCACCGGGACATCCCTTGAAGCTGATCCGAAACGAACATCCGCAGCATAACACAAGTCTTGACGCCGCGGATGCCGACACGTTGAGTATCGCAGCAGCCCATCAAGTCGAAAACTTCCTCGTGCGCCGCACGAACTACGAGCCGACTCCACTCCATCGATTGAATAATCTCGCCGTTGAGTTGGGTGTCGGCGATATCTTGATCAAAGATGAAGGCCTCCGTCTTGGGCTTGGCAGCTTCAAAGCTCTGGGGGGCTCCTATGCGGTGATACGTCTTGTTCTCGAAGCGGCCTCTCGATGTCTGGGGCGACCGGTCGGCATCAACGAACTGAACAGTACTGACGTACGAGAGACTGCCAATCGAATGACCGTCGCCTGCGCGACCGACGGCAATCATGGCCGATCGGTTGCGCACGGAGCTCAACTCGCCGGAACCAAAGCCGTGATCTTTGTCCATTCCGGGGTCAGCGCTGAGCGTGTCGCTGCCATCGCCGGCTATGGCGCGGAGATCATCCGCGTCGATGGAAACTATGATGACTCGGTTTCTGAAGCGTCACGCATATGCTCAGAGCGCGATTGGATCGTGGTTTCCGATACATCCTGGCCTGGCTATGAACGGATTCCCGGCCTCGTCATGCAGGGCTACACCGCCATCATAAGCGAGGCATTGCGTCAGATGCCCGATCCTCCGACACATCTCTTCATTCAGGCGGGCGTCGGGGGCGTCGCGGCCGCTTTGGCGGGCCATTTTGCCATCGTCCTCGGCAAAGAGCGTCCGACGGTCGTGGTGGTGGAGCCTGACCGCGCCGCATGCGTCTACGAAACGGCGCGAGCAGGTCACCCCGTAAAGATCGACCAACGTGAGCCGACGGTAATGGCCATGCTCGAGTGCTACGAGCCATCGCTCGTCGCTTGGCGCATTCTGACCCGAGTTGCCGATGCATTCATGACCATCGAGGAGAGTGATGCCATCGATGTGATGAAGCGTCTCGCATACCCAGCATTCGGGGATCCGCCAATCGTTGCCGGCGAGAGTGGTGGCGTCGGTCTTGCTGGCCTGATTCGTATTGCCCGGAACAACGAAGCAAGAGCGAAGATCGGACTAAGCGGCAATTCGCGGATCTTCGTTATCAATACTGAAGGCGCGACGGATCGCGAACTCTATTTACGCCTGACCGGCCTTGCGCCAGATCACGTCGGAAAAGTTGCCTAGAAATGTCAGGATCGCGTCACGGTCCGACGACAAACATCAAAGTTTTCATGGCCGTCGACTTCTCACATTCGATCCATCGGCAGATTTTATGATGCGCCGCGTTGCCACGCGAAAGCTTTCCACTGCGTAAATCTTCGCAAGCCTTATGTTCGACCTGTCCTATTTTTACGCCATCGTCGCCGATTTCCGCATGCGCGTTCAGTACCTCTTCTCCAAACCAAGATATTTGGTTTTGATGCGCTCGCACCTCAGTCGGCCTGAGGAGTGCGGGGAATACAACAGCTGGCGCAACCACCGATACCGACATTCGGTCCAAGTTGCGATTTGATCCCTGCGTCCCGAACGCAGTGAACATATTCTAAGTTGTTGATCTTTCTCTGATCGGCAGGTGCTTCCGTCCCGTTTTGTTCACGCTCGTTTCACCCAATTCGTTGCGATTTCGTTGCGGCGGCAGGGAGGGAGAACGGCGCTCGGCGCGTCATTGGGATCTTGGACTGGCGGCCGAGCAGCCGAGGCCTGCGAGGGTAAGCGTATTAGACTATGCGGTGATCTGTCGGGGGTTCGAGTCACTAGACCGCTACATGTCTAAGCCCACTACTTGGGAGGCGCTGTTCTCTTACCGGAGGGCAGCTTAACTCCCGACCTCGTGCCTTGATAGCCCGCCAGGAGCCGTCGTTCTTACGCGGTCCACGCACGCCCGTGCGATTCCGACGGAGCCGCTGATTAAGCGGCATATGATTTGCCAGGAACGCCAATGTCCATTCCGACAATTGAGCCGCGAGAGCTGCATTGAACTTTCGATGGATTTTCCCTTGGTGGGAACTGACGAGGCTCAGTTTCGCGGGAGCGGAGTCGATAAGTCATTGTTTGTGATCAAAACCAAGCCGCGAGCTGAGATCAGACGCCCCACCGCAGAGCTGCCGTCTGCACCGGGGCATCCCATAATTTCGTCGACTTGCTATCGAGCACAGATACGGTGATCGAGACACCGGCCATGTCGAGGGATGTGACGTAGGAACCGGTCAGGTAGCGCGCCACTGCCACCCCCGCGCTGTCCAGAATCCGCTTTGCGGCATTGACCATCAGATAGAGTTCGATCAGAGGCGTCGCGCCAAACCCGTTGACGAGAAGCAGCACTTCACTCCCTTTGCCGGGCGCAAGATCGTTCAGGATCGCATCGAGCAGCTCGGCGGCAATCGCATCGGCGGACGCCAGCGTCACCCTGCGCCGGCCGGGCTCGCCATGAATGCCGACGCCCATTTCCATTTCATTGTCGGCCAATGCGAAGTTTGGCCGCCCTGCCGCCGGCACGGTGCATGGCAACAGCGCCACCCCCATCGAGCGGGTGCGCCGGTTGACCTCTTCGCCGAGCGCCGTGAGAGCGGCAAGCGGCATTCCGGTCTCGGCCGCAGCGCCGACCATTTTTTCCACGATCAATGTCCCCGCGACGCCGCGACGACCGGTCGTATAGGTCGACTTCTCCACCGCCACGTCGTCGTTAGTCACCACGCTCGCAACTTCCCGCCCGGCCATCTCGGCTGCCATCGCGAAATTCATCACATCACCTTCGTAGTTCTTGACGATGAAGAGCACGCCTGCGCCCGTGTCGACGGCCTCCGCGGCCTCGATCATCTGGTCTGGCGTCGGCGAGGTGAAGACTTGACCGGGGCAAGCTGCATCGAGCATGCCGAGGCCGACAAAGCCCGCATGCAGCGGCTCATGTCCCGAGCCGCCGCCCGAAATCAGCGCGACCTTGCCTGGCTTCAACGTGCGGCGCCGGACGAATTTGCGCTCGGCACCAAGAAGCAGGATACCCGCATGGGCTGCCGCGAAACCGTCCAGACTTTCTTCGAGTATCGTATCGGTGCTGTTGATCAGCTTTTTCATGAACGTCCTCCCGTCTCGTCTAAAGTTCAAATCAATGGCTCAACCCACACTTTCGGCATAGCGCGCGAGTTGCGCGGCGAAATCCACGATCAGCTGTTCGAGCGCACGGTTCTTCTTGTCGTCGCCGAGGTCGGGTACGGTCACCGAGACAATGCGGGTGCGCGCCTCGCGGTGGGATGCGCGCAGCCGGCCGGGATGCGCGCGTCCATAGGCTTCGAGGAATGCCGCGCGCTCAGTGCCGGACAGATGGCAGACTTCGAAGATGATCGCTACATGCTTCGCCGGAATCGGAACCAGATACGCCGGATTGGTGATCTGCGTCACGAAGGAGCGATTCTTGCCCAGCGCTGCCGCCAGCTTCAGTCTCGTTCCCGAGGGCCGATTGTCGAGCACCCGTCGCAGGATGGCCTTGTAATCCGCCACATTGCTGTCACCAGGCGCGCGGGTATCCTCGCCTGCTTCATCCGTCATGAACGCACCTTTGCGATTGCGGCCTTGAGCCGCGCGACGGCAATCGGCGACACCGAGAGAGTTGTCAACCCGGTGGCGATCAGCGCCGTGGTCAGGCGCGTATCGGCCGCGGCGTCACCGCAGAGCGAGACCTCCACGCCACGCTTTCGTCCGGCCTCGACAGTCCGGGAGATCAGCGCCAGCACCGCCGGATTTCCGGTATCGTTGAGGTCCGCGACGGCACCGATGTCGCGCGCCGCCGCCATCGTGTACTGGGTCAGGTCGTTCGAGCCGATGGAATAGAACGCCGCGCCGAAATCCTCGGCGCGGAGCGCCGCCGCCGGGACCTCGACCATGATGCCGAGCGGCGGCCGGCCGCAGGCGATCCCTTCGGCCCTGAGCGCCGTGAACTCTGCATCCAGCAGGGCATTCGCACGGTCGAGCTCCGAAGGGACCGCGATCATCGGCAGCATCACCTTCAGCGCCCCGTGCACAGCCGCACGGCACAGTGCCCGCAGTTGCACCCGAAACACTTCCGGCCGCGCGAGCGAGAGACGGATGCCGCGCAGGCCGAGGAACGGATTGCGCTCGCTATCGATCGTCAAGCCGGCGATCGGCTTGTCGCCGCCGGCATCGAGGGTGCGGATCGTCACCGGTCTTCCCTCGGCCCAGTCGAGAATGCGCCGATAGACTGCATATTGCGCGTTCTCGTCCGGCAGGCCCTGGGACGCCTCGAACAGAAATTCCGTACGCACGAGGCCGATGCCGTCGCAGATTGCGGGATCGAGCCCAGCGAGGTCCTCGGGCGCGGCGATATTGAGCAGAACCGCGATCCTCCGGCCATCGGCTGTGCGTGCCGACTCGAGCCGGCCGTCATCGGCCGCGGCTTGCGCGGCATTCGCAACCGCCATGCGGTGCTCGAACAGGCGGCGCGTTTCCGGCTCGGGATCGAGGATCACGGTGCCGGCATCGCCGTCGACGAGCGCCAACGCCGGTGGCTGTCCGTTCCACGACAGTGGGCCGAGCCCAACGACCATGGGCGCCCCGCGCGCCCGCGCCAACATCGCAACATGCGAGGAAGGTGAGCCCGCAGCCAGCGCGATGGCGCCGCCATGCGACCAGTCAGCGGCAAGAAAGGCGGAAGGCGTGATGTCGTCAGCCGCCACGATTGAGCCGCTGGTAATCCTGGCGACCGTGTCCACGCCGCTCAGATGCGCGAGCACGCGGTCGCGGATGTCGACGATATCGGCCGCACGAGCACGGAAATATTCATCTTCAGCAGCGCGATAGCCAGCTATCTCCACGTCGAGTGCCAAGCGCCAGGCGTGGTCGGCAGTGATCCCCTCCGAGATGACCCCATAGGCCGGATCCGCCAGCGCATCATCCTCAAGCATGGCGACCTGAAATTCCAGAATGTCGGCCACCTCGCCCTGGTTCGTCTTGATCTGCTCGGCGATCTCCGCTCTCGCACCTTCAATCGCCGCCCGCAGTGCCGCCGCCTCCTGCGCGGGATCGTCGCTCGCTGTCCGCCTGGCCACGGCCGCAGTCAGCATGGTGACCGGTCCGATCGCGAGACCCGGCGAGGCAGCACGGCCGATGAGATGGATCTCTGCCACAGCGATCAGGCCTCGCCGAAACCGTCATGCACAAGCGCCAGTACAGCAGCAAGCGCTGCCTTGCCATCGGAGCCGGTAACGCGGAAATGCAGCATTGCGCCCTGCGGCGCCTTCACACGCATGACCTTTACCGGGCTCTTGGCGTCCGTCCAGGGCCCGTCCGCCGCGAGGGCGAGCTCGATCTTTGCGGTAAAACCCTTGGCGCACTGCGTGAGCTTGACCGACGGTCGCGCATGAAGACCGACTTTGTTGACGAGAACCGCCGAGGCTGTCAGCGGCACCGCCGTTTCGCCCGGCCGGCTGGCGTGAGCATCATGCATAGAGTTCCTCCGCGCTACGCTTGACCGCGGCAAGCGGCGAGCCACCCGAAGACTCGGTTGCCGCAATCACAGCTCCCTCGACCACCGGAGCATTGCAGACGACGACGCGCGCGCGTCGATCTTCAGGCAGCAGTTCCACCGCCATCTCGGAATTTGTCTCCGCCCCGCCGAGATCAACCAGCACCGCCACGCCTGCGGGCGACCACGCCGCCTGGATCGCCTCGAGGATCCCGGCAACATTGGTGCCGAGCCCTCCATCGATGTCGCCGCCTGTCCAGGCGAGCGGCACGGCGCTGCCTACCATCTGGCGCACCATATCCGCCGCGCCTTCCGCGATCTTGGGGGAATGTGAAACGATAACGATCCCGACATTGCCGGAATTTGAACTGTTCATGAACTTGCCTCGAATTCCAGTACCTTGACTGCCGCGCCAATCAAAAGGGAGGCCGAACGCGAACCAGGATCCATATGACCGATGGAACGTTCGCCGAGAAAGGACGCACGGCCGCGGATCGCAAGCATGGGCGTGGTGCGATCGGCCGCTTGCGCCGCTTCCGCTGCTATCGCCTTGGCATCGCCGCCGCCCGCCAACACGACCTGCACCGGCACCAGGACATCCAGCAAGGTTTTTTGCCCCGCCTCCGAGCGACCGCGTGCTTTGACGGCATCAATCGCCTTCTCCGTCGCCGTGACGAGATCCGTTCGGATCGGCTGCTCCGGTAGCGCCTTGCCTAGCTCCATGAAGAAAGTGCCAACCAGCGGCCCGGAAGCGCCGCCGACCTTCATGACCAGCGTCATTCCGATCGCTTTCAGCATTTCCGGCAGCGATTTGTCGGCAAGGCCGGGCAGTGTCGCGAGCACGGCCTCGAAGCCGCGCTTCATGTTCAGCCCGTGATCGCCGTCCCCGATCGCCTGATCGAGGCTGGTCAATTCGTCGGCGTGCTGGATCACCGATTCCGCTAGTGCCCGCACCAGCTTTTCCCGAGCAGCCCGATCGAGACTCATGCCGCTATCCTCCCGCCGGCCGCATCGAAGAACAGCGGCTTGTTGAGTCGGAGCGACACGATGTCCCCCGCGCCCAACCTCGCAGCGGGGTCAGCCAACGTCACGACGGGCTGGCCGCCGAGGTCGAGGTGAAGATGGCTCTGGTCGCCGAGATGTTCGATTCGCGTGACGGTTGCCGACACGTCTCCGCCGCTGCGTGCGATCATCAGGTGCTCGGTACGCGCGCCGATGGTCTTGGCGCCGGGCGGAATGCCGGCAAATAGAGCCGCCGGCAGCAGGTTGATCATCGGCTGGCCAAGCCGCGCGGCGACATGGGCGTTGACCGGATTCTCGTAAATCTCGCGCGGCGTGCCGATCTGCATCAGCCGGCCGGTCTCGATCACGCCGATGCGCGAAGCCATGGTCATTGCTTCCGTCTGATCATGGGTGACATAGAGAATCGTGGCGCCGAGATCGGTCTGGATGCGCTTGAGTTCGAGGCGCATTTCACCGCGCAGCTTGGCATCCAGCGAGGAGAGCGGCTCGTCCATCAAATAGATCGATGGCGAGCGCACCAAGGCCCGGCCGATCGCGACACGCTGCATCTGCCCGCCCGACAATTCCGTCGCCTTGTTCTGCAGCTTCGTTTCGATGTGAAGAAGACGGGCGACCTCCTCGACCTTCGCGCGAATCTCGGCCTCGGATACGCGGCGGATCGGCGCACGTAACGCAAAGGCCATGTTCTCGAACACGCTAAGATGCGGATACAACGAATATTGCTGGAAGACGAAGGCGACGTCGCGATCGGCCGGCGCATCGCCGGTCACATCGCGTCCACCGATCCGGATCGAGCCGCTGTCTGGCGTCTCCAGTCCGGCGACAAGACGCAGCGCCGTCGTCTTGCCGGCGCCCGTCGGGCCCAGCAACGCAACGAATTCGCCGTCTCTAACGGAGAGAGACAGGTCGACGACCGCTCGCGTCTGGCTGAACGCCTTGGAGACCGCCCTGATCTCGACTTCAGCCATGCGCACCTCCTTCATGCAACGCAGTGCGGATGGCCCGGCCTGACGCCTGGTCGAAGATCGACAACGTATCGGGGCGAAAGTCCAGCCCGACATTTTCTCCAGTCCGAAAGGACGTGCTGGCGGGCGAGCGGGCCTTGAGCGCACCGTAGCGCGTCGTCACAGTCACGATCTGCGTCGTGCCGAGATATTCCGCCCCATAGACCTCGCCCCGCACCATGCCGCGATCGGTAAAACGCACATGCTCGGGCCTAACCCCGAGGACGAGATTGCTCTCCGGCAATGCTTCGCGTGCGGCGGGAATGGCAACTTCGCGATCGCCGAGCCGGATTGCCTGCGCGCCGGGCTGCAGGCTGCCGCGAAACGGCAGAAAGTTCATCGGCGGCGATCCAATAAAGTCTGCGACGAAAAGCGAAGCAGGCCGGTCGTAGATGTCGCGCGGGCTCGCGACCTGCTCGACGACGCCATTATTCATCACCGCGATCATATCGGCCATCGCCATGGCTTCGAGCTGGTCATGCGTGACATACACGGTCGTCGCGCCGAGCCGGTCATGCAGCGCGCGCAATTCATGAATCATCGCCTCGCGCATTTCGGTATCGAGCGCGCCGAGCGGCTCGTCCATTAGGAAGCATTTTGGCTGGCGGACAATGGCTCGCCCAAGTGCGACGCGCTGCCGGTCGCCGCCGGCAAGGCCCGACACCGACCGGTCGAGGAGATGGGAGATACGCAGAATACGCGCGGCCTCCACCACCCGCCGGTCGCGCTCCGCCGCTCTGATGCCCTCGCATTTCAGGGGAAAGCCGATGTTGCGCCGGACATTCATGTGCGGATAGAGCGCGAAGAGCTGGAACACGAAGGCGATGTCGCGCGCCGATGCGCGGTTCATCGTCACGTCCTCGCCATCCAGCCGGATGGTGCCGGATGTCGGCAGCTCCAGGCCCGCAATCATGCGGAGCGTCGTGGTCTTGCCGCAGCCGGACGGTCCAAGCAGGCAGAGGAATTCGCCGTCCTCGACCGTGAAGCTGGCGGACTTGACCGCATGGAACGTCCCGAAGGACTTGTCGAGCGCCTCGACCCTGATCTGTGCCATCGCGCCCTACTCCCGAACCTTCGACACGATGGTGAACATCACCGTGCCGAACAGGGTCGTCGCAAACGACCAGGAATACAGCGTCAGGGAGAATGGCTGCATCAGCATCACGACGCCGGCGGCGATGATCGCGGTCGCCGCGGCTTCGAGCGGACCACGGCGCAGAACGCGATCGGCAAGACCGCGACGCGCGACGGATCGGGTGGCATCGATACTCATTTGCGGACGGCTCCAAAGGTGATGCCCCGCAGCAGATGCTTGCGCAGCAGCACCGTGAACACCACGATCGGCACCAGGAACAGCGTCGTGCCCGCGGCCACCGCGGGCCAGTCCTGTCCGCCCTCGCCGATGATGATCGGAATGAAAGGCGGCGCGGTCTGCGCATTGCCCGAGGTGAGAAGCACCGCGAAGGCGTATTCGTTCCAGGCGAAGATCAGGCAGAAGATCGCCGTCGCCGCAATTCCCGTCGTGGCCTGCGGCAGCACCACCTTCACGAAGGCCTGAAAGCGGGTGTATCCGTCGATCATGGCCGCCTCCTCGTACTCGCGCGGGATTTCGTCGATGAAGCCCTTGAGCAGCCAGACCGCGAGCGAGACGTTGACCGAGGTGTACAGCAGGATCATGCCGAGCCTGGTGTCGGACAATCCGATGGTGCGGTACATCAGATAGATCGGGATCGCGACCGCGATCGGCGGCATCATCCTGGTCGACAGGATGAAGAACATCAGGTCGTCCTTCAGGGGCACGCGGAACCGCGAGAAGCCGTAGGCCGACAAGGTGCCGAGCGCGACGGCGAGCACGGTCGAGCCGAACGCGATGATCAGCGAATTGACGAAGCGCGGCACATAGTTCGAGGGACCGGCGACCACCATGTTGCGGCTGCGCGCGATGCTGTCGCAAAGCCCCTGCGGCGGCCCCAGCGAGCGGATGAACTCCGGGGTCTGGCGCGAGCGGGTCGTGAAGACGTTACAGAAGCCTTCGAGCGATGGCTTGAACATCACCTTGGGCGGATAGGAGATCGCATCGTCCGGCGACTTGAACGCGGTGAGCATGATCCACACCAGCGGGATCATGGTGATGATGGCATAGAGCACGACGAGCGAGCCGGCAAAACGCCGCGTCGTGGTCGACGGCTCGACGACGGAATGGGCTGTGGTGGCTGAGGTCATCGGCTTTTCACCCTGTTCAGCGCCTTCACATAGATGTTGGCGAGGCCGAAGACCGTCACGAACAGGATGATCGCGAAGGCCGAGGAATAGCCGGTGCGCCAGCTCTCGAACGCCGCACGCTTGAGCGTGATCGACGCAACTTCCGTGGTCGACCCCGGCCCGCCGCCGGTGAGCAGATTGACCATGTCGAACATCTTGAAATTCTCGATGCCGCGGAAGAGCACCGCCAGCATGATGAACGGCAGCGCCATCGGCAGCGTGATCGACCAGAACTGCCGCCATTTCGACGCGCGGTCGACCTCCGCCGCTTCATAGATGTAATCAGGGATCGAGCGCAGGCCTGCGAGACAAATCAGCATCACATAGGGCGTCCACATCCAGGCATCGACGATGACGATGGCCCAGGGGCTCAGCGTGACGTCGCCCAGCATCTGGAACGACGAGGCCGCGCGTCCGGTGAAGAAGGCGACGACGTAGTTGAACAATCCGATCTGCGGCTGATAGAGGAACGTCCAGAAATTGCCGACGACGGCAGGTGACAGCATCATCGGCAGCAGGATGATCGTGGTCCACATCCCGTGGCCGCGGAACTTCTTGTCGATGAGGTAGGCAAGGCCAAATCCGAGCACGGTCTCGATCACCACCGTCCAGATCACGAAATGCGCCGTCACCTGCATTGCCGCCCAGATGTCCGGATCGGTCAGGATCGACTGATACCAGTCAGCCCCGAGCCAGATCGTCGGCACGTTGGCGCGATTGGCGCGGTAGTTCGTGAACGAGAGATAGATCGTCCACAGCAACGGGAAGATATTGATCGCCAGCAGCAGCACGATCGTCGGCGTGATGAAGAGCCAGGCGAGCGTCCTGTCCGACAGGCCCCGGATACGACGCGCCACGCCTGGCCGGACCGGGACGGCCCGATAGGTGATCCGCGAAGAGGCACTCAATTCGTTCATTGCATCTACCGATCCAGGCACCGGGCGTCGACGATGCGACAGCTCCGGTCATCGCGAAGGAAAGTCCGGAGCGCGAGCGTACGCGCTCCGGACGGCTTGGCTCAGAATTTCTTGCCTTCTTCCTTGAAGATCGCCTTCCAGTCCTTCACCAGACCGTCGAGCGCTTCCTGGGCGGTGCCCTTGTCGGCCACCACATAATCATGCACGCGCTTCTGCTCGGCCTGCAGCAGCTGGGCGTAGGAAGGCTCGGCCCAGAAGTCGACGACCATTCCCATCGACTGCAGGAACTCCTTGGCGAAGGGCGCGCTGGTCGGGAAGCTCGGATCGTTCAGCACGGACTTGGCGCAGGAATAGCCGCCGAGCGCCCACCACTTCTTCTGCACGTCGCCGCCGGAGAACCACTTGATGTATTGCAGCGCTTCGGGCTGGTTCTTGGAGTAGGAGACCACCGAGATGCCCTGTCCGCCAAGCTGCGTCGCCTGCGCGGCGGGACCGGCCGGATTGACGAAGAAGCCGATCTTGTCGCCGCCGACATTCGGGTCCTTGTAGAGGCCCGGGAAGAAGGCGAAGAAGTTCATCTGCAGCGCGACCTGGCCGGACTTGAAGGCATCAAGCCCCTCCGACATGTAGGAATTGGAGGCGCCGGGCGGCGTGCAGCACTTGTAGAGCTCCTTGTAGGCCTCGAGCCCCTTCACGGCGCTGGCTGAGTTCACCAACCCGTCCATCGCATAGGGCTTCTTCGGATCGTCGTATTTGAAGCCGTAATCG
Organism: Bradyrhizobium nivariense; assembly: GCF_029846715.1. GTDB lineage: Bacteria > Pseudomonadota > Alphaproteobacteria > Rhizobiales > Xanthobacteraceae > Bradyrhizobium. The sequence goes on from NZ_JARVWW010000001.1 coordinate 627,905, forward strand.
TACAGGTAATTCGACACGCCCATGGTGATGCCTTCCGAGCCACGCTCGGTGTAGATCGAGGCGCCATAGACCTTCTTGCCGTCGATGTCGCGGCCCTGGAAGAATTGCGCGATGTCGCGGAGCTCATCGAGCGTCTTCGGCACACCGATATCGCGACCGTACTTCGCCTTGAAGTCCTTCTGCACGTCGGGCCGCGCGAACCAGTCCTTGCGATAGGTCCAGCCCACCGCATCGCCCATCGCCGGCAGCGCCCAGTAGTTCGGCGTGTTCTTCGGCCACTCGGAATAACCGACCACCGTGGCCGGCATGTAGTCGTCCATGCTGATTCCTTCCTTCTTGAAGAAATCGTTGAGCTTGACGTACTGGCCGTTCTCCGCAGCGCCGCCGATCCACTGAGAATCTCCGATGATGAGATCGCACAACGATCCGTGCGAATTCAGCTCGTTCAGGAAACGATCGGCATAATTGGTCCACGGCACGAATTCGAACTTCATACCGATGCCGGTCTTGGCGGTGAAGTCCTTCGACAGTTCGACCAGCGCGTTGGCAGGGTCCCACGCAGCCCAGCACAGCGTGATGGTCTTGGCCTGCGCGTGCGCAGGGGTAGTCCCCACTCCGGCACTGAGCGCGGATGCCAGAACTCCGAAACTAGTAAGAAGCGCCTTTACTGTCTGTTTCATAACGCTTTCCCTCCCAGTGGGGCCGGCCATCGACATGGCGCGACTCTCCAACCCGCTCGAATGCTTCGAGCAGAGCGATACAGTCCTTCACGGGCTGAACGACTAAACGGACGTTTCCTCGTGCCTGCCTGGATTCTTAGGGATTCAGCCAAGCTCGATTTGTTTAGTGAACCACGAGATACTAAACATTGCAAGCAGGCTGTTCTGGCATGGAGTTCAAACACTCATATCGGCGGCCCCTTCGGTTCACGATGCAAGTGCAACACCTGCTAAGGTGTTGTTGCGATGGGACGATGTTATGGCCAGCTCAGCCTTGAAGAGCGCGTCGAGATATACCGCCTGCATGCAGGCGCGGCGGAGCGGCGCCTCTGGGACGACTGAGGCGTACCTCCGGGTCACTCATCACAAGAAAAGGCCCCAGGCCGGGGGGCACCAACTGGGGCTCTAGTTTTCCGGCACAACCATTTGGATAGAAGTGCCAGCCTCCTCAAGATTGGACATCGCCAGCGCGGGCACGGTAAGGCGACAACTTGCGGAAAAATGCTCTAAGTTATGGCGCTCAAGACGATTGTGTGATCCTCCGCCACGACGGATCGCGAGTGGCCTCAGTTTTCGTTAGCGTCCCGTGCGCGAGTTCGTAAAGGCGCGGATTGCAACCATAGATTCCTAGTCGTCGTCGTCCAAGCATGAGATGCTGATCCATATTCGCGTTTCGGAGGGGAATCCCGATGCGCCTTGCATTGCCTTATCTTGGAATTTGTCTCTGCGCGTCCCTCGCGGCGTGGTTGTCCTTCACGCTAATCTATTGACGGAGCAGATCCTCGCTGGGCGTGAGCAGCCGTACGTAGGTGCCGCTCTCATGCAACTACCCTCTGCCCGGATCTTCGCGCCCATGATCTGGCCGCCCCAGATGACCTCTAGCGACTTGGTGCCTCATGCCGGAGGATTCCTCCGCGCGCGGTCAATCGAGCCGCTAGGTTTGGTAGCCTGGACGGACGGCCGCGCCATCCATTCGTCAAGCCAGACTTTCGAGGCTCCGAATACCCGTCCGGAGGAACGGTTAGCTGAGCGAATTATTGCACCGTAGCCTCGTGCTTAGTTCGCATATCAGCCTGAGGCGACCATGAGCGTCAAAGCCATGATGGCGACCATTCTCCAAAACCAGATGACGTTGCGCGGCGTGAATTCGCTGACACCATCCGATTGCGAGGAGATCGTAGAGCGGCTAATTGAACACCTCAGAGAGCTAGAGTTGAATCTTGGCAGCGCGCGCCACTCCCGCATTCTGCATGGCATTCTTCAATTCAGCACTCTCCGCGAAGGCTTGCGCAGCTTCAATCGTGGCAAACTCGTGAGTTACCGTGATGTCATTGGGATTTTCGGCTGCTCGGTAGACAGCCTCGGCTGTTACGCCCTTCGCCTTCTGAACCGGAGCAAAATCGTCGTAAACCTTCCGCCAGGTCTTGTAGTCGGAAATCGTGTGTCTAACAAACATAGTCGTCATCAGATGTTCCTCCCAGGCTGGTCGTAACAATCTTTCCACGAACGCTTGAAACAGCACTTCCAGTAGCACCAGTATAATACCAGCCACCGCTTGGAGCTATTTCATTTCCGGCTACAGCCCAAAACTGCGGCTAGACTTGTGATGCTGGAATCTTTCAATGAAGTCTGGATGCGTTTGGCAGAAATGCGTACCAACAATACCGCGGCTAATCTTGCGACTGTTCGCCACGAGCTTCTCATAGCCATCGAAACCCTTTGTGGCCCAAGCGACCGCAAATGAAACCCTGTTATGCCGCTCAATCAGTGTCGAAAACGTCCTAGCCAACGCTTTTGGCTCGGTAATGAGCTTCATGCCACCCCCAAATGAAACAGCTAACAATAGTTGGCCCGTAGTAGAGCCGACAAGCCGCTTAGCTCCGCAGCTGTGTCTTCCTGGCGACCGATTTCTTCGAAGTACTCATCTTCGTAGAGGCTATCAATATCTCGGCTCATGGGACCTCGATCCGCACCAGGGAGCTTAAACAGGGCTGACAACAAATGAAGGAGGCGCATGGCATCGAGTTAATAGGAAAGCGCTTTCGCGCAAAAGAGGGAGCCGCTACCGGCTCTTTGAAGAGAGGGCCCTTCGCCATGCTAAGACAGCGCATCAATTCTGGTTGCGGGGAAGGAATTCGAACCACAGACCTCGAGGTTATGAGCCGGACGCACGAACGTGGACGGCGGCTTCAGTGATCGAGACTGATCAGTTTTTGTTAGAAACCTTATTGTGCCTAAGCGTACCGCGGTGCCAGATGCATGGACCGGTCGATCCCGCAAATTCAGAATCGGTTGGTTCGAATAGGAACACCTCGTTCCCATCGGTTGAGCGAGAGAGATCCAAACCGCTTTCCAAATAAGCGCTTGGTCTGCCGGAAAATGCCGTACTAGACCGAATCGCGGGGTACTAAGATTCGGAGAAAATTCGGTTCTCCGGGCCTATCGAACGCCTAGTTGGAGCGACGATGGGACTTCTCTGACGGGAAAAACGCAGGAAAACGGCCGGATTTTCGGCCTGTCTCCACATCGAAGTACGAAGTGACTTCGGCTGGCTGGCGGAGGGAGAGAATCTTTAAAAAAACTTGCTCTACCGCTGCATCTCAGGTGCTCTCGGTAGACGAAGGGATGGGATTTCCCGGCTTCTCCGCGTCCCGTCGCGGGGTCTTGGACGCGGCATCATAGTACCTGAACAGGCTAGTCCAGACGCGCGACCCGGCCCGGCTAGCCATTGGATGGCAAAGCCAAACAACAACCTGGGCACGCGGTACAAGTCGGCCTGAATTTCCCAAGCGGCTTTCTCCGACCAGCCCAGATTTCATTCCAGGGGCTCCTTTAGGAGGCTCTGAATGGGCCTCCGCGGATCGGTGAGGGCGACTGATTTTCGAGATCCTTCGCGGCTTTGTCTTGTATGCCGGCCAGGCTGGCTTATTTTCCGAGTGATTAGCACTCGCTAGCTTCGACTGCTATTTCATTCAAAATAAAAATAAATGCGACTAGAAGGTAGGAGGAGAGCATGAAATTCCGTCCGCTTCACGACCGGGTCGTGGTCAAACGCATCGACGCAGAAGAGAAGACCGCCGGCGGCATCATCATTCCCGACACCGTCAAGGAAAAGCCCTCGCAGGGCGAAATCGTCGCTGTCGGTCCCGGTGGTCGCGACGAAGCCGGCAAGCTGATCCCGATCGACCTGAAGGTCGGCGACCGGGTGCTGTTCGGCAAGTGGTCCGGCACTGAAGTCAAGATCGACAACGTCGATCTGCTGATCATGAAGGAAAGCGATGTCATGGGCGTTCTCACTGACGTGTCTTCCAAGAAGAAGGCCGCCTAATCCACTGCCCGCACCGCTCACCCCTGAGGAGCGCCTGCCGGGCGCCTCGCCAAGGGTGAGATGAGACCAAGTCAACTCAGGGGAAACCAATATGTCAGCCAAAGAAGTCAAATTCGGCGTAGACGCCCGCGACCGCATGCTGCGCGGTGTCGACATCCTCCACAATGCGGTAAAAGTGACGCTCGGCCCGAAGGGCCGCAACGTCGTGCTCGACAAGTCGTTCGGCGCTCCCCGCATCACCAAGGACGGCGTCACTGTCGCCAAGGAGATCGAGCTCGACGACAAGTTCGAGAACATGGGCGCCCAGATGGTGCGCGAAGTCGCCTCCAAGTCCGCTGACGCGGCTGGCGACGGCACCACTACTGCGACCGTACTGGCGGCTGCGATCGTCCGTGAAGGCGCCAAGTCGGTTGCCGCCGGCATGAACCCGATGGACCTCAAGCGCGGTATCGACCTCGCGGTCGAAGCCGTCGTGGCGGACCTCCAGAAGAACTCCAAGAAGGTCACTTCGAACGACGAGATCGCCCAGGTCGGCACCATCTCGGCCAACGGCGACGCGGAGATCGGGAAGTTCATCGCCGACGCCATGAAGAAGGTCGGCAACGAGGGTGTCATCACCGTTGAGGAAGCCAAGTCGCTCGAGACCGAACTCGAGGTCGTCGAAGGCATGCAATTCGACCGCGGCTATATCTCGCCCTACTTCGTCACCAACGCCGACAAGATGCGCGTTGAAATGGAAGATGCCTACGTCCTCATCAATGAGAAAAAGCTATCTCAGTTGAATGAATTGCTTCCCCTATTGGAAGCTGTGGTGCAGAGCGGCAAGCCGCTTGTGATTATCGCCGAGGACGTCGAAGGCGAAGCGCTTGCGACCCTGGTCGTGAACCGTCTCCGTGGCGGCCTGAAGGTCGCGGCCGTCAAGGCCCCGGGCTTCGGCGATCGCCGCAAGGCCATGCTGCAGGACATCGCGATCCTGACCGGCGGCCAGGCGGTCTCGGAAGACCTCGGCATCAAGCTCGAGAACGTCACGCTCAACATGCTCGGTCGCGCCAAGAAGGTGATGATCGACAAGGAGAACACCACGATCGTCAGTGGCGCCGGCAAGAAGGCCGACATCGAGGCGCGCGTGGCCCAAATCAAGGCGCAGATCGAGGAGACCACCTCGGACTACGACCGTGAGAAGCTCCAGGAGCGTCTCGCCAAGCTCGCGGGCGGCGTCGCGGTGATCCGCGTCGGCGGCGCGACTGAGGTTGAGGTCAAGGAGCGCAAGGACCGCGTAGACGACGCGATGCATGCGACCCGTGCGGCGGTTGAAGAAGGCATCCTGCCGGGCGGCGGCGTCGCCCTGCTCCGTGCCTCCGAGCACCTCAAGGGCATTCGCACCAAGAACGACGACCAGAAGACCGGCGTCGAGATCGTGCGCAAGGCGTTGTCTTACCCGGCCCGCCAGATCGCAATCAACGCGGGCGAGGACGGCTCGGTGATCGTCGGCAAGATCCTCGAGAAGGATCAATACGCCTACGGCTTCGACTCGCAGACCGGCGAATACGGCAACCTGGTCTCCAAGGGCATCATCGATCCGACCAAGGTGGTTCGTGTGGCGATCCAGAACGCAGCGTCGGTCGCGGCGCTCTTGATCACCACCGAAGCCATGGTGGCCGAAGTGCCGAAGAAGAACACCGGCGCGAGCGGCATGCCTCCGGGTGGAGGCGGCATGGGTGGTATGGACTTTTAGATCCAACACTCAGAGCTCAACAGTAAAAAGGCTCGGCAGCGATGCCGGGCCTTTGCTGATTTCCTGGCAGTCAGCCGGGGTCCAACACTGGCGCACCGTATTGCGCGAGCGCGTCAAAGCCTGCGCCGCCGACAAATGTCAGGCGGCCGAGTTCGAGGGGACACCGCCCGGAATCATCCTGAGGAGCCGCGACGAGACCCCTGCGCGAAGTCGGCCTGCCCGCGGGCTAGCGCGATCAGGCCGGCGATATCCGGGTCGCCCGTGAAATAGCCCGCGTGAAGCCAGGTGACACCGACTTCGTCGGCGGTCTGCGAGGCAGCATCAGAGAGAGTGGAAACGAAACCAACCATTACAACCTCACCACAGCCTTGTCGGCATGCTCCCCGAAGGGCAGCGATGCCATTTCCGCGACCGTGACGGGCTTGATCGGCGTCCTGAGCCGGTAATGGCCGATCTGGGCAGGAGAGACACCGCGCCCCGCCGCGAACATCTCGGTCACGGTCAGTCCGCACAGGCGGCCCTGACAGGGCCCCATGCCGCAGCGCATGAAGAACTTGAGCTGGTTCGGCCCGAGCACGCCCTGCGCAATCAGGGCTTCGATCCGATGAGCCGGAATCTCCTCGCAACGGCAGACGATGATGTCACCGCTCGGCACGCGAAACCGCTCCGGCGGCTCGTAGAGCGCATCGAGGAAGCGCCGCGCCGCGAGGTCTCGCTCCAGCGCTGCGAGATCGCGCGCGGCCCGCAGATGCGAGACACCGGAAATCACCTTCACCGAGCGGCGCACGCGCGCAAGCAGCGCCAGCCCCTTCACGGCATAGGGCGAAGCGAGAAAGCGCGGCAGATAGCGCAGCGCGGCGCGCCAATTGCGCTTGGGCGTTGTGTCCAGGATGAGCGCGATCATTCCTCCCGCTCCAAGGATCTGTGCCGCGAGCAGCCAGAGCAGCGGCCCCGTGCCCGCCAGCACGATCTTGCCGGAGGGCACGAGATCGGCCTGCTTCAGCAGAATTTGCGCTGCACCGGCAGTCATCACACCTGGCAGCGTCCAGCCTTCAATCGGAAAGGGGCGCTCCTGCCCACCCGTCGCCGCGAGGATGCGGTGCGGCGACAGCAAACGGGTCCGGCCATCCAAGAGAAACGCGATCTCTCCCGCGGGCGAGACGTCGAAGACCGTGCTGCCGGGACAGTAGGTTGCGCCACTCGCCGCCAGCGCATCGACCAATTCGCGGCCTCGCCCGTAGTCGGCACCGAGCATGGTGCGCGTGGCAGCGGTCGCTTCTGTGATGCCACGATAGACATCTGTCGGTCGGATCGGTAAGCGGGTTGCACTTGCAGCAACCACTGCCCAGGCGCATTACGTCAGCGGCACCGGCTCGAACCCGAGCACGCACACGTCATCAAATCCGCGGTTCGTTGGGTGGCTTGCTATCATCGTGGCCAGAGGAGGAAGACGTCATGTCCACTTCCAAGAAGCCGTTGAAACCCAATGATTTTCCGGTGACCGCCGAAGGGCAACAATCAAGAAGCAAGACGGCAAGCCCGTCGCCAGTACCGAGTATCCAGAAATTGCTGCCGACCGAGCGCATCAACGACGACGAAGCGCGCCGCGAAGAGGACAAGTGGTCGGCCTGAGCGCCCTCCCTCAGCCCTCCCAGCAGTGTATCGATCAGCTTCAGCAACTGCTGGCGCTCCTGGCCTCTGGTGCCGCTACGCAGGGATTGGCCGATATCCGTATAGGAGACGTGGCCCCCTGAGCTGATGTTGGGCTAGTGCTTCACACGGGCGTATTCGTCAGCGGCTCGCGCGTCAGCGCCCTGACGTCACCATTGCTGCTTTCGTAGAGAACTCGTTCGGCCATACCGACTAGCTAGGGCATGTACTCATCAAGCGGCCGGCCGCCTGATGTCCGGTTTACCGCCACATCGGCCGAAGAGCGGATGGCCTCCGAGGTCGCAGATGGGCCACAAGCCGTCATTGCGGCTACTTGCCGCCGCGCCGCATCGACTCTGGGTCTCAACGACTCTGACGCAGGGCCGGCAGCCCACTCCCAGTAAGTGTTGAGGGATTTGACTCGGCCGCAGCGTGCCTCGGAGTGGCCGGGCGTCGCCTCGGCGCGTCGATCGTGGAGGAGCGCCTGCCAGTATTCCGGCGGCACAGTAAATGGCGGACTACGCTTCGCTATCCGCCTTACGCTTTCGTGCACGGGCGGATGGATCCTGACAGGCGTGCTTCCCTAACGCAAATCCGCCCGCTTCCTGTTGACTCGCATTGCGAATGGGCAAATCCTTCCAACAACGCTAATTGCCATTACCAATCTCAGCGGTACGAACTTCGGCGCTCCCTCTTTATCGGCTTATCGGCGCCATCTGACTAAATTCTTTCTGAACAGAAACGGAGGGGCCGATGCGTGCGCTCGCCTTGAGAACCGTCTCTCTTTTCGCCCTAGCTACGCTGGGCTCGCTCTCGGCCACGCCTGCCGCACGCGCGGACGACGGGAGCGACGGTCAGTTTGGCAAGGTTCACTTCCAGACCTCCTGCAACGAGGTGGCGCAGCGCCGCTTTGACCGCGCGATGCGCTATCAGCACTCGTTCTGGTACCGGCCTGCGAAAGAGATTTTCGAGGAGACCTTGCAGGCCGATCCGGAATGCGCGATCGTCTATTGGGGCATTGCCCTGAGCCTTCTGTACAACCCGCATTTTCCCGCGCCAAAGGAAAACCTCACCGAGGGCCTCGCCGCGCTGCAGAAGGCCAAGGCACTCGGCGCCAAGAGCGACCGCGAACGCGACTACATCGATGCGTTGCTGGCCTTCTATTCGGGCGACGAAAGGACGACGTTTGGCCAGCGCGCGCAGGCTTATCTCAAGGCAACCGAAGCCGTCGCCGCGCGCTATCCCGATGATGACGAGGCGCAGATCGCCTACGCCATCACGCTGAATGTCACGGCGTCACCAAACGACAAGACCTATGCCAACCAACTCAAGGGCGCTGCCATCCTCGAGCCGATCTTCAAGCGGCAGCCGCGGCACCCCGGCGTCGCGCATTACCTGATCCACCTCTATGACTATCCGGCGATCGCAGAGCAAGGTCTCGACGCTGCCAAGCGCTATTCCGACATCGCGCCGGCGGCGCCGCACGCTTTGCATATGCCGTCGCACATCTTCACGCGCGTCGGCTACTGGAACGAATCCATCGACGCCAATAGCCGTTCCGCCAAGGCTGCCAAGGAGGGCAAGGACCCCAGCGAGCAGCTCCACGCCGACGACTATATGGTCTACGCCCTGCTGCAGCTCGCGCAGGACAGCCGAGCCCGCGACGTCATCGCGGACATGGCTGCAACCACGGGCTATGCGCCGGCCGTCCGCGCCGGTCCCTACGCGATAGCGGCCAGCCAGGCGCGCTATATGGTCGAGCGCGGCGATTGGCAGGGCGCTGCCGCGCTGAAGGTCGAGCCGAGCCGGTTTGCCTATGTCGATGCGATCACCTATTTCGCCCGCGCCCTTGGCGCCGCGCGCTCCGGCAATGCAGACGCAGCAACGGCGGACATCGCCAAGCTGGCAGAGCTGCGGGACAAGCTGCAGCAGGACAAGGACGCCTATTGGGCCGAGATCGTCGACATTCAGCGGCAAGTCGCCACAGCTTGGCAGCGCAATGCCCAGGGAAAGCAGGCGGATGCGTTGGAAGCGATGCGCCTTGCCGCCGATGCCGAAGACAAGACCGAAAAATCCATCGTGACGCCGGGACCGCTCGCCCCCGCACGCGAGCTTTACGGGACCATGCTGCTCGAACGCGGCATGGCGACGGAAGCATTGGCCGCGTTCGAAAGCACGATGCGTAAGGAGCCGAACCGATTTGGCGCGACGATCGGCGCCGCTCACGCCGCCGAGAAAGCGGGTGACGCCGTGAAGGCCCGCCAGTACTACGCGAAAGTCGTCGACACGGCGCGCAATGGCGACTCCTCGCGGGTAGACCTCGCGGCCGCACGACAATTGATGGCTCAGAATTAGTAAAAGTGACGCGGCAGCTTGCATGGGCCTGACAAGCAAATTCGTCGCGATCAGCGCAGCCACCGCACTGCTCTGCGCAGCCGCTGCGGTCTGGATCTTGCGATCCGGCGAACCGGCACCCGCGACAGCGGCATCCGGCGACGTCCGTCCGGTGTGGACGGAAATCGACTGGCCTTTCGGCGCAGACCCCTGGGGGAAAGGAAAGGCGTTCCGCTGCAAGGCCGCCGATTGCGGCGGCGAAGTCCAGCTCTACGTTCGCGCCAAGCTCGGCTTTTGCAATTGCGCGACCGGCGTCGCCGACGATGTCGACCTCGAGCGGATGGGCGACCTGCCGCTGATCGGCAAGGCAACACCGATTGGTGCCGGCCGAGAAATCATCGTCGGTCCGATGGGCGGCCGCAGCCGGGCCTATCGCGTCGAGGGAAACCGCAACGCCGCGCTCTCACTCGCCTTCAATGCACGCTGCGACATGGTGGCCGCGACGGCTTTGGTTGGACCGGGCGCGCCCGCGTCGCTGGAGCCGGCGGTGCTGGAGTTCCTTAATAGCGACCGTATGTTGAAATGGGCGGAGAACGCGCTTGGGTTATGACTCAAAGCAATTCGGCTTCCGTCCTCCGCAGAACCATACGACCTCCTACTCTTCGTCAAAGATAGCGCCCCTTAGTGAGGTGTGCCGCGGTCGGCCTTCCGTCGTTATCGGCATCAAAATGGCTCCTGCCGCTCCCGGAGAGGCAAGGCCCGCGCTCGGCGCGTCGGAGGGATTCGTTTTGAGTGGGCATGCGCGATCTGCCTTACCACTCCCGCGACAGCGCTTCGGTGTCGGCCTGCGCCTGCTTCTCGGTTAATTGCGCATAAGCCAGTAGACCAACGGCCATACTAGCAGATTGACCACCTTGCGTTGGAAGAGAGCGTCTCGAAGTTCTCGCGACCGCTTCCCGCCATCGGCATCGTCTCAGCCCGCCCGTCCCGAGTGACTGCAGGAACTTCTCGCTCGGACTACTCATTGGCGTTCGTGGCATACGCAGTTGTGCTTCGATGTCCGCTAGGGGGTCGAAGGCGAAGAACTCAACGTGAGCAAAGCTGGTCCGCAACGCTCCGTGAGCGGACCTCGCGAAGGGGGCGCTACCAGTTCGCCGATGGGCCAGAAGTGGAAATCATCTTGGCGGGCTCATTGGCTCGCGCGGGCGATGCCCGGCGTCTTACTCGACTAGATCCGTCTCGTGCCGTTCACGGCATCGCTGATATATCGGCCTAACGCGCCCAGTTCGGCGATGGTCCGGGCTTGCATTGGCTCGTTCCAAATGCGGAACGCGGTGAAGCAAAAGTCGCGGGCGTTGCAGATTTACAACCCGCGCAGCCATTCGAGATACTAAGCTCGTCCGTGGAGACGACCGAAACATATCTCATTCTTAGTTCAATATGATCAGCGGGGGCGCAAGGTGTTTGATGTCTATCGCAATGACAAGCGCGACTTGCTCGTTCTAAGTACAGGCTCTGCCGTACCCGTTCTTTCTGCACATAAGTGGCGCAAGAGCAGAAAACGAGTTCTCAAGGTCAGCGACGAAATCAAGTCAGCCGTTCAGGCACAGGGCTATTACGTCCGCAGCCTGCGGGTCACCAAGGAGCGAATGACCGAGTTCGAGTAGGTGGCGAGCCGGTATTCTCCGTTTGCGCAATCTGTGTTGGATCACCACCAACGAAGCAGTCATCCTCGCGCTCTTCCGCGTGGTCAAACGGCCACGTTGGTAACCTACAGCCGGCGTCTTCCCAGACTATCCGGGCGCCGGTGATCCGCAACGCCGAACCCCGGAGTGAGATGACACTGATGCGCGGGGCATGCCGCCGCCAACACGCCGACATGGGCCACCGGTCACCAAAACCTCTGCGACACATGCTCACTGCATCGGCGCGGTTGGCTGCGGCCCGAGAACCCTGCCTTCGATAACTGGTCTCTCAATTCTCTTAGTGCCAATTAGACTTCGCTGAACTGAATACTGTCTTTTTCGCAGGCAGCACTGAATGAGGCCATCGCACTTGCGTGTTCAAAGCAAAATGCCTTTCCTTTCTCAGTTGCCTCCACCCACCAATCTGATTTCTGATCGCGTGCAATATGTGCAGCATGTGTCCGCAAGCGGTCTAGCTCTCGTCCAGATGCTCTGACGACTATACAATATGTCATTAACCCCCCTATCATGTTGCACACAATCTGCCCTAATCAGGGATGATCCCACGTTCGCGCTTATCCACTAGCGTCCGCTCGATGCGTTCGGCTTGTTCCTTGGTCAAATTGACCGCCACACCGGTCCCAATCATTGCCGGTCCCCTACGTTGCCGATCGTAAACCATCCAGCCCTTGGACCCCTGGCGAACCAAGAACCTGGATGGAGGAGACGCCTTGTCGCGCTCCTTCGTTTCCGATCCCGCATGTTGATCATCGGCCATCACCTCAATCCCTCAATGAGCGTCCTCCAGCCGAGCGCATCGTTCGCCGTTAGCAGCGATACGCCAAGCGTTGCCAAGTAGTGTGGCAATTCGCAATCGGGACGCGCGTTCATATTGCCCACAAACGAGGCGACTGCGTTCTTCAGATCACCTCGGTCGAGATGATCGAAGGCCCGTTGCTTGCACCGCTCGACATATTTGTCGCGCGCCATCTCAATTAACAGGGAACGTTACATTTCGCCTCCCCAACCGAGTTTCAACAATGAAATTGGAACGGAGTGGATCTGGGCCGTCTGTTCGGAAAGTAACAAACGGATGTTCTTCTGGCAGCAATGTGGGAATTAGGACACAGGCACACATCGCCACGAACTGTCGGCGGCCCGGCGTACCGCGCGCGACCTTCAGGTCCGCATCGCGTCTTTGGCTTCCTGACCACAACGCCCAATGCGGTTGCGAGCCGATCCATGCCAAGATGATGCCGGCGATCCTGACGCAGATGGCGAACGCGATGCCTGATGCGCGCGTCGTAGAATGAGGCGAAGGCGTTGCCGCGCGGCGTTATCAGATGATGCGCTTAGGTCGTGATGCGCGGGATGGAGAAGGGACAGTGGCCCATTGGGTCGCCGCGATCCCTTACGCTCGCGACACGCCTTTGTGGGACTATTTGCGCACATTGACCGAGACAACACCGCGTCATACGGCGCGAGTTTCTGAAATAAAAAGTGAAAAGAATAGCGGGGATATTCCTCAAAGCTGACTTGATCTCCCCCTTCGGTGGCTTCCTCAGCGCAACTTATTGATGAGTAAGTAGTGATGACTGATCAGCAGTTAGCCTTGGAAGCGATTAGCGACGCGCAACTCATACTGGAAGAATTCCTTCAGCCCCACCCCAAGGACAATGCGCGTATCCTTGAACACTTGGTGGAAGTTCTCGAACGGCCTGCCTTGATCGTTGCTGTAAGTCGATTGCAGCAACACGCCAATTGAGCGCACCCATGAGCAAACCGCTTCAAGCGTTTTCTTTGACCGTTGGCATTGTTGCGCTCTCATCGCTCGAAATGACCAGCCTGCATGCCATGCAACAATGCAGCGCCGCAATGCCGCCAAATCCGCAAGGGCAATGGTGGTCCTATCGTTTCATCGATGGACGAAAATGCTGGTACGCGGGCAAACCCTTGCTGTCGAAAGCATTGCTCGAATGGCCTATAGAGCGGCGTCCCGAACTCGGTTCTCGCGGAGAAGCTACAGGTATCGTCATTGCTAACAAGCTCGGCAATCCTTTCGATGCACAAACGTTGGCATTGAAACAGGGCTCTGACACGTTTGAAGAGCGATGGCGTGCTAGGATCTCCAGCTCCAACCCTGCGCACGACTGAACAATACTAATGCACATGCCCATCTCTCGCGCGCGCTAAAGCCGCCGTACCGCTCTGGTGGCAACGACGCCCGCAAATTTCCCAAGTGTCGGCAACCAGGCGCACTGGTTGAGCGTGGGGGGAGCCGACAAGATTGAGCGCCGCACCATGAAAATACCGAAGCCAAAGCAATGGCCGACCGCGAGGTGCAGTTATTGTTCAAGCTCGCACGGCCGGGCGTTGGCTATCGAAGATGGCTGCCGAGCTGGGCCGTCATGCAGGATCAGTGAGGCGAATGGCGCGTAGCCGTCGAGGAAGCTAGCATGCCCCGCCCGAATGAGCGCAGCACGGCTGACCTACAGGCCGAAACCGCGACTAATATCCCGCACCAGCCTGAGCGCGGCGTCAGTATTTCGGCCGTAGAAGAGCGCCTGATCGAGCTGCGAAAGAATGGTCAGCCCAAATAGCGCGATAACAATGCCTCTAAACATGGTCGTGGACCGGCTTGAACGATGCAGCGCAAGTTCAAACGGCCCCAGCCGCAGATTGGGAGGAACAGCCGGGGCCGACATTCCCATTCCATGTGCCGCAATCGGCGGTAATCGGCACGCTTTAAGTTAGACACGCAGAAGCTAATAAACTATTTCGCGGACCGGCGCCGCAGGCAACCTGGAGCGTCTGCTTTGCCGCGCGGCGTCCTGAGGCGTGCTCGTTAAAGCGGGCCGCTGTCGCCATTCGACCAAAGGTAAGAGAACCGATCTCATTCGTCGATCCCATAGCGCCTTGGCTTGATCTCGGGCCTAGCATAGCATTATGAGGCTTCATGTCGTCCGAGGACGGGGCCTGAATGATGCGCCTGCAAAAGCTCTCCTTTGACGATTGGCTGGAGCACTCATTTGGACGCGAGGTTCGCTATCAGCAAGCTCCGTGGTACTTCGATCCCAAGCACGATTGGTGGGACCCGTCACCAGCAGAAGCCGTGACTTATCTCACTCGACTGTTCGAAGACCCGGAGATCGCACTACAGGGATTTGCTGACAGCCAAATCGCACAAGGCTTAACCTACCTCGTAAATGCGAGCGCGAGCGGCGATGAAAGATGGCTTTGTTCAACTGATGTGCCGATCAAAGACCGTGTTCGCTGCGTGAACTCCGTCGCAGAACTATTTGCGAAGTTGTTCGAGCAGCGGTGTACTCCCAGTTTGTCTCACCTGAGCGAAGCCGATGCCGGGCCACTAAACTGCGTCTGCTATATGTGGTGGGATGCATTTCCGAGCTTGGCTCTCGCCGACGATCCGGACCTGCCAACTCTCCACGACTGCGCGCTGCGTACGATGGAGCGCATCCTTCACCTGAACTCGATTGCTTGTCAGGAGAGCGCTCTACACGGGCTGGGACACTGGCAACGAAGCTACAGTGAGACGGTGACCCCGATCATCGACCGTTTCTGCAGGGCACATTTTAAAGCTGACCCTCGGCTTTTGGCCTATGCTCAATCCGCGCGCTGCGGATGCGTGTTGTGACCGGACACCGTTACCGTGCCGATAACCTCGTCACCTGCTGACGCCCGTAAGCCCGGCAATCGGCCATGCGGCACTCTCGCGAATTTTGTGCGCCGCAAACCCCCTGCCAACCGCGGCCCGTAATCTTACGGACATTGCGCGGCTGCTCTCTTTAGCATCTACTTCAGATTGAATTTGATGACGATCTGATTTTTCAGCCGAGGTCCCCATGAGCGTTAAAGCCATGATGGCGACGATCCTCCAAGACCAGATGACGTTGCGCGGCGTGAATTCGCTGACACCATCTGACTATGAAGAGATCGTGGACCTGTTGGTCGAGCAGCTAAGAGAGTTGGAGCTTAGCTTGGCTGCGCGAGAAGTCGCCGACAAGCAGGAGCCCTAGCAGCCTAATGAACGATCGAGGCTGGCAGCGGACTTTCGACGATCCGATCCTACTGCCAGATGGCCGCAAGCTGATCACGCTGCGCGATGCCGCCACCTTCATCACGAAGCTGCCAAAGCGCGAGCATGATGCGCCAGAATGGCAGGCCGCCATCGAGGCGCTGATGCTGGTAGCCGATCTTGGCAGCCCGACGATGTTCGCTCGCATCGGCGTCATGCGCGCATTGAACCGCCATCACGTTCGCGGCGGGATCGGGTACGGGTTAGAGCGCCTGGCCGTGGATCACAGTTCGCAATTTAAGGCATACTGAAACCGGCGAACGCAAATTTCTGACTACCGATCATGTCCGCATCTTGCCCGGATCGGATGAGCAAAAAACTGAGATACGGCAAATCTTCGACAAGTTTGTCAAAGGCAGTTCTCAGGCGGAAATCATACGTGATCTCAACCGGCGAGGCGTGCCGAGTAGAAACGGCCTACCGTGGAACTCGAATAAAATGTGCGCACTTCTGCGCAATGAAGCCTACATCGGCAACATGATCTGGAATCGATGCTCCAATAAGCTTGGCGGCAAAAGGACGAAAAGCCCAAAAGAACAGTGGATCAAGAGCGAGGGGTCCGCCTCTGCGAGCAGCTTCCAACTTCTGTCAGGATTGCGCTCGGCAGTCTGCCGACAAAGCGATGCCATCGCGCGAAAGCGACGTGCTGTTTAGCTAGCCCGCGACGCCGTTGCGGCATCTCCTTACCTGGTTCAGTTCGAACGGGCTCGCTATTGCAGAGGTACCCGAGCGACTTTGCACTTTGGCGCGATTGCCACAAGAACTCATCGACCTATCCCCGCGGGCCCGCCCGAGTTTAACCCCAGGAGGGGGTTTTTGAGACAACCATGTTTATGAGGGCTTGGTGGCGCGAGTTTACGTGGGGTCGGCTGGGCCTCATTTCTGTCGGAACGAGTGGCTGAATGACATCAGCAGCGGCCCAACGATGTACTCAAACGCGGTTCGCTGGACGGTCGGAATAATCACGGTTGCGGGCATCCCGGGATAGAGCCGGATGTTGGGCATCGCCGCCAGCTCTTCCTGATCGATGCGAACGAAGGCCGTGTAGTAGGGGTTGTTGGTTTTGGGATCGGTCAAGCGATCCGCCGAGACCTGAATGACATCGCCATGAATGATCGGGACAATGCGCTGCTTATAGGCAGTGAGATGGACCTCGGCGCGCGTGTTCGGGCGCACATCGCTGATATCATCCACGGCGACCTGCGCCTCGATGGTGAGTAAGTCCTCGTCTGGCACGATGTCCAAAATCTTGTCGCCGCGCTGGATCACGCCCCCCATCGAGAACACGTTGAGTCCCACCACCCGCCCGCTGTACGGTGCGCGAATTTCCATGCGGCCCAACACCGCCTTGGCATTCAACGCCTTCGGGATCACCTCCAACAGTCTGGCCTGCGTATCACGCAGATCCTTGGTGACTTCGGTCATGCGATCGTTGTCAAGCTGCGCAATCTGCTGCTCCTGCTCGGCAATCGCCTGGCGAGCCTTGGCGATACTGGCGCTTGTATCGGCAATCTGGCCTTCCAGACCGTAGGAGGTGCGCTCCAGTTGCAGAATGCGTGGACGCGCGATCAGACCGCGTTCAACCAGTGGCGCAATGTCCTTGGCCTCACTGCGGACGGAGTTGATCTGGTCTGTGAAGGATTTGACCTGTGCATTCGCACCAACGATTTGCGAGCCGAGCTGATTGATCTTTTCCCTGATCACGCTGCGCTGTCCCTCAAGTGCCGCACGACGGCTTTCGAACTGGCTGACCTGGCCATTCCAGACACTCTTCAAGTACGGATCACCTGACCGTGCCCTCAGATCGTTCGGCATCACGAGTTCGGGTCCGTGATCGAGCTCGGTCAATAACCGCACCTCGGTCGCACGAAGTACGCCATATTGCTGGGTAAGCACATCGTACTCGGCCCGCGCCTGGGTCTCGTCGAGCACGATCAATAGATCGCCGGCGAGCACCCGGTCGCCTTCCCTGACGTGCAGTTCCTTGACGATGCCGCCATCAAGGTGCTGGACGCTCTTGCGGTTGCCGTCGACCTTGACGACCGCGTTGGCGACCACCGCGCCATCGAGCGGCGCGATCATTGCCCAGGTACCGATTCCACCGAAAAATACCGCGACAATCAGCCATCCCGCGAGGGCAACGCGGCCGATAGAGTCGTTCAGCACACCATCCCTCGCTGCGTCGTTTGCCCGGTTCGGGACCGAAATTGGAGCCCTCGATCGATTTGCAACATCCAACACTGTCATGTGAGATTTCCTAGCTGGCCGCGCCCTGGACGGCATGAACCGGCACGGGCCGTGTCAGCCGAGCCAGGATCTCGCTCCGCGGCCCGAACATCTCTGCCGCGCCTTCGCGCAGCATCAATATCTTGTCGACCACGCCGATGGTAACGGGCCGATGGGAAATGATGATCACCGTCGTTCCGCGCTTCTTCAGCTGCATGATGCAGTCGGCGAGCGCGGCATCGCCGTCCGCATCGAGATTGGAGCTCGGCTCATCGAGGACTATCAGGCTCGGATTGCCGTAGACCGCGCGGGCGAGGCCAATGCGCTGACGATAGCCGCCGGACAAGACCGCGCCCCCCTCCCCGACCTGGGTGTCATAGCCGTCGGCAAGCCGTACAATCATCTCGTGCACCCCGGCCATGCGCGCTGCCGCAATGATCTCCTGGTCCTCGCCGTCATAGAACCGGCAGATATTGGCCGCGACGCTATCGGCGAACAGCTCGATGTCCTGGGGCAGGTATCCCAGATGCTGACCGAGCGACGACTTGATCCAGGTCGAAACATCGGATCCGTCGATGCGAACGGCGCCGGCAGACGGAGCCTGAACGCCCACGATGTGGCGCGCGAGCGTGGATTTTCCTGCGCCGGAGGGGCCAATGATTCCCAGCACTTCACCCGGCTCGATCTGGAACGTGACGCCGCGCAGAATCGGCTTTGAGGTGCCGGGAGCAACAAAGGACAGCGCTTCGACCGAAACGCGGCCTTCGGGTCGCGGAAGCCTCAGTCCGGCTTCATGTAGGGGATGGATCGCCAAAAGCTCGCGCAGGCGCAGGAATGCGCCGCGAGCGGCGACCATGCCGCGCCAGGATCCAACGATCTGCTCGACCGGGGCCAACGCGCGACCAAGAAGAATGCTGGCGGCAAACATCGCACCTGCGGTCGTTAGGCGCTCGATCACGAGATAGGCGCCAAGTCCGAGGATCAGAGATTGCATGGAAAGACGCAAAAAGCGGATCAGGCTCTGTATCGTGGCCGCGCGGTCGCTGGCCGTGACCTGGCGCTCGAGCATCCGGCTTCGGTCCCGACTCCAGCGCTGTAGCAGGCCAGCGGCCATCCCCATCGCGCGCACGACTTCGGTATTGCGCAGGCTCATCTCCGTGAAGCTGTAATTGCGGCTGGCCGCCTCATTGGACTCCGAGAGCGGTGGCTTGACGATCCATTCATTGAGCAAGGCCATCGCGATTAGAACGATCGAACACGCCAGCGCAAACAGGCCCAAGAATGGATGCAAGCCGAAAATCACGGCAAGATAGATCGGCACCCACGGCAAATCGAAGACAGCATGAATGCCGGTCCCGGTGACGAACTGACGGAAGCTGTCGAAATCGCGCAGCAGCTGGCTGCGCGCGCCGCCGATTTTGGCCGAGCGGTCGATGATTGCGGTCATGACCCGGGGGGCGATGTCGTGATCGAGCCGGACGCTGGTGCGCGTCAGTACGCGCGCTCGCACCGCATCGAGACCCGCGAGCGCCGTAAAGGCCAGGAGGAGTGCAATTGTCAGCATCAGCAGCGTGATCTCGCTGGAGCTCGAGATGACGCGGTCGTAGACCTGCAGCATGTAAAGCGGGCCGGCCAGATAAAGCAGGTTGATGGCCAGGCTGAAGATCGCTGCAGTGACGAAGTAGCCCTGCGAGCGCTTCAGCAATCGGCGAAGTTCATCGGATCTCATCGACGGGGTATTCATTGCGACACTCGGCGGCAACCGCCCCCTAAAAAAACGATCAGTCGTAGCGCGCCTACAGCTGCAAGGGCCGGACGCCCTTGCAAAGCGGCTCATGCGATCGAACTCGGATCATGGTACTTGATCAGCGTACCCCCGGTTCCATCCGCAGCAATTTCGAAGTCGTCGGTCGTGTGCTGGCCCAGGATGGTGATATTGGCTGTGTGCACGCCGTCGCTGACGTTAAGCGTCCCGCCCGTGCCGGTATCGTTGCCGATATAAGTCGCCGTCGTTCCGGATCCGAGAAGGATGTCGTGCAGATCAATCTGGTCGTTCGCCGCAAGACCCGAGACGGATCCGGTAAATTCAACCGAATGATCCAGCTGGAGGGTCCCTGCCGCACCAAAGTCGAATTTGACGTCAGTTGATGCGGCGTCAGCGAATTCGAGCTTGGCCGAGCCGCTGATCAGCGCGGCCCCCCCGCTGACTTGGCCATTGGCAACGACGTTTCCCCCGTTCGCCCAAATCAAGCCGGAATTGGCAATGCTGCTGTCGATCACCAGGCCACCGCTGCCGGTCGCCTCCAGAGTTCCGGAATTTGCAATCGCGTTGGCCCCGGTATCGAGCTCCAGAGAATTGATGCCGGTTGCGACGATCAAACCCTCATTGACCAGGATCATCGATCCCGCGCCGAGATGGCCGGCGCCGGAAATGGTGTTGTCGACATTCGTGAGTGTGACGTCGGAAGCCGTGCCTGTGATGAAATTCTCGCTGCGGTCAGACAGAAGCACCTGACCGCCGCCATCGAGCGAGATGCCATGCTCGATCAGCTGTAAGTCGGTTTCATCGCCGGTCGAGGCCAGCGAGATCGAGCCGGTATTGTGGATGATGCCACTGAGCGGCAGCACGGCGCCGTCGCTGATCGTCATGCTACCGGTATTCTCGGTCGTCGGCGTTTGGTCGAACACGAAATCGTTCGCGGCGAGAGAATTCGCATCAACGCCGTTCAGGGTGATCGACTGACCGTCGCCCAACGTAATCAGGGCATTGCCGGTGCCATCATTGGCGATATGCACCTGAACGTCGGCGAATGACGTGAATCCGGCGTAGCCGATCAAATCGATCGTGTCGTGCGCCGCGTCGAAGTTGTAAACGATATCGTGGCCGATCGGCTGCGAGAACACGAGCAGATCGTTCCCCGTCGACGCTGTGAGGTTATCGTCGCCTGATATGGCGAAGATAGCCGAATTCGGCGCATAGGTTTCGACGTTGTCCATCACAACCCTGCCGGCAACGGTCCCGTCGGCGTTGGTCCAGGTCTCGGCAACGTCAAGCACCAGCGCGCCGGTATAGGTCGTGCCCGTCGTGACGGTTAGCGCAGAGACGTCGGTCGTTGTCACCGTCCAGGAGCCGTCGGAATTGTGTGTCCCACCATTCAAGGTCCAATCCGACGGCGCCCCGGTGATCGTCACGGTCACTGCGGTGTTGTCCCCATTCGGGCTCGTCAACCCGAGAGCGATCGGCTCTCCGGCGACGCCAGCCGGCGCTGCTCCACCAGTCGCGATGTCGGCCTTTGCGAAAGTTGTCGTTCCGGTGAGATGTATCTCGATGAGTCCCGCGTTGCCGCCATTCAGCGCGCCGGATGTGGGGTTGGCGTAGACGATGACCTGATTGTTGGCGGTGTCGACGAACCAGGCAGCAGTATTCGCTGCCACAGAGCCGTTCGCGCTGCCCAATGCGGTATTGGCTGCCGCGGTGACACCGTCACCCGAGTTGAACTGAACTTTGTCCGCGCCTGATGTGAAATCGGTAATCGTGTCGAAAGCAGAATGATTTGAATCGACCACTCCGCTGTATTTAAAGGTATCGTTGCCCGCGCCGCCCGCCAGGGTGTCGGCACCTCCATTACCCGTGATCGCATCGCTTCCGTTTCCGCCACTTATCGTGTCGGCGCCTGAACCACCTTTGAGAGTATCATTGTCGTTTCCGCCGATGACAACAAATGCTCCCGACGTAACAGCGCTTGCGTCCAGGCTGAGCTTGCCGTTACCGCCGATCCCGGAAGCGTCGACAGTAAGGGTTCCATTGTTCTGGAACGTTGAAGTAAAGGTAATATTGTCGATATGATTTCCGTTGTTGGTGTCGGTCAGTACGATCTTTTCAAAATTTGTTAGCAGAGTATTTCCCGAGCCATTGCCGAAGGTAAATGGCCCCAGGTTGCCATCGGTGATGTTCAGCGTGTCCGTGCCAGATCCCCCGGTTAGTTTATCCGTAGAGTTCAAAGTCGCATCCGTCCCATTTACGACATTGTGTGGGTGTCGGAGAGGTCGACATCGGTGAAGGTGACGGCGCCGCTGGCGGAATCGGCACTGTTCGAGCCGGTGGTGGAAGCGAGCTCGGTCAGCGCGGCGCCCTGGGCGCTCGAGGTGATGACCGGCGTGTCATTGGTGCCGGTGACGGTGATGGTGAACGGTTGCGAAACGACGCCGCCATGGCCGTCATCGATGGTGATGGCATAGGTCGCCGTCAGGGTTTGGCCGGCGGCCAGAAAGTCGAAACTCTTGTCCTGGGCGCTGTAGCTCCAAGCCACGCCGCCCGAACCGGAGCCGGTGCTGTCGGTCTTGGTCAGCGTCAACGTGCTGGCCGAGGTCAGCGCGCTGATCTGGCCTGCCGTCAGGCTGCCGCCCGACCAGGCAAAGCTCGCCGTGCCCTGGCCGATCGTGTGCGTGTCCGACAGATCGACGTCGGCAAACGCGATCATTCCCGACGCACTGTCCGTCGTGGAAGACCCGGACTGTCCGCTCAGCTCGGAAAAGGAGCCCGTCGCCGTGGTCGAACCGGCCACAATGCTCGGCGCGTCGTTGCTGCCCGTGATCGTCACCACGACGTTCTGGCTGGTGCTGCCGCCATGAGCGTCGGCGACCCGAACGGTGTAGGTGAGCGTAGCGGTTTGGCCGGCGGCCAGGAAGTCGAAGTTCTTGTCCTGGGCTGCGAAACTCCAGGGCTGCGAGCCAACCGCGCCATTGGTAGAATCGGCTTTCACGCCGAGGCTGAGCCAGCTCAGCAACGTCGAGTTTGCCGGAAGCCCAGACGTGGTGCCTCCCACTGTCACACCCGTGATGCTCACGGTGTGCGTGTCGGAGAGGTCGACATCCGCAAACGCAATCGTACCCGATGCAGTGTCCGACGCCGTCGAGCCGGTTGTGCCGGCGGCCTCCGTGATCGAGCCTGTCGCCGTGGTCGCGCCGGGAACAATGGTCGGCTGGTCGTTCGTGCCCGTAACCGTGACGGTCACCGGCTGGATCACCGTCCCGCCATGCCCATCATCGATAGTCACCGTGTAGGTGACCGTAAGCGTTTCGCCGGCTGCAAGGAAATCGAATGTCTTGTCCGCGGCGCTATAAGTCCACTTAACAGATCCGGTCGCCGTCGCTGCATTGGTGCTGTCGCTGGTGAGGAGATTGAGGTTGCTCGCAGCGGTCAGAGCCGCCGCTTGTACCGAGGTAAGCGCCCCGGACGACCACAGGCGAAATTCGGCCCGCTCTGCGAAACCGTATGGGTGTCGTGGGCGTCGACGTCCGAGAAGACAATCGTTCCGGTCACTTGATCCGGAGTTGATGATCCCGTCGTGTTGGCAGCCTCGCTGAACGCGGCATTGGCGGTCGTCGAACCCACGACCATGGTGGGAGCATCATTGAGCCCGGCAAACTGGAGCGTAACCGTCGCCCAGCTGAGCGTACCATTGCCGAGCTGAATGGCGTAGGTAAATGTATCCGTCAGCGTACCTCCGGCCGACAGAGCCTGCAGCTGGGCGTTGATGTCGCTCTTGTTGTAATGGATGGTGCCGTCGGACTCGATCCATATGCGCGCACCCAGTGCGCTATGATCGCTCGTTCCGGCCAAACCGGCCGCGTCATTACTGTAGGTCACGTCTTTGACCAGCAGATCCGCCGGCGCATAGTTCTTGGTCGAAGCCGAGGCGCTGGTTCCATCATCTACGGAAAATAACGTCTTTGCCGCGCCTCCCAGATCATTCGCCATCACATTCAGGACAAGGATATTGCTGGCGTCCTCCGTCAACGTGAAGATGTCGTTGTTAGCTTGCGGGGCATTACCGAATGAAACCGTACTTCCACCGCCGGTCGCCTGCGTCGCCATAGCTAAATCCTCCGGGCCGCACGCGGTTCGTCGTCATGACCGCGATCGAAGTACAAAATCTGATGCTGATTATCGTCTACAGCCTTGGGCGTATTGCTGAAGGAAACTGTCGAACTACCGGAGGTGCCTGTAGCCATAGCTTACGTCCTCAAACTTTCGAGAAGTAAGTGGGATGGATCCAAGGCAGTTCGGATCGAATGGCGCCCGGAACGAACGGCGGCGCCAAGCGGATCGCGTTCGACGATCATCACTCCCTCGCCGCCGCTAGCGGCAGGCTCGCATGGCGGATCGATCTGAGCCGGCAGATCAATTGCAGGATCGACGGGAGACCCGATTGAAAGGTCGGACGAAGGGGAAGGAGACCAATTCGAAATTTCCTGGAAGTCCAATTCAATCTCGGACGAATTGACCGGCAGCCCGGCTTTCCCGGTAAGACGTACGCCACTCAATGCACACTCCCCCAACTCTGCTAAGGGCAGGCACCCCCAATGTGCCGAACACGAATGGATTAAGCCCCGGAAACCATCCGATCCAGCACAACCTCGGACTACCCATTTCGGATGATTGACCTCCCTCGAAAACGAGCTGGCGGTCCTCGATGATTTGTGGGCCGGTCAGGACCGAGAGACTGGAGCGGCGAAGCGCCTCGAACCCCGACACTGGAATTTTTGATTTTCCGTTTGGATCCATCCTCTCTCTAACTAGCTTGATTTTCAGCGACGCCCCTTTTCTCCGTCGTCTTAATGAACTTCGTCAGCGCGCTGTCGGTCGACAGGTACGACAGCGTCGCAGCGATTGATCAACAACATCGTCAAACGCTTTGCGAGCTCGGCGCCGTTCCCCACCCCGCGAACAGCCAACATTTGAGACATCGCCGCAGTGCAAGACGATCTCGCTTCTCCGTCATACCGGAGATATGCAATCCTCCATTCCGGCACTTTGCTAATTGATTGCAGAGGCGCGCAACGACGAAACCGACATTTACTGATGGTGGCTATTGACGCGTTTGCTTGCGCCATTTCCCAGACGGGAAAAGCGTATTCGCCCCGCATGCACAACCAACTGATTTCCGGTACTGAAGAAGCGCTGCGGGGAGCGAACAAGAGCAGCTGGGTTGTCGAATAGCCGCTGACCCGGCTTGTTGGAATGACGTCTCCGGTCAGTTGCCAAGCCATTGATAGCGGTGGCGGGCGCACCAGGGCTCGAACCTGCGCCTCGCTGATTAAGGGATAGCGACGGGTAGAGAACAATCAATAACTTACTGGTCGCACCACTGGGCTTATCCGGCCGAAAATGGGCATTCGTCGAACGATCATAGTGCTTCGTTGCATTGCCTATTAGCGGCGCCTTGATAGTCCGCCAAATGTCGCCGTTTTCTGCGCTATAACCTCGATACTTCGGCGGAGACGCCTGTGCTTTCCGGTGTCAAAACGACACGAGATCTCCGGTTTCCGCTGCACGCTTGATTGCGTCGATCACTTTGAGGGCTTTGAGCCCTTCGCGCCCGCTCACCACAGGCTCGGCCGTACCGCGGATAACCCCACAGAAATTTGCGATTTGCAGACCAAGCGGGTCTCCATTCTCGAACCTCAGCCGCTCGCGCTCGATGGGCGCCCACCAGCTGGCCTTGCTCGGGTGATGCCACAGATCGAGTTGCGGAATGGCCAGCGATGCCCTCGTGCCGCCGATCTGGTAGCAGGTCTCCAGCGCATGGGTGTAGGCCGGATTCTCTCCGGTCGTGAATTCCCAGCTCCAAGGCGACTGGATGGTATCGGAGACATTGACCGTTCCCAGCGCGCCGGAAGCGAAGTGCAGGATGATCACCGCGGTCTCTTCGACCGCATTTCCGCGCACCCGATTGGATTGGGCAGCCTGTACCGCGACGATATCCCCGCACAGATACCGCAACAGGTCGACATCGTGGATGAGATTTAGGAAAATGGGCCCCGCCCCTTTCTCGCGGCGCCAGGACACTTCAAAATAATCGTCCGACTTGATCAGCCAGAACACGCCATGCACCGATACGATCTGACCGAGCCTGCCGCTGTCGATCTCCGCCTTGGCGCGCTGGATCATCGGGTTGTGGCGGCGGTGGTGGCCGGTGAGCAGTGGCACGCCTGCCCGCTCGGAGGCTTCGACCAACGCCTGTGCAGCAACGATATCATCCGCTAACGGCTTCTCGATCAGCGCTGGGATGCCCGCAGCGATACAATCCATGCCGTTGGCCACGTGCATCTGGTTGGGGGTGGCGACAACCACCCCCTCAGGCCGACTTTCGGAGAGCATGTCCTGAAAGGACGGAAACCAGTCCACCTTCAGCGATGCCGCCAACTCTCGCGCCGCCGGCATCGGATCGACGATTGACGATAGTATCGCCTCCGGCCGCGCGAGAACGTGTTCAATGTGTCTCTTGCCGATAAGACCCGCTCCCATGACCGACAGGCGAACGGCTGCGCTCATGCAATGCTACCCTTTCTTCTCGTCAAGCAGCTTGGCCACACGATGCAGGCCGAGCAGATACCCCTGAGTGCCGAAGCCTGCGATGACACCATCGGCTCGCTTGGAAACAAACGAGTGGTGGCGGAATTCCTCGCGCTTGTGCACGTTGGAAATGTGCACCTCGATCACTGTCCCCTCGAACGTGTTCAGAGCATCCAGGATGGCGACCGAGGTATGGGTGAAAGCTGCGGGATTCATCACGATGCCGACAGCCGTCTCGCGCGCCTCGTGGATCCAGTCGATCAGCTCGTATTCTCTGTTCGACTGGTGAAAGCGTAGCTCCAGTGCAAGCTCTCCGGCCAGCGCCCGGCAATCCCGCTCCACATCCGCAAGCGTTTCGTGACCGTAGATATGCGGCTGACGCTTGCCGAGCAAATTGAGATTTGGTCCGTTTAGGAGGTAGACAAGACGACTCATGGAAGAACTCCGTTCAGTGATGGGCAAGGATCTCGCCGAGGAACTGCTTGGTGCGGGCGTGTTGCGGATTGCGGAAGAAAGCGTCGGGCGCGCCTTCTTCGACGATCTGACCTTCAGCCATGAAGATGACACGGTCGGCAACCTGGCGGGCAAAGCCCATCTCGTGGGTGACGCAAATCATGGTCATGCCGTCGTTGGCGAGGCCGATCATCGTATCGAGCACTTCCTTGACCATTTCCGGGTCGAGAGCCGAGGTCGGTTCATCGAACAGCATCACCTTGGGCTGCATGCAGAGCGCACGCGCGATCGCGACACGTTGCTGCTGACCGCCCGAGAGTTGAGCCGGATACTTCTCGGCCTGATCACCAATGCGCACCCGCTCGAAATATTTTCGCGCAGTCGCCTCCGCCTCGGACTTGCTGGTGCGGCGCGCGCGAATGGGGGCGAGCATGCAGTTCTGCAGGACCGTCATATGCGGAAAAAGGTTGAAGCTCTGAAAGACCATGCCGACGTCCTGACGTACGACATCGATGGCTTTGATGCTGTCGTCCAACCGATGACCGTTCACCACGATACTACCCTGCTGGATCGCCTCCAGGCGGTTGATACAACGGATCAGCGTCGACTTGCCCGAGCCGGACGGACCGCAGAGCACGATCTTTTCGCCTCGGCGCACAGTGAGATCAACGTTGCGGAGAGCTTGGTACCCGCCGTACCACTTCTGCACGCCCTTCATTTCGATCAGGATCTGGTCCTGCATGGATTCGGCCTCCGCTATCAGACGGCGGCCAACGCGCCCGGCGCGTCGGCCGCCTGCAGTGATTATTGAACTGTGAACGGAACGCCGGGGACTGAGTCGGGGAAGGTCGGCACGGGCGCCTTCATCCACTTGGCGTAGAAAGCGGCCAACTTGCCGTTAGACTTGATCTGGTCGATGAATTTGTTCGCCGTCTCGTTCCACTCCTTTTCTCCCAGGCGCGTGCAGGCCCCGTTATACAGAGCGGTGAAGTGAAGCTTGGGCTCGAACCCAAGTTCCGGCTTTGCGGCGTTCAGACGCTGCGGGTAGAAGCTGTTTGCGCCGACCGCCTGCACCTGGCCCGAGAGCAGCGCCTGGATCGTGGCCGCGTCATCATCAAACCTGCGAATTTCGGCGCCCGCTGGAGCATTATTGGTTACCTGGGTGTCCTGCGTGGAGGAGCGTGGGACGCCAATAACGTACTTCCCCATATCGGCATTGCTGTTGATCGGCGTTGCCTGGGCAGCGACAAGCGTAATTTCATTGGCAACATATGGTTTGGAATATTGTACCGCCTTCGCGCGCTCGGGCAGCATGGCCATGGTTGCGAACAGAACGTCTACGCGGCCTGTGGTCAGCGCCGGAATACGATTGGCCACCGCCAACGGGACGAACTCGGCCTTCACGCCGAGATATTCAGCGAAGGCGCGCCCCATGTCGGCATCGATCCCGTCCTGCTTTCCTGAGCTGTCGACATAGCCCCAGGGCGGATTATCGCCCTGAATGCCGATGACGACGACGCCCTTCTTCTTCACGTCCTCCAGAGTACCCGCTTGCGATTTGCCGGCGACAGCGATGGCCGCCAGCGTCAGCAGCGCAATGCCGAACTGGCGACGATTGAGCGAAAACAACATGAGTATCTCCTCCTGGTGATGGCTATATCTGATTGAGCAGGTGCGCCGATCCTACCTTTGACCGGCCAGGGCGAGCCTGGCCTCCATCCGACTGCCCCACCATGAGAGTGGCCAGCAGAGGATGAAATACATCGCGCCGACCACACCGAAGACGAGCAACGGCTGGTAGATCTGGTTCGATACGATTTGACCGGCGCGGGCGAGTTCGATGAAGCCGACGATGGCAGCGAGCGAGGTGCCCTTGATGAGCTGCACGAGATAGCCGATGGTCGCCGGCAGCGAAATGCGAATGGCTTGCGGCAGCACGATGTCGCGCATGCGCGAGGAATAATGCAGACCGAGCGCCATGGCGGCCTCGGTCTGACCGCGAGGCACGGCCTGGATTGCGCCGCGCCAGATCTCGCCGAGAAAAGCCGAGGCGTTGACGGTGAACCCGATCGCGACCGCAACGAATGCTGACAGCTTCAATCCGAGGAGCGCTAAGCCGTAGTACACTACGAACAGTTGCAGCAGCAGCGGTGTCCCCTGGAAGATTCCGATATAGATCCGGACTATCCATTCCACAGTTGTGCGACCGCAGGTGCGCAACAGTGCGACGAGCAGGCCGGCGGTACAGCCACCGACGAATGCAACCAGCGTCAGCAGCACCGTCCATTGCAGACCACGCAGGAGGAAGCCGAACTCGGGAAGACCGAAATGCGGTGTCATGATCTGTGCTCCTCAGCGCGTCGGATATGAGAAGAAGCGGTGGGAGATGATTGCGAAGCCCGACATCAACAGCCAGGAGATCGCGAGGTAGAGGAAAGTGACAAAGAAATAGACCTCGAAGCTGCGGAATGTGTCGCTTTCGATTCGCTGCGCAACCGACGTCAATTCATAGGCGGACACAGCCGAACAGATCGACGAGGTCAGCGTTAGCATGATGAACTGCCCCGTGAGCGAGGGATAGATCGCGCGAAGCGCGGGCTTGAGTACGATGGAACGGAATACCTGCCCTTTGTGCAGTCCGAGCGCGTAGCCGGCCTCGAATTGCCCTTTGTGAATCGATTGCACGCCGCCGCGTATGATCTCGATGGCGTACGCGCCTCCGTTCACACCGAGTGCGATAATGGCGGTGGCGGTCGGATTGAGCTTCAACCCGACGAGCGGCAGCGCAAAGAACAGAAAGAAGATCTGCACCAGGAACGGCGTATTGCGCACGAGCTCGACGAAGCCGATCACGATGGCGCGCAACCAGGCCGCCTTCGCATCGCGGGCCGCGACGCCGGCGACGCCGATGATCATTGCGAGCGTCATGCCAGCAAGCGCCAAACCCAAAGTCCCCACGCATCCCCACAGCAGCGCGGGCATTGCGTGCCAAACCACCGAGAAATCGAGCGTGTAGCCCATCTTGCGTTTCCTCTCGGGCGTTGTGCGTGCCGCTCGCCCATCGGCCGGGTGTCACCCTCCCAGGGATGCGAAAGTTGCGAAGAAGACGTCTGGATCAGGCGAGACGCCCGTGAACAGGCGGAATGCTTCGGTGCCTTGGAAGATCGCCATTCCGCCACCATCGACCGTGCGGCAGCCGAGGGTACGCGCCGCGCGCAGCAGCGCGGTTTCCAGCGGGAAGTAGACGATTTCGGCGACCCACAGATCGTGACGCAGCAGGGCCATCGGCAGCGGCGTGCCCGGATGCTTGTCCATGCCGATCGGCGTCGCGTTGACAATTCCGTCGGCGGCAGCCACGGCCGCCGCGACATCCTGGCCGGCCCTCAAGCGCCGGTCCAAAAAGCGAGGGGACAAGACGTCCACCACACTCCGCGCCTTGGCCAAGTCGACGTCGACAATGGTCAGTTCCTGCACGCCAAGCCTCATGAGCGCGAAAGCGACCGCCGCGCCTGCGCCCCCGGCGCCGAATTGGACGACGCGACCGAGTGACGCGCCTTGCATGTTGCGGCGAAAGTTCTCGGCGAAGCCGAACCAGTCGGTGTTGTGGCCGGTCATTCGGCCATTCCTGATGACCACGGTGTTCACGGCACCAAGCGTCTCGGCGTCGGGCGAAAGCTCGTCCAGGAGCGGAGGGATCGCTTGCTTGCAGGGATGGGTCACGTTCAATCCGTCAAAGCCCATCCGCCTTGCGGCCGTGAGCAATTCCGGCAACGCTTCGACGCCGAGTTTCAACTCGGTCAAATCGATCTTCTTGTAGAGATAGCGGATGCCAGCGGCGGCCGCGGCCGCTTCGTGCATGGACGGCGTGCGAGACGCCGCGATGCCGCTGCCGATCAGGCCGACGAGAAAGCTGGGTTTGGGATGCATTGTCGGCGTCGCCCGTCAGCTCAATGGGACAGTCAATGCGGCGATGACCTGGGCCGTGCTCGGCCGGACGCCACGCCACCAGACAAAGGCTTCCGCCGCCTGCTCGACCAGCATGCCGACACCGTCGGCCAGCTTGGCCACGCCTTCGGCGCGGGCCGCTTGCAGAAAGGGAGTCAATCCTTTGCCATAGGCGAGTTCGTACGCCAGCTCCGCGCCCTGGAAGACATTGCCCGGAAGCGGCGGCATTTCACCTCGCAGGCTGGCAGAGGTCGCGTTGACCACGACGTCATAGCCCTCGGCAAGGTCGGCCAGTTCAGCATAGCCGCTCACGATCAGGGGACCACAGCCGGCAAACTCTTCGGCCAATGCCACGGCTTTGGACAGCGTTCGATTGACAAGAACCAGCTCGGACGGTTGCTGGCGCAGGAACGGCAGTAGCGCGCCACGTGCCGCTCCCCCAGCGCCGAGCATCAGGACGCGCCGACCGGCCATTTTGACGCCGAGATTGGCAGTGATGTCACGCACCAGGCCGATTCCGTCGAAATTCTCGGCGATGATCCGATCGCCCTCGAATTTCAGGCAGTTTGCGGCACCTGCCCGTCTGGCGCTCTCTGAAAGCTCATTTGCATAAGCGAAGGCATCGAGTTTGAACGGGGCGGTGATGTTCAGCCCCTTGGCGCCCTCTGTCCGGAATTGGTCAACCCGTCCGCTGAAGCCATCGATGGGTCCCTCGATCGCCTCATAGACGAGATCCTGTCCCGTCATTTTGGCGAAAGTGCCATGGATGAAGGGTGATTTGCTGAAGCCGATCGGATTGCCAATCACCGCGTAACGATCGCTCATCGCTCACTCCTGCACTGCAGCTTCGTTGTAAAGCACGCCGTCGCGCACCATCGCGTCGACGGTTTCCCTCGACAGCCCGAGCGATGCGGCGATGCGGCGATTGTCCTGCCCAAGCAGCGGCGCCGGAGTGCGCACCGTGGTGTCGCAATCGGAGAACCGGAACGGCAGGTTCGGCAGCGTTACCTTGCCGAGCACCAGATGCTCCTGCTCGACCAGCATGCCGCGCGCATGGATCTGCGGATCCCTCACGACCTCTTCGATGGTCTGCACGGGAGCGGACGGCACACCTGCTTCATCGAGTGCCGCAAGACAGGCATCCCGAGACGGCCGCGACAGCGTCCAGTTGCGCACAATCTCCATTGCTTCGGCATAATGGGCGTTCCGCGCAGCAGGCTTGGCGAAGCGCTCGTCCAATGCCAGCGTGTCTCCTCCAATCAGGCTCGCCAATCGTCGCCACGCATCATCAACTTGCGCAGCGATGACAAGATTGCCGTCCTTGGCCGGAAAGACGCCGTAAACCGTCGAATCCGGCTGTCCGCTGCCGGTCTGCTTCGGCAGGTCGGCGCCGCCGGAGAGGAAGTAACGCTGAACCGCATAGTCGTGCATCGAGACCATGCAGTCGTACAGTGCCAGATCGATATGTTGGCCGCGCCCGGACGACGCGCGGCCAACCAGCGCCGCATTGATCGCCGCAACACCATGAATGCCGGTGTACATATCGGCCAGCGGCATCCGCAGTAGCGGCGGCGCTTCGCCGGGATTGCCCAATTGCGCCAGGGCCCCCGACATCGCCTCTGCGATCAGGCCGAAGCCCGGACGATCGGCATAGGGGCCGGTATGGCCATAGGCGGAGACCGAGCAATAGATCAGCTTCGGATTCCGCGCCGATAGCGCCTTGTAACCGAGCCCGAGACGTTCGAGTGCGCCGGGGCGGTAGTTCTCGATGAAGACATCGGCGGTGTCGACCAGCTTCATCATCATGTCGAGGCCACGCGTGTCGCGCAGGTCGATGCACAATCCCTGCTTCCCCATGTTCTGCTGCAGGAAGTAGCCGGATTGTCCGTCCTTGAAATACCCATGGGCGCGGCCCGCATCGCCTTCCTTCGGACGCTCCACCTTGATGACTTCCGCGCCCATCGCGGCGAGGCAACGGCCCATGAACGGGCCCGCCAGGAAATGGCTGTAGTCGATGACGCGAATGCCTTTGAGCGGCGGGTTCTGCGTGCTCATGCGTGCTCTCCCGCCGCCTTGGTCGCCGGGCGCATCGGGATCATCAGCCGATGTTCGCCTAGCTGAACCACTTCGCCGCGCTGATTGATGAGCTCCGAGGGCAGCACAACGATGCCCCACCCGTCCCGCTTTGTGGCGCGCATTGAACCGACGCGGAACCTCACGTGCACGGTGTCGCCGAGCTTGATCGGCAGCTTGAAATCCCACGTCCAGCCCAGCGACATTCCCGGGAGGAACCGGTAGTCGGCACGCGTCTTCAATCCGTCAGCGAGCGACAGACCAAACAACCCATGCGCAACACGCGTGCCGAACGGCGTTGTCTTCGCGTATTCCTCGTCGACATGCACCGGCGTGAAATCGCCCGTCAGTTCGGCATAGGCATTCACCATTGCTTCGGTGACCGTCACCGACGGAGTGACGCATTCGTCACCGACCTTGGCATCGTCCCAGTAGCGCTCATCGGTCATGTCGCGTCTTCCTTAAGCTCGCGGATTGATCGCCAGGGCGGCTTCCACAGCGCCTGCGCTGGCTTTCAAGATTTCGACGTTGAGCCCGCCCGGCAGTTCGAGCCAGTTCGACCCCGCGGGCAACGCTTTGGCGCCCCATGCGGCAGCACGAGCGAGTACGCCTTCGTAATCATCGACCATGATGCCGAGATGGGCGAGACGCCCCTCTGGTCCGACGAAATTCGCATCTTCGATGAGTTGCACGCTTCCGAGCACCCACACCTGGCGCGAGCGCGCACCATCGGCGGGTTGCTCGTCGCGAATGGCGAGACCAAGCACCTCACGGAAGAAGTCGACGTGACGATCAACGTCCGGCACACGGATCGCGACGTGTTCGACATAGGCGCGGGGCAGTGACATCGTCTCAGGACTTTCCAGGATAGTCGCTGCGGGCGTATTCGAGCCCCTTGACCAGCGCGACGAGGGTGGAATTGACGGGGGTCGGCACGTTGAGCCTGGCGCCCCAACGCACGACAGAGCCGTGAATGTAATCAACCTCGGTCAGATTCCCGGACTGCAAGCTCTGCAACATCGACGTCTTGAACTCGGGCGGCAGGCCAGCGGATGCCATCGTCCAGGCGCGCCGCGGGTCGGTAATCGAGATCTTCACGCCAGCAGCTTGCGCGACCGAGATGCCCTCCGAGATTGCGGCCAGCGCGCAATCTTCCAGGATCGGTAGCGAATAGAGACCGCCATAAGTCAGCCCGGTAACGGCGGTAATTCCCCCTCCGGCGACGTTGATGAACAACTTGTCCCACATCGTGCCCAAGATGTTGTCGCTGAGCCGCGTGAGGATGCCGGCACGATTAAAAGTCTCGGAGATTCGCTGCGCACGTTCCGTCAAGCAGCCATCAAGCTCGCCGATGATGGTCTCCTTGCCGATGACCCCGGAACGAACATGACCAGGGCCAAGCAGCACACCACCGACGTAGGTCTTGCCCGCCATGACCCGGTCACGACCAACCTCCTCCGACAGGATGTCCTCGTGACCAAGACCGTTCTGAAGCGACATCACGACCGTCCGCGGCCCGATGACCGGCGCCGCGGCACGGATGGCATCCCGTGTGTGGTAGGATTTGACGAGGACGATGACGAGATCCGCCTCTACGCCGACCTCGGTCGCGGAGGTGCAAGCAGTGATCTTCACGACGGCCTCGGCGGCATCTTCGAGTATCCGCAGGCCAGCGGCGTTGATTGCGTCGACATGGGCCTGGAACGGATCGATCAGCCAGACCTCGGCCCCGCCGCGCGCCAGCGTACCGCCGATGGTCGAGCCCAAGGCTCCCGCTCCGATAAAGCAGATCCTCATCCGAACGCTTCTCCCGCGCGCCTTTCTCGGCGTTGGAGGCACGGTAGCTGGCCGCTCGATATTTAGATATAATATGATCCTTATATCAATTATTGTGAATCGCAATGAAGCACCAGGATCACGCCGAGACCAACCTGCTGGACGCGCGCCTGCTCAGGCTCTTCGACGCATTGTTCGCAACGGGTAGCGTCACCAAGGCAGCCGAAAAGCTCGGTCAAAGTCAGCCGACCATTTCGATCTGGCTGGCACGCCTGCGACGGGAATTGGACGATCCGCTCTTCATCCGGTCAGCGGAGGGGATGCTGCCCACCCCACGCGCCGAGGCTCTCATCGGCACAGCCAGGCAGGCGCTGGAAATGCTGCGTCGTCTGGCCGAGCTTCGCGCGGACTTCGATCCGACAACCGCAAAACGCCGTTTTACCATCTGCATGACGGATGGAAGTCACGTCACGCTGCTTCCGTCCATTCTCTCTCACATCCGTCGCGTTGCCCCTGGCGTTCGTATCGAGGCGACACAGATCGGCGCTGATACCCCACGAATGTTGCAGTCCGGCGAGGCCGATCTGGCGCTCGGCTACATCTCGGATCTCGACGCCGGACACTTCCAACAGGCGCTCTTTCCGCAGGATTGGGTCTGCCTAGCGAACGCAAAACATGTTCGGATCCGCGACCGCATCACCGCAACGGATTTCAGGCGTGAGGCGCACGTCCTCATTCGCTCCGGCACCGGACATCAGTTGCTCGCGGCCGCGCTACAGCAGCAGCGGATAGTCCTCGACGTTGCGCTTGAGCTCCCCGGCTTTTTGGGACTACCTGCAATCGTCGGGACGACTGACCTGATCGCCACCCTTCCAAGGCACATTGGCGAAACGCTGGCTCACTATTACGGACTGCGCGTGCTCGACTGCCCGCTGGCAATCGCCGGATTTACGGTGAAGCAATATTGGCACGCCCGCTTCCATCACGACCCCGCAAGCCAATGGCTGCGTGGCGTCTGCGCCGAGCTTTTTCAACAACAGGAAGTGCGGGGTCTGCATCGTTCCAGTCGGTCAAGGAAACGACGGCCACGCGATTTGCAGTCGTAAGCGTCTATTGAGGTCGGCTTTCCGCTCTTCGCTCGCGCTGGGCGCAGGCACGCTTTTCCGACTCGATTCACGCGATCGCATAGATCGCTTGATCAGGCTGGCCACTCGGCCACGCCTGGTGCTATTTGCCTATCATCTTTCTGACGCCGGCGAGCCCGACGCGAAGGAAGGGATCCGAATGGATGTAGAAATAGCGCACGCCGCACTCAAACCAGTTAGGCAATTCGTCCGAGGTCACCAATGTCCCGGCAGTCTTGCCCGCCGCCCTGATCTTCTTGACAGCATAAGCCACTCGCTCGACGACCGCCTGCGGCCGAGGCTGCCCGAACGGCGGCGCCGGCGGATAACCCATGTTCTGGGACAAGTCGCCGGGACCGATGAAGATGACGTCAACGCCATCGACTGCAAGCAGACTATCGATGTTATCGATCGCCTCCGGCGTCTCGATCATGCAGATGATCAGCCGCCTCTCGTGATCGGCGGGGCACGCATAGCGCACCGCATCGACAATGGCGCGCGCCTGATCGGCGGTATCCACCATCGGCACCATCAGCCCGTCTGCGCCGGCATTGAGATAGCGGATCAGCGTCGGACGCTCATGCGAGTGCGGACGGACGATCGCCGCCCCGCCTGCGCCACGAATGCCTTGGGCGGTCACACGGACATCCTCAAAGCTCCAGGTGCCGTGCTCGCAATCGACGAAGATCGCATCGGCCCCGAGCTCCACCAAGCGGACCGCCAGTCCCGACGAGGCATGATGCGGCGTGAGCATGGTGACCGCCTCGCCCTTAGCGAGACGCTCGCGCAATTTGGCTCCGTTCATAGGACATCCTTCTCTGTCAGGTCTTCGGCTTGTCGCTGAGGCCTTCGGGCGCGCCGACCCAGCGCGCGGTTTCTATATCGGCGGAGGTGTCGCGCATGAAGGTCGGGCAGATGTGCAGCTCGGGGATGACGGCGCCCTTCTGCAGGCTGGCGCAAAGCAGCACCGCGTGCGCGACGTCGCCCGGATCGAGCATCACGGCCCTCTCGCCCTCCAGCGGCGGCCGCGCACGATTGTCCATGATCGGTGTGTCGGTCTCACCGGGCAGGATCGTCGTCGCGCGGATGCCCTGGTTGCGGTACGTGTTGTGCAAGAAGGTCATGAAATTCTTGACGCCGGCCTTGGCTGCACCGTAAGCGGCACCGCCGAGCAGGTTCGGATTGATGACCGCCAGCGAAGAGACAGTGATAACTGTACCTTCCTTCCTGGCAATCATATCCTCCAGCACGGCCTGCGTCAGATTGAAGACCGCGGTGAGATTGAGATTCACCGTGGCATTCCACTCCGCCTCGCTGATGAAGCGCGCGTTCAGGACCTTGCTTGCGCTGCCGGCGTTGTTCACGAGGATATCGATCGGCCCGACATTGCTCTTGACCCAGGCGACCGCCTCCAGGATCGCGTCGCGCGATGCCACGTCGAGCGCGCGGGCGATAGCCTTGCCGCCAGCCTCCTCGATGACTGCAACGACTTCTTGCAGCGGCGCTATCCGCCGTCCGGTCAGGACAACCGCTGCACCTTCCTGGGCGAGCAGGATTGCGGTCTCCCGCCCGATCCCCGTGCCTGCGCCCGTGACGAGCGCGATCTTTCTGTCGAGCAGGCCCATGGTTCCTCTATTCGGCAGCGGTCGCCGCCAGGCTCGAGCGTTGATAGTCGTAAATCTGCCTCGCAGCCGCCGGCGTAATCAAGCCTTCAGCCAGGTCTAGTTCGATCGATGCCGCACTGCGCTCCGACGTCTGCCCCCATCCACCGCCGCCGGGCGTTTCGACCTCGAGGCGTTCGCCGGTCTTCAGGACGACCTTGCCTTTGGGAAACTGGGGGTCACCGTTCTTGCGCACCTTGCCGGCACTGCCGGATTGACCGCCGACGACACCGAAGCAGGGATGGCGCACGCGCTCGGATGCCAGATAGATGCTCATCGGATTGCGACCGAGGTTGCGCAGCACAACGCGCTGGCCGAGGCCGCCCCGGGTCTTGCCGGCTCCGCCGGAATTGGGGATCAGCTCCTTGCATTCGGTGAGCACCGGGACGGCAATCTCGAACATTTCGATCGCCGTGACCTTGCAATTGGACGGAAAGCTCAGCGTGTCGAGGCCGTCGAACTCGGCGCGTGCACCCTGCCCACCGTGAAAATTCTGAACCGAACCATATTGCGAGCCGTCGTTCCGCCGGCCGACGCAGTTGGCGGCCCAGATCGGCGCCCCCCCGCTGTCGCCCATGACCTTGTCCGGCACCACCTCCTCAAGCGCCTTGAAGATCAGCGAGGGAATGACGTGCCCGATCAGGTTGCGCGAATTGCCCGCCGTCCATTGCTGCGGATTGAGGATGGAGCCGAGCGGTGCTTCGTCCGTGATCGGGGTGATGCAGCCTTCGTTGTTCGGCGTGTCCGGATCGAGCAGGCATTTCAGCGCGTAGACCGAATGGGCGTATCGATAGTTGGTCCGGCAGTTGATCGAGTGAAGAACCTGGTCGGACGTCCCGGTGTAGTCGACGTGGATGGAGTCGTCACGGACAATAACCGCCGCCTTGAGTTTCACATCCGTGTCGTAGCCGTCGAGCAGAACCTCGGCGGAGTAGGTCCCGTTCGGCCATTGCCGGATCGCTCCTCGGGTCTGCGCTTCGGATCGCGCATGAATGGCATCCGCGAGTTCGTCGATGCCATCGAGATCATACTCGTCCAGGAACTTTTGCAACTCGCGTCCCATGACGTTGTTGGCGGAGACCATGGATTCGAGGTCGCCCATCACTTCGGTCGGAAGACGAACGGACGCGGTAATGATGTCGAGCACGTCCTTGTTGGGAACGCCGGCCTCGTGCAGCTTCACGATCGGGAAGCGAATGCCTTCCTCGAAGATGTCGCTGGCCTCGGAATGCAAGGGACGACCGCCGATATCGGGCAAATGTGCGATTGAGCCAGCATAGCCCACGACCTTGCCCTTCTTGAAGATGGGCGTGATCATCGTCACGTCCGGGAGGTGCCCGGTGCCGATCTCCGGATCGTTGGTCGCGAGCACGTCACCCTCTTTCAGGGTTTCGGCCGGAAACTTCGGCAGGAAGTATTTCTGCGCAGCCACCGGAAGCGATGTGATGAACACCGGAATGGACCAGGTGCATTGGGCGAGCGCCCGGCCGCGGCTGTCGAGCAGCACAGTGACATAGTCGTGGTTCTCGCGCACGATCGGCGAGAACGCTGTTCGCCCGAGCACGATGTCGGCCTGATCGGCGATGAAGATCAATCGATCGGCGGTCGAGGGCCTGCATAGGCTCCCCTCGGGATGACGAAGTCACCCAGTGACACGACCGGCCCATGATGAGCCACGGCGCGATGCCGTGCGTGCGTACCATGGATGGGAGCCGCGCTTGCACAGGCGGTCAGCGAAATCAGAAAGCCAACTGACAGAAGAGAACGCATCGAACTTTTCTCCATTGCTCACCTCCTGGAGGTAGGACGTGCCGCTCGTCATCCCAATCCGCGCAGTCGCGCGGCGTATCACGTTGCCGGCATCGTCCCGGGTGGCGCGAACGATCGATTTCATAACTTCCAATATTGCACAATGAGCGGCACGATGATCCCGACCAGGACAGCGTTCAGCCCGATGCCAAGCGCGGCAAATGCGGCTCCAAGCTCGTTGCGCTCGGCTACTTGAGCGGCCGCAATGCCGCTTCCCGCAACTCCGGCAGCGAGGCCATGGGCCCGCCAGTCGTTGACGTTCAAGCTGGTCAGCATCGTCCGACCAACAACGGCCGCCACAATGCCGCCGACGATCGCGAGCGCAGCCGTCAGGGCCGGAATGCCGCCGATCTGGCTCGACACCGCGGCAGCAATGGGAGTGGTCGCAGCCTTCGGCGCCATGGAAAGCGCAACCGTGCGTGAACCTCCGAACAACCACGCCAGGCTAATGCCGCTGATCGTCGATGTCACGGAACCCGCCAACAGCGCCAGTCCGACGCCCGCAAGATTCTCCCTCACGAGCCGGGCGCTTCGCGCCAGCGGAATGGCCAGGGCGACGGTTGCTGGTCCGAGCAGGAAATTGATGAACTGGGTCGCCTTAAAATAGACCGTGTAGTCGGTGCGGGTCACGACGACGATGGCAGCCACGATAGCGATGGCTATCAGCACGGGATTCGCCAACGTCGCCCCTCCGCAAGCCCGCAGCACCGCGTTGCCGGCCGTATAGGCGGCCAGCGTTACGACGAGCCAGACCAACGGCGTCGCGCCAAGCGAATTCCAGAGATGGTCAATTGCAATCATTGGCGACGGTCCGACTTGGATCAACCCCGCTCCAGACCCTGCACGATGTCTGGCGCTCGCCGCGCGGCGCGGCGGCGAATGCTCCAGTGCATCACGAGGCCAGTGACAGCCAGGCTGAGCAACGTCGATCCGATCAGGCCGGCGGCAATCGGCAACCATTCGGACCACAACACGTCGATCTCCGCTACCAGGCCGACACCCGCCGGCACGAACAGAAGTCCCATGTGACTGATCAGGGTTTCGGCGGACTGCTCCAGGCTGCCCGTGATCGGCGACCCGGAGCTCGCGCCTCCTTTTCTGAAAGCCAGCGCGGCGGCCAGAATTGACATGCCGATCACAGGCCCCGGTACGGGAAGCCCAACCATTCGGTGGAGCGCGTTGCCGGCGAGCTCACACCCCAGCAGAGCGAGAACTGCGGGTATCATCAATTTGGCCCTGAGAGATGCACGCGCTCAACATCCGCGACAGATCGACCCCTCCAGCATCTTCTCAACTCGTGCATCCTCCTTGTCGATGGCAGCGTTCGTACCGAGCAGCGGGCCTTTCATGGCATGACCGATTGTCCCCGATGAGGGCAGCGCGGTGCCCAGTGAATTCGTGCCCGGTGCCGCAGCGCTCGTGCCAAGCGCGCCGCCACCCATCGACATGTGCGATCCCATCGATCCCATGCCGCCGCGGGCGAATGCTGTGGTGGCGGAGAGGACGAGACAAAGTGCGAAGCAGAGCAGGGACAACAACCTCATGATTCATACTCCGGGCGTTGAGGTGACCTGAACTGAAGTAGGCGTCAGGCACGCCCCCGCCGAGCACGATGGCGAGAGCGATCATGACAAAGAATACAGATTCGACATCGGCGCATTCATAGCTCCAAGCGTATTTCGCCTTCTCGGAAGAGTGATCTGCGACGATGCACGGTCGCCGATGGAAATGCCTACATCAGACACATCAAGAACATTTCGATTCGGGAAACGCAACAACGAGAGCAGCAGTAAGCGCGAGCCGCTAATTCTCCGCACGAATGAGACAATGGAGAATGATGATGACTGTGTTCAAGACACTAATTGCTGCGGCATTGATCTCGACGGCGACAATCCCGTCCGCATTTGCAGCGTGGTCCTTCGCGGACCAGGAGCCCGCGGCGTACGCGTCGATGTATCCGAACCGGGACGTCCTGAACGGCGGCGCCTTGACGCCGGCAGGGCGGATGGGCCTCGAGCGGGCCGGCGGCGCGGCTCCCGTGTTTGCCGGCCGCAACGTCCATATCGGGCCGAGATACCGCTGAGCGGAAGGGCTCGCGAAGCGTCATACGGGGTGCGGCCGCGACCCGCGGCGCACCCTGTTTGCTGTTCGAAATTACTGCATCAGCTCCTATGTAATTCGCGTAGCGATCTTGCGCAGCAATTAGATTTGGGTTCGCCGTCTCTCGGCCAGTCGTCGCGATTTTCCCAGACATCGTGATCGAGCGTCCCGCATATGCGCGCATCACCGGCGCTGTCGGCGCCCGACTGCTTCGAGCCATCAATCTCCGCTCTCGAATGTGAATTGGATCTACCGGCCTCGGCACTTACGTCTGATCTCGACAATCGAACGCCTGGGATTTTGAATGCGTACGCTCATCTGCGCAACGGCCGCCCTCCTGCTGAGCGGCAGCGGCTCCCTGGCACAAGTTTCGACCATGGGAACGACCGCCATGGCCATTCCCACAACACCGGGGGCGATCTTGTCGTCCCCACTGGCAGGGCCAAGCCCGTTCACGAGCCTTTTCTCGGCCTCGACCATTCCCGGTGCGCCAGCAACCACGCTGGCTTCGCCCCCACTGGCACAGGACCCCACGCTTCCAGGAACGAGCGTGAATTGCGCGCCGACCGCGGTGGAGCTTTCGCCATCGGTGGAGAGTGTCACCGCCACGAGCAGCGGCGTTTCTGCAAGCCCCACCGCGGTGATGAGTGCAACGAGCCCGACGGGCGCAATGGGGACCATCACTGGCATGTCGGGGCTGGCTGCGCCGATGACCGCGACAAGCCTGCCGCCAACCTTGCCGGCGGCCATGCCCGTGACCATCGTCGGCACGGTCACTGGCAGCACGACAGGCACTGTGGCGCCGGCGCCCCCACTCGGCAGCTCCACGCCCGGAAGCTCGTGCACGTCGGCACCCGGAAGCACCTTGACCAATGCCGCGGCTCTGCCGGCGTCGACGCCTGATATCCCGTCAACTGCTGCCCCCGGCACCATTCAACCGCCAGCGATCAACGCAGACACCGCCGACACCAGCATCAGCCCCGCGCCGAGCGTGATGCCCACCCCGAACACGAGCGCGTGTCCCGAAAGCATTTCAATGGACCTCGCTAATTCGGCTCCGGCCAGTCCCCTCACCATAACGCCTATTAGCTCTTGCTACGCTCGAAAGAAGCGCAGTGAGACAACCAAACAATAAGATGCCGCCCGCCACCAACGGCACTTCAGGCAGTAGGGTCGCTACCACGCCGGCGAGGACCACGACGGCTATGATCATGAGCGCAAGCGCGCCGTCGTCGACGAACAGCCCGGCCAGCTCCCGCAACGCGTTGGTCAGTACCGTCATGATACGGCCTCCGCCTTGGCGCGCCGGGCGAGCACCACGGCCGCGCTGCTGACAGCCAGAAACATCGCCGCAAATCCGACGATGGCGAGGTCCGAGCCTGGCCAGGCCAACCCAAGCCCCTCGCCCGCCCAGAATACGCCGAACGCGGACAGCATAATGCCGACAACGAATTTGAGCGTATTTTCCGGGACCCGCGACAACGGCCGATGCACGATCAAGCCGACCAAAGCGACGGCCAGACATGCCGCTACAGCACCGGCGCTGGCGGCAACGAGCAGTCCGCGACCGGCACCGAGCGCAATCACGATGAACACCACTTCAAGCCCTTCGAGAAGAACCGCCTTGAAGGTGGTGAGTGATGCGATCCAATCGAGCCTCGCTTCGTTGCGGCGGGCCTGTTCGCGCAGTTCTGCCGTCTCGGTCGCGAACGCCGTCGCCTCATCATGGAGCGGGATCACGCCGGCGGCGCGCAGGATCGCCTTTCTCAGCCAGCGCATGCCGAACAACAAGAGCAGGATCCCGATCACGAACTGCAGGAGGCGCAGCGGAACATGGCCGAGCAAGGGTCCAAGGGCCACGACGATCAGGGCCAGCACCGCAAGGCCGGCGAGCGCACCAAGACCCGCTGGACGCCAGCCGCGAACGATGGCGACGGCCAGCACGATCGTGAGAGCTTCAACCGCCTCGACCAGCGAGGCCAGGAACGCGGCCGTTATGACCGGCCAGACGAGCGCTAAACCGCCTGTCATGCGAGTTCTCCAATTTGAGCGGGCGAAGGGAGTACGCGATCGCGCTGTTTCGACCGGGGCCGCCAATATGCGACTGCCGTCATGAGCGATATTCCGGTTAGGCCAACGGCAATCTGAACCCAGAACGAATTCAGGCTCAGTTCGATGACGGCATGCGCGCAAAACGACAGGACGATGCCGATGCAAAAAACCTGAAGCGAGTGCTGGCCACACCTGATCAGCGGTGCCAGCGCGCGCCATTGCAGAATTGGCGAATCCAGATGCAGAAACCGGGTGACCACGACAGCGAGAGCCATGAAGTGAACGACCCGGTAGGGCGCGAGGTTGGTCTTGTCGTTTGGATCGAATGGCTGCAGGATCCAGTGCGGAACAAGAACGCCGAGATCTGGCGCACGAATGGCCATCATCACCACGAAGGCAAAGATGATGTAGGCAATCGCCAGCCAGAATGCCGCCCTCGTTCGAACAATCGATTGAATGGCGCGGCTGCCGCCCAAGGCGATCCAGGCGCCGAGGAAAAACAGCAGCTGCCAGGCGAACGGATTGAAATACCAGAGGCCGGATGGAGAGGCCGGAAGATTCCAGCCAAAATGCCTTGCGACAACATACAGGACCAGCGAACCAGCCAGTGTCCAATTCGGTTTGCGGACCATGAGCCACAAAGCCGGCGCGAACGCGCCCAACAACAGAATATAAAGCGGAAGCACGTCGAGATTGACGGGCTTGTATCTCAAGGCCAGCGCCTGGACAAATTCCCGGAAGGGCATGTTCATGAAAACGGTGACGTTGAACTGGTTCAGGTCATCCGGATCGTGAAACTCGCGTGAGACGCAGGCAATAACCGCGATATAGATCACGACCACGATGATGTGAGCGGCATATAACGTAAGAGCACGTTTTGCCAGCCTCGACGCGGTCGCTGCGTAACCCCGCTCGATCATCACTCTTCCGAAAACCAGCGCGGCGGTATAGCCGGATATGAACACGAACAGATCGGCCGCATCGCTGAAGCCGTAGTTCTTGACCGTAATCCAGCTGAGTACCTCGTGCGGGATGTGATCCAGAAAGATCGCCCAATTCGCGAGACCACGGAACAGGTCCAGCCTGACGTCACGTCCCGCGAGAGGAGGATTGCCGCAAACCCGCATGGAACGCCTCATTGCCGGGACGCAGACGAAGACGATACCGGCCCGGCAACCTGCGATGTTGCGCCAGCTACCCGAACAATATCGCCGGTCACCAGCGTTTCCGGGGGACTATTGATAATCCGATCGGACGGCGTCAGGCCGGCAATGACCTCAACGCTGTCACCGAGATCGCGGCCCAGTTTCACGCTCTTGAGGGCGACCTTGTTATTGCTGTCGAGGGTTGCGACCCGGGTGCCTTGATTGCCGGTGATGAGCGCGGTCGAAGGAATCTTCACTAAATTCGCGTCGGTCGGAATTTCGAAGTGCACATTGCAGTAGCTGCCGCCG
Source organism: Bradyrhizobium nivariense (assembly GCF_029846715.1). GTDB lineage: Bacteria > Pseudomonadota > Alphaproteobacteria > Rhizobiales > Xanthobacteraceae > Bradyrhizobium. Next base: position 672,484 of record NZ_JARVWW010000001.1, read on the forward strand.
AACAATTTTCCGGCAGCATTATCGGCCTGCAGCTCGACCTGCATGCTGTGCGAATTTTGATTTATCGACTTGGAGACATGCGACAGCGTCGCCTCGAATTGCGCGCCCGGGTATTGCGGCATTTCGAACGTCGCCTTCATGCCAACGGTCAGGCCGGCGGTAAACGATTGCGGCACCTGCACGTAGATGCGAACGCGATGCAAGTCCGACACCTCGAACAGCGGCTGACCGGACCCTCCCGAATTGATCAGCATGCCGAGTTCGACGTTTCGGGCGGTTACGACGCCGTCAAACGGCGCGGCCAGCGTCTTGAACGACTGCATAGCTTCCAGTTGCCTGACATTGGCTTCGTTGGCGTCGACAACGGCCTCCTTCGCCTTGGCGTCGGCGTCGGTCTGATCTGCCAGCTGTTGGGCGACGATCTGCTTTTGCAGCAGGATATTATTGCGGTTGGCGGTCAGCGATGCGATTTGATGATTGGCCTTGACGCTCGCCAGCGTCGCTTTGGCCTGACCAAGCTGCTGATCGAGATCGGGCGCATCGATGGAGGCCAGCACTTGGCCTGCCTTGACCGGCGATCCGATGTCGTGGTCCCAGCTCTTTACGTAACCGTTGACGCGCGCGAAGATCGCCGCCCGGTTGAACGGCTGGATATTGCCCGGCAGCGTCAACGTCTGATGCGAGCTCCCGGGGATCAGTCCGGCGAGCGCAACCGTGGGGATGGCATGGGTTTTGGTCCAGTCCAGCACCTCCTGCTTGCTCTGCGCGCGGCCAATGAAGCCGTAGCTGAGCACGATGCCGGCCATCAGGACGGCGGCAGCCGCGGCGGTCAGAAGGCCCTTCCGGCCTGGGGCTTTGATGTCTTCCGAAGGCATTTTCTTCTCCGCTCAATGCGATTGTATTATTGCGCCGTCTGGCTCACTTGCCGCGCCGGGCCGCCGGCTATGCGCCAGGCTGAAGATGGTTGGCACCAGAAACAGGGTGGCGCAGGTGGCAAAGATCAGCCCGCCGATCACGGCACGCCCGAGCGGTTGGTTCTGCCCGGCCTCGATCGCCATCGGCAGCATGCCGATCACCATGGCGAGCGCCGTCATCAGCACCGGGCGAAACCGCGAGCCGCCCGCCTCGAACGCGGCTTCCATGGCACTCGCACCCGCGGCCATGCGTTCACGGGCAAAGCTGCTCACCAAAATGCTGTTGGCGGTCGCAACACCCATGCACATGATCGCGCCGGTGAGGGCTGGAACGGAAAGCGTCGTTCCGGTGCCAAACAAAATCCAGACGATGCCGGCCAATGCGGTCGGCAGCGCCATGACAATAACGAAGGGATCGACCCAGGACTGGAAGTTGATGACGATCAGCAGGTAGATCAGCACGATGGCTACCGCGAGACCGACGAAGAGCTGCTGATAGGCGCTTGTCATCGTGCTGACCTGGCCACGCAGCGCGACGCTCGCCCCCTTCGGCAGATCCTTTGCCGTGTCGTGGATCGCTTTTTGAATGTCGGATGCAAGCGCACCGAGGTCCCGCCCCTGCGGCGTTGCAAAAATGTCGATCACCGGCTGAACGTTGTAGTGGGACACGACGGCGTTGCTGTTGCTCCGCTGGACCTGCGCCAGGCCACCCAGCAGCTGGGTATTGGCGGTGGCCGCTGATGTCACCGGAATGTTCTGCAGGCCGGTCATGGTGTTGATGTCGCGCTGCGGGGTCTGGACCGAGACCGCGTAGGACACGCCGTTGGTCGGGTTCAGCCAATAGGTCGGGGCGGACTGCGAGCTACCCGACAACGTGGTCAGCATGGCGGTGGCGACGTCCTTTTCGGTGAGGCCCGCGAGCGAGGTGAGCGAGCGATCGACATTGACGTCAAGCGTCGGCTGCTGAAACGCCTGCTGGATGCGCGCATCGGCAATGCCGGGGATCGCCCTGATCTTCGTCAACAGCGCATTCGCGTATTTGCGATTGGCCACAAGATCCCTGCCGGCCACCTGCAGGTCGATGGGAGCCGGCACGCCAAAATTCAGGACCTGGCTGACGATATCCGCGGGCAAGAAGGCGAAGCTGGTGCCGGGAAACTGCTGCGGCAGCTTCTCGCGCATGGTCTTGATGTAGTCGTCAGTCGGCGCGTGGTTAGGCTTAAGGCTGATCAGGATGTCCGCGTCGCCGACGCCGATGGTGCCGGAGTTGTTATAGGCCATGTTGATGCCGCTGACCGTGAGCCCGATATTGCTCACGATGCCGTCGAGTTCGTTGGCGGGAATGATGCCGTTGATGGCGGTGCCGATCCGATCGGTCAGGCTGGTCGTCTCCTCGATCCGCGTTCCCGTCGGTGCGCGGACGTGCAGCTTGATCTGGCCGCCGTCGACGGTCGGGAAGAAATCCTGGCCGAGTGAGGGCGCAAGGCCGAACGAAAGGATGCTGAAAGCCATGAAACCGGCGATCACCTTGATCCGGTTCCGCAAGCAGAGCTGCAGCAGGCCCAGATAGGCCTTTCGAACATCTTCGAACACGTGCTCGAAGCCGCGCTGGAAGCGCGCGAGCGGATTGCGGCTGGCTCTTGCGTGACCGGCCTCATCGGCCGAGCCGTGGACATGCCGATGACGCAGGAGATAGTTGGCCAGCGTCGGCACCAACGTGCGCGAGAGCACATAGGAAGCGGCCAGCGCCAGCATCACCGCTTCTGCCAGCGGCCGGAACAGATAACCGGCGACGCCGCCGAGCCCGAACATCGGCACGAAGGCGATGCAGATGCAAAGCAGTGACACGGTCGCCGGCACGACGATCTGCTGCGCGCCGTCGAGTATGGCAGGCTCGATCTCCTTGCCCTGCTCAAGATGCCAGTTGATGTTTTCGATGGTCACGGTGGCGTCGTCGACCAGGATGCCGACCGCCAGCGCCAGGCCACCAAGCGTCATGACGTTGATGGTCTCGCCCAGCAGCGAAAGGCCGGTCAACGCCGCCAGAATTGCCAGCGGGATCGAGAGCGTGATGATGAGGGTCGAGCGCCAACTGCCAAGGAACAACAGGATCATCGCCCCGGTCAGCGCCGCCGCGATCACGCCTTCCCTGACGACGCTGGATACCGCATCGGTGACGAAAACGGATTGATCGCCGACCGCGGTCAACTTCAGGCTGCTCGGAAGCGTCTGCGACACCGTAGGCAGCAGGCTCTTGACGCCGTTGATGATGTCGAGCGTCGAGCTGGCACCCGCCTTCATGATGGTCAGCAATACCGCGCTGGCGCCGTTGACGTGGACGGCATTGGTCTGTGGCGGACTGCCGTCATGCACGTAGGCGACGTCCCGCATATAGATGACCGTGCCGTTGACCGTCTTGATCGGCAGGTCGTTGAAGGCTTCAACCGCTTTGGGCGAGTCGTTCAGGTTGACGGTGTATTCGTACGAACCGATCTTCTGGGTTCCAACCGGCGTAATCAAATTCTGCAGCGAAAGCGCGTTGATGACGTCGTTGGCGGAAACACCGTATTGATGCAGCGCCTGTTGATTGAGGTCGGCCTGGACCTGCCGCACCTTGCCGCCGAAGGGAAGCGGCAGGGCTGCGCCCGGCACCGGAGCCAGCGCCGGGCGAATGAAATTCAGCGCGGAATCGAAGATCTGCGTTTCCGAGATCTTGTCGCTTGAAAGGGCGAGCTGCAGAATCGGCACGCTCGAGGCGTTGAAACTCAGGATCAGCGGCGGGGTGATGCCCGGCGGCATCTGCTTCAGCACGGTCTGCGACATGCCGTTGACCTGCGCCAACGCAGCATTGATGTTCACGGTCGGCTGAAAGAAGATCTTGATGATCCCGTAGTTCACGATCGATTGGGATTCGATATGCTCGATGTCGTTGACGCTGTTCGGCAACGACCGCTCATAGAACGTGACGATGCGGCCGGCCATATCGTCGGCAGGCAGACCGGTGTAGCTGAACACCACGCTGATCACCGGGATGTTGATGTTCGGAAAGATATCGGTCGGCGTCCGCAGCGCCGACGCGGTGCCGAAGATCAGGATCAGCACCGCCATGACGACGAACGTATACGGCCGCCGCAGGGCCAGCCGAACGATTCCGATCATGAGTATCTCCCACGTGAAGCGTTGTGTTGTCGCTGGAGGCGGCCGACCCCTCGGGGCCGCCCTACTGCGTTGGTGGCCGCGTTGCTGCCCAGCGCGCGGCACGCTGTTCCAACCGACAACCTGGAATCTAGGGTTGAGTTTCGCATTCGTTAAATGCATTCTCTTCATCTGCACATGTTTGTTCTGAATGATGGATGGAAGAGTACCAATCGCTTGACCAAACCGGCTCCCAGACTGGGTGCGATCGACCTGAATCTGCTGGTGGTGTTCGACGCCATCATGCGGGACCGCTCCGTCACACGCGCGGGGCAACGACTGGGACTCAGTCAGCCCGCGATGAGCCATGCCCTGACCCGATTGCGTCACATGCTGAAGGACGAATTGTTCGTTCGCAGCCCGAATGGGATGATGCCGACGCCGCGGGCCGAGGAACTCGCCGCACCGATCAGAATGGCACTCGATGGGCTGCAACAATCGCTGGAGCCGGTGCAGTTCGATCCGTCAAAGGCGACGGCAACGTTCCGCATTGCGGTCGATAACTATGCGGCGATCGTTCTGGTCGCGCCGATAGCGGCGCATGTGGCCAAGATTGCTCCCGGAGTGAAGCTGGATTTTCGGCCAAGTGGCACGCTGGACGTTCTCGGACAGCTTGATCGAAGCGAACTGCATTTGGCGATGGGTCCGTTAGGAGTCCAGGGCGAGCGGTTCTCCCGGCGGCGGTTGCTGCAGGATCAATTCGTCGTGGTGCATCGCAAGGGTCATCCGGCCGCGAAAACACGGGAGTTCTCGACCGAGAAGCTGGCAACGCTGCCGCAACTGGAAATCTCGTCCGCTCAATTCGGGCCCGATTTTGCCGAGACCGGCCCTGAAAGATCAAAGCTTGGCCCAAGAGCGGCGATGCGTGCGCCATTCTTGTCAGCGGCGCCGATTCTGGCGACATCGGACCTGGTATCGGTGCTTCCGCTCAACGTCGCCAAAAGCATGACGAGGTCCCACCAGCTTGTTCACCGTCGACTGTCACGTTCGCCGAAGCCGATCGAAGCTGCCATGATTTGGCTGCGGCGGCTGGACAACCAGCCTGCACATGCGTGGCTGCGTGATGTCATCGGCCGCGTGACCGGTGAATTGCAGGACACCTGAGGGCGGAGAAATCTCAATCCAGCACCTATTTCGTCGCCAAGGCGAATGACCGCTTTGCGCGGCGGGTTCAACTGATCGCGCGACAAGGAAAGCGAAAGAGCGATAAAAGCTGCCGAACTGATTGCAGACACCACGGCAACACCACAGTTCGCGGAACTGAAAACATTTGGCAAATTTGGAAAGGTATTCAGCCTGGTTGCCGAAATAGCTTTGGCGGTTGTCGGAATGAGATCTGAAAATTCGCACTAAGTCATTGAAAAATTTGGAGCGGGTGAAGGGAATCGAACCCTCGTATTCAGCTTGGAAGGCTGCCCCATATTTCAACAAAATCAACGACTTACATGTAAAACCGACGCTAAGGGACGCTTGACATATCAATAGGTTAGCAGCGCGCTGTAAAACTGCTCGTCAGGTTGCGTGCAGGTCCCTGCAACGTCTCTACCGCCCTTTTGACCTCTTCGATTTGGGAAGTTCAGCGCGGTGGTTGCCTTTGTCGAACAGCAATCCTGCATCGATGTTGAGCGCTATCGCTGCCCTCCAGAGCGTCACAAGAGTCGCATTGCGACGCCCCGCTTCAAGGCCACTGATATAGAACTGCTCGACGCCCATCCGACCGGCTAACTCCTCCTGCGAGATACCGGCTTCAAGGCGCGCCTTTCGTACATTCATGCCAACGATTTTGCGCACGTCCATGATGGACATGCGAAGTCAACGCGAAGTTGCGAGCCATATATTATAGTATATAAACTAGAGTGCACGTCTCATTTCCAACAACCCCCTTTGCAGTAGCGCCATGAAATTCCTTTTCGTCCTTCTCGCCTCGACCTTTGTTGCTTTGCCGATCTACGCGGCCAATGCCGAGAATGAGGACGATAAGGATTTTCTCTTAGCTAACGAAAGAGCCGTGGCAGCTATCAAAACCTGCAATCAATTTGGTGCGTCCTATTGCCACTCTGATCTCGCGCTCGCGACGGAACAGATCGTCAATAGCTTCGACAACGAAAAGCGCCGCCTGTCCAAATTAGCATGCACGTCTCCTCAATGGACGACCACCACAGACAGGTACCTGATAATCGTCAAAGGTTTCGGCACCGGTGTCGCTCGCATTATGGAAGGCACCGCGGCCTTGGGACGAACGGATCGCTCAGAGCTTGCCAACGTTAAGGAGCTCTCGACCACGTTCAATCGAGTCATAAGGTTTGGGGCGGAGATGTTGCTCACAACAGGGGATTTAGCGCTTCAAGCCGGATGCCGCGAGGAAGCAGATAGAAGTTATCGAGCCGTCCTCGCCTCCTTCGTAAGCGAAGACATGTCGGCCTATCGCGAACGGGCTCGGGTCGGCATTGAGGACGTAAGAAATTCTCGTGGTCTATTCTGCCGCGTAGTCGGACGCTGTTGATTCGAATCGTCCAAAATTTTGATGCTGTTACAAACGGGCAAAAGTTCAAATTGAGACCTATATACTATAATATATAGTTTGGAATTTGGTCTCCATCTCTCGGAGTTTTTAGTTGGCCCGCCGCCCTGCACAATTCAAGCAACACGACATTACACGCGCTGTACGCGGCGCGATCGCGGGTGGCGTTGAAATTCAGCGTGTCGAAATCGACAGGGATGGAAAGATCGTTCTGATCACCGGCCCTAAACCGACGTCAGGTGATGAACTCGACCAAGAATTGGCAGAGTTTGAGTCGCGCCACCGTCAAGACTGACTCCTAGGGCACCTACTGAAATCCGACCGGAGAAGCGTGGGGGAAATTGCAGGTCCCGGCACGGTTCAGCGGCAGCCACTACGGTGGGACGTTCGTGCGTTTTTTTCGCGATTGTCCAGCCGCTAGGGGGATAGCGCGGCGTTCTGTAAAACGGATGTACGCGTCTGGAGACCCTGCTGGGTGGGGTTTGCTGGAGCGGGTGAAGGGAATCGAACCCTCGTATTCAGCTTGGAAGGCTGCTGCTCTACCATTGAGCTACACCCGCGACAGGGGCTCCCTAACACGGCCGGGCGGCGGTCTCAACTGCCCAACAGACGGCTTCCCGGCCTTGCGAACAGCCGCTGGTTCCTCCCGGCCCGCCTCCCCTTAACAGCGGCGGCATTGCCGCCTATATTGAGGTCTTCCGAAACCAACGAAAGGAGGTGATCCAGTGTCTTTTACCAAGCGCTGTCACCTCGCTGGGATCGCCCGCTAGGCTTTGAATAGAAGCTTGGCATCGGGGCGCTCTCGGCCCTGGACCAGCGAGCAAGAAATCGGGCGCGACGGGGCCTCCCCGCCGCGCCTTTTTCGTTGGCGGGCGCCGCTCAGGCCGGCGGCTCGCCCGCAAGCACCTCGCGGATCTTCAGCGACAGCTCCGACTTCCGGTACGGTTTCCTGAGCAATGCCACGCCGGGGTCGAGCTGCCCCCCGTGGACGATGGTGTCGTCGGTGTAGCCGGAGGTGTAGAGCACCCGCGCTCCCGGCCGGCGGAGCTGGACGGCTTCGGCCAATTCCCGCCCGTTCATGCCGCCGGGCATGATGATGTCGGTGAACAGCAGATCGAACCTGGCGCCCTGATCGACCAGTGCAAGCGCGGCTGCGCCGTCCCCGGCGGCGAGCGTGCGATAGCCGAGGGTGCCGAGCTGGGCGATGACATAGCCCTGCACCAGCGGATCGTCCTCGACCACGAGTATCGTCTCGTGCCCGCGTGCCGCCGCGAGCGCCTGAACCGGTGCCGTTCTGGCCGGCGCATCGCCCTTCGATCGCGGCAGGAACAGCCGCATCACCGTGCCACGTCCCTCCTCGCTTTCGATGGCGACGGTGCCTCCGGTCTGGCGGGCAAAGCCGTAGACCATGCTCAGCCCAAGCCCGGTGCCGCGACCGACGCCCTTGGTGGTGAAGAACGGCTCGAACACGCGCTCGCGGATGTCGGGGGCAATGCCGTGGCCGGTGTCGGCTACCGCGACCATCACGAAGGCACCGCGCATGACATCGCCGTCGCCGGTAGTGCTCGTGCCGTCGAGGTCGCGGTTCGCAGTCTCGAGCGTGAGCCTGCCGCCTCCCGGCATCGCGTCACGGGCGTTGACGGCGAGATTGACGATCGCGGACGTGAGCTGCGACGGATCTGCCAACGCGGACCAGGCGTCGTCCGCGAGCCGTGTCACGATCTCGATATGCTCGCCGAGCATCGGCTTCAGCAGCTTCGCCGTCTCGACCACGAGCGCGTTGACGTCGATCTCGCGCGGCTCGAGCGGCTGGCGACGCGCGAAGGTCAAGAGCTGCGAGGTGATCTCCGCGCCACGCGCGGCCGCATCGTCGATCAACTGCGCGATCGCGGCGAACTCGGGCTTGTCCGCAAGCCCCTCCTGGACGATCTCGATGGTGCCGGTGATGACGGTGAGCACGTTATTGAAGTCGTGCGCGACGCCGCCGGTGAGCTGACCAATCGCGTCCATCTTCTGGGATTGGCGCAGCCGCTCCCCGGTTTCGTGCTGCTCGGTGAGGTCGGTCGCTGACCCCCGATAGCCCATGAAGCGTCCGTCGGCGGCGAACACCGGCTGGCCGTTGACGCTGAAATGACGCACGCGTCCGGACACGTCGCGGCCACGATATTCGAACTTCCGGAACGGCTCGTGGCGGTCCAGCGTCGCCGTGTGCGCGCGCCATTTCTCCGGCTCGGCGTCGCGGTCGAAGGCGGCATCGGAACGGCGCTTGCCGATCAGCGCCTTGTTGTCCATGCCGAAGGCGCCGGCCCGGTCGGATATGTAGGTGAACAAATGATCCGGTCCGGTCTCCCAGAACCAGTCGGAGGCGGTCTCGGCATAGTCGCGGAAACGCTGCTCGCTCGCACGCGCGGCCTCCTCCGCGCGCCGGCGGATATTCAGGTCACGCTCGAGATTCGCATTGGCCTCGCGCAGCTCGCCATAGGCTCGCTCGAGCTTTGCACGCATGGCGTTGAAGGCATCGATCACCTTGTCGAGCTCGTCGGCATCGTGGGGCGCCCGGCGCTCCAGCTGCAAAGGCGGCGGTGGCCGCGTCAGGCTGTATTTGCTGACGAACTCCGCGATGGCGACGAGATGCCGCGTCACCAGCAGATGGACCATGTAGATGATGAACAGGGAGACGAGGAACGTCTTCGCCGCCTGGCTTGCCAGAATGACGAGGGCACGGTTCAGCAGTTGCTGATAGACATCGGTCAGGGTCGCCTCGACGTGGAGCACGCCGATCGGGCGTGCGGTCCCCTGCACGATGTTGTTCAAGGGATAGTCGCGCGTCACGATCGAGCGGGTGCTCGGCTCGCCGACTGCGAGATGGATCGGATTGGGACGATCGGCGATCTCGTGGACTTCCGCCGCCCGAATGTCGGGAAGCCGCAGGATGCCGTCGAGCTGGAGCTTGAGCTGGTTCTGGTCGAGATTCCACAGGCTCTCGCCGAGGCTGCCGGTAGTGCTGCGACCGATCTCGTCAAGCCGCGTCTCAATGACGCCGACCTCACGCTCGTAGTCCAGATAGAGCTGGAGTGCGGTCAGCGTGAGCGTCACGATCGAAGAGAACAGCAGCACGGCGGCCAGGAGGCGGGGTCCGACGCCGCTGCGCGACCAGTTGAAGATCCGCGACAGCAGCGCCCCGATCATCGGCGGCGCGAGGGCAGCGCCGATTCCGTTCATATTCTGCCCGGTCGAATCCTGCTTCGCGGCCGCCGGGGCGATGGCGTGGCTGCGCTTGGAGTCCTCGTCGCCTGCATTGCCCATGCACCATGTCCCCGAAAATGGCACCCTGCTCCGGCCGGCCGCAGCCGCGAGCAATTCGATCGTTGAGACTTTCCCTTCGCGCAACGTGCCCTTCGCGCAACGTGCCCGTCACGCGACGTGTCCGTCACGCGAGGCGCGCAGCGATCCTGTCGGCCCATGGGTGCCTTGGAGTCGGCGGCGTCATGTCTTGCGCCCAGCAGCAGGATCCTCGCGCAAGCTATCACTTCGCGTGCTAAAATGACATCGGGTGAAAGTCCGGAACCGCCTGCAAGGCGGGCGAGCGACGATCGTTGTGACCGCCGCAGGCCCCACCCCCGGTAGACCGCGCGAGCGCCCGAATCCAATGGTAGCAACGCACGCCCGAAGGAGACGCCTGATGTGGCGGATAGTCGTCGCCTGCCTAGCGTTGCTCGCAGCCGGTCCCTCGCAGGCGCGGGAGTTGATCCGGCTGGCGCGGATCGCCGGCATCCCCGATCAATATGTCGGCGGCGAGATGCTGCGGGCCGTCTACGCCAGGCTGAACATCAAGCTGGAATTCGAGGACGTCCCCGGCAAGCGCGCGCTCGCATTGTCGAGCGCCGGCGCGGTCGACGGCGAGATCCAGCGGATCGGGACGCTCTCCCGCGACTACCCGACGCTGGTCCAGGTCACGCCGGCGATCAACTACATCGAGCCGGCGGTGTTTTCGACGAAACTCCGCTTCGACGTCGCCGGCTGGAATTCGATCAGGGACTACAGCATCGGCATCGTCCGCGGCGTCGGCTCGTCGGAGGACGGCACGCGCAGCATGGCCCGCGTCACGGCAACCACGAGCCTCGATAACATGGTCAGGATGCTCGACGCCGACCGCTTCGACGTGATGGTCACCGACCTCTTCAGCGGCCTGGTCGCGGTGAGGAAGCTCAATCTGCAGGACAGGATTGTCGCGCTCTCGCCACCGCTCGAGCGCGTCCACATCTACCACTATTTGCACGAACGCCATCGCGATCTGGTGCCGAAGGTCGGCAAGATGATCGCGCAGATGGAGGCGAGCGGCGAGCTGGCAACGTTGCGCGAGGCGCTGGTCAAGCAGGTCCTGAGCGCGCCGTGACGGCGCCGGATCAGCCCGCGCGAAGCCGCTCGCGCAATGCCACGGCGGCGATCAGCATGTCGACGCAGCAGGCCATGACTGCGCGGTGCGGCTCCCCGCCGAGCAGCAACGGCATCGCCGCGATTGGTATTTGCAGGACGTCCATGTTGAATGACGTTCTCGCCGAAGGCTTCAGAAGCCGCAGACATTGAGGGCGCGCGGGCGTTTGCCCCCGCGGCTCTCGGCGATGCGTTCGCCGCCGTTCTCGACCGAGCTGCCGTAATAGCGATGGTGACCGCTCCGGTCGTGCAAATCGGCAGGCTCCGATCGTGCCGCCCGCCGCGCGTCGCAAATGATCTTGCAAATGACCTTGATGGTGTGACCCGACATTGCCGCCTCCGATGGCCTTCCGTGTTCTTGTGGCCATCAGTCGCCTCGGCTTGGGGCGGCGTTCACCCGGCCGGGCCGCAATCGGGTTTCTGGACGGCTTCATCGAGGCCGGCACGACGCAATATTTTCCGCACCGCCCTTGTCGGTCCCAGCCATCGTGATACGTCCTTTGAAGCTGCGCGCCGCAAAATCAACGAGGTGACGATGCTTTACGCCATCCTGGCCTATCACGTGGAAGATGAGATCTTGTCCTGGACGCCCGAGAAGGACGCCGCGGTCGTGGCCAAAGTCATCGAGGTTCAGGCTCCTCTCCGGGCAAGTGGACATTTTGGGCCGGCCGCCCGCCTGGATGAGACCCGAAAGGCCCGCACCTTGCGTGGCCCCGGCGCGGGCATGGTGCTGGACGGCCCGTTTGCCGAGACCAAGGAGCAGCTTCTGGGCTTCCACCTCGTCGAATACGACACGGATGAGGAGGCGATCGCGGCGGCGCGGACGCTGCGCCAGGTCAATCCGACTGCGGTCTACGAAATCCGCCCGGTCAAGCTTTACGTGCCAGCAGACGGGTTCGGCGCGACGCAAGGGTGAGCCGCCTTACGCATCCGGCTCGGTCGGCCCGACATAGAAGCGCTGGATCAGGAGTCCGCCGAAGGCGATGAACCACAGGAAGGGCGCGACATGCGGCGCGAACGCCGCAACGATCGTGCCAGGGATGAACACCAGCAGCGGAAACAAGGAGGCCATGATCTCGTGGCGCCAGCCGCCAAGAATCCTCCACCACAGCCAGGCATTGAGGCCGGCGATCGCAGTCAGGTTCAGGCCGTAGAGCACGGCGGCCGCGTTGCTCATGGGGTAGTTGGTGTAGAGGCCGTTGGTCACCGGCAGCAGCACGATCGAGAGCAGGAAGAACAGATTGAGGATCACCGCGCCACGGCTGCCGACGGGCTGGCGTGCCAGCCGCCGGTGATGGCTGATCCAGAACACGCCGGCAATGATGAAGCTGAGCGCAAGACCCGCGAGCTTGCCGGAATAGACCCGGGCCAGATCGTTCCAATCGGGCGCGCTGGTGAACACCGCGGCCTTGGGCAGGTCGTAAGCGAGTAGCGTCATGGCGACACCAAAGATGGTGTTGCTGAGCGATTCCAGCCGCCGCATCTCGAACTGGTCGGGCTTGAGCTCGGTCATGCCGGGGGCGCTCTCAGGCTGGAACTTGGGCTGTCTTTTCCCTAGGTCTTAACACCGGTTCCGTCCAGCCGCATTGCGATTCGCCGCGGGATCGCCGACTCTGGCGGTTTCACCGGGGCGATTCGTGGCGACATATCTGGACACGCTCAATGCGGAGCAGCGCCGCGCCGTGGAGCATGGCGTGGCTGATGGTGCGACCGTGGGCGCCCCCCTGCTGGTCATTGCCGGCGCCGGGTCCGGCAAGACCAACACGCTGGCCCACCGCGTCGCGCATCTGATCGTCGCAGGCAGCGATCCGCGCCGCATTCTCTTGATGACGTTCTCGCGCCGCGCCGCGGCCGAGATGGCCGGCCGGGTCGAGCGCATCGCCCGAAAAGTGCTCGGCGAGAACAATGCCGCGATGATGCGCGACGCGCTGAGCTGGGCCGGCACGTTCCACGGCATCGGCGCACGGTTGCTGCGCGAATATGCCGAGCGGATCGGCATCGATCCCGCCTTCACCATCCACGACCGCGAGGATTCCGCCGACCTGATGAACCTGGTCCGGCACGAGCGGGGCCTGTCGAAGACGGAGAGTCGCTTTCCCGCCAAGGGCACCTGCCTCTCGATCTACTCGCGCTGCGTCAATGCCGAGATGGAGATCGAGAAGGTGCTGGGCCAGCACTATCCCTGGTGCGCAGGCTGGGCGGCCGAGCTGAAGGGCCTGTTCGCGGCCTATGTCGAGGCCAAGCAGGCCCAGCACGTGCTCGATTACGACGACCTCCTGCTCTACTGGTCGCAGATGATGAGCGACGCGCTGATCGCGGAAGAGATCGGCGGCCGCTTCGATCATGTGCTGGTCGACGAATATCAGGACACCAACCGCCTGCAATCCTCGATCCTGCTGGCGTTGAAGCCGGACGGACGCGGCCTCACCGTGGTCGGCGACGACGCCCAGTCGATCTATTCGTTCCGCGCCGCCACCGTGCGCAACATCCTGGATTTTCCGCAAAGCTTTTCGCCCCGCGCGGAGATGATCACGCTCGACCGCAACTACCGCTCGACGCAAGCCGTGCTGGCGGCGGCCAACGGCGTCATTGGCCTGGCCCGCGAGCGCTTTACAAAAAACCTCTGGACCGACCGCGCCTCCGCGCAAAAACCACAGCTCGTCACCGTGCACGACGAGGCCGACCAGGCCCGTTACATCGTCGAGGAGGTGCTGGCCAACCGCGAGCAAGGCGCGCTCTTGAAGCACCAGGCGGTGCTGTTTCGGACGTCCTCGCATTCGGGCCCGCTGGAGATCGAGCTGACCCGCCGCAACATTCCCTTCGTCAAGTTCGGCGGGCTGAAATTCCTCGATGCCGCGCATGTCAAGGACGTGCTGGCGCTGCTGCGCTTCACCGAGAATCCGCGCGACCGCGTCGCCGGCTTCCGCATCCTGCATCTGTTGCCGGGCATCGGACCCGCGACTGCGCAGCGCGTACTTGACCAGATGGCCGAGAGTACCGACCCGCTTGCCGCGCTCGGCCAGTTCCCGGTACCGCCGCGCACCGGCGCGGACTGGACCGGCTTCGTCCGCACCATCGAAAATCTGCGCTATTCGGAATGGCCGGCCGATCTCGAACGCGTGCGGCTCTGGTACGAACCGCATCTCGATCGCCTCCACGAGGATTCCGAGACGCGCCGCGCCGATCTGATGCAGCTCGAGCAGATCGCGAGTGGCTATGCCTCGCGCGAGAAATTCCTGACCGAGCTCACGCTCGATCCGCCGGATGCGACCAGCGACAAATCCGGGCCGCCGCTCCGCGATGAGGACTATCTGATCCTCTCGACCATCCATTCGGCCAAAGGCCAGGAGTGGAAATCGGTGTTCGTGCTCAACGTCGTCGACGGCTGCATGCCGTCCGATCTCGGTGCCGGCACCAGCGCCGAGCTCGAGGAGGAACGGCGCCTGCTCTATGTCGCGATGACGCGCGCCAAGGACGATCTGCACCTCGTGGTGCCGCAGCGCTTCTTCACCCACGGCCAGGCCGCCAAGGGCGACCGCCACGTCTACGCCTCGCGCACCCGCTTCATCCCGGAGCAGCTCGTCTATCTGTTCGAACGCACCGCCTGGCCGAAGGCCGGAGCCGGCGCGGCACGCACGGCGGCGCAAGGCCCGAAGGTCGACATCGGCGCGCGGATGCGGGGGATGTGGCGATAGTGCCAGCTAGGCGCTCAGCCTGTCGAACTGGACCTTGCCTGCCTTCATCACCATTGGGATGTGCTCGCCCTGGCCGAGCAGGCAGGCAACATCGCGCAGCGGATTGCCGTCGACCACCAGCAGGTCGGCCCACGCCTCGGGCACGATCTGGCCGAGCCTGCCCTCCATGCCGAGCACCTCGGCGCCGATCAATGTCGCGCTGGCGATGACGGCGCGCGGACCGAGAATCTCGGCGCGGATGCGGAATTCGTCGCTCTGGAGGCGTTGGGACGGCCCGAGCAGGTCGCTGCCAAATCCCATCTTCACGCCGGCGTCGCGGTAGATCGCGAGCGAACGCAGGCCGGCGTCGCGGACATCGGCGATCTTGGCAACGCTCTCCGGCGGCAGGCCATATTGGGCGCCCTCCTTGGCCAGCGCCTCGTAGGTGACGAGCGTCGGCACCACATAGGCGCCCTTCTCGGCCATCAGCTGCGCGGTCGGAGCATCGACCAGATTGCCATGCTCGATGGTGCGCACGCCGCAGCGCACCGCGCGTTCGATGGCGGCTGCGGTGTAGGCGTGGGCGAGCACATAGGTCTGGCGCCCGCGCGCCTCCTCGACGATGGCGCGGATCTCGTCCTCGGAGTAGCCGAAGGCACCGACCGGATCGGTCGGTGAAGCGACGCCGCCGGAGGCCATGATCTTGATCTGGTCGGCGCCCATCTGGAGCTCCTCGCGCGCCGCCCTGCGCACGCCGTCGACGCCGTCGGCAACGCGCGCCAGCGCGCCGACGCGCACGCAGCAGGGACACGGTGCGTCGCTGGCGAGGTAGTCCGAGCGGGCCCGCATGTCGCCGTGCCCGCCGGTCTGGCTGAGCGCACGGCCCGAGACGAACAGCCGCGGACCGTCGGTCAGACCGGTCTCGATCGCCTGCTTCAGCGCATGGCCGGCGCCGCCGGCGTCGCGGACGGTGGTGAAGCCTCGCCGCAGCATGCCGCGCAGCAGCAGCGTCGAGCGCAGCGTCACCAGCACGTTCGGCATGTGCACCTGCTGCGCCAGGTTGAGCTCGACCGCCACTGCATGAACATGCAGGTCGATCAGGCCGGGCATCAGCGTCTTGCCCTTCAGATCGATGGTGCGGTCGGCTGCGGCCTGGAGCGGCCGATCGGAGACCTCCTTGATCACATTGTCCTCGACCAGCACGTGATGCCCCTCCAGGAGGTCCGGCTGAAGCGGATCGAGCAGAGCGGCGTTCTTGAAGAGCACACGGGACATGACGACTTCCTGTCTTATCAGGACTGGATGAGCAGCGCGGGCAAGGCGAGCTGGGCGAACGGAAGACACGCAGCGACATCGTCCTCGCCGTACCAGCCTGCCTCATGGAGCAGATTGAGCGAGCCGAGCGTGCGTCCGCGCCAGCGCACGGGCATATTGAGCACGCTCTCGCAGCCGAGCGAAGCGATCAGCTCGTGATCGAAAAACACCTCGCGCAGATCGTCCCCTGTGCGGCCGATATAGGCCTCGCCGCGGTCGAGCACGGCCTCGGTCCACGGCCCCGGCGCCAGGCGCTTGCGTCCGCCCGTCGGGTAAGGTCCGGGGAGATTGGAGTACACCCGCGCAGCTTCCTGGGTGTCGTCGTCATAGGTCAGGATCGTGAACAGCTTGTGCCCGATCGCCGATTTCAGGGCGTCGTCCAGCGCCGCGAACAGGGCATTCGGCTGATCCGCCCTGCCCTGCGCGGCCGCCACAGCGCAGAGCAGCGGATCGGATCGGCGTTTCGTCTCCCTCATGCGACTTCGCCCGCCGCAATCTCTTCCAGCGAACGGCCGCGCGTCGGCACCCCCATCAGCACCACGGTGAGCGCGCCTAACAGCAACACACTGGTGGTAAGGCCGAACACGCCGGCGAAGCCGAAATTCGGATAGAGGTAGCCAACCAGGATCGGCGATACGATCGCACCGATGCGGCCGATCGCGGAGGCGAGCCCGGCGCCGGTGGTTCTGACCGCCGTCGGAAACACCTCGGCGGTATAGGCATAGACGCCCGCATAGGTGCCGTTCATGAAGAAGGACAGCAAGATTCCCGCCACCATGATGTGCTGGTCGCCCTGCGCGAAGGCGAGCCCGAGCGCGCTGACGCCGCCGAGCACCATGTAGGAGGCAATCGTCGCCTGCCGGCCGATGCGCTCGTTGAACCAGGCCGCGCTGAAATAGCCGGGAATCTGCGCGCAGTAGATCGCGATCGAGTAGGCGAAGCTCTTGGTGATGCTCATGCCGTTCTGGACCAGAAGGCCGGGGATCCAGACGAAGAAGGAATAGTAGCTGAAGGTGATCGCAAGCCACATGATCCAGGTCATGATCGTGATGCGCGCCTGGCGGCCTGCCAAGAGCGCAGCGAAATTGGCGAGCAGCGTTCCGCCCGTCCCGGCGGGTGCCGTGGCTTCGACGACCGGCTGCGGCAGGACATGGCCTTGGCTCGCAAAGCCGGCCTCGATCCTGTCCAGCACGGCTTCGGCTTCCTTCTCCCGGCCACGGCTCTCAAGCCAGCGCGGCGATTCCGGCAGCGCCCTGCGCCACCACAGCAGCATGACGACCGGCACGGCGGTGATGACCAGCACGATGCGCCAGCCGTTCTCATAGGCGGGAACGATGAAGTAGCCGAGCAAGGCCGCAGCGACGAAACCGAACGAGAAGAAGCCGGCCAGCGCGCCGGTAAAGCTGCCGCGGTAACGCCGTGCGACGAATTCCGCCAGATAGGGCGCAATGATCGCGCTCTCCGCGCCGGTGCCCATGCCGGCGACGATCCGGGCGGCGAAGAAGGACGGCCATGTATCAACCGCCGCGCTGACGATGGATGCGGCGCAATAGAGCGCCAGTGCCGACATCATCACCGCGCGGCGGCCGATCAGGTCGCCCAGGGTGCCGGCAAGCAAGGCGCCGAACAGGAAGCCGATATAGGTGCTGCTGCCGAGCACGCCGATCTGCACGCTCGACAGATTCCAGGCTGTGCGCAGCACCGGCAGGATGAAGGCGAGCACCGCCGCATCCATCGCGTCGAACGTGTAGCCGAGCCCACCCATCAGCAGCAGATGCGTGTGGAAGCGCGCGAATGGAAGGCGCTCGATGCGCGCCGAGATCATCGACATGAAAGTCCCCCTCTGTCTGGCGGCCCGGCACTCCGCTAGTGGGGAACCATAGACAAAGAGATATTATCGTCATAATTTATAATCATGATCTAGTACATCACTGTGGTGAATGTTCTGTCGTTCCGCTCGCTCGACCTCAACCTGCTGAAAGTCTTCGAGGCCCTGATGACCGAGGGCAGCGTCACGCGCGCCGCCAACGCGCTTCTGATGACGCAACCGGCTGTCAGCAACGCGCTCGCACGCCTGCGGGACGCGCTCGGCGATCCCCTGTTCGTCAGGTCCGGCACCGGCATTCGTCCGACCCAGCGCGCCGTGGTGCTGTGGGAGCCGATCGGTGAGGCGCTCGAAACCGTCCGCGGCGCGCTCGACGAGCAGGTGTTCGATCCGCGCCGTGCCCAGACCGAGTTCAGCCTGTCGATGTCGGATTACGTCGCCTCGCTGGTGATGCCGAAGCTCATG
This sequence comes from Bradyrhizobium nivariense, assembly GCF_029846715.1. Lineage (GTDB taxonomy): Bacteria > Pseudomonadota > Alphaproteobacteria > Rhizobiales > Xanthobacteraceae > Bradyrhizobium. Next base: position 690,826 of record NZ_JARVWW010000001.1, read on the forward strand.
AACCACCTTGGCGAGATCGCGCCGAAGGCACGCGTCCATACCATCCCCAACACCGTCCTCGAGATCGCCGACCAGCTCGAGGACAACAGGGTCGATTGCGTGTTGAGCGTCTATGTCAACGAGGCGCAGCAGCCGGCCGCCATTCGCTCGCGCTCGCTGTGGACGGTCGACTACGCCTGCTTCATGCGGCGCGGCCATCCGCTCGCGGCGATGAAGCGGCTGAGCACGCGTAGCTTCCTCAACGCGGGGCATGTCGATGTCAGCCTCGCCGGCAAGACCCTGCCGTCCTACGACCTCTTCCTCGCCTCGCGCGGGCTGTCGCGCAACCTGGTCGCGACCGTCAATCACTACAGCGCCGCCTACGAAATCGTGCGCCAGTCCGACCTGATCGCCGTGCTGCCAAGCGATTTGCGCTCGCAATCCCGCCACGCGCCGTTCCTGCACGCCATGCCGCTTCCGCTCAAGGCGCCGCCGCGCATCGTCAGCCTGTTCTGGCATCAGCGCAACGACACCGTACCGGCGCAACGCTGGCTGCGCGAGACCCTGGTCGAGACGTTCGCCAAGTCCGATTGAAGGCGCGGGACCCGACACCATGAAAAAGCGGAAACGATGGGTTTCTCGAAGCAGCATTGTTGCAGCGGTCTCCACTGCTTAGCTCCCACGCAAAGCGATCCCCTCCCACAGTGACAGGCGCGCAAGCCGCGCCCGCAGAGATCCTATCAATGACCGCACCGCTCGAATTCGGACTGGACACCTTTGGCGACGTCACCAGGGACGCCTCCGGCGCGATGCTTCCGCACGCGCAAGTGATCCGCAACGTCGTCGACGAGGCGGTGCTGGCCGACGACCTCGGCCTCGACTTCATCGGCCTCGGCGAACATCACCGCGCCGACTTCGCGATCTCCTCGCCGGAGACCGTGCTGGCCGCCATCGCGTCGCGGACCAAGCGGATTCATCTCGGCTCGGCCGTGACGGTGCTGAGCTCGGACGATCCGATCCGCGTCTTCCAGCGCTTTGCCACGCTCGACGCGCTCTCGAACGGGCGCGCCGAGGTGATCCTCGGCCGCGGCTCGTTCACCGAATCCTTTCCGCTGTTCGGCTTCGACCTGCGGGCTTACGAGGCGCTGTTCGAGGAGAAGCTCGATCTGTTCGCGGCCCTGCTGTCGCAGAAGCCGGTGACCTGGGACGGCAAGCTGCGTCCGCCGCTGAAGGATCAGCTGGTCTATCCCCCGGTCGAGAACGGCACGTTGAAGACCTGGATCGGCGTTGGCGGCAGTCCGCAATCGGTGGTGCGCGCCGCGCATTACGACCTGCCCTTGATGCTCGCGATCATCGGCGGCGATCCCGCGCGCTTCGCACCCTTCGTCGATCTCTATCACCGCGCATTCAAGGAATTCGGTCGCCCGGCACAGCCGATCGGCGTGCACTCGCCTGGCTATGTCGCCGAGACCGATGAGCAGGCGCGCGAAGAACTCTGGCCCGACTACAAGGCGATGCGCGACCGCATCGGCAAGGAACGCGGCTGGCCGCCGATGGGCCGCGACGAGTTCGTGAGCGAGGCCGAGCAGGGTTCGCTCTATGTCGGCGCGCCGGAGACGGTCGCCCGCAAGATCGCCAAGACGGCAAAGGCGCTTGGCATTTCGCGCTTTCAGTTGAAGTATTCGGCGGGACCCCTGCCGCATGAGAAGCTGATGAAGAGCATCGAGCTTTATGGGCGGAAGGTGGTGCCGATGGTGCGGGAGATGATGGGGTGAGGCGTTGGGCGGCGTGTGTCAGTCCGGAGCGCGCTTTTAGAGGCGTTTCTTAGCGAATGCCCGGCCGGAGGCTGACTTCAAATATTTCTCAAAGGCAACGGCCTGCCGCTCATCCGAGAACGCAACATAGGTCTTGAGCTCCCACGGAGTGAACTTTGACGTGTGAGGAACGTCACCGGCATTGTGCTTTTTGAGGCGAGCACGAAGATCAGACGTCAGGCCGACGTAATAACGATCGGGGTCGCTTTTGCTCCTGAGAATGTACACGTAGAACATGTGCACGCAGCCGCGGTCGCATGAAGCTTCAGACTCGTGTGGAGGATGATAGCGGCATCCCTATCAATTCGACAGTCCGCCTACGCCCTTCGGGCTACGGCGCGACAGCCTTCGCTCGTTTCGCGCCACAGACACTGGTGCTGGCTTGCCGAGCCGTAGCTCGGCATGAAGCTTCAGGCTCGTGGGAGGCTGATAGCGGCATCCGTATCAATTCGACAGTCCGCCTACGCCCTTCGGGCTACGGCGCGACAGCCTTCGCTCGTTTCGCGCCACAGACACTGGTGCTGGCTTGCCGAGCCGTAGCTCGCGAAGCGAGCGAAGGCTGGTGGGGGAGGCAGGACTCGAACCTGCGAAGCCATAAGGCGGCTGATTTACAGTCAGCTCCCTTTGCCACTCGGGACACTCCCCCGCTCGACGGCAGCACAATCGGGCCGGACCTTGCCGGCGACCGAAGACGGCCATGGAACGTGAAGGCCGCGACAGCCCGGATAGGGGCGCGACCGGGCGCGGTTATCGGCGAAGCGGTGGGGTAAAGTCAACCGAGGCGAACAGCTAAAATCGTCCCCGAAGCCAGCCAAATTGCCATATTCCGGGACCCGTGACACAAGCGAGCCCATGAAGGATCGAAAATTCACTCCAAGGGGGCCGCGCGGCGGGTCTAAGCCCTTCAACAGGCCCGGAAAATCGGCCGGCCGGCCGGTCTGGCGCGACCGCGATTCGCAACCCGACGGGCCCGTCATCCTCTATGGCTGGCACACCGTCACCATGGCGCTCGCCAACCCCCAACGGCAGATCCGCAAGCTGACGCTGACCGAGAACGCTGCAAAGCGCCTCGCGGATGAGAACATCGAAACCCGCGTCACGCCCGAGATCGTCCGGCCCCAGGAGATCGACCGGCTGCTGTCGCCCGACGCCGTACACCAGGGCCTGCTCGCCGAGGCCGATGCCCTGCCCTCGCCCGACATCGAGGATTTGGAGCAGGACGGCATGGTGCTGGTGCTCGACCAGATCACCGATCCGCACAATGTCGGCGCGATCCTGCGTTCGGCTGCGGCCTTCGCCGTGAAGGCGATCGTCACCACCGCGCGCCACAGTCCGGAAGCGACGGGAGTGCTGGCCAAGGCCGCCTCCGGCGCGCTGGAGCTGGTGCCGATGGTGACGGTGCAAAACCTCGCCCGCGCACTGACCACGCTGAACGAGCTCGGCTTCCAGACCGTTGGCCTCGACAGTGAAGGCAGCGCGGATCTCTCCGAGGTCACCCTGCGCGAGCCGCTCGCGCTGGTGCTGGGCGCGGAAGGCAAGGGCCTGCGGCAATTGACGCGCGAAACCTGCAGCGTCGTGGCGCGGCTCGACATGCCCGGCGAGATCAAGAGCCTCAACGTCTCGAATGCCGCCGTGCTCTCGCTCTATGTCGGTGCGAGCCGGCTCGGGTTGATGAAGCGGTAGCAAAACAAAACGCCCGTCCGCATCGCGCGGACGGACGCTTCTTCAACTCAACCGATCAAATGATCAGTAGTAGCGGCGCAACACGCGATGGCCGCCGTAGTACGGCGCATGGCGAGGAGCGTAGCCATAACGCGGGCCGTAGCCATAGTGCGTGCGCGGCAGGTAGCCGGCGCGCGGGCCGTAGCCGTAGCGGTATGGACGGTAGTACGGGCGCTGATAGGGATAGGCGCCGGCTGCGACCGCGGCGGCACGATAGCCATAGCCGTTTCCATAGCCATAGCCACGGCCGTAACCGTAATTGGCGGGTGCGACAACGGCGTCCTCACGGTAGGTCGGATACGGTGCAAACGCGCCGGGGCCGGTGTAGGTCGGCCCCTGGTTGACGTAGTAATACTGCGTGGTCGGCTCGGCGAGGTGCTCAAAGTCCCAACCGCCATAACCCGGGCCATAACCCCAGCTACCGCAACCCGTGTTGCAGCCGCTATAGACCGGCGCTACCGGCGCGCACGTGCTGAAGCCGCAAGCCGCGGCCGGCGCGGCCCCGACGAACATCACGGCAGCCGCCGCGACCAGTCCCGAAATCATCTGACGCATTACTCTCTCCTGTTGATTTTCGTTTGTTGGATTTTGTCGTTTCTTAACCCGGCGGCCTGCCGGGCATCTCTGCACGCGGCCGCGGCCGAGGACGCCGCGGCTGCTCGTTGATCTCAGGCGCGAGGATCACCGGCGGCGGATCGACAGGCACGTCCATCTGCGGCGGCAGCGGCGCCGATTGCGCGCCCCAGCTCTGGTGATAGCTCTCGGCCGGCTTCGGCAATTTGCGGTTCGCGGGCGGCTCGACCTCGAGCCGGCCATAGCCGGGCCGCAGGCCCAGCGTCGGGTAGTAATGGCCGACGTCGGTGGGCTGGCGCTCGGCGACATAGCGCCCGCCATAGATCGTGGGCTGCACCTGGACGTTCTTCCCCAGGCCCCAGGTCCCCTCGATCACGGTATATGACGCGTCGATGTTGTTGATGATGATGGGCACGCCCGGGCGGCCGGGAACGACGATATCGAAGCCGCCGCCGGCAAATGCCGTCGCGGGCAGTCCGATCAGAAAGACAGCGAGCGCCAGAGCGCGCATGAGGGGATCCCATTTATCCGGCCACAACCTACCCGATAGCGACGCAGAGAGGGTTAAGGCACTCTCGCCAAATGCCGGTAAGCCTAATGTGTAAGGATTGCGCGCCGCTCAAATGCTGCAAAGCGAACTAGCGAAGCGTTAACGCCGCCGGCCTCTGCAGTCCGGAACCATGGCGCGTGCTCACTTCCGTTTGACTATCCAGCCGCGAAAATCCGCCGGTTGCACCGGAACGTCCGGCGTCCTTGGCATTTAGCCCCCGTCAACAAAACGGGAGCCAAACAATCATGAACATCAAACTTCTCGGAGCCACGGCGATTGCGGCGACCCTTGTGGCGGGCTCTGCCATGGCGCAGGCCGTGATCACCAATCCCGGCCGCTGCGCCGCGCAATTCCCCAACGCCAACTGCCAGAACGTCGGACCGGGAAATCCGTACACCGACAGCGGCTATCGGCATCGCCGCGTGTCCTATCGCCAGAGCAATGGCGACTGGAATAACGACTGGAACAGGAGCCGCACCGGCTTTTGGCCGACCGACGTCGCTGCCGGCGTGGCCGGCGCCGCCATCGGTACTGCGGGCGCGATCGCAACCGCCCCGTTCCGTGCCACGAACGACGCCTACGCCTACGACAACCGCTGGGATAATTCTTGGGACAACCGCGGCTGGGACACCCGCAGCTACGCCCAGCGCAACGGCTTCGTCTGCACGCCCGGCACCTGGTTCAAGGGCGAAGACGGCCGCCGGCACATCTGCCAGTAAGGCGATTTGAACCGAACGCGACCGATCAGGCGGCCCTCGAGGCCGCCTGATTCATGTCTGCGACCGGGATTGCCGGTTCTGGCACTTTCCGGTCAAGTCTGGTATTGCGGCGCGCACGGGCAGACAGCCCCGGCGTACGCCGGTCCTGCCCGCTTCTCCAGGCGTCGCCGGCTTAGCTCAGCGGTAGAGCAGCGGTTTTGTAAACCGAAGGTCGGGGGTTCAATCCCCTCAGCCGGCACCATTTGACTATTCCAGATCGTTCGCTAGTCTCCGCTTCGGCGACGGAAGTCGCTGAAACATAGGGGTTTCTGCTCCGTCAGCGTTCGCCTCCCTCCGTCAGCTTCCGCAAACTCTGTTGGTATGGACGTTGGTAGGGATCGGATCGGCTGTTGGTACGGAGCCTAGCGGGGGACGATCCATGCCTTTGACCGATGCAGCCTGTCGCGCAGCCAAGAAAGCGGAGAAGCCGTATAAACTAAGCGATGGCGGCGGCCTGTATATCCTTGTCGAAACGAGCGGGTCGCGGCTTTGGCGGCAGGCGTATCGGTTCGGCGGCAAACAAAAGCTGATCGCGCTTGGCGCCTATCCCTCGATCACCCTCGCCGACGCCCGGATCGCGCGGGATGCGAACAAGGCCCTTCTGGCGAAGGGCGTAGACCCGTCGGATAAACGGAGGGCCGACAAGATCGCGGCGTCTGCGGCGCATCTGACGACGTTCGACGCGGTGGCCGATGCGTGGATAGCCAAGCAGCGCGAGACGTCAAAGAGCGCGACCACCCTAGACAAGCTGACTTGGATAATTGACCTAGTACGGCCGCAGATCGGTCAGCTTCAGATCGGCGCCATCACGTCGTCAGACGTGCTGGCGGCGCTTCGTAAAGTGGAGGCTGCCGGCCGGCATGGAAAGAACCGGTACGAAACAACGAAGCGATGCCGGGCGACCCTTAGCCGCGTCTTCTCGTATGCGGTCGCGGAAGGCCTGCGGGAATTCGACCCCGCCGCGGCTTTCGCAAAGTCCGGCCACCTAACACCGCCTCCAACCAGAAGCTACGCCGCCATCGTCGACCCCAAGGCATTCGGCGCCCTACTCCGCGCGATCGACGGCTACGACGGCACCAAGGAAACGAGGCTTGCCCTGCAACTTCTCGCCCTAACCGCGCTGCGCCCCGGTGAACTGCGACAGTTGCGATGGGATTGGGTGGCCGAAGATATCAAGCAACCCGCCATCACCCTCCCGCCGGAAGTCATGAAGATGCGGCGCGAACACAAGGTGCCGCTATCCCGACAGGCGATCGCCATTCTCGCAGAACTGCGGGAGATAACAGGATGGTCGTCGATCCACGCCGCGGCGGGCGCCGACTACGTGTTCCCCAACGCGCAGCCTCGCCGCTTGATCGGCAAGGATGGTATGCCGTCAAAGCGACCAGCGTTGCGGCCGATGTCCGAAGGCGCGCTGGGGTCTGCTCTGCGCCGGCTTGGGTATTCGAGCGACACCCACGTTCCGCACGGCTTCCGGTCGTCCTTCTCGACGTTGGCAAACACGTCGCGGTTGTTCGACGCCGACATCATCGAAGCGGCACTGGCCCACAGCGACGGCAACCAAATTCGTAGCATCTACAACCGCGCAACTTACGATGCAGACCGAACTCGCCTCGCTCAATGGTGGAGCGACTATTTGGACGATCTGCGCAGGGCCGGCGCCGTCGTGTCGATCGCGAAGGCAAGGTCGGGCGCCGGCTCGCGTTCGGTTGCTTAAAGACCATTGATCTAGCTCAATGCTCCCTTTCGCTTTCCCCCCGAGCGTCGGTGTCATGAACTAGCCCGACGAACCCGTTAAGCTGCCTCCGAGTTCCAAGCCCACGCGCTTGGAGGAGGCGCGGCGGATCGTCGAGGAGTACGTGGACGATCTGCGCGAGATCATCAAGAAGCTCCGACGTCGCCTCAACTGATTGGACCGCAAGGGCGGCGGCGCTGCTAATGCCGCTACCTCTCGCGCGCAGGCTGACGCGCTTGATATCGAGGCGCAGGCGAAGCACCGGCTTGCTGACGAATACGATGCTGCGCAGGCGCGTGGCGATGTCGTGGGCCGCAAGGGCGGCGGCGACACCACCGTTCCGGTCCGGAACGCTGCTACAGCCGCCGACGTCGGCCTGACCCGTCAGCAAATTCATGAGGCTCGCCAAATCCGCAATGCTGAGAAGCGCGACCCCGGCGTCGTCCGCAGGACTGTCGACGCGGCCGTTAAGGCGGGCAAAGAGCCGACGAAGGGCCGATGTCCGCCGGGTCGCCCGGCGCCACCCCCATAATCGCGTCAAAATCCGTCGTATGCCACGGCTAAACGCCTTGGCGCGCGCCCGGTGTGGCAAATCACCATTCGCGCGCGTCCGCGTAAATTCGCCCGGGTGAAAGGGACAAAATGGGGGGACAAATAGGGGGACATGTGTTTGTCCCTCTGCTTCCAGCGAAATTATTTTCGAACGAAGAACCGAGTGAGATCAGACGCAAGCCGACAGTCGTCCGCGTGGATGCGTTCAGATTGGCTTTTGTCCCCTTGTGTCCCCCAGCGTCCGTTTTGCAATTTCGGGGCCTCGACAGAACCGAAAGAGAGAGCGCTGCAATGCCGGGTGATATGACTTTCGTGGATTTCGTTAAACTGTACGAATTGCCGCCGAACGTTCCGGCGAAGCGCTTTCGCGAAGTTGCCGTCATCGGCCACACCAAATTTTACGAATTGGCGAAGGAAGGCGCGATCCGCCTTCGCAAGAACGGGCGCCTCACGACCGTGCCCGTCGAAGACTTGTTTCAGCTTCTGCGCGGCGATCAGGCTGCCGCCTAATCCCTCCCTTTGCTCCGGCGGACGCGACAGCCGCCGGCGCCTTGGCGCCGCCCGGACGTACGGCGGCGCCACCTTGGCGGCGCGCTGCGTTTCGGTCCGCAACGCGCCGCCAATCAGTCCAACAGCTGAGGTTCAACCATGAAGCCTGAAGCCGTTCCCTCCGCGCTGGTCTGTGTTTTCCCGCCGGCGCGGCACAAAAAGATCGTGGCGTTCATCGTTCGCGACATGCGGAAGAAACGTTCGGCCGATGCCGCTGAGAAATATCTGATCGACCATCTGGACCTTGAATGGAGCCGCCTTTCCGATCTGGGCGTGGCCGAAGCCGAAATCGAATTGCATTGCCGCGCTTTCGCTGTGGCCGCTTGGACAGCCTATTTCAAGGATCGGGAAGCGCGGGGGATCGCATGACGAAGAAGTCCGCGGTCCTCAGTGTCGTTCGCGATGTCCGGCGCGCCGTGGCGCCAGCGGATCCGGCTTCCGGACGCGCTGCGGTCACAGGATCGTCCGCGAAGGTGACGCTTCTGCCGGGCCGCTTTCGGGGCGCAGAATACGTGAAGCGTCACGTCGCATTCGTGGTCGGGTTAGACGCTGAACGCGGCGAACAGCACGTTCAGAGAAACCTAGACGCCATCCGCCGCCGCCTGGCCGAAATCGGCGTGGACCGCGATGACGCCGATCGCGAGGTTCGCACCATCGAAGCGGCTGTCCGCCGCGAAATCTGGCAGCAGGTTCTGTTGCCCTAACCCTGAGGTAAATCCACATGCACGCGCAGAGGGGAGCGGCCTTCAAGATTGAAGGCCCGCCCGAAAACGGAGACGCCGCCCCGACGGCTAATCGGGACGGCGCAATCCTCCAAAACGAAAAGAAGCTGGGCGCTTCTACCTCCAACAAATACGAACCGCGATCTGCACCGTCAACCGGTAAAGAGCCCGGTCCAAGAAAAAAGAAACAGAAGCCGACCGTCGACGACAGGTTCGCGGACGAAACGCCGGCGAAGCAAGCGCGTCATTGGGAGATAGCGCTTCATTACGACGGCCGCTTCGCTTGGGATGACCGCGACGATCCGGGTCGATGCAAGCCGACGGCGAAGCAAAACCGCCGGATGCGCGATGTTGAAGCCTTCTTCGAACATCGCTACCGCGGCCGTCAGCTGCCCGATGATGACAGTGGCCGTGCTGACCTATTGATTGGCGCCCATCACGTCTATCACTATGGCGACCCGGATCGAAAAATCCGGGCATGGGCATTCCAATGGGCGCCGTGGATTCCAGAAGACGAACTGGCCGAATTGATCGAACGGGTCTGTAAACGGCCGCTGAAGTGGAAGGCGGACACGCTCGGCAAGAGGCTTCGCGCGACCCGTGACGAAATCGCCAGCCTTGGCATAGTGACATTCGGCGCATTCGACGACAGCACACGCAAGCGAGCAAAGCGGCGGCAGAAGCGGAAGAACGATCGTCGACGGGCGCGCCGGCTTGCCGCCGGCGCTACGCCTCGAACCGCTTCGAAGGCGCGGGTGAAACCGTGGAAAGCTCTGGGGATAAGTCGGTCGACTTGGTATCGGCGCCGGTCCGCGGCCATCGTCGATGGCGCCCCTGTCGACTGCCAGTTCCCCCGTCCGGAGTTGGCTTCGTGAGACAGTTTGAGACGATTTTGGCACCCACTAGATATCTTCGATATTGCTGGGTGCTGCCGCTGTCTCAGGTCGGGTTCTGCGAGAGGGGCCGGCGCACGCCGGTCCCCGGCTTACACCGCCATGACCTCCCAGACCCATCCTGCGCGACAGGAAGACCGTCATGATCCCCGATGGCATTGAACTATTGCAGTTCCGTCAGCGCCGCACCGCCTCCGGTGACCACTATTTCACGACCCAGATCGGCAGCGCGTTTGTCGTCATGTGCCGCGACCCGATCGAGCGCGACCTATGGCGTGCGATCGCCTGTGACCCTTCCCGGGCCGGCTCTCGCAACGAAGCACCGGCGCCGGCACGTCTGACGACGCGCCGCGCAGATGACGGCGATGTTGATGAAGCCAGCTTCGACGAAGGCAACTACGGCAGCGAAGCTGAACTGGACGACGACCTGCCGGAAGACCTGATGGAAACACTGAGGGGGAAACTATGACGAACGATGGCAACGATTGGGACACGGGCGAGCATCCGCGGCCGATGCCTGTCGCACCATCACGCCGCGGCGCGCCGCAGCCGAAGCCGGCGACGCCGGTCAAGACAGACGGCGACACCGCGGACGATCAGGATCAGCGGGACAATGGCGAGTAGCACCGCAAAGCCGCTGGCAGCCGCGCTGATGAGCGGGTGCGGCCACCGCACATCGGCCGCGGTCTGCGACCGCCAACGCACAGACCGGCCGCGGCTGCGAGCGGGGCGGCACCCCACCCCCCCCTCCCCCCCATCAACAGGGACCGTGGAGCGGGCGGTCGATCAACCGCGGGCCAGATGCGCCCAAAGCCTCGTTTTGTAAAAAATCTGAAAATCACAAGTTTGGTTTGGTCTTAGAGGACAAGATGCCAACAAAATCGCGACAACGACGTTCGTGGCCTCTCGCCGGGATCACGCTTGGTCTCGCCGACGCCGCTCTCATGATCGAGAAGTCTGAGACCCACGTCCTTAGGCTCGTGAAGGACGGCCTTCTTCAGAAGGCCGGTCGCGGCCAATACCGCCCTGAGGATATCGCCCGCGCCGCCCTGCTATTCCGGGAAGGCGAAGACCGCCGATCGTCGCAGACAGAGGAAGCAAAACGGGTCGCAACCGCCCGGGCGAAGGAAATCGAACTGCGCACCGCGCGCGAAGAAGGCCGGCTGGTCCCGCTGGAAAGCGTTCAGTCCTTAGTGGCGGACGTTCTCGGCACCTATCGTTCAGAGCTTGAGGGTGTGGCGGCGGGAAGCACGCGCGACCTGTTGATCCGAGCCGCAATCCAGCAACAAATCGATGATGCGATGGACCGGTGCCGCCAGCGCTTCGAACGCGCCGAGCGCGCCCTTTCTGAGGGGCGCGATCCGCTGGAGGAGGGCGAATGTTGGATGATACCGACACGAAGCTGGCCATCTACGACATGGCCATACGGATCATGGGGAGGCCCCTGCTTCCGACCGCGCGGACCGACTTGCCGATCCTGTCGCCTGCCGGCAAAGAAGCGGCCGATATCGAAGCGCTGATCGCGACCGCCGAGACGGAATTGCTGGCCGCGATCGCCGCTAAGTTCGCTGCGCTACGCGCCGCAGCGCGCGCGAAGCCATCGTTCGCCGATGGACTGCAACCGAATGCCGGGCTGGATGATTTGGTCCGGCCGATGATAATCCTTCGAGACTACGGCATCTCGCGCGCTGAACTTTTCCGGCGGTGTGTTGGGCATCCGGTCGGCACGCCCGGAGGCTTCAGCCTCCGCCGTGATGGCGAAGGCAGCCACCTGATTTCGTTGTCCCGCTTTGATCGTCACTTTCGGTTGCATCCGCCTCGTGCGAGACGTTTCGAGACGAAAAACTAGCATCTGCGAGACATCGAGAGACGTGGCAGGCGTTGATGTCGGTTGGCGATGAGGCAAATCTGGCCGCGTCATCACCGCCGCTCAAAGGAGACATCTCGAATGGCGATTTTCAAGAACCTGATCGATAGCAGCACCGGCACCGCCGTGTTCATCAACGCCGATCAGATCGCGTTCGTCGTTCCGACTTCGTCGGGCGGTTCGCGCATTACCTTTGTCGGTCCGGTCAGCGAAGGCCATCCGGTAAGTGTCAGCGTGACCGCGCCGCCGGCGACGGTCCTGTCGGGCGAAACCGTCAGCTAATCGACGACCGTAGCCGAAAGGTAGATCATGAGCAGTAGTGCCATTCAGCACGCGATCGCGAGAACGATGGCCGACGAGCGGCGACGGCTTGCGAGGATCATGGGCACGCCCGAAGCCGCCGGGCGCGAACAGCTGGCGCTGGCCATTGCGACCACAACCAGCAAGTCAGTCGATGAAGCTCGGGCGGCCCTAACCGCCGCGCCGATCGCTGCCGCCGCCGACGTGCCTGCCACGGCTGGCACCATCAAGGCCGAACGCGCCCGCTTCGCCACGATCCTCGCGCTTCCGGAAGCCAAGGGCCGCGAAGGTCTCGCCGTGACGCTGGCGACGACGACCGACATGTCGGCCGATCAGATCAAGGTTGCTCTGGCCGCCGCCCCGGCCGCCGTCGCTGGCGAGCGCGCCGGCGATACCGAAATCGGCCTGTCGGTCGATCAGGGCAAGCAACAGCAGAACAGTCAGTCCACGTCCGTCCTTTGGGACGCGGCCCTGACTTCCCGCGGCATGAAGATGCAGGCAACGGCCACACCGAACTCGCCGCACCACAGGCCAAATCCGCCCGGCCTTCCGGATTGGAACGCTTCCTTGAAGTCGCGCGGCATGAAAACGAGTTGAGGAGCGAATGAAAAATCCATTCCGAAAGCCTTCGGAGGCCGACAAGCGCACCGCCGCCTTGCAGGCAGACCTCTACGCCGCCCGCGCCCAGCTGGGACTGATCGACGCCCGCAAAACCGCCGCGCAAGCCGACAGCGCCGCCTTCGCAAGGTGGAGCGCTGAACGCAATGCGGCCGCGCTTGAAGTCGATCGGCAGGCGGGTCTGATTGAGACCCACGAAACGGAGGCGGAAACAGCGCGGAGGGCTGACGCCGACGCCGCCGCTCGCCGTGAAATCGCAGCAGCCCGAAAGGCAGCCGCAAACCTTGCCGACCGCATCCGGACTGACGGTACGCGCATTATAACCGAGCTTTTGCAGTTGACGCAGGATTGCGCACGCCAGTCCCTAGCGGCAAAGGCCCTGAACGAGGCACTTCCCGAAGGCGAACCGCCCGTCCCCGTAGCCGATATCGTTGCGCGCGATTTCGGCGCGGAACCTCGCAAAGATATCCGATCGCGCGAGGTCGATCTGTGGGTCGCGGAGACCACCGGCGCGATCATTGGCGATCAGAATGCGGTCGCGTCCGGCGACGGCCTTCATGGTCAAGTGCACGTATTCGGCGGATCAATGCGGTGGAAATGCTTGAAGCGCCGCTTCCGCGAAGTTGAGTTTCATCCGAGCGCGGCCGCCGACTGGCCCGGCGACTTGTCCTCACTGATCCGGCTCCCCCGCCTCGACGGTCCCGGCTTTGTTTTCGATGGTGCTCGCCTGATACCGGAGGCGGTCGCTGATCTTGACGTCGCCGCAACGCTCGCGCCCCGAAAGCGGCAACCGCGCTCGACGCAGGTCGAATTGATCCCAATCGGTCCATGGCCGCCGGCGGAGACCTCGCCTGGTGAAGCCGAGCGAAACGTCACGGAATGAGCTTCGACGCGCACCATGCCTTGCATCGGCCATGGGTGCGCGTCGGCAGGAGGGCCGCGGGTTTCTACAAACCCGCGGCCCAAGTTTCGACTGCCTTGGCTCTCCGTCGCCGGGTAGGACAAGGCCGCAGCCGTTCGGGAGACGGTTGCGGCCTCAATTTTTAGGAGGCGACTATCGCTAAAATAATTGAGGCTGTTGCCCGGATCAGCGCGGAGGATCGTACTGGCGCTGTCTTCGACAAAATTGCAAAGAAGATCGAAGGGATTGCGAAGTCAGCGAAATCGTCGAAGGAAGTCGACGCATTGACGAAGTCGCTGTCCCGCGCGCAATCGCAGATGGCCGCGATCGACCGCTTCGCGACCGCTAAAGGCGGCTTCTCTGACGCCCGGAACAAATTCCGGGATGCTCAGATCGGCGTCGAAGCGGCCGCGAAGGCAATGAAGCGCGGCGAGGGCGACGCCGCCGCGCTCGCCCGTTCCTATGAGAAGGCGCAGCAAGCAGCCAGCCGGACGTCTGCCGCGCTGGACAAGCAGCGGAATTCCTTCGTCAACGCGAAGCGCGGCCTTGAAGAATTCGGCATCCCGGTAAACCGGGCTGTCGCGGCGCAGGACAAGCTGCGGACTGCGGTCGAACGAACGAACGCGGCGCTTGATCGTCAGGCCGCAAGGTCGGAAAAGTCGGCGCGCCGGCGTCAGATGCTTTCGGACGCTGCCGGCCTCGCCGGCGGTCTTCTCGCCAGCCGGGTCAAGCACGGCGCCGGCGACGTCATCCATACATACCGGGAATTCGACAAAGAACGTCGCTTCGGAAAGGCCGTTATGGGCCTGTCGGACGACGATCAGGCGCCGCTTGTGGCGCAGGCGATCCACATGGGCGCCAAGACGAAGTACAACGACATTCAGGTTCTGGAAGCGCAGCGCGAACTTGCCGCGCGCGGCCTGACCAAAAATCAGGTCATGGGCATTTTGGAGCCGGCCGCGCAGCTGGGCATGTCCATGGACCTGTCGCTGCCCGACGCTGCGAAGCAGATGGAAGGCGCGATCTTCGGCTTTAAGAAGGACACGTCCACGCTGGAAGCCGCGAAGGCTGCGGCGAAGCAGACGGCCGATTATCAGGTCAAGGCGGCGAAGCTGTCCGGCATGACGCCGGAAGACATCAGCCAGCTTTACAAGTTCGGCGCGACGCCGGCCCGGATGGGCAAGATCAGCGAAGCGACGCTTCTCGGCTTCGGCGGCGTCCTGAAGAAAGCCAACATCGGCGGCGACGAAGCTGGCGTCGCCTTCCGGGCGCTGATGGCGACCGCACAGTCGCCGACCGCCGGCGCGAAAACGGCGCTTCTCGCGAATGGCCTGAACTACAAAAATTACCAGCACATGCCCGACAGTTTGGCGGTCGATCCGTTCGCGGACGACGTCGCCGCGCGCTACGGCGTGAAGCTGAACGGCAGCACGCGCGCTGGTCTCGGCAAGCTGTTTTCCGACAAGGCGCTGATTTCTGATCCCGCCAAGTTCAACCCCGCGGTTACGGCGCTATTGCGTGACGAATTGCAGGGCAGCGACGCGAAGTCGCTGAAGTCGATCGCCGGCGCCGCGGGCCGGTACCGTGACAAGTCCGTCAATGACGTCGACACGAACGCCTTGATCAAGGACTTGCTGCCGAAGCTGGCGAACAACCTGCCGTTGGCGAATTCGCTGTTCGGATCGAAGCAGGGCAGCCGCATCGCGACCGCGCTCGGCGATAGCGACACGATGAAGCACATCATCGGCGAAATCGAAAACAACTCCGAAGGCTATTCGGAGAAGATCGCCAGTGAACGGATGGCCGGCTTCGACGGCGCTGTTTCGCGCCTTGAAGGCGCAATGAAGAACCTCGAAACGTCGATCGGCCGGGCCTTCGATAACGAAGGCAAGGGTGGGCCTGCAACTTGGGCCGCCGATCTTGCCGGGCGTGGCACGCAATGGATGGCAGAACGCCCGTCTTGGATGGTCGGGGCCGGCGCGACGGCTGCGCTCGCTGGTGGCGCTTATGGTGCGACAAAGTTTGCGCAGACGATTTTTGGCGGCTTCGGCCTTTCGACATCGGCCGCCGCGCTGGACGGGTCCGCCGCGGCTCTCACAGCGGCCGCTGCGGAGTTGTCCGCCGCAGCGGGCGTCGGCGCTGCCGCCAAGGGCGCAGGCGCCACAGCGGCCACGGCAGGCGCTGGTAGCGCCATATGGGCGGCAGGCGCCGCGGCAGCGCCATGGGTGGCCGGCGCCGCCGGGGTCGGCGCGGGGCTCTGGGCCATGCACAAGTCGGTTGAAGATGCCGGCTATGACGGCCTCACCAGCGGGCAGCGCCTGACCCTGCAACGCCGGGGATCGATGCGCGACCTGTATCGCCGGGAATGGGGCTATGGGGACAATTCGATCGCCCCGGAAATCTCCCCGACCATGACTTACGGAACCGGCGTCGGCGGCGACAAGGGTTCGCAGCACGTCGACGTTTCCGGTCAAATGACCGGCGAAGGGAAGCTGGCGATCGACGTCAACGCCGGGTCTTCCTTGCTGGACGTCGTACGTCGCGCTGAAGCCGCGATCCAGCTTGCGGGGACGATCAATTCGAGCGGTCCGGGGTCGCTGGGCCATTCCTCGCCGGACGCATCAGCGCCTTCGCCGCGGCCGTCGACAGGCAGCGGCGGCGGCGCAAGCGGGAGTTGGTAGGGATGGATGAGCGGCGGGATATCCTCAACGAAATCGGCCGCATCGCTGTGAGGTTGGCTGCCGCCGAAGCTGTTGTTGTGCAAGTCACTGCACCACTTTTGGAAGCTGTTGAGCCTGGACTAGCTCACGAACTGATCCAAACGATCAGAGCTGGTTTGAGCATTCCGACGCACAATGAATTCCAAAGCCTTGCCGCTGACGAATATTTTCAACGATTGGGCGACAGCATTGAAGCGCGGGTTCGGGCGAAGATCGCCGGGCGCTGAACCGGGAAACTTTCGCTAGAGGAGCGGGTACATTCCCGGTCCGCACCCGGTTTATGTATCTGTTTTTGCTTAGTATTTTTCTTGCTTTTGGCTGGGGGCGCACGTAAGTGTTTAAGCAGACCGGTTCGCGGGTGCAACCACGAACCGGTCCTAATCTCTAGCAACGGATCTGACCCAATGCCAAAGACTAATCGAAAGCATATCACGCCCCGCGGCGCCGCGTCTCCGACAGTAAATAAGGGCCGCGTGCTAGGTCAGGAAATCATCCCGCCGCGCGCCGACGATCGCCCCGAAATTCGTACGATGACGGTTGAACAGCAGCGCAGCTGTCTCGACGGTCAGTCGCATGACTTCGTCCTGCGCGTCGTCGAAGATGGCACGCGCAACAAGTACGGCAAGCCGCGGACGTCATGCGTCGTCGTTAATCCGAACCTCGCCGACGTCGGGTCCGATGAAGTCACGGACAAGCCCGGCGCCAACGCGGACGGCTATCGCGTCAGCACAAACGAAGCGCTGTTCCTGCGCTGCGTCCTGCAATGCCAGAACGATTACGGGATCAAGCCGCCGGCTGAACTCGGCCTTCCGCGGTCAATCGGCCTTGTCGTCGATTACGACTATGTCAAGCGCCTGATGTTTACGAAGATGCTTCGCGAGGAAGACAACACGCCAGACGGGCTAACGAAGCACCGCGAGCGCGTGAAGAAGGCGCTCAAGTCAGAGCGAACGCACTTGATGGAAGTCGGCGTTGTCGGCTCCGACGATCCATTCGTTTGGTGGACGGGAAAGCCGGTGAACGGCGTCCGCGAGACGAACAAAAATCGTTCGGTGGCATGACGACCGCGGACCGCAACGAACGGATCAAGGTGCTGGCGAAGGTCGCGTTAGCGATCCTTCGCCGGAACGCTGCCGGTTTCATCGTCGAGACACCCGACGGCCGGGCACGCGTTTACGACCTCCGACACAACGAAATGACGCTCTCGCTGCGTCGGAAGCTCGACGATCCAGTGCACACCGGGAAACTCGAAATTCGGTTCGACGGCGATCGGGTGTTGTTTGCGGAGTGGAACGACGATGGCTTTGCCAAACGGTCGTACAGGTCTGGTGATTGGGAAGCGCGGCTACGTCGGTACGATCGGATACCGGCGCTGGCAGGTCGGTAGAAACGACCACGAGGGAACGCGACGGGCTCCGCGTCGACGGTCCGCCGAACGATCCCCGGGGCGCTTCTCCGCGTCGCGGATTTGGCGGGCTTCAGAAATCTCTTGTTTGGTAAGTCCAGCGTCTCTTGCCGTGGCAAGGTCTGGGCCTGCGACCTTGGCAAATTGGTTGCCACGCTTACCGCCATGGGCGGCGACTTCGCCCCGCGCCTGCGCAGCGTCGTATTCGTCAGCGAGGCGCCGCTTCCGCCGGGCGCGCTCCGCACAAAGCGGCGTCTTGTACTAACGCCTGATGGCGCTGCCCGACCGCGGAATGCAACTAGGTCAGGTTCGCGCTCCTATCGCTAACCAAGGCGACCCGATATCTTTTCAGTCCTTAAGTTTTTGATCGATCTTTTTAAGAACTCTGCAAATTTAACCGCGCTTCCGGTGGGAGCTTTGTTCATGCAAATCGATTTGAGGTGCGCCGCGCGCACCGAGGCGAGTGATACTGAGGTGGAGGACTGCCCCACCGATGTTGGAGCTGCGACCAAACCCGTCGCCGCGAACGACAACAACGAAAAAACGCTCTGGCCGCTCATTCCATTTCCTGACGGTTGGTACGCGACGTCTTGAAGTACGGTCGAGATCGGCGCCAACGGCTGCGGCGCTGGTCGCGTCGCGGCGGATCGAACGTTCCGGCTTGCCGATCTTGGCGGCTGTCGGCGGTAAACCGGGCGGCGTTGTCGCCAACTTGGCGACGATTGCGACCGCCCGCCTTCGTCGGGCGCAGCGCGCGCCGGTCGTGGCACTCTAATGGACGAACTCAACCCCGGCGAAACCATCGCGACGCCATATGAGGCGGCAGGCGAAGCTCGTTCGAAAGTCGTCGAACGATAGGTCGAAGTCGGTCGACGGGATCGGAGTATCTTTTAGCAGGATGCCGGCGCCAAGAACTGAAAGGTTTCGCATTGCGCAGCGCGTGACTGTCGCATCGCCTGAGAGCGAAAGCATAACTGTCTGGTCGACCGTCTTGCGTGTGACGCGTCGCCGCTCAACACCTGTCCATTCAACAGACACTTCGGCCTCCGAGGCTAGCAGCATCACATGGGCGGGGCCGCCGCTTGTGACGGCGGCGACCCCTTGCCGCGAAGGCGGCGTTTACTCGATACTTCGGCACCATCGCGACTTACAGGATTTGATCGTTGAAGTTATTGGAGGCCAACGTCCTCCGGGGTGTGTGGCTCTTGGTTGCGGAAGCGCTGAAGAATTGAAGGCGCCGTAATTATAGGAGCGTTCGCGATCTCCCTGATGGATATTGCGAAGTTCTCAGCACGTGGAGCGACGGCTTTTTCAGGCTACCCCGAAAGTCGTTCGGACCATTACGCGCTCAACGAAGCCGCCATTGATTAGGCCTCTGACATCAATCTCAGCGGCCTGCGTCGCTTCGCGCAGTTGAACGGAGTTCAGCGGGCCTTCGTGTGCTGAGCCGCCACACTCTGTCTGCGACGCTGTTTCGCTTCAGTGCCGAGGCGCGCAATCGTCGTGACGACTGCCGCAAGCAATGCGACCCAGACGCAGACGCCAAAATGACCAATACCAGTTTGCGCAAAGCCGCCTCGCGCTGGTGAACGAAGCCGCCGCGCCGAATATCTTGGCGCGACGACCTCGCCATGGTGAACCCGAACGGGGCAATGTCCGGTGCAAGAGAGGCTAACGCTCCGTAGCCCCGGTGCAATCGAAACCGCGGATTAAGCTTGATGCCGCCGCGGAAAGTTAAATCGGGAACATACGCTTCTGTGGTGGGCATCGCCACCAGTGCGTCCAGTTCGGCGCCCTTGTCCAGCGACGTCCCGGTGACGCGATCTAGATCGGGGCCTAGCGCCTTGGCGCGGGTCGCGTCGCGGGCGACAGCTGTCCGCGACCGGCCGCTTTTCGCGGCCGTATCGTCGACGAACGCTTCCTGTTTCAAAGTCCCAACTTGGGATTTTGATCGGCGGTCGCCGCCCTTTCGCGTCTCCGGATGCACCGCTTCATAAGCTGCCTTCCGCTTCGCGATCAGCTTCGCCCGTTGCGCCGCGGTCAGGTCGCGGCGGAAGACCTCTTCCGCATCAGCGCTTGATCGCCGCCGGGGTCCGCTTGCTCTACTTGGTGGAGCTCATCAGCGCGAAGCCGACGAAGGCCAGGATCGCGACCGCGGCGGCCACGACGATCAGCTTCAGGAAGAGCGTCCCGGCTATGTCGATCGCCCGGGAGAACTGTTTCCCGGCGGTCGGGGAAATCCAGCCGATGACGATGCGGATCGCTAAAAGGACGATCGCGCCGGCGACAGCGAGGATTACTATGATTGGTAACATCAGCCCCCTGCAATACTCCGGAGGCAGCCGGGTTTGCACCATCGGACATTACACTCGGGATTGACGCGAGGCATTCTCCCGCGGTGGTTTTCCCCGTATAATGCCGCCTAGCGATGCCCGGGTCGCGCTTCTCCGCGTCGCGGATTTGGCGAGCTTCGTGGATTTCGTATCCCGTCAAACCGACGTCTGCGGCTGTCGCTTTCCCGGCGTTGCGCTTGTCAACGCCGGGGCCTCTTCGCAACGTGTCTCCGCTTCTCGCGATCTCTCCGCGTTCCTGCGCAGCGTCGTATTCGTCAGCGAGCCGGCGCTTCGCCTGCGCCTCGATATCAAGCGCGTCGGCCTGCGCGCGATAGGCACACCGAAATTTTCCGAGACTAGGAACACTATTCGGAGCCGCGCGGTTCTTCCTCGTTAGAGGGCAGGAATTGCGGAGTATTCTTCGATGGCTACCCAGATCGTGATGGACCACACAGGCGACAGCAGACATTTTTTTGAGCACGACGACCCGAAGGGGTTGGCCGCGGCTGAACGGCGCTTCAAGGAGCTAACCGGTCAGGGATTTACCGCTGCCACCCGGGCGGCGGCCGGCGATCTCAAGGTCACGCGGTCATTTGATCCGACTGCGGATGAGACGCTGTTCTACCCGCGCCTTGTCGGCGGCTAGCCACCCTCGTGGGCACGGCAAATGGTTTTGTTCAGACGCAGGAGCGTCGGCAGTAGTGCGCGTTTGCGTGCCCTGCGTTCGCTCTATTTGACCTTCATCGAGCAAAATGGCCCGGAAGCGCGTGCGCGGCGTCTTCTGCGCGATTGGCTATCTCCGGATCAGCGTGCGCAGTTTGATGACGAGGGTTATTTCGAAGTCACGGGCTCTCACACCGGTCGACGGTATCGAATTCATCAGGGCACCATGGGCAATGTTTTGGAGCTTGATGAAGAAAGACAGCCTAAGACCGGGTGGTGTTTCATTCCCGAACGGCCGCTGGCAGTTGGCGACGTGATGCTCGCCCAGAAGATCGCGCTCGAAACCGACGAAGCCGCAGTGCTCGCGCTTGCCCGCCGGTTTTCTCCGAGACTGCCATCCCTGCCCCGAGTAGTGCGGCGTGCTTACTAGGCCGCACGGCGGGGCCGCCGCTTGTGACGGCGGCGACCCCTTGCCGCGAAGGCGCCGTTACGCGAGACGAGGACGACTTCGCGACTGCATCCAGCATCGGGTCCGCTGTCGGCCGGCGCAAGAACATCCGCGCGTTAGTGTTACTTGGGCCGCTTAACGGTGCCCTGATGGCGTGACGGATTGGTCCCGCGCGACGATCGCTTCAACACGTTGCAGGGTCCGCGCGAATTCAGATCGAAGGTGTCGAGCGTGCGCCGCATCTTTTGGCTCTGAGAGAAAAGCAATCTTCACGAGAAAGCTGTTCAATCGCGATGTGACGAGAAGATTGTGAGAGTGTTGCGAGCGCAAGTTCGTGATCTGTCGTCGCATCTCAACGAGATCGAACCGGTCATCGTCGGGCTTATTCGCCAAATGAAGCTCGCACCGTTGTGGCGGATAAACGAAGCCGCCGCGCCGAATATCTTGGCACGACGGCCTCGCCATGGTGAACCCGAACGGGGCAATGTCCGGTGCAGAGAGGTTAGCGCTCCGTAGCTCCGGTGCAATCGAAGACGCGGATTAAGCTTGATGCCGCCGCGGAAAGTTAAATCTGGAACAAACGCTGCTGTGGGCGACAGCACGCCAGCGCGCCAGTTCGGCGCCCTTGTCCAAGGACGTCCCCGCGACGCGGTCCAGATCGGGGCCAAGACGCTTAGCGCGGGTGGCGTCAGCCTTGACGGAGGCGATTGACCGCCCTGATTTCGCTGCGGTCTCTTTCGCAAAAGAGCCAATGTTTGGCTCTTTTCTTCCGGTTCGCCCGGCTGCGCCGTGCTTTGTCTCCGGATGCACAGCCTCATAAGCCGCCTTCCGCTTCGTGATCAGCTTCGCCCGCTGCGCCGGCGTCAGGTCGCGACGGATCGTCCTATTGGTCAGGATTGCCGATATCGAACGCGCCTAGACGGTAATCTTCGCCGACCGCTCGCTCGTCCGCCATTTGGGTGATCAAGGTGAACGTCGCGTCGGGGTAACGCGTCCACACTTCAATGTCCTCTGACGTGACGTTTAGATATCCGAAAAAGCACTTATATCGACCCGGCTCCGTCACCCGGCCGATTTTGTCCCAATTGATCTTGTTAACGCGCATCGCTAGCTCCACTCGTTCTCAGGCAGCGAACCGGGCGGAGGTTTAAGGTCTTCGAGGCCGGCTTCGATCACCGCCAATTCCTCTTGGACTGCTTTGGCCGCGTTTTCTGGGTTGATGCCCGACACGGCTTGCAGCTGGTCGAGCACCTTGCGACGATGTGCCAGCAAGTCGACCAGAGCGCGTCGGTCCCGCACCTTCACGTAGCTAGCGACGATCAGTTCCATGGCCTTTGACACGTTCGTCGCTTCCCAGCGGTTTGCGGATTATCGGGGGCGGCTAAGTTCTGTCAGACCGGCTTCGGTCATACGATATTCGACACCTTCGCCGGTTGAGCGTCGCTCCATCCATCCGTTTCGTAAAAGAGCGAGCGTTGTTCCGGGGTGATCGGGAAGCTTCGAAGAAGACACCCAGTCGCGGTCACGAAGAGGATCAAGCATTTGCCGGTGATACTGATTAAAAAGCGGCCTGCGCTTTTCCTGCCCACCGATGTCTTGGCGTATCGTTTCAAGCGGGCGTTCGGTTTCCATGGCCGTTTGTTGCCATCGCATCGTTTACGATCAGTTACGGATCGGGAACAGCCGGCAATCTTTTCTAAATGGTTTCATGGATATTGTTCTGCGGCATGGATCACGAGGACGCATCTGCTTGGTTCGTTCCGGCTCTCAGGCGAAGCTACGCTCGTCTAGCAGCGTGGATGACGCGCGGTAATCGCGCGCCTGAGCCCAGCCGCTTGCCGGCGCCGCCGCGCTCAGAGCGGCCAGCTCGCTTTCCCGACCTGCCGCGGCGGCCAGCGCCGCCGCGCATTTAGGTAATGCAGGCATCGCGAATGACGAACGATCGCACATCGACGCGTCCGTGGTTGCCGGACGAAGAGGCGGAATTGCTCTCGCTATCTGGCGCAGGTGCCTCAGCGGAGGAGCTCGGCGAACGGCTAGGCCGCACCCGCCAAGCGGTTTACGCTCGCTTGCAGCGCTTTCAAAAACAGCGGGGGCGAGCGAGTAGGACGAGTGGGAAATTCTTTGCTCAGTTACTAGAGTGATCGGGCGACGGCGATCGATCCCTGAGGTAGCAAGATCACATCCGCAGCGGAATTAAGGTAGCGATCCGACCGCATCGTCCGTTCGCCCGTGCTACATCGAAGGTTCAATTGCGTCCGCTTCAAAACGCGCCAAGCTGTAAGCGATCGCATTGAGGTCGACCGATGATCAGCCCGACTGATGACGAATTGAGCGCCGCTGTCACGGCCGCCATTGAGCAGTGGAAGACTTCGCGCCAGCTTCCCCACCTGTCGCCGAACGATTGTGCGACGTTGAATAAGTTGATCATCACCGGACTTCAAACCGTGCTGTTCCAGCGTGGGAAGGCGTTCGACAAGCGTTAACCCGACCTCAACCGTTATGGCTGCACGATGTGCCATCGCGGATTGGTGACGAGTACCGCGGGTACGCATGGGCAAACGAGAACCCGTCAGCCCTACGTGGCTGGCGGGTTTTTCTTTAGGGCGCATAGCCGAAGTCCTGCTGCTCGTCAGAGTGATCGCCCACCGCGTGAGAAGGACCGAAGGCAGAGAGAAACTGTGCAGGAACGTCGCAGACAAGAGCGCATCGAGACAAACGAGGTCGCCTACATCTTCGGCGACGGATTGAGCACCTGTTGCCGCGTCGTTGACATCACCGATCACGGTGCATCAATCGAGCTGCCCGCATCAGCTGGCCATAGTATCAGAGACCGGTTCAAAGTCATGATTGCGAAGGATCGCGTCGACAGAAACTGCCGCCTAATCTGGCGTTCAGGCAGCCGTATCGGCGTTGAATTTACGGATTGACGTGTAGGGATCGCAGAACGGTTGATCGTCTTCCTTGTCGCCTTCGCGAGCGAAACTAGCATCTTAACATGGGCCAACTCCGCGGATACAGACGTCGCATTCCTCGCCTGAGCAAAGGATCACCTGCATTGGCTTGGGATGGATCAGCTCCGGTTCGGCTTTCGCTCGTGTCCGAACTACTCAGGAAATTTCCTAGTGAACGTTGCTGTTCCGAGATTTGCATTCCCCGAACCAAGGGCTGTGACGCTCATCTGATAACGATGGCTGCCGTTCGGCGGCGCCGGCGGGTTGTACGTTTGCAGCGCGCCGCAGGGCACACTGTTTTGACTGGTATAGGCCACAACACCCCCACCATGATTGCCCGCCGAATAGTCGAGATCATCCATATGGAATTGAAGCGACGTCGTCCCCTTTGGCACGCCTGAAAGCGAGATGACGGGTGAAGGGCCGGCGCCACACCAGCGGAAGCTCATCGAAAAAGCAGACGCATCCGCTGTGCCAATCGCCAAAAACGTCGTTGCAAGAGCAGCTAAACGGAAACGCATGTGTTCCCTCGATTTGCATTAATTCGACGGCCTTGGACTAACCGGCGTTCCGTTAAAGCCGAGTTATGGTTGTCTCTGGAGGCGGCACGCGCGCCGTGTTTCTCGGCGACAAGATGCGCCTGCGCTCCCGCGGATAGGACCCTTCAAGCCGGCGCCGAGTTGTCCGCAAACTCGCGGCTGCGGAGCTGTAGCCTTCGATGACGGCCGAAGCCGCAACGGAGGACCACCATGAATATTCAAAACCCCGTGGCTTCGCCGCGTACAGAGGCAGCTGAGCGGCTGTCCCGCCGAGCGGCACTCGCAGGCCTCGCCGTCCTGCCCGTCGCGCTCCCCGGCGCCGCGGCAGTGGGAACGGACCCGATCTTCGCTGTCATCGAATGCCACCGCGAGCTATCGGCACACTATGAGGCTGCCACTTCGGTCTCTGCTAAACTCTCCGAGGGCCCCGAGTTTGACGCTGCCGACGCTGTCAGCGGAGAGCGGAGCCATGCTCTGCACTGCCATGCAGCCGTGCTCATCCGTTCAGAACCGACGACGATCGCGGGTGTCAACGCACTGATCCACTACGTCGGCGGCCTGAGGCAATGGGAGGTGCCCGCGGACGACGGCTGGCATCAAGTCCTTCTCGGCACGTTGGCGGACGCGCTCGACGGCATCCTTAAACAGGCCAATGGCTGATCCTCTCGCCTCAACGAAATGGCCGGCGGGCATCACTGCCGCCGGCCATCGCTTACGCTACCGTGGCTGGGGGGCTAATCGGCAGCGCTGACCGCAAGCCTGCCGAACACGGATTAACAATCCGTTAACCAATTCGGGCAGGCTCTGGCTATTTCGCGGGCAACAACGCGGCGGCTGTGCTGCGGCTCGTTCTTGGTTGAGCTCGAACAGGCGCGCGAGCGCCTGTTGTTCCGAAATGTCAGCCGGCGGCCGTAGGCGGCGGCAACCGCGGCATCAAGATCACATGGGCGTCTGCGAGCCACGTAGGGCGTTCGTTGTAAAGGTTGGTCAGCGTCCGCCTTTTCAGCGTCTTTTCCGCCTCTTCGTTGATCGGGATGAGCCGATCGGGAAAGCCTGGGCCGCAGGGTGCTTGAGCTGCGATGGTCGAAAGCCGGTGACTTCAATCTGATCGTGTACGAGCCCGGCAACTGGGAAGAGCTGCATCGAGCAAGCCGCCGACCGTATTCTAAGTGGATCGACTGGGCGGGGCGGCCGTCACTCGGGAGATCTCATAGACCGACGCACCAGTTCCATCATTTGATCGAACTCGTTGTCCGTGAGGTCGACGTGGAGCGCGGAAGTTGTTCTTCCCCTTGCCCGCATCGCCGGACGAGCCATGGATCGACCGTCAACATGGATAAACAGATGGACGATCGCGTGGTGGTTGGGGCACAGCGAAACGCATTCCTGATCGGGATATTTGAACCCGCGATCATACTGAGCGGTCAGAGGCACAACATGGTGAGCTTGCGAAATGCCCTTGAACTTACCGCAGATGTGACATGGGTCGCGCTCGCCGGGTGCGAACAGCTGCCGCGCTGCCATTACCCATGCCTCGCGATCCAATCGCGAGCCTTGCCGCCGCCGCTCGATCAGCTGACGCCAGTCGTAAAGTCTCTGTAGTTCGTCATCACCACTCACAGCCAACCCGGCAAGCGCATCAGACTTGGTCTAAATTTTTGAGAAACCAGACGCGGAATTCGTCCATCTTCGGCGTCCAGTCCTGCGCCTCCAGTTTCGAGAGCGCCCGGGCGATCATCATGGCGGCATCGAAGCAAGCAATTTCCATCTCATCGTCGCCGCCATGCTTCAGCCAGTAGAATTCACGATTGAGGACGTTGATCCAGTCCTTCTGCTTTGCAAATCTCTCTTTGGCGCGCGGGTTATCGCGCAAGCCGGCAAACAGATGATGGCCCTCGCGTTCTATCATCCCCTCAGCTGCGCCGGCGAGCGTCACAGCAACATCGAACTTACCTCGGTCGAAAGCATCGATCGCAGCGTCAACCTGTCGGCTCGCGGCCTCCGTTAACGTCAGGCTGAGAGGATCTGCGGGCAACCGCGGCCCGCGAAAGCGGCGCCGCAGTTTATTGTTCGATTTCATGCGATCCATAGGGTCGCCGCTCCTGCTTCGATGAACGGTTGTTACGTCGATAGGAGCAAAAAAATTAGCGGCAGCCACAGCAAAGTGGGAAAGCCCAGCACACAGACAATTGTCCCCGCATTGACCAAACCGTCCAGCCGCGGATGTGACAACCATTGCCAAGGCTTGACTTTACGGCGCTCAGTCAAGTCGATTGCCGAAAACGAAGGGGTGAGATGCAGGCGCCAACCAGCAACGCGAAAACTCGCAACGCGCCACAGTGCGTGAGTACACAAGACTGTCCAGTAAGCGCCGAACACGGCCAGCGGAACAGTGATCCATAGGCTGATCCCGCAGATGACGAGAAACGTGGTGAGAGCCGCGACAGCGGCGCAATAAACGAAGCGAGACCATTTCATTGATACTGCCCCCAGAGCGATCGACTTTGGCTGGCATTGGGTTCGCTTCGAAGTCGGCAGTTGCTCGAAATGGCCTTCGATTTTCATCAGCCGAAGCCCCAGTGCGACCGTTGGATCACGTTCAACGGCGGCGCGTTCTTGTCGTAGACGGCGGGGGACTGTTCGTCGCTTGGCGAGATCGCATAGAGCTTTTGAACCCATCGGATCGATGAACTATCCGGCGTTGTCACGTAAAGCTGTAGGCAGACGATGTAACTATCGTTCTGTTCCTCTTTGCTCCGCCGGAAACGAAGTCCGTCCTTGTCCTTTTCCCAAGGATAGCGCTGCACTACCTTCGCATGTAGTGGCAAAATGTCTCCGGGCTTCACGACCGTTTGGGTCGGATTTAGGATGATGGACTTGGCGAAGCGGCCATCGCATCCAGTCTTAGGATCGGCGACCAATATCAACTCGCCGTAGATTTCAGTAATGACCGCAGCGCGGTTCCCTGAATTGATGAAGGTGAATTGTTGATCCTGATCTAGCAGTAAATCACCCTTGTCGCGCCGCACTGCTAGGGCACCGTCGACAACGACGCGGATGTCGTCGCGTTGCACAAGGACCGTGCGGTAGGTCGTGAACGCGGCAATGCAGCTTGATATCACCGCAACCACCCACCCGGCCCAATCGAGCCAGTGCTTCCTGTGTCGCTTCTCTTCCGATGCCTCTCGCCTGCGATCGTGCCAAGCCAGCCAATCTTCGACGAAGCCGATCGTCATTTCCGTCGTTCCGATCGTGACCGCGCCGGCAGGGCCGGCGTCGGTTTGCGCCAGTCTGTTGCGCACGTTTTGAGGACTTTGCGTTTCGAGTTCGTCGAACCATCGTTTGGCTTGGTCCGGCTGCGCCGGCGACCAACGGGACGCTTCGTAGGGAAAGCGGTCAGTTTTCATCGAATTCTGTTCGGCTGTTGGAAGTCCTGCGCAACCACTGCGCAGCCACGCTTCAGTGCCACCTCGAATACTTGTTTCAGCTCGGGGTCCGCGAGAATGGCCTCGCCAGGAATGAAGTCGCCCACGACGTGCCACTCAAAGCCGCGGCTCGGTTCGGGCAGCTTCGCCAGATCAATCACGTACACGGCCCGGCCGGGGCCTTCTCCGACGCCGCCTCGTTCGACGAATTTCTGAAGCCGGTTCATCGCGTTCCTCTGGGTGCAGTGCGTGTTATCGGCTCAATTGACGAAGCGTTTTAACGGCCCTTCGATAAATTGGCTCGGTCGCCAGCCTCTCAAAAGCTTATCAACTAGCAAGCTATCTGCCGCACCCAAGGTAAGCCCTGCCGCTGTGCCCAATCCCGTTGGAGCAAACATATCGGCGAGCATTCCGGCCCCAGTGAAGAATACGAACCGAAGGGATTTTCCGGGTAGCCGTCCGATCCAAGTCTCTTTGTTTACCTGGTCGTAATACTCCCGGACGAGCTGCGCATCTGGATGTTGCGCATGCATCCATCCTCGGAATTTTGCACCAACATCTAGCAAGCGGAAAAACTCTGTGATCGAGCGCTCTTTTGAATTGAGAACTTCACGCACCGTACGCGCATCATTGAGTACGACATTCTCGAACATGTCGTGCTGATCTTCGCTTTTGATCCGACGCCGCACAAAATCGAAATGCTTTAGCCGGATCAGCGCGGAGTTAGCCGGGCTGGTCACCAATTCGCTCATATAGTCCGCAGCGAAGTACGTATCAGCGCGGGAACTTACGATATGAGCAAGGATATAAGCTCCCGATATCGCGTTGCCGTTAGATGATCGATTTATCGCGTCAAAATCCAAATTCGTGTCGATCGCAAACTCTCCGCCAAGATTTATCACTCTGAAGTGCATGTTCTTGGGTATAGCGAAAGACGGGCGTAGCGTTTCGAGAACTGTGCGAGCCGACATGCTCACGAAGTGAGGGTCGTCGCAATCAGCCCTCGCAGAATTCGCAATCGTTCCGATCTCTTGAGGCAGGCGATGAATTTTGAGGAAATCGACGATCTGATTTACGGTCTTGATGGGAACCTCTAATTCACCTGACCGAGTGAGGCTTAAAGCGATTTGATCGTGAGCATCGCTTTTAGCGCTTTCTCCGTGCCAGAACATTTGACCGAAGTCGTGCTGCGATAGTCCTCGTTCTGTATTCGTTAGGACCGTCGGAGTATCCGGACAATATGAAGCGGTGACTTCAGGCCTTCGCAATAGCGACAACAGTCCGTCCGGCCCCAACTGAACGCAGAGAGCCGGGAGGGAGGCCATGTCGACAAGCAAATGGGTCGACCGATAGAACAGCAGCGTTTCAGCGACGAGGCCGATATCGACGGCCCCATCGACACCAGCGCCCCGGATTAATGCTTTTTCGAACACGCAGCGGTCCCACCTGATTGTGCCACTGCACAATAGACGCATCGCGTGTGCCCGGGCACGCTCCCGCTGCCGTTGTCCACGGCAAACCTCCGCTAGCGTCCGCGGGATGTTGGTAGCCTTGCTGGTATGGCGCCGACCTATGTTATAAATTAATGTGTATTATCAATCTATTGTGCCTAGCTTCCAATCCCCTCAGCCGCACCATCGATTTAGCCGACACAGCGGCCTTACCGATCGGGGCTGCCTTTGCCCCCATTGATAAGGCGATCTGGGCGGCCTCAGGACGCCCGGCAGGCGTTCCGATCAACGCTGCCAACCGTCCGCGGGTCTCGATTGTGTAAGGCTCCCCGGCCTTCCTTGGTATGACAATGACGCTGTCGACCAATTCGCGGAAAGCAGCACCAATCTGAGGGTCCACCTTGTCGCCGGCCCCTGAGATTTGCTCCAAATTGGCTTTGAATCGCTTGAGTGCGGTGGGGTGAAGGTCGACCGTCGCGACCTTCTCGTCAGCGGTGGCGAGCTCCCGCTGTAGCCGTAACTTCTCTGCACGTTGGCCTTCAAGGCGGGGCGCGATCTCCTCGATATCGAGAACACCCTTTTCAACCGCGGCAATAAGATTATCGATTGCTTTCTGACAAGCTGCGACTTGGGCCGTAATCTTTACCTTGTCCCGTCGAGCATCCGCGGACAGAGCCCTTCTTTCCGTAAGATAAGCTTCAACGAACCTACCCATCTGCCCCGGGTTGTCGATCTGCAATTTAAGCCGGCTGAGGACAAGGCTTTCGATTTTGGCGATATAGTATCGAGTCCCGTTATCACAGGAACCACTTTCCCGATTGCGACTGCATCGGACTCGCGGGCCGGAACGGTCATGGCCAATTAGCGACATACCGGAGCCACACACGCCGCAACGCAGAAGCCCTGACAAGAGCCGCTGAGACTTTGGACGCTTTCGCGCGGCTGGAGTCCCCGCTGCAAGCCGTCTCTCGCGTGCCGAGTTGAACAATTCGTCGGTGAGTATGCGCAAGTGCGGCACGTCCTGAGTCACCCACTCGCTTTGCGAGTTGGTGCGAGTCGTCCGTCTTCCGGTCTTAGGGTCTTTAACAGCACGCCTTTTATTCCAAACGACACGGCCAACGAAGCGTTCGTTCAGAAGTAGCCCCTGCCCCCGCGCAGTGTTTCCGTTGATAGTCGACGCATTCCACTTTCCGCCGCGAGGCGCGAGAATGTTATCTGCGTTCAGGG
This sequence comes from Bradyrhizobium nivariense, assembly GCF_029846715.1. Lineage (GTDB taxonomy): Bacteria > Pseudomonadota > Alphaproteobacteria > Rhizobiales > Xanthobacteraceae > Bradyrhizobium. Next base: position 721,524 of record NZ_JARVWW010000001.1, read on the forward strand.
CGGCAGCAATCGTGCGCGGCGACGCTCCCCCCACGTACTCTTCGAAGATGCGCTTTACCACGGCGGATGTTTCCGGATTGATATCGAGTATGCCCGGCTCTCCCTTGCGCGGTGTGTATCCGTAGAGATCGCCACCCGCGCTCCGTCCGCCGCGAATTGTCCCGGCAAGCCCACGCCTGACCTTCTGAGCCAATCCCTTCAGGAACAGGGCGCTCATGGTGCCCTTCACACCGATGTGCATTTCGTTGATCAAGCCATCGGCGAGCGTATGAATCTCAATCTCGGCGAAGTTCATCTGCTCGAAAAGTTGAGCGATATCTGATTGACTCCGCGACAGACGATCCAAATCTTCCGACAGAATGATGTCGAATGAGCCGGCGTGCGCCTCGCTCACCATCTTGGCAAACTGGGGGCGCCCGAATAGCGAAGCACCTGAGGCGGCCCGATCGTAGAAGTTGCCTTCGACGCTCCAACCCTGCCGCGCTGCGAACTTTTCGCAAACTGCTATTTGATCTTCAATCGACCTGTCGTTTTGTAGGTCGGACGAATAGCGCGAATAGATTGCAACTCGCTTAGTGCCTTGTGTTGTCATTTGCAGCACCCATTGCTTCCAAGTGGTCAATACGCGCTTGATTGCGGGCCAAGGCAATGATGAAGCCGTTCAAAGCGGCTTCTGTGTCGGCATCATCCAGCGCTAAGGCGACGTTCCCGGCGAACATCCCAGCCGTTTCGAAACGGTCGTTGGCCGGCATCAGCAATGGACTCACAGACATATCTTCTCCATTATCAACATAATATATACGACATTTTGTCGGATCACAACGCGCGACGGAAATTGATGGCGGCCCGTGACCTATCGCTTTTGGCGGCGCAGATCAGGGCGGCGCGCGGCCTGCTGGGGTGGTCTCAGGTTTACCTTGCGGAAACTGCGAACGTACACCGAGCCACGCTGGTCGACTTAGAGTCTGGAAAGCGCGAGCCGCACGAAGCCACGCTTACCGCTCTGACAAGCGAGTTAGCCGCCGCTGGGATTTTGTTCACCGAACGTGGCGTTGAATTTCGGAAGTGGCCGATGAAGGCGTCCGCGCATACGCCAACCAAGCGATGAGAATCAACAAACGGACTTGATCGTGGCGAAAGCGCAGGGCGAACCGTTGGAGCCACCGTTGTGGCCTGAGACATCGCAAGAAGTATTAGCCAATATCGGCCGGTGCATCATTGCGTGGGGTGTCCTCGAACGCGAAATCGGCTTCGCGATTGAAGACTGTCTTCCAATTCCAAACGACATTGCTATGACCGTAAGCGCCAATTTGGCCATTACTGCCAAACTCAATTTGGTCAGAGCCCTGATTGGCCAATGGGAAGACGCCTTCGGTGATGCTGTGCATCAAGAGCTGGATAAGCTTTGTGGAGAAACTCACAAGGGCGCTGAGCACTACCGGGATTTTCTAGCCCACGGGCAGCCGTGGGCCATCAAGCTCGACGAACAAACGGTGTGGGTCTGGTCGAAGTCCTCAGCAAAGAGAGGCGGAGTTAAATCTACAATGCTTCGACTAAGAGAAGGCGACATGAGATATATGGCGGACGAAATTACCGCGCTTGTCGGTAAGTGGCACACCTTCCGCGAATCCATGCAGGAAGGCATCCGCCTTATCAGCTTAATGAGCCGATCCTGATGTATAACAGTGTGGCCCGACACGCAGGCTGCAGCGTTTACGCGCGACAGCCCACGTGGCCAGTATGGATGATCGCGATCATCCATACTATGCAGGCTCAACGCTGAGAATTCCGCTCAGCTCAACTTTGAACGCACGAGGAGGCTGCGGCTCGGCTCGCAGCTCTAGAACTATGCCACTTGCGCCCAGTCTCTCCGCATCCATCATGTGTTGTGTTGCGGTCGCCTGATCGATGTGCCCCGCTTCAACCAGAGTGGCCAGCAATTCCTTGTTAGCAGCTAACTGCGCGGTGATGACTTGCATTCTCGTTTTCCCCATGCCGGAATCGGCAGGAAACAGATTGATCGAATAAAAGTCGCCGAACAACACCAGAGATGTCGCTCAAATCGCTAATCTTAGGCAGAGGCTCTACGCACGGAAATCATAAACTTCTTCCCCAGCCGAATCCGTCTGCGTACCAAAGATCGCATCAAAGGCCCGATCGATGGCCAGCTTATCCCAGCGCCGCACCCCGCCAATCATCTTTGGCTTGGGCATCTCCTCAGATGTTACCATGCGGTCAAACGCCTGTGGCGTCACTCCGATGTAGGCAGCGGCCCGCAAGCGCGAAAGCCCGCGGGGCCAGTGAGGAGTTGTATGCGGATGCGGGCTGTTGGTCATTATCATCGTCTAAACCAGCGAAGTACACTGGTCAAACGCACAGATTGTAGCGCTTCTGGCTACAACTTATCGCCTTCCACGCGCTCGCGGTGCCCGCCAACTACCCGGCTGAAGCACCATCATTGCCGAGCGATACGCCGAACTTACCTATGCGAATCTCGTTGAGCTTGGATTTATGCCCAATTCGGCGCAACGCTTCTTCAGCCTTAGCAATGATGGTCCTTTCATCATCAGTAGCGTTCGATATCTTCCGGTATTCAAGAGCAGCAAAGATGTATTGATCGCGCTCGTCTCCCGTAAGGCTTTCAAAAAGATGTTGGTAGCTTTCGACAGGCGTTGCCGCGAGAGACGCCTTGTCTGAACGGCCGTTATGCGCAGCGGCCAGAAGGTCACTTTCAAAATTGAACACCGGCTTTACAGCCTCCCTTCTACTTTCTGCAATTTTTCGTATCCGCTCGTCGTCTATCTTCCGATAAAACGGGTCCTCCGCCAGCCAAAACGAGTCGCCGCCCCGCTCTTCAGCGAAATCAATCAACGATCCTGCATCGGCTTCGCGACCAATTTTTCTAAGTACGGAAATCGCCGCATCCAGATTAGCAATCGAGACCATCGGGAAATTCTCTCGAACCCCTTCGATGATTGCGTTGCAGACGTCATCCTCATTGTCAGAAAAACTCTCGTGAAATAGCCTCCACGAGCTCTGCAATGAACCCATCTTGCCCATCCTCAATTGGTTTTCTTCAACACTCCTCGCACTTGCCTCGATTCCCTCTAGGTCCAACACGCTGGTACTAACGAATTTCAACAGAGCGCCATCTAGATCGTCCGGCGTGCCCCAGCCGTAGCGCGCTAGGACAATGTCCCAGCGTTGCTCTTCTTCACTAGCTTGCGACTCGTCACCGTCTAGCCGGTGTTCTAGGTACCGGTGCATCTCTCCCTGCGACAGATACTCAAAGCGAGGAGGATTTGCACCGGCATCAAATTTACTCCAGCCAAACATCACCGTAGAATGGACAAACTGCCGCTGAACCTCCTCCCTGAATTTGCTCATAGATGGCTCAAGCATTGCGATCAGGCGATGAATCTTCTTCAACACTCTGATGTTTGAAATTTCCAACGTTTCGCAATGCGCACGGACCAACGCTGACGTCTTGTCCTTTCCATCGATGCCAATTGCGATGGCCTCGGCTGTCGTTGGCGCAAACACTAGTTTAGTGTCTATCGCTTTCTCGAAGTAATCGGAAAAGTCTTTCTTGCTTGCCTCATCCTTATCGAGCTGGCTTTGATTGAGCAGCAAAACAACTTTGCACGACCGCTGCTCACGAAGGAACGAGATTAAGCCCAGCACGTCCTTGACTGATAGCGCCGCTCCTTTTCTCTCCAGATCATCGATACAGACAAACTGACTGCGAATGGAAGAGAAGAACAGAGGCTGCGCCTTTGCCACGTAATTTCCCACTAGCGGCAGAGCGGTAGCAATACTAGCCAGTTGCTTGCTGCTTTTGAACGCAGCGTTCCCTCCGGACGACAGCCATTCAAATCCGCTGCGTCCTTGCGGCGCAAGAATTTCCATGTTCTCGAATATCGCTGCCTTCAACGTGTCCAGAGAGTTGATGCCAAACATTGACACGTATGAGTAGCGCCACAGGCCTACTTTGCGCGCAATCCGTTGCCGGTCTAGTATAGCCTGCCATGTGTACGTCTTTCCGACCCCCCATTCGCCGCTGATGCAGAGAACTTCCGGCTCGCTTGCCTCAAGAAAACGTTCGATTTCTTTCCTGACGGAGTCTGTTGAAGTCATCCCGTACCCCCCGTACCACTTTGTGTCGATCAGTTTTTAAATAGCGGTTCAGCCCGACAGCCGCCAGTTGCATCTGCAGCAAGCTAGCATATCAAATTGCTTCGTCGTGAAGCTTCAATACGCTCCAATTCTCTTGCTCGTCTCGATCGCCGGCAGATTTACTGCCATCAGTCCTTGCTACAAATAATTAAGTCGACATAAGCCACGCTCATAATCAAAGCGTGGCTATGAGTGCCGTCGCCACCGGTTGAGCCGGTGTTTGCTCCAACACTACTAGTTAGTGCTGGAAACGAATTGTTACTCTGAATCACGTTAGCGGCCGAACCGACGAGATAACTATGATTATGCGACGGCATGGAGGAAACGGTGATAGTTGTATTTTGAGTACCAATAGGATTGTTGAAGATCGTGCTGAAGGCATTTGTGCCGCCAGAGCTAGCCGTTCCGCTAACGACCCGTAACGCTTTGTCGTTGTGCGTTACCTGTTTTGTCCAATAGACAGGCGCGTTAGTCTGCTGAAACAACATCAACGTTCCGGACGGGAACGTATTGTTTTGAACGTTGCCTTTGACGGCAGGCAACGCAATGAACACGTCCTTTGTACCGGCCGGGAAGTTTACGAGCGCGCCGCTGTTCGATGAACGGATAACGGTGGTGCGCTGCAGAATGTTCCCGGTCACCCATGTGCCGACTCCGACTTCCCAAGCTCCCCCCGGCAGCACAAAGGCGTACCAAGTGGTGTCGCCGTTTGACATCACCGAGTTGAATCGCTGATAACCGGCGGGAGCGCCACCCAGCGCAATAGCCCCGGTGCCCGTTGTTGTGGTGCTTTCGCGAACGCGATCTTCAAGAACCAATGACATGTTAGCTCTGCTCAGCGACGGTCTTCAGATTCTCCCACGCTGAGATGAAATCTCGCGCAGCGTCCGCAATCGCAGCGTTGCGGTCGTTGGCCGTAATTTCCTCGTAGGCCGCAGCGGCAAAGCTGCAAGCTAGTGCCTTTTCGATCCGGTCGAGTTGGGTGCGTGTAGCCTCGGTGTGTTCGGTGTTCGTCATCTTAAATGTCTTTCTGATAATGTTTGAACGGGTAGACCACAAATGATCTACCCGTTAGTGACTAAGCAGCCTTCTGAGTTGAACCCGGCACCCGCCGTTGGTTACTCGTCTGCCGGGTCGTCTCTTCAAGCCGTTTGATGCGATCTGCAACGTTATCGAGCTTGTCAGACAGTGAGCTAGCCAGCCCGTTGAACCCCTGAGTAAGCACGCGGACGACTTCGCTATTGTCATTCCTTGGAGGGCGACCGGTTTGATTGATGTACGAAAGTGCCCCGATAGTCGACGCGTTTACGCTTGACGCCTTCGTAACGTGCTCACCACCGGCTAGCTTCGCAGTAACGCTATCGACACCACGAATGCCGTTAGACACAACACCGCCGCCCGCGTAGCCCGTGACCGATCCGTAGAGATCGCTGATTCCGCTATAATCGCCGCTCGCAAACTTGGCCATCCGCTCACGCATGGCCGTCCCTTGCGGGTCCGGGTCGGAATCTGCAGCGTTGATGATTCCCGTATCCGTTGTCGCCTTGTACAATGAGCTATTCATCAGGCCGTTGACGGTGTCGATTACAGTTTTGTAGATGTCACCGTAGCCAGTTGACGACGCGTAGAACGCCTTTGCTAGTTGCAACAGCGTCTGAGCGTCGTTCGTTACCTTCGATATTGCATCCTGATCGCCAGTAGCCGCCTTGGCCGCGTCGCTGTTGAACGCGCTCTGCGCATATTTCAACTGATCTTCCGGAGACAGAGTCGATAGGCTGCCAGTTTTCACCGAATCCAAAAAGTCTTGGTACGACTTGATGACGGCTTGATTTGCTTTGTCAACGATCGATTGACGTTGCGCCGCAAGGCTCTTTTCAAGCTCAACGATCGCAAATCCACCCGCCTTCATTTCGTCGGCACGCTGCTTGTTCGCCTGCAAATCGAATGCTTGGATTTGTCCGGCCGTGGTGTTTGTGTTGATGCCGGCTAGTTGAGCCTGCAAGGTAAAGTCAGCCTGTCGTTGCGCTTGCGCGTCCCTGTTAGCTTGGATTTGCTGCTGCCGTTTTTGCTCCGCTTCTTGTCGCTTCTTCTCCTCTTCATCGTCACCGCCAAAGAGAGATGTCAATAGAGACGCGCCGATTTCTATCCCGCCCTGAACATAGTTTCCGGACATCAAGGCGTTGATACCGCCTGACATCAGCGAGCTAGAAAGGTTTTTCATCGAGGCGCCAAGAGAGTCCATGACAGACTTTCCGCTTTTGAGAGCCCCCACGAAATCGTTTGCGAACGCGCCTGCCATCTGGCGGACGCTGTCGCCAATCGATTTCATCGTATCATTCATACGAATGGCCGCGGCCTCCGACGAATTCAACGCGGCCGGAATGTCGTCGCCGTATACTTTCTGAAGTTGATTGGCAATTTTTACATCTTCGGGACTCGCAAAGGCGAGTTGCTGGCCGCGTTTGATATCAGATGCAACCTGCGCTCTGGCCAGCGCATCGGCTGCCGAAGCGGCGGCTTCTTTCAGCTTGGTGAACTTGGCAACTTGGTCCTCCGTTTCCTTGCCGCCGTTTGCCAGCACAGCCGCAGTTTCCGCGGCCTCTGCCCTGAACTTTGCTAGTTCGCCAGCACCAAGGCCAACAGCCTTAGCGTCCGCATCTTGCTGCAACACGTGCTTCTGAAGAGAATTGATGGCGCGGTCTACCGCGTCGTTGTATTCCTGCGTTGCCTGTGTGGCCTGCTTAATTTCGTTGGACGAGTCCTTTCGAAGAAAGTCCGAAATTCCGGTAGTTTGCGTGCGAGCCGCAGCAACGGAATTCGGATTCGACAGGCCGGAGGTAAAACCAGCCGGATAAGAACTAGTCGTTGGTGCAGGCCCGTTCAGATGGTCCGAAACCGCGCCGCCAACCTGCCCAGCGATCTTGAACGCCGCTGGAGTCAGGGCATTGACAGAAGAACTCCACGCGGTCTTGAGCCAACCCGGAATCTCAATGCTGCTAATCTTGTTCGCGAATCTTTCGAGTCCGCTCAACGCCGCAGCAATGTCTTCAACGATCGTCACCCATGCGCGATGAAGCGCCATGCCGCCTGCTGTGATGGTGTCCTGAAAAGGAATCCATCGTTCAGACAGAATCTTGACCGCGTCGTCGTATCGGTTCTTCAACGCCGTAGCGTCGTCGATGTCCTTTTGATTGACCAGCTTTGTCGCCGCGATCTTGTCGGCTGACTCCTGCATCTGCAAGAAGTAGTCGCTGTTTTGGCGGAACGCTTCCAACTGATCAGGCGAAGCGAACGTTGCCGCGATATCCAACGCAGCAAGCTTTTTGCCTTCGTCGGTCATCTGCTTTAGCAAATCCAGAACGGCGCGGTACTTCGCTTCCGTCCCTATCGCGTCGCTAAACTTGTCGACTCCTGTATTCGTATCGAGATTGCCGACATCAATATGAGCGTCAATCTTCTTCTGAAGATCGCTGCCACCCAACTTGTCGGTGCTGACGCTGTAGAACTTCTTCAGAAGGTCGGTAGCGTCAGAAATTTTACCGCCCGCGTCCTCGAAGCTCTTACCAACACGCTGCATGTATTCCGGCGTAACGCCAACCGACAGCGCGTCCTTAGAAATATTGCTGTACTGCTCTAGCTTCTCGCCTGCAGACGACCACGCGAATTCAATGAGCTTAACCGCGTCAAGAACAAGCAGAATCGGTCCGGCCATTCTGAGCATGACAGCCAGGAACGAGAGCAATCGGCCCGTGAGGGTCAATGTCGCGGCGCCTGCCAGTCCCGTGAACCCGGTAAACCCAGCCATTGCCGTTCCGGCCGTTGTCACAGCGCCAGCGATCGGCGCGAAGGCCGGACCTAGCCGAGCGATGGACGCAGCCCCGGCTACAGCCGCAGTGCCTAGCCCCTGTATGCCCACTGTGGTGGCCGCTGCAGCCGTGCCGATAGCGGCGACGCCAGTTGTAACGCCGGCATTCACGAGCCCGCGGAACGCCGGGGAAAGCACGTATGCGGCCTCTGCGGCCTGCTTAAGATGGTTCGCGACGCTAGCGGCCTCGATACCGGTCTTATTGAATCCTTCTTTGGCGTTGTCGTTGGCCGCGCCAACCTCGCCGTACTTCTCTTTCAGCAACGCAAGATTTGCGTTGTATTTTTCTTGCGTGATAAGACCCTGCGCCAGAGCATCGTTAAGGGTGCGAGTCCCCTTCTCGATTGCGTTCTGAGACTTGGCGACCGGGTCTAGAGATTGATGGAGTTTTGTCCAGGCAGCATCAGCGGAGAGGGCGCGCTTGGCATTAGTGTCTGTGACCGTGGCGAGGGAGTTGCTTGCATCGGCAAGCTTGTTAAGTTTTCCGGTCTGTTCGTCGATACCGGTAGAGGTGGCGCTGATTGTTAAGCGCCTGACGACTTCGTTAGCCAACTTGTTTGAGTCCTAAGCCGCGCTTTAACAGGGTTTCTTGATATGCAGAGAGGCCGGCGCGTAGGCCAACCCCGTGGCCGCTGCCGAATGCATCGTGAAATCGTTTGTGAATAGCGGTCAAAGCGCTTGATAAAGAACGCTTCGCATCTGCCGCGATTCTGCCGATTTGGGTGTCGTCGAAGCCTTCGGGGAACTCACTTATGATAGATTGGGCAACTTCGCGTCCGTGCGTCATCCCGGCATCGTAGTGCCAGTATGCCAGCGCCGCTTTCTGCTTGGGGGTCATCTGGTCACACCTAAAAATACTTTGCGGCTGGGTCTTCAGGGTCCTTCTCTTCCGGCATCATTACTTTCGATGCATCGGAGGGCGAGCCACCCATGGAATTCAACATCATTCTGAGAAGATTCAGAGCCTTTACGCCAACGTCTTCGCCCCCGATTTGCCGCGCAAGCAGCCCGCTTGCCATTGCCACTAGCGTCCGGTGCGATCGGTTGAGCCAGGGCAGATCAGCGGCAAGTGTGTCCCACGCTTCCTGCTCGTGCGGCTTACACAACCATTTCGGTGGCTTGCCTAACGGACCCAAGCCGTTTGGCTCTTTGCGACCCGAAAATCGTTTTGGGTTTTTGAGGGTGCGGCCGGTCGCCCGGGCTTTAGTGAGAGGAACGCGTGCGCGTGCCATTGATAATCATTCCTTTGACATAAATTCAGTGTGGGGACTCCAATCGCAGCCGCGAGTCCGATGGCCCATGTCGGTGCTAGCTCCCAAGGGCGCCCACCTATTTTGGGTCCCCCCTACGCGTAGGGAATACTTGCGGCGTGCGCCCCTGTCGGGAGCCCGTTCGAAACCAAACAGGAGCGCAGCCGCGGAAGCAGAGCTATTTAAATAAGGTCGATCTTGCTTGCCGTTGGAGCCGCTCGGTTTCTTCCGTCTGGGCCCGATTGGATTCCTCAATCGTAGGCCACCTAATCTTGCGAGGCGGTTCGCGATCTCCGTAGGTCGCAGCAATGCTTGCCTTGAGCTTCCGCACCGTGCGGCCCACCTTGCCAAGCGTGCGAGAGGCATTGAAGAACATCGATCGCGATCCAGCTACTGGCTTCGGCGTTACTGTCTTGTCGGCGACCATCGCGAAGGCGTTTTCACCAGCAGCGCCTTCTTTGCAAAGCGTAATCTCGTTCAGACGCGCATGCGTGATCACTCGGACTGATTGGCCCGCGATCGTCTCACGGTGTTCTGACAAAATGTCGGAGCCGTGCGACATAGCCGAACGGCTGTCCACTTTACACATTCGCGCGAGAACGTAGCCGTTTTTGCATCGCCCAAGGTCGAGACGAAATTGCGCGCCGTCATCATCGATCATCAGTTCAAGCGAATCATCCGTACTGCCAACTTCTGTTGAACCTTCGTGGTCCACCCAGAAGCCGACACGTAATTTAGCCACGTTGCCGAAGCATCCGGGCTGCAGCATCACGATATCGCCTTTGTACGGGAACGGCACGTTGAACGCTACGAATTGACCATCAAGCGCAAGGTCATCGACCACGTCAAATATCGCGTTCATGGCGCCGTCGCATTGGATACGGCAAGCTCGCGCCTCGCTGCGTTCAAGGGAGCGCAGATCGGCCGGATCAATATCGATCATTGAAACTCTTTCGGCATCGAAGACAAATAGCCTGCCTCAATAAAGTCCTGCATGCCGTAGAAAAATGTTCCAGAACGATCTCTGGCGTCTCCTAGCCCGTTAATGAAAACGTGCGGTAGACTGCTTATGCTGGCCCCTGTGTCTTGAATTTTATCCAAGTACTTGTGGTAAGCTTGCTGGGCAGAGTGGAGATCGGAAAACGCTTTCGCGAAGGCTTTTCCAAGTCTCGTAACCTCCGGCTCCTCCGCTTGGCACAGCAGCCTTGATGCAACGCCTCGCTCTTTGGCAATGAGGCCATCAAAGATCGCGATGGATTTATTGATGATTTGCATTTCTTGAAGCATTTCACCAAGGCTCACCATGTCCGGGCGAGTGTCAGGTAGCACCGCTTCGCCCATAATAGCGCGCACTCGGTTGTCTGCAGCGTTCCCATCACTTGGCGATTCCCGCGCCATCTTAGCGCGCATGTTTGCAATATTGGTGGCGAGTACCGTCTTCTTGGTGAATTCGTCGCTTCGTTTGCTCTGCAATTCAGAGAGCCGTGGCGTATGAAATTTCATTGGGCGTCCAATTTTGATTTGACCTTCGTGACTACGTTCCCGACATCGACAATGAAAGCGGCGCTATCGTTTGACAGAACGTCCCCGATCGTCAGGTCGGGCGGAATATTGATGACTTTGTTCACTCCTCCGGGCAGTCCAAGCAGGACGGTTTGGCCCAGCGGATATAGCTCGCCAACGGCGCGCCTGTGGTCACCGCGATCGGAGAAAGCAAGCGCTGCGTCCGCGGCACGCGAAGGCGGAATGCCGATCCGGTTGAGTTCTGTAATGAGGGCGATCTGAAAGACTCGGCGCAGCGAGTAGCCGCATTTCTCTCCCGATCCGTTTGAGATCACGTCGCAAGCTTGCAGCTGCACATGCCCCTGTTGCTTGTATCGCTGAATAGTTGGGAGCGGCGTACCGGTGGCTTTCGCAACGGCGCCGGCCGAATACATTTCCATGGATGCCTCGTTATGAGTACCTATCTGATGATTTGATGGGGCGAAAAGAACACCCGCCTCAACACTGTTGGGCGGGTGAGAAGTTGGTAGGGCTGTGAGGCTCCTACTTACATACGGGGCCAGGTCGCAAGAAGGGACAGTCAGGCCGCAAGCTTCTTCAAGACCTCGGAAAATGCCTCGCATGCATGCTCAACAAACTGCTTCCCCCGACGCTCAGCGGTCTTGCCGACATACCCGAACGCGGCGCCAACCTCGCGAAAGCTCTTCGCAGTAAGAGTAGCATCGAGTGCCTTCATGTGCCCCGGTGCGAGATTATCGTTTGCAGCAACGGCGACTTCCATTGCGACCAAACGTTCCAACGGATTGAGACGTGTGATCTCCGGGGGCGCCGCGAACTTTGACGAGCCGCCGTACGGCGTACCCCGTCTGTCCAACTGAGACAGTAATGCGCCGCGGGGACGTAGTTCGAAGCCGTCTGCATCGGAGAAACGGAGGGTGCCAAGCCGAACAATGGGCCTTATTGGAAGGCCCTTCTCATTGTCCGACTTTCGCAGTCCACCGCTCTCGTTAAAGACGGTGGATTCGTAGTGAGCCCCGTATCCTATAAGTGTTCTATTTTCGGGGGCGTCCAAGTCCGGGATGCGCTTCTCTCGCAAGAAATACACTCTGAGCCCGTCGCGGATCGAGATCACGTGGTCATACGATGTCTTCAGTTTTACGCCGCTGCAGGCCTTCATGATTTCGTCGACAGTGGGGCGCATTTCCCATTCGCCTTCGGCATCACGCGACGGGAGCGTTGCGACACCATCTCCACTTACTATTTCATCGTCCTTGCCAGCTTGCAGAAAGTTTGTTTGCAGCGGGTCTCTGGATTCCTTCATGTCGCGCCATTCCAGCATCGCTTTTAGATCAACGCACATGCCCGCATGACGGGGGTGTTCCGCGAGCCGGTTATCGCGGAAAATGTCCGAATCATTGGCGGGAGCAGTTTTCTTCCACTCATTGTAGGATGTTCGAAATTCGACTGGTGTCACTGATTGCCTCACAAAAGCGCCGGCACGTCCGGCAAATATCCCGCCGCCGTTGATCGTTGGTCGGGTCGTATGAATCAAAAACAGTCCGTCGCCCGCCGATGCGTGCGTGAGCCTCCTCTAACAATGGCACGGCGAAGCCTCCGCTTAGGCGGGTGCGCCGGCCGGTTAATTATCTTGGTGGTGTCCCATGCCGCTGAGCGGCGTCTCAAAATCGATTTAGCTTCAATGTCGTTAGATGTAGCGGATTTGACCACAAATAACTAGGCCGGTCGCACTTTTCACTTTTGCAGCGGCCGAGTGCGCGCCTTCGATCCCCATGCGAAGTGTGTAGCCTAAAACGAAACAAAAATCGACCCCGTTCAAGGTTTGATCGACGCTAGGTCGCCGCGCCCAACACGTCGCCAGCGCGCTTACGACCGCGTGTCAGTGTTGTAGCCGCAAACGGGACGAAAATCGACCCCGTTTCCACTTCTGGACGGGCCGCACGGGACGCAAGGCCAACGTCTTCGGCTTAGGTCAAACAAGCGGACAAACAACTCTAGTCCGCTCTCTTCAGGACTGGGCGGGCGGAGCTCCGGTGTTCAGAAGTTGAGCGACGGCGGTCACGATTTGCGCAGGTGCAAATGGCTTGTTTAGCAAAATGCTGTTGGGCACGCCGTGGGCGGACCATTGATCGGCCGCCGCGCCCGTCATGTAAATGACAGGGATATCCGGATTTAGCTCCCGGGCGCGGTGGCCGACTTGCCAGCCGTCGAGCGTACCAAACAAATTTATATCGGTGATGAGCGCGCGATACTTGGTTTGGTCACCCTGCAGAAGAGTAACTGCATCCTCTCCACTGACGGCGGCCTCGGCTTCAAAACCGCCATCGCACAATGCGTCGGCCACCATGTCGCGGATAAGCTGATCGTCTTCGACGACGAGGATAGTAATTGCCGCCCCCTGCATGGCTCTCCCCTGCGCAGACCCTGCTGTGCAACCGGGAAGGAACTCACGATGGCGGGTTATGTTCCATTGTGAACACTTCACGCGCGGCCCTATTGAATATTCAAAGCAAACCACCGGACATACGGACAGGTAGTAGATACCTGTCCTGTCCTGTCCGGTAGGATGGTCCCGGACAAAAACTCAATGTCCGGACATGTCCGGCTATGTCCGGTTGTCCAGCCAGAACCATTGGCCGGAAGAGCCTACCTTGTGGCCTTCGGTAAGTTCAACGACGGCCCGTCGAAATCGCTTGCCGAGCGTATCTTCGGTCGCCTTGGGCTCCTTAACCCACGCGTCGGCAAGAAACCGACTGCGCCAAGCGTCCCGGGTCACCGCTAAGGTGTCATTTGGAAAGCCGGGGGAGCCCGCTGGCGGGCTTTCGCCGTCCGCCTCGATAGCCACCCTAAGAGACCCCATAGCCTTGGCAGCGTTCCCTTTCAGGTTTGAGCCATCAGTTTTGCACGGCAAGGCATTGGCCTGCACGACGACAGGTGCCGTGGTCACGTTGCCGTCCGCGTCGGTGCCGAGTTCAACCGAGTCCAGCCGGAAGGATGTCACCGGCCCTTCCTCCCCGTCGTTTGCACCCGTGCACGCCAAGCTGAAGACTTTGGACAGCCCAGAGCCAGTCACCGTGACGCCGAACGACACATCAATAGCGCCGTCCAGATCAATGGCGCCCTTGCCCCTGTCACCTTCCCAGCCGGAATGGTGGACAGCCGCAACGTGCGCCCCGGTGGCTCGGTGCAGTTCGTCCACTGATTGGATATAGCGCTGCATATCCTTCGATGCGTTCTGATCGCCACCACCAAACGTTCTCGTAACCGTATCTAAGATCACGAGCGCGCACTTATGATGGCTTTTTTCCTCAACCCCTTTGATAGTCGCCGCAAGCAACTTCGCATCGAGAAGTCCACCGGTAAGGTCCAGCTTGCCGCCAACTACGACGAACGGAATGCCGGTAACGCGATGGATCTTACGCCATGCCGCGATACGCCGCTCGGTCAGGGCCTTTCGTTCGGCCGCGAAGAACACTACCAAGCCCTGCTTGACCTTCCGGCCGTGCCACTCCCGACCCGCCGCAATGTGGCAGCCGATATCGCAAAGCAGGACGCTCTTCGCGGTACCCGGCTTGGCGACAAACAAGCTGAACTCGCCAGCCACCAGGACGCCCTTAACGATCTCTTCCTTCGTCACTGACTCGTTTACGTCATCGAACCAAGTCACGTCGAAGCGGGGCCTCAGGTCCGCTTTTACCGAGTCCGGTAGCTGCAGCGTCTTTGGCCTATTGTCATTCGCCGCCTTGGTGTAGGCATCAATTTCAGCCTTCGCGACTTCGACCGCGGCGCTGAACTGTGGATGGATGTCTGCAAGGCTTACCACAAGCGCCCCCTTTCTACGTCCGTAGCGGCACGCGCGGCGTGCCATCTAATCTCGCGTTCGTAGTACGCTTGGATCGCCTGCGGCGGCTGGTCGATTTCAAACCGAGCCAGCGCGTCTTCGTCCGCTCCAAAACCCCAATCCCACGCCTCAAGTGCAGTCTCAATATCGTTGCATTCGATCGTCTGAGCTTGGGCAAGTTCTTTGAGCGCCTTGCGGCTGATGCCTGCGACATGGCAAACGCCAGTACAGCCCGCTTGGAGCCAATCCATGGGATGCGCGTGGAGTCGCAACACCGGCTGACCTAGGTTCTCTCGCCCCAGCCACGAAGCGCGGCATGTCACTAACGCGAATGATTGATCTTCTGCGATCACCAAAAGATCAATGAACGCGCCGTCCTCCAAAATAGGAACGGCTAGTTCATGCGGGTACTTCGGTCCCACGTGGCCCGGCGCATAGATTATGAATCTGTACCGGCCAATTTCTGGAGTCCACACTATGCCGTATTGAATCAGAGCAAAGTGCTGTAGCGGCGGCGCTTCAACGCCATGACCGGCGAGCCAAGCGATGGCCAAATCTTTGTCACCTGCCTTACCAAGAAACTCCCGCTCAACTTCTTTCGCTGTTGGCAGCGTGTGGTCAAAACTCGATTCCATTTACGCGGCAACACTCTTCGACACCGACAGATTCTGTACAAGGACCTTGATAAAATAGTCTAAGTCACCGATGCGATGGTGAAAGCCTACCTGACGTGCCGTTTGGTTGAGACCGTCTCTCCAACTCTCTGATGCCCAATTGTAATGACATCGCAGCGTAGCCCATTGGTCATCAGTGAGGCTGGCAACGTCAGCGGCGAGTTGGTCGAGCCGCGTGTATGCACGAGCATTGCGGGGATCATCTGGCCAGCGAACCGTCAACGACTTCCGCCACGCTGACGCCCGTTCTAAGGTCTTGGAAATAGACTCGATGCATTCTTCTTTATCGTTATTCATTTTCAATTTCTGTTTTTGCAAGGGAGAAGCCCGCCGCTAGTTTGCGACGGGCGATTTGGAATCAATTCTGTACGTCGGCTGCGAGCATGCCGAAGTACGTGTCGAAGTCGGGCGCGGCCCTCTGCCCGGCAATGATGTCAGCGTTCAAGTGCATGACGGCCAACTGCAGTTTAGGTGCGAACGGCTCGTACAATGGCGCCATGCGAAGCCAATGCCCATCTGAAACATTGTCGTCCGCCGTACGTACGATCTGATTGAGCCGGCCGGCTGTGTCGGTATTCCTTGGGTCCGCGGTAAGCAGCTTCGTAGACGCAGCGGTAAGGGTTGATTTGAGATAGGTGATAAAATCGAGTTTGTTGGACATAGTATCTTTCGATGTCGCACGCGAAAAACCGCCGCGTGCTTGCGGTACTCAAAGAAAGCCGCCCGGAGGCGGCCTTTCAGTTTGCCTGTTCGTTCAATGTGGGGAGACGATAGCCGCCACGCTAAACGCCAGTACACAGGCGGCGGCTAATGACCAGAGCGCTATTGCGATCTCCTTGGGCATCCCGGTCAACGTCGCGGTGAATAGCGGGTTCCTAGAGAGGCGAGCTAGTGAATTAGGACAACGATGCGAACGGTAGTTGTCCGGAATCCCTAAGACACCAGAATACCTCTACGACTGTTTTGCCGGGGCTGGCATTTCATTCCGAACAACATCTCAACCGGCAAGGGTTCGCTGAAAGGCGGCCCCTTCTGAATCCACTGTCGGGCTAACGAGCCGGCAGGGCCACAAGCCGACTATGCCTTACTTCATTTTTCGAGACCCGATGCTGATGAAGTAGATCGGCTTCCCGGCTTCATCCGTCACCTCTAGACTCCATTCTTGCCCCGGCCGGAACTTGCCATCGATGTCCTTCAACAGCGCGCCCGCGTAGCTGGAAGCCTCGCGCCATGCCGCCTCGTCGTCCGGCAGCTCATCACCTTCCTCGTCCTTATTGGACGCAACGCCGTGGACGTGAAAGAAATATCGCGGCATGTTCGCAGAATACGGACCGGACACGCCGGTTCCTATGGTGCCTCATGACGCCACAAGAATACCTGGAACTGGCGGAGCGATACCGGAAGGCGCTGGAAACGGCCACGGACGCCTTCACGCGGCACCACCTGGAAGCCGTGGAACGAAGCTACCGGACCTTGGCCGATAGCGAGCGGGCGTTGCTCCAGTCGGGCCGGCTTTCTGATGCCTTGGCCAAGCTGGGCGATTGCGACAAAGCAAAATAGGACACTTTCCGGGCTGAAAGGAGGGCGTGGCGCCTTGGTTTTACTAATTTCGCTTCGCTGTGAACCTTAGTCCGTCCCTCTTGACCAATTGATATCCGGGATTTTGCTCATCCCTCTCGGGGCTGGAACGCCGCCGCCTGCGCTTCATTTAAGCGGGCGGCGTTTTCATGAAGACGACTCTCCGTTTTGCATTGCGGAATTTTGTATCTATTCCGCTGGAACAAGCGCTTAGTCATTCGATCACCGGCCCGTTCACGGCATCTATCGGTGACTGAGAGCTGCTCGTGCTCCCGCCCTTACGCGGAGCCACCCCATGCCCATTAGAAGAAAACAGCTCATTCCTCTGACTGTGCGACTTGCACAGTTGGCAGACGAAGCCCGCCGTCGCGCAGAAGCAGCGCCCCCGGGACCGAAGCGCGAAGCGCTCCTTAGGGCTTCGCAGATAAGCGCGACTGCTCTGCAGCTTCAGCAATGGATTGGCTCCACAGGATTGAGAGCGCCGACCTAATGACCGGGCGCAAACCACCGGCCTAACGGCGCTTGGCACGGCCCGGCTGGGGCCGCTTTGGTTCCGTCCAGAGACCAAAGCTCACGATTCCCGGCGATTCCTGTCGGCTAAGCTGACCAATCCCCTCAGCCGGCACCAGCTTTTGACGCCCAACGCTCATTTCGAATGCTTCGGCACGCTGCTTTGCTGGAAATGCTCAGCGCCTGATATCTCCACCCAGGCATGTTTCGACTGCTCGAAAACCGACTTGATCGGGACTGGGAAATTCGGACTCGCGATCGCACCGACGGCAACACCGATCATCGCAGGCAGATTGTCCGCCTTCCAATAGACCGTCGAACCGCAGCCGGAGCAAAAATAGCTGCGGACCTTGCCGCCGCTTGCGGCTGTCCGGACGTACTCCTTCGGCGTTCCCGAGATCGTGACGCCCTCCGCTGGATAGAAGGCGCCGACACCGAACGGCGCGCCGGTTCGACGCTGGCAGTCGACGCAATGACAGGCGACGATGAGGCTTGATAGCCCCGGAAGCGATAGCGCAAGAGCGCCGCAATTGCATTGGGCATCGATCATCGGGATTCACTCCTCACTCGTTAGTCGACGTGTCCGATAGCCTGGATTACGCTGCGCTCCAGCCGGGCTACAATTGATCGAGCCGCCACAGCCCGAGACTCTTGTCGCGCCAGCCGCCACCGCCCTCCTTGCAACGCTCGTTGATCAGCGCGCGCGGCGCCGGCCAGTCGAACGGCGCCTTCTCCATGTTCAGCGCCCGCCAGTCGCCGTCCTCGCAATCGCGATTGCCGTCCCATTCGGGAAACGTCGTGACCAGCAGGAAGCGCGCGCCGCTCATCCGGAAGCGGGCGACGGCGCGAACGATGTTGTCGAAGCTCAAATGAACCATGCAATCCCGGCACAGAATGACATCCGCGCACGGCAGCGCATCGCGCGTGATATCGGCAACGAGAAACCGGCCGGACGACTCGCCGCCCGCCACACGGCGGCGATTGGCTTCGATCAGCGACGGCACGATGTCGATGCCGGTGTAGTCGAGATCGAGCTTCAAGCGGGCGATCCAGCCCGCGTCGCCGCAGGGCGCATCGAGCAGCGAGCGCGCGCCGAGCCGTTGCAGCAGCAGAGGAAGCGCCTCGCGGATCGCGGCAGTCGCGGGGTCCTCCGAGCCGAGCCCCGATACCGAGGTGGCGGCGCCCCACAGGTTGGTCTGCTCGATCCGCACGAACCGCGCGGCAAGGTCGAGGCCCGCGAGATTGTCGCGGTCGGCGACGAACCGCTCATGGGCAGCACGGGTGGACGATTGGAGGTCATAGGACGGGATGTGAATTCCGGCGCAGCCGCAGTATACAGGCAAAGCGAGCGGTCCGAAATGGTCCGTAAGCGAACCTGCTTACGTCATCCGTCGCGTCTGGGCCCAATGCGCTCCACCACAGGCAAAGAGAAGGCCAGGATCGCCGCCGGCGCGGCGACTGCCATCATCATGACGGGCGTGCTGCTCGTCATCGCGCTTGCGTTTCTGCTGCTGCAATAAGCGCGATCAGCGCGGCGGACGAAAGCCGCCGCGCCGACTTACGCGGCGCGCACCGTCCGCAAGAACTTTCCGACTTCGTCCTTCAGCCGGTTGCTGTCGGTCGCCAGCATCTTGGCGGTCGAGAGCACCTGAGAGGAGGCAGAGCCGGTCTCGGCCGCGCCGCGTTGCACGTCGGCGATGTTGGTGGAGACCCGCTGGGTGCCGTGGGCGGCCTGCTGCACGTTGCGCGAGATCTCCTGGGTCGCGGCGCCCTGCTCCTCGACGGCCGCGGCGATGGTCGAGGACACCTCCGACAGCCGCTCGATCGTCGCGGAGATGTCGCGGATCGCGTTGACGGATTCCTGCGTCGCGGTCTGGATGCCGGAAATCTGCTGGCTGATCTCGCCGGTCGCTTTCGCGGTCTGCTCGGCCAGCGTCTTCACCTCGGCGGCGACGACCGCGAAGCCGCGGCCGGCCTCGCCGGCACGGGCCGCCTCGATCGTGGCGTTGAGCGCCAGAAGGTTGGTCTGGCCGGCGATGGTGTTGATCAGCTCGACGACGTCGCCGATGCGCGTCGCCGCAACCGAGAGCTCACTGACGCGCTCGGTCGTGGTGCGGGCCTGGGTGACGGCCTCGCCCGCCATCCGCGCGGATTCCTGCACCTGCCGGCTGATCTCGTTGACCGAGGAGGATAGCTCCTCCGTGGCCGTCGCAACCGACTGCACGTTGCCGGTGGCTTCACCCGAGGCGACCGCGACGACCGAGGTCAGCTCCTGCGCGCGCTGCGCAGTGGTGGCCAGCGTCGAGGACGACGCTTCGAGCTCGGTGGACGCCGAGCCCACCGTCTCGATGATCTCGCCGACCGCCCGTTCGAAGCCGTCGGCAAGGTTGACCATATCGCGCTTGCGCTGCTCGGCGGCCCGCTTCTCAACTTCGACCTGCGAAGCCTTGAGGCGCTCGACCTCGATCCCGTTGGTCTTGAAGATTTCGACCGTCCTGGCCATGTCGCCGATCTCGTCGCGCCGGTCCTTCTCGGGCACCTCGGTCTTGAGATCGTTGCGGGCAAGGCCCTCCATGGCGAGCTTGAGGCGGGCAATCGGGCGCGACATCGCGTAGAGGCCGATGAACAGCGCGATCGCGATGCCGACGATCAGGCCGCCGGCGCTGACCCCGATCACGGTCCAGGTCGCGGATCGGGCGTCGCGGTTGATGGCATCCTTGCGCTTGGTGACCGCCTGTGCGGTCTCGCCTACGAACTGGGCAATGCGCCCCAGGGCCGCATCCATCACCGGGTCGCACTCCTTGTGCGCGCGTTCGGATGCCCTGGCGTTCTCTTCCGGGCTGCTCGCGAGCGAGCCTGCCTTCAGCACCGGATCGCAACCGGCGAACACGGCTTTCAACTGGTCGCCGATGCTCTTGATCTGGCTCGCGCGGGCCGGATCGTCCTGCTCCGCCGCCTCCAAATATTGACGGATCTCGTCGCGGTTCTGGGTCGCGGTCTTGAGGCGGTTGGCGTTGCCCGCCTCCGTCGCCTCGGTGAAGACCGCATAGAGCGCGGCATGATAGGTCTCGGCGCGGCGCTGGGCCTGCGTCAGGTTGAGCGCCGAGGATTGTGAGGCAGAGAGTTCGGCGAAGCCGTCGACGGTCGCCGAGAGTTCGCGCGTGCCGAAGGCGGCGACGGCAACCATCGCACAGCCCATCACGGCCACGATCAGCGCGACCTTCCACACGATTTTCAGGTTGTTCAAAACGCTCATCGCAGCCGTCCCAATTTTCTGCCGACGCATAATCCCAGCGTCGGGCATTGGAACCCGTGGACGTTAAAATTTGATGCCAAATGTCCCGAATGGCCTTACGGAAAAATAACCCTTCGGAGTCTCGACGTAAGCTTCGGCCCGACCGGGGGCGCGATCCGGACATGGCCGGCGCGGAACCGGTCGCCGGCGTCGGCCGTTGTCGGCTCATGCGGATCAGGGAAGAAAACCGAAACATGTTTCTGCTGGCGACGGTGACGCTGTGCTGTGGCGCCGTGGCCGGCACAGTTGCGCTGCTCGAACTGACACTGGGGCCGGCTCCGGCAAAGCAGATGGCCGAACGGGCGGCGATCGACGTGACTGCTCCGACACCGGTTCGGGTGGTCGGGGCGCCGTTTGAGCCCAACGTCAATCCGCGGGCGCGATAGCGCTCACCTCGGCGAGACCTCCGTGCCCTCCTCGGGCCGGCCTTGGGCGCGCGCCAGTGCTTCCGCGAACGCGATCACCTCCGCCCGTTTGTCGGGCGACAGCGACAGGAAGGCGCGGACGAGCCTCAAGCCCTCTGCTTCGTCCGAATGGTCCGCTTTGGCATCCATCCCCCACTGTCGGGCGGGCGGGAAAAATATGCAATCCCCTACCGGACACCTCCTTGATTCGATCGGCCAGCTTTGCTGGAATAGCCCCAACAAAGGTGCGCCATGAAGTGGATCCTTGAACGCGACGCGCTGATCGCCCAGACAATGGCTTTCGTCCAATCGGTAACCGGCAAAAAGGATGATCTCCATCCGCCGGAGATCCCGATGGCGGCACCTGCCGCGTCGGTGGAGATCGTCTCCGGCAAGACCGTCGACGAGTTCGAGCCGCTCCAGCCGGCTCCGCCGCCGCGGTCCTCACCTCTCCCGCCGCCGCGGGCGAGCTACGATTTCCGCACCGAGATGCAGGCCCGCATCGCCAATTTCCGCAAGCACCAGGAGCGGTTCGAGCGCGAGCGCGAGGAATATTGCGCGGCCACCCTGACCAAACTGCGCGCCGCCATCCGCGACCCCTCCTCCCCTCCACCGGCTGAAAAGTAAAGCCGGGCCTGCCGTCGCGGGCTACAGCCAGGACCACACCAGCCAGAGATTGGCCGCGCAGGCTCCCAACAGGGCCAGCGTCAGGGGCAGCAGCATGTGCCCGCAAGAGGTTTTCAGGTCGGTCCTCATGGCCGAAAACATCCGCTGATTCCGCCAAACGAGTCCCGGGGATTCTTTTTTTCGGGATTCAGGACTCGTTAAGGACTCAGGCCCCGGCGATCCCGATCACAGCCGCGTGATCGGTCGATGACCGGGAACCCCGCCCCCGCAAAGTCGTTAACGCGGTTTCCGGGAGCGGGAAGAATGCCCTACGCCCTGTTCTGCAACGACGCCCAGATCAGCAAGGCCTATCCTGACGAGTCCGACGTCTGGAGGCTCGCGCAGCGGAGTGGCCTTGTCGTGGACGTATCCGCGGACGACGACCGCCCCGGGCCACGCCGGGTGCTCGACAACGATTACGAGATCAAGCCTTGCCGGGCGGCACAAGGCGAGGACCCCGCCAGGAACAAGGCCGAGGCCGATCGTCAATCCAGGATGGAGCTCGAGCTGAATGCTTAGGATCCGGCTGGAAGCCGGGGAAAGTCAGCGCCGGGGAAAGTCTCAGGGCGTCGCGGTCGCCAGCGAGGCCTGCTCGCCGGCCAGGGCCACGCAGGCCTTCCGGCGATGCAGCCCCCGGATCGCGCCGGTGACCTTCAGCACCTTGCCGGAGGGGCAAGAGGCGTCCTTGACGAAGGCCACCTCATAAGGTGCCAGCATCAGAGGCTCGGATTTGAGGATTGTTTGGGCAGAGCACGGTAGACACACAACGAACGAGAGTACCGCTGCCGACACCAAGATACGCATGTCCGTCGTCCCACCTGCCCTAATTCTCATATAACGCGTTCCGGAGCGCGAGTTCCGTAAGCGGCAAAAATTATTTTTGCTTTACCCGAGCTCCATGACGCGCGTGAGAAGGCGCCCGCCGAAACGTTTGCCTGCAAACGACGCGCCAGATGGTTCACGCAATGCAAACAGGAGGCTGGCAAACAAAGGAGGCCGGCAAACCAAAGGCCGGCTGGACCCGGCCTTTGTCAGATCTTGGGGTCAGATCTCGGCTTGTCGCCGACGGCTCATTAGCGCGCGGCTGACGGACCGCCCCAGCCGAAGCGGTAATTCACGCCGACCTTGACGGTATGCTCGTCTTCCCGTCCGCGGACGCCGACGATGTCGGCCGGGCCGGAGGTGAAGGTCGTGCTGCCAAAGTTGTAGTACTGGTACTCGGCCTTGGCCGACCAATTCGGCGCGAACATGTATTCGAGGCCGCCGCCGACGGTGTAGCCGTCCTTGCTGTTGCCGGTGGCGGCGAAGGCCTGCGGCACGCCGGCGATGTTGACGCCGAGACCGCCATTGCGCCAGGCATAACCGCCCTTGGCGTAGAGCAGGGCCGGTCCCCAGGTGTAGCCGATGCGGCCGGTCACCGAGCCGAGTTGGTCGGTGTTGGAGGTTACCTGCGTGCCCAGCGGGAACGTGGCACCGTTATTGTTGGTCGGCAGCCAGGAATATTGGGCTTCAACACCAACCACCCAATTCGGCGCGAACTGGTAGTCGAAGCCGCCCTGCACGCCGCCCAGGAAGCGCGCGTCGCTCGACTGGAAGCTGCTGTCGCCGGCGAAGGCGCCGCCGACATGGCCGCCGATGTAGAAACCGGTCCAGTTGTAGATCACCTGCGGAGGCGTATAGGCCGGAGCCTTGGTATAGGTGCGCGGCTGCATGTCAGCGGCGGCGGCCGGTGCGGCCAGCGCCAGCAAAGCCGCTGCTGCGCCCAGCAAAATCGTCTTCATGATCATCCCCGTTCTTTCAAATTCGACACTCAGGAAACAACGTGGCGTGAATTAGGTTGCTTCGCGGCGATGCCGGAACGTTGATCGTTCGTAACTGTGACGGGGCGGCAACAACGCGATTTTGTTCCGTCACGCCTGCTTGCACCGACGGTTCTTGTCGTCTGCGCAAAGGCCGGCCGTAACGATTTGTCGCAAGGCGAAACCACCCCGTTCAAAGCTCGCCGAAATGTGATCCGGCAGCCGGCGGCCTCTATCCTACCACCAGGCGATGAAGGCGGGCTTTGCGCTACCGCGTCATCTTTTCCAGTTCCGGAAAGGGTACGTAAACCGCGCCCGCGCACAGCTCGCTGGCGCGATCGACGACGCGGTCCGCCCGGCCGTTCACAAAAATGACGGCGCGTTCGCGCATGGGCTTGTAGGTGCCGTCGGTCTCGCGTGGGGTGAAGTGCAGGCAGCTGACATAGAACTGCCGGCCGCCGACCTCGCGCTGCACCGGCTCGGCCATGCCGGCGTCGCGCACGCCGACGGGGTTGTTCAGATAGCTGCGCATCAAGGCCAGCGTATCGCTGCGGAAATTGTCGGGAAACGGCTGCGGCCCACCGGCCTGGGTCCCCTCCATCAGGGTTGGACGGTCACCGTCGCTGCCAAAACATGCCGCGAGCGCCAACGGCAATGCCAGGATCAATGCCAGCCGCACCGCTTGTTTCGCCAATCGCCCCACAGCTCGCGCTCTCCGCTCAATCAGACCAGGAGACGTTCTAGCCCCAAGGTTGCGCGAAGGGAATTCGGTCCTGCACGCGCGGCTTGCCGACAACAAGTCTTGCGGACAACAAGCCTTGCGGACAACGCACCGGCCCGCCGCCGACGCCTGTGCTTTCGCGCAGACGCCGGGACGACGGGCCTGAATTCCTCACGCGGCGGCGGGGCAATGCCAGGATGCCGCCGCGCGGGATCAGTCGTTAGCTGCGCTTGTCCATGGTCGCCGGCTTGGTCACGTCCGGCTGCGTCTTCAGCGACTTCTTGGCTGACAGATGCTTGTGGTGATGGCGATGCGTGCGCACGGTCTTGTGCTCGTCCGGCGTGACCGCGGCGTTCGCATTCATCGCCTTCGACTTGGTGTCGACCTTGGCGGCCGCCTTGACGTCGGCGGCTTTGGTGTCGGAAGTCTTGATGTCGGAAGTCTTGGCAGCGGAAGTCTTGGCATCAGCCTTGACGCCGGCATCCGGCTTCGCGGCGGTGGTCGACACCTTGGTCTGGCTCTGGTCCGCCTTGATCACCGGCGTGGTCGTGGTGGTCTTGCCGGCCTCGGCGGCGAAAGCCGGGGCTGCGATCACGGAAGCTGCGAGCAAGGCTGCGGAAATGGTCTTCAACATGGTTGGTCTCCTCTTGGAAGGATCTTGAGGCGGGCGCCCTCTCGCCAACCCTTCGATCGTAGGTGGGAGCCTAGCGGGCGCGCACTGAACCCAATCTGAAGCCCGCAGCAGGCTTCCGTTCATCTGGATGACAAGTTTGTCATCTGCGGCAGGGCGAATAGACCGGGGCAGCCGGGAATGTTTTTGTCCGTTGGGTGTTCCGGTCTTTGGGCAATCGTGTACGATCGCCACGTTCCATACGGGAGAACTTAGATGCGCAGACTCTCAATGCTTCTGGTACCGGGACTTGTCTCGATGGCACTGGCGGCCGGGCCGGTTCTGACCAGCGCCTATGCCGCCGGCAGCGACGAGCCCTCGTCACCGCCGAAGTCGGACACTTCGACCAAAAAGGGCAAGAAGAAGAGCTCCTCCATCAGCGATCCCAAATTCCTCGCCGCCTATCGCACCGCCTACACCACGATCTACGACAACCACGACTACACCGGCGCGATCGGCCAGCTGAAGTCGCTTGAGCGCGACGACGTCGCCGACGTCGCCAATTTGATCGGCTACTCCTATCGCAAGCTCGGCGACTACCAGTCGTCGAAGGTCTATTACGAGCTGGCGCTCAAGGACGATCCGAACCACGTCCGCACCTGGCAGTATTACGGCCTCTGGCAGCTCGAGCAGGGCAACCGCGAACAGGCGCAATATCATCTGAACAAGATCGCCTCGCTCGCCGGCACCGACAGCTCCGAGTATCGCTCGCTTGCCACAGCGCTCGACAAGCCCACCGGCGCGACCCTCGTCTACTAAAGCCATCGCATCTTCCAACGAAGCGAACGGGTACAACCGCGGGGTTGTGCCCGTTCTGCGTTCTCGGCTAGCCTCGCGCACCAATCTCCCCTCGCAAGTTGGTGCGCAATGGACAATTGGCTGCGAGCCGCCATCGACTACATCGGCTCCTGGATCGAATTCCAGCAAACGACAATCCAACAGCCCGGCGTCATCGTCGCATTCGCCCATCGCGGCGAAATCGTTGCCGACCACGCATTCGGCATCGCCAATCTCGACACCGGCGAGAAGCTCACCCCGCGCCACCGCTGCCGCATCGCCTCGCACTCGAAGAGTTTTACCTCGGCCGGCATCATGAAGCTGCGCGAGCAGCGCAAGCTCCGGCTCGACGATCCCATCGGCCAATATGTCGGCGGCCTGCATCCCCGCGTCGCCGAGACGACGGTCGCGCAGGTGCTGTCGCACAGCGCGGGGCTGACGCGCGACGGCGCCGATTCCGGCCAGTTCATCGACAGCCGTCCCTATCTCAACGCCAGGGAGCTGCTCGCGGAATTGAAGCTGCCGACCGCGATCGAGCCGGGCACGCGCTTCAAATATTCCAATCACGGCTTTGGGCTGATCGGCCTCGTCATCGAAGCCGTGACGAGGGAGCCCTACCCGGTCTGGATCAAGCGCGAGATCATCGAACCCGCGGGCCTGCGCGAGACCGAGCCGGACGCGCCACTTCCCAAGGGCGCGGCGTTCGCGCGCGGTCACACCCGAAAAGTGCCGCTGGGCGAGCGCTGCGTGATCCCCGGCGACAATCCCGCGCGCGCGATGGCGTCCGCCGCCGGCTTCGTCGCGACCGCCGCCGATACGGCACGCTTCTTCGCGCAGCTCGCGCCCAATGCGAAAAAGAGCGTGCTATCGGTCGCGAGCCGCCGCGAGATGACGCGAAACCATTGGCGCGTCCCGCAAAGCTTCGAAGGCTATTACGGCCTCGGCGTCAACGCCGGCAACACCGACGGCTGGGATTGGTTCGGCCATGGCGGCGGCTTTCAAGGTTACATCTCGCGGACCTGCTCCATCCCCGCTTGCGAGCTCGCGATCAGCATCCTCAGCAACTCCATCGACGGCGCGGCGCCGTTCTGGATGGACGGCGCGATGCAGATCTTGCGCGTGTTCAAGACTCGAGGTGCACCCGACCGCCGCGTGCGCGACTGGACCGGCCGCTGGTGGACGATCTGGGGCGCGACCGATCTCGTCCCCGCGGGCAACCGCGTGCTCATCGCCAATCCGCAGTTCAACAACCCTTTCATGGACGCCGCCGAGATCGAGGTGACCGGCCGCGACACCGGCAAGCTCGCCTGGGCTGCCGGCTACGCCAGCCACGGCGAGCCGGTCCGCCGCAACCGCGACAAGCGCGGGAGGATCAGTGACATCTGGATTGCGGGAGCCAACATAAAGCCGGAGCGCGTCGTGGCCCGCGAGATCGCGCGGAGATACAAGCCCCGCAAGCGCCCGCCTACTCCCGAATGAGCGCCTCGACCTCGCCCCGCAGGGCCTGGCGCGAGCCGTCGCGCGAATAGAACATGTGGCCGCCGGGATAGACGACGAACTTGAGCCGGGACGTCACGAAGGCGGGCAACTGGTCGAGCACCCGTTTCGATCCGAAATAGGGCGTGGCGAGATCGAACAGGCCGTGCGCGACCAGCACGTTCAGCTTCGCATCCGTGGCGAGGATCTGGCGCAGCTCTGACACCGACTGCGGCGGGTTGATGCCGCGGCCGAAATCCCAATGGCCTTCGACGGCGCCGTTCAGGACCTCGTAGGAACCGTCCGGCCGCCAATTGAGCTTGCGCGTGAGGACATCGACCGCGGCGCTCGTCAGCGGCGCCTGCAGCGCATCGCCCGAGGGGTCACCGAACCGCGAGCTGCTCGAATCCGGATAGGGATCGAAGCCGCGCACCGAGGCGTCGTAGCGTCCCGTCACCTTGCCGTTCTTGCGGTCGAATTCGCGGCGGAATTCGCCGACGTCGAACCGGCCGGCAAGCCGGCGGCTCACCGCCTGGTCGATACCGGTGAGCTCGGCGACCTTGTCGGCAAGGCGGTTGCTGGCCTCCTTGTCCGCCTCGCCCTTGACGAGGTCAGCCAGGAATTCTCCGCGCGCGTAAGCCTCAATGTCGGCGAGATCGGCGCGCTTGACGGGTCCTTTGGCTTCACGCGCCACCGCGACATAGCTCGGCAGCGTCGCGACATATTGCAGGAGGCTCGTGCCAGTGAACTCGCGGAAGTCCAGCAGCGGCGACACCAGGATCAATCCCCTGACACCGACGCCATGCTGGAGCTGCAACTGGCGCACCACCTTCGGGCCGCGAATGCCGCCATAGCTTTCGCCCGCGACATATTTCGGCGAGGTCAGCCGGTCGTGCTTCTCGAGCCAGCGGCGGATCACGAGCGCGATCGAGTTGACGTCGCCGTCGACGGAGTAGAACGACTTGCGCGCATCCTCGCCGTTCGCAACGAAGCGGCTGTAGCCGGTGCTGACGGGATCGATGAAGACGAGATCGGTGAAGTCGAGCCAGGTCTCCGCGTTCGGCTTCACCTCGGGGGACGCCGACGGCGACAGGGCTTCGCCATCGAGCGGCAGCCGCCACGGACCCGCCGCGCCGAACTGGAGCCATGCCGAGGACGCGCCGGGCCCGCCGTTGAACAGGAACGTCACGGGTCGCGTGGCGCGGTCGGCGCCGTCGAGCTCATAAGATGTATAGGCGATGTCGGCCAGCGGCTCGCCCTTGCCGTCGAACACGCGGATCGAACCAGCGGTCGCAGCGAAGTTGAGGGTACGGCCGGGCAGATCGAGCGTCTGCTTCGTGGTGGAATCCACCGGGAGACGGTGCGGTTCGGCGGCCGACGGCGAGGCCTGCGACGCGCTTTGTGCGCCGCCGCGTCCGCCCTTCTGTCCGGCTGGCGCCGCCGCCTCGGAGCGCGGCTGCGGCGGATCGTCCGCGCGCGCAAATCCTGCGAGCGCGAAAGCCGACACCGCCAGCACCAGGATCGCGCGGCGGAGCGCCGGCATATTCGTGGCCATGATCGTTCTCCCTCCCCGGCTGCGAGAACCGGTGCGGACCGCAAGGCTAGCGCGGAATTGCGACGGTTTGGGGGATTATGGACCCGATGTCGCCCAAGGAGGCCGATCGGGCTCGAAACGACCCGTTTTCGTCCTGGATCCGGCAGCCGTCCGTTTGCCTTGAAGGGCGGTCATCCTCGACAATGCAGGCCCAGGTCGTATAGACGAGCGCGGCGGAACTTTCTCCAGCCAGCGGCCCTGCCCGGAAGCCATGACCAAGCCAGCGCGATACGACCGGATCGCCTTCGTCGCCAGCCCGAGCAGCGAGGCGCAGGCCGCCTTCGGCCAGCTCACCAGGGACTATGGCAATTGCGACCCGAAGGAAGCCGACGTCGTCGTCGCGCTTGGCGGCGACGGGCTTATGCTCCAGACGCTGCACCAGCACATGCACTCGGGAAAGCCGATCTACGGCATGCACCGCGGCACGGTCGGCTTCCTGATGAATGAGTATTCGACGCACGACCTGCGCGCGCGGCTCGAGGCGGCCCACGAATCCGAGATCAATCCCCTTTTGATGCGCGCGACCGACGTCAACGACCGCGTTCACCTGCACCACGCCATCAACGAGGTCTACCTGTTCCGACAGACCTACCAGGCCGCGCGGCTGCGGATCCTGATCGACGAGCGCGAGCGCATGCCCGAGCTGATCGCCGACGGGATCATTGTAGCGACGCCGGCAGGCTCGACTGCCTACAATCTATCGGCGCAGGGCCCAATCCTGCCAATCAACGCGGCGCTCCTGGCACTGACACCGATCAGCGCCTTCCGGCCGCGGCGCTGGCGCGGCGCCCTGCTGCCCAACACCGCCTATGTCGTGATCGAGGTGCTGGAGGACGACAAGCGCCCGGTCGCGGCCGTCGCCGACCATGAGGAAGTACGCAGGGTCCGGCGCGTCGAGGTCTTGTCCGACAAGAGCATCTCGATGCGGATGCTGTTCGACCCCGGCCACAGCCTGGAAGAGCGCATCCTGCGCGAGCAGTTCGGCAACTGAGCCCCCGACCTCCGCCTTGAGGCCCCGGTCGCAACCCTTCGTTAACTCCCGGCGAGATATGGTTAACGAAAGTTGACCGCTTCGGCCCGGGCTCCATGTTCCGCATCGATTTCAACAAGCTGCGTTTCCTCGTCTGCGACGACAATCCGCACATGCGCCGCATTCTGCGGACGCTGCTGCATTCCTTTGGCGCGCGTGAAGTCTACGAGGCCGAGGACGGCGCCACGGCGCTGGAAATGTACAGCCATTACGTGCCCGACATCGTCATCACGGACTGGGCGATGCCGATCTTCGACGGGCTCGAGCTGGCGCAGATGATCCGGCAGCCGGAATCCAAGGGCAATCCTTACGCGCCGATCATCATGCTGACCGGCCATTCCGAGAAGCGCCGCGTCACCGTGGCGCGCGATGCCGGCGTCACCGAATTTTTGGCCAAGCCGATCTCAGCCAAGGGGCTCTACCAGCGTATCCTCAACGTGGTCGCCAGTCCCCGCCCCTTCATCAAGACCAAGACCTATTTCGGCCCGGACCGGCGCCGCAACACCAACTCCGCCTATATGGGCCCCGAGCGCCGCGTCGGCGAAAAGCACGAGGTGCTGCAGCAGCCCTCGCTGCTCGACAAGGCCCGCTCCTCCATCTAGCGCAACGTCTCTCACGATCGAGGCCGATATCATGGCGAAGCACAGCGCAAGGGACATCAAGGTCACGGCCTTCGCCACGCATCAAATCATCACGCAGCCCAATCCGCTGCGGACGGTCTTGCGCCGTGTCGAAGAGAAGGACATGGACGATCCGATCGGCCGCGCCGAACAGGCGCTCGCGGGCCTCGCCGGCGAGTTCAAGGACTGGATGGCGACCGAGATCAACCGGCTGTCGGCCGCCTACGTCGCCATCCGGCACGACGGCTTCACCAAGGACAGGCGCGACGAGCTGTTTCGCGCCGCGCACGACATCAAGGGCGACGCCGCGACCTTCGGCTATCCGGCGGCGGCGGGCGTTGCCGAGAGCCTGTGCCGCGTCATCGAGCACGCGCCCGATCTTGAAAAGGTGCCGGCCGAGCTGTTCACGCACCACATCAACGCCATCCTCGCCATCGTGCACGAGAACACGAAGCTCGACAGCATCAGCGTCTCCGCCGAGCTCAGCCGGCGCCTGCGCAAGGTCGCCGACGACTATCTCGCCCAGGTCAACCGCGACCGCCCCGAGCATCTCGAGATGATCCTCGCACCGAGCGTCGTGCCGGCGGGGTAACCATAGGCGTCGTTCCGGCGAAGGCCGGAACCCATAACCACCAGCGGAAACTGTTGCAAAAGGCGGCGGCCATCCCGCTTCAATTGCGAGACCTCGCGGCATGGGCCCCGGCCCCCCGTGCGCAATTGCGCACTAGGCCGGGGCGACACAAGCTACGATTCAGGCCGCGATCAGATCGTCATACACCGGCGCGATCGCCTCGTCCGCGACCAGCTCGTCGCAGAACAGCCTTGCCTCTTCGCGCGCGGATTCGGTGGCGAAGCGGCGCAGCAGGACCATCAGCGGTTCGGTCGCGCCGCGGTCGGTCTCGCAATGGGTGAGCACGCGCTCGACCATGCGGCGGCGCAGCCGCGCCGCATTGTCGTCGCTGTCGACGAAGCCCTGCTCGTGGCAGGCATCGAGCGCGACCTGGAAGGCCGCAAACGTCGCCTCGGGAAGCCCGGCGCGGCGGAGCAGCGCGTGCAGGCTATTGCCGCCGCGATCGTGCAGCAGCGCGGACACGCGCGCCAGCGGCAGGTCGGCGAGTTCAGCCAGCGCCGCGTCGAACAGGTCGAGATTGCTCGACAGCAGCGCGCGCAGAATAAGACCCGCGGTGAGCTGGCCGGTGATGCGCAGGTGCCGAACAAGACCCTGCATGTCTTCGCCGCGCGAGCGCGCCGCGATGTTCATGGTGGAGCGGTCACGCGCCTCGGTCGCGATGCGCTCGGCGCGGTCGGCACTCAGCCAGTTCCGAGCCACGACGAATTGCGCCAGCGTCTCGGAGAGTTTTGCCACCAGCGCGGCGCGCGTGGCGGACGGCAGATCCTCCAGCACCAGCATCGCCTCGCGGATCGCGGCGAGATGGCCGTGACGCTCGACGATGCGATCCCAGGAGAACGGCGCAAGCTCGGCATGAGGATTTTCGATCAGCTCGAGCGCTGCTGCGGCGCAGCCGACTTCGGCAATGGCGGCGCAGACCGATACCGGCAGCGCGATGCGGCGGGCGACTGCGCACTGCACTTCGTCGCTGCCGGTCGCGACGATGTCGACGAGATCGGCGTCGATCAGCAGCGGAGAATGCTCGAGCACGGGCAGCGCGACGGTCGGCTGATCCGCCGACAGCGCCCGCACGATTGCGGCCGGCGCCTCAATGCTGCGCGCAAAAGCCTCGGCCATCGCCTGCCGCACCAGCGGCGAGGGATCGTCGAGCAGCATCAGAAGCGCGCCCTCGGCAGCAACCCGGTCGTCATGGGAAAGGTCTGAGATCAGCCAGGCCCGGGCCAGTGCCCGCGTTGCCTCGGCCCGCTCGCCGGCGGGCGCCGTCCTGATCCAATTGATGAACTGCCGAACAATCATGCTGCTTCCGGCTTACGCAACGAAGACGAAGCGGTGACGGCTTGTCACCTGCAACACAAAATAAACCACGACGCTTAACAAAGCGTTCACCATAACTAGCTGGTTTTGTTGACGTTTTGTTAAGGGAACCAGAGCGCTTCGGCGCGCGTGCAGATACTAGCTGCTGAACGTGCCGTTGCGATCGCTGAAGAGATCGAGCGGCTGCGGCGGCCGCACGTCTGGCGTTGCCGATGCGACGGAGGTCGCGGGTGCGACCGAGGTGAGCGAGGCGTTGTTGCCCCACAATTTCTGCACGGTCGTCGAGACCGGCTGCGTGGCATCGCCGGGCTGATAGATCGAGCGAAACACCGGCGTGCTCGGCGCATTGTCCGCGACGGTCGTTGGCGCTGTCGCGCTCACCGGCGTCACGCCGCGCGTATCCGGAAAGGTCTGGAGATAGGCGGCATTGTCGATCACCGGCGCGCTCGGCTGCACGCCGTTGGCGCTCGCGACCTGCGTGGTCGACGGCGTGTCGCCATACGCCGCCATCGCGCTGCGCGTCGGTTTCGCATTCGCGGCGCTCGCATAGCGCGTGTCCAGCACCGAATAGACCTCGGAGACGCTGCGGGCGCGGCCGTCCTTGGCGTAGAAGATCGAGCGATTGGCGGAAGCCGCATTGGGAAACAACCGCGCGCCGACCGCTTGCGGATTGTCTTCGGCATTGGCAATCAGCTTGGCGGCGCCGCCGACACCCATGAAATGCGCCATGTAGAGTTCGCTGTCGCTCGGCCTGCGGCCGAGCAGCCCCGTGAGCTTGAAGCTGTTCGACTGCGTCAGCGCAGCCGCCATGCTGGAGGCGGCCTCCGGATCGTCGCGCAGCTTCATGATCGAGCGCTTCATCGCGGGATCATCGACGGTGTAGCTGCCCGACGAGCTCTTGCTGATGGCGTCGGAATAGCTGCCATAGCCGAGCTGGGTACCCGCCTCCTTCACCGTGCCGAGCCAGGTCTGGTCGATGAACTGGTAGAGCCCGTGCGCCGACGATGTGGTGGCCCCGGCCGTCGGATCGAAATCCGATTCCATCTTGGCGGTGGTCAGCATGTATTGGAAGCTGACGCCAGCGACGCTCGAGGCCTGCTTGATCGCACCGGCGACGCGTGCCCGCGACGGATCGAGAACCGCCGTCTGAGAGGCACTGGAATTGTCGACCGACATGATGAAGTGCCCGCCCCGCGCGGCGTTGAGCGGCGCCGGCAATTCGGCGCCCTGTCGTCTCACCGTGGGACAGGTATGGTTAACGCGGGGTTAATTCAGCTCTCGCCGTCATTCCTGGGCGCACCTTCGGAGCGCCCCGGAAGGACGGAGGCTATTTCTTGTAGACCGCATCCGGATCGAACAGCCTGTCCGCATCGACGAAGACGAGCTTGGCGCCGCCGTCTTCGGCCTCGACCTTGCGATAGAAGCAGGAGCGGCGGCCGGTGTGGCACGCCGCGCCGATCTGCTCGACGCGGAGCCAGACCGCGTCCTGGTCGCAATCGGTACGCATCTCGACCACGCGCTGGGTCTGACCCGACGTCTCACCTTTTCGCCACAAGGCATTGCGCGAGCGGCTGAAGTACCAGGCTTCGCCGGTCGCAATGGTCTTGCGCAGCGCCTCGTCGTTCATGTGGGCGACCATCAGCACGTCGCCGGTGGCGACGTCGGTCGCGACGACCGTCACGAGGCCGGCGGCGTCGAACTTGGGGAGGAAGGCAAGCCCTTCCTCGACATCATGAGAGTGAGCGGACACGGACGTCCTCGCCAAAAGCGTTCGCGAGGTCAGCGCGTGCCTCGCACCAGGGACAGAAAACGAGCCTGCTCCGCCGGATTGTCGCGGAACATGCCGGTGAAGCGGCTGGTGAAGGTGGAGGCGCCATGCTTGGCGACGCCGCGCACCGACATGCAGGTATGCTCAGCCTCGATCAGCACGGCGACGCCGCGCGGTTTGAGGATCTCGTCGATCGCCGCCGCGATCTGCGCGGTCATGTGCTCCTGGGTCTGGAGCCGGCGGGCGAAGATGTCGGTGAGGCGCGCAAGCTTCGACAGGCCGACCACGCGTTCCACCGGCGTGTAGGCAATGTGGGCCTTGCCGTAGAACGGCATCATGTGATGCTCGCATTGCGAAGTGAACTCGATGTCGCGCACAAGGACGAAATCATCATAGCCGGCGGTCTCGCCGAAGGTACGGTCGAGCACCTCGGCCGGGCACTGGTGGTAGCCCTGATAGAGTTCGTCGAAAGCCTCGACCACGCGGCGCGGCGTGTCGAGCAGGCCCTCGCGGTTGGTGTTCTCGCCGATATAGGCGAGCAGCGTCTTCACCGCCTGCTCGGCCTCGGCGCGCGCCGGGCGCGGCTGGTCGGCGCGGACGGCGGCCGCGAGGAATTCGGAAGGATCAAGCTCTGCCGGGCGGCTCTCGGGCTGCCGGTCGGAGGGCTTGTTGGGGCGGATGGATTTGATTGTAGCGTCCATGTCTACTCCGTTCGACGGCCTTGCGGCCGGAGTGTCACCGGCAGACGGGGCGGCGAAGCCGCCGGACGCCTGTAGAGAACAGTTTTGACGAAAAAGGCCCTTGGGTCATCACGCTGGCAGCGCAGATCTGAAAGACCGCCGACGCACCGCTGGGCTGTTTTTCCGCCAGTTCCCGCCCTATATAGGGCCATGAATGCTGCCCGCCAAGGCCGATCGGGTGAGGAAGTGCTGGACGCCATCACATGCTGAACGACATCTATAACAAGCGGATCATCGAACTGGCTGGGAATATTCCGCGGCTCGGGCGGTTGTCGGATCCCGATGCCACCGCGACCGCCCACTCCAAGCTGTGCGGCTCGACCGTCAAGATCGACCTCAAGATGGAGGGCGACAAGGTCACCGACTTCGCCCATGACGTGAAGGCCTGCGCGCTGGGACAAGCCTCTTCATCCATCATGGCAAGTCAAATCGTCGGATCCACTGCGAGCGAACTCCGTGAGTTACGCGAAACTGTTCGCAAGATGCTAAAGGAGAACGGCGCGCCTCCTGAAGGCAAATGGGAAGAGATCAAGTTCCTCGAGCCGGTCCGCGACTACAAGGCGCGCCACGCCTCGACGCTCCTGACCTTCGATGCCGTGGTCGATGCCATCGGTCAGGTCGAGGCGAAGGCGAAGCAGCCGGCTGCGGCGCAAGGCTGATTCCGGGCCCGTCGCTGGGCCCCCGAAATGAAATCAGAGATTCGAGGCTACTTCTGCGACGCCGTGCCCGGCGTGGCCACGCCGCCCGTCCGCACCAAAGCTTCCGCCGTCTTGGTCGACCTGGCCGGCTGCTCCGGTTCCGCACCGAACCTGGTCTGCGTCTTCGGTGCAAGCTCCGCCATTGCCGGCGCGGAGATGTCGACATGCGGCAGCACGTCGGCCACGAGATCAGTCGTCACGAGATTGGTGAGCTTGAGCTCGCCTGCATCGAGCTCGTGCAAATCTTCCCACGGCGGGACGCTGAGCGCGAGCGACAGCAGATCGCCGGCACCGCCCATGTCGAACGTGTATTTGGCGAGCCGGCCGATGTCGCGCTCCACGATCATCAGGTCCTGCGCGCTGTAGCTCGCCGCCTTGGCATCGTCGGCCCGATCGCCCATCCAGATCTGGTGGACCCGGACATGGGCCGCTTCCGGCACGTAGCGCTTCTTGCCCGCCAGCAGCAGGAACACGCACATGGATTCGCAATAGGCCTCAGGCGCAACCGTCGGACGGGCCGACTGCCCGCCGCGGTTCTGAATGCTGATGCCGACCGTGGTCAAAAGTCCGAGATTGCGGAAGCGCCTGCCGAGCGTGATCGCGTCGTTGACGGAACCGCCGCTGGAATCGAGCACAACAGTGGCGCCGCCGAGCTGGCGCCCGCGGGAGAATTCTTCAAAATCCTTGGGCGTGTCGGCGGTGATGATGCCGATCGCGCTGACCCAGCCGCGACAATTCGGCTCGCAGGCGACCCAGCCGAACTTCATCGGCAGCTTACGCTCTTCGAGGGCAGCACCGGCTCGGGCCGACGACCCGAATGTCGCGACGGCGCCAGCCAGCACGACTCCACAAGCGGCGGTTCCCACCAACAACCAGCCGCGAAGATTGAGCGCCTTCAGAAATTTCAAACTGATCCCTTCCCCAAGCCCCATTTGCGCGATTATCCCCGGTTCGCGCTCGATGAGTCGATCATACAGACGTATGTTTCCACCGCTGTCACAAAAATGGTATCCGGGGGAATACAGATCGTCCATAGATACTTGCTGCACTGCTCCCAAAAAGCACGCAAAATATGGCGTACAAACAACAGCTTACAGTTCCCAGCATCGGAACCGCGCAATCCCTCACCCAGGATCGCAGCAAAGCGCCCATGAAGCATTCAGCCTGCGAGCATTGTTCCAATCCCGTCGATGGCGCGCTCCGGCTCCCGCGTAGATTCGGTCGCGCGCTGATCTGGCTGTACCGGCACACGCTGTCGCCACTGGTCGGTTACAATTGCCGCCACCTGCCGACCTGCTCGATCTATGGCGACGAGGCGATCGAGCGCTTCGGGCTTTGGGCCGGCGGCTGGATGACGCTTGCGCGCCTGTTGCGCTGCAACCCCTTCGGCACCTCGGGCATCGACAACGTGCCCCTCACCGCGCCACAAGGCGCACGCTGGTACTTGCCCTGGCGATATGGCCGCTGGCGCGGCGTCAACGCGTCCTCGGCATGATGCGGCGCATTGTGCGTCGCTACCTTGAGTGGAACCGGAATTCTCGTCTCGCGTTGATGTGATGCTCCCACGGGAGGAAACAACAATGCGCTGGAAAATCAGCCCTCATTTTCACTTCAGGCGTGGACCGGATTCCCGGGGCGGTTCGAGAGGCCACGATCCCAGAACCCTCGACATGCTCGCGATCATAGCCCTGCTGATGCTCGTGGCCGGCTCCGGCTGGTATCTGGCGACGAGTTTTACGACGCCGCAAAGCACGACGGCGTTCATCGTGCCGAGCCAGAGCGTGCACTGGTAGGCTGGACTTTAGAGATCCAGCACCAGCCGGTCCGCGTCTGATCCGGCGACGCAGACCATGAGATATCGTTCGCGCTCGTAGGGCGACAGGATGTGGTCGCGGTGCACGGGCTTGCCCTCGAGCCAGCCGACCTTGCAGGCACCGCAGATGCCGCCGCAGCACGAGGCGGATATGTCGATGCCCCCTTCCTGCAAAGCAGCCAGCATGGTCTGGCCCGCACGAACCTGGATTTCGGTTCCCATGCGCGCAAGCGACAGGGTGAAGGGCTTTGCGTCGGGATCGATGACCGGTGGCGCTGCAACGAAACGCTCGATATGAACATTGGCTGCGGGCCACGCGGCGGTCACCCGTTCGAAATCGTCAATCATGCTTTCCGGCCCGCAGCACGCGACCAGCGTCTCCGCTCCGCCCTCCCCGACCAGCGACGCGAGATCCGGACGTCCTTCCCGGGACGTGCGATGCACGACGATGCGACCGTCATCGCTCAACGGCGCGAGGTGAGACGCGAGCGGCACCTCCTCGCGCACAATCAGATGCAGCGCGAAGTCCGCATCTCCCGTCCGCGCGAGGTGCCGCGCCGTCGACAGAAACGGCGTCACGCCGATACCGCCCGCGATGAATACGTAGCGTGCGAAAGCATCGCACGCCAGCCCGCCGCGCGGCAGCGATGCGCCGATGACGTCGCCGATCCTGATCTCATCGTGAAGTGTGCGCGAGCCGCCTCGTCCATCGGTCTCGCGCTTCACCGCGATGACATAGCGCGTGTTGTCAGCGGGCTCGTTGCACAGCGAATAGGTGCGGACGAGGCCGTTCGGCAGGTGCAGGTCGATATGCGCCCCGGGCTTGAAGGGCGGCAATTCCCAATTGTCGGGATCGATCAGCGTGAACAGCTTTATCCCGGCGCCGGCCTCTTCGATGCCGGCGACGACCGTCTTGATCGTCGTGATCGGACGCACCTTCATGCCGCGTTCCGCACCGTATCCCCAACCCTGACGATGCCGCCTTGCAAGATCCTGCAGTTGAGGCCCGAGCGGTTGATGAGCGGATCGAAGATCGCCTTGCCGGTGATCTCCTCGATATGCCGGCATGGAATCGATAATCGGGTTGCTTCCAGCAAGGTCTCACCTAACCAGAAGCGGCGGCCGACCAGGTGATTCAACGGCACGCCCTCGACCGTCACGTTGCGGCGATGCTCCTCGGGACCGAGTTCGATTCCCGCGTCGCGCTTGAGCGCGACCAAGGTTTCGAGCTCGAACAGGGTGACCTGCCGGCCCTCTTCGGGCTTGTGCGAATAAAATCCTTCCTCGCGCCCGATCATGTAGCGGTCACCCTCGATCCCTTGGCCGGCGACGAGAGCAAGCTGCTCCATCGCGCGCATTGGCAGGAACGCGCGCGGGGCGAGATGGAGAAAGCGGACCAAGCCAGTCCAGCCGAGGCGTGCTGTGCTATGAGCCGAGCCGGCGTCTATCTCATCGAGCATGACAGAATCCTTGTGGGAAGCGATGGCGCGCCGCAAGAAGCGGCGCGCCGCGGAATCAGGTCAGTTCCTTGTTCGCCATCTCCGGCGCGAACGTGGTCGCAATCGCGGTGATAGTCGCGCAGCCGATCAGCAGCAGCGATACCGGCCATGTGGCGCCGCCGCTCCAGGCCATCAGAGAGGCCGCGATCAGCGGCGTTAACCCGCCGCTCAAGGCCGCGCCGACCTGAAACCCGAGCGAAGCACCGCTGTAACGCAGGCGCGCGGAAAACAGCTCGGAGTACCAGGGCGCGCCGATGCCGAACATCACCATCTGGCCGAAGGTGATCGCGACCACGATGGTGCAAATGACGATGGTGGGATCGCGGGTATTGAGCAGCCAGAACAGCGGGAAGGCAAACAGCGCCGAGAACAGGCAGCTCGCGTAGAACATCGTCTTGCGGCCGAGCAGGTCGGACAGCCAGCCGAACAGCGGAATGGCGACCAGCGCGACCAGGGATGCCGCGAAGGCGCCGTTCAGCACCACCGCGCGTGACAGGCCAAGATTGGCCGTGGCGTAGGACATCACGAACACGCCGCCGATGCTGGCATAGGCGATCTCGGAAATCTTCAGCCCAACCGCTGTGAAGAAGGGCCTGCGGTGATGCTTGAAGATCTCCACCACCGGCAGCTTCGCGACCTCCTTCTTGGCCTGGACCTGCCGGAAGGCGGACGTCTCCTCCATATTGAGGCGGATGTAGAGACCAACGCCGACGAGGACGATTGAGATCAGGAAGGGGATGCGCCAGCCATAGGTCATGAAGTCACTTTCCGGCAGGCTCGCCACCAGCGCAAACATGCCGATCGCGGCGAGATTTCCGATGGGATTGCCGACCTGCACCATGCTGCCGAGCAGGCCGCGGCGGTGCGTCGGGCAGTTCTCCACCACCATCAGCACCGCGCCACCCCATTCGCCGCCGAGGCCGATGCCCTGGAGGAATCGCAGGCCGATCAGGAGCAGCGGCGCGGCGATCCCGATCTGCTGATAGGTCGGAAGCAGGCCGATCAGGAAGGTACCGATGCCCATCACCATGATCGTGATCGCGAGCATCGCCTTGCGGCCGACCCGGTCGCCGTAGTGACCGAAGATCGCGGCGCCAAGCGGCCGCGCCAGAAAGCCGACCGCATAAGTGCCGAAGGCCGCGATGGTGGCGAGCGTGGGATTGCCGGCAGCGAAGAAGACCTTGTTGAAGACCAGCGCGGTCGCCGTGCCGTAGATGAGGAAGTCGTACCATTCGACCGCGGTGCCGATCACGCTCGACCACACGATCCGCCGCAAGCTCGCCGCCTCGTCCGGCGCTACGTTCAGGGTTACGTCGTCTGCTACGGTCATCGATCTCTCCAAAAAGTACCGGCGCCAGGGGAAGCAGTTGGTTCTGTCCACGGAGCCCATCGGCAGCCCGGACGGTAAAATCGATCATGTTTACTGCCGGAAATCAACGACGCGGAACGCGGCAAATGCCACGCGGAGCGGCAAAACCCGCTTATTGCCCTGATTTTGAGCTAATTGATGCGATATACCAGAGTCTCTGCTTACAATATCCGCGCCCTTGCTCTAAATTTCTGCGCATGAGTTTTCCTTTGGAATACACTTGCGCGTACACGGAAGGGACAGCGCGCCCCGCCGGACTGGCAGTCGGGCGGCATCTGTTGCAAAAGAGACATCAGCAGTTCGGGAGACTCATGCGTGCTTGATGTCGGCAAAGCGGCAGGCGTCGGGGCCAACATTCGCCAGGCGCGGATCGCCAAGGGCCTGACGTTGGACCAGCTTGCCAAGCAGAGTGATCTCACGCGCGGCTACATCTCGCTGGTCGAGCGCAACCTGAAGATCCCTTCGCTCGCCGCCCTGCTGCGGATGGCAGCCGCGCTCGAGGTCAACGTCGCGAATTTCTTCGACCCGGACGCCGAGCCCGCGCCGCGCTACACCCTGTTCCGCCGTGAAGGCGGCAACGTGCCGCTGTTTCAGGACACCTTTGGCGTGGTGCCACTGGCAACCGGCCGCACCCGCAAGATGATGGAGCCGTTCCTCCTGAGCCCGCCGCACAAATCGGCGACGCGCGCCTCGCATGCGGGCGAGGAGTTGCTGTTCGTCATCAATGGCAAGATCGCGATCAAGCTCGACGGCGAAGAACTCGTCCTCGGCAAGGGCGATTGCCTATATTTTTCAGGCGAGACACCGCATGAGGTCAGGAGCCTGGGCCGGCAGAAGGCGGAGGTCCTGGTCGTCGTCGCCCAGAGCCCGGCGGCGTAACGCCGGGCCTTAGCACCGGGCTTAACGGGACCAGAAAAAGCGTCCGGGCGGCGGCGGGACCGGCTCGGGCGGACGTGGCCGCTTCGGACGCGGCGGTTTTGGCGATGGCTCGGCGGATGAGGTGGTCTCCGCGCCCGGCGCCGTCTCGCTTCCCGGCACCTTCACCGACAACAGCAAGTTCGACTCGTGCATCCGCCAGCGGTAGCCGACGCCGAAATCGATCGGCTGGGCGCGCGTGAACAGCGCGGCGTAGCGTTCCTGATAGCGGCTGGGGAACTCGCCGATCGGTCCGAGATAGCGGCCGAACGGGAAGAACCGCCATTGCCGCGCGTTGTAGTTCGAAAGCGGAATGCCGGAATCGTCCTGGACGATGGTCGCGCTGTTGGCGAGCAGCCAGTCGCGCGCGACGGTGAAGTTGCCGGAGTGCAAGAGATAGGACGCACTTTTGATCAGGCTGTTGCCGGGGCCGAGCGTCTCGCAGAACTTCAGGAAGCCGGCTGCGCGTGCACCCGAATTGGAGAGATCGGTCGAGAAATAATACAAGGTGCGCGCTTCCCCATCGCTGCCGACGAAGGTGATACGGGCGCCGCGCGTCGCGTTCGGTCCTGGATTGTCGTTGCCGACATGCATCCCGCCCTTGTCGTCGAGCGCAACCATCTCGACATTGCGGATGGTCTTGCCGGAGCGGGCGAGGAAGACATAGAGGATCGGCAAGGTGCCGTTGACCTGGTTGGCGTGCAGGTCGACCTTCATTTGCTTGGTGATGAAGAAGGAAAAACTCAGGATCGAGCCCAGCGATCGCTCGACGTTGTAGAGCGCGGCGCCGACCGAACCGCGCGGCAGTCGCGTCAGGTCAGGCACCGCACCGACCGGCTCCAGCGCGCCGAGCACGTAGGTGCTGGCCTTCGAATAAAAGGCGTTGGCGTAGAGGAAGTCGGGGCCGCTGAACAAATAAAACATGGTCGGCCTGGGCGCCGCCAGATTGACGTCGGCCCAGTTGCGGATCTTCGAGAGCTGGCGCTGCTCGAGCTGCG
Source organism: Bradyrhizobium nivariense (assembly GCF_029846715.1). Taxonomy (GTDB): domain Bacteria; phylum Pseudomonadota; class Alphaproteobacteria; order Rhizobiales; family Xanthobacteraceae; genus Bradyrhizobium. The sequence continues at coordinate 763,736 of NZ_JARVWW010000001.1, forward strand.
CGAAGGCGCTGTCGAAGAACCTTGCGTGGCGCTGCCAGCCCGGGTCCTTCGTGAGCGGCACCAGCGGCGAATCCGCCGAAGGCTGCATGCCCGCAAGGAAGCGCGCGGTATCGTCGAAGGTGACGTCGGCGGCACGCGCGGACGAAACGGCCGCAGCCAGCAGGGCAAGAGCGACGGCCGCAATTCTCATGGGTCGAAACATGTCTATTCGCGATGTGATGAATTGCCAGCGGCGACCGGCCGCCTGCGGAAAACAGCATAAATCAACAGGCCCGAGAGCATGACGAGCATCCCCGCCAGCGACTGCACCAGCCGCTCGGTCAAAAGGTAGTACATCATGAATGCGGTCACGAGCAGGAAAACGAGCGGCGTGAACGGGTATCCCCAGGCGCGATAGGGCCGCGGCAGGTCGGGATCGGTGATGCGCAGCTTGATGACGCCGGCGACCGTGAAGAACGAGCAGAACAGCAGCGCGAACTGGATGAAGTCGAGCACCGCCTCGAAGCTGCGGGTGAACAGCAGCAGATTGGCGACGGCGAGCTGAAACAGGATGGCATAGGCCGGCGCGCCACGCACCGATTTCTGCGAGAACACGCGCAGCGCCGGGATGTCCTCCCCCATCGTCATCATCACGCGCGGACCGATCCACATCATCGCGCTGATCGAGGAGATCAGGCCGACGCAGATCATCGCGCCGACGATCCGGCCGCCGAGATTGCCGAAGATGGCGCTGCCGGCGACGCTGGCGACGTCGAGCTGGCCGGCAAGCGCGCTGACCGGCGTCGAGTAGAGAAACACCGCATTCAGCGCGACGTACAGCACGAGCACGATCAGCGTGCCCGCGAGCAGCGCGCGCGGCAGGCTCTGCTGCGGCGTGTTCATCTCGCCGATGATGTAGGTCGCGGCATTCCAGCCCGAGAACGAATACATCACGAATACGAGCCCGATCGCGAAGGGTGCGCTGGCGATATGCGCGAGATCGCCAGCCTGCGGTGTGAAGGCGATCGGCTGCGGCACGCCGACGATGAAACCGGCGACCAGAAAGGCGACGATCAGCACGACCTTTAAAATCGTCGAGATCAGCTGGAAGGTCGAGGAGTGCCTGACGCCGGTCAGCTGCACGAGCGAGACCAGCCACACCACGGCGATGGCAAGCGGGATCGGCGGCAGATCGGGGACGACCGATTTGGCGTATTCGCCAAAGGCCATCGCGGCGAGCGCGACGGGTGCTGCAAAGCCAACCGTCGCCGACACCCAGCCGGCGAGAAAGCCGAAGGCGGGATGATAGGCGCGGCCGAGGAAATTGTACTCGCCGCTCGAGCGCGGAAACATCGCGCCGAGCTCGCTGTAGGAGAACACCCCGCACAGCGCGACGATGCCGCCGACGGTCCACAGCAAGAGGATCGAAAACCCGGACGGGATATCCTTGACCTGGAAGCCGAGGCTGGTGAAGACGCCGACCCCGATCATGTCGGCCACGACGATGGCGGTTGCGACCAGAACGGAGACACCCGGCCCGCTTCCGGTCAGCCGGCCGGTCCAGGGCGCAGTACCCGCATCTGATGCCGTCATCGGGGTCCTCAACCTCAGGCGTCACGCCTCGTGGGAAGCATCGTGCAGTTCGGTCCAGTCAATTCAAGCAGGGTTAACAAGGGTTAAATGAGGCAGGCCAAATCGGTACTTTAACACCCTTAATGCCCGGTCAGGGGCAATATACCTTCGTAAACACCGGGATATCCCGTTTGCCTTCCCCACAATCACGACACGATTGCATGGTCCTTTTGAGCGTTCCGGATGTGGGGAAGTTTCTCCGGACACTTAACGTTGCCTAAACGCCCATCGGCTCAATTGTCTTAATGATTGCCGATGGACTTGTGGTCATGACTTGGGGTCATGGGTGGATGGTCGGGGCCGTTCCGAAACTGCGAGCTAACATTCGTGCCGATCGGACGACGTCCGGCGTGCGCGGTCGTGCGCTCCGTATCGTTCTGATCTCAGCCTTGGTGCCGTTGTCGCTGACGTTGGTTCAATGCGGCAAGGCGCCCAATCCGGCAGCGCTCGCGGCGAACTCGCAGGCCAACGTCCAGGTCGTTGCGAAGACAAATCAGCAGGTCGCAAGCAGCGACACGTTCGAGGATCGCTTCCCGGCCCCGCAGTTCAGGGAGCGCTTCCCGTCCGCGAGCGAGGGTTTTCTGCAAGGGCAGATGTCGGACTTCTCGCCCAAGCGCGCCGTGCAGCAGCAGCCACAGCCGGAGCAGGCGCCCTACAAGGTTGCTTCGCTCGCGCCGCAAGCCCCCTACCAGCGTCCGCCGCGTGAGAACCTGACGACGCTCGTCAGCATGAAGTCGTCAGCCTTCCCCTATTTCGGCAACAACCCTGCCTCCGACACGCCGTTCCTCAACATCTCCAAGGGCGACCGCCGCGGCCACCGCAGCTATTCCGGGCGCGTGTTCTGGCAGGACGAGACTTACAGCGACAACCGCGTGCTGATGCACGTGCCCGAACATTTCGACGTGCGTAAGCCGGGCGTGATCGTGGTGTTCTTCCACGGCAATGGCGCAACGCTCGAGCGCGACGTGCGCGACCGGCAGCTGGTGCCGCAGCAGGTCACCGATTCCGGCGCCAACGCCATCCTGCTTGCACCGCAGATGGCGATTGACGCCGCCGATTCCAGCGCCGGCAAGTTCTGGCAGGCGGGCGGCCTCAAGCGCTTCTTGGAAGAGTCTGCGACTCATCTGGCCCGGGTCACCGGCGATCCCAACAGCGCACGCGTCTTCGCCAATATGCCGATCGTGATCGTCGGCTACAGCGGCGGCTTCCTGCCGACGGCCTGGAGCCTCGAGGTCGGCGGCATCAGCGACCGCGTCCGCGGCGTCGTGCTGCTCGACGCCGTCTACGGCGAAATGGACAAGTTCGCCTCATGGATCGAGAGCCACCGCTCCGGCTTCTTCGTCAGCTCCTACACCCGCTACACCGCGCGGCGCGACCGCGAACTGATGAGCACGCTGCGGCAGAAAGGCATCACCGTTTCCGAAGACATGGACGGCCCGTTGCGTCCCGGCAGCGTCGTGTTCGTCGAAACCGGGGACGGCATCACCCATCGCGACTATGTGAACCGCGCCTGGACGCGGGATCCGCTCAAAGACGTATTGGTGAAGATGTCGGCGACGCCATCCCTCGCGCTCACGCGCGTGGCCTCCACCAATCCATCCGCATCGAGCCGCTAGGCTCGCGGTATTGCGCCTGGGCCGTGCTGAGCCGGATCAGCGATTAAGCGTCCGGTTTCTAGACCTTAGCCATTGGCCTCAGGTCTTGACGTCAGGTCTTGGGCAGCTTCGGAATGCTCTCGGCAAAGCCGTTGAAGCAGGCCAGTCGCTCGTCCTCTTCCTTGAAGAAACGGCAATCGGCGTAGCCCTTGGCCTTTGCCGGCTTCGGCTTCGGCGCCGGCGCGATCACGGCATCGTAGCAATTGAGCCGGTCCTTGGTGCCGTCATCGAGATCGAGGCAAGCCTGGAGCCGCGCCGCAATCGATTGCGGCTTGCCCTTCGGCGCCGCAGCCGGCTTGGCCGCAGCCTCCTTGGTCCCCGCCTTGGTGCCCTTGGGCTTGACCTGCACCAACGGCTTGTCCCCGACCATCGGTGGTGGCTTGTCGGCTTGCGCGAAAGCGGAGGCTGAATAGAGCACCGCGGCAACCGCCAGAATCATCCTCATCTCAGTCAACTCTCTTTGGTCCCCATGACCGGCCTTCTAGCGCCCCGGCGCGCGGTTTGCCAAGCACCTTGCGCACACGAAAACGCTTCCGTTCAGGCCGGGGCGGCAGTTGCCGGCCGGGGCCGGGTCAGGATCACCAGGATCAGCGCCAGCACGACGAAACCGACCGCGACGAAGCCGAGCGCATGCAGGAGCTCGTGGGCGAACAGCAATCCGCCGATCGCGGAGCCGACCGCCTGGCCGATATAGAGGACGGAGGTGTTGAGTGCGACGGTCGCCGATGCCAGCGACGGCGCGGCCGAGACCAGCCGCACCTGCTGCATCGAATTGGTCGAGGCAAAGCCGAGGCCCCAGATCGCGACCGCACCCGCCATCAACACGAGCGTACCGGCGCCGAGCGCCCAGCCCGTGATCCCTGCAAGCAGCAGGCAGGTGAACAGCAGCGAGGTGCGATAGGGTCCCGAGGTGTCGACGATGCCGGTCGCGATGACAACGCCGAGGAAGCCGCAAACGCCATAGAGAGCGAACACCATGCCGATCGCATCGGGGCCTGCGCCGGTCAGCTTCCTGAGCAGCGGGCCTATGAAAGTGAAGACCACGAACTGCCCGGACATTTGCAGCATCGTGATCGCAAGCAGCAGCAGGATAGCCCTGCTTCGGCCGACCGTGCTCCAGGTCTTCAGGTCCACCGGCGTGCCCTTCAAGCCCGCCGGCAGCCGCATCAGCAACAGCAGCAGGCTGACGCAGCCGAGCACGCCGATCTCGCCATAGGCCGCGCGCCAGCCATAGCGGCTGGCGATGAAGGTGATCAGCGGCAGGCCGACGGCGGCAGCGAGCGACCAGCCGAGAAAGATGTAGGCGATCGTGCTGCCGCGACGCTCCACCGGCACGATCAACGCCGCCGTGCCGGCGGCCTGCGGCGTATAGAGCGCGCCGACCGCGAGCATCACCAGACGGATGACGAGGAGACTCGCATAGTCGGGCGCAAAGGCGGAGGCGAGATTGCCAAAAGCGAGCACCGCCAGCGTCGTGGTCAGCAGCGTCCGGCGCTCGATCCGGCTGGTGAGCCAGGCCGTCAGCGGCGAGCCGATGCACAGGATGAGTGCGCCGAAGGTGATCAGGAGCCCGGCCGCATGGATGCTGACGTCGAGCCCCGTCGCCAATTCCGGCAGCATGCCCGCCGGCGCCAGCACCGAGCAGCCGGTGACGAGATTGCCGAGCATCAGGGCGGTTGGCGCGAAGCGGCCGGCGCGTGCATTTTCCATGCAAACGCATGTAGAGCAGACCTGCGACCAATTAAAGGGCGTTGCCCGGATTAGTTCGTGCAGCGCCCCGGCTTTTGCGCGCCAGTTTCTTGGAAATGCCGGATTGCGCAGGCCGAATCGCCTGATATATCGCTCGTTCCCGCTTACCTGCGCTCGTTCGCAGGAGTGAGCCTCAGGAGACATGCAATGACCGACCAATCCAAGGACCAATCCAAGGACCAATCCAAGTCCGAGCAAGCCAAGGCCGAACAAGCCAAGTCTGAACAAGCCAAGTCTGAATCCGGCTTCCAGTACAGCCTCAGCAATTTGAGGCCCGTGACCCCACCGGAAAAAATCACCCTCACCTTCCCGGACGGCGCCCGGCGCGAATACGCCAAGAGCATCACCGGCCTCGATATCGCCAAGGGCATTTCGCCGTCGCTGGCCAAGCGCACGGTCGCGATGGCGCTCGACGGCGTGGTCTCCGACCTCGACGATCCCATCGAAGCCGATGCCAGGATCGAGCTGATCAACCGCGACGATCCGCGCGCGCTCGAATTGATCCGCCACGACTGCGCCCACGTGCTTGCCGAAGCCGTGCAGACGCTGTGGCCGGGCACCCAGGTCACGATCGGCCCCGTGATCGAGAACGGCTTCTATTACGACTTCTTCCGCAACGAGCCGTTCACGCCGGAAGACTTTGCCGCGATCGAGAAAAAGATGCGCGAGCTCATCGCGCGGGACAAACCTTTCACGAAGGAGGTTTGGGATCGCGAAAAGACCAAACAGGTGTTCCGCGACAAGGGCGAGGCGTTCAAGGTCGAGCTGGTCGACGCCATTCCCGGCAACGAGCCGATCAAGATCTACTACCAGGGCGACTGGTTCGATCTCTGCCGCGGCCCGCACATGACCTCGACCGGCAAAGTCGGCAACGCCTTCAGGCTGATGAAGGTGGCGGGCGCCTATTGGCGCGGCGACAGCAACAACCCGATGCTGACCCGGATTTACGGCACGGCGTTCGCCAAGCAGGAGGACCTCGACGCTTATCTGAAGCAGATCGAGGAAGCGGAAAAGCGCGACCATCGCAAGCTCGGGCGCGAGCTCGACCTCTTCCACTTCCAGGAGGAAGGTCCGGGCGTCGTGTTCTGGCACGCCAAGGGCTGGACCATCTTCCAGCAGCTGATCGCCTATATGCGGCGACGCCTGACCGGCGACTACAGCGAGGTCAACGCGCCGCAGATCCTCGACAAGTCCTTGTGGGAGACCTCCGGCCATTGGGGCTGGTATCGCGAGAACATGTTCGCGGCGCAGTCGGCCGGCGACGAGGCCGAGGACAAGCGCTGGTTCGCGCTGAAGCCGATGAACTGCCCGGGCCACGTGCAGATCTTCAAGCATGGCCTGAAGAGCTACCGCGACCTGCCGCTGCGGCTCGCCGAGTTCGGCGTGGTGCATCGCTACGAGCCGTCCGGCGCCATGCATGGCTTGATGCGCGTGCGCGGCTTCACCCAGGACGACGCGCATATCTTCTGCATGGAGGATCAGCTCGCCGACGAGTGCCTGAAGATCAACGAGCTGATCCTGTCGACCTACGCCGATTTCGGCTTCACCGGCGATCTCACGGTGAAGCTGTCGACCCGGCCGGAGAAACGCGTCGGCACCGACGCGATGTGGGATCACGCCGAGCGCGTGATGGCCACCGTGCTGCGCGAGATCCAGACGCAGAACAATCACATCAAGACCGAGATCAACCCGGGCGAAGGCGCCTTCTACGGGCCGAAGTTCGAATACGTGCTGCGCGATGCCATCGGCCGCGACTGGCAATGCGGCACCACGCAGGTCGACTTCAACCTGCCGGAACGGTTCGGTGCGTTCTACATCGACCACGACAGCGGCAAGAAGCCGCCGGTCATGGTGCACCGCGCGATCTGCGGTTCGATGGAGCGCTTCATTGGCATCCTGATCGAGCACTATGCCGGCAACTTCCCGCTCTGGCTGGCGCCGGTGCAGGTGGTGGTCACCACCATCACGTCGGAGGCCGACGAGTATGCCAAGCAGGTGCTTGAGCAGGTCCGGCGTGCGGGACTTCGGGCCGAGATCGACCTGCGCAACGAAAAGATCAACTACAAGGTCCGCGAGCATTCCCTGGCCAAGATTCCGGCACTGCTCGTGGTCGGCAAGAAAGAGGCCGAGACGCAGTCGGTCTCGGTCCGCCGGCTCGGCAGCGACGGGCAGAACGTGACGACGACGGTGGAGGCGCTCGCCGCCCTCGTCGACGAAGCGACCCCGCCGGATGTGAAGCGGGCCCGCAGCGCGATCTGATCCCTGAAATCGATCTAAACGCGCTTTCGGTTGCGGGCGTGCATGCTTATCTCGGCATGGCACGCCCGCCGACCAGCCGAAGAGGATATCCCCGTGCCCGACGCCATCGAACTCCTGAAGACCCGCCGCTCGGTCAAGCCGCGCGAGATGTCCGGGCCCGGCCCCTCCCCGGCCGAGCTCGAGACGATCCTCACCATCGGCGCGCGCGTGCCCGACCATGGCAAGCTCGCGCCCTGGCGCTTCATCATCTTCGAGGGCGATGCGCGCCAGCGCGCCGGCGAGGTGATCGCTAAGGTGTTTGCCCGGAAGAATCCGGGCGCGCCGGCGGCCGATGTCGAGACCGAGCGGAAACGCCTCACGGATGCTCCGCTGGTGATCGGCGTCGTCAGCTTCACCAAGCCGCATCCGAAGGTGCCGGCCTTCGAGCAGGAATTGTCGGCCGGCGCCAGCGCCATGAACATCGTCACGGCCGCGACGGCGCTGGGCTACGGCGCCTGCTGGCTGACCGGCTGGTTCTCTTTCGATCGTGACGTGCTGGATGGCCTCGGCCTGAAGCCGCACGAGAAACTCGCCGGGTTCGTCCATATCGGCAAGCCGACCAAGCCGAGCGAGGACCGCCCGCGACCGGTCCTTTCCGAAATCGTGACGCGATTTTAATCGAAGGCTTGTTGACGCCTTCGAGGTCTTGCGGCTTTGATCCCCGCAAGGGAGGAAGCCCGGATGAAGCGTCGTGAATTTCTGGTCGGAGCCGCGCTGCTGGCCGGTACGATGGCGCGGGGCCGCGCCGCCGACATCCCGGCGCCGTCGTCCGACGGGCTCGACCGCATCACAGCGTACTTTGACAACGAGGTGACGAGCGGCCGGCTGCCGGGCGCCGTGATCCTGGTCCAGCAGCACGGCAAGCCGGTCTATCTGAAGAATTTTGGCGTGCGCGACACCCGGACGGGCCTCGCGATGGCGCCCGATACGATCTTCGCCATCCACTCGATGACCAAGCCGATCACGTGCCTCGGCGCGATGATGCTGATCGACGAGGGCAAGCTCGCGCTCACCGACCCCGTGTCGAAATACATTCCCCTCTTTGCCGACACCAAGGTGGGCCTCGAGGTCACCAATCCCGACGGCACGTTGCATCTGGATCTCGTAGCCCCAATCCGTCCCGTCAATATCGAGGATCTGCTGCGGCACACCTCGGGCATCAGCTACGATTATATCGGCGGCAAATGGGTCGAGCAGGCCTACAAGGCCGCCAACATCTTCGAAGGTCAATTCAACAACAGGGAATTCGCCCAACGCATCGCGAAGCTGCCGCTGGCGCGGCAGCCGGGGACGCTGTGGCGCTACGGTCATTCCACCGACGTGCTCGGCAGCATCATCGAGATCATCTCGGGCCAGACACTCTCCGAATTCCTCAAGCAGCGCATCTTCGATCCGCTCAGCATGAGCAGCACCAAGTTCGTGCTGGCGACCGAGGTCGAGCTCGCGCGGATGGCGCGGCCGCTGCCGAACGACTACATCCTGCTCGCCGCCGAGCGCGACCGCCTCGACCACCCCGAATGGCAGTCCGGCGGCGGCGGGCTGCTCTCGACCATCACCGACTATCAGCGCTTCGCGCAAATGCTGCTCAATGGCGGCGAGTTCGAGGGCAAGCGCTATTTGAGCGCCGCGGCCTTCAAGGCCATGACGACCGATCACGTCGGGCCGGGCTCGGGCGTCGGACGCGATTACTTCTATTTTCCGGGCGACGGCTTCGGCTATGGCTATGGCCTTGCAGTGCGGACCGATCCCGGCAACGCCAAACCGCCGCCGCCGGGCTCGCTCGGTGAGTTGAAATGGGACAGTGGCAGCGGCACCTATTTCGGCGTCGATCCCAAGCTCGACATGGTCTACCTCCTGATGCAGCAGACCCAGAACGAGCGCAGCCGCATCACGCCTGCCTTCAAGGCGCTGGTCTATGACTGTTATCCGTCCGAGTTACGCCGCCCGTGAAGCACGCTGGCCGAAATCGGCGAGCAGCTTTGCGATCTCGGCGGCGGGCCGCGCCGCGCTGAACAAGAAGCCCTGCACTTCGTTGCAGCCTTCTGCGCGCAGCCAGTCGAGCTGGTCCTCGGTCTCGACGCCTTCTGCGGTCGTGGTGATGTTGAGACTGCGGCCAAGCCCCGAGATCGCACGCACGATCGCGACGCAATCGGGCCGCTCTGCCAGATCCTTGACGAAGGAGCGGTCGATCTTGATCTTGTCGAAGGGGAAGCTGCGGAGATAGCTGAGGCTGGAATAGCCGGTGCCGAAATCATCCATGGAGATGCTGACGCCGAGTTCGCGCAACTGATGCAGGATGGCGAGATTGGCGTCGGTCTCGGCCAGGAAGATCGACTCGGTGATCTCGAGCTCGAGCCGCTTCGGCGACAGGCCGGACTGCGCCAGTGCCGAGATCACGACCTGAACCAGATTGCGGCTGCGGAATTGCGCCGGCGACAGATTGACCGCGACCTTGACGTCGACAGGCCATTTCACCGCCTCGGAGCAGGCCTCGCGCAGCACCCACTCACCGAGCTGGGTGATCAGGCCGATGTCCTCGGCGACCGGAATGAACTCCGCCGGCGAGATCATGCCCTTGTCGGGGTGATGCCAGCGCAGCAGCGATTCGAAGCCGGAGATGCGGTCGGAGGCGATCGACACCAGCGGCTGGTAGTGCAGCTCGAACTCGCCATTGGCAAACGCGCGGCGCAGATCGAGCTCCATGTCACGGCGCTTCTGCGCCTGCAGATCCATCTCGCGCTCGAAGAAATGATGCACGCCGCCGCCGTCCGACTTCGCCCGGTACAGCGCCATGTCGGCGTTGCGCATCAACTCTTCCGACGTTGTACCGTCGCCCGGCGACAGCGCGATGCCAATGCTGGCGCCGATCACCATCTCCTGCCCGTCGATGTCATAGGGCGCCTTCAGCAGGTCGATCAGCAAGCTCGCGCAGGCGCTGGCCTCGTTGGGCGAGACGTCGGCTGCCAGGATCACCGCGAACTCGTCGCCGCCGAGCCGGGCCGCGAGATTGGCGGCGCGGACCGCGGTGCTCAGACGGGCGGCAACCTCCTTCAGCAGGCGGTCGCCCACCGGATGGCCGAAGGAATCGTTGATGTTCTTGAACAGGTCGAGATCGATGTAGAGCACGCCGACCCGTTTTCCGCCGGTCTGGTCGAGCGCCTGCTTCAGGCGCTCCCGGAAATATTCGCGGTTCGGCAGATCGGTGAGCCCGTCATGGTGCGCCATGTGGGCGATCCGCGCCTCGGCCTTGCGCCGTTCGGTGATGTCGACCACCGCGACCAGGTAGCCGTCGCGATCGTCGAAGGCGACGCGGCGGCCGAAGGTGAGCACCTCGATCTCGCTGCCGTCGGCGCGCAGATGCCGCCAGTTGCGCGAGGAGTGATAGGTCTCGCCGACGCGTTCGAGCGCCTCGGCATGGCTGTCCCACTCGTCCTGCGGCCAGATCTCGTGCAGCTTCATGCGCAGGAAGGTGGCGCGGCTGTAGCCGTAATGCTGGACCGCGGCGTCGTTGACGCTGAGAAACTGCCTGCTCTCGGCGTCGAACACCCACATCGGCATCGGATTGTTGTCGAACAGCAGGCGAAACGAGGCGTCGCGCCGCTTCAACACAGTGACATCCGAGATCGTCAGCGAGACCACGTCGGCGAACGCGGTGGCGCTCAGCCGGAGATGCCGTCCGTCGCTCTCGATCTCGAGCTGCTCGCCGCGACCGCCGGAGACGGTCTTGAGCAGGAATTCCATGACCTCAAGCGAGGCCAGCAGCGTGTCTCCCTCGCCGATCCGGCGCCACAACAGACCCGCGCCTTCGGCTTTCAGCAGCAGCCCCGCACTCTTGTTGTGGTGCACGATCTGGAGATCGAACGGCTTGCCACCGGCATCGCGCAGCGTCGCCAGCGAGACCACCGCGTCGTCGGTCGAAGCGAAGATCGCGTCCAGAAGATTGTATTGCGCGCCGCGTTCGTTGATGTAGGCGCCGACCAGCGTCGCGCCCCAGCGCGAGGCGGTCGGCAGCGCCAGCACGTCGTAGGTCCTGACCATGCCGTCGCGCACGCAATGCGCGCTCGCCTGGTGCGGCCGACCGTTGGCAAGCGCACTCGCCGCAGCTTCCGACAGCGCGGTGGCGCAATCCGGCGAGAGCTCGGCGACCGGGATGTCCCAGCGCTCTTCGCCGAGCCATTTCTGCACATAGCGTCCGCTGCGCGACAGTTCGAGCGCGCCGTCGTCCTTGAGCAGCGCGATATGGTCGGCGAGACGTCCCAGGCTGCCGAGCATCACGTCCTCGTAGCGCGGCAGCCGTTCGCCCGGCTTCAACGCGGCACGCCATTTGCGCTGAAGCACCGGGATGTCGTCAAACATTTCGGCGGCCGGTTTTCCCGACACTTTCTTCACGGCACTCATGGCAGTTCCCCAACGCACTTTCCCGCCGCATCCAATGCAGCCGCGCTTAACGGCGTGTAAAGAGCGCGCGAGCGCGGGTTCCGTTCGGCAATTATGACAGTTTAAAGTCAGGCGTTGGGTTAGTGGGCGTTAGAGACTGTGACGGTTGTGAAAATGTGCTGAGCGCGTTCGCACACGAACGCGCTCCTTCGGCGGACAAGTCGCTGCGCTTGCAATGACGGAGTGTGTCGTAACGGCGCTCCTCCCTCTCGTGTCCCGGACGCGCTGCAGCGTACTTACGCTGCTGCGCAGAGCCGGGACCCAACGGGCCGCGCACCTCGCTGTTGCATGGGCCCCGGCTCTGCAGCGCACCGCTGAAGAAGCGCTGCGCTGCGTCCGGGGCACGAGATTGTTGTTGAATAACTGACATGGGATCGCATCCTCGCGGCTGTTCGCCCGAGCTTTGCTTCGTCTCTTCACCCTCAATTGAAAGAGGGCGCAGGGAAGACCGGGTGCCGGCTGGCACCCGCGGTCCACTGTGCGAAGGTTGCGCTACAAGAGGCTGCACAGCGGCATACAGGTGAAGCCCAACATCCGGCCTTCCCCGCGCAGTGGTTTTACGGCTTATGTCGTGCTCTCCCCGGGGAGCGATGCACTATTGCCCCCGTCGCCTTGCGGATGGCTGATGCGCGCGGTCCGGTTGGACAGCGCACATCACCGCAAGACTTGGCGCACAGACCCCGGGCGCCAGGACGACACGATTTGGCCGTACGCCGATCACACCGGTCGTGCGCGCGGTGACTTCGCTCACGGTTGCCCGCCCTGCGAACCCATTCGCGCCGATGTTATCAGCGTCCACCGCCGCCCGGCCCGCGTTCGTGACGATCGCGATACGCCCCTCTTCCTTGGGCCGGGTTGCGGCGACACATACGCCGTTTCCGAATTTCGGTAAAGCGGAATATTTTCGGCGACGCGCGTTGACCGACAGATTGGGTGTTTTGCCCGTCGGGCAACGCAAGGTCTTGTAGTCCGGATGAGCGATGCGAGGCGGGCCGCTAGTCCTCGCTGGAGGCCGCGGAGCGATTGCGCAGATGGGCCTGCGACAACAGGAAAAACAACGCGCGCTCGCCATGATATTTGGCGGACGGCCGGGTCCGCTCGAAACCATCGGCAAATATCTTGCCGGCCTGGTCGCACACCTGCCACCGCCAGCCAAACCGCTTACGCCTGGTGAGGATCACTTCGAACATCCCGACGAGCTTGGTCCCCTGCTCCCTGCCGGTCTCGCAGACGCACCAGCCTGCTCCGGCCTCCCCCGTTAGAGGGACGCCCGACATATAACGCAGCAGGATGGAAAGAGAATAAAATTGATTGGCGGAAACAGGTATCTTGCACCGGCTGTGACGAAGTTGCGGCGCCTCTGGAATAAGCCAGTGGTGCCGGTGTTCGTCGGCGCTCCGATGCAGCTTGGTAGCGCTGACAGAGGTATTCAAATCGGAACACAGGCGCCGAAGTCCGGTAAGCGAATGCTCACCGGACTTCCATGACGGACGTCAGCGGCCGACTCGCGCCTGGAGATGCGCAGGATAGCGGTCGCCTTGCACCACGACCTTCGCCAGCACGTCGGCGATGGCGCGGAGATCGTCATCCGACAGTGTCACCGCCGCCCCGCCGACATTCTCCTCGAGCCGGTGCAGCTTGGTGGTGCCGGGGATCGGCACGATCCAGGGCTTTTGCGCGAGCAGCCAAGCCAGTGCGATCTGTGCCGGCGTCACCTTCTTCACTGCTGCGATCTCGCCTAGCAGTTCGACCAGCGTCTGGTTGGATTTTCGTGCGCTGGATGAGAAGCGCGGTACGATGTTGCGGAAGTCGCTCGCGTCGAACGTCGTGCTCTCGCTGATCGCGCCGGTCAGAAAGCCCTTGCCGAGCGGGCTGAAGGGAACGAAGCCGATGCCGAGCTCTTCAAGTGTCGGCAGGATCTCCTGCTCCGGCTCGCGCCACCACAGTGAATATTCGCTTTGCAACGCGGTAACGGGCTGTACCGCGTGGGCGCGGCGAATGGTCTGCGCGCCAGCCTCCGAGAGGCCGAAATGCAGGACCTTGCCGTCGCGGATCAGGTCCTTCACCGCACCCGCGGTGTCCTCGACCGGCACGTCGGGATCGATGCGGTGCTGATAGAGCAGATCGATGCAGTCGGTCTTCAGCCGCTTCAGCGCGGCCTCCGCCACCGCCTTGACGTTGGCAGGCCGGCTATCGAGCCCGGCTTCGACCTTGCCGCCCTTGAAGCCGAACTTGGTGGCGATCACGACCTTGTCGCGGAACGGCGCCAACGCCTCGCCGAGGAGCTCCTCATTGACGAAGGGGCCGTAGGCCTCGGCGGTGTCGAAGAACGTCACGCCGCGTTCGAAAGCGGTTCTGATCAGCGTGATCGCCTGCGACGTCTCGGTCGCGGGACCGTAGCCGTAGCTCAATCCCATGCAGCCGAGGCCGAGGGCTGAGACCTCGAGACCAGTTTTACCCAGCTTGCGCATTTGCATCACAGCTCTCCTTCAAAAATCATATCGGCTGCGAACTTAGGCCGCATCCCGGCCTGCGATTAGGTGATAAAACCGGCATGTACTCATGATATGGATTCATGAATGGCCCGCACCAATGTCAACGACCTCCTCGCCTTCCTCGCGGTCGCGCGCGAGCGCAGCTTCACCCGCGCCGCCGCGCAGCTCGGCGTGTCGCAATCGGCGCTGAGCCACACCGTGCGCGCACTGGAGGAACGGCTCGGCCTGCGGCTGCTCACCCGCACCACCCGCAGCGTCGCACCGACCGAGGCCGGCGAGCGACTGCTCCGCAATGTCGGGCCGCGCTTCGACGAGATCGACGCGGAGCTGTCGGCGCTGACGGAGCTGCGCGAGACGCCCGCCGGCACCGTCCGCATCACCACCGGCGAGCATGCGGCGCAGACGATCCTCTGGCCGGCGCTCGCAAAGCTGCTGCCGCGCTATCCCGACATCAAGGTCGAGCTCGTCGTCGACTACGGCCTGACCGACATCGTCGCCGAGCGCTACGACGCCGGCGTCCGTCTCGGCGAGCAGGTCGACAAGGACATGATCGCGGTGCGGATCGGGCCGGAGATGCGCATGGCCGTGGTCGGCGCGCCCGCCTATTTCGCCGCGCATTCGAAGCCGAAGCAGCCGCAGGATCTCACCGAGCACAATTGCATCAACCTTCGCCTGCCGACCTATGGCGGGATCTATGCCTGGGAATTCGAGAAGCGCGGCCGCGCCGTGAAGGTGCGCGTCGACGGGCAATTGGTGCTCAACACCGGCCTGTTGCGGATGAATGCCGTGCTGGCGGGCCTTGGCCTTGCCTACATCCCGGAGGATCTCGTGAAGCGCGAGATCGCCGACGGCCGGCTGATCCGCGTGCTTGCCGACTGGTGCGCGCCGTTTGCCGGCTATCACCTCTATTATCCAAGTCGGCGGCAGCCAACGCCGGCCTTCGCCGTGCTGGTGGAGGCGCTGCAGTATCGGAAGTGAGGGCGCAGTTTACGGCCCCGGTGCACTCCCGTGCCCCGGACGCAGCGCAGCACTCCTTCAGCGGTGCGCTGCAGAGCCGCGGCCCATGGCTTCAGCGTGCGCGCCCCCGAGAGATGGGTCCCGGCTCTGCGGAGCGTCACCATAGGGCGTCGAAGACGCGCGTAACCGCGCTTGTGGTGCCGCACCGCGTCCGGGACACGAAACTACCGCGCGACCACTTCCACTTCGCCGTCGACGCCGTTGACGACGTTGAAGCCGCGCTCGTAGACCTTGCCCTCGTTCTTGGCGATGGCGCGGTATTCGCCTTCGGAGAGCACGACGCGCGGGAAAGCGCCGATCGATTCCTTGATGACGTCGCCGCCCGGGGTCAGCACCGACCAGGCGGTGTTGGCGAGCGCTTCGCCGCCCCTGTCGCTGACCAGCTTGAGCGTGATGACGGCGGCGCGGTGGGTGATGGTGACGTCGGTGAGCTTGCTGGCCTGGACGCGGATGTCCGAGCGCACCACCGAATTGGCGTCGCCGTAGTTCGAGATGATGTAGTAGGTGCCCTCCGGCAGCAGCACGACGTCGCCGGCGGCGACGTTCGGCACCAGGGAGGCGCGCTCGCCGGATTCGAACTGGCTGCCCTTGTAGATCGCGAACGAGATCTGGTTCTGCGGAATGCGGCTGGTGCCGACGCGGCCCTCGATGCGCAAGCCGCCGGCCGGCAGCACGAACGACTCGCGGTCGGTCTCGGCCTTCAGGCTGACGGTGCGCACCGCGCTGACGAGGCCAAAGGCGACGTGCACGACGTAATTGCCGGGCGGCAGCACGATGTTGGGGGTGGCATTGCGGTCCTCGCGGATCAGCTTGAAGGTGCCGTTCTCGTCGGGACGATCGGCAAACACGCGCCAGACCAGGCCGCTGGTGATCGGGGGGGTGTCCTTGCCGTATTTCGCGGTCAGCGACAGCACGCCCTGTCCGGGCACGGCCGCGTTGAGCGGCGGGGCGGACGGAACGGTCGTGACCGCCGGCGGCGGCATGCTGGGCGTGGTCGGCTGCATCAGGGTCGGCGGCAGGCTCGGAGGTCCGGCACCAGGGCCGGCGGGCGGCGCCAGGCTGACGGCACCGCCGGGATCGGGCACCGAAGCGGGCGGCACCGGCGGCGGACGATCCGAGAAAAGCTGCGCCTGCGCAGCATTTTGGCCAAGGGTATAGAGGCAGGCAGCAAGGATCAGCGTCGGCAGCAGCAATGCGCTGCGCCGCCATCCGATGATGCCGTCACCCCCGAGAGTCATGCCATCTGCTTTTCACCGAAAACGCGGCAAATTCAAGCCTCTGAAACCCCAAGAAATACGGCCCAATAGTTCTTTGGAACCCGGTTGACGCCTGCGTGATTACCCCAGAGGCAACCGCGCCTCGCCATACTCCTGCCCCGTACCCTTCCCAAACCGGCATAAACCATGCTTCGGCCCGGTTTGGCGGATCGCGAATGCGGTGCCTAGTCTGATGGCGGATCCCGGCGTAGGAGAGTTTCGGTGCTGGACATATTGAAGGGTCGGGGTGCGAACGCCGAGAAGGTCGGCGAGAAGGTTGGCTTGGGCAGCGTTCGCCGGCCGGTCATTGGCCTTGCCCTCGGCGGCGGCGCCGCGCGCGGCTTCGCACATATCGGCATTATCAGGACCTTGCTCGCCAACGGAATCGTGCCTGAAGTCGTGGTCGGCACCTCGATCGGCGCGGTGGTCGGCGGCCTCTATGCGGCCGGCCAGCTCGATACGCTGGAAGAATGGGGCCGCAGCCTGCAAGGGATGCGCAACATCCTCGGCTATCTCGACATCCGCCTCAACGGCTCCGGCCTGATCGGCGGCGAGAAGCTGGCGACCCGGCTCGAGAACGCCTGCGGCCAGACCCAGATCGAGGACCTCCCGGTCAAGTTCGCCGCTGTCGCGACCGAGGTCCGCACCGGCCACGAGATCTGGCTGACGCGCGGCCGCGTGGTCGACGCGATGCGCGCCTCCTATGCGCTGCCCGGCATCTTCTCTCCGGTCCTGATCGGCGATCGCTGGCTGGTCGACGGCGCATTGGTGAACCCGGTGCCGGTCTCGGCCGCCCGCGCGCTCGGCGCCGAAATCGTTATCGCCGCAAATCTTTCCAGCGACATCTTCACCTATTCGACGACGGTCTATTCGCACGGTGCGATGCCTGAACCAGTGATCCCTGTGGCTGAAGAGACGACGTCAAAGCGGCGCTTCCCGAGATTCTTCTCGCCCGAGAAGACGGTGAAGCGCGAGTTCTTCGGCGGCGGCACCGCCCGGCCCGGCCTCTCTTCGGTGATGGTCGACGCCTTCAACATCATGCAGGACCGCATCACCCGCGCCCGCCTCGCCGGCGATCCGCCGGACCTCCTGATCACGCCGCGGGTCGGACATTTCGGCTGGTTCGACTTCCACCGCTCCGACGACCTCATCGCGTTGGGCACCCGCGCCGCCGAGCGTGCGCTGGACTCCATCCAGGAGGCAATCCACGCGCTGGCCCCGCCGCCCGAGGGCGCCGCGCCGAAAGCGAACCAGCAGGACTGATCAGGCCGTCTTGATGTAGTCGCGCAGGGCTTCCTGCTCGGACTCGTATTCCTGCACCCGCCGCTTGACGATGTCGCCGATCGAGATCAGGCCCACCACCTTGCCGTCGTCGATCACGGGCAGATGGCGGAACTTGCCGGTGGTCATGATCTCCATCAGCTCGGCGACCGTGTCGGTCTCCTTGCAGGTGACGACCTTGCGGGTCATGACCTGAGAGACCGGCTCCTCGAGCGCGCCGGCACCGCGCTCGCCGATCACCCGCACGATGTCGCGCTCGGACAGGATGCCTTCCAGCCGGCTCTGGTCCATCACCAGCACCGCGCCGATCTTCTTCTCGCCGAGCAGTTTGACCGCCACCGCCAGCTTCGCGTCCGGCTCGACGCTCATGATCTGGTGGCCCTTGGTGTTGAGAATCGAACGTACCGTCATTGTTGCCTCCCTGAATCGAACCGTCCGCTTTCGCGGTCCGGACTTGTTCGCGAGTCTTCAACTAACAGTTTCAGCGCCGGTTTCAGGCTCGTGCGCTTTGCGAAGCAAAGCCGCTAGTGGCCTGTCGCTTCGGAACATTCCTCTCGGGAATGATGGATGAATTCGGGCGGCGCCGCAAGCGCCGCTTCAGATGCGGTCTGAAATGTCCTGTGATGACGCACCCGCAGCATCGCTTCGCACGCGCGGCACGGGGTCGAACAGCGCGAACAGCAACAGGCCGGCGAAGAAGCCGCCGATATGTGCCTGCCAGGCGACGCTCGTGGTCTCGGAGTCGATGCCGATCGCACCGACGCCGAAGATGATGTTGACGCCGAACCAAACGCCGAGGAAGCCGAGCACCCGCCCGTCGCGCAGCGCGCGCGACAGCGGCAGCGCCGGAACTCTTGCGGCGGTATCCGCGTCCGATCGGCTGAACGACAGGAAGCTGCCGCGCACGAAGGCGAAGCGGATCGCCGCCGCCATCGCGCCGGACACCGAGGCCGAGGCGCCGATCATCGGCGCCACTGCGTGCTCATGGGTGACGAGATGGGCGAGCGCGCCGGCCGCCGCCGTCACCGCGAGGAACAGGAAGAACCTGATGGCGCCAAAGCGCCGCGCCAGCGCACTGCCGAACGGCAGCAGCCACAGCACGTTGAAGCCGAGATGGGTGAGATTGGCGTGCAGCAGCGAATAAGTGACGAAGGTCCAGACCTTGGCGCCGGCCCCGCCGGGAATCTGCAGATTGAGCAGCGAGGAATCGTAGCGTTTGGGGATGAAGCCGAAGACATCGATGGTCCAGTTCTCGATCTCCGGCGGCAACAGCACCCGCAGATGGATCGCCGCGAGCAAGAGGATATAGGCCGTCAGCGCGAACGGCAGCGTCAGGATCGGCTCGCGCGGAGCTTCCTCATTGACGGCCGGCAGGTCCAACGGAGGATCTTGCGGCGGAGAATCTTGCGGGGAATCCAAGGCAGCTTCGCTTTCAGGCGCGATCGGAGCGCTACGCTTGGAGATAGTCGCCTTTGCCCACGCTGCGCAAGTGCACAAAAGGAAAAGGGAGGGCCCTGGGAAAGCCCTCCCTGTCCGTGTCGGACTTCCGGCACCCAAGGAATGAAGGATATCCCCACCCCTCCCCGCGGCCGGTGACCAAACTGTTTGACGCCTGTGTGCAGGCCTCGCCGAGAACCTGGAGAAAAGCGGCGAGGCTTGCGACCGCGGTCACCATAGCAGCGGATCGGCGCACGCAAAGCGCATAGTTAATTTAACGTTAACGACGCAAAGGCAGCGCCCGAGGGGGCGAAAACGCCTCCACGGCATGGACGGTGCAAATCCCCTCCTGCACAACAACAAAGGGATCGCGGCTGCACTGAAGCGGGACAGGTTTGTCCCGCGAGGTTGCGCCCCGGGGTAAGCGTTCAGTCATGAAACATCCGTCGAGCCGCGAGTTCTTCGCGTATTGGGACAAGAAGCGCGGCACCGCGCGGGCCCCTGACCGGGCCGATATCGATCCGGCCGCCGTGCGCGGCCTGCTCGGCGACATCTTCGTGCTGTCCTGCGAGCGCAATCTCGGCTTCCCGTTCCGCGTCGCCGGCACGCGTGTCTGCGCGCTCGCCGGCTGCGACCTCAAGGATTCGAGCTTTGCGGCGCTGTTTAACGAGGCCAGCCGCCGCGAGATCGAGGAGATCACGACGATCGTCGCCGACGAGAGCCTCGGCGCCATCGCCGGCGTCACCGCCGCGCGCGAGGACGGCAGCAAGGCGCATCTCGAGCTGCTGCTGCTCCCGTTCAACGCCCGCCCGCACACGCCTGTCAGCGTCACCGGCGTACTCGCTCCGTTCGACGACGAATGCGGCGCGCTCGGCGTGTTCACCCTCACCTCCTGGCGCTATCTGCACCAGCCGGAAAAACTGTTGCCACGCGCGATCCGCAAACTGCAGATCGCACGCGGGCTGATGGTGTATGAGGGGTTGAGGTAGGAGTAACCTCGTGTCAGGGCGCGCAGCGTTTGCAAGCCGCCCGATCTTCATCGCAGTCAGACGCGCCGGCCTCCGCCGGCGCGCAGGCTCGCGATCCGCGATTGGAACCTTGCCTGTTGACGTGCGTTGATCCGCCTGCTGTCGCAAGCGTCTGCGCGGCAACGCGGCTCGGTCGGAGACGATGCGTTTGCTAGCCGCCGGGCCTCCGTCGAGGGGCGATTCCCATGATGGAGCACGCAACCAGAGTTGGTAATCGCCTGTTAGCTGCGTTACCGCCGGCCGACTTCGCTTTGCTTGCACCGCATTTGCGGAAAGTACCGCTCCTGCACGACGCAGTCCTGGTTCGATCGGGCGACCGGATCGAACACCTCTACTTCCCCTGCAGCGGCGCGATCGCCCTCATCATGGAGATGCCGAACGGACAAACGGCCGCAACCGCGGTGATCGGCAACGACGGCGTCATCGGACTCATGACGGCGCTCGGGCCCGTCCGATCCCCCCTGACCGCGGTTGTCCGCGTGGCCGGGACCGCACTGCAGATCTCGCCCGCGCGATTTCACGCGATGCTCGAACGCAGTCCCGCCGTCGCAAGCGCGGTTCAGATTGTCACCAGGGCGATGATGACGCAATTCCTGCACGTCGCGGCCTGCAATGCGCTGCACTCCGTCGAAGCGCGCCTCGCCCGCTGGCTGCTGCACATTCACGATCGGACGGATGGCGGTGACGTCCTGCCCTTGACCCAGGAAACGTTGTCGGAATTGCTCGGCGTCCGGCGTACCACGGTCACGCACGTCGTGAGTGCACTTCGAACATCAAGGGCGATCAAATCCAATCGACGCGGCCAACTCGAGATCGACAGGCAACGGCTCCAGGTCGTCGCATGCGAGTGCTACAAGGTGATGAGCCGCAGGATCGATCGGATCGTTTCGCAGGATGCGTTAAGGCTCCTTCACGCCGCGCCGGCGCGCGACGGCTGCCCGCCCCCGGACTTCCCGTTCGCCAAGGCCGACTCGTAAACCCAGGCCTCCCTGGCGAACCACTCGTGCGTCGCCGCGCACATCCGGCAATAGGTGCGCGAAAAGAACACAGTACTGCAGCGAAACCTTTCGCCATCCATCTCGATGCCCGTTGGAATTGCGCTCCCCGTTTCCGGACACTTGATCATCACCATACCCATCCTGATTTCCCTCCAGCTTGGCATCACCTCACGGCGAGGCTGGCCGCCACCGGCTGGACGGCGTCTCTTCTCGCGAAGACGCTCGTCCAGCCGATCCACGCGGCCAGTAGCTTCGATTTTAAGCAGCCCTATGCAGAACCCGGTTGAAGCTGTTCTTGATCGGCTCGGCCGTCTCGGTCGCGGCCTTCTGGGCCAGATCCCAAAGCTCCCGATTCTGGGCGGAAGCCGCTTCAAAGGTCTTGCGGCCGTGAGCGCTGGAGAGGCTCACGAGGTCCGCAAACGACCTCGCGTCTGCAAGCTGGGAGAGGAATTCCAGCGCGGAGCTGGTATTGGCGTTGGATATTTCGATGACCTTGGTGCCGTAATCGGCGGCACGCTTGGCATTGGTCGAACAGGCGTCGCAGAGAGCTCCGGTGATCTCCTCGGAAGTCGCCTTCATCTGCTCGAAATTTGCCTTGGCCCGCGTGGCGGCCGGCGCGGCGAGATCGCCGAAGATCGCCTGGATGTTGAAAAACGGTAGGTCGAACTTGAAGTTTGCATTTCCGTTCGCCGTCCCATTCAGCGGAGCGGCATTCGTCTCGGCTTTCACATTGGCATCACTCACGGGCATTCATCCTTTCAAGCGAAACTAGATAATGGATTGAAGACTCCCCGACGCGCCCAGGTGCGTACTGCACCGGGACACCAGTGCCCCTACTTTCACGATGGTGGGATGCTGCTGCGGATAAGCCGCTCTCGCCCCCTGCCGGAGCCAACTATGGCCGACGAAGGTCGAAGCTTCGGTTCGCTTTCGGACTCTTGACTTGAATTAATTCGAATCATGTGTTGCTGCGGCGCAGGCAGCATTCTGCACCTTTGAAGTTGCTGCCATTGCACGCGCCAACTTAAGATCAGCGCCGGCGAGCTGTTCAGAGCCGTCGATCCCGTAGCTATCTGAGCCGGAATGTTCTGCCGCTTGCGCAATCGGCAGGTCGGCCTGCAGCGGTCCCTGTGCAACAAATTGGCCGGTCGCACGTGGGCTGACGGTGTATGAGGAGGCTGCGGTCGTTCTCGTTTCGACGTGAGCGAGCGCCGCTATCTCGATGCAGCCTCTCACCTGGACGAAACGACCATGCCCGATATCATCAATTTCGGCTCGCTTCAGCTCCGCTTCCTGCACAGCAAGGATGACACCGGTGGCAGTGTCGATATCTTCGAAATGACGTTGCAGCCGAATGCGCGGATGCCGATCCCGCATTATCACGACCGCTGGGACGAAACGATCTACGGGTTGTCCGGCGTCTCGACCTGGACGATCGACGGCCAGCAGAACGATCTCGCCCCCGGAGCCTCAGTCTTCATCAAGCGCGGCATCGTGCACGGCTTTACCAACCGTTCGACGGGGCCTGCGACCTGCCTGTGCATCCTGAGCCCCGGGGTGCTGGGACCACGATATTTCACCGAGATGGCCGCGCTCCTGTCGGCCGGCGCGCCACCCGATCCCGCGAAGATGAAAGAGACGATGCTGCGCTATGGACTGGTGCCGGCGCCGGCTGCGTGATCGGAACGTCGCAGGCATCGCGCCTCTGCGCGATCAGGATGCGCCCCTGCCTCCCCCGCAAGCGCCCGCTAGCGGGAGAGGTGAAGCGAGCACGCGGTCCAGTCGATCTAACCCACCGGTCCCTGCGCTAAAGCGCGATGAGATGAAGATGAATCATCATCGCGCTTTAGGTTGTTGTTTGAGCATGATCTTTTCGGAAAACCGCTTTGCACTTTTCCGGTCCCTGCGCTAGCGAATCCATCACGGCATCGCCAGATGCCAGGCGCCGTTCAGAAAGCCGTCGCCGGTGATGTCGCCGGGCTTCGTATCCTTGGCGAAGGTGTAGAGCGGCTTGCCTTTGTAGGCCCACTGCTTCGAGCCGTCGTCGCGCATGATGACGGTGTAACCGTCGGCCGCAGCATCGCTGGCCTCGGCCTTCAGCACCGGCCAGTTGGTCGCACACGGACCGTTGCAGGCGGACTTGCCGTCCGCGTCCTTGTCGAAAGTATAGAGCGACATGCCCTTGGCGTCGGTGAGCACGTTGCCCTTGTCGGTCTTGCCGGTCTTGGCCGGCGACGCGGCGAATGCGGCGGGAACCATCGCGAGCGATATTGCGAGCGTGAGCGCGAGGCGGATCGAGGAAGTCGTCATGGTCTCTCCTGTCATGCATTGGGCTTGCATGGGTAGGACGCCGCGCGAGCCGTCGTATTCCTGCAACGGAGGCAAAGATATTTTTTGCTGCGCGGATCGTCGCATCGGAATAAACCGGGATGATAGAGACGGAACGACGGATCCAGATGAGCAAGCCGCATTGGCGTCCCGCGCGCGCCTCCGACCTGCCGGCGATCAGCGCGATCGCAGCGCGCATCCACCCTGATCTGCCTGAACGCTCCGAGGTGTTCGCGGAAAAGATGCGGCTCTATCCTGACGGCTGCCGCGTGCTTGCCGCAGATGACGGGATCGTCGGCTACGGACTCACCCATCCCTGGACGCAGCACCGGATTCCGCCGCTCGACGGCTTCCTCGAACAACTGCCCGGTCATGCGGATTGCCTCTATGTGCACGACGTCGCCGTGCTGCCCGACTTTCGCGGCGGCGTCGCGCGCGACTATGTCGTGGCGATCGAGCAACTCGCGCGCGCGTCAGGGATCGCGACGCTCGCATTGGTGTCGGTCTACGCCACGCAGCCGCTGTGGCAACGTCTCGGCTTTCGGCCAGTCACGGCGGATGCGGAGCTGCGTGAAGAGCTTGCGTCCTACGGCGTCAGCGCGACCTATATGCTGCGCGACCTCGCTGCGACGTAACGTCCCTGCCCGGCCAGCCCGGCTCACGCAGGCGCTCTGTAGGACGGCAGTTCAGCCCCGATATTTCTTCTTCGCCTTCTTTCCCGACGCGCCCTTCTCAGACCACGGCGTGACCGAAGGCGGCTCTGCGTGGCCGGGCTTGTTCTTATGCTTCTTTTTCTTGCCGAAAGAAGGAGCATCGTCGAATTTCGGCGCTCGCTCGCCATGAGCCTTGCCGCGTGGCTTGAATTCACCCGCGTCGCGCCCGCGATCGTCGCGACGTCCACCATGATCGCCGTCGCCGCTCTCGCGCCGAGGCGGCTTTGACCGCTCTTCCGGAGGCGCTTGCCGCTGCGGCGCATCCGCCATCGATTCGAGGCGGATATTGTCTTCCTTGTCCGGACGCTTGATCTTGGCAGCGAAGGATTCCGCGACGCGCTCGGAAATTTCGAACTCGGTCGTCGTGTCCATGATCTTGATGGCGCCGATGTCGCCCTTGTCAATGCCGCCACGACGGCAAATCATCGGCAAGAGCCAGCGCGCTTCCGCGTTCTTTTTTCGTCCGATGTTGGCCCGGAACCAGACGCTGCCCTCCGCCATGCCATGTTTCGACGACGATTTTCCCGATTTGGGTCGAGCCCTTTCTGGGCGATCGTCGCCGCGCGAAGCGCGGACATCGTCGCGCGGCGTACGAAAATCGTCGCGCGGCGTGCGGGCATCGTTGCGGCCGCGATCGTCGCGCGGCCGGCTGCTCCGCTCGCCGGGATCGATGATGTCTTCGGGCGACGGCAGCCGCGCGCGATAGAGCCGTGCGAGTGACGCGGCGATATCCTCAGCCGACCGCTCGGCCAACAGGGCCTGCGCCAGCGCCAGATCGTCGGCGGTCGTCTCTTCCGTGAACAACACGTCCTTCATACGCTCGTGATCGAGCTTGCGGATCTCATCCGGCTGCGGCGCGGTCCCCCAGACCGCGTCGATCCCCGAGCTATTCAGCAGCATTTCCGCACGCCGCCGCCGCACGGGCGGCACCAGCAGGATACTCGTCCCCTTGCGGCCCGCGCGGCCGGTACGGCCCGAGCGATGCTGCATGACCTCGGCGTCGTTGGGCAGGTCGGCGTGAATGACGAGGTCGAGGCTCGGCAGGTCGATGCCGCGGGCGGCGACGTCGGTCGCCACGCAGACGCGCGAACGTCCGTCCCGCAGCGACTGCAGCGCCGTGGTTCGCTCGTTCTGCGTCAATTCGCCCGATAGCGCGACCACGGAGAAGCCGCGCTCCAGCAGCGCCGCCTGCAAATGCCTGACGTGATCGCGGGTGCTGCAGAACACCAGAGCGCTCGGCGCCTCGTAGAAGCGCAACACGTTGACGACCGCGTGCTCGGCATCGCCGGGCGCGATCCGGATCGCGCGGTACTCGATATCGGCGTGTCCGCCTTCGTCGCCGGCGACCTCGATCCGAAACGCCTGCTGTTGGTACTGCTTGGCCAGCGCGACGATGCCGCGCGGGAATGTCGCCGAGAACATCAGGGTGCGGCGCGTGTCCGGCGTGGTCTTGAGGATGAACTCCATGTCCTCGCGAAAGCCGAGATTGAGCATCTCGTCGGCCTCGTCGAGCACGACGACCTTCAACTCGGAGATATCGAGACGGCCGCGGCGCAAATGATCGCACAATCGGCCGGGCGTGCCGACGACGATGTGGGCGCCCGCGGCAAGCTCGCGCTGCTCGCGCCGCGGGTCCATGCCGCCGACGCAGGAGACGACGCGTCCGCTTGCATGCTCGTACAGCCACGCCAGCTCGCGATGGACCTGCAAGGCAAGCTCGCGGGTCGGCGCCACGATCAGGGCGAGCGGTGCACCCGCCCGCTCGAACCGCTCGGCATCAAGCAGATCCTTGGCCATGGCCAGCCCATAAGCGAGGGTCTTGCCGGAGCCGGTCTGGGCCGAAACCAGCAGGTCGCGGTCAGTGGCTTCGTCCGTGAGCACGGCGAGCTGAACGGGGGTCGGACGGTCGTAGTTGCGCTCGGCCAAAGCTCGGGCGAGCGGCGGACTCATGGTCGGGAAAGACACGGGATAAAACCTTGGTTGGTCCAGGCGCGGAACGTTGAGCCGCGCGACCTGAAGCTGCGTAGGCGGCAAATGGTCCAGCCGCACGCGTGGTGATTTGATTTGGATGCTCTTTACGCCAAGCGGGGGCAAAGCACCATGCCTATGACGCATGGCTTTAGCGACACGGTGAACAGCTCGCGGATGCTCCGTCCGGCGCTTTTGCGCCATTTTACCGTGTCCGGAGACCTTTTGGGCCAAAACAGCAGATTTTCGCGACGATCCCGCCTAGGTTGCTCGATATCCAACAATCAACTGAATGACGCATACACGTCTTGTCTCGTCGACATTTCGATCCCAAATCGTGCCTCACGAGAGAGCAAGACACGGGTGAAACATGGCCGACGGGATATCCCTTTCAGACAAGCTCGCGACCTTTCAAGACTTCTGGTCTCCGCGCACAATCACCAACTTCAACGACTGCGACGTGATGGTGGTGAAGGTGAAGGGAGAGTTCACCTGGCACAAGCACGACGACACCGACGATTTCTTTCTCGTCCTGAAAGGCAGTCTGGACATCGAATTGCGGGATCGCACGGTGACGCTTGGTCCGGGCGAACTCTATGTCGTGCCCAAAGGTGTCGAGCATCGTCCGGTGGCACGCGAGGAGGTCCATCTCCTGCTCATCGAGCCGACCGGCACGCCGAACACGGGCGAAAAGGCCACCGCCGCGGCGCGCAAGCTCGCATAGAGGGTGGCTCGCTTGTTCTAATCCCCCTTGTTTTAATCCCTGGAGGTCACCAGCCTGCTGAAGCCGCCCGCCAGCCTTGCTCTTGCCCGCGCAAGAGTGTCTTTCGCGGCGCGGCTCAAGGCGCGGATGGCACGCCAGGCTTCGGTGGCTTGCAGCCATGCTCTCACCTCGGCGAACCTCCCATAGGCCCAGGCGAAAGCCGGGATCCGCATCAGCTTGTCACGCGTGAGATGGAACAGGCGCTCGACCAGCACGAGCTTGAGCAGCTCGCCGAGGATGAAAGTCACAGCCCCGCTCACGAACTGACCGGTTGCCGCGAGATAGGCCGCCACAGGCTTGATCGGCTCCAGAATGATCACGGGCACGGAAAACAAGGCGAGCGACGGATAAGGCGGCAGCGATCTGATCCAGGCTCGCAATCGCTTGAATTCGAGATGTCGCCCAAGCCAGCGCGAAATCGGCCTCGCCACGGCCATGAAGACCGCATCCACCAGGAAGTAGATAGCCGCCAGGATGTAAGTGACCGGTTTCAGGATTCGCTTCACGATACCTCTCCTACGAACTGAAAGCCGGAACTGGGACCTAAGTTTCACCTCGGCGTGAATAACTCGCGGATTTCCGATGGAACTTTTTGGGCATCAGCCCGCCTCCCCTGCGTTTCAGATCTCCGCATAGATCTCCAAAAGATTGCCGTCGGGGTCGCGGAAGAACAGCGTCCGGTGCCCGAAGGACTGGATCGTCGGCGGCGACAACAGCGCAACGCCGTGTCGTACGAGTTCATCGGCGCACGCATCGACTTCGGCCGCGGAGACCTTGAATGCCAGTTGCAGCGAGGCAGTGCCCGCCGGCGTCGGCGCATCGGCCCCGGTCCGGCTCGGCTTTGCAAGAGCCAGCGTGTTGGTGCCCAAGCCGTACTCGATCCAGTTCGGCGAGAGCTCACGCAGCAGCGGAAACGCGAGAACCTCCTCGTAGAAGCGGCGCATCGCCGCCATGTCGCGCACGAAGATGACGGTGTAGTCGATTGCGCGGATGGCGTGGAAGGGGGAGCGCGTGCGTGGGTCTCGTTCGGTTGTCTCGTCCATCATCATGCCCTTTCATCCGCACGTAGCTCGTATGGAGCGTAGCGGAATACGGGGAGCCACAAGCGAGAACCCCGGATTACGCTGCGCTCCCTCCGGGCTACGAATTTCTCACTCCACCAGCTCCGGCCACGGCACGATGGTCGACTTCACCGTCTTCATCGCCATCGCGTCCGCGACCGCCTGCGCGACGCCCGCTTCCGTGAACGGATAGATCGTCTGCATCTTCAGCCAGGGATATTTGTTGCGGGTGCGATAGAGCATGTCGACGCCGAGCGGCAGATCGTTGCCGGTAAAGCCCCAGGATCCCAGCACGTTGAGGTCCTTGGTGCAGATGCGGTGCCAGGACGTCTCGATCGATCCGGCGTCGGTGAACTGGCCCATCTCGACATAGGTGCCGCCGTCGCGCAGCATCTCGATGCCTTCGGGGCCGGCGGTCGGATGGCCCGAACAATCCATCACCAGATCGGCGCCGAAGCCCCCGACGATGTCGCGCACGCGGGCGATGCGATCTTGTGGTGACTTCAGCTCGTCGATGTTCACCGTGGCCTCCGCGCCGAATTCGCGCGCAAGCTTGAGCCGCGGCTGTTCCGGCGCACCGACGCAGATCACGCGCCCTGCTCCCATCTCCAATGCTGCAGCGACTGCGAGAATGCCGATCGGGCCCGAGCCCTGGATCACCACCGTGTCGCCCCAGGAAAAACCGCCGGCGCGGCTGGCGCGGTTGAAGGCGCGGATGCAGGAGGTCAGCGGCTCCGATAGCGCCCCTAACCGCAGCGACATGTCGTCGGGCAGCTTGTAGATCTTGGTGCCCGGCAGCATGTCGAGATCGACATAGACATACTCTGCCCAGCCGCCCCACATGTGAGGTGGTTTATCGAAGCCGAGATAGCGGCCGTAATAAACCGGCGTCAGGCATTTGTTGGCGGTCTGCGGATAATGGATGCAGTAGTAGCAGCGGCCGCAGGGCATCAGCGGCGGGATCATCACTTTCGAGCCGACCGTGAGCGGCTTGCTCATGAAGTCCTCGGTGAATTCGTCGCCGCATTCGACGATGATTCCGCCGAGCTCGTGGCCGAGCGTGAACGGCCAGGGCAGCGGCTTCGGCCAATGACCTTTGAGAATGTGCAGATCGGTGCCGCAGACACCACAGGCGCCGACCTTGATCAGCGCGGCCTTCTTGCCGACCTTCGGCCATGGCACGGTGCGGATGACGGGCTCCGAGCCCGGCCCTGCGTGGGTGCAGACGCGGATGGATTCCATGGTGTGTCCTCGCTGGCCGCCTGTTATGATTAACTGGTGCGGCTGATAAGAAGCGTATGTGAGATGCGCGATGCTGCCAAGCTGCGCTCTCGCAGCAGGATGGAGCATCTGCGCCCATGACGAGCCATCGGCGTCCTGCATTGATC
The DNA here is from genome assembly GCF_029846715.1 of Bradyrhizobium nivariense. Taxonomy (GTDB): domain Bacteria; phylum Pseudomonadota; class Alphaproteobacteria; order Rhizobiales; family Xanthobacteraceae; genus Bradyrhizobium. The sequence goes on from NZ_JARVWW010000001.1 coordinate 793,219, forward strand.
GTGTTTGGCGGTCTTCCCGGCACCGGCAAGACGATGGTCTCGCGCGAGCTCGCGATGCGGCTCGCGGCGACGCATCTTCGGATCGACGCCATTGAACAGGCTTTGCGAAACGCAGGCCTGGCTGTCGGCGCAATGGGCTACGCCATTGGCAACGCGCTCGCGGCGGAGAACCTCAAACTCTGCGGCACCGTTGTTGCCGACTGCGTCAATCCGGTGCTGGCAAGCCGCGTTGGCTGGCGGCACACCGCCTTGCAGAACGCGGCACATATCGTTGAGATTGAATTGGTCTGCAGTGACTTGGCTGTCCACCGGCGGCGAGCGGAAGGGCGCTCCCCCGACATCAGCGGCCTTGAATTGCCTAGCTGGGACACAATAGTGAGTCGACACTATGAGCCTTGGGATCGAGAGCATCTTGTCCTCGATAGTGCCGATGGCTCACTCGATGATCTCGTCGAGCAGGCGCAAGCCTATGTTCGCGGCAAGGTCGGTTAGGGCGCTCGAACGAGAGACCCGGATATCGCTGCGCTCATCCGGGCTACAGCGCTCGCCACACTCACCACCGTCATCCTGAGGTGCGAAGCTCGCGATGCATTTGCATCGCGAGCTGAAGCCTCGAAGGATGGGCCACAGGCGCTTGCAGCCCATCCTTCGAGGCGCGCAAGAGCGCGCACCTCAGAATGACGGTGGAGCGTGTGGCGGCAATGCATAGCTGCTGTTCAAGCCTACCCAAGTGTCTTGAGCGATTGCCGGCGAACGTGTAACTCCCGAAGAGTCACACCCAGGTGTCCCTTTGAACCCCCTTCCCCAAAATCCCGTCGTCGCGTCCGGATCGTTCGCGGCGATGAAGTCGGTGCCTTACCGGCTCCAGTTCATGGCTTACGTGCTGGCGATGATGGCCGACAATATCGAGCATGTGATCAGCTATTGGGTGGTGTTCCAGAAATTCCATTCGCCAGCGCTGGCGGGCTTTGCCGTGCTGTCGCACTGGCTGCCGTTCCTGTTGTTCTCCGTTGCCGTCGGCGGGCTCGCCGACCGGTTCGATCCGCGCCGCATCATCCAGTGCGGCATGCTGCTGTTCATCGTGGCCTCGAGCGGTTGGGGCTTCTTCTTCATCACCGATACGATCCAGATGTGGCACGCCATGCTGCTGCTGGTGATCCACGGCTGCGCCGGCGTGTTGTGGCAGACGCCGAACCAGCTCCTGCTCTATGACCTCGTCGGTCCCGCCGATCTTCCGAGCGCGGTGCGGCTGAATGCGATGGCGCGCTATCTCGGCATTTTGGTCGGGCCCGCCGTCGGCGGAATCATCATGCTGACGCTCGGCACCTCGCACGGCATCATCTTCAACACGCTATTCTACCTGCCGATGCTGCTGTGGCTGTTCTGGGCGCCGGTACGCGACAACAGCGTGGCTGTGCGGCGCTTCGCGGTCCGCGGCCTCGCCGACATCATGCTGACCATCCGCGCCATCGGCACGCAGCCGGTGCTGATGGCGATGACGTGGCTTGCCGGCCTCACCTCCTTCATGATCGGCAACGCCTATCACGCGCAGATGCCGGGCTTTGCCGGCGATCTCGGCCACGGCGATCCCGGCGTCTCCTACAGCGTGCTGCTCGCGGCCGATGCGGCCGGCGCACTGCTCGCCGGCATCGCGCTGGAATCGTGGGGACGGCTCAAGGGCACGCCGCGCGCTGCGATCATGCTCGCGATGCTGTGGAGCCTGGCGCTGCTCGGCTTCGCCTCGGTGCGGATCTATCCGGTCGCGATCGTGCTGCTGTTCTTTGCAGGCTTCTTCGAGCTGTCGTTCAACACCATGGCGCAGGCGCTGGTGCAGTTGAACGCGCCGTCCGACATCCGCGGCCGCGTCGTCGGCCTCTACAACATGGCGGGGCTCGGCATGCGGGCGTTCAGCGGCATCACGGTCGGCTTGTTCGGTGCGGCGATCGGCATTCACTGGTCGCTCGGGCTGTCGGCGGCGGTTCTGCTGGCGCTGCTGTGTCTCCTGTACCAGCGCGCGGTGAGGAAGGCAGCCGGTTGACTCCGGCCTCTCTCCACCGCACCCTCGATACAGGGCCGGGGAGATGAGACGTTGCACAATCGCTGGGGCATTCTTGCGATCCTGTTCGTCGTTCGCCTCACCATCGCGTTCCAGTTCCAGAGCGTGGCCGCGGTCGCGCCGCTGCTGCAACAGACTTTTGGCGTCGGGCTCGCCGATATCGGCATTCTGATCGGGCTCTATTTCACACCGGGCATCGTGCTGGCGCTGCCGGGCGGCGCGATCGGCCGGAGCCTCGGCGACAAGCCCACGACCATCGCGGCACTGCTGCTGATGACGGCCGGCAGCCTGATCATGGCCACCACCGACGTCTGGGGCTGGCAGATGGCGGGTCGGCTCGCCTCCGGCGCCGGCGGCGTGCTGCTGACCGTGCAGCTCACCAAGATGGGCACCGACTGGTTTGCGGGGAAGGAAATCGCAACCGCAATGGCGATCTTCGTCAACTCCTGGCCCGCGGGCGTTGCGATCTCGCTCTTGGTGCTGCCGGCGATCGGCACCACCTATGGCGCGGGCGCCGTGTTCCTCGTGGCCGGCGCGCTGACCGCGATCGGCATTGTGCTGATCACGTTCTACCGGCCGCCGCCGGGAGCAACCGCCAGCGCGGCCGGCTCCGGGCGGCTTGATCCGCTCGCTCTCTTGGCGGTGATCGTCGCGGGCGCGATCTGGGGCCTCTATAATGTCGGCTTCGCCATGATCTTCTCGTTCGGCCCCTCGCTGCTCGCCGAGCGCGGCTGGAGCATTGCCGCGGCGGGATCGGCGATCAGCCTCGTGATGTGGCTGTCGGTGATCTCGGTGCCGGCAGGCGGCTATCTCGCCGATCGCTTCAAGCGGCCGCTCGTGCTGGCGATCGCGGCCAGCCTCGCGGTGGCCGGGCTGCTGGCCTGGCTGACCCGGTCCGACGCGGTGATCACGATCCTCGTCCTGATCGGCCTGATCGGCGGCCATCCGGCCGGGCCGATCATGAGCCTGACCGCCCGCGTGCTTGTGCAGGAAACGAGGGCGATCGGGATGGGCGTGTTCTACACTCTCTTCTACGCCGCGATGATGCTGGGACCGGCGGTGGCGGGCCGGCTCGCCAAATCGGCCGGAACTGCCGCCGTCGCACTCGACCTCGGCGCGCTGACAGTGCTGGCCTGCCCGCCGCTGATGTGGCTTTTCGAACGCATTGTGTCTGTCCGTCATCGACGCGCCCGATCCTAACGCGGCATTAACCCTGTGCACCTTAGGGTCGTCCCGGACTCCGCCAGGCGGGGGGTCGGGTTGTGAAAATGGCGTTGGCGAACAAAAAATTTCTTCCGGCCGCCGAGGAACGTCGGCGTTTCCAGCGGGTGAAGGTTCACCTGCTCGGCCGCTACATGCTGCCGGACCGCCGTGAATTCCCCTGCCAGGTGATCAACATGTCGCCGGGCGGGCTGGCGCTTCTCGCCCCCGGCATCGGCAATGTCGGCGACCGCGTTGTCGCCTATCTCGACCATATCGGCCGGGTCGAGGGCAAGATCACCCGCATCATCGACAATGGCTTCGCCATGACGGTGGGTGCGACGCCCCGCAAGCGCGACAAGCTCGCGGCACAGCTGACCTGGCTCGCCAACCGCGACATCCTCAACCTGCCGGAAGACCGCCGCCACGACCGTATCGTGCCGCGCAACCCGATCGCGGTGCTGACGCTCGAGGACGGCACCAAGATGACTTGCCGCATCATCGACCTCTCGCTGTCGGGCGCCGCGATCGCCGCGGAGAACCGCCCGCCGCTGAAATCGACGGTTCTGCTCGGCCGGGTGCAGGGCCGCGTGGTTCGAAACCTCGAAGACGGCTTCGCCCTCGAGTTCATGCATTCGCAGCCGATCGAGACACTCGAAGAGAGCGTTACCGCGCGGTAAAGCGCGAAGGCACCAAAACCACTGTATTTCCAGCCATGAAGGCGGCCTCCGCAATGCGGACGCCGCCTTTTTCATGGGTTGTGACGAGCCTCGCGCGGGTTAACGCGGGGGCTGCGGGCCTGTGCAAACAACAGTTCCGCCAGCGTTTCCGCGTTAATAGATCAAATTTGAATCAATTGCAGTCATATCGACTTTTATTCGAATTCGATTCAAGTATAGATCGAATTCTCCGCGCCTTTTACTTGAATTCGTCTCGACTTTACTTGGCTGACTTAGCGGCAACTCAAAAGCTCGCTGCGCAATGTGGTCCCAACAAGAAACGGGGGCCGCAATGTTTGATTTCAGGGGACAGGGGAAGGGAATGGCGCTGGCTGCCATGCTCTTCGGAGTGAGCGCGGCAGCGCAGGCCGGCGAAGGCCGCCTGCTCTACGCAAGCCTCGGCGACACCACGCGTGCGCCGATCGGCTGGGTCGAGTTCTGCGCGGATAATGCCGCTCAGTGCCAGGGCGCGCCGACGCAACCGCGCGACATCGTGATGTCGCAGGCTGCATGGCGCGACCTCGTCAAGGTCAATCGCTGGGTCAACGAGACCGTCAAGCCTTTGACCGACCAGGAGCACTGGGGCGTGATCGAGAAGTGGTCGCTGCCGTCGGACGGTTACGGCGACTGTGAAGACTACGTGCTGTTGAAGCGCAAGATGCTGATCGATGCCGGATGGCCGCGCGAGGCCCTGCTCATCACCGTCGTGCGCGACAAGAAGGGCGAAGGGCATGCGGTGCTGACGGTGAAGACCGACAAGGGCGAGTTCGTTCTCGACAATCAGAATGAGAACGTCGTTGCCTGGACGGAGACCGGCTACCGCTTCGTCAAGCGCCAGTCGCAGAGCGATCCCAACGTCTGGGTTTCGCTCGGCGATACCAGGCCGGCGGTCTCCACCGCCAGCGCAAGAGATCAGTAGAGACAAACGAAAGAGTTACGCGATCCGGTCACATCCCCACCCCTCCCCGTCCCAGACCGGTTCGCGCGCGGCCAGCCATCCCCCAATGGCTGGCCGCAACTTTTTTGGGGATGTGCTTCGATCAGTCCTGCTGCGTCTGCCGCGACCAGGGCGGCCGCGCGGCGGTGAAATCGCGCCACGCGCTTTGCAAGGCGGGCTGCACCCCGACCGACGCGCGCGCCTGCCAGCCGGCGATTGCCGCAGCCGCGATCGCACTGTCGGGCTCGGCAGCGAGCCCGTCGAGCAATGATGCCGTCACCGCCATGTCGTTGAAGGCACCGAGCTGCTCCTGCAAACCGGCGAGCCTGCGCGAGAATTTTCGCGCGGACTTGCGATCCTCGTAGAGCGGCAGCAGAAACTCGCTGAGATAGCGCAGCCGCTTGGTCGCGAGCCGCACGCGGTGCAGATCTTCGGCGGGAAGCGACTTGAAGCGGCGGCCGCGCTTGAGCACCTTCGCATATTGTTCCGACAGAATGCCCTGCGCGAAGTTGACGGCGGGCTCGGCGAGCTGGCCGAGGTTTTCGGCGGCGACGTCGTTGCGCCAGCCCCGCGTCTCGATCCAGCCGCCGAGGCCGATCAGGAAGGCGGCGCAGCGGCGATCTTCGAGCGCGTCATGCGCCTTGCGATAGGCGTCGGACTGACGCCCGATCGCAGCCCGGCCCAGCGCATCGAAGCCCGCGACCGACGGGCAGGCTTTTGCGATCGTCGGCAAGGTCGCGAGCTGGAACACGTCCCAGTCGCGCGCGGCGGAGAGGTCTTGCGCCAGCCATCTGGCTTCCGACCGCAGCGCATCGAGATTGCTGAGCGCGCCGACCGATCGCATCAGATCGAGCGCCGATCGAAGCCGGCGCAGCGAGACGCGCAGCTGATGCACGCCTTCCGGATTGCGGCCGTCCTCGGCCGCCGGCAGCGACTGAAGCAGATGGAGGAAGCAGGAGCGCAGGATCGTCGCGAAGGCATCGTCGAGCATAACCGACGCATCGAGGCGAGGTTTTCGCGGCCGTCGCGCCGATGGCGGCTTGTCGGCGGCGAGATCGAAGCCGCGCGCCGATTTGGTACGGATTGACGGCTTCACCGCCCCGTGCTCGGCAAGCCGCAACGCGATCTCGTAGATCGCGCCGGCGCTGCCGCTCTTGAGCTCCAGCTCGATCTCGCTCACCTGTAGCGATCGATCGCCCGCCGTCAGCACACCCTGGTCGAAGGCGATTTCGACCGTGCCGGACGGCAGATCAACCATCCGCGCATGACGATGGATGTCGGCGGTGAAGACGGCCTCGAGCGGCTGCGCTGCGAGAGAGCTGCGAAGCTTCTCCGGAATGAAGGGCATCGCGAGAGCCAGATCGGGCGCAAGCGACGGCACGCCCGCCTCCCACTCACCACGGCGCAGCGGATCGTCCACCGCATCGGTCTTCACGGTTTGCACGAAGCGCGCGCCGCTCTGGCGAACGCGCAAGCTCAAGCCGTTGCGCCGCAATGTCCGGTCCGGCGTGTCATAATAGATGGACTTGAGACGTTTGCGCGTGCCCTTGTTGCGCGCGTTCGCCGCGATGACAGGCGCAGCGTTGAAATGCGCCATACGATCGGCATCGACGAGCAGCTTGAGCTCGATTTCGCCGGCGGGACGTGCGGCAGCGTTCGACTGGGTTGGCGCCGGTACAGGCGTCGCCTCTTGCGATGGCGTCTGGTCGATCACAGCGCCGTCGACGATCGCAGGTTCCGCGCCGGGTTCGGCCGGTTCACGCTGCCTGAGGAAGCCGGCGACGTATTGCGTTTTCTTGTTGTCCTTCGGGACAGGATTCCCATCCGGCGCGCTCGGAGTCTTGCGGCCCGGCGTTACGTCTGACTTCAGCATTTACGGCAACATGACAGTTCGATGACAGAGCGCCACCATATAGCTGCTGCGGCCCGCGAGAAATAGTCACGTTAAGCCGCAGCGCACGATCGTCCACACGAGGAACCGGGCGCTTCGCGAGGCGGTCAGTCTGGAGGACGGCGTACGCCGCTGCGTACCTCCGATGAAGAAAGTCGCTTCCGCACTTGCCGAGGCGCTCGGCGCCAAGCTTGCTGCGCCCGCCATTCCTTCCGCCGGTCGGAAGTGATCATTTCACACAATGAAACGGTATTTTGCTTTCTTGACGCTCCCGTTTGCGCGTGTGACACCTCGTTCCGGTGGCTGCCGGCTGCCCAATGACACTGGGAAAAGGGGGAGGCCGAAGTGCGGACATCCGCGAGAATTCTGGTTGCCGCGATTGCATGCCTGACGGTGGCCGCGGCTGAAACGGCTTGGGCCGAAGCCTGGCCGACCCGGGCAATCAGGATCGTCGTCTCCACGCCGGCAGGCGGCATCACCGATGCCTTCGCCCGCGCCTATGGCGACTATATCTCGCAGAAGCTCGGCCAGCCGGTCATTGTCGAGAACAAAACCGGGGCCAGCGGTGCGCTGGCGGCGCAGTCCGTGAAGGATTCCCCGGCGGACGGTTACACGCTGATGTACACGATCTCGTCCACCCTGCTCGGTAACCGGCTGCTGCTGAAATCGCTGGCCTATGATCCGGACAAGGATCTCACAATCGTCGCTGTGACGCCTTCAGGGCATCTGCCGTTGGTGGCCCATTCCGCCATCAATGCAAAGACGCTCGAAGAGTTCGTCGCGTATGCGCGTGGCAACAAGGTCACGGCCGGCTCGTACGGTATCGGCTCGTTCGCACACATTGCGGTCGCCGAGCTCAACCGACAATTCGGCCTCGACATTTCCATCGTGCATTACCGCGGCGAAGCGCCGATGTGGCAGGATTTTGCAGCCGGGGTCATCCAGGCGGCGGTCGGCAGCTACCAGGCCGCGCTTCCGGTGCTCGATACCGGCGTCGGCCGCGCGATTGCCGTGCCGACACCGGTGCGCATGAAGAAGCTTCCCGAAACCAAGACGTTTGTCGAGCAAGGGGTCACCGGCAATGTCTTCCAGCTCACCAGCTTCACCACGCTGGTGGCACCGGCTGCGACACCAACGGACCGGGTCGAACTGCTCGCCAAGCTGATGGTCGAAGGCGGCAAGACGGAGCGTGTGCAGAAGCTACTTGAAGCCTTCGGAGTCGACTCGCCGGCACTGGATCGCGCAGCCTCGGTTGCACTCTACGAAAAGGAAGGGCCGATCTGGCTCGAGTCGATCAAGACTCTCGGATTGGAGCCGCAATAGTTCCGGGGCTGCCGCTTCCGCGTGCGGACCCATCGTTGCCCCACGCTCCCAGTCTTGACGGCGGTAGACAAGGATGTGAGCAAGGAAGCGCGCGATCAATTTCTCAAGCGCGAGACTATTCTTGTAACTCCTGCCGCCTTTCATGATCACCACGAAGTTCTTCGCGGATCTTTGATGAGGCCGATGTTGTCGGACGGGTGCCTTCGACCAGCAGGAGATCGGCGAGCGGCCGCGTCGCCCGCGCGTCACTCTGCGGCTTCAAGATCGGCCGGTCTTTCGGCGCCGCCGAGTGGTGACACCGCAGGGCCATTCAGTGCGGTGCCATCGGGCGCGAATTGCGAGCCGTGACACGGGCAATCCCAGCATTGCTCCAGCGAATTCCAGTGCACAACGCAACCGAGATGGGTGCAACTTGCCGAATGCAAATGCAGATTTCCGCCCCGGTCCCGGCAAGCGGCAATCCTTTTCAGGCCGCTGCGCACCAGGCGCCCTTCTCCAGGGCGCAGCCCTTCGACGCTCGCAATCTCGCTCGCTGTCAGATATTCGGCAAGATTCTTCAGCGGAGTGATGTTCTCGCTGATGAACTCGCCGATGTTCTTCTGAATCCTCCGTGACGGGGCGTAGACCTCCTCCCAAGCGCTCGCGCCTGTCGTGATCAGATCCGTAATCAACATGCCGGCCACAAGCCCATTGGTGATGCCTTGCCCGGAATCACCACTAACGATGAAGAGATGCTCCTCGCCGGGGCTGCGGCCAATGAAGCCGACAAAATCGATCGGCTCCAGCACCTGACCTGACCATCGATGAGTGACCTCGCGCAGGTCCGGCAAACGATCGCGCGCCCAGCGTTCGAGCGCGGCAAGGCGCTGCGCGCCGTCGTCCGCCTCGCCAGACTTATGATCTTCTCCGCCGACGATCACGAGATCCTCGCCGGCAGAGAACGGCTGCAGCCGGACATAATGATAGGGATCGAGTGTGTCCCAATAGAGCGCATCCTCCAGCGCGCCGGCCGGGATCTTGGCGGCGAGCGCGTAGGTGCGGTAAGGCGCCTGTTTGCTATGGATCGCCACCTGCACGTTGACAGGCGAGTTCGTCGCGACCACCACGTCGGCCGCACGGACCTCGTGGCCTGAGGTGGTCGTCACGACCATGTCGCCATGCTGCTCGCGGATGCCTTCGACACAGGTGTCGGCGTAGAGCCGCGCTCCCCGGCCCTGAAGCGCGCCGGCGAGACCGGCGAGATATTTGGTCGGGTGCAGACGCGCCTGGCGCGCAAAGCGCAACGAACGCACCAGACCTTCGGCATGGAACGGGGTCGGCTCGATGCAGTCATCGACGGGAATCCCGAGCTTTCGGCAGCAATTCAATTCCTCGTCGAGCGCGGATGCGGGCGTCTCGGGCGCAAGTACCCAGTAACCGTCCACCCGCCGAAAATTGCAATCGATGCGTTCGGCGCGCTGAATGGCCTCGGCGCGATCAATGGCGGCTGCAACGCTCTGATAGTAGAGATGCGCACAATCAGAGCCGCGCACCCTGACCAGTTCGTCGTAGCCGTCGTCGAGCGCAGTCGCCAGATGCGCGGTGGTGCGCGCCGTCATCCCGCTGCCAATGCGGCCGCGGTCCAGCACCACGACCGAACGTCCACGACTGGCGAGCTCATAGGCGACCGACAGCCCGGCAATTCCGGAACCAATGACCGCGACGTCTGTGGCCACCGTGCTCGATAGCGCCGGAGCGTCGGCGACCAAAACATCCATCCAGGGCGATCGGGTGTGCTCGTCTCGTACGTTCATGAATGTTCCTCGATAGAACAAACGATGCGGCAGGATGCGGGGTTCCTATTCGCCCCGCCTGTTGAGAAGGTGTCATCGAAGGCCAAGCGACTTTAGGAACTTTCATCGTGCTCGCGCTTGAACGGGTATGGAGAGCCCATCGCCCGGGATGCGCGGGGCCTTGCACTAAGCTCAGCTGTACGGCCACCTATTGGTCCGAAATGACAGCTGTATCACCCTGGGGAAAACCACCCGATCTGCTCCGTGCAGGTTGCGCGGGAAATGGTCAGGTCCGGATGGCCGAGATCGCGAGGCGGCGAATGCGAGATTACACCTGACGGGCAGTTCGCTGCCGAAACCGAACTAGCCGTTGACGCAGGTCTGAGCTCCGTCGCGGAGTTTCCTGGCGGCTCGCGGGCCGCGCGTTTCAGAGCCCGAGCACATCCGCGAGCCGCAGCTCGTCGGCGGCGGGATCCTTCAGGAACAGCTCGGCCTCGATCTCGTTCAGATGCGACAACATCTGCGCGCGCGCGGCCTCTCTGTCGCGCTTGCGGATCGCGGCGACGATGCCGGCGTGGTGATCGGTGCCGCAGGCCGGCGTGTCGTGCCGGCGGTAGAGCAGTATGATGAGCGAGGAGCGCGCGATCAGCTCCTTGAGAAAACCGAGATAGATGCTGTGGCCACTCATCTCGGCGACGAGACGGTGAAACTCGCCGGAGAGGCGGACCGAGGCACGCGCGTCGCCGCGCAGCTCCGCCTCGCGTTCCTCGGCAAGATGCCGCTGGAGGCGATCGATCCAGGCCGGCGACACCGCGTCAACGGCGTGATTGACGATCGTGGGCTCGATCAGGCGGCGCGCCTCGAACACTTCGCGGGCGTCGGCAGGCGTCGGGCGTGCGACGAAGGCGCCGCGGTTCTTCTCGATGTTGACGATGCCCTCATGCGCGAGCTGTTGAAGCGCGGTGCGAACCAGCGTCCGGCTTGCGCCGTAGATCTCGCCGATCTCGTCCTCGCCGAGTTTCGTGCCCGGCAGCAGACGATGCTCGAGGATCGCCGCGGTCACGCCTTCCCGGATGCGGCTGACGCGATCGCTCGCATCTGGCGCGTCGGATTTCGGTCGGGACTTGGCGGCCATGGGGATAAGGACTCGATCGTCGCATATGGCCTCGAATCTTAGTCGACCCTCTGTATCCAATCACAGGCGAAACTTTATACAATCCTCGCCTGCTTTGTGTGCACGCAACTGCGAAGGCGCCGGGCAGCCCGGATGCACCGAATTCGATCTAACGATCTGACTCCGCTACACTGTTTTGGAATTCGGCCGGCCAAGGACAATTCAAGAGCGATTGGCACGGACCTTGCGGAGAGAGGCGGAACATCGCTCCTCCCCCGGACACGCCATGGCCACTCCCGCCGCTCTCGAACTGGTCGCCGTCACCAAGCGTTACGACACGACACTGGCGGTCGACACCGTCAATTTGAAGATCCCGGCCGGCACCTATTGCTGCCTGCTCGGCCCCTCCGGCTGCGGCAAAACCTCGACCTTGCGCATGATCGCGGGCCACGAGGCGGTCAGCGAGGGCGACATCATCCTGGGCCCGCAGAATGTCACCGACCTCGAGCCCGCCAAGCGCGGTACGGCGATGATGTTCCAGTCCTACGCGCTGTTTCCGCACCTCACCGTGCTCGACAACGTGGCGTTTGCCCTGAAAATGCGCGGCGTCGACCGACCGACACGGCACAAGCGCGCCGGCGAGCTACTCGAGCTGGTGGCGATGACCCCCTACGCGGCACGGCTCCCCGCACAGCTCTCCGGCGGCCAGCAGCAGCGCGTCGCGCTCGCCCGCGCGCTGATCACCGAGCCGCAGATCCTCTTGCTCGACGAGCCGCTCTCGGCACTCGATCCGTTCCTGCGGGTGAAGATGCGGGGCGAATTGAAGCGGCTGCAGCGCGAGCTCGGCATCAGCTTCGTTCAGGTCACGCACGGCCAGGAAGAGGCGATGGCGCTTGCCGACCACATCGTGGTGATGAACCAGGGCAGGATCGAACAGCAGGGAAGTGCCCGCGACATCTTCCATCATCCCCGCACCGAATTCGTGGCGCGCTTCATCGGCGGTCACAACGTCCTCAGCGACGCAGGCAAACTCATCGCCGTGCGCGCCGATCAGCTCGGCATCGCGCCGTTCACTGACGGCGCCTACGGCGCGCCGGCGCTGCTGACCCAGACCGAGTACCAGGGCTCCTACATCGCTGTCTCGCTCACGCTCGAAGACGGTACCGCCCTGTTCTCCCACCTTCCCGAGGCCGCCTTCGACGTCCATCAGTTCCGGCCGGGCGATCGCGTGCTGGCCACCTGGGATCCCGCCCGGGCGCAACGTCTGCAATAGCGCCGATCAATCACCGGAATGCGCAACAGAGGAGTGAGTGATATGACCGAAACGACCAGGAAGAAGGGCCTTAGCCGCCGCACGCTACTGAAGAGCACCGCGGGCCTCGCCGGCCTTGCCGCCGGCTCCGGCGCCATCACCGGCTTTCCCTATGTGATGTCGGCCGAGCCGAAGGTGCTGCGCTATCTCGGTACCGCCGTGAACGAGGGCGACGACATCTCCAAGCAGTGCCTGAAGGACACCGGCATCAAGATCGAATACATCACCGCGACCACCGACGATGTCACCAAGCGCGTGATGACCCAGCCGAACTCCTTCGACGTGCTGGACACCGAATATTTCTCGCTGAAGAAGCTGGTGCCGTCTGGCAATATCCTTGCCCTCGACTCCAAGAAGATCAAACAATTCGACAACATCACACCGGTCTTCACGAAGGGCGAGACCCCCGGCGGCAAGAAGATCGGCAACCAGGGCACCGCGCCCTGGAAGGTGCTCTATCTCGAGGGCAAGGATTCCAAGACCTTCTCCAAGACGGCGACCGAATTCGTCACGCTGATCCCGACCGTCTACAACGCCGACACGCTCGGCATCCGTCCCGACATCATCAAGCGTCCGATCGGCTCGTGGGCTGAACTTCTCAACCCCGAATTCAAGGGCAAGGCCTCGATCCTCAACATCCCCTCGATCGGCATCATGGACGCCGCGATGGTCGTGGAAGCCACCGGCAAGTACAAATATGCCGACAAGGGCAACATGACCAAGGAAGAGATCGATCTCACCATGAAGGTGATGACCGAAGCGAAGAAGGCCGGCCAGTTCCGCGCGTTCTGGAAGGATTTCAACGAGAGCGTCAACCTGATGGCCTCGGGCGAGACCGTGATCCAGTCGATGTGGTCGCCGGCGGTGACGAAGGTCCGCTCGATGGGCATCGCCTGCACCTTCCAGCCGCTCAAGGAAGGCTATCGCTCCTGGGCCTCGGGCTTCTGCGTCTCCAAGGGCGTCTCGGGTGCGAAGCTCGAATGGGCCTACGAGTTCGTCAACTGGTTCCTGTCGGGCTATGCCGGCGCCTATCTCAACCGCCAGGGCTATTACTCCGCCGTGCTCTCCACCGCGAAGGCGCACATGGAGCCCTACGAGTGGGCGTACTGGATGGAAGGCAAGGCGGCCGAGAAGGACATCAAGGCGCCCGACGGCTCGCTGCTGGAAAAGGCCGGCGCGGTGCGTGACGGCGGCTCCTATGAAGACCGCATGGGCGGCGTCGCCTGCTGGAACGCCGTGATGGACGAGAACGACTATATGGTCCGCAAGTGGAACGAGTTCATCGCGGCGTAATCTGATGGACACGTCGGAGGACATCCTGCAACAGGCATCCCCGGACCTGGTCCGGGGATCGGAGACGGCTCGCCGCAGCAAAGCGGCGCGCCTGTCGCCGTCCTTCATCTCCTGGCTGCAGGCCGGGCCGATGATGCTGGTGTTTCTCGCCTTCTTCCTGATCCCGCTCGTCTTCGTCATCATCGTCTCGTTCTGGGACTACAACGAGTATCAATTGCTGCCGGCCTTCTCGGGCCGCGGCTACACCGACACGTTCGAAGGATGCATCGCGCAGCTCCCTGATCTCTGTACGATCGGGCGAACCTATGTGAAGACGTTGAAGCTCTGTGTGATGGTGTGGGCGATCACGCTTTTCATCGGCTTCTGGGTCGCCTACTTCCTCGCCTTCCACGTCAGGTCCAAGACCTGGCAGATGGGACTGTCGCTGCTCTGCACGATCCCGTTCTGGACCTCCAACGTCATCCGCATGATCGCCTGGATTCCGCTGCTCGGTCGCAACGGCCTGGTGAACTCCGGCCTGGTCAAGAGCGGACTGATCAACCAGCCGCTGGAATGGCTGCTGTTCTCCGAATTCTCCGTGGTGCTGGCGCTGGTGCACCTTTTCACCTTCTTCATGGTGGTGCCGATCTTCAATTCGATGGTGCGCATCGACAAGTCGCTGATCGAGGCGGCCTACGACGCCGGCGCAACCGGCTTCCAGACGCTCGTCAACGTCATCATTCCCCTGGCTAAACCCGGCATCGTGATCGGCTCGATCTTCGTCATCACCATCGTGATGGGCGACTTCATCACCATCGGCGTGATGGGTGGCCAGCAGATCGCCTCTGCCGGCAAGATCATCGAGACACGGGTGAACGCGCTGCAATTCCCGGCCGCGGCCGCGAATGCCGTGATCCTGCTCGTCATTACCTTCCTGATCATCACCATGATGTCGCGCATCGTCGACATCAAGAAGGAGCTGTAAGCGATGACGGAGGGCCGCCCGCGCAGCTTCTACGTGCTTGCGATCTTCTTCGCGGCTTATGTGCTATTTCTGTACGGACCGATGATCGCGATCTACGTCCTGTCATTCCAGGGCCCGCAGGGCGGCCTCACCTTTCCGATGAACGGGGTCTCGACCTTCTGGCTGTCCAAACTGTTCCAGGGCACCGGCATCGTCGACCTCGGCGCCGCCTTCCGCCGCTCGCTGCTGCTCGGTCTCATCGTGATGGCTGCGACCGTCGTGCTGTCGGTCGCCGCCGGCATGGCGTTTCGCCGCAAGTTCAAAGCGCAAAGCATCCTGTTCTACTCGGCGATCGCGAGCCTCATCGTGCCCTCGATCATCACCTCGCTCGGCATTTCGCTTGAATTCCGCATCATCGACGATCTGATCAAGGCGCACTGGAACGACAACTTCGAGACCTCGATGGGCCTGCTCACCTCGGGCCTCGGCGCGCATCTGACCTGGACGCTGCCGTTCGGCCTGCTCATCATGTTCGCGATCTTCAACCGCTTCGATCCCAGGCTCGAGGAAGCCGCGCGCGATCTCGGTGCGACGCCGTGGCAGGCCTTCCGTCATGTCGTGCTGCCGATCATCCTGCCCTCCGTGATCGGCATTGGACTGTTCGGCTTCACGCTGTCCTGGGACGAACTCGCGCGTTCCAGCCAGGCGATCGGGGCGGTGAACACGCTGCCTCTCGATCTCCAGGGCCTCACCACCACCGTGACGAACCCTGACATCTATGCGCTCGGCACCGTAATCTCGGCCGTATCGTTCACGGTGATCACGCTTGCACTTGGCACCATCCACATGCTCAACAAGCGGCAGGCGGCCAAAGGCTCGGACGCCGGCAAAGGGCTTGTCTGACAAGGGGCTTGTCTGATCTGATGCGGCTTCACGTCGTCAATCCCAACACCACTGTGACCATGACGGCGAAGATCGCCGCTGCCGCGCGCGCGGTCGCCCTCCCCGACACGATGATCGACGCGCGCCAGCCGGCGATGGGCCCGGTCTCGATCGAGGGCTTTTACGACGAGGCATTCGCGGTGCCCGGCATGCTCGGCTGCATCCGCGACGCCGACCGCGACGGCGCGGACGCGCACATCATCGCCTGCTTCGACGACACCGGCCTCGACGCCGCGCGCGCCGCCGCGAAAGCGCCGGTGATCGGCATTGGCGAGGCCGGCTTCCACGTCGCGAGCCTGGTCGCTGCGCGCTTCGCCGTGGTGACGACGCTCGGTGTCTCCATCGTGCCGATCGAGCATAACTTACGGAAATACGGCCTCGCCGAGCGCTGTGCCCGCGTCCGCGCCGCTGAGGTCCCCGTGCTCGCGCTCGAGGAGCGCAACACCGGGGCGCTCGCAAAAATCTCCGCGGAGATCACGGCCGCGATCCGCGACGACCGCGCAGAGGCCATCGTGCTTGGCTGCGCCGGAATGGCCGATCTCGCTGCAGAACTCGCCGCCACGCACGGCCTGCCCGTGATCGACGGCGTCGCCGCCGCGGTGACCTTGGCGGAATCACTGGTGCGACTGGGACTGAAGACCTCCCGGCTCGGGCCCTATGCGGCGCCGCGATCGAAGACCTATTCCGGGCCGTTTTCGCCGTTTCAGCCCTGATCTTTGCCCGTGATGGGGCGTTCGGAGGCCTCAAGGCCTGCTGGTTGCTGGTTTTTTTGCTCTTAGCCTCTTTTTGGTCCCATTCCTTGCCGAAACCTAACGCTTTCGGGACGCCCCGGCGGCCTCAGGGTTGCCGGTCTTCGCCACTCACCAAGTTTCAATTTGGGTTTTGTCAGCGATGATCGATCTCGCAGAGGACGCACCGTCCAACCCGCTTTTTCGCCTCGGCGCCCAGCCCATCGCGCTGACCGCCGCCGCCCTCCTCCTGCTGATCGCCGGCGTGACATCGATCGCGATCTGGCGCGCCTATACCGGCGCAGCCCCGGAGACCGACCGGGTGGTGGCGTCGCGGCAGCTCCAGGCCCGCACCGCACAGGCGTCCGAGCAGCTTGTTGAGAAGACCAAGGGGCTGGAGGCGACCCAGCAGGAATCGATTGACCAGCTCCAGGTCGTTCAGGACCAGCTCCAGACTGTGAAGCGGTTGCTCGCATTCCAGCAGGCCGACACCAAGCGTCTGTCCGAGCAGGTCGCGACGCTGAACGAGTCCATCGACGGCCTTCGGCAGTCCTTTGCCAGCGCCCGGACCACCGAGGCCGAGCCCGCCTCGGTTACCCGCAGGAAACCGGCGCGGCACCGCGCCCAGGCGAGCGCACGCAAGCGCTCGCGCGGCTGAGCAGCCCGTAGCGCGACTTTAAATTTTTTGACTTGTGAACTGGATCACATTCGCCCGTATGATTCCGCGCGATGCTCGCCGTCACCGGATGGCGTGAGCCGATTTCAATGTCCGGGGCTGGCAAGGTCGTTGACGGTATATTGCGTCAACGGCCTTGTTTTTTTGGCGGGTACAGCCAAGCCTATTCGCAGACATCCACACGGCGAAAACGCCAGCCCGACGGCGTCATGACGCGCTTCCGCACCACGTAGCAGCCGCCATAACCACCATCGTCGTAGCCGGTACCATAGTAATAGGGATTGCCGTAATAGGGTTGGCCGTAGCCGTAATAGCCGCCGTAGTAACCGGCGCCGGCGATACCCGCCCCGATGGCGATCCCCGGCCAGAAGCCGCCACCACGCCAGCCGCCCCCATGGCCCCAGCCACCGCCGTGGCCCCAGCCGCCACCACCATGTCCGAAACCCCGCGCTTGTGCCGCCTGCGGAGCCGACAGTCCGACTGCCGCGACGGCCAGCGCCGCCATCATTATCTTGCGTAACATCACTCGATCCTCCGCGTGGACACGCTCCACGCTCAAAGCAGGACCAAGCTAGCGCCCCTAGGGCATTCCGGACAGCCACGCTGTCTCACTTCCGCGCGAGATCAGCAGTCGCGGCAGATGCTCTTGAGCTTCTTGTCGAGCATACGGTTCTCGGCGTTGACGGTGGCGTCAGCCGCCCCACCTGCGCCGGTGCCGGTGGTGACCCCGGGGGCGGCATTCGCACCGGACGATTGGGCCGTACCCAGACTGTTGGTGCCGGGCGGCGGAGCCGGAGAATTGGCGACGCCTCCCGCCGATCCCGCAGAGCCGCCGGTCGTCTGCGCGAACGATACGGCCGGCATCGCCGCAAGGGCAAAGATCACGAGGACGGTCTCGATTGAACGGGTTGTGGACGATCTGGCCATCGGAAATTCTCCTTCGCCGGTCAACGGCCGCAGCCAGGACCGGTTCCGGAACAAATGCCGTCGCATCAGCTTGAAAGCGGGAAGGCAGGCACGATCATGCGCAAACTGATCGCGTTCGACGAGGCAAACCAGACAGGCGAAATCAGATGACGGATCGCGATCCTTTTGCAGAGGGCGAACGTGCCGCGCGCGAGAACATTCCGACTGAGGCCAATCCTTACCTGGACGGCAGCGACGAGCATGCGCTGTGGGCCGCCGGACACGAGAAGGTCGCAAGCGCAATCGAAGCGAGAGCCCCCGAGGGAAGCTGACGCTTCGTCTCCCGGGCGCAGCCGATCGCTATGCGGCCGCCACCATCTTCTCGGTCCGGTCCTCGACCATGGTCACGAACATGTGGGACTCTTCGCCCGCGCCGCCGATCTGGACACGGCGGGCGGAGATCACGCGGCGCCCGCGCGCGGGATTGTCGATGGTATCGACGATCGGCTCGAGTTGCTGCTTCTGCGCCAGAAGCTGCTTGTCGCGCCGCTCGATCAATTCGGCCGCCTCCGCGGAGAACAGCTCCCGCGCGGTCTTGCCGATGATCTCGCCGCGCGACATGCCGATCATCTTCTCGGCAGCCTTGTTGACGAAGACGTAACGCAGGTTGCGCGCATCCTTGGCGATGATGCCCTCGGCCACGTTTTCGATGATGGTGGCGAGGAAGCGCTCCATCCGCTCGAGAATGCGCTCGCGCTGACGCAGCTCGGTGACGTCTTCCTGCACCGACACCCAGCCGCCGCCATCCATCGGACGCTCGTAGATCCTGATGATGCGGCCGTCGTTCAAGGCGATCTCGTTGGCTGCGGGCTCGCGCCTGGCGATACGGTCGAGAACCGCCGCCAGATATTTCGCGACGTCGCCGCTGAACAACCCGCTCTTGACCCGATGCTGCAGGATCTCCTCGAGAGTCGATCCCGCCTGGATCGTCTCCGGCAGATTGTAGATCTGGCGGTAGTTGGCGTTCATCGCGACCACATTGGCCTTGCCGTCGAGCATGATCAGGCCCTGCGGCATGCTGTTGATCGCGGCCGACAGCTGCCACTTCTTGGCCTGGTACTTGTCGTTGAACTTGTCGCGCTCGGTCATCGCCGCGTCGCGCGCCTGCGCGGTGCCGAGCTCGAGCTCCTCGAGCTCGAAGATGCGCGCCACCGCGTCGCGGAAGTTCTGCACGGCGCGCGCAAGATGTCCGATCTCGTCGTGACGGCCGCGATGCGGCACCACGCTCTTGACGTCGCCGCTGGCAATGCGGTCGGTCGCTTGCGTGATCTCAGCCAGCGCCCCGACCACCGAGCCCCGCATCACGACGACGTTCAGCCCCGCGAAAATGAGCGCCGCGAGCCCGAGCGCGAACAAATAAGCCGCGGCATAGCGGTTCTCGTTGGCAAGTTCGTCCGCCTCGCTGGCGCGCTGCCTGTAGATGCGTTCGAGCGCCTCCAGATCGAGGTTGAGCTTGTTGCGTAGCGTCCGGTTGGCGTCGTTATCGCCCCATTCGCGCGCCGCGGCCGGACTGATCTCCAGCCCGCGCCGAACAAGCTCCCGACGAAATTCGATGAATTGCGCGATGCGCTGGCGGAAGCTCGAGACTTGCTCGGCATCGTCGTCGGCGACGGTCCGCTCCATGCTCTTCACCGCCTCGGCGAGCTCGCGGTTACGGCGCACCAGACCGTCAGCGAACGGCTTCATCGCGCCGCGATCGGAGGACATGTAGATGCCGCGCGATTCCATGACGATGGCGTAGATCAGCGTGTTGATGCGCCCGACATTGATCGCGGCCTCCGCCGAGGAGGGGTGCATGTGGCGGTAGGTCGTCTGCAGGCGGACGGTCTGGATCGACATCACCAGCAGGAAGGTGGTGACGATCGCGAGAAAGCCCGCAATGCTGTAGACCTTCTCCGCAACGCTCAGCGTATCCACGCCGCGAACGAAGCGAACGAGCTTTTTCAAAAATTTGGTTCCGGCGCCGAGTCCGGATCCCAGCGCCGCCGCATCCATGGCGCCACTCCTCCCTGGTTGAAAACGCCCCACGATACCGTCGCGGCGCTAGCGGAGGCTTAAAGTTACAACCGGTATTTTTACGGCATGGTACCGGGATGCTGGGACCGAGCCGGCACCGCTCGTGCCTCAGCCGATCCGCTTCAAGCCGTTCTTGAAGCGTGGGCCGTTGGCGACATAGAATCTGGCGGCGCTACCCATCTTCTGCACCTGGGCGTCGTCGAGCGTGCGGATCACACGCGCCGGCGAGCCGATGATCAGGGACCGTTCGGGGAACTCCTTGCCCTCGGTGATGACGGAGCCGGCGCCGACGATGCTGTTGCGGCCGATCCTGGCGCCGTTCATCACGATCGAGCCCATGCCGACAAGCGCGCCCTCCTCGATGGTGCAGCCGTGCAGGATGACGTTGTGGCCGACCGTGCAGTTGCTGCCGATGTGAAGCGGAAAGCCGAGGTCGGTGTGGCAGGTCGAGCCGTCCTGTACGTTGGCGCCCTCGCCGATCTCGATCCACTCATTGTCGCCGCGCAGCACCGCGCCGAACCAGACGCTCGCACCCGGCTTCAGGCGCACGCGGCCGATGACGGTGGCGGTCTCCGCGATGAAGTAATTGCCGTCGGCGGGAAGGTCGGGCGCCTGCCCGTCGAGCTCGTAGATCGCCATGAGGGTCTCCTGTCGCGTCAACCCCAGCCATAGCGAAACGGAGGCCTTGGCGCAAAGGGCCGCCGTGCCGGCAGCCCTTAAAGCGCGCGCATCAGACCAGAACGCCGGCCGCGCGCAGCGTCATCAGGAAGAAGGTGCCGCTCATCATGCTCCAGAAGCCGGCAATGACGGTCGCTATCATCACGAATTCGACGCGGCGGCTTTCCACCTTCATGCCGCCCAGGGTGTTGCGCATGATGATGAAGGGCGCGGCGAACACCAGGAACGGAACTGCCGCGAAAGTCTTCGGCGCCACGCCGTCCTGCAACAGGCCGAAGCCGGCGGGCCGCTGCGCGACCGCCTGGTATCCGCTCACGAGCGCGCCCGCGAGCGCGAAACCGATGCAGATCGAGAAGAAAGTATTGAGAGCTTCAGGTGTCATCGGAACGGTCCGCCTTACGCAACGCCGGAGCCTTCCTGTGACAAATAGTGCCGGTTAACGCTACATTATCCTTAAGGGAAGGTTAACGCCGCCGGCCATCCCACGCAGGCCCCTCTCCCTTCCCCGCAGCCGGCGAACGCTCCGCGAAATCGCCGTCGCGTGGCATATTCGCCGCTGATTCGTCGGCCATCGGCCGACTTCCGGTTCATTCGCGCGGCTCATGACGGTGTTTTCGGCAACCTCCCCTCAGTCTCCCCGGACGCGCACCTGGGCGCACGTCGTCCCGATCGTGCTCGGCGGCACGGCTGCGGTGTGCGCGGTCGCGCTCGTCGCCTATTTGTTGTGGCCGACCTGGGGCCCGAGCGGCGCGAACGCCCCGGACAAGCTGCCGGTGAGCGTCGGCGGCACGCTGTTCAACCTGCCGACGACTGCGATCCGCATGAAGATCCAGCGCCACTCAGGCCCGCAGGAACGGATCGATCTCGACTTCCTGTATCCGTCGCTGGAACCGCCGGGCGCGCCGAAGCACGTCACCGCCGATAGCGTGGATGCGGCGATGCAGCCGATCGACCGCATCTTCCTGTCGATCGCCGCGCATCGCGATGGGCTCTCGCCCGAGCAGCGCACCGCCACGATCTATCCGCGCTATCTCGACCAGGCCGCGGCAATGCCCGCGGACGGGCTGACGATGCGGACGTTCCGCGCCGATACGCCTTACGGCAGCGAGGACTTCTACTCCGCTGCAAGTCCCGCGCTGACCGCGCGCTGCACGCGCGATGCGGCGACGCCCGGCATGTGCCTCGCCGAACGCCGCGTCGGCGGCGCCGACCTCACCTTCCGCTTTCCGCGGAGCTGGCTGTCGCGATGGCGCGACGCGGCGGAAGCGATGGACCGGCTCACCGCGCAGTTGCGCGGGCCGCGGAGCTAAAACTCGTGGTGACGATTATTCCTGATCGACGAGATCGTCCTCGAGGATCGCCATCTGGAACTGGAACGAGCGATCATCGTCCTCGTCATCGACGAAGAGCACGCCGATGAACTCCTCGCCGATATAGACCTCGGCGGAATCATCCTTCTTCGGCCGCGGCACGACGCGGATCTTGGAATTGCCGAATACGCGTTTCAGATACGCGTCGAGCTTCCTTACTTCCTTGACGTCCACGGCAAGTCTCCAATCGAAATCTGGGTTGGCGGGGTTTTAGGACGAGACGCGACGAACCGCCAGCATGAATTGCCAAAGAATTTGGGGACGAAAGGGCCGGAAAATCCGGCCCTTCTGACAAGCTCAAAGCCCCGCCTCAGAGTCCCGTCTCAGAGTCCCATCTCAAAGTCCCATGGCATTGATCATCTGATCCATGGTGCGCGACGGCTCGGCGCAGCCGGCTTCGCCGACGACCTTGGCGGGCACGCCCGCGACCGTGACGTTGTGCGGCACCGGCTTGACCACGACCGAGCCCGCCGCGATGCGCGCGCAATGGCCGATCTCGATGTTGCCGAGGATCTTTGCGCCGGCGCCGATCAGGACGCCGTGGCGGATTTTTGGATGACGGTCCTCGTTCTCCTTGCCGGTGCCGCCGAGCGTGACGCCATGCAGGATCGAGACATCGTCCTCGATAAGCGCCGTCTCACCGCAGACGAAGCCGGTGGCGTGGTCGAGGAAGATGCCGCGGCCGATGCGCGCGGCCGGATTGATGTCGGTCTGGAACACCGCAGACGCCCGGCTCTGCAGATAATACGCAAAATCCTTGCGGCCCTTCAGATAGAGCCAATGCGCCAGGCGGTGGGTCTGGATGGCGTGAAAGCCCTTGAAATAGAGCAAGGGATCGATGAAGCGCGAGGTCGCGGGGTCGCGGTCGTAGACGGCGACGAGATCGGCGCGGAAGGCGTTGCCGAGATCGGGATCGTCGCGCAGCGCCTCGTCATAGGTCTGGCGCACGAGATCGCCGGACAGCGCGGAGTGATCGAGCCGGTCGGCGACACGATGGATCACCGCATCTTCCAGGCGGCTGTGATGCAGCACTGTCGAATAGATGAAGGTCGCAAGCTCCGGTTCGCGGTGGACGATGTCCTCCGCTTCGCCGCGGATCCGCTCCCAGATCGGATCAAGCGTTGCGAGCTTTCCTCCCGGATTGACCTGATGCACTGCCATGAGATCTGCTCTTTCGAATTGGCTCGTTTTGCTGGCTCTATAACACAGTCTAGGCGACAAAGTCCTGACGGGCTTGCCTGAGAGCGAACAGTGCGTTGCCCCGCGAAAGCACGCCAACGCGTTGAATCACAACAGTTTCTTCCGACGCCCCCAAGCGGCAAGGTCGGCTCAAAATGGTCAGGGTTTTGCCAAATTCAAGCCGGGCGGCGTCAAACTATTGGTGAATTCCGCCTCAACGGTAATTGCGGGCATGGTCCGGGCGAGGACGGAGCGGATTTGACCAGCACCACCGATCATTTGCGCGCAGGCGCCGCGGGCTCATTTTGGCTGCGGCTGGCCGCGGTGGCTCTGCCGCTCCTGATGATCGCGCCGGCGTTCTGGAACGGCTATCCGCTGTTGCAATGGGATACCGGCGGCTATCTCGCACGCTGGTACGAGGGCTATCTTGTCCCGAGCCGCTCCGCCGTGTTCGGCCTCTACCTGCATTATGGCGAGAGTTTTGGTTTCTGGATCAACCTCGCGGTCCAGTCGGTGGCGACGCTGTGGCTGTTGCAGCTCACCTTGCGCGTGCTCGGCCTGATGCAGACGTTCCGCTTCGTCGCGATCAGCCTGCTCCTGATCCTGTCGACCGCGCTACCCTGGCTCGCCAGCATGCTGCTCACCGACATCTTTGCCGGATTGGGGGTGCTGTCGCTGTTCCTCCTGGTCGTCGGTGGACAGCGGACCTCGGTGCTCGAAAAAATCTCGCTGTTCGTCTTCACCGCCTTTGCCGCCGCAACCCACAGCGCCACGCTCGGCGTGCTGCTCGGGCTCTGCATCGCGGGCTGGATGGCGCGACCCTTGCTGGGGCGCCGGCTTCCGATCGCCGGATTGGCCCAAGCGAGCATGACGATCGTCGCCGGCGGCCTGATGCTGGTGTCGGCGAACCATGCCTTGTCTGGCAAATGGGCCTGGACGCCCGGCGGCTACGGCGTTGCGTTCGGTCGCATGATGCAGGACGGCATCGTCGCGCGTTATCTTGGCGATCACTGCGCGCGCGAAACCTTCAAGCTCTGTCCGTATCGCAATGAGCTGCCGGCCAGCGCCGACGAGTTCCTGTGGGGCAACAGCATGTTCAACACGCTCGGCCGCTTCGAAGGCATGAACGACGAGATGGGCTACATTGTCGTGCATTCGCTCGCCGACTATCCGGCGTGGCAGGCCGGCGCAGCCCTGAGAGCCATCGGCCGGCAATTGCTGCATGTGGCGACGGGCGAAGGCACCAATGGCTGGATCCCGCACACCTATGGCATCATCGAGCGCTACATCCCCGCGCAGGTCGCGCCGATGCGCGCGGCGCGCCAGCAGCACTGGGCGGTCAATTTCGACGACGTCAACCGGCTGCACGTTCCCGTCGCGCTGGCCTCGATGCTGGCGCTGGTCGTGCTGCTCGCGCTTTCGCTCAGGAATCGCCGGCTCGACGATCTGACACTGCTGGCAGCAACCGTCGTGCTGGCGCTGGTCGGCAACGCCTTCATCTGCGGCGTGATCTCGGGCCCACACGACCGCTATGGCGCGCGGATGGTATGGGTCGGCACCTTCGTGGTGCTGATGGCTCTGGCGCGGCGCTTGAGCGACGACGAACCGGCGGACGAGATTTCAGCCGCGGCGTGACAGGAAATCGAGCACGCCGGTTTTGTAGACCTTGTCGCCGACCGCGCGCATGTGATCGCGGTTCGGAATGTCGAGCACTTCCGAGCCCGGGATGATGGCACCGAGTGCGCTGGCGGAGCCCGCGACGTCGTCGGTACTGCCGACCGCGATCAGCACGGGCACATCGATGCGCGCGGCTTCATCCTTCGTCATGAGATCGCGCGTGCCGCGCAGGCAGGCGGCGAGCGCCTTGCGGTCGGAACGGGTTTGGTCTGCAAAAGCACGAAAAGTGCGCCCGACGGGATCGGAGACGTCGTCGAGAGAAGGCGCTTCCAGCGCCTTCGCCACGTTCTCGCCCGGCCCCGAGCCCTCGATCAGGCCGCCGATACCGATGCCGCCCAGGATTGCCGAACGCAGGCGCTGCGGCTCGTTGAGGGAGAGCCAGGCCGTCATCCGTCCGCCCATCGAATAACCCATGAGATCGGCCTGCGGGATGGCGAGGTGATCCATCAGCGCGAGCACGTCGCCGGCCATGGTCGGGATCGAGTACTGCGCGGGCTCGTAGAGCTTTGCGCTTTCGCCATGGCCGCGATTGTCGAGCGCAACGACGCGGCGGCCGTTCTTGCGCAGTTCCGAGACCCAGGTCGGATAGACCCAGTTCACGTTCTTGCTGGAGGCAAAGCCGTGCACCAGGATGATCGGATCGCCCTCGCCTTCGTCGAGATAGGCAATTTCAACGGCGCCGTTGTGAAAGCTCGGCATCATCAGTTCCGCAATCTTGAGGGGAAGAGGTCGATCTTATGCCGTGACGGCAGCGCTTGCCAGAACGGCTTCGGCCGCGATCCGGGTCCGGCGAAGTCGCCGCGCCCGTCTGCGATCGCACCAGGCCAGGGTCAGGCGCTCCGTCGTCGCCTTGATCGAAGACAACAGGCCGAACAGCGTCAGGGCCGCACCGAACAGCCAGAGTGCGAGATCGAACGCACCGCCGATCAGCAGCAGCGCGCCGCGGCCGAGCAGCTTCATGATCGCGCGCGTCTTGCCGCCCTGCGCTTCCGCGAGCCGCGCCGCGCGTGCAACGTCCTTGGGGCCTTCGGCGATGCGTAAGCTATCCATCGCGCCACGCGTGCCGGTCTTCTCGACGACACGCGTGACATCCTTGCCGAGCCGAACCAGCGCCCCGGCCTTCTCGACGCGGAACGCGGCCTTGATCGCGCTGACGGTCTCGCCCGGACGGAACACCGAACCCTTTGCGACCGCATTCTGAAGCATCGGCGCGTCAACCACCTCGCGCGCGGACCGGCCGGCCCACACCGCGAGCCCTTCGCCGAGCCGTCCCACCTTGCGAGCATCCTTCACCAGCGTCAGTCCGGCGCGCACCGGCGCGGCACCGCCAAACGAGACGTACGTCACGGCCGTCACCGCAAGTCCCGCAGTCGCAAGGCCGAGCACCAGGCGATCGGTCTCCTCGCCCATGGCGAGGTGCTTGCCCTCGCGCACGACGTCCCTGATGTCGCCGATCACGAAGAGATCGCCGGCCACGGTTCCCGACAGGCTCGCAACATCGTCCGCGTTGCCGGTGACGAGGCCGGTGGCAAACCGTTTTGCGAAATGCGAGGTGGAATTTTCGGCTTTGACCGCGTCGCTGACACGGCTCAGGAGATCGTCAGGCAGCGCGATGTTGCGGTCGCGCGCCAGCGCGACAAAACTGTCGGCGAGATCGGCATCGCCCGATGCGAGCGCAGCCTCGATGTTGTCCTGAATGAGGCGATCGTTGTGCCGCAGCAGCGCGTCGAGCTTGATTTCGGAGAGCGCGGCGGGATCGTCCTGGACGGCCAGAATCGCGCCGGCCTCGCGGGCATGCGGCGCTACCTGCGCGAGCATGAAGCTGCATGCCGCGATACCGGTCAACGCTGTGCTGATTCGCAGCCACTTCATGCGGAAAACCTGGACGGTCCTGAGATCGTTGACGCCTGACGGTTCGTCTTTCGTCGCAATTACGCTCGTCAACAGACATAGTATGCCAAAATTGCGACACAACGTCCCCGACGAAAGAAGGGCTTCTCTCAGGCCGCAAGATTGTGTCGAATTTGCATGAGCAAACGAGCATGGGGCAATTGCGGAGCTTTCGGTTCCGCTGGACTAGCAATCATCTGCACCCACCAGTATGGTCCGCGGCGCCTTAATAATGCCGCGTCAGTTGTGATTGTATCTGCCGCCATTGCCACTCCAGGATGAGTTACGATGTCCGACCATGTCGTCCCGCACTTCCATAACGATGCCGGTGTCCCCGTCATCGAGATCGGCTCGCAAGAGTTCATGTGCGTGGGCGCCAACCCTCCGTTCGATCATCCGCACGTCTTCCTCGACCTCGGCAACGACAACGAGATCATCTGCCCCTACTGCTCCACGCTGTACCGCTTCGCCGCCGACCTGAAGGCGGGCGAAGCCCGTCCGCCGGAATGCGTCCTGAAGGACAAGGTGGCCTGACCGCGTCCATCGGTCAGGGGTGGCGCTCTCCCGAACGATTGTCATCGCCGGTGCCGGCATAGGTGGACTGACGGGTGCGCTTGCGCTCGCGGCCCGCGGCTTCCGCATCGTCGTACTGGAAAAGGCCGAGCGGCTCGAGGAAGTCGGCGCCGGTCTGCAACTCTCCCCCAATGCCAGCCGCGTGCTGGTCGAGCTCGGCCTCAGCGAGCGCCTCAAGCTGCGCGCCGTGATCCCGGAGGCGGTCTCGATCATGAGCGCGCGGGCCGGTGGCGAGCTTTTGCGCATGCCGCTGGGAGAAGCCGCCACGGCGCGCGCCGGCGCTCCCTATTGGGTGGTGCACCGCGCCGACCTGCAATCCGCCCTCGCCGGCGCAGTCTCCGACCATCCTGACATCGACCTGAAACTCGGCGCGACCTTCGAAGACGTCGCGCCTCACACCAAGGGGCTGACCGTCGTCCACCGCAGCGGCACGATCCGCCGCAGCGATCTCGCCAGTGCGCTGATCGGCGCCGACGGCATCTGGTCGACGGTGCGCCAGCATCTGTTTCCCGAGGTGCAGCCGCGCTTCTCCGGGTTGATCGCCTGGCGCGGCACGCTCGATGCCACGCAACTGCCGAAGGATTACACCGCGCGCCGGATCCAGCTCTGGATGGGTCCGAACGCCCATCTCGTCGCCTACCCGATCGCGGGCGGACGCCAGATCAACGTGGTCGCGGTGCTGCCGGGCACCTGGAACAGGCCGGGCTGGAGCACGCCCGGCGATCCCCGCGAGGTGATGGACGCCTTCGCTGCGCCACGCTGGCCGCCACCGGCGCGCATGATGCTCGCCACGGTCGATAGCTGGCGGAAATGGGCGCTGTTCGGCGTGCCTGACGACTGTCCCTGGAGCAAAGGCCCGGTCGCACTGCTCGGCGACGCCGTGCATGCGATGCTGCCGTTTGCGGCCCAGGGTGCCGGCATGGCGATCGAGGATGCCGCCGTGCTCGCGCAGCATTTGAGCCTTGAGGCCGCCGAGAGCACCGCGGGCATCACGGCTGCGCTGAGACAATACGGCCGTACGCGCCAGGCGCGCGTGCGGCGGGTGCAGCGGACCGCGCGGCAGCAGGGCCGCATCTATCATTTCAGCGGGCCGCTCGCGTTCGCACGCGATCTTGCTATCCGCGCGCTCGGCCCGGACCGCATGCTGGCGCGGCAGGACTGGATCCACGACTGGCGGGCGTAGCGCATCAGTTGACGGCGCCGCCTGACTTCGGCCTGGACGGCTTGGCGGCAACTGCCGGTGCGGGCGGAGCCGCCGGCTTAGCGGGCGGCTCAGCCGCCGCCATATCGCTCTCGCGGCACCTGTTCTTGCGCCAGGTCTCCTCCATCAGCTTCTGCTGTCCCCGCGTGGCGATGTAGTCGTTGCGATAGGCGAGCTCGACCACCACGGCGCCGCCCGCCCCGGTCTCGGCCTTGGCCATCAGCCGCTCGAGATCCGCGACGCGATTGACGAGATTTTTGCGCTCGGGTGCGAGTTGCTTGCAATCCCAGAGGTCATAGCGGGCCGGATCGACGAAGGCCGGGCTGATGGTGTCGCTGACGCTCGCGCAGCCGCCGAGCGCCGCACAGAGCAAGCTCAGCGGAAGCAGCGTGCGCACAGGGCGACAGCGAGAGAGAAACGAAACAGGCATGCCGGATGAATAGTCCCCGTGGATTGAGAATGCCTAAAGCAGCAACGGATGTCCGGATTGAGGCTTTGCCTTGTGCGGCCGGCTCGCTTAAGGAAGAACCGCCCCTCCGGCCCACCAAGCGCCAATTCCAGACGGCCGGCAAGGGACTTAAGTGATTGATCTCGTTGGATCAAGCGGGCATGGCGGAATTGGTAGACGCAAGGGACTTAAAATCCCTCGGCGCGCAAGCGCTGTGCCGGTTCGACCCCGGCTGCCCGCACCACGAGAGCTGCGCCGATGGTCCGGCGGAGCAACGCGTCGGCACATCGCCGAAGCAAGCTGGTGCCGCCGGGACTGCCTAACAGCCGCGCTACGCGGCTTCGCCCGCGAACAGTGCGCTCACCAATTCTTGTCCGGCCCTGCTCCGCCTGTCAGCCATCTCGAAACATGCCTTGTGCGCCGCAGCATGGACGATAAGTAGAAGACCCATATCAGAGGTGAGCTTCTTGTCCGACGTCAATGCCGACGATTGGGTGTCCTCGGGACACCGGCCCATGGGTTTCCCCGAATTCGTCATCGTGATCGCGTCCATCATGGCGCTGAATCCGCTTGCGATGGACATGATGCTCCCGGCGCTGCCCAATATCGGGTCAGCTTTCCATATCCCCGTCGCCAACCATCTTCAGCTGGTGCTGTCGACCTTCCTGATCGGCTTTGGCGCAGGCCAGTTCGTCATGGGTCCGCTGTCGGACCGCTTCGGTCGCCGTCCGGTGCTGCTCGGCGGGATGGCGGTCTACGCGGTGGCGAGCGTGCTGGCGATTGCCGCGCCGTCGTTCGAGACGCTGCTGCTGGCGCGCGCACTGCAGGGCTTCGGCACCTCGGCGACGCGCGTGATCGCGACCTCGATCGTGCGCGACTGTTACGTAGGCCGCCGCATGGCGAGCGTGATGTCGCTTGCGATGATGATATTCATCGCCGTCCCCGTGATCGCGCCCTCCTTCGGACAGGCGGTGCTGCTGGTGACGCAATGGCGCGGCATCTTCGTCGTGCTGATGCTCTACGGTCTGCTCGCGCTCGCATGGTCCGTGCTGCGGCTGCCGGAGACCTTGCCTGAGAGCGAACGCAGGTCGCTTGCGCCGGCCGACGTGCTCACGGCCTACTGGCAGACCGTGACCCATCGCCAAACCATCGGCTACGCGCTCGCCGCTGGTAGCGTCATGGGTGCGCTGTTCGCCTACGTATTCTCGGCCCAGCAGGTCTTCACCGGCATCTATCACCTCGGCCATTATTTTCCGCTCGCCTTCGCCGCGATCGCGGCCGGCACCGCCATTGCCGGCTTTCTCAACGCGAGATTCGTCGGGACCCTCGGGATGCGCGTGATCTCACATGGGGCACTGACGCTCTACACCGCGGTGGCGGGCGTAATGCTGCTGACGGAAAGCCTCGGCGCGCTGCCGCTTCCGCTGTTCATGGTGCTCTCGGCCCTCATGATGTTCTCCTTCGGCATGATGGTCGCCAACTTCACCGCACTCGCCATGGAGCCGCAGGGCCACATCGCCGGCACTGCGTCCTCGCTCTACGGCTCGATCACGACGCTGATCGGCATCCTCGTCGGCATGGCGATCGGGCAAAGCTTCGACGGCACGCTGCTGCCGTTCTCGGTCGGCTTCTTCGTGTCGTCACTCGCTGCGCTTGCGATCGTGCTGGCGGTGGAAAAGGGACGGCTGTTCAGGCCGCATCATCGCCCCAGCGCGTGAGGAACTTCACGGCGCTCTCGATGTTGTACTGCAACAATCTGAAAAGGCGCTTCAATGGAATCGGAACACCGTAAAGACCACGACGCCGCGGAGCAGGCGAAAACGGAACGCACACCGTCGAGCGCCGACGCCGAGAAGGCCACCTCCACCGTTCCATTCGCGAGCGAAGGGCTCGAGCGGGTCCGCGACAGCCACTGCTGAGCGGAACGCCTATTCCGCCGCGCGCCTGCTGGCGCTGAAATCGTCAGCGGCGCTCTCGGGCGTTCGACGGGGTGGCACCATCATCACAATCACTTCCCGCGTGAGACCCGGCCGGCCCCACAGCTGCGCCTGCACGGTGAACTCGCGCCTGACGAAGTGCCCGGCGCGCCCGGACGCCCACTCCATCCACCGGCTGCAATAATCCTGACCGCGGAAACAGAGCGCGGCCCAGCCGCGGTCCAGCGTCGTCTTGCGCGGCAAGCTCCAGGCATCTTGATCCGCGAATGGTCGCACGTAGTGCGGGTGGTCCGGGCTGTAGAACGCCGTCGCGAAGGCCAGCGAATCGTCGCCGCTGACGGCGACGAGCGGCTCGCCGGTCAGTTCGCGCCACTCGCGGGTCAATTCGCTGGCCGCCTGCGCGTAGAGATTCCGCCCCTCCTCGTAACCGTGATCGTTGCGATAGACGGCATGGATCGGCGCAGCGACCAGGACGGCCGCGAGCGCGACGCCGGCCACGATCACGGTGAGGTTGACGGTGTAGAAGCGCTCGATTGGGTAACTCGTGCCGCAGACCACGAGAACGGCGAACAGGAACAACCCCTGCAACGCCCACAGCGACGGCAGATCGGTGCCGATCACCAGCGAGATCAGGACCGGTAGCGCAATCGTGCCGATGGCAACGTAGAAGAGAAGCCTCAGGCCCGGATTCATCGCCGCGAAGTCGGCCGGAAACTGCTTCAGCCGCGTGCCGGCGATCAAGACCCAGAGCACGGCCGACACACTCATAGCCGCCGCCAGCCCCAGCAGGAAGTTCCTGGCCTCACCGAGCGAGTTCGCAGCGTTGCCGTTGGCATGGTTCAGCGCATAGGTGAAGGTCGATGCTCCCGTCGTCGCGAGCCAATAAAGATGCGGTGACAGCGCCGTAAGCCCGACGACGACCGAGATCCAGGGCGAAGCCGACGTGAAATAAGCGCGTCGCGCCGGATGCGCCAGCGCGGCAAATGCGAAGCTCGCGACCAGGAAGATCGAATAATATTTGCCGACCATTGCCAGCGCCGTCGTGCATCCGACTGCGACCGCCCACAGCGGCGCGCGCGTCTCGAACGCGCGCAGGAAGCACCAGGTCGCAAGCGGCCACGTCGCGAGCAGCACAGCATTGGCGTTGAAGCGCTGGGCGTGGAATTGATAGGCCGGCGTCAGCATCAGGAGCAAGAGCACCAGGATTCGCTTGTGCCCGGTCACGAATTGACGCGCGACCAGATCGACAAAGACCAGCGCAAGCCCTGCATTGGCCATCGCCATCAATTGCAGTGACCAGTCGCTGAGCGGAAAGACGGAGGTCCAGCTCGCGGCAACCCAGCCGGTCAATGGCGGATGCTTGTCATAGCCCCAAGCGAAATGCCGCCCCAGCGTCCAGGCCTCCAGCGTATCAGGGTGCAGGCCGCTGCCGGCATAGGCGACGGCCAGATAGAGCGTCCAGATCGCAACGAAACAGGCGATGAGAAGCGGCACGGCCCAGCCCGTCTCGACACCATCGAGCCAACGCAGGAACGGCCGGCGCCATCGCGCCGGCGTGCGATCGGACCGTTCGGCCCTCGCCTGGAATGCAAAATCGATCGGCACTGGAATCAAATGGAGGAATGAAGGTGATGCGCGAGGACGACACATCTAGTTCAGGATAGAAACAAATAGCAATGATTGGAAACTGGAAAAGATTGAAAGCGTCCGCCCTCCCGGCCAGCGCAAGGTCGACAAAAGACCAAGATCGGCACCGACCAAGATCGACAAACGACAACGGCGCCGCTGATGACAGCGGCGCCGCATGATGATCCGGACGAAGGTGCCGACGAAGTGCCCTCGCCCTATTCCGACTTGTCGACGTTCCAGAACAGCGGAGTCGCGGGACCGTCGAGCACACCGCTCAGCGATTTGCGCCAGCCGCTCGGCAGGAGATACTGTCCCAGCGGAATGTAGATCACCTGCTCATAGGCTTCCTTCTGGATCTCGGCGGCGATCTTCTTCTGATCGTCGAGCGAGGCGGCGCGAACGAAGTCATCCTTGAGCTTTTCGATCTTCGCGTTCTCCGCCCAGCCGAACCAGCCCTTCTTGCCCTGGCCGCCGATCGAGAGATTGGCGATCGGGTTGGAGACATCGGCCGCGACCCAGTTGGTGAAGAACATATTCCAGCCGCCCTCCTTCGGCGGCTTCTGGCTGGCGCGGCGGCTCACCACCGTCTGCCAATCGGTCGCTTGCAGGTCGACCTTGAAGCCGGCCTCGCGCAGCAACTGAGCCGCCACGATCGGCTGCGCCTTCAGCGTCGTGACGTCGCCAGGCGCCATGATCACGATCGGAGTGCCGTCATAGCCGGACTCGGCGAGCGCCTTCTTGGCTTCGGCCATGCCGCTGCCCTTCACCAGGGTCTCCGCGCCAACCTCGGTCGCGAACGGCGTATCGCACACGAAGAAGGCGCCACAGATCTTCTGATATTTGGCGTTGCCGACCAGCGCGTCGAGAACGTCCTTCTGGTTTATCGCCAGAAAGGCAGCGCGGCGCACTTTGACATTATCGAACGGCGGATGAAGGAAGTTCATCCGGCCGAGCGTCTGGAAACCGAACTTGTTCGAGACCTCGATCGTGATCTCCTTGTTCGCCTCCAGCAACGGCAGCATGTCGTAGGGCAGGTTCTCCATGAAATCGATGTCGCCCGACTGCAGCGCGTTCACCGCGGTCTGCGAGTCCGGCATGGTGATCCATTCGACGCGGTCGACCTTCACCACCTTGCCGCCGGAGGTCCAGCTCGACGGCTCCTTGCGCGGCACGTAGTCGGTGTTCTTGACGTAGACCGCCTTCACGCCCGGCTGGAATTCCGACTGCACGAACTTGAAAGGACCCGAGCCGATCTGCTCGGGGATCTGCTTGTCCGGCGGCGTCTCGGCGAGGCGCTTCGGCATCATGAAGGCAACGCGGGAAGACGGCTTGCCGATCGAATCGAGCACGAGGCCGTAGGGCTCCTTCAGCTTCAGCGTGATGGTCTTGGCATCGGTCGCCTCGATGCTCGCGGTGAAGTCCAACAGCTTCTGACCCATGCCGTCGACCGCGGCCCAGCGCTTGAGCGAGGCGACGCAGTCTTCCGCCGTCACTGGCGCACCGTCATGCCACTTCAGGCCGTCGCGCAACGTGAAGGTGTAGACGAGCTTGTCGTCGGAGATCTTCCAGTCCGCCATCTGCGGCTGGATCTTGAAGTTCGAATCGGGCGCCACCAGCGTGTCGTAGATCATGTAGCCATGGTCACGCGTGATGTAGGCCGTGGTGAAGATCGGATCGATGATGCGCAGATCCGAATGCATCACCGCCGTGATGGTCTTGCCGGCCGCAAGCACCGGCGAGGCCAGCGCGGTCGAAAGCGCGACGACCGACAGCGCAAGTTTGGAGGCGAACGCGCGAGGCCCCCGGCGCATCAACTGGAACATAAAAAGTCTCTCCTGACGTGAAACTGTTCAAAGGCAGGTTATTGGTTGAGCATCCGGTTCGTTCTTTAGGCGAACTAACCTCATGCAATGCCTTTATCTTTTCGAGACTTGCAGACAGTGCCGAGCGCGTCAATCCGGTTTCGCTGCAAGCCCAAGCGGCGCGCGCACGGGCTCCACAAGGATCGGTTTGGCTCTACAACACTCTCCGCTTGTCCTGCCCGCCAATGCAATGCGCGTTCCATCTTCCGAAGCTCGAGAGACATTGAGATGAATCCAGCCAATCTCCCCTTCGATTCCGAGGCGATGCTCCAGGGCCTGCGCGGTTGGGTGGAATGCGAAAGCCCGACCTGGGACGCGGGCGCCGTGAACCGCATGCTCGATATCGCCGCGCGGGAGATGGCGATCATGGGTGCGACGATCGAGCGCATCGCCGGTCGCCAGGGCTTTGGTGGCGTGATCCGCGCGCGCTTTCCGCATCCGAAGCAGGGCGAGCCGGGCATCCTGATTGCCGGACACATGGATACCGTCCATCCCATGGGCACCATCGAGAAGCTGAAATGGCGGCGCGAGGGCAGCAAGTGCTATGGACCCGGCATCTACGACATGAAGGGCGGCAATTATCTTTCGCTGGAAGCGATCCACCAACTGGCCCGCGCCTCGTTCACCACACCGCTGCCGATCACCGTGCTGTTCACGCCCGACGAGGAAGTCGGCACACCCTCGACGCGCGATGTCATCGAGGCGGAAGCCGCGCGCAACAAATACGTGCTGGTGCCCGAGCCGGGGCGCGCCGACAACGGCGTTACCACCGGACGTTACGCCATCGCACGCTTCAACCTCGAGGCGACGGGGCGGCCGAGCCACGCCGGCGCGACCTTGTCGGCGGGCCGCTCGGCGATCCGCGAAATGGCGCGGCAGATCCTCGCTATCGACGCGATGACGAGCGAGAACTGCACCTTTTCGGTCGGCGTGGTGCACGGAGGGCAATGGGTCAATTGCGTTGCCACGACCGCCACCGGCGAAGCGCTTTCGATGGCCAAGCGCCAGGCCGACCTCGATCGCGGCGTCGAGGGGATGCTGGCGCTCTCCGGTACGAGCAATGATGTCGCCTTCAAGGTGACGCGCGGCGTGACACGTCCGGTGTGGGAGCCCGATGCCGGCACCATGGCGCTGTATGAAAAGGCGCGCGGGATCGCCAAGGCGCTCGGTTCCGAATTGCCGCATGCCAGCGCCGGCGGCGGCTCCGACGGCAATTTCACGGGCGCGATGGGAATCCCGACTCTCGACGGCCTGGGCGTGCGTGGCGGCAATGGCCACACGCTCGAAGAGTATATCGAGGTCGAGAGCCTGGTCGAACGGGGCCGGCTGATGGCGGGGCTGCTCGCAACTCTGGAGTGACAACGCGCGCCAGCTCACCAAAAAACCGAGCCCGCTCACCAAAACAGGGTGACCGCACTGCAAAAACTGTGGCCCGGATGGCACGGGAATTGCTGAAATGTTAGGCTGATGGCAGAACCCAGGCTGCAGCCGCTGCCTCTGATTTGACTCTAATCTGACGGGATCCAATTTGCTCGGATATCTCCTTCGCCGAATTTTCGCCGCCGTGCCCGTGATGGGCGTGGTGGCGCTGTTCGTGTTCCTCCTGCTCCGCCTCACCCCGGGCGATCCCGCCGCGATTCTCGCCGGCGACAACGCCACCCCGGAACGGCTGGAGCGCATCCGCACCTCGCTCGGTCTCAACGAGCCGCTGATCGTGCAGTTCATCACCTGGCTGAACAAGCTGCTGCACGGCGATCTCGGAACTTCACTCATCTCCAACCTTCCGGTGATGAAGATGATCGGCCAGCGCGTCGAACCGTCGATCTCGATCGCGCTGTCGACCATCATTCTCGCCGTCATCGTCGCTGTTCCCCTGGGCGTCATCGCGGCGTGGAAGCACGGCACCTGGATCGACCGCTTCGTGATGGGCCTGTCGGTGCTCGGCTTCTCGGTACCGGTGTTCGTGGTCGGCTATGTCCTGATCGAGGTCTTCGCCATCGACCTGCGCTGGGTGCCGGTGCAGGGCTTCCGCAGCATCTCGAACGGTTTTGGGCAGTTCTTCGAGCGCATCATCCTGCCGACCTGCGCGCTGTCCTTCATCTACATCGCGCTGATCGCGCGCATGACGCGCGCGGCGATGCTCGACGTGCTCGGTGAGGACTACGTCCGCACCGCGCGCGCAAAGGGCATCAACGAGGTCGCCGTGATGATGCGGCACGCGCTGCGCAACGCCGCCGTGCCCGTGATCACGGTGATCGGTACCGGCTTTGCGCTATTGATCTCCGGCGTCGTCGTCACCGAGAGCGTGTTCAACATCCCCGGCATCGGCCGCCTCACGGTGGATGCGGTGCTGGCGCGCGACTATCCGGTGATCCAGGCGATGATTTTGCTGACGTCGTTGATCTATGTCGTCGTCAATCTCCTGATCGACGTCGCCTACACGCTGCTCGATCCCCGGATCCGGTACTGAGGCAAGGATAACAGCAAAAATGTCGGTCGATACCCTTCCCCAGTCATCCATTCCGATCACGTCGCCGCTGCGGCCGCGCTTCGGATTCCTCACCTCGACGCCGATCATCGCGGCAGCGACCATCTGCCTCGCGTTGATCGTGCTGATCTCGATCCTGGCGCCGTTGATTGCGCCGCATGATCCGATCCAGCTTGCGCCCTCGCAGCGGCTGAAGCCCTCTTCGACGCAATTCCTGCTCGGCACCGACGCCTATGGCCGCGACCTGCTGTCGCGCGTCATGTATGGCGGACGCATCTCGCTTCTGATCGGCATCGGCTCGGCGATCATGTCGATCGTCATCGGGCTGGCGATCGGCCTCGTCTCCGGCTTCTTCAAGCTGGTCGATTCCGTCATGATGCGGATCATGGACGGCCTGATGGCGATGCCGAGCATCCTGCTGGCAATCGCCGTGGTGTCGCTGTCCGGCGCCAGCCTCTGGACCGTGCTGATCGCGATCACGATCCCCGAAGTTCCGCGCGTGGCACGCCTGGTGCGCTCGGTCGTGTTGTCGGCGCGCGAAGAGCCCTATGTTGAAGCGGCGATCTCGGTCGGCTCATCCCTGCCAAAGATCATGTGGCGGCATTTGATGCCGAACACGATCGCACCTCTGATCGTGCAGGGCAGTTACGTCTGCGCGTCCGCAATCCTCACCGAGGCCATCCTCTCCTTCCTCGGCGCCGGCATCTCGCCGGAAACGCCGACCTGGGGCAACATCATGGCCGAGGGCCGTCAGTACTTCCAGCTCAAGCCGACGCTGATCTTCTGGCCGGGTCTGTTGCTGTCGATCGCGATCCTCAGCATCAATTTGATCGGCGACGCCGCCCGCGACGCCCTCGATCCCCGCATGAAGCAGCGGGAGGGGAAGTGATGACCAACACCGTTCTCGACATCAGCAACCTCGTCGTTTCCATCGGCAAGAAGCCGAAGGGCACGCACATCATCGACGGCATCTCGATCCAGGTCCGCGAGCGCGAGACGCTGTGTCTCGTGGGAGAAAGCGGCTCGGGCAAGTCTGTGACCTCGCTCACCACGATGGGCCTGCTGCCGAAGGGCACGCTGGTTCCGACCGGCGGCAGCATCAAGCTGGTCGGCGAAGAGCTGCTTACCGCGACCGACCGCCGCCTGCGCCAGCTGCGCGCGACGCGGATGGCGATGATTTTTCAGGAGCCGATGACGGCGCTCAATCCCGTGGTGCCGGTCGGCCGCCAGATTGACGAGGTTCTGCGCGCGCACACCAATCTCGATGCGAAGGCGCGCAAGAAGCGCATCCTCGACATGATGGACCAGGTGCGCCTACCCCAGGTCGAGCGCATCTTTGCCTCCTACCCGCACCGTCTCTCCGGCGGTCAGCGCCAGCGCATCATGATCGCGATGGCACTCGTGCTCGAACCGAAGCTGCTCATTGCAGACGAACCGACCACCGCGCTCGACGTCACAACGCAGAAGCAGATTTTGACCCTGATCCGCGACCTCCAGCGCGATCACGGGACCGCCGTGCTGTTCATCACCCATGACATGGGCGTGGTCGCTGAAATCGCCGACCGCGTCGCGGTGATGCGGCAGGGCCGACTGGTCGAGACCGGAACGCTGGATTCCATCCTGCGCAATCCGACCATGGAGTACACTCGCAACCTGCTTTCCGCAGTGCCGAGCCTGGTGCCGCGCGCGGCACGGCCTGAGACCAAGGAACCGGTGGTGCTGGAGGCCAACGAACTCGGCAAGGTCTACCGCGAGCGCGCGTTCTTCGGTAAAGGCCGCGAAGTCGTCGCCGCCGACAAGGTTACGCTGACGCTGCGCAAGGGCCGCACGCTCGGCATCGTCGGCGAGAGCGGCTCAGGCAAATCGACCGTGGCGCGCTGCATCGTCCGCCTGATCGACCCAACCTCCGGCGGCGTACGCCTTTCCGGCCGCGAGATCTCGGACATCTCGCGGCGGCTGTTGCAGCCGCATCGGAAGAAGATCCAGATCGTATTCCAGGACCCCTACCGCTCGCTCAACCCGCGCGTCACCGTCGGCGAAAGCATCGCGGAAGGCCCGATCAATTACGGCGTGTCGCATGCGGACGCAATGAAGCGTGCCCGCGAATTGCTCGAGCTGGTCGGCCTGCCCGCCGATACGGTCGCGCGCTATCCGCACCAGTTCTCCGGCGGCCAGCGTCAGCGCATTGCGATCGCCCGCGCGCTCGCGCTCGATCCCGACGTGCTGGTCGCGGACGAGGCGGTCTCCGCCCTCGACGTCTCCGTGCAGGCGCAGGTGCTGGAACTGTTCGACGAGATTCAGAAGCGGCTCGGCATCGCGATCCTGTTCATCACCCACGATCTGCGCGTCGCAGCGCAAATCTGCGACGAGGTCGTGGTGATGCAGCACGGCCGCGTCGTCGAACAGGGCCCGGCCGCCGAAGTGCTGACGCATCCGAAGGAAGCTTATACCAGAGCCTTGCTCGAGGCAGCGCCGGGCCGCGGCTGGGACTTTGCGAATTTCCGGCGGGTGTCGGAAGGCGTAGCGGCGAACGCGTAGTCTCTCCCCTCGTCATTTGTGAGCGAAGCGAAGCAATCCAGGCTGTCCCCGCGGCGGGATTCTGGATTGCTTCGCTACGCTCGCAATGACGGCGGTTGCGGCAAGCAATCCCAAAATGGCTTGACGCCATGCATGGCGCGATTGCTTCCCGGCTTGCTCTCGCCGCACGCACAGGGCTAACGTCGCGCGCATCATTTGCGTGGGACTGGATTGAATGACACGTATCGCCGTCGGCGGCTTCCTGCACGAGACCAACACCTTCGCTCCCACGAAGGCGACTTTCGCGGACTTCCAGCACGGCGGCGGCTGGCCGGCGATGACGGAGGGCGCCGACGTGCTCAGGGTGATGCGGCACATCAATGTCGGCCTCGCCGGTTTCGTCGACAGCGCCGAGGCCAACGGCTGGGAACTCGTTCCGACGATTGCGTGCGGCGCGAGCCCGTCGGCGCATGTCACCAGGGATGCCTTCGAGCGCATCGTCAAGGTGATGGTCGACGGCATCGCAGCCGCCGGCTCGATCGACGCCGTCTATCTCGACCTGCACGGCGCGATGGTCACGGAACATTTCGACGACGGCGAAGGCGAGATTCTGGCGCGCGTGCGCCGCGTCATCGGCAAGGATGTTCCGCTGATCACCAGCCTCGACCTCCACGCCAACGTCACGCCCGACATGATGGAACATGCGGACGCGCTGATCGCCTACCGCACCTATCCCCATGTCGACATGGCCGAGACCGGCCGCGCCTGCGCGCGACATCTCGCATTGGTTCTGAAGACCAGGCAGCGTTTTGCAAAGGCCTTCCGGCAATTGCCGTTCCTGATCCCGATCAGCTGGCAGTGCAGCAACGACCAGCCGACCAAGGGCATCTACGAAAAGCTTGCCGCGCTGGAGAGCGATGCGGTTCCGACGCTGTCCTTCGCGCCCGGCTTCCCCGCCGCCGATTTCCGCGATTGCGGGCCGAGCGTGTTCGCGTACGGCAAGACGCAGGCCGACGCCGACCGCGCCGCGGATGCGATCGTAAAACTGATCGAAAGCCACGAGGACGATTTCGACGGCAAGATCTGGTCACCCGACGACGGCGTACGCCATGCGATGGAGCTCTCGAAGAGCGCGAGCAAGCCGATCATCATCGCCGACACCCAGGACAATCCCGGCGCCGGCGGCGATTCCGACACCACGGGCATGCTGCGCGCGCTGGTGCGCAACAAGGCCAGCGCCGCCACCGGCGCGATCTACGATCCGGGCTCGGCCAAGGCCGCGCATGCGGCTGGCGTCGGCGCCACCGTGACGCTGTCGCTCGGCGGCAAGTCCGGCATTCCCGGCGACGAGCCCTATCGCGAGACCTTCGTCGTCGAAAAGCTCTCCGACGGCCGCTTCATCGCGCCCGGCCCTTACTATGGCGGCCGCGAGATGGAGATGGGCCCGTCCGCGTGCCTGCGCATCGGCGACGTCCGCGTCGTCGTCTCCTCGCACAAGGCGCAGCTCGCCGACCAGGCAATGTACCGCTACGTCGGCATCGAGCCGACCGAAGAGAAGATTTTGGTCAACAAGAGCTCGGTGCACTTCCGCGCCGATTTCGAGCCGATCGCGGAAAAGCTGATGATCTGCGCCGCCCCCGGCGC
The DNA here is from genome assembly GCF_029846715.1 of Bradyrhizobium nivariense. Classification (GTDB taxonomy): domain Bacteria; phylum Pseudomonadota; class Alphaproteobacteria; order Rhizobiales; family Xanthobacteraceae; genus Bradyrhizobium. Next base: position 834,200 of record NZ_JARVWW010000001.1, read on the forward strand.
GATGCCCGCGGACACGGCCACGCTGCCATAGACGCGCCTGCGGCCGGGTATTCGCATCAAGCCGAACGGCCCGGTTTTCACTCCCTCCCCACGCTAACTGGACAGGACACATGCCCACGATCGACCGCATCGACGGCTACGCCGACGAACTCACCGCCATTCGCCGCGACCTCCATGCCCATCCCGAGATCGGCTTCGAGGAAGTGCGCACCTCCGGCATCGTCGCGGACAAGCTGAAGAGCTGGGGCATCGAGGTGCATCGCGGTCTCGGCGGCACCGGCGTGATCGGCGTCATCAAGGGCAAGGGTTGGGGCGGCAAGCGCATCGGCCTGCGCGCCGACATGGACGCGCTGCCGATGGAGGAGAACACCAATCTGAAATGGAGTTCAAAGATCCCCGGCCGCTTCCACGGCTGCGGCCATGACGGCCACACCACCATGCTGCTTGGCACCGCACGCTACCTCGCCGAGACCAAAAACTTCGACGGCACCGTGCACCTGATCTTCCAGCCGGCCGAGGAAGGCCTCGGCGGCGCCCGCGCCATGATCAAGGACGGCTTGTTCGAGAAGTTTCCCTGCGACGAGCTCTATGGCCTGCACAACGCGCCCGACCTCAACCACGGCGAGATCGCGATTCTGCCTGGCCCCGCGATGGCCAGCGCCGACTTCTTCGACCTCCGCATCACCGGCTACGGCGCGCATGGCGCGATGCCCGAACGCTCCAAGGACGCGGTGATCATCGCAACCACGCTGGCGCAGGCGATCCAGACCATCGTCAGCCGCAACGTCGAGCCGCTGCAGGCCGCCGTCATCTCGATCACGCAGATTCACGCCGGTTCCGCCTACAATGTCATCCCTGGCGAAGCCCATCTCTGCGGCACCATCCGCACCTTCTCGAATGAAGTGCGCGCCCTGATCAGCGAACGCATCCGCACGATCTGCGCCGGCATGGCTGCCGCCTTCCAGTGCGAGATCGAAGCCGACATCCGTGACACTTTCGGCGTGCTGGTCAACCAGGTCGAGCAGTCCAAGGTGGTCGAGGAGGTCGCGCGCACCGTCATCGATCCGGCCAAGGTGATTACCCGTGCCCAGCCGAAGATGGGCAGCGAGGATTTTGCCGACATGCTGCAAACCATTCCCGGCGCCTATTTCTGGGTCGGCCACGACGGCTCGGTGCCCGTGCACAATCCCGGCTTCGTGCTCGACGACAAGATCCTGCCGATCGGTGCCAGCATGTTCGCCCGGATCATCGAGACCCGTATGCCGGCAGGTAGCAATGCATAAAAAGAGCGTCGAAGAGGCGGTTACCTCGCTGCACGATCTTTCCGCGGTCGATCTGATCGCGGGCTATCGCGCCAAGCAGTTCTCGCCGAGCGAGGTGCTGGAGGACGTGCTCGCGCACGTCGCAGCGTGGGAGCCCCACCTCAGGGCGCTCTATGCATTCGATCCCGATGGCGCGGTCGAGGCCGCGAAGGCCTCGACCGCGCGCTGGACCGGCGGCGAGCCGTCCGGCCCGCTCGACGGCGTGCCTGTGACGGTGAAGGACAACATCGCGACCAAAGGCGTGCCGGTGCCGCTGGGGGCTGCGAGCGTCAAGCTCACGCCGGCCGAGAAGGACGCGCCTCCCGCCGCGCGCCTGCGCGAAGCCGGTGCGATCATCTTCGCAAAAACCACTATGCCCGATTACGGCATGCTGTCCTCGGGGCTCTCCAGCTTCCATGCGCTCGCGCGCAATCCCTGGGACCTCTCCAAGAATCCCGGCGGCTCCAGCGCGGGTGCAGGCGCCGCGGCGGCGGCTGGCTATGGCCCGCTGCATCTCGGCACCGATATCGGCGGCTCGGTCCGCCTGCCCGCGGGCTGGTGCGGCCTCGTCGGTTTCAAGCCGAGTTTCGGCCGCGTGCCGATCGACCCCGCCTATGTCGGCCGCGTCGCGGGGCCGATGACCCGCACGGTCGATGATTGCGCGCTGATGATGAGCGTGATCGCAAAACCCGACCGGCGCGACGGCATGAGCCTGCCCGCCGAGCCCCTCAACTGGAAGGGGCTGGAGAAGTCTCCGCGCAAACTCCGCATCGGATTGATGCTCGATCCCGGCGTGGGCCAGGCGCTGGAGAAACCGGTGCGCGAGGTCGCGGTGAAAGCGGCGAAAGCGTTCGAGTCCGCCGGCGCGGTCGTCACCGAAGTCGACGGCATACTCACGCGCGAGATGCTCGACGGCCTCGACAACTTTTGGCGTGCACGGATGTGGGATGATCTGTCGAAGCTGACGCCCGCCGAACAGGCAAAGGTGCTGCCCTACATTTTCAAATGGGGTGAGTCTGGCGCCAGGTTGTCGGCTGTCGACGTCATCCGTGGCTTCAACCAGACCATGGCGATCCGCGCCGCGGCGGCGAAGCTGTTCTGTGACCTCGACTATGTCATCTCGCCGACCGCGCCGAACGTGAACTATCCGGCGGAGTGGGCCTCGCCGACCAACGATCCCATGAAGCCGTTCGAGCACATCGCCTATACCGTGCCGTGGAATATGTCGGAGAATCCGGCGATCTCCATCAACGGCGGCTCTAACGCCAAGGGTTTTCCCATCGGCGTGCAGATCGTCGGCCGCCGCTTCGACGATATCGGCGTGCTCGGCATGGCCAAGGCTTTTGAGAGCCTGCGCGGCCCGCAGAAGCCCTGGCCCAGCCCGCCGGCGCGCTAGCGCGCTCCCTCATGGCCGCGCTTGTTGTTGAGCCCGGCCGCCCACGTTCTCTTACTGGCTGCCACATGCCCAGTCCGCGCAAGACGGACGCTGGCGACCATGCATGACGTCTCTTCGAGACAGAATTCAGGACCGGGAAGGAAACCACCATGGCGTATGAAACGATCAAGTACGAAATCGCCGAGCAGATCCTCACCATCACGCTCAACCGCCCCGACAAGCTCAACGCCTTCAACGCGCAGATGCAAGGTGAGCTGATCGACGCGTTCGATGCCGCCGACAAGGACGACAACGTCCGCGCCATCATCGTCACGGGCGCCGGCCGCGGTTTTTGCGCGGGCGCAGATCTTTCGTCGGGCGCCGACACCTTTGATCGCGACGCGCGTCGCGGGCCGGTGAAGCGCTTCGCCGACGGCAAGGTCGACTACAGCGATTCCCAGGTGCGCGATGGCGGTGGCCAGGTGACGCTGCGCATCTTCAAATGCCTGAAGCCGGTGATTGCCGCAGTGAACGGCCCCGCTGTCGGCATCGGCGTCACCATGCAGCTCGCGATGGACATCCGCATCGCCTCCGACGCCGCACGCTTCGGCTTCGTGTTCTCCCAGCGGGGCATCGTGCCGGAGGCCGCCTCAAGCTGGTTCCTGCCGCGCATCGTCGGCATCTCGCAGGCGCTGGAATGGTGCTATTCGGGCCGCGTCTTCCCAGCGCAGGAAGCCCTCGCCGGCCGCCTCGTCAGCAAAGTGGTGCCGCCGGATGATCTGTTGCCGACCGCCCGTGCGCTCGCCAAGGAGTTTGCGGCGAAGACGGCGCCGGTGTCGGTGGCGCTGATCCGCCAGATGATGTGGCGCATGATGGGCGCCGACGATCCGATGGAAGCCCACAAGGTCGACAGCCGCGGCATCTACGCCCGCGGGCGCTCGGACGACGTAAAGGAAGGCGTGGTGTCGTTCCTGGAGAAGCGTCCCGCCGAGTTCAAGAACAAGGTGTCGAGCGATATGCCGGACTATTTCCCGTGGTGGACGGAACGGGAGTACAAGTGAGGGATCGTAGCAACCATTAAATCGTGGCCCTGTGTCGCGCGTTTCGGATCGTCGACACCTGCCATGATGACGCCGTGCTCGCGCCCGTCAAGGCGTGGCCTGGGGGCGGATCGCATGAGGTTTCCAGCAAGC